>CAVXCX010000005.1:0-180337 GCA_963760395.1 uncultured Gammaproteobacteria bacterium
TTTAGCTTCTGGTGAAGGGGTGGGATGGGCGCTTCGCGCCGCCGAAGGCGACTGCGTCGCTGCTCGGCTCGAACAGGGTTCGATCCGAGGCCGCCGCCGGACGACAGACGCGCGAAGCGCAAGTTGCCGAAGGCAACGGTCCACGCTCAACCCTCTCGGTAAAAATACAAAAGGCCCCAAAAGGGGCCTTTCATATTTTGACGGTGCACAGAGTCCTCTGCAGACGATGCTCTTCGGCGGTTCCGCCCAGTTTCCCTGTTATGGAGGAAGCGCGCTCATTGGAGGTCATCACTTCGGCCTGACGCATACTTATTTGTTTCCATTCCAGGCGCCTCGCCGAAGCGATAGAATTTCCTATCCCTTGACCTGCTAAAATGGGGCCATGGGGCTTCGGCAGCTAATCATAGAACTGAGACGCCGAAGGGTCTTTCGGGCCGCGGCTTTGTATGTCGTTACTGCGTGGGTCGCCATTCAGGTTGCGGGCGAGTTCTTTCCGGCGATCGATGTGCCTGATGAGGCGATCCGATATGTGTGGCTGATTGTCGCATCGTTGTTTCCGATCGCCGTCGTGTTCGCCTGGCGCTACGACGTTTCGCTTGAAGGTGTCACGCGAACACCCCCGGCCAGCCCCAGCGATGACTTCCATCACTCGCTTCGAAAGACAGATTTTGTATTGCTTGCGGCCCTTGCGACCGTGGCGCTATCTCTCGTTCTTCAGTTTGGATCACGAATCGAACCGGGGCAGGTGCGCCTCGACGATTCCATCAATGCATTCTCTATCGCTGTCTTACCATTTGATGACCTCTCCGGTAATCCAGACGAACAGTATTTCGTGTCGGGCATGCAGTCGGCACTGATCGATGGCTTGTCGCGGGTCAGGAACCTGCGCGTAACGTCGAAAGTGTCGACAATGCCGTTCCGTGAGGCTGGCGCATCGCTGCTCGACATCGCGTTACAACTGGGGGTCGCCCGCGTCGTCGAGGGCACGGTCTTGCGCGATGGCAGTCGCGTCAGCGTCGCGCTGCGAATGCATGATGCGGAGAAGGACGAACAGGTCTGGTCAGCCCGTTTCGAGGACGAACTTGGGAACATCATGCTTATGCAGGCGAAGGCGGCACAGGAAATCGCTAACCAGGTAAGAGTGCAACTCGGGCCGGAGGAACGTGAGCAGTTTGCGGCGGCGAGGCCCGTAAACCCGGATGCGTACAATGCCGTGTTGAAGGGCATATTTCACGTCGAGCGCTTCAACCCCGAGGACATGCGTATTGCGGCCACCCATTTCCAGCGCGCCGTCGAGATCGATCCTGACTACGCGCTGGGCCACTGGGGGCTCAGCAAGCTGTGCCTATTCCAGGCGCAGATTGGAATGCTGACATCCGTCGAGGCACGCGAGAAATGCATGCCTCTTGCTGCAAAAGCATTGGAACTCGACCCATTTCTGCCCGAGGCGCACGTAGCCATGGCGTCAAGCCTCACCTGGCACTATTTCGACTGGGAAGGTGCGCGGGCGTATTGGGAAAGGGCGCTTGAACTTAACCCGAGTTATGCCGAGGCACACGTCTTTTTCGCACACTACCTCGGTGTTCTGGGCGAGTTGGACGATAGTACCGAACACATTGAGAAGGCAGTCGCTCTCGATCCTCTCAACCCATTCACGATTGGCCTTTATAGCGTGCAGCTGGTCATGCGAAATGAGTATGAGGAGGCAATCTCATTCGGCGAACAGGCGGTGAGTATGGCGCCGGGTTATGCATTTGGTTACGCGACCCTGGTGATGGCACACGACGCGCTGGGTAACGAGGAGAAAGCCATACGGGCATTTGCAAATATGTTGCGCCTGGTGGGCGAAAAGCCGGATGCTGCTGAGTTCCTGGAAACTGCCTATCAGCGCGACGGGTACGAGGCCGCCAATCTGCAACTCGCGGAATTCCTGGTGACGGCATCGGAATCGAGGAAGGTAAACCCAGCGACGATATCGATGGCTTACGAATTCGGTGGGGACTATGAATCCTCTATCGACTGGCTCGAGATTTCAGTCGAGAGACGGGATCCCGATGCGCCGTACATAGGGGCCCTGGTCAAGGACCCCGCTGTTCTTGCGCATCCGAGATACAAGGCTCTGGTCAAGCGCATGGGCCTCGACTACTGGGCCTCAGGTCCCTGACCCTGTTGGGTGAAGGATAGCGACAGATAAGTGGCCGGAAAGCCGAATGCGCGAAGGTCGAACACATCCCGAAAGAAAAGCTCGCGGTTTGAATCTGGCGGAGAGGGTGGGATTCAGCTGGCGCTTGCGGCTGCGCGTGCCAACATGCGCCTGCGCCGCTGCGTTGGTCGAACAGGGTTCGATCCGAGGCCGGCCAGCCGGCCGACAGACGCGCGAAGCGCGAGTTGCCGAAGGCAACGGTCCACGCCCATACCCTCTCGGCAAAAATACAAAAGGCCCCGAAAGGGGCCTTTCATATTTTGGCGGAGAGGGTGGGATTCACGCTGGCCTGCGGCTGCGCGTGCTCACATGCGCCTGCGGCGCTGCGTGAGTCGAACAGGGTTCGAACGCCCATACCCTCTCGGCAAAAATACAAAAGGCCCCGTAAAGGGGCCTTTCATATTTTGGCGGAGAGGGTGGGATTCGAACCCACGGTACGGGAGAACCGTACACCTGATTTCGAATCAGGCCCATTCGACCACTCTGGCACCTCTCCATAATTGGTCATTGTAATTGTACCGGTAGCTACATCGATAATCCTGCAACAGACCCACAATCGGCTGGCGTACTGCCTGCTGTCCTGCGGGGCTGCGGATTGTACGCAATGGGCGGTGCTTCCGCCAGCCAACAACGGCGCGATATAGCGGCAAGATCGCTGAAATTATCGTGCGCCTGAGGTAGCCTTTGCGTGTGCGTATCCTGATCATCATCGCGCTCGGGGGGCTGCTGGGTACCTGCTCGTCGCCGCCCTCTATTCTCGAGCAAGTACTCGAAATCGGTGAACTGCGCGTTGTCTCACGCGACAGTCCGACGTCCTACACTATTGGACCGAAAGGCCCGACGGGTCCCGAATACGATCTCGCAAAAGCGTTTGCAGAGGAGCTCGGCGTCGAACTCGTCATCGATGCCGTCGAAAGCGTCTCCGAGATTTTGCCAAAACTCTTGTCCGGTGACGCGCACATGGCGGCGGCCGGTTTGTCCATTACCGAGTCGCGCCGCGAGCACCTGCATTTCGGTCATCCGTACAAATCAGTCAACGTTCACCTGGTGTACAAGCTTGGCGACGGCAAACCGCGGTCTATCGACGATGTTCTCGATCGCTCGATCGAAGTCGTCGCCAGCAGCAGCCACGTCGACCTGCTGTCTTCGTTGAAGACCGCCTACCCGGAGCTTACGTGGACCGAGAATGCCGATGTTGAATTCGCGGATTTGCTCGCCAAAGTTGCGATGGACGAGATCGACCTGACGGTGGCGGACAGCCCCGATTTCAACATCCAGCGACACTTCTACCCGAATCTACGCGTCGCTCTGGACCTCGAGATCGGCGACCCGATTGCATGGGCGTTCCCCAAAGAGACGGGCGATTCACTGCTGGCACGCGCAGACGAATTTCTCATTCAATCTCAGCGCAATGGCCTGGTCGCGCAGGTACAGGACCGCCACTTCGGTCACACGAAGAAATTCGATTACGTCGGCACCCGCAATTTCATTCGTCACTATGAAAGCCGCTTGCCCCGCTACCGCGCCATGTTCGAACAGGCCGGAGCGCAATGGGGCGTCGACTGGAGGCTGCTGGCAGCTATCGGTTACCAGGAATCGCATTGGCGCGCGCAGGCGGTATCGCCAACCGGCGTACGCGGCATCATGATGCTTACCGAGGCAACCGCCGACTACCTCGACATCGAAGATCGCGTAGACCCGGAGAGCAGCATTTTTGGTGGCGCTCGCTACTTCGTACGGCAAACCGAACGCGTCGCAGATACAGTCACCGAGCCGGACCGCACCTGGATGGCACTGGCGGCCTACAACGTCGGTTTCAACCACCTGAAAAGCGCACGCATGATCGTTGAATGGCAGGGCGGCAATCCGGATTCCTGGATCGATCTCAGAAAAGTCTTGCCGTTGCTGGCACAGCGCAAATGGTACTCGCGCCTACCGACCGGTTATGCGCGCGGCTGGGAGCCCGTGCTGTATGTGAATAACATTCGCGCCTACTACAATATCCTGAAATGGCTGACCGCCAACGAAGAGATTCCTCTCGGCCCTGATGCGATCCCTGAAGGGGGGCCCGAAGAGCAACTCGATCTGTTCGAGCCGCAGGAGTCGCAAGAGCCGGAAGAGTCAGCCTGAGGGTAAACGCCTGGGCTAGCGGCGCGTCCGGAAGAATTCCTTCAGGAGTGCCGCACACTCCTCCGCAAGCAAGCCACCGTTGATCTCGAAACGGTGGTTCAGGGCCTTCGAATCCGACAGATCAGTTGCACTGCCCAGCGCACCGGCCTTCTCATCGTAGGCACCGAAAACAACGCGCCCAACCCGGGCCTGCGCGATGGCCCCTACACACATGATGCAGGGCTCAAGCGTCACGTACAGGGTTGCGCCAGGCAGACGGTGGTTGCCCAGCGCCTCTGCCGCCTGCCGCAGTACAACGATTTCGGCATGTCCGCTGGGATCCGTATCCATAATGGAACGATTATGTGCCGCAGCGACAAGCTCTCCATTGATGACGATCACAGCGCCGACTGGAACTTCTCCCTCGTCGGCCGCAACAGCCGCCTGCACCAGCGCCGCACGCATGCCGGAAATATCTTGTTCGGGAAACGTCATATTCGCGGTAATGTCACAACAGGACTTCAAGCAGTCCGATCTCAGCACACTGCGACGCTGCGCACGGCACAGTGATTTCGGGGCTCCGCGAACACTGTAATAATCTATTCGTAATCATCGATCTTGATCCTGAAGGGGCTTAACAAACTTAAAGCATCCGGCAGACTAAAACTCGCGCCCTCAATAGAATTCTGCAACGGATCAATCGAATAACCCGTGGCTCCACTGAAGTTACTGCGATCGAGTTTTGTTCGATTGAACCGGGTGTTTGTCAGATCTGTTTCGAAGAAGTCCGAGTCGCTAAGGTCGCATTCGGAAAAATCGACATCGTGCGCCTTGCAACGGGTCAATTGCAGCTCCGGCAGTTGCAGTGCGCTGAAGGCACTAAAACTGATATCACATGCGTCAAAATAGAAAGGCGCGGATAGCGCGACGCTATTCCAGTTCAGCGATGTCCAGTTGATGCCGGTGACCTTACAATTCCTGAACTCCGTACCCGTGAACCGGGTACCGTCAAACTTGACGACGTTGAGATTCGAATCCTTGAATTCGCAGTCGGAAAACCTGCAGTCCGTGAACTCGGATTCCGAAAAATCGCAGTTAATGAACTTGCAAAGTTCGAAGGTACCTGACCGAATTCTCTGTTGCCTGAATTCCAGGGCGTCAAAAACCTGCTCTTCGTAGGAAGCGCCGTCTTTGATCCTCATTCCCACTCGATGGTGGCCGGCGGCTTGCCCGATATGTCGTAGGTGACCCGGGAAATACCGTCAACCTCGTTGATGATCCTCAGCGACACATGCTCGAGAAAGTCGTAGGGCAAACGGGCCCAGCGTGCGGTCATGAAGTCGATGGTCTCAACCGCGCGCAAAGCAATGACGTAGTCATAGCGACGACCGTCCCCCATGACACCGACGGAACGCACCGGCAGGAACACGGCGAATGCCTGGCTGGTCTTGTCATACAGGTCGTGTTTGTAGAGCTCCTCGATAAAAATGTCGTCGGCGTACTGCAACTTTTCAACAAAGTGACGCTTCACCTCACCGAGCACGCGAACACCGAGCCCGGGTCCCGGGAACGGGTGTCGGAAGACCATTTCGCGCGGCAGACCGAGCTCCAGTCCGATCTTCCGAACTTCATCCTTGAACAATTCACGCAACGGTTCTATCAGTGACATCCGCATGTACTCTGGCAGACCGCCCACATTGTGGTGCGATTTAATAACGTGCGCTTTGCCGCTCTTGGCGCCTGCCGACTCAATGACGTCCGGGTATATCGTGCCCTGAGCCAGCCAGTTCACGTCCTCGAGTTTGGATGCCTGCTCCTCGAATACTTCAATGAACTGTCCGCCGATGATCTTGCGCTTTTCTTCCGGGTCGGCAACGCCGTCAAGCGCGCGGAAGAAGCGTTCTGCGGCGTGCACCCTGATCACGTTGACGCCAAGGTGTTCGGCGAACAGGTCCATCACCTTGTCGCCTTCGTTGTGTCGTAGCAATCCATGGTCCACGAACACGCAGGTCAGTTGATCACCGATAGCCTCATGCAGCAGCGCCGCGACCACAGAAGAATCAACGCCACCCGAAAGTCCCAGCAAAACCTTGCCGTCACCGACCTGCTCTCTCACAGAGTCGATAGCATCCCTGACGATATTGCCTGGCGTCCAGTCGCCGGCACATTCGCAGATATCACGGACGAAGCGGCGAACGATCTCCTGTCCCTGCAACGTATGCGTAACTTCGGGATGAAACTGAACGCCGTAGAAGTGCCGCGATGCGTCTTCCATCGCCGCCAGCGGCGAGTTTCGGCTGCTCGCGGTCGATTTAAACCCGGGCGGCAGCGATTCCACACGATCGCCATGGCTCATCCAGACCTTTAGCACCGATTCGCCTTCGGCATCGCTCAGGCCACCAAACAAACCGGAGTCACCTGGCGTTATCTCGGCGTAACCAAACTCGCGGTGTATCGACGCTTCGACCTTGCCTCCGAGTTCGGCAGCCATCGTCTGCATGCCATAGCAGATGCCGAGTACGGGAACACCAAGCTCGAACACGGAGTGCGAGACCTTCGGCGGATCGTCAAGGTTGACGGACTCGGGCCCGCCGGACAGCACAACGCCGCGAGGCCCGAATGCGGCTATGTCCTCGTCAGACATATCCCAGGGGTGAATCTCGGAGTAGACGCCACACTCGCGGACACGGCGCGCAATCAACTGCGTGTACTGGCTGCCGAAGTCCAGTATCAGCAGCTTGTCTGCATGGATATTGGTCTGCATTGGCGGGTGTCCTCGCGCGTCGTGTTATCTAAAAGAATTGCCAGCAGCGTATTGAAACATGCTCAGGCGCGTGCAAAACAAGAAAGCAATAGGCGAAAAATCGGAGTCTACACGGAGTAAACAGGCTTTTTGAGCCCGTTTCTGACGCCGTCAGGTGCCGCATAAGCTTCTCTCACCCGCTGCTAGTTCTTGACGCGATAGTTCGGTGCTTCTTTCGTGATCGTCACATCGTGTACATGACTCTCCGTCATGCCGGCCCCGGTGATACGCACAAATTTCGGCTTGGTGCGCATTTCCTCGATGCTCGCGCAGCCGGTGTAGCCCATAGCGGCGCGCACCCCGCCCATGAGCTGGTGCACGATCGCCACCATGCCGCCTTTGTAAGCGACGCGACCTTCGATGCCTTCGGGTACAAGCTTTTCGAGCTCCTCGGTTGCGTCCTGGAAGTAACGATCCGAGGAACCATGCGACTGCCCCATCGCACCTACCGAACCCATGCCGCGGTAGGACTTGTAGGAGCGACCCTGAAATAGCTCCACTTCGCCAGGTGATTCTTCGGTTCCGGCGAACAGTCCGCCGATCATCACCGAATATGCGCCGGCGACGAGTGCTTTCGCGATATCTCCGGAATAGCGAATGCCACCATCCGCAATCAGCGGTGTATCGCTCTTGCGCATCGCATCTGCGATCTCCGCAACGGCCGAGATTTGCGGGACACCGACGCCTGCGACGACCCGAGTTGTGCAAATTGAACCGGGGCCGATGCCGACCTTGACGCCATCGGCGCCGGCCTCCACGAGTGCCTCGGCTGCATCCGCCGTCACGATATTGCCGCCAACAACCTGGACGTCCGGGTACGCCGTCTTGACGCGACGTACGCGATCCAGCACGCCCTTTGAAAAACCGTGCGAGGTATCCACAACCAGCAGGTCGACGCCGGCCTCCACAAGTGCTGCCACGCGATCGTCAGTGTCGAATCCGGTACCGACCGCAGCGCCGACATGCAGCGCACCGCTATTGTCCTTGCACGCCAGCGGGAAGTCCTTGGCCTTCTGAAAGTCCTTCGCCGTTATCATGCCTTTGAGCTCGAAGTCGTCGCCGACAACCAGCACCTTCTCGATACGGTGCTGGTGCAGCAATCTCAGCACCTCTTCCTCATCGGCGCCTTCGCGAACGGTGACCAGCCGGTCCTGCGGTGTCATCACTGTGGAGACGGGCGCGTCGAGTTGCGTCTCGAAACGCAAATCGCGGTGCGTCACGATACCGACTGTCCGCGCCCCTTCGACAACCGGCACGCCGGAAATGCCCATCGCGCGGGTGAGCTCGATCACTTTGCGAATCGACATGTCGCTGGTGACGGTAATCGGGTTGCGCACCATGCCGGATTCGAACTTCTTAACCGTGAGAACCTGGCGCGCCTGCTCTTCGATCGCCATATTTTTGTGAATCACGCCAAGACCGCCTTCCTGGGCCAGTGCAATCGCCAGCCGCGATTCGGTCACGGTGTCCATGGCAGCGGACAGCAGCGGAATACTCAGCCGGATTTCGCGGGTGAGGTTGGTGCTCAGATCGACCTCGCGCGGCAGTATCTCGGAGTAGCCGGGCTGCAGGAGGACGTCGTCAAAAGTCAGAGCTTCCTTGGCGATTCGCATGTAGGGATCTTCATTTGGTTGCGGTTAATCGATCAATTGTACGCGCCGACGATTTGCGCGTAAACGTTGGACGGCAACGATATACTTGGAAAATGCCCGCCGAAGCCGCCATCTCCGTCAGTCAGCTCAATCGTCGCGTCCGAACCCTGCTCGAAAGGGGCATCGCGCAGCTCTGGGTGGAAGGGGAGATCTCGAATCTGTCACGACCGGCGTCCGGGCATATCTATTTCAGCCTGAAAGACGACAGCGCGCAGGTCAGTGCCGCCTGGTTTCGCCAGCGCCAGCGCGGCCCGGCGATAGCTTACAAGAATGGTGATCGCGTACTCGCCTACGGGCGCGTCAGCATTTACGAGGCTCGCGGCAACTACCAGCTGATCGTTGAGCGCATGGAGCCCGCCGGCGAAGGCGTTCTGAAGCGGAGATTCGAAGCGCTGAAGAAGAAGCTGCTGGACGAAGGCCTGTTTGACGAGGACCGCAAGCGGCCGTTGCCCGCTTTGCCCTCACGCATTGGCGTCATTACATCACCGAGCGGCGCGGCTATTCGCGACATTGTTAGCGTGCTCGCGCGACGCTTTCCCGCCGTACCGGTGATTATCTACCCCGCCGCTGTTCAGGGCGATGCAGCGCCTGCCGAGCTTATCGAAGCACTCGCGACGGCGGCGCGTCGCGACGAGTGCGATGTGCTGATCCTGGGCCGTGGCGGCGGTTCGCTGGAGGATCTCTGGGCATTCAATGACGAACAACTTGCGCGTGCGATAGCCGCCTGCCCGCTGCCCATCATCAGCGCCGTTGGCCATGAGGTGGATTTCACGATTGCCGACTTCGTCGCCGACGTCAGGGCGCCGACGCCCTCCGGCGCCGCAGAGATCGTGGTACCCAGCCAGCATGACTGGGAGCAGCGCATTGCAACGCTGGCGCTGCGTATCGGCCGAATCGGTCAACGCGCCGTTGAAGATCGAGGCCAGCGAATAGACTGGCTCGCGCGCCGACTGGTTGCCGCCAGCCCGGCTGCGACGCTGCGCCGGCAGCGAGACCATATGCGCGAGAATCGGGGCCGGCTGGCGTCCGCAATACGGCAGCGATTGCTATCAGACACCAACCAGCTACAGGCAATCCGCAGCAACCTGCTGCAGCAATCACCGGCGATTTCGGTGCAGCGGAATTTCAGCCAGCTGTCAGAGCTGCGGCAGCGGCTGGTAACGACTACGCGCTCTCTGCTTGGCACGGCCGAGCACCGCACCGCACTGCTCGCACGCGCCCTGCATTCAGTAAGCCCGCTCGCGACACTCGACCGGGGTTACGCGATCGTGATGGATGCGAGTACAGAGAAAGTGTTGCTGCGAGCCAGCGACGTAAATGTCGGTGACGACATTCTCGCGCGTCTCGGCGAGGGCGAACTGGTCGCGACGGTCAAAAAGGTTAAGAGTAGTGAGTAGAGGAATGATCGCGCTGTTATGTGGGATTCTGCTGCCGCTCGCGACAGTGGTCTCGGCAGTCGCGGCACCCGAGCATTCGCCCTGGCCGGGCGGCATCGCGATCATCGATGTCGGCGACGCGCAGGAGCCACCGCCAGTTGCGACGTTTGGCGACAGGCCGGTATTGATGATGGCGCGGGACGAGCGCTGGCACGCCGTTGTTGGCATCCCGCTCGATACGAAAGAAGAATTCCTGGGTCTTCGAGTGAATGACGAAGACGTCAGGGTAGAGCTGATCGCGCGCGAATACCGAGAGCAGCGCCTGACGGTGAAGAACCAGAGCTACGTAACGCCGGGCCAGCAGCAGCTCGATCGTATCGGCGCCGAACGCAAGATCATAGACGCCGCCCTGAATCGATTCAGGCCTGCATTCGGCACCGGCATCGAGCTGGCCGCGCCGCTGGCAGGATCAAGAAGTTCGAGCTTCGGACTACGCCGTTTTTTCAACGATCAACCACGTGCGCCGCACAAAGGCATGGACATCGCGGCAGCCGAAGGTGTCCCGATCCAGGCGCCGAGGGACGGCGTAATCGCCGTGACGGGTGACTTCTTCTTCAATGGCAATACAGTCATCGTCGATCATGGGCAGGGCTTTGTGACGATGTACTGCCACTTGAGCGAAATCACCGTTGAGCGCAGTCAGTCCGTTGCTGCTGGCGATGCGATCGGCGCCGTTGGAGCAACCGGTCGTGTGACGGGCCCGCATCTGCATTTCGGCACCTATCTGAACGGCACGGCGGTCGATCCCGCTATTCTGATGCCGTCTCAGTAGGCGGACAGGCATCGAAGAATTCGCACATCACCGGGCGGAAGGCATCCATATCAACGAGGAAGGAATCGTGTCCGCGGATGCAATCGAGTTCGCTAAAGTGCGCGTCTTCACAGACCTCCGCGAACCCCGCGGCCAACTCGCGCTGCTGAACGATCGGAAAAAGAATGTCGCTGCGGACGCCTATGACCAGCGAGCGCTCGAGATTGAGTCGCCTGAATCCAGCCTGTAGTGAACCGCCGTACTCGGCAAGATCGAACAGGTCCGAGGCGTGTGAAAGATACAGGTAACAGTTGGGATCGAAAGCGCCGGTGAATTTGCTGGCAACGTTCTCGAGGTAGGACTCCACCGCAAATTCGGCCACGAATTGATCCTCGATGCGGGCGTGCGCGGTCGAACGTTCCCGCCCGAAACGCTGCGCCCACTCTTCCGCAGAACGGTAGGTGATCATGCCGAGTTTGCGCGCCAGTCGCTGGCCCATAATCGGAGGTTTGCCAAGCTTGTATCTACCCTTCTTCCACTTCGGATCCGAACGTATCATCTCGCGCTGCAGCGAACGAACCGCGATCGAAAAAGGTAACGCGCGCGTGGCCGATGAGATGGACACAAAGGCTCGCGTCGATTCTGGATGGCGGACGCACAGCGCAAGGCCGGTCATGCCGCCCATCGAACAGCCCACGACCGTATGCAGACGATCAATACCAAGATGCTTTACGACGAGCCAGGTCGACTCAGCAATGTCTTCCAGCGTGAGAACCGGAAACTTCAGCCGATACGGCTCTCCGCTTTCGGGATCAGGCGAGGCTGGGCCGGTCGAGCCAAAACAGCTGCCCAGCGAATTGACGCAAATGACGAAGTAGCGATCGGTATCGATCGGCAGCCCGGAGCCAATCATGTCTTCCCACCAGCCAGGCGTCGGGTCTTCAGCCGAGGACGTCGCATGCGCCGACGGCGAGAGGCCCGTAAAAATCAGGATCGCATTGTTCTTTTGGGCGTTGAGTTCGCCCCAGGTTTCATAGACAAGCGTCGGCGACTCGACGAAGCCCGCCCTGTGCATTCGAAACGGGCCTTCGAATGTAACGCTTTTCGTCGCCTTGCTCATCACGGACTCCTCACCACGCCCAAGTATACTTGCCGTTACTTCTTGACGCGCTTCATCAGCCGTTTGCGACTGTGCTCCTGTCGCGGCGTGAGCTTATTGCGACGACCTTTGAACGGATTGTCACTGGTTTTGAAGGACAATCGTACCGGCGTACCCTTGAGTTTGAATACCTTGCGGAAACGATTAATAAGGTAGCGCCGATAGGCTTCCGGCAGCTTCTCCGTCTGGTTGCCGTGAATCACGATCACTGGCGGATTGCGACCGCCCTGATGCGCGTACCGCAATCGAATTCGCCGGCCGCGAACCATTGGCGGAGCATGCTCCATGACCGCACTTTCCAACTCCCGGGTGAGCTCCGTTGTGGAGAGATCGCGGGTTGCGGCACGATAGGCGCGCTCTA
This sequence comes from uncultured Gammaproteobacteria bacterium, assembly GCA_963760395.1. Classification (GTDB taxonomy): domain Bacteria; phylum Pseudomonadota; class Gammaproteobacteria; order Steroidobacterales; family Woeseiaceae; genus UBA1847. The sequence goes on from CAVXCX010000005.1 coordinate 12,475, forward strand.
CGGCCGGCAACAGATCACCAACCGCTGTGCCGTGCAACGCAGAAATCGTAATGCGTTCGGCAAAATTCAGAAAAGGCAGGCGGCGATCCAGTTCATCGCGGATGCGCTTGCGCTCATAGGCAGACAGTCCATCCCATTTGTTGGTCACGACTACGAGTGCCCGGCCACGCTCCAGCACCAGGCCGAGCAGGCTTACATCCTGTTCCGTGATGCCCTCATGGGCGTCCAGCACAGCGATGACGACCTGGGTTTCCTCGATAGCCTTCAGCGCTTTGATGATGCTGAATTTCTCGATTGCCTCGTGTACTCGGGACTTGCGCCGAATGCCAGCCGTATCGATCAGGAGATACTTGCGGTCGTTGCGCTCAAAAGGTACAGCAACGCTATCGCGCGTCGTGCCGGGCTGATCGAATACGACAAGACGCTCTTCGCCGATCAATCGGTTTATCAACGTTGACTTGCCGACGTTCGGCCGTCCGACAACTGCAATCCGCAGCTCCTCGTCGTCTTCTTCATCCGCCTCGTCCGGTGGCGCTGTTTCAAACTCAGCGAGCACGGCATCCATCATTGCCGAAATGCGATCGCCATGCGCGGCAGAAACAGCGATAGGTTCACCGAGCCCCAGACCGTGAAACTCGCCGCTGGCCAGGTCGGCATCGAGACCCTCGGCCTTGTTGACCGCGAGCCAGGTCTTTTTTGCGTGTTTTCGGGCGAGCATGGCCACATGCTCGTCGGCCGCGGTCAAACCGCTACGCCCGTCCACCATGACGATTGCCACGTCCGCTTCCGTCAGCGCGCGCACCGTCTGTTCAACCATCGCCTCCGCGATGCCAACTTCGCCTCCGGCAACGCCGCCGGTATCGATAACGAGATAAGGAATAGGCCCGAGCTTGCCGAAGCCGTAGTTGCGATCTCGGGTAAGGCCCGGGTAGTCGGCGACTAACGCATCCCTGGAGCGCGTCAGGCGATTAAATAATGTGGACTTGCCAACATTCGGACGACCGATAAGGGCAATAACAGGAAGCATGATCTTGCACCGTCACCGTGGCCGATCAGGACTCGTCGACCGAGATGTCCGGCGCCGGTCGCTTTGGCCGCTCATCTATCACTTCGTACGCTGCCAGCATACCGGCATCGTTTTGTACGTAGAGTCGATTGGAGATCATCATCGGCGCGTTTGAGATTGCCGAACCACCGAGCTTGACGCGTGCAACCGGGGTGCCATTCAGGTTGCTGAGGAAATGCACGTAGCCCTCAAGATCGCCAATCGCCACCGTCGTGTGAAACGGGATGGGCAAGGTCGGTTCGCGTCGCAACAGATCGTCATTGCGCCACGATTCAACACCATCACGCTTGGCCAGCGCTATGATTTCCCCGCTGCCGCTTACGGTGTAGACGCTACTCCAATCCGCCGACACGCCTTCGTAGGAAGACAGTTCGCGACTCCAGAGCACCTGACCCGACTCCGCGGCTAGCGCAGCAAGCCGTCCCTGGTAACCTGACGCGAAGATATCCTGACCGACAACGGCGATGGCGCCGTCTATGTCGGACAAACGATCAAGATCCGAACGCCCTGTTGGCGGTGACAACAGTGACTCCCACACAATGTCACCGCTATTGAGATCAGCCGCCACCAGGCGGCCGTTATCGAAACCGCCGATAACGGTCGTACTTACCAATACCGGATCGGCAGAGCCGCGCATCGTCAGTGACGGCGTCGACTGTTCAATCGACCACAGTCGCCGACCATCGTAGATCGAGAGTGCCTGCATGCGATTGTCGATGGTCTGCACAACCACTGTCTCGCCACTAATCAGCGGGCGCGCCAGCGACTCCCCGTCGACATCGGTGCGCCAGACTTCAGCGCCGGTCGAGGCATCGAGGACGATAACAATGCCATTTCTTGCAACAACGACGACGCGATTTTCGCCAACACCGGGGCCCGCTGACAATTCGGTATCCAGTTTGGTTCGCCATATCTGTCGGCCGGTCTCAGGATCAAACGCAGCTACGTTGCCGCCGTAGCCGGCTGCGTAGATACGGTTACCGTCACCCGCAGGTCGTAGCGCCACAAGCAGGAATGCAGCGTCGCCGCCGATTTTCGCGCTCCACAAGCGCTTCACTTTCAGCGTCTGCTTAAAGTTGACCAGTTCTTTTGGCTCGAGGTCTTTGTCCTTGTCACCGAATATTCCGCACGAGGCGAGCAGCGGCAGTGCCGCGATCAAGGTGAGCAGGCGCCCTGCCTTCTTCACTCAGTGACCTCTTCGTCGGTACCGTCGGCTTCAACCGGAATCTCATCGACCGGAACTTCATCGACCAAGGGCTCATCGACCGGCGCGTCAGAAGGCTCCTGCAACGATGCATCGTCGGACGGGATCTGCGGCAAATCCAGCGATTTCCACTGCACCAGCTGCTGATCGATCGTGCCCTGAGAAAGCGGGTCCAGGAGCACTGCCTGGTAGGCGGCTTCGGCTTCTGCGATACGGCCGAGCGCGTGGTAGGCATCGCCAAGCACCTCACCGTAGCTTGCAGCGAATCCGGGCGCGTCCTGTCCCTCGAGAAGGTCGACGACTTCTTGCGGCTTGTCCTGGTACAACAAGACTCTTGCAAGCCTCAGGCGCGCCAGCTGCTTGAGCTGCTCGCTGGCCGACCCCTGCAGCAATGCATCCAGCGCGTCGGCAGCATCCTGATCACGGTTTTTGTCCATGTACAGACGCGCTATCGCCAGTTTCGCCTGGGCTGCGTAAGTCGTATCCGCAAACGTCGTACCGAGTTCGCCCGCAACGACTTCGGCCTGATCGAGATTGCCGTCGACGACATGATTGGTCAGCGACTCATACAGTGCCGATGCCTCCAGCTGTGCCTCGAGTTTACTGTTCTGATAGTAATTGATACCAAACAGCAACAGAGCGCCGGCAGCGATACCGAAAATCACGTATCCGCCGTACTCCGACCACCAGCTACGCATTTGATCGATTTGTTCTTTTTCTGAAAGTAAGTCGTCCACTTAACTACCTTTATTTACTTTGCGCCGGGACCTGCCCTCGCCTATTTCAATTTATCCGCGAGCGTCGCCGCGATGTCACCCAAAGCAACGCTCTCCTGTTCCTCATTGTTGCGCAGCGGCTTGACACCAATCCGGCCTTCGCTCAACTCCCGCTCACCCAGAATCAGTGCGTACTCAGCATTACTCTTGTCGGCGCGTTTCATCTGCGACTTGAAACTGCCGCCACCCAGATTCACCTCGACCCGTATGCCACTGATCGTATTGCGCAATTCTTCAGCCAGCGCAAATGCGCGTGCCTGCGTGCCTTCACCAACCGCTGCAATATACACGTCGGCGAACTGCTCCGGCGCCTTGCCGCCGCAGACCTCAAACAGAGCGACAAAGCGTTCAATGCCCATCGCCCAGCCAACGGCCGGCGTTGCTCGTCCACCGAGTTTCTCGACCAGGCCGTCATAGCGCCCGCCCGAGCATACTGCGCCCTGCGCGCCCAGCGCGTCGGTCACCCATTCGAAGACCGTCCTCGAATAGTAATCGAGACCGCGCACCAGCCGGGGATTGATCACATAGCTCACCCCGGCAGCGTCCAGAAGCGCCTTGAGACCGTCAAAATGCCTGATTGACTCCTCGTCGAGATAGTCCAGCATGACCGGGGCGGCCTCAACAATGGCCTGCATTTCCGGATTCTTGCTATCTAGGATTCTGAGCGGATTCTGCTCAAGGCGGCGAATACTATCCTCATCCAGCTGATTTTTCACGCCATTGAAGTAGCTGACCAGCGCCTCCCGATAGCGCAGCCGTGATTCCGGCATTCCGAGCGAGTTGATCTGCAGCTCGATGCGAGAAATTCCGAGACGCTGCCAGAGCCGTGCACTCATGATAATCAACTCGGCATCCACGTCGGGACCCTCATATCCGAGCGCCTCGACGTCGAACTGGTGGAACTGTCGATAGCGACCCTTCTGCGGCTTTTCGTAGCGAAACATCGGACCGGCAGTCCAGAGCTTCTGGCGCTGGTTATGCAGCAGACCGTTGGTCATGCCTGCACGAACGACGCTGGCCGTCGCCTCGGGCCGCAGGGTCAGGCTCTCGCCGTTGCGATCCAGAAACGTGTACATCTCTTTCTCGACGATATCAGTCACCTCGCCGATCGAGCGCTTGAACAGTTCCGTGTACTCCAGCAGCGGCAGCCGAATCTCGCCGTAGCCATACGACTGTACGATCTCCTGGACCACCGATTCCAGGTACCGCCAGGTCCCTGCAACGTCAGGCAGGATGTCGTTCATTCCACGAATAGCTCTGGGTTTCACGTGTTGGTCCGGGATCGTCTGGATAGCTGGCTCAAGAGCCCGCAATGGTCAGGCGCGCAACAAGCCCGCGCCGCTCGGCGGCGCTTATCGCGCGATCAGAATCGTTGACTTGAATACGGACATTGTCCGCGTTGCCGAACAGTGCGTTGAAAGGCGCTTCACCACTGAGTTCAACTGTCCGGCCGTCGTTGCCAAGACCGAAAAACAGCCGGCGCCCGCGAGCATCCGAGATTTCGGTCCAGCAATCGCCACTGTAGGTCAGCAATACACGCAGCTGGCCGTCAGCGAGCGGCGGTGTCCGGGTTGCCCGCGCGGGCGGTGCGTCGACGGTTTCCGGAATTGACTGCAAGACTGCCGAGTCGTCATTGCCGACATCGGTCGTCGGCGGCTCAGACTCGGGGTCGAGCTCAGGCTCAGGCTCAGGCTCCGTCTGTGGCTCCACTACCGCGGGTTCCGCAATCATGTCGAGTGCCGGCTCCGCATCGACCGCTGGCGGTGATGTAAACCACCAATAGGCAGTCGCCGCAATGATCAGCACGACAATCACCGCGATCCACGGTCCGGGCGACATCTCGCGGCGAGGGCGCCGACGTGTGGCCACCAGTGGCGGCATTCCTTCCGACCGGTTCAGCTGGTAGTAGTCAGCCATCACGTCGCCTTCGTCGACACCGACCAATTGCGCGTACTTTCTCAGGTGTCCTTTGGCGAAAACCGGCGCACCGATAACATCGAATTCATTGCGTTCGATTGCGCGAACTTTCGGTTCATCAAGGTGCAGCTCCTTGGCAATTTCCAGCACGGAAATTTGCTGCTCGCGGCGCGCTATCGCCAGCCGCTCGCCGCAGACGGGCTCTTGCGGGTCTGCGGAAGCCGAACCTTCGCTGGATTTGTCGCTGGCGTCGCTCATGTTATCCGGATTCCAGGACCTTTCTGGCTTCGGGCGATGTTGGAAAATCCCGAAGCAGCTGGTTGACCAATTCGGAGCTGGCGCGCTGATCACCGAGCTTCTGTTCGATTTGCACACCAAGATAGAGAATGCCGGCCGTGGACTTGTTGGTTCCAATGAAGCGCTGCAGAAAAGCCCTCGAGCCGAGATAATCTTCCTGCTGATACTTCAAGAGGCATAGCTGCAGCAGTGCATCCCCGTAATTACTCTTGCGATCGAGCGCCTGGCGGAAGAACGTCTCCGCCGCCTCGAAGTTAGGCTTTTGCAGCATGCAGACACCCGCGTTCGTCAGCGTTACCTCGGCATTGTCGTTTTCCGGATGACCGGCCGCCTTCGCCAAATGCTTCTCGGCCTTATCGAACTGCCGCTGGTTGCAGAGAAATACGCCGTAGGCGTTCTGTATCTCGAAGTTGCGGGGCGCGACTCGAACAGAATTTTCGTAAGCCTCGGTGGCAAGACGCAGGTTATCAAGCGCTTCATAGGTTCGCCCCAGCGTCGAATACGCGATTCCACTTGGTCCCAGCTCGATCGATAGCATCAATCTGTCGCGCGCCAGTTCGTATTTGCCGTTCTGATAGTAGCGTGCGCCCAGCTGGTAGTTCAGGTCAGCGGCGTCGGCCTCGTCGGCCTCAGCCGGTGCGTTGCCCGTGGTTGTCGATATGCACCCGCTCAGCAGCAGAAAAGCCGCCATCGCGGACACAATCAGTTCGCTCTTTTTCATGCGGATGCCATCCTTATTTTCGTCTTAGCGGATTTCTTGCTCGTCATGTTCTTCTGACCGAGTGGCGATCGCACACGGTCACTGACTCTTCCTGCCAGCTGACCGCAGGCCGCATCGATGTCATCGCCACGAGTCTTGCGCGTGGTCGCTACCAGCCCCCGCTGACGAAGACGCTCCTGGAAATGGCGGATTGTATCGGCCGACGAACGCTTGAAACGCGTATTTGGGAACGGGTTGAACGGAATCAGGTTTATCTTTGCGGGCTTACCTTTCAGCAGTCCAACCAATTGCTCTGCGTGTGCCAGCGAGTCATTGACACCTCGCAGCATTACGTATTCAAAGGTGATAAACCGATTGGCATGCTTCGCTGCGTACGCCCAGCATGCTTCCAGCAATGTCGCAATCGGGTGCAGCTTGTTGACCGGGACGATTTCGTCGCGCAAGTCATCGTTCGGTGCGTGCAGCGAGACGGCCAGCGCAACGTTGCAATCGTTACCGAGCCGTTCCAATACCGGCACGAGCCCGGACGTACTGACGGTCACACGGCGCCGCGACAATCCAAATGCGAGGTCCGACACGAGTAAATCCAGAGCCGGCGCGAGGTTGCGATAATTCGCGAGCGGTTCACCCATGCCCATGAAGACAACATTGGTTACGGCCGGCTCGCCATTATCGCGGCGCGGTAACTCCTGAATCGCGTGCCAGACCTGGCCGATAATCTCCGCACTGCTCAGGTTGCGGTTGAAGCCCTGTGCGCCGGTGGCGCAGAAAGCACAGTCGAGTGCGCAGCCGACCTGCGAGGAAATGCAGAGCGTGCCGCGTCCCGTCTCGGGGATGAATACCGTCTCGACAGCCTGCCCTGCACCGCTTGCAAACAGCCACTTGACGGTACCGTCCACCGAATCGTGCCGGGACGTGACTTCGGGCAGCCTTATCTCAGCCTCTTCACACAGCCACGTTCGCGTCGATTTGGACAGATCCGTCATCGCATTAAAATCAGTGACGCCACGTTGGTACATCCACTGCAACAACTGCCGCACGCGAAACGATTTTTCTTCGTGCGACGCGAAGAACTGCTCGAGATCGGATTGTGACATCCCGAGTAGATTTACCTTGTTGTCGACGGAAGACATGCTACGAGTGCCGCTTAGCGGGTCCTCGGGCAGACGCCGTCGTCGCCAAAGAAAAACGCGATTTCGACCGCGGCGGTCTCCGCCGCATCCGAACCGTGGACGACGTTCTCCTCAATGCTTGCGGCGAAATCTGCGCGAATCGTGCCTGCGTCCGCGTCAGCCGGATTGGTCGCACCCATGATCTCGCGGTTTTTCGCTATCGCGTCTTCGCCGCTCACAGCCTGCACCATGACAGGGCCGGAAGTCATGTAACTCACAAGGTCGTTGAAAAAGGGTCGCTCTTTGTGGACAGCATAGAAACCCTGAGCCTGCTCCTGGGTCAGGTGCATCATGCGAGCGGCGACGATTTCGAGCCCGGCTTTCTCGAAGCGGCTGTAGATCTCGCCAATAAGGTTCTTTTGCACGCCATCAGGCTTAATGATGGACAGCGTTTGTTCAACGGCCATGTGTTGCTTCCTTTATTTCTGTTCTTTGAGGGTGGGCCCGGCGATCCTGCCAGGCGTATAGATGCGAACCGCTAATTGTACTACGGCGATTTCAGACGTTGAAGCTTTCGCCGCAGCCACATTCGCCCGTTATATTGGGATTTCGGAAACTGAACGCCTCATTGAGGCCATTCTTGACGAAATCGACCTCCGTGCCGTCGATCAGCTGCAGCGCTTCAGGATCAACGACAACCTTGATGCCCTTTTCCTCGAAAACGACGTCTGTGGCATCGATGTCGTCCGCATAATTTATAACGTAGGAATAGCCCGAACATCCTGTCTGCGTCACGCCCAGCCTCAGGCCGATGCCCGTACCGCGCTTGTCGAGATGGGTCCGGACACGTTCGGCCGCCGAATCCGTTAGCGAAATCGCCATGGTTTGTCTCTCATGTGTTGAATACGACTAGTCAGACTAGCCAGGTAAGGAACCGTCGCAAAACCTCTGCCCAAGCGACTGCACCGCATCTTCTAGGACAAGTATACGTCCGGTTTTCTCCACAGGTACAGGTAGATATTGCATTATGTCCGAGGCGCGAAACGCGCCGAGACTCTCTATGGCCTGGCCTTCGTACCTGGCGCAACAGTACTCGCAGGCGGCGATCACGTGCGGGCACCCCCATGCACGAAACCGGAGCGCCTTGATTCGCCCGTCCGCCTGCGTACCAGACAGCCTTAGACGAATGCCCTGGTCCTCAATAGCAACGGTGACCGCATTGGCCAGGTCACCCGCATGCGCCGGTCTGGTAAAAGACTCACGAACCAGAGGGCTGTATGGGTCGTCGCTCAAGCGGCCACCTCGGGCGCAAGTTCGCGCAGGCGGGCCACCGCCTCGCAATAGCGCCGGGCTGCGAAGACGACGTCCTCTTCTCGGGTCGGCCGACCCAGGCTGAATCGAATGGCGCTTTGCGCAAGATCATCGCTGCGGCCGAGCGCCCGCAGCACATAGGATGGCTCCTGAACCTGGGCGTTGCAGGCCGAGCCGGTTGCCACACAAATGGGCTCCAGCGCGAGCATCAGGCTCTCGCCCTCGACGTCATCGACAGACACGCTCAGGATTCCCGGGAAGCCGCTCTCAAGGTCGCCGTTGACGAGCACGCCATCGACATCACGAATGCCCTCCCAGAGCGTCTCGCGCAGCGCTTTGAGATGGTGCAAGTCCGCATCGATGCTGGACGCCGCGATATCGGCCGCCAGTCCGAGTCCGGCGATGAGGTCGGTGGGCAGCGTTCCCGGCCGAATACGCCGTTGCTGACCGCCGCCAAACAGAATGGGCTGAACCCGACAGCCCGGTCGATCTGCGACATACAGCGCACCGATGCCTTTTGGACCATAGAACTTGTGGCCGGTCAGGGATAACAGGTCAACGGGCAAGACGCCGAGGTCAATCGGAACTTTTCCGGCCGCCTGTGCCGCGTCCACATGAAACAACACGTCGTGTTCACGACAGATGCTGCCGAGCGCCGCAATATCCTGCATCACGCCGGTCTCGTTGTTGACGTACATGATTGAAGCGAGCTGAGTATCGGCTCGCAAAGCCGCTGCGAACCTGTCCGGATGCAGACGGCCATTTTCATCAGGCTCGAGCCAGGTAACCTCGAACCCCTGTTTCTCCAGCTGGCGAAACACGTCTGTGACCGCTTTGTGTTCCGTGGGCATTGTCACCAGGTGCTTGCCGCGATGGGCCCGAAAATTTGCGCCGCCCGCTATGGCGAGATTGTCGGACTCTGTCGCGCCGGAGGTCCAGATAATTGTCCCTGGGGCGACGTTCAGAAGCCCGCCAACCTGATCCGCCGCTGTTGCGATAGTCGCCGCACTTTTTCGCCCTGCGGCGTGATTCGAAGAAGGGTTTGCGTAGTTGGTCTCGCGACATTCCAGCATGAGTCTGGCAACGCGTTCGTCCACCGGTGTGCTGGCGGCGTAGTCGAGATAGACAAGTCTGTCAGTCATTGCTGCCGCCTTTGCGGTCGATAGCGGTCAGTATGCCGCGGAGTATGTTGACCTCATTCCTGTCAGGACGCGCGCGAATGAACAGTCGCCTGAGACGACGCATGAGGTGCCGTGGATTCCCCGGGTCCAGGAACTGGATGTCTTCGAGTACTTTTTCGAGGTGTGTATAGAAGTGCTCCATTTCCCCGGCCGATGCCGGTGGTGCCTCGGTTTCGAACTGCGGGCCAGTATCCAGCATGCTCGCCACACGCAGCTCGTAAGCCAGGACCTGCACCGCCATCGCCACATTCAGGGAGCTGAATCCCGGATCGGTCGGGATCGTGAGCAGCGTATGGCACAGGTCCAGGTCATCGTTATGCAGCCCTGTTTTCTCCGGGCCGAATACCGCGGCAACGGTACCCTGGTCACTTTCGCTTACCATGCGTTCTGCACAATCACGCGGCCCCATGCTCGGCCAGCTAATGGTTCTCGATCGAGCGCTGGCACCCGCCACATAAACGCAGTCCGTCAGAGCGTCGGCGAGTGTCGATACGACGGTGGCACCATCGAGAATGTCCGTGGCTCCTGAGGCACGCACGCTCGCCTCCTCGTGGGGGAAATACTTCGGATTGACCAGCGCCAGGTCCGATAGCCCCATATTTTTCATCGCCCGCGCAGTGGCGCCGATGTTGCCGGGATGCGTGGTTCCAACCAGTACGATTCGTATCGACATACTCTTTGCGCTTGCCTCTGGCGACAGCTACCTAAAAGTCCGGTATTCTAGCGCCCCGGCGGCCCGTGCCGACAGTCCTTCGAGGATTGTGGCGAGGATTCGGCCCAGTTCTTTACCATTGACGGAATCGTTTCATGCACGCACTACTCAACGTAGCGGTAATGGCGGCGCGCCGCGCCGGTGCCGTTTTGATCAGAAACCTGCCGAAGCTCGAGAAGCTCAAGGTTGAACGAAAAGGCCACAACGATTTCGTCAGTGACGCAGATCGCGCTGCCGAACGCGCGATCATCGACGTCATCCAGAAGCACTACCCTGATCACGCTATCCTCGCCGAGGAATCCGGAGCGCAGGGCGACCAGGAATCGGATACCGTCTGGATCATCGACCCGCTGGACGGTACAACCAATTACCTGCATGGATTTCCCGTGTTCGCTGTATCCATCGGTGTCAAAGTCGACGGCCGCATGTCCCATGGGGTTGTCTACGATCCGCTGCGCCAGGACCTGTTTACAGCGTCGCGCGGTGCGGGTGCGCAACTCAACGAACACAAGATTCGGGTTAGCGGCCAGAAAGAGCTCGAGCTGGCCCTGATCGGCACTGGCTTTCCCTATCGTCAGGCGGACAGCGAACTGCAGCCCTACCTGAACATGTTAGGCAAGGTGGTCAAGAATACGGCCGGCGTTCGTCGGCCCGGCGCGGCGGCTCTGGACCTTTGCTACGTCGCGGCCGGGCGGCTCGACGCATTTTGGGAAACCGGCCTTGCGCCGTGGGACCTTGCGGCCGGTTCTCTCATCATCCGGGAGGCCGGCGGTATCGTCAGCGGCCTCGATGGCAGCGAGGATTTCCTCGATACCGGGCATGTACTCTGCGGCACACCGAGGATCTACAGGGCGATGGCAAAACTCTGCGCCGGCGACATCAAGGCGATCCTCCAAACGTCGTGAAGTTGTAGGAGCGGCCCATTGGCCGCCACGTGCCCTTGGGGTGCGAAGCGCAGCGGCGGTCGTCAGACCGCTATTGGGGCACCGGCCGCTGGCGCGGCCTCCTCCGGAAAGCTTTCGGAATCAAATCGAAGAAGCGCGACAGCCTACGGAAGATCGTCGATAAGCGTAGGGTCTTTGACCGGCTCGATAAGGTCCTGTGCGTTAACGTTGAGCTCCAGGGCCGTGGCACTTGCCGTGTAGATCGATGAGTAGGTACCGACAACGATACCGACTATCAGCGCGATCGAGAACGGTGCGATCGACTCGCCTCCCAGGACCAGCAAAGCCACCAGTACGAGCAGCGTCGTGAGGCCGGTAATCAAAGTACGCGCCAGCATTTCGTTGATCGACGTGTTCATGGTCTCTTCGGCCGAAACGCCTCTCAACAAGAAGAAGTTCTCGCGAATACGATCAAACGCGACCACTGTATCGTTGAGCGAATAACCGATTACGGCCAGCACGGCCGCAACGACAGTGAGATCGAACGGTAATCCAAACCAGGAGAAGAAACCCACGGTCACGATGGCGTCGTGCGCGAGTGCCGCAACAGCGCCGGCTGAGAACTTCCACTGAAACCGGATCATGACGTACATGAAGATCATCAGCAGCGCGATGACCGTAGCCAGCGCGCCCCGCTCAGCCAGCTCACTACCTACCTGGGCACTGACGAATTCGACGCGCCGAAGCTCGATGGCATCACCGTCCGCCTGCAGGACATTCTGCAGATGTGTGCGAACCTCATCCGCCTCGCTACCGGGCTGCGGCGGCAGGCGTACGAGCACGTCGGTATCTCTGCCAAAGCGTTGCACCTGGGCGTCGGAGAAGCCCTCCGCGCTGAGGTTGTCGCGAATTTTCTCGAGATCGGCCGCTTGCGGGTAACCGACTTCCAGGAGAATACCGCCGGTAAAGTCGATACCAAATTCAAGGCCTCGCGTTGCCAGCGAAACGAACGATGCAACGACCAGAATCGCCGATATTGCCAGCGCTATTCTGCGCCGCGGTTTGCTCAGGAAATCAATCTTGGTTGTTTTGCTGATGATCTTCATTGTGCGATTCCTAAATGTCCTGTGCGGGCAAGACGCTAAACCGGTAGGGAGGTGAGCTTACGCCCGCCGAACAGCAGGTTGACGATCGAGCGCGTGCCGACGATTGCCGTAAACATCGAGGTGATAATGCCGAGCATCAGGGTGATCGCGAATCCCTTGATTGGGCCGGTACCGACGCCAAACAGGACGATCGCGGCGATCAACGTCGTGATGTTCGCGTCCGTAATCGAGGAAAGCGCTTTCTCGTAGCCCGAGTGGATCGCGTTTTGCGGCGACGCACCTGCAGTAATCTCCTCACGTATTCGTTCGAAAATAAGCACGTTGGCATCAACCGCCATACCGACTGTTAATACAATCCCGGCAATGCCGGGCAGCGTCAGTGACGCCTGCAGGAATGACAGCATCGCGACAATGAATACCAGATTCGATAGCAACGCGAGGTTGGCGATCAGCCCAAAGGCTTTGTAATAAATAGCCATGAATACGATGACGGCAAGGAAACCAATCTTGATCGCATTGAAACCGCGATCAATGTTGTCCTGGCCAAGGCTTGGGCCAATGGTGCGTTCATCAATCTTGTAGACCGGCGCCGCCAATGCGCCCGCGCGCAGCAATAGCGCGAGATCGCGAGCCTCGATAGGCGTAAGCCCGGTAATCTGGAAGCTGTTTTTGAACACGCCACGAATCGTCGCCGTATTGATGACTTCTTCGAGCTTGACCGTACGCTGCTCCTCGACCCCGTTACGCGTGACAGTTTCGCGACGAGTCTCGATAAACACGGACGACATTGGCTTGTTCAGGTTCTCCATTGTCGTCTTCAGCATGCTTTCGCCGCCGGCCGAGTCGAGCGTAATGAACACAGCAGGCTGGCCCTCGCTGAAACCTGATTTCGCATCGATAATCTGGTCGCCCGAGGCAATCACCTTGCGTTTGAGAACCTGGGCCTGCTCGGCACCGCGGCCAGGATATCGGCGTGATCCGGGCTCATCGCCCGACTGGTCGACGAGTCGGAATTCCAGCGTCGCTGTCGCGGTCAGGATCTTGTTGAGCTGGTTCGGGTCCTGCACGCCAGGCAACTGCACAACGATGCGATCTTCGCCCTGACGCTGCACCAGCGGCTCGGCCACGCCCAGTTGATTGACGCGATTACGCAAGGTCGTGAGGTTCTGGTCTATCGCGAAATCTTGCCGCGCCTTGATCTGTGCATCCGTCATTCGCACAGTCAGCGACTTGCCATCGGCGCCGTCCTCAATAAAGACGTCAGCGTCGGCGCTGCGGATGATATCGCGCGCCGTCAGGAGATCATCGGCGCTGGTGAGACGAATCGTTATGAGCTGCTCATTCAGGTCAACTCGATTACGAATTCGAGCCTCGCGTAGTCGATCAGTGAAGTCTTGCTGATAGAGGGTCAGACGGCTTTCTACGGCAGTCGCCATGTCCACTTCGAGCAAGACGTAGACGCCACCTCTGAGGTCGAGACCAAGACTCATCGGACTGAGCCCAAGGTCGCGCACCCACTCAGGCAGCTTGGGTGTCAGCGTCGTCGCAATATTGGCTTCGCGATTGTACTGGCCACGCAGTCGCTCACCCGCGAGTTCCTGATCTTCGGTCGACTCGAAGCGTATGACGACTCGACCGTCATGCAGGTACGATGCTTCTGGCGTAATGCCTGCGGCTTCGACGACACGCACAAACTCATCGAGTTTCGCCTCTTCATAAGGGGCGCCGCTGTTATCAGCAATCTGTACCGCCTCGACGCTGCCATAGATGTTCGGTAGCGCCAGCAAGCAGCCCGCCATGAAAATGACGAGGACGAGGAGGTTCACCCACCAGGAATATTTGTTCATCGTATTTTGCCGTCGCCGCTTCAGGCTTCGTCGTAGGTTCCCTTAGGAACGACAACCGAGACGCTGCTCTTCTGAATTTTTATTTCGGTGTTGTCGCTGATCTTAACGACAGCATAGTGTTCGCTTACACCGGTGACCTTGCCGAGGATGCCGCCGGCGGTCAGAATTTCATCACCCGCTTTTAGCCCGGAAACCAGTTCCGTGTGTGCTTTCTGCTTTTTTTGCTGCGGCCGAATCAACAGAAAGTAGAAGGCGCCGAACATCAGCACCATCATGATAATGAAACTTGTGGAGTCGCCCTGTTGCGCGCCCTGTGCGTAGGCGTTTTGAATGAAGAAGTCCATTAGTTATCCAGGAAATTAAGGGTTGACGTCGAACACCGGGAGGGTGTCCCGAAAATTAGCGCGGTATTATGGCACAAGCGACAGATCTAGGGGTGACTTCGGAAATACCAAGCCCGCGCCCGGCCCAACGGCTACTTGCGGTATGCAGAACGCAGGCTGGCCAGCAGCTCAGGCATCGCGTCGGTACGAATCGCAGCCCTTATTCTCTCCATAAGTACCTGATAATAATGAAGATTATGGATCGTTGCGAGACGTGGACCAAGGATCTCACCGCACTTCACCAGGTGTCGCAGATACGACAGGCTGTAGTGCTGGCAGGTGTAGCAGCTGCAATCCGGATCCGCCGGCGAGGTGTCGTCGCGGTAGCGCGCATGCCGGAACTTGACGGTACCGCGCGACGTAAACAACTGGCCATTCCTGGCATGGCGTGTCGGAATGACGCAATCGAACATGTCCACGCCGCGAAGCACCGCCTCGGCAATATCGAGCGGATTGCCCACCCCCATAAGGTAGCGTGGCGCGTCATCGGGCATGTGTGGCATTAGCGCGTCGAGTACCGCGTGACGCTCTTCCTCGGGCTCTCCTACGGCAAGGCCGCCGATCGCATAGCCGTCGAATCCGATTTGCCGCAGTCCATCGAGTGATGCCTGTCTAAGCCCGTCATAAATGCCACCCTGGACGATTCCAAAAAGCGCTTCGCCGCGATCCGGCTCCTCGCCCTTAAGCTCGTCGAAGCGCCTGCGACTTCGCTGCGCCCAGCGCAACGACAGTTGCATCGACGATTCCGCCTCGCTTTCCGTCGCCGGGTAGGGCGTGCACTCGTCAAATACCATCGTGACATCGGCGTTCAGGTCGTGCTGCACCTCGATCGACTTTTCGGGCGTCAGGAACACCTCGTCGCCATTGACCGGAGACTGAAAACGCACACCCTCCTCCGTCAGTTTGCGCATCGCCGCCAGCGAGAACACCTGGAAACCACCCGAATCCGTGAGTATGGGTTTGTTCCAGTTCATGAACTCGTGCAGGCCGCCATGCTTGCGAACTATTTCCGCGCCCGGTCGTAACATCAGATGAAAGGTGTTACCGAGTATTATTTCTGCACCGTCCGCCGCAACTTCCTCCGGCGTAACGCTCTTTACCGTGCCGTACGTCCCTACCGGCATGAACGCCGGTGTTCGCACTGTGCCGCGGCGAAACGCAAGCGTCGCGCAGCGCGCCGCACCGGAGCGTTCTGCAATCGTCATCTTCATGGCCCGTTACCCGGAGTCAGGAACATCGCATCACCGTAACTGAAGAATCGGTATTTCTCACGCACCGCATGTCGATAGGCCGCGAGGATCCTGTCCTTGCCGGCGAATGCTGCAACCAGCATCAGCAGTGAGGATTGCGGAAGATGGAAGTTCGTTATGATGGCGTCAACGGCGCGAAACCGGTAGCCGGGCAGAATGAAGAGGTCCGTCTCCCCCGAAAACGGTCGCAGCTCTCCGCCGGCAGCAGCCGACTCGAGCGCGCGTACAGACGTGGTTCCAACCGCGACAATCCGGCCGCCGGATGCTCGAGTTTCGAGCACGGCGTCACAACACGACTGACTGACCTCGACACGCTCACTGTGCAATCGGTTTGCCTCAATATGTTCTTCGCGCAGCGACTGAAATGTGCCCGCGCCGACATGCAAGGTGACCCAGCTGTGCCGGACACCGGCCGTTGCGGTTTCCCTCAGCATTGCCTCATCAAAGTGCAGTCCCGCAGTTGGCGCCGCAACCGCACCGGGGTCGCGAGCATAGACGGTCTGGTAACGGTCGCGATCTGTTTCGCCCGCCGGCCTGTTCAGATACGGCGGCAACGGCACCTGCCCATGCTCGTCAAGAAACGTCATCAGGTCGACCGAAAAGCGCAAGATGAAGAACTCACCATCACGCCCGGATACAACCGCTTCGGCGCCGCCATCCAGCAGCAGGCGCCCGCCCGCCTTCGGCGATTTGCTCGCTCTGATATGAGCCAGCGCCGTGCGCTCGTCGGTGACCCGCTCGATCAGTACCTCTGCACGACCGCCCGTCTCCTTGGTCGCCTGCAGGCGGGCCTTGATCACTCTCGTGTCGTTAAAGACCAATAGATCGCCGGCACGTAGCAGCTGAGGCAGCTCCGCGAAGCGACGGTCCTCGAGGTTTTCCGTAACGGTAAGCAGGCGACTGTCGCGACGCGATGCGGGCGGGTACTGCGCAATTAGCGCATCAGGCAGGTCGTAGTCGTAGTCCGAAATCAACATGGGCGCGCATGGTAACAAAGCCATGCGCGCCCCGTCGGCTTGTTCGGCGACGTGGAATCGGGATCGTCTACCCGCACTCAGGTGCGCGTGGTCTTGACTCCCGACGCCGGCGCCTTGGGTGGCAAAGGCGCCTCGGCCGGCCGCAGCTGCTGCAGAATGCCATCGAACAGGGCACCGTGGGTGTCCGCGGGAATCTCTATCTCCAGCGTCTTTTTCTTCTTGTCGCGCATGATGCCGAGTTTCAATTTCTCGCCGCTCTGGTACGAACCCAGGATTCGCATTGCGTGCCTGGCATCTTTAGGCTCGCGGCCGTCGATGCTTTGAATCACATCGCCTTCCTCAAGCTCAAATGCATCGGACTTCGGTGCGCTGACGACCAGCAGTCCGCGATCGGTACCGAAATACCGGCCCAGGCCTTCGTTCAATTCAACAAGCTCCAGATTACCGAATCCGCTGCCGGCCCATGGAAACCTGAAGTCCATTTCGAAGCGCTCCATAACACCCGGCGCACCCGGTGCTTTCGGCGCGTGCGGCATCGAGAAGTGCGGACCCCCGTCGCCTTGCCAGACGAACATGTTGCGCTCCATGACGCGCGGCTCGACCTCGACAGAGCCCACTTTGCCGTTACGGAGATACTCAACTTTGAGAACATCTCCTGATTCGACTCCCTCCATGAAATCGAGCAACCGCCGATTCGAGGCGTCAGAACTGTCAGCGCTCAACGACTCGTCATTGATGGCGGTGATTACATCACCTGCGCGTAATCCGGCATCGCTGGCGGCACTGCCTGGCGTTACGCCCATTATCGATACGCCCTCGACCGGACCTTTGCGTTGTTCTCCGTCGATTGCGACGCCAAGGCGGGGTTTATCTGAGAATGCGAAGCGCCGCTCAATTTGCGCCATACCGGGCAGCCGACCACTGGTTATTTCTGCGATCTGGCGAGCCGCTGCAGCCATTTGCTCTTCGGCCTCCATCAAGCGTCGGTCCAGCTCGAGCTCTTTGGCTTCGGCCGCCCGCAACTGCTCATCATTATCACTCTGCGCATACGCGGGCCCGGCCAAGACTACAGCCGCCGCGAGCGGTATCAGGACTTTCAAGGTTTTCATCGTTAAGTACTCCTGGACTAAAAGGCTGCCCGTTGCGCTTGCGCGTAACGCAACTGCAGCAGCGAATTCATCAACCTGACGCGCTCACGCCAGAAAAGCTCTCTGTCGTCGGACGTCATTTTCAAATCAGGGTTATTTAGCTGGTAATCGATAGCCGCGACGCGGTCTTCGAGATCGGAAATCGTTGCAACAGTGCTGGCCCGCATCACGCGTGGCTCATCAGGCAGGGAGCGCAGGTCACTTTCGAGCTGCCGCGACTGCACCATGAGCGTTTGCAGCGTCGTAAGCGGCACCGTGTTGCTGGGCACATTCTGCGGAACTGTAATGCCCGGCTGCGGCTGCGGTTGCATCGATGTCGTTATCATCACAGCCACCAGCACGGTCGCAGCAAGGCCGGCGCCAGCGAACCACATTCTGCGGCTCTTTGCCGTCGCCTGTTGAAAAAGCCCTTCCGCTTCAGCCTGCGCACGTATCCTTGTCCATACGGCACGCGGTGGCATGGTCTCAGGAAGCGCTCGAAGCCGGCGCTGCAGTGCGTCGTGTTCAGTCGCTGTTAGCGCGCAAATCATCTCATCATCCTTCTGCTTGCTGTCCGTTTTTTTGCGGCTCATTTCAGCAATTCTCCAGGGCAGCCCCTTGCGGCTGCGTTTTGTCTTCGGCGACTTCAAGCATCGGCCTCAAGCGCATGTACGCCCGCGACAATTGTGACTTTGAAAAACTCTCTGTCTTGCCCATCAGTCCCGCTATTTCCTTGTGCGTGAATCCTTCGACGTCATGCAGCCATACAACCGCCCGTGCAACATCGGATAAGTTAGCCAGCGCCGCATCGAGATCCATCGCATCGTCGGGATGACCCGACACACCGTGTGCCTGCACGGCGCCTTCGGTCACATCCTGCCAGTCGTCTGCCAGCGACTGGCCCCGCTTCGTCCATGCCGAGCGCAGGAACATCAGCGCCTTGGTCACGGCAATGCGGCGAATCCAGCTGCCCAGGGCCGCCTCGCCGCGAAACCTGGCGATTGAACGCATTACCTCTATAAACGTCTCCTGCACCAGGTCCTCGGCATGCGCTGGTACTTTCGTGAACCTGAGACAGATCGAGTAGACCGGCGTCGCAAAGGAGCGATAGATGATCTCGTGGGCCCGCGCATCGCCACACGCGGCCCGCTTCACAATGGACGGATCGATCTTTATGTCGGCGAACTTGCTCATATCTCAGTTCTTAGATGCCTGCACTTCGCAAAGGGTCGCACACACGCCCGCGCGCGCATATACTGTGCGCCTTTCGGGCGGGGGACGCATGGCTGAACCCGTCTGGCACAGCAAGCCGGGATGGCGGAACTGGTAGACGCGCCGGATTCAAAATCCGGTTTCCGAAAGGAAGTGGGGGTTCGATTCCCCCTCCCGGCACCACTTTGGATAACGATGAAATACTGCTCGAGTTGCGGCGATTCTGTCAGCCGCAGGACACCCGAAAAAGACACCCACGAACGCTGGGTCTGCGATGCCTGCGGCATCGTGCACTACCAGAACCCGCTCATCGTTGTCGGCTGTGTAGCCGAACGCAATGGCAAGGTGCTGTTGTGCAAGCGCGCAATTGAACCCCGTTACGGCTACTGGACCGTTCCTGCAGGTTTCATGGAACTCGGCGAGACAGTTGCCGGCGGCGCCGCACGCGAAACCCTCGAAGAGGCCTGCGCCACTGTCGAACTTGGACACCTTTTCGCTTCCGTCGACGTCATCGACGCTGGCCAGGTGCATTTGTTTTTCTCGGCCACACTGGTCAGTGACTACGGTGTCGGCGACGAAAGCCTCGAGGTGGCCTTGTTCAGCGAAGATGAAATACCGTGGGACGATATGGCGTTTCAGAGCGGCAAGTTTGCGTTACGCAAATACTTCGAAGATCGCGGCAACAACAACGGCGTGCATTTTCACGAGCTACGCCGCTCCAGATCCTAGAATAGTTCCGCTGGAATAGTTCAGTCAGCTTCGAATGACTGCAAGCGCATGCCGAGCTGCGCTGGCGGCAGATAGCCGCCGATGAGCGTGCCATCTTCGAGGACGATCGCGGGCGTACCGTTCAAACCGACCTCCTGGCCGAGACCGTAGTGCGCGCTGATAACCGAGGCATCACACTGTGAGCTCTTGAATGCGCGATCAAGCTTGGCCGAGGTGAGCGCCTGGTTGCGATCACTGGCACACCAGACCTGTTCAGACTTGGTCCACGATGACGATGCCGGACCGTTGCGTGGATAGAGAACGTAGCGAATCTCGATTCCCTTTGCCGAGATACTCGTCGATCTGACTGTGTAGTTTTCGACAATAGGTGCAATCGATGTCGGTAAATATGGTCACCGAGTGTTTGACCTCGGCGGGTGAGAACACGATCGCATCAGCATCAGCCAGCCCGGCAACCAGGCCCTGGCGAGCGTGATTGCGACTTTGCTCTGTCAGGTTGACCTGCTGCTCAAGATCGATCAGATCGCCCTGCAGCAGGTAGCGGCCGTCTGCAGACACATAGGCGACGACGGAACTCTGCTGAATCGTGTACCAGCCGTCGATTGGGCTTGCAGTGACATTTTCCGGCTCGATCGCCTCGAACATCACAGACATCTTGGCGCGCAACGCTTCAAGCGCTGCATCATCTGCCGCAGTAGCGCTACTCGGAATGAATGTGGCCAGCGCAACCGCCGGGATTAGCAAACCCAAAAAAAGCTTGTGACTCATTAGAACGATTCCTGACCTGGCAGCTGCCTGATGGAAGAATGGACCCGGATTCCTTGCTGCGGTTCCATGAAGCGCCAGAAGTCTAACAAAACCGCCGGTTGTGAGCGCGTTTTGTTGTGCCGAACCGCGCTAGCCGCGGGGATGGTGCTCGCCGTGCAGCTCTTTTAGCCGCTCGCGTGCGACATGCGTATAGATCTGGGTTGTCGACAGATCGCTGTGGCCAAGCAGCATCTGCACCACGCGCAGATCCGCGCCGCGATTCAGGAGGTGCGTGGCGAACGCGTGCCGCAGACTGTGCGGCGACATCTTCTGCCGTACGCCGGCTTTCTCCGCGTAGCGCTTGATAATGTGCCAGAACGCCTGACGCGTCATGCGATCGCCGCGGCGCGTGGGAAACAGGTAGTCGGTCTGCCGCTCCAGGAGGATTTCCATACGCGGGCCATCAATAAATTCCTGCAGCCAGCGCTGCGACTCTTCACCGAGCGGAATCAGACGCTCGCGATCGCCTTTACCGACGATACGCAGAACGCCTTGATTGAAGTTCACTTGCGACTGCCGAAGGTTGATGAGTTCGGACACGCGCAGGCCGGTGGCATACAGAAGCTCGAGCATAGCCCGGTCACGGTGACCCAGCGGTTCGTCGGTATTTGGCGCATTCAGCAATGCATCCACTTCGTCTTCAGACAGGGATTTCGGCAAAGACCGGCCAATCCGCGGCATCGCGATATCGACCGTCGGGTCGCTGCCACGCATGCCCTCGCGCATGATGTAGCGAAAGAACCGGCGGAAACTCGACAATTGTCGGGCCGTAGAGCGCGGTTTTGCGCCACTTTCTACGCGCTTCGCGATGAAGTCGAGTAGGTCAGCCTTGTCGGCCTGTTCGATAGACTTGTCGATTTCGGACAGGCCGCGGCCCAGCGTCATCAGGTCGGCACGGTATGCGCCAAGCGTGTTCTTAGACAGGCCACGCTCCATCCAGATCGCGTCAAGGAAACGATCGACAAGCTCTTCCGAGCGTTGCACCATTTCCGTTTCTGATCTGCTTGTCTTGTTACTGCTGCCCATAACGTCCAACTTGTTTGTCGCGCAATCCTTTGCTGCGTAGCCCGTGTATGTCCCACCTGTGTCGACAGACTGTTAGCATACGCCTATCCAAATTTCGGATCTTCGTAGTCGTCCTGCCGGCTGGACAAACCGAGGAATCGCCAAGCGACGGATTTTCCAAGGATTCTGAGTATGCTGACGATGCACGCAACCCGGCGTGACCGCTGTCACAGATTAACCATGGCGTTAACATAAAGTGAACTGGTTCACACGCATGTTTCACGGCCTGTGGGGGATCTTCGCCTGGCTGTCTTTTGCCCTGGCGATCGTCTTCACCCTGTTGGTCGCAATTTTCGTCCCCGGCAAGACGCGGCGGCAGCGGCTGGCCACGCTCGCGTCCAAATCCGTGTTTGTGATACCCCGCATCAAAGTGCATGCCATTGGTCTTGAAAATCTACCGGCCGAGAGCTGCGTGGTGGTCGCCAATCACGCCAGCTATATCGACGGAGTACTTCTCAAAGGATACCTGCCCGCTCGTTTCAGTTTCGTGATCAAAGGCGAAATGCGTGACATTCCTGTCGCCCACTTCCTGCTGCGTCGCGCCGGCGCCAAATTCGTCGAACGCAACAAACACGCTGGTAGCGCGCGGGACGCCCGCCAGATAGTCAAGGCCGCCCTGGGCGGGGAATCGCTGGCCTTCTTCCCGGAAGGCACATTCCGGAAGGAGCCTGGCGTAGACCGCTTCCGGCCCGGCGCCTTCGTCGCCGCGGTGCGAGGTGACATGGCGGTCGTGCCTGTCGCAATCAGTGGAACCCGGGACATGCTGCCGGCAGGGCGGCTGCTGCCGCGGCCGGTGGCGATCCGATTCGAAGTGCTGCCAGCTATCCGGCCCGGCGATCCGGAGTACGGCAATAGCCGAGCGCTGGCAGAGACGGCGCGGCAACGCATTCTCGCGGTCCTCGACGAGCCTGATTTGCTGGATGAAAGCGGCAGCGTCTAACTGATCCGTAGTATTGCGTGATGGCCACTTTTGCAGGAAAGTACCGATTAACAGCAGGTAGCGCTGCCGAGTCGCAAGGAGATACTCATGAATTCTGACCCCGTAGTTATCGTTGCGGCCAAACGCACGCCGATTGGCGCTTTCCAGGGTGCTCTTGGCGGCGCCACGGCCCCGCAGCTCGGGTCTGTCGCTATCAAAGCCGTGATCGATGCCACAGGCATCGACGCTGCCGATGTCGATCAGGTACTGATGGGCTGCGTATTGTCAGCCGGTCTGGGACAAGCGCCGGCCCGACAAGCATCGTTGGGCGCCGGCATCCCGGACGGGGTTCCCTGTACCACGGTTAACAAGATGTGTGGCTCCGGCATGGAGTCCATCATCCTCGGGCACAACATGATCGTGGCAGGAAGCGCGGCGGTCGTTGTTGCCGGTGGGATGGAATCCATGAGCAACGCGCCATACCTGTTGCCGAAGGCTCGCGACGGTTATCGGATGGGTCACCAGGAAGCTCTGGACCACATGTTTTACGACGGACTGCAGGATCCCTACGAAGGTCAGATGATGGGCCACTTCGCGCAGGTTACCGCCGATACCTATGAGTTCCCCCGCGAGGCCATGGACGCTTTTGCGATCGAATCGGTTACTCGTGCGCAGCGGGCTGTGGAACAGGGCACGTTCGCGAACGAAATCGCCCCTGTGACAATCAGTACTCGTCGCGGTGAGGTTACTGTCGCTGAGGATGAGACTCCCGGCACCGTCAAGGTCGAGAAAATTTCGACGCTGCGCCCGGCGTTTCGCAAAGACGGCACCGTTACTGCGGCGACGTCCTCATCAATATCCGACGGTGCCGCGGCCGTCATGCTTATGCGCCAGTCTGAAGCCGACAAGCGAGGCCTGAAGCCGCTTGCGAGGATTGCAGGTCATTCTGCCTTTGCGCAGCAACCGGCCTGGTTTACGACCGCTCCGGTTTACGCGCTGAAGAAATTGCATGACGAGCTTGGCTGGTCGCCGGCAGACGTCGACCTCTACGAAATCAATGAGGCCTTTGCGGTGGTAACCATGGCCGCTATGCACGACGTCGGCCTCGATCATTCGAAGGTCAACATTAACGGTGGTGCCTGCGCGCTGGGCCATCCCATCGGCGCGACTGGCTGTCGAATAACGGTGACTTTGTTGCACGCCTTGCATGCGCATGGCCTGAAGCGTGGCATATCAACACAGTGCATAGGTGGCGGTGAGGCCACCGCAGTGGCTTTGGAAATTTAATAAGGGAGACATGAATGCAATTATCAAGCGCGAAAGCTGTTATTAGCGGCGGTGCTTCCGGGTTAGGTCGCGCTACCGCTGAGCGTGTGATTGCGGCTGGCGGGCACGTCGTAATACTCGACATCAATGATGATCTGGGAGAGGCTGTGGCATCAGAGCTTGGCACGAACGCAAGCTATATCAATACTAATGTCGCAAATGAAGACTCGGTAAGAGCAGCGATCAAAGCAGCAAACGAGTTCATGGGCGGCATCACACTGGCCGTGAATTGCGCGGGTATTGCGACAGCAGGCCGCACACTCGGACGTGACGGTCCATGGCCGACAGAAAATTTCAATCGCGTCATTCAGGTCAACCTGATCGGCTCCTACAACGTCACCAAAGAAGCTGCCGCGATTATGCAGCTCAATGACCCCAATGAAGATGGCGAGCGCGGCGTAATCATAAGCACGGCATCTATCGCCGCTTTTGAGGGCCAGATCGGACAGGCAGCGTACTCCGCCTCAAAAGGTGGCGTCGTCGGCATGATGCTGCCACTGGCGCGGGAATTCGCACAGTTTGGCATTCGCGTGAACACGATCGCACCGGGAATCTTCATGACGCCGATGATGGCCGGCATGCCCGAAGACGTACAGGAATCGCTTGGCCGACAGGTGCCGTTCCCACCGCGGCTGGGCCGACCCGAGGAATATGCGGACGCGGCGGCATTCATCTACGGCAATACGATGGTGAACGGTGAAACGATCCGCGTCGATGGCGCGATCCGCATGCAGCCTAAGTAGCGCGCTTTTCTCTGTACGCCCCACCGCGGCAGCGCGCTTTCATTCGGGGCGCAATCGGTCCGGTTCGGCAGCAGAGACGAGTAGACGCTAACAGGCAAGCGAGCGAGGTCTTTCTCGGCGAGACATCAGGCGAGCGTACGTCGGTTCCGACCGACGAGAGCGAAGCAGTCAGCCGAAAACGATGTCGGTCGCTTGCCTATACGACCGAGCGCACCGCCGCAGGAATGGTGGTGAAGATGACGACGTAATTCACATGTTCGCGTAGTTGGGCCCGCCTCCGCCTTCCGGAACATCCCAGACGATATTCTGTCGCGGATCCTTGATTTCGCAAGTCTTGCAGTGCACGCAGTTCTGCGCGCTGATCTGAAATTTCGGCTCACCGCCGTCTTCCACAATTTCGTAGACGCCAGCCGGACAATAGCGCTGTGCCGGTTCGTCGAAATTGGGCAGGTTGTACGCGATCGGCAGTGACTCGTCCTTGAGTTTCAGGTGCGACGGCTGGTCTTCCTCGTGATTGGTGCTCGACAAGAACACCGACGAGAGTTTGTCAAAGGTAATGACACCGTCCGGCTTCGGATAGTCAATGGGTTCTGCCTCGGACGCCTTGTCCAACGACTCATGATCGGGGTCCGTGTTGTGCCAGGTGAACGGCAGCTTGCCGAAGAATATATTCTGGTCGATGAAAGCAAATGCAGCGCCCCAGAAAACGCCAAGCTTGTGCAGGCCCGGCCCGAAATTACGACCTTTGTATAACTCCTTGTGCACCCACGACTGTTCAACACTGGTCTCGTAGTCATTGAGTTCTGAGCCGCCTTCGTCACCAGCGGCCAGCGCCTTGTGGATGCTCTCCGCTGCCAGCATGCCCGTCTTGACGGCTGTGTGGGCGCCCTTGATCTTCACGCCGTTCAGGAATCCGGCGCCGCAGCCGGTCAGCATGCCGCCGGGAAACGCCAGTTTTGGCAGGGACTGCAGACCGCCTTTATTAACCGCCCGTGCGCCGTACGCGATTCGCTTGCCACCTTCGAGGTAGGTTCGAATCTTCGGGTGCAGTTTCCAGCGCTGGAATTCGTCAAAGGTCGACAGGTGCGGATTTTTGTAATTCAAGGCGATAATCAGCCCGAGAAAAACTTTGTTATTTGCAGCGTGATACAGGAAGCCGCCGCCCTCTGTATGGTTATCGAGGGGCCATCCGGTGGTGTGTACGACCAGCCCTTCCTGATGTTTCTCGGGGTCGATTTCCCAGACTTCCTTGATACCGATACCGTAGTGCTGCGGATCGGATTTTGCGCGCAGTGCGTAGCGGTCCATGACCTGCTCACTCAAGTTTCCGCGCACACCCTCGGCGAATATCGTGTATTTACCTGTCAGTTCGTAGCCCGCCTGGTAGGCGCCCTTCTTCTTGCCATCCTTGCCAATTCCCATATCACTGGTCGCGACGCCTTTGACGCTGCCGTCGTCGTTATACAGAACCTCGGAAGCGGCGAAACCGGGGAATACGTTGACACCCATTGCCTCCGCCTTCTCACCCAGCCACTGGCACAACTGGCCGAGGCTGATGATGTAATTACCCTTGTTGTGCATCGGCCTCGGAAGAAACATCCCCGGTACACGAACGGCGCCGCTGTCACTCGTGAGGTAGTGCACCAGGTCGCCCGTAACGGCCGTCTTGACCGGTGCGCCCTGCTCTTTCCAGTCGGGGAAAAGTTCATCGAGACCGCTCGGCTCGAATACGTTGCCCGATAGAATATGCGCGCCTATTTCCGAACCCTTTTCAACAACGACTACGGAGAGGCTGTCATCCAGCTGCAACAGGCGACAGGCGGCCGACAGCCCGGCCGGGCCACCGCCGACAATTACGACGTCAAATTCCATCGATTCGCGTTCATTCGATTCGGACATTGCTAATAGCTCTCCCTGGATAATTGTCGCGTATCTTATCAGTCTCTATGGTGGCCTTGATATCGGCGTTGTAATCTTGGCGCTCAAGCCGAGCGACGCAAATACAGGATTGAAGGTAGTTTGAACATACGCGAAGCCTATAAGGACAGCCTGCGTCGCGAAGGTCATGTTGAAGACCCCGCGCAACGGCAGGTTGTCTCGGAACTGGAATCCCTGCAGGCCCGGCTCATGCAGAGTCGCCCCAGGGCTACAGGACTGCGCGCGCTCTTCAAACGGTCAAACGATGAACGTCAGGACGGCGTTCGCGGCATCTACCTGTGGGGTGGCGTTGGTCGTGGCAAGACGTTCCTGATGGACCTGTTCTTCGAAAGCCTGCCTCTCAAGGCGAAGCAACGAATTCACTTCCACCGAATGATGCGGGAAGTACACGCGCGCCGCAAAGCGCTGGGCAACGTAGCGGACCCGTTGGACAAGGTAGCGGCGGATATCGCACGAGACACCCGGGTACTCTGCTTCGATGAGTTTTTCGTCAGCGATATCGGTGATGCCATGATTCTGGGGCGTCTTCTCGACGGCCTTTTCAGACGCGGCGTCACCCTGGTAGCGACCTCCAATTCGAAACCGGACGATCTCTACAAGGACGGGCTGCAGAGACAGCGCTTTTTGCCGGCTATCGATCTGCTGAAACAGTTCACCGACGTTGTGCACGTCGATAGCGGCGTAGACTACCGACTTCGACTGCTTGAAAAAGCAGGCACGTATTTGTCGCCAGACGATGAACAGGCGTCGGCGAAGCTGGCTTTGTTCTTCGATGAGTCTGCCTCGAGCGAAATTCGTCTCAATCCACAGCTCGATATCAATGAGCGAAAGATCCCCGCCCACAAGTGCGCAAAGGGTATCGCCTGGTTTCGCTTCGAGCAGATATGCGATGGCCCTCGCAGCCACGCCGACTACATTGAGATTGCACGCTGGTACCCTACCGTCATTGTCTCCGGCGTACCCCAATTTGACGAGACGCTCG
The DNA here is from genome assembly GCA_963760395.1 of uncultured Gammaproteobacteria bacterium. GTDB lineage: Bacteria > Pseudomonadota > Gammaproteobacteria > Steroidobacterales > Woeseiaceae > UBA1847. Next base: position 40,067 of record CAVXCX010000005.1, read on the forward strand.
AGAACCAGGCACGCAGGTTCATTGCGCTGGTCGACGAATTCTATGACAGACGCGTAAAACTCATTCTGTCGGCGAGTGTCGACCTGCATTCGCTGTACCACGGCAAGCGTCTCAATTTCGAGTTTGATCGAACTACGAGCCGCCTGGTCGAGATGCAATCGACGCAGTATCTCGCCCTGCCCCACCTCGCGTGATAAATTGGCCCTGATGAGCAAAGAACTGATACTCGAAGAGTTTCTCCCGTACCGACTCGCAATACTGTCGCATACCGTCAGCACGACCATTGCGCAGGTTTACGAGCAACGCTTCAGCCTCTCGATACCCGAATGGCGGGTTATCGCCATATTGGGACGCTATCCGGGGCTGTCCGCGGTGGAGGTGGCCGAGCGCACGTTTATGGACAAGGTCGCTGTCAGTCGTGCTGTTACGAAGCTCCTCAAGAACCGTCGTATCGACAGGCAGTTTGCGGACGCGGACCGGCGCCGCTCGATTCTGAACCTGTCCGAAGAAGGTCGCCGCGTGCATGACCAGGTTGCTCCGCTGGCGCTACAGTTCGAACGCGACCTGCTTGAGGGCCTCAGCGAGGACGAAACCAGCACGCTCGACGCCATCGTGGAGCGCCTGATGACGCGCGCCCGGATGCTGGACCAAGGCTGAGCAGTCGTTTTATCAGCTGCCAACAGCGGCAACGACCAGCATGAATTTCACCCGGCACGTGGACGACCTTTTCGTCCTCTCGTGACAAATCCGTATAGATTGTTTGCTCAAGTTCGCGTTTATTTACGGATGGTTTCGTGAGCGAGCCAGCAGGGCCGCATCGCGGGCTATTTCCGCCGCTATCTGGCGCCTTGGGAAAATTTGTTGCAACTGCAATTACTGTATAATGCAAAGGGTTTCCGAATGGCCAGTTTCGAGAACCGCAAGAACCAAACTCTGCGCAAGCCTTTCCATCTGTCGGGCCGGAATTGCCGGTCGGAGCGAATTCAGTGACCCAGAATGAAAACCGTCGTGGCGGAGACCTCAGACAGGTGATAATCGATGCCATTATCGCGTCGCCTGTGACGTCGAAATACCTCAAGAAACCGGCAGCAATCAAGCGTTTCCTCAAGCAATACTTCGCCAACGTCCCTGTTGAGGACCTGCAAGGTCGATCCGAAGCGATCATGGCGCGCGTTGCGATCGATCACCTCGAATTTGCTGGCGTTCGCAAGAAGGGCCGGTCCCTGATTCGTATTTTTAATCCGACCGAGAAAGAACACGGGTACGCGTCGGCATATACGTTCGTGGAGATGGCCAATGACGACATGCCGTTCCTCGTGGACTCGGTCGCTGCCGCTATTAATCGTCACGACTTATCCGTACATATCACGGTACATCCGATCATCTCGATAAAGCGTGATGGCAAGGGTCAGCTTGTGGCGGTCTCAAAGGCCGATGACGAAGCTGCCATTTCGGAGTCATTTATTCGCTTCGCTATCGATCGAACGACCGATAGCAACGAGCTGCAGCGCCTGAAGCAGGAGATAAACAAGGTTCTCCACGATGTAAGACTGGCCGTGCGGGACTGGGGGAAAATGCGGCAGTGCATGCGTGACACGAGTGAACTGCTCGCCAACGGCCCCAAAGGCGCAGACCCACTGCTGCGATCCGAAAGCCAGGCATTGCTCAACTGGTTCGCCGATGAACACTTCACGTTCCTGGGTTATCGCGAGTACGCCCTGTCAAAGCGCGGAAAACGTGTTTTCCTGAAGTCCGTAAAAGGCTCAGGATTAGGCGTATTGAGCCAGGATGATCGGGGCTCCACCGGCATCGAGCTAACGACGGAAATGCACCGTCTGGCTCGCTCTCGCGACTGGCTGATTCTGACCAAGGCCAATTCGCGAGCAACGGTTCACCGCACGGCGTTTCTCGATTATGTTGGCGTAAAAATTTACGACAAGAAAGGCAACACGATCGGTGAGCGGCGTTTTATCGGCCTGCTGACGTCCGTCGCCTATAGTGAAAGTCCCAGAAATATCCCCTTGCTGCGACACAAGATTCAGAAAATATTCGAACGATCGCATGTCGACGTATCCGGGCATCGCGGCAAAGCCCTGTTGCACATTATCGAAACTTATCCACGCGAAGAGCTATTCCAGAGTTCGGTGCAGGATCTGGCCAGGACGATGACCGGCATCCTTAATCTGCAGGACCGGCAGCGCGTCAAATTCTTTCTTCGACGCGACACTTTCAGGCGCTTTTTCTCCTGCCTCGTGTACATACCGCGCGAGAAATACACCACCAAAGTACGGCGAGATGTCGAGGCATTGCTGAATGAGGCGTTCGGCGGGATTTCTGCCGATTCATCCGTACAGATCTCCGACTCCGCGCTCGCACGTGTTCATACAATTGTGCGCACCCCTGAGGGCGAGCGGCCACGTATCAGTATTCAACACCTTGAGCAACAGATCGCGGACCTGGTCATTACGTGGTCTGATCGTCTGCAAACCGAACTGCTGAACCGATACGGCCTGGATGAAGGTACGCGACTTTATCGCAGCTATCGCGACGTATTCCCCGCCGGTTTTCAGGACGACACGCAGCCCGCGGAAGCGTGTGCGGATGTGCAGCAGATTGATGAAATGCTACAGAGCGACACGCAGCGGGCGGTCAATCTTTACATTCCGCCCGACTCGGCGCCTGGCCACATGCATTTTATGGTCTACAGCCGCAACGAGCCGATCGCGCTGTCAGAGGCGCTGCCAGTACTCGAGCACATGGGCGTCGATGTCTATACGGAGCATCCCTATGAAGTGAAGCTGACGACCGGTGAGTGCTTCTGGATCCAGGACTTTCATCTTCGCCACGAAAGCGGCGCGACCATCAATATCGATGTTGTAGCGGATCGTTTCGAAGAGTGCTTTATGGCGGTCCTGAGCGGCGACGCCGAGAATGACGGACTGAACAGGCTCGTCGTCAGCGCTGGTCTCGATTGGCGGCAAACAGCGCTATTGCGCTGCTATGCCAAGCACATCTTGCAGCTCGGCGTGCCATTCAGCCAGTCGTACATGGAAGACGTGCTGGTCGCACATGCAGGACTCGCTGCTTTGCTGGTGCGGCAATTCGAGGCCCAGTTTGATCCTGATCTGGCCAAGTCCAAACGATCCCGCAAGCTCAAGGAAATACTGGCATCGGTCAAGCGCGGTATCGTGAAGGCGCGCAATGTCGATGAGGATCGGATCCTCACGGCATTTGCCGGTGGAATCGATGCGACGTTGCGAAGTAATTACTTCCAGACTGTCGACGGAGGCAGCGCACCGAAGTCCTATATTTCGATAAAGCTCGACCCGGCGCGTCTGCCCGAGATCCCCCTGCCCAAACCGCATTTTGAAGTCTTCGTCTATTCTCCCGAGGTCGAAGGTGTGCATCTGCGCGGCGGTGAGATTGCCCGGGGCGGATTGCGCTGGTCGGATCGTCGTGAAGATTTTCGCACCGAAGTCCTGGGCCTGATGAAGGCGCAGGTCGTTAAGAACACAGTTATTGTCCCTACCGGCGCCAAAGGCGGCTTTTACCCGAAACGTGCACCGACAGATGACCGCGCCGCAATCATGGCAAACGGCATCCACTGCTATAAAACGTTCATTCGCGGCCTGCTGGACCTGACCGACAACGTTGTCGATGACAAGATCGTAACGCCCGAACGTATTGTGCGCCGCGACGGCGACGACCCTTACCTGGTGGTTGCGGCCGACAAGGGTACGGCGACATTTTCAGATATTGCCAATAGTATCTCCGAGGAATACGACTTCTGGCTGGATGATGCATTCGCATCCGGCGGATCGGCCGGCTATGACCACAAAGGCATGGCTATCACCGCGCGCGGCGCATGGGAGGCGGTCAAACGCCACTTCCACGAATTCGGCGTCAACATTCAGAAACAACCCTTCACCGTAGCCGGTATAGGGGACATGAGCGGCGATGTGTTTGGCAACGGCATGTTGCTTTCAAAAAAGATCAAACTTGTTGCAGCGTTTAATCATCGCAACATATTTCTCGACCCGGACCCCGATCCGACACGCAGTTTTCGAGAACGGCAACGATTGTTCCGCAAATCAGGCTCTACCTGGCAAGACTATAATCGAGAGCTCCTCTCCAAGGGCGGCGGGGTTTACTCCCGTAAAGACAAGACCATTCGTCTCAGCCCCGAAGTTCGAAAAGTGCTCAATGTCGAAGCCACGTCATTGCAGCCGGACGAGCTGATTCGTGCCATCCTCAAAATGCCGGTTGATCTGCTCTGGAACGGTGGTATCGGAACCTACGCCAAAGCCAGCAGCGAGGGCCACTCCGACGTCGGCGACCGCAGCAATGACACGGTGCGCGTTGATGCCGACGAATTGCGCTGCAAAGTTATCGGCGAAGGCGGCAACCTTGGCTTCACACAGCGCGCGCGCGTTGAGTTCAGTCTGCGGGGCGGACGCATCAATACCGATTTCATTGATAACTCGGGTGGCGTCGATTGCTCCGATCGCGAAGTCAATATCAAGATCCTTCTGGGCGACGTCACCAAGAAGAAAGGCATGACGCGGCCGAAACGCGACGAGTTGCTTGCGTCAATGACCGACGACGTCGCCAATCTGGTGCTCAGGAATAACTATTTGCAGACGCAGGCGATCAGCATGAGCGAGGCGCTATCCGTTGCACGCATTGACGAGACAGCTCGACTCATTACGGCGCTGGAACGTACCGGTTTACTCAATCGTGACCTCGAGTTTCTGCCGTCGAACACAGAGATCGAAGATCGTCGCAGCCGCAAGCAGGGCTTCACCCGACCTGAGCTGGCCATCGTCCTGAGTTACGCCAAGATCGACCTCTACGATGGACTCATAAAATCGCAAGAGACCCTTGAGGACTTTCTGAGAATCGATCCACAGCGATATTTTCCACCCATTCTCAGGCGGCGATACACCGATCTTATTCCGACTCACCGCTTGAGCAGACAGATTCTTGCAACCCTGATTGCAAATGCGCTCGTTAATCGTATGGGACCGGCTTTCGTGCAGAGACTGCAGTCCGACACTGGCGCCAATGTAGTGACTATCGCTCGGGCATATGAAGTCGCGCGGATTATCTGTCGAGCAATGCCGCTGCTGCGCGAAATCGAGTCACTGGATCACAAGATTCCAGCAGCTGCCCAGGTTGCGATGATGTTTGAAGTCAGCCGAACGCTTCGCCATGCATGCTACTGGCTCATCGAACAATACGGAGACAAACTCGACATCGTGAGCGCCGTCGAGCGCCTCAAGGACGGCATGGCAAAGATCTACACCCGCTCCGGCACCTACCTTTCCAAGGCCAGCGGCGAACGCAATGCGGCGGCCGAGAAAGCCTGGATAGAAATGGGCGTTCCCGACAAACTGGCGCAGCGCGTGTCGTTGCTGCTGGTTACGCGCGCCGCGCTCGATATTGCGGACGTTGCTGCGGAACGCAAGCGAGATGTAATCGACACCGCGCGCATATACTCCGGCTTCAACGATGCGCTGGGCCTGCAGTGGCTGCACAATTGTGCCGAAGACCTCAAAGTGAGCGGACGCTGGCAGGCGATGGCGAGAAGCAATCTTCGCGACGAGTTCTACAAAATTCGCAGAGTTCTTGCGCTGAAATTGTTAACGCGCCGCGGCAAAGTTGATGGTCGTGTTGTTGCCATGAAATGGCTGGACAAGCATGAAGATGAGGTTGGGAATTTCCGCCGCATGATCGAGGAAATGAAACTGCGTGGTACTTTTGACTTTGCTACGCTCTCGGTGGCCGCGCAGAAACTGCGCGACCTGTCATTACGTTGAAACAGCGCGACATTTGTCGCTAATAAATCGGAGAAATAATGGCTGGCAAGCTCGTACTATGCCGTCACGGGCAGAGTGACTGGAACCTCAAGAACCTCTTCACCGGCTGGACGGATGTCGATCTGACCGAGAAGGGAATCCAGGAAGGTATTGATGCAGGGAAGCTGCTATCAGAACTCGATTTCGAGTTTGATATCGCCTACACCTCAGTCCTGAAGCGAGCGATTCGTACGCTATGGTACATCCTTGATGAGATGGACCTGATGTGGATCCCGGTCATACGCGACTGGCGCTTGAATGAACGTCACTACGGTGCGCTGCAGGGGCTGAACAAGGCTGAGACGGCCGCCAAATACGGTGATGAGCAGGTTCACATATGGCGACGCAGCTACGACATTCCGCCGCCACCACTGGAGGAAGACGACGACCGCCACCCGTCGCACGACCCGCGCTACGCGGGCATTGAGAATCTGCCAGGCGCGGAATCGCTGTTATTGACGCTCGAACGTGTCATGCCGTGCTGGAACGAACTCATCGTGCCCGATCTGAAAGCGGGCAAAAACGTCCTGATTGCCGCCCATGGCAACAGTTTGCGCGCCCTTGTCAAGATGCTGGATGCGGTTTCAGATGAAGAGATCACCGGCTTCAACATTCCGACCGGCGTTCCGCTCTATTACGAACTTGACGCCGACCTCAAACCAGTTTCACGCGAGTTCCTTGGCGATCCTGAAGCTGTTGCAAAGGCGGCGGCGGCAGTAGCAGCGCAGGGCAAAGCGAAGTGATGCAGGCGCTCGGCGACCGGGCGCCCGTTCTCGAAGGCGGCGGACATTTTCTCGCCGACAATGCTTCCATTATCGGCAGCGTGCGCCTGAAGGATCAGTCCAGCGTCTGGTTTCACTCCGTGCTGCGCGGCGACAACGACTGGCTCGAAGTTGGCGAACGCAGCAACATCCAGGACGGCTGCATTCTGCACACAGACCCGGGCATCCCGCTCGTCATTGGTAACGGCGTGACCGTCGGCCACCGCGTGATGCTGCACGGCTGTCGGGTTGGCGATAACTCTCTCATCGGTATTGGCAGCACTCTCCTGAACGGCGCAGCAATCGGAAGGAACTGCATCGTCGGCGCGCATTCGCTGGTGACAGAGAACAAGTCATTCCCCGACGGTTCATTGATACTGGGATCGCCCGCCCGGGTAGCGCGCGAACTCAGCGACGAGGAGATTGCGCATATCGGCTGGTCCGCTGACATCTATGTCAAGAACGCGCAACGATTTAACGAACAGTTGGCGAGCGTGGTGGATTAAGACTGTTTTCGTGGGTCCGAACGCGTTTTCTTACGGCTCGGATCGATCACGCGAACCAGCCCTTCCTGCGATGTCGATGCCACCAGCTTGCCGTCCTCAGTAAACAGCTGTCCTCTCGCAAAACCCCGTGCACCCGACGCATTCGGGCTGTCCATCGAATAAAGCAGCCAGTCATCCATTCTGAAGTCGCGATGGAACCATAGTGCGTGATCGAGACTCGCCATAATGACGTTGCCACGCGTCATCGACAGACCGTGCGGCAACGTCGACGTCGCCAGCAATTCAAAGTCGGACACATAAGCAAGCAGGTTCTGGTGCAGCGCCAGGTCATCTGGAAGGCGATCAACGGCACGGACCCATACATATTTTTTCGGTGGCAGTTTCTCGCGGGAGTCCAGACTGACCGGATCTATCGGTCGAAATTCAAACGGACGCTTGTCCGTCATGAAGCGACGCAGTTTCATCGGGATATTCTCAAGCACATCCGCGGCGACTTCGGTCAGGTCCTTGAGGCCGTCGGGCGGCGGCACCTCAGGCATCTCGCCCCGGTGCTCGAGACCTTTCTCCGGCGTTTGAAAGGACGCGGCGAGGTTCAGAATCGGTCGCCCGTGTTGAATCGCAACGACGCGCCGATTGGAGAAACTGCCACCGTCGCGAGCGCGGTCGACATCGTAGATAATTGGCGCGTTGACGTCGCCGCGACGGAGAAAATAGGCGTGCAGGGAGTGCGCAACCCGGCCTTCAACCGTGTGCTGCGCTGCCGACAAGGCCTGGCCGAGAACCTGGCCACCAAAAACCTGCGGGCTACCTATGTCGCGGCTGTCGCCGCGAAAAATATTATCCTCGATTCGCTCGAGCTTCAGGAGCGCAATCAGGTCCCCAAGTACCGGGTGCATCCTAGCCCTCGTCTCCTGCAAGACCGCCATCGACTGTAATGCCGGTGCCACTCACAAAGACGGCATCGTCACTGGCAAGGAACAGCGCTACTTTCGCAATGTCGACCGGCTCTCCGAGGCGATTTGCAGCCGAGCGGGCAATACAGTGGTCCCTCAGTGCCTTGTCTTTGCGAAATACCTCGCGGCTTTCCGGCGTCATGACGGCACCTGGCTGTATGTAATTCGCGTTAATAGCAAACTCGGCCGATTCGGCCGCGACTGCACGCGTCATGTTAGCCAGGTCCTGTCGGGCGTCGTAATAAGCGATATCACCCTGTGCGCCGAACAGGCTACGCAGGAAACCGATATTGATGATGCGACCTTGCGGGCTTTTCGCAAGGAACGGCAAAGCAGCGCGGCAACTCGCTAGCATTAGCGCCGCTCTCGACCTCAGCAGGCGCTCAAGCTCGCCGTCGACTGCATTCAACGGTGAATTGGGATGCAAGGGAAAGTCGTTGACCAGGATATCGAGGCCGCCAAGTCGCTTGTTCGCATCTTCGAGCAGGCCCGCAAGCTGCTCAGTGTCATTTAGCGACGTCGAGACCCCGGTAATACCCTTGACTCGCGCGAAATGCCCCTCGACACCGCTATTGGGGGTATCAGCTGCCACAACTGTCGCACCATGCTTCACCAGGGTTCGGGCGATAGCCTCGCCAATACCGCCAGCCGCATTGAATACAAGCGCGTTGAGTCCGTAGAGGCGCAATGGATCGCCCATGTATGTTCCTTACAGTTGATAGGTTGAGCCGGCCCTAGTCCGGGAATGCATAGTCTGCGAATTGCTTGCGCAATTCAATCTTCTTCACTTTACCCGTCGCCGTATGCGGCAATTCCTCAACGAAAACAGCGTCATTCGGTATCCACCAGTCTGCCACTTTACCTTTAAGAAACCCGAGCACTTCGTCCTTATCCAGCTCCTGACCCTCAGCGCGGACGACCACAAGCAAGGGGCGCTCCGTCCACTTGGGGTGCGCAACACCGATAACAGCGGCCTCGGCGACGGCCGGATGACCCATCGCTGCGTTTTCCAGCGCGATGGAGCTTATCCACTCGCCGCCTGACTTGATGACATCCTTGGTCCGATCAGTGATCGCCATGTAGCCCTGAGGATCAATAGTCGCAACATCACCGGTATCGAACCAGCCATCATCCGTGTGACTACCGGCGCTGCCGTCCAGTTTGAAATAGTCGCTACAAATCCACGGGCCGCGAACCTGCAGCGCCCCGTAAGCGACGCCGTCCCACGGTAAATCCTGTCCCGCATCGTCGACGATGCGAAGCTCGCAGCCGAATATGCCGCGACCCGCCTTGGTCGCAAGGTCCAGCTGCTCGTCGGGCGTCAAGGACTCGAGCCCGGCTTTCAGCGAGTTACAGGTGCCAAGAGGACTCATCTCGGTCATTCCCCAGCCCTGTCGCACCTGCACACCGTGCTGGTCACGAAATTCCTGGATCATCGAACGCGGCACCGCGGCGCCGCCGACCAGCGTGTATCTCAGCTTCTCGAGTCGCTTGCCTTCGCTCGCACAATACTGCAACAGCGCAAGCCATACCGTCGGTACGCCAAGCGCCATCGTCACCCCCTCGGAATCCATGAGTTCGTAGAGCGTCGCACCGTCGCCCATCTTTGGCCCCGGGAACACCAGCTTCGCGCCGACCATCAGGCAGGAGTAAGGCACACCCCAGGCATTCACATGAAACAGCGGCACGACCGGCAGCACACAGTCGGTGCTGGACAGATTCATGACATCCGGCGCCGGCGCAGCATAAGCATGCAGTACCTGCGAGCGATGGTCGTAAAGGACACCCTTCGGGTCGCCGGTCGTACCGGACGTATAGCAGAGCGCGGATGCCGCTTGCTCATCCAGCAGCGGCCAATCGTAGTCGGCCGATTCAGCGCCAATGAGCGTCTCGTAGCAGACGGCATTGGGCAGAGACGTCTCAGGCATATGCGCCTCGTCGGTCATAACCACAAAACCTTCGACATTCGGAATCTGTGGCAACAGCTTTTCCAGCAGCGGCACAAACATCACGTCGGTGAATATCCAGCGGTCCTCAGCGTGGTTGATGATGAATATCAGTTGCTCTGGGAACAGTCGCGGATTGATCGTGTGGCAGACGTAACCGGCACCACTGACGCCATAGTAAAGTTCGAGGTGTCGATAGTCGTTCCAGGCAATCGTGGCAATCCGATCGCCCTGCTGCAGTCCCAGCTTATCCAGCGCGTTTGCCAATTGCCTGGAACGAGCAATAGCATCACCAATGGTGCACCGATGACGCGGGTTATCCGCGGTTACCGACACGATTTCGCGATCACCGTGGAACTTCGCGGCATGCTCTGCGATCGAGGAAATCAGCAGAGGCGTATTCATCATAAGTCCGTGCATGTCCTGTACCTGCCTTGTTTGCGTAAGACGATCCTTCCGATACCGATCGCAGAGGTCCCCATTCCGGTACGACTGCCCCCGGGCTATCGGCTTATTTTTTTGGTGTTCCGGGGCCGATCAGAAACCAGATGATCAACCCGACCAACGGAAAGGCGGCGACTACCGCTATCCAGATGACCTTTTTGACAGTCTCTGCCGAGCTGTCGAGAATTCGCACAGCAGCGTAAACCACCAGTACGAGATGAATGATTCCCCAAAAACCGAGTTCGCCCATGGTCTTCTCCCTGTTTGATCGTGGCCTGTCGCGAAACAGAAAAAACTAATGGGAAATGGAGTCAGCCGTACTATTCGCCAAAGAAGTACATGCCCAGCGTCTCCGCGACACACGCAGGTTTGCGTGCCCCCTCCATTTCCAGCCTGACTTCGGACGTCAACAGTAACGCCCCGGCTCTTTTGCGCGCCTGCAATACCGTGGCCCTGGCGCGCAGCCGCGCACCCACCGGTACGGGTGCGTAAAAGCGCACCTTGTTGAGACCGAAATTGATCGCACGCGCCAGATTCTCGACCTCGACAAAGTTGCCCGTCAGGGCGGGAATAAGGGCGAGAGTAAGATAGCCGTGCGAGATCGTCTTGCCGTCCGGCATTTCTTTGGCGGCCCGTTCGGTATCGACATGAATCCACTGATAGTCACCAGTCGCCTCGGCAAACTGGTCGATACGGTGCTGATCGATGACGACCCAGTCGGACAGACCGACCTCCTCGCCCTCGAGTCTCTTTGCATCTTCAATGGATCTTATGAGCCGCACACGGTTCCCCAAACCCGGACCAGCAGGTAGTGATACCTGATAGCCAGACAATCTGCAATGGTCACAAATCGTCGACGCGTCGCTCAGTGAGCGCCGTGCGCAGCACAACGTTCGCAGTTAACCCAACCGGAATCGCCGTCCACGTAGTGTTCTTTTTTCCAGATCGGCAGGCGCACCTTCAACTCGTCAATTATGTAGCGACACGCCTTGAATGCCTCGTCCCGGTGCGCGGAGGCAACACCCACCCAGACCGCCAGGTCGCCGATTTCCAGCAGACCGGTTCTGTGTACGCAACGCGCTTCGAGAAATGCAAATCGCTGCCGTGCTTCATCCAGCACTCTCTGGCCCTCGGATAGGACCAGCGGCTCGTAGGCCTCGTACTCCAGGCGCTTGACGGTGCGTCCGTCGTTCAGATCCCGGACCCAGCCCTCGAAACTGCAAAAGCCGCCGGCACCGCTATTGGCAAGCGATCGCTTCAGCGATTCGGAGTCGATGGTGTCGACGGTGACTTCGATCATGTCAGCCGCCCGCGACCGGCGGAAACAACAGCACTGTATCACCGTCCTTCACCGCTGATGACCAGTCTGCCATTTCATCATTGATAGCAACCTTGCAATGGCCGTTCGGCTCGCCGGACCCATGCCGAAGGCGAGTCTGTTCAAACACATCTCTGGCCGTAGCGACATCCAGACTAAGCGTTTCCTCGGCAAGGCCGGCGTGCTCGCGAAACATTGCGAAATAGCGAACCGTAATCGTCTTTTTCATGTCACTCATGATACAGCCCCGAGTATGCTGCGCTGCAGGTCATCCGGCGTGTTGACATTATCGAGCGCATTCGCATTGGGTTGTTGCAGAAGCAAGGTATCGGAACGAATGAGTATCTTACGCGGACAATGCATGCCATCCGCAACGAAGCGTCGCACGATCTCCGAGCTGCCTGCCGCGTACACCGCGCAGAGTGGCTCGGGAAGACCGTCGTGACTGCTGATGTAAGCCGAGAACGGTTTGTCGAGGGCTCGCTTGTCGAGCAAATTTGTTAACGTCGCCGCGTCGATATTGGGCAAATCGCAGGCGAGCACCAGCCAGTCGACGCCCGGGTATTCATCCATGGCGGAGAGAATGCCGGCAACCGGACCCAGATCCTCATAACGATCGACAATTTGCTCGAATTGGCTGCGCTCGGGGTCATCCTGCTGATCCGCGCGTGCCGAAACGAAGATGCGTTCCACCAGGCCATCAAGCTGTTCCACCACGTAGCTCAGCTGTGAGCGGCCCTCGCGACGCAGGGCTGCCTTGTCCTGTCCCATGCGGCGGCTCCTGCCCCCCGCGAGCACCAGGCCGAACAAGGATCTTGTAACCGCATCACTCATCGCGCTGGAAATCCTGCTTGCCGCCACTCTTGGCCATCAATCGCGTATTGGCAATGACAATATCGTGAGACATCGCCTTTAGCATGTCATAGACGGTCAGTGCGGCGACGCTGGCGCCGGTCAAAGCCTCCATCTCCACGCCGGTCTTGTGACGCACCTTGCAGCGACAATCAATGACCGCATCGTTGCCTTGTATCCCGATACTAATCGAGCAATCGTCGAGCCCGATCGGATGACAAAACGGAATCAGTTCATGCGTTTTCTTCGCGGCCATGACGCCGGCAATAATTGCCGTCGCGAAAACCGGGCCCTTCTTCGAGCCAATCTCCTTCCCGGATATATGCTGTACGATTTCATCGGGGAGCTGCACGATCGTTTGCGCGTGTGCCTCGCGCACGCTCGCTTCTTTGTGACTGACATCAACCATTGTCGGTTGATTGTCGGCATTGACGTGGCTCAACTTACTCATGCTATCCCCCGATCCTGTACATTTCGACTTTGCGTTGCATGTGAGCCTCGGCGAGCTCGGGACTTCTTAGTTCACTGTAGCGATCGGCGCGCTGCAACCAGATACGCGACAATATGTCGGTTAGTTCCGCCTCGTCCGCCTCGTTTCTGAGCGCCTCACGAAGATCGGTGCCCTGGGTGGCGAACAGGCAGGTATACAGCACACCGTCCGCGGACAGTCTTGCGCGGCTGCAGTCGCCGCAAAACGGCTCCGTTACCGAGGAAATAAATCCGATCTCGCCCCGACCATCCTCATAAGCATAGCGACGCGCCACCTCGCCGGGGTAGTTCTTGTCAATGCGGCGCAGGGGCCAGCGCTGCGCAACCTGATCACGAAGTTCCCGCGACGGAACCACCTGATCCATACGCCAGCCGTTGCGATTGCCGACATCCATGAACTCGATCAGGCGCACGATATGCGGAGTGCCGCGAAAATGGTCCAGAAGATCGAGCACAGTATGATCGTTAACACCGCGCTGCACGACGACATTGATCTTGATCGGCAACAGCCCGGCACGCTGCGCGGCATCGATGCCCTCAAGTACTGTATTCAGATCGCCGCGCCCGCCGCTCATGCGTTTGAAAACGTCCTCGTCGAGGCTATCGAGGCTGATCGTGACGCGATGCAGCCCGGCGTCTTTCAGTTTGCCGGCAATCGGGGCGAGCAGCGTCGCGTTGGTCGTCAACGCGAGGTCATCAACGCCAGGCAATTTCGCGAGACCCGCGACGAGCGTCGCGAGATTCTTGTCCAGCAGCGGCTCGCCGCCGGTCAGGCGGATTTTGCTGACACCGAGCCCGACCGCAACGCCCGCCACCCTGAGTATTTCTTCGTAATTCAGCCGCTGCTGCTTCTTGAGAAACTCATAATCGGCGTGAAAAGTGTCCTCCGGCATGCAATACGGGCAACGGAAATTGCATTGGTCAAGCAGAGAGATCCGCAGATCATGCAGTGGCCGGCGCAGCGCATCCTGTATCTGGGCGCGAGGCCTGACGGGCTGCGCTCCGGTTTCTGGGTTTGAGCTCATGCGGGCATTCTGCCTTAACTCGGGGGTGTTACAAACCGCAACAGACGAAACATCCGCGGTTTGTTAAGCTCCGCCGCGTATCCAGAGGGGATAAATCCGCATGAACGTAAATTTCAGTCCCGAAGAGCTGGCTTTTCAGGAAGAAGTCAGAGCCTTCTTCCGCGATGAATATCCTGAAGATATTCGACAGCTGCAGGAATCGGGCGCCGAACTCCGGCCCGAGGTCCAGATCCGCTGGCAGCAACTGCTAAATAAGAAAGGCTGGGCCGGCGTCAACTGGCCCGTCGAGCATGGCGGTACTGGCTGGACGCCCGTGCAGAAGTATATTTACGCGACAGAAGAGGCCAACGCTAACGCGCCGGTGATCGTTCCGTTCGGTCTGAGCATGGTGGGTCCGGTGATCTATACCTTCGGCAACGAGGAGCAGAAGCAACGCTTTCTTCCGGACATACTGGCGAGCAAGGTCTGGTGGTGCCAGGGCTACTCGGAGCCGGGCGCCGGCTCCGATCTCGCCTCTCTGAAAACACGTGCGGACCTGGTCGGCGATCACTTCGTCGTTAACGGTACCAAGACATGGACCACCCTGGGGCAACACGCCGACTGGATATTCTGCCTGGCACGGACAAACACCGATGTCGCACGACGACAGGAAGGCATCAGCTTTATTTTGATCGACATGAAAACACCCGGCGTTTCGGTCAAGCCGATAATCCTCCTGGACGGCACACACGAAGTAAACGAGATCCATTTCGAGAATGTCGAGGTTCCGGTAGAGAACCTGGTTGGCGAGGAAGGTAAAGGCTGGACTTACGGAAAAGTCCTGCTGCAACACGAGCGAGCCAACATCGCCGGCGTTGCGCGCTCGCGTTATCGCGCGAGGAGTCTGCGTGCCCAGGTCGAGCGCCCTGTGCGCGGTGCCGCTCCGCTCGCCGACGACAAGAACTTTATGCGCCGCCTTGCTGCGGTTGAAGTGGAACTCAAAGCGCTCGAATACACCGAGCTGCGCACACTTGCGGCAGTCGCCTCTGGCAAGGCGCCGGGACCGGAGTCGTCGATTCTCAAGATCAAGGGTACGGAGTTGCAGCAGGCTATCGACACACTATACGTACAGGCAGCCGGCTATTACGCACTGCCCTACGTTCCGCAGCAGTATGAGCCGGACTTTTCCGGTGAGGCGGTCGGAGATGGTGGCGAAACGCAGTCCTCCTTACGCTATTTCAATTTTCGTAAAGCATCGATTTACGGTGGCTCTAACGAAATCCAGAAGAACATCATCGCAAAGCATGTACTTGGGCTCTGAGGGAGGCTAATGGACTTTTCACTTAACGAAGTACAGGAGATGCTGGCCGACAGCATCGACAAGTTCATCGAGAACGAGTATGCCTTCGATGCGCGGCAAAAGTATGCGGCCAGTGAGGCGGGCTATAGCGACGAAGTCTGGAAGATGATCGCGGAGCTCGGCTGGACCGCTGTGCCATTCACCGAGGAAGACGGCGGATTTGACGGCGACCAGATCGACATCATGGTCATGATGCAGCGCTTCGGACGCGGACTTGTCGTCGAACCCTATCTCGCCAACATTATCCTTGCCGGCGGAATCCTGAAACGCGTTGGCAGTGCGCAACAGAAAGAACGCTGGCTGCACCCGATTATGGCCGGCGAACTTCAGGCAACGCTTGCCTTTACCGAGCCGCAGGCCCGATACGACCTCGCCAATATCGAAACTACGGCCAGTCCGGATGGTGACGGCTGGGTACTAAGCGGCAAAAAAGGATTTGTGCTGAACGGCGGCACCTCGGAGCTTGTCATTATTCCTGCACGAACCGCGGGCAAGCCCGGCGAGCAGCAAGGTATCAGCTTGTTTGCCGTGCCGACGAAGGCAGCGGGTATCAGTGTGCATGCCTATCACACGATCGACGGAATGCGCGCGGCAGAACTTTCCCTGAGCGATGTTCGCGTCACTGCCGACGACGTTCTCGGCGAGGTCGGTGATGGCTTCGCTGCACTTGATGCCACCATTGACGATGCCATCCTCGCGGTCTGCGCCGAGGGTATCGGCATCATGCGTGTTCTCAAAGACAAGACCATCGAATTCTCGAAGAGCCGCTCTCAGTTTGGCGTACCGATTGGCAGCTTCCAGGCGCTCCAGCATCGCATGGTCGACATGCTTACGGCCTGCGAGCAGGCCCAGTCGTTGTTACTCTGGGCGGCGATGACCTGTGCAGCCGGCGACGACGGGCAGGCCAAGCGAGCAATCAGCTCGCTGAAATACCTGGTCAGCACCAGCGGCCAGACGCTTGGCGAAGAAGCCGTGCAATTGCACGGCGGTATGGGCGTCACCTGGGACCTCGACGTCGCGCATTATTTCAAGCGCCTGACTGCGATCGCTCAGCTATTCGGCAACGCGGACTGGCATCTCGACAGGTTGGCGGCCTGATTAGCACACCGTTATGATGCAGAATCCGCGCTAGCAGCCAGGGCCCACTGTGTTTCCACAAGCGGTCGTCGACTTTTATGCAGCCAACCAGGAGCTTCTCTGGCTGACGACACTGTTCGTCGACCTCGGCTTCACGATCCTGTTGTATCGACTCTTTGGCAAGGCCGGCCTGCAGGTCGCCATCGCAACGGCAATCCTGCTTGCCAACCTCCAGGGTCCAAAGCTGACGGTCATATTCGGTCTGCAGACGAGTCTCGGCGTTATTTTTTACTCGAGCATCTTTTTTGCCACGGATGTACTCAGCGAAAACTACGGTAAAGCGGCAGCAAACAAGGCTGTTCGTATGGGATTTGCCGTTAGTGTCATCGTGCTTGTCATGCTTAGCCTTGCACTGCTCTATTTGCCGAGCGACAAACCGGAGACGGCCGCATTCTCCGCCTCTGTGCACAATGCGTTTGCAACGATCGTCAACTTCACGCCACGGTTTATTTTTGGCTCATTGCTCGCGTACTACATCAGCCAGCATTTTGATGTCTGGGCATTCCATAAGATCAAGTCGGTAACAGGCGATCGATGGCTTTGGTTGCGCAACAACCTTTCGACGATGAGTTCGCAGGTTGTCGACACCGTCATCTACTCACTGGTCACCTGGTGGGGCATCGTCGACCTGAAAACAGCGCTCGCACTCGGGGCCGCGAAGTACCTTTTCAAGGTCGTCATTGCTATGATCGATACCGTGTTCCTGTACTGGGCACGGCACACTCATAGACGTCGCAAAAGCATTCCGCAAGCCGTCGGATAATTGCATGAAGCCATCAGGCGTAATCACCATTACCACCGACTTCGGCCACAAGGGTCCGTTTGCCGGCGTGATGAAGGGCGTCATCCTGAGTCGTTTTGCCGACGCGAAAGTGGTCGACCTGGCGCACGACATTCCAGCTCAATGGCCACCCGAGGCTGGCTTCTGGGTCAGCCGATCCTACGCGTGGTTTCCGGATGGCACTGTGCATCTGGCCATTGTCGACCCGGGCGTAGGAACAGAAAGGGACATTCTCATCGCCGAGGTGGACGGCCACGTTTTCATAGCGCCGGATAACGGCTTGCTTGGTCAGCTGCTCGACAACGCTGAATCGCCACGCGTCTTCAAGCTGGTCCCGAGCAGGACGGAGGCCCTGCGACTACCTGCAGCCAGCGCCACCTTCCACGGCCGTGACATATTCGCGCCGATTGCCGCCGAGATTGCGGCTGGCCGCGTATCCGCCAATGAACTGGGCGACGAAGTGGCGACCTGGACGCCTGGCTGGCTCGACGAGCCGGAGACCGCTGATGGCCGTATCAGCGGAGTTATCGTCACAATCGACGCTTTTGGCAACCTGATCAGCAATATTGACGCCAGTTTGCTGGAGGGCTTCCGCGAGCCCGTGGCCAGTATCGGCGGGCATCAGATTCCGATGCTGCAGACCTACGGACGAGCGAAGCCAGGCGATTTGCTTGCCCTCGTGAACTCCTTTGACGTCGTAGAGGTTGCGAAGGCGGAAGGCAGCGCCGCTGAAGGCCTGGGCTCTGATCGAGGCGCACCGATCGTCATCCGGGAAGGCTACAACACCTAGTTCCCGGTCGCTCAGGTTCGCACTATTTCAGCACGACTATTCAAGGCCTTTGGCACGACAGGTCGCGCCAGCATGGGACAGGACGCTAGCCCTGCTGCTGCATTGCCTGTTTCTCGATCTTCGCCCAGGAATCACGCAACGTGACGATGCGATTGAACACGGGTGCTTCTAACGTGCTGTCTTGATCATCCACGCAGAAGTAGCCAAGTCGCTCAAACTGCACCGCCTCGCTCGTGCCCGCCAAAGACGGCTCCAGTTTCGCCTCGACAGTCTCCAGCGAGTTCTCGTTAAGAACACTATGGAAATCATCGGCTGTATTGGGATTGGCGTCGTTGAACAGGCGATCGTACAGGCGCACCGAGGCATCCAGCGCGTGCTCGCAGGACACCCAGTGGATCGTGCCTTTGACCTTGCGATCTGATGTACCCGTACCGCTGCGTGTGTCGGGGTCGTAGCTGCAGCGCAACTCGACGACGTCGCCCGCATCGTTCTTGATTACTTCGTCGCAACGAATGATGTAGCCGAACCGCAGTCGGACCTCTCCACCGGGTTTCAGGCGGAAGAATTTGCGCGGTGCCTCCTCCATGAAATCGTCCTGCTCAATCCACAGTTCGCGAGAGAACGGCAGTTCACGTGTACCAAAGTCAGGATTTCCGGGGTGATTCATGGCTTCCATGAGCTCGACCTTGTCCTCCGGATAATTCGTGAGCACGACCTTCAGCGGACGCAGCACCGCCATGCGGCGTGGCGCCGCGTCGCCGAGCGTGTCGCGCACGCAGTTTTCAAGCGCACCCATCTCGATGAGCTTGTCCTTCTTGGTCACACCTGCTCGCACTACGAATTCACGCAGTGCTTCGGGTGGATAGCCCCGTCGACGCATACCTGCGATTGTCGGCATGCGCGGATCATCCCATCCCGACACGACACCCTCTTCCACCAGCGCATTCAGTTTGCGCTTGCTCGTAATCGCGTAGGCAACGTTGAGTCGTGAAAATTCAATCTGGCGTGGCCGGTGTTCCGGCTGCAGCTGATCGAGGAACCAGTCGTAGAGGGGTCGATGGTCCTCGAACTCGAGCGTACACAGTGAGTGCGTAATGCCTTCGTACGCATCGGACAGTCCGTGTGCGAAGTCGTACATCGGGTAGATGCACCACTTGTCGCCCGCATTCTGATGCGGGATGTGGCGAATCCGGTAGATGGCCGGGTCGCGCATGTTCATGTTCGGCGATGCCATATCAATCTTCGCGCGCAGCACATGTTCACCATCGGCGAATTCGCCTTCATACATGCGCCGGAACAATTCGAGGTTCTCGTCGACGCTGCGGTCACGGTACGGACTGTTCCTGCCCGGTTCTGTCAGCGTGCCACGATGCTCGCGAATCTCATCGGCGCTCAGGCTGTCAACGTAAGCGACGCCCTTTTCGATGAGCTGGATCGCGGACTCGTGCAGCCGCTCGAAGTAATCGGACGCGTGAGTCAGCCGATCCGCCCAGTCGAATCCCAGCCAATGCACGTTTTCCTTAATGGCCTCGACGTACTCGGGGCTCTCCTTGCCCGGGTTTGTGTCATCGAGGCGCAAAAATGTACGCCCACCCGTCTCGGCGGCAACGCCGAAGTTCAGGCAGATCGACATGACATGCCCAATGTGCAGGTAGCCGTTCGGCTCCGGTGGAAAACGCGTCACGATTTCAGCGTGTTTCCCGGATGCGAGGTCCTCGTCGATGATCTTGCGGATAAAGTCCCGCGGTTCGCTGTCATTCATGGGGCCGGATTGTACGCGATCCGGCGCGGAGGGGTACTGTTCGCTCGGGGTGTCGCGTACAATTGCGCGCTTCTCGACCCTGCAACAAAAAGTTCTGGAAATGCCGACAATCTCCCTGCCCGACGGCTCCGACCGTCAATTCGACAACGCCACCAGTGGCGCCGAAATTGCAGCCAGCATAGGCGAAGGCCTGGCACGCGCTGCCGTGGCCGTTCGCGTGAACGGGGACCTTTGGGACCTCGGCCGTGACATCGACACGGATGCGAGCGTGGAAATCGTGACCCGTGACTCCGATGACGGCATCGAATTGCTGCGCCATGACGCCGCACACGTGCTCGCCGAGGCCGTTAAGGAACTGTGGCCCGATACTCAGGTCACTATCGGCCCCGCAATTGAGAACGGCTTCTACTATGACTTTTCACGCCAGGAGCCCTTCACGGAAGCCGACCTCGAAACCATCGAAGCACGCATGAAGAAAATCGTCGATCGCGACGAGTCCATCGAGCGCGAAGTCTGGGAACGCGACAAGGCTGCCGAGTTCTTCCGCGGTATCGGCGAGGAGTACAAGGCCGAGATCATCGAGAGCATCCCTTCGGATGAAGACCTGACCCTCTACCGCCAGGGCGAATTTATCGACCTCTGCCGCGGCCCACACCTGCCGTCGACCGGCAAACTGGGCAAGGCGTTCAAGCTGACACATGTGTCGGGCGCGTACTGGCGCGGTGATTCGAACAACGAGATGCTGCAGCGCATCTACGGCACTGCCTGGTCCAACGACAAGGCACTGCGCAAATACCTGCACATGCTGGAAGAAGCAGAGAAGCGCGACCATCGCCGCCTTGGCCGCGTCATGGATCTCTTCCACTTCCAGGAAGAGGCACCCGGCGCTGTTTTCTGGCACCCGAACGGCTGGTCTGTGTTCCAGTCGCTCATCGGGTACATGCGGCAAAAACAGAACGAAGCCGGTTACCAGGAGATCAACACCCCTGAAATTATGGCGAAAGCGTTGTGGGAGAAGTCCGGCCACAACGCGGCCTTTGGCGACAACATGTTTACGTCAGAGACTGTCGACGGTCGCGTTTACGCCGTTAAGCCAATGAACTGCCCGGGCCACGTGCAAGTCTTCAAGCAGGGCATCACGAGTTACCGCGACCTGCCCGTGCGGCTTGCCGAGTTCGGCAAGTGTCATCGCTACGAACCATCGGGCGCCCTTCACGGCATGATGCGCGTGCGTGCATTCACTCAGGACGATGCGCACATCTTCTGTACGCCGGAGCAGATCACTGATGAGTCGATTGCGGTCTGCAAACTCATTCTTGAAATCTACCGCGCTTTTGGATTTGACGATGTACGTATCAAATTCGCCGACCGGCCAGAAGTTCGCGTCGGAGAAGATGCCGTATGGGACCAGGCCGAGCAGGCCTTGCTCAAGGCGCTCGAGGCTGGCGGCCTCGACTACACGCACAACCCGGGTGAGGGTGCCTTCTACGGTCCCAAACTCGAGTTCGTCTTGCGGGATGCCATCGGCCGCGACTGGCAGTGTGGCACGTTACAGGTGGATCTCAACATGCCAGGCCGCCTCGGGGCGTCCTATATCGGCGAGGACGGCAACAAGCACGTACCCGTCATGTTGCACCGCGCGATATTCGGCTCCCTCGAGCGTTTCATGGGCATCCTGATAGAGCACCACGCCGGCAACCTGCCATTATGGCTGGCGCCGGTGCAGGTCAAGGTCCTTACGATTACGTCGGAGGCGGATGACTATGCCGAAGAGATTGCCAGCGTGCTTCGTGCCGGCGGAATCCGTGCCGAGACCGACCTTCGTAACGAGAAGATCTCCTACAAGGTCCGCGAGCACAGCGTCGCGAAGATTCCCGTGCAGTTCGCAGTGGGCCAGAGAGAGCTCGAAAATCGCAGCGTTGCGATGCGCCGCCTGGGCTCGAAACAACAGCAGGTCCTGTCGCTCGATGACGCGATTGCCGCCCTCCAGAACGAGATCGCCAGCCGCGGATTGAACGGCGAAACGGCATAGCCGAACCGGGCTTGGCGCGGCAGAGAATCGCGGGCCGGCGACGTGGCCAGCCTGCGCCGCCTGTCGGACTGGGCCCGCCGTCCTGGCAAACGTGACGTGTCCTCCACTTTGCCTGTGCGCCGCGTCACAGATTCGAAAATCTGTCCCCAGTCTGCGACAAATACGTTCTAACTCCCGGATATACTCCTTGGACGCAAGGAACGCGTGGGATTAAACATAAGACTTTAGGAGCAGGCGAAGTGCCTCTGGACGAATTCAAAACTCAAGTTTTGCTACTTCATAGCGAGCAAAGCACCCTGGACAATCTCAGTTCCGGGTTCGGCGATGGCTTTACCGTGCATTGTGCAACCAGCGGCAGCGAAGCCCTGAACACACTGGGCGACACGCCGATTAACGTCATTGTTACCGCACAAAAGCTGCCCGGGATGAGCGGTCTCGAGGCGCTTCGTGAGGCAAAGAAACGCTCGCCTGAAACGATCGGCATTTTGCTCGCCGAGGGTGAGGCTGCCGGGTTCGAGGCACTGGTCGGCGATAAGGAAGTTTTTCAGGTTGTGCGCGGCAATGTCACGGGCGACTCGATCTCCAAGCTGGTTGAAAACGCCACGCAACAGATGCGCCTGATGGCGCTGGCAAGCTCGGCCAACGACGCTGCCGCTGATGTCGATGAACCTTCTGCCGAACATATTATTATGGAGACGTCCGAGAACGGCTCGACGATCATCAGCGACGGCACCGGGACCATGCCCATTCTGGATCCAAAAAAGGTCGCGGCCGCCTCTGCAGTCGGCTCACACGCGGTCGATCTCCTGGTACTCACTAAAGACGACGAATTTCTCGAGACAATAAAAGATTCATCACGCGGTACGCATTCGGTCCGCTATGCCAATACGCTGGCGCAGGCTGACGAACTCATTCGCAAGCATAAGGTCGGCGTCGCGGTCGTCGATGCCGCTATGGTTGGTGAAAAAATTGAACAACTAACGGCGCACTTGCGCAAAGGCTCACCGCGCCTCGTTTCTATTGTCGCCGGCCGTCGCGATGACGGCGAGATGATGATGGACCTGATTAATCGCGGCAAGGTGTATCGCTTCCTGTTGAAGCCGGTATCCCCGGGCCGGGCACGCCTGGCCGTTGAGGCATCGGTCAAACACCATCTCGAAGCACCGGACGCGGCCTTCAAAATGAAGGGTCCCGCACAGGCTCGCTGCGGCGGCACCGCAGTCGAAACCAAAGCCTGCGCCGGTCGCCGCGCCGAAACCCGAGCCGAAGGCGGAGCCAAAGCCACCCGGCAGCGCCACGACACCTGCAACGACGGCATCGAAAGATAAGGTCGACCCGCCGTTTGGATCGGGCAGCCAACCGTCGGGCGAATCACCCAACGATGATGCGCTCGCCGAGGCGTTCGGTGGAGGCGACTCGAGTTTTACCGAAACAGTAACCGGTCTTTTTGCCACCGTTAGCAAGAAATTTACACCTGACGAGTCAGCCGAGGACTCGAACAAGGAAAAGCCACCTGCCAAAAACGAGCCGGCACCGGTCGCTGCCTCGGCGGTTGAGTCAGTACTCCAGGACCCGAAAATGCTGGGCATGGGTGCAGCCGCAATTGTCATTGTCGCCGGCGCCTTATTCTGGCTCTTGAGCGGGTCCGATGAGATTGCCGATCCGGCGAGTCAGGCCACGGAGACGCCGATCGTCACCGAAGCCGAAAATCCACCCGAGCCAGATACCGTGGTGGATAGCAGCAGCATCGAGGCCGAATCCGCTGCCGTCGAAGTACAGATCGACGATGTGATCGCTGACGCTGAAAGTGCGTTGCTCGAATCACGTATCGACGACGCCAGCGCGGCACTTGAATTGCTGGGCCGGGAAGATCCCGAAAACGAGCGTCTGCCGTTCCTCACAGCGCAGCTGGCACAGATGCAGTACAGGACCTACCTTATAGACGCTCGTTCAGCCATCCGGGACGGCCGCTATGAAGACGCAAGCAACGCCGTCGCCGCCGCTCGCTCACTGAATCTGCCTGACAGTACTGAAGTCGACGCAGCCGATCTTGAATTGACAGTTGCTCAGGACGCGCAGCAAACAGACGAGGTTCTGGCACTGGCAAGTACTCGCCTGAATGATGGCGATCTTCTGCAACCGCCGAATGACAACGCTCGCTATTTCTATGAACTGGCATTGTCGCGGGACCCGAACAATGTAGCCGCTCGGCAAGGCCTGAGCGCAATTGCAAGCAAGCTTGCCATGCAGGCGCGCACGGCAACAGACAACGGCGACCTCGATGCAGCTGAGGCACTGCTGGGCGAATCGAATTCACTCGATTCCGACAACAGCGAACTGAATGCCGCAATAGCCGCGCTGGCCGACAAACGTGCAGCAATTAGTGCCGAGCGTCGTCAGGCAGAAGCACGTCGCCAGGCAGCTGCAGAGAAACGCGAAGCAGACGCGCGTGCGGAGGCCGAACGCGAGGCCGAGGCGCAGCGCGCCGCAGCAGCGGCCGCTGTAGCCGCCGCGGTCCCGGTCAAGGAAGCAAGCACACTGGCCGAAGAACAGCCGGCCGCGACGAACGACGACAACGCATCCGGTGATGGCGTGGGCGCTGCCGAGGAAACTGCGGCGGTTGCGGCGTCGGCAAATACTGGTAACCCGGCGGCCAATTTGCAGCCGGCAAGTTCTGCGACCGTCAATCAAGGGCCGACACCAACGACGGTAAGCGAGCTGAATCGTACGAAGTACGTTGCGCCCAAATACCCGCGAGCCGCGCAACGACGCAACCTGTCGGGTTGGGTCGATATCATTTTCACGGTAGACAGGGCGGGTCTGGTTAAAGACATTGCCATTCGCGATTCACAACCCGGTGAGACCTTTATCGCCTCTGCAACGCGGGCCGTTGAAAAGTGGGAGTTCGAGCCGGTCATCGAGAACGGCCAGCCGGTGGAGAAGCGCGTCGGTGTGCGAATGATGTTCGCGCTCGAATAGCGAGCAGCCAGCATTCGCGGCACTGCGCCTGTGATAAAACCTTTCCAAACTGGATCAAGATTGAGAATCCCGCTAATCTAAGCGGGATTTCTTTTTCGGCGAACATAGTGTCAGCAGAAACTGATCAAAAGGGAAGCGGTCGCAAACAGCAGCAGCGTAGCATCGTGACGCAACAGAAACTGCTGGATGCCGCCATCGAGGCATTTTCAGAAAATGGCTTCAAAGGCACATCGACACGCGATATCGCCGAGCGCGCAGGCGTTCATCACCCGCTGATCACCTATCACTTCAAGAACAAGGACCGTCTGTGGCGTGCCGCGGCGGACAAGGTTTTTAGCGATGTCCGAAAATCGCTGGCCGAAGCCCTTCAGAATAATGAAGACGACTGCCCCAAGACGAGAATGGCTTCGCTGATTCGCGCGTATGTCTACTACGCGAAGCGGCAACCGGCGATGCACAAGGTCCTCATACAGGAGGCGCATTTTCCCAACGACCGCCTCGACTGGCTGATCGAAACGCACCTCAAACCTCTGTTCGAAGCGACCTTCAAAATAATCGAGGATTTGCAGCGCCTGGGAGTAGCACCACCCGGCGATCCAAGACTGCTCTTTAACATGATCCGCCTGTCATCGGGGGGGCTGCTGGCGCTCGGCAATGAACTGAAAGCGTCCAGCGGCATCGACGTGGAATCAACCGAGACGCTGGACGATATCGCAGAAATGATCGTGACCGTCTTCCTGCCAGGTGCCGTGCCAGACACTGCCTGACCGCGTTACCCTGGAACCTCTTCAGCCTTGCGGTTGCTTGTGTCTCGACGGCCGTGGAATTTCTCAGAACAACTCTTTGAGTCGGAAGTACAGCATGCCGAGCGCGAGCGCCGGATTCGCGAACCATTTGCCGCCCGGCAGGCGCCAATGGCTGACTCTGGAGAACACGTCGAACTGCTCCGAATCGCCGGCAACGACATCAGCGAGAATCTTGCCAGCAAGATGAGTCGGCGCGACACCATGTCCGGAATACCCCTGGG
Organism: uncultured Gammaproteobacteria bacterium; assembly: GCA_963760395.1. Classification (GTDB taxonomy): domain Bacteria; phylum Pseudomonadota; class Gammaproteobacteria; order Steroidobacterales; family Woeseiaceae; genus UBA1847. The sequence goes on from CAVXCX010000005.1 coordinate 66,066, forward strand.
CGTAGTAGGTGTTGCCCTGGATCCGCCCAAACTGCGGAATGCGGTTGATGCTTATTCCTATGTTGCCGCCCCACTCGTAGTCGATGCGAACCTGTGACAGTTGCGGAAAAACTTTCAGCATGTTCGGTTTCAGAGAAGCCTCGATGCTCTTCGGAACGCGACCAGAATAATTGCACATGCCGCCAAACAACAACCTGCGGTCGGCCGACAAGCGAAAATAATCAAGGGCCGCTCGCTGATCACAACAGGCCATGTTCTGTGGCAACAGATCATGGCTAATCGTTTCAGATAGTGGTTCGGTCGCGATGATATAGCTTCCGGCCGGTATCACCGCACCGGCGAGACGAGGTTCTGTTTTTCCCAGGTAGGCGTTGCCAGCAAGCAGAATCTTGCGCGCGTGGACCACGCCTGTTTCCGTTTCAACACGTGGCGCAGCACCATTGTGAATGCGAATTACAGGCGATTGCTCAAATATGCGGGCGCCAAGGTTTTCCGCCGCCAGCGCCTCACCGACGCAGAGGTTCAAAGGATGCAGGTGGCCGTTACCACGATTGATCAGACCGCCAACATAGCGATCGGAACCGATGAAACGCCGCATATCCTGCGGAGGCACAAGCGCCACTTCATGCGGATAGCCGGCGTTTTGTTTGCTATCGAGCGTGCGCTCAAAATCGCGCATGTCGCGGTCGTTAAGCGCCAGGTCCAGGTAGCCGAACCTGAGGTCGCAGTCGATCGCGTACTTGTTGATGCGGTCGACAACAATATCCCGACATTCGAGGCCCATTTCGTAGGCAATCCTCGCCGCGTCGGCGCCGAATCGCTTTTCGATCCTGTCTTCCTCGACAAACCCATCAATAAGCTGACCGCCGTTGCGTCCGGACGCACCCCAGCCGATACGGTTGCTTTCAAGCAATGCCACGTCATAACCGCGTTCAGCCAAATGCAGCATCGCGGACACACCTGTGAAGCCCCCGCCGACGACGGCGACATCACAATGGTGTGCGCCGTCGAGCCGTGCGAAGTCAGGTTTCGTGTTGAGTGTCGCCGCGTAATAGGAGCGGGTGTGTTCCGTTGCTGAACTCACTGCCAGGTGTACTAGCGTCCGGGACGGCACGCATACAGGTACAGCATTTCCATCGCAATGTGGCTGGCTGCCAGCGCGGTTATTTCACCGATATCGTAAGCAGGCGCAACTTCGACGACGTCCATGCCGACAATATTGATGCCTTTCAGACCGCGCAGTATCGACATCGCCTGATGGCTCGTCAGCCCTCCACAAACGGGCGTGCCGGTTCCCGGCGCATAGCTCGGATCAAGGCAGTCGATATCAAATGTGACATACACCGGTCGGTCCCCGAGGACTGCCCTGGCGGATTCAACGACGGCATCGATGCCGTGTTCATGGACCCAGGGTGCATCCAGCACATTGAAGCCCATCGTGTCGGGATTGGTTGTTCGCAGGCCAATTTGCACCGATGTCGCCGGATCGACGATGCCGTATTTTGCAGCCCAGTAAAACATCGTGCCGTGGTCGATGCGATCGTTTTCATCAGCCCATGTGTCGCTGTGTGCATCGAAATGCAATAACGAGAGCGGCGCCCCGAACTTCGCGCGCGTGGGCTTTCAGGATCGGGTAGGCGACGAAATGGTCCCCGCCCAGGCTTAGCAGTGCCGGACCTTCGCTGATGATATTGAAGGCATGTGCCTCGATCTCGTCGGGCACTCTCTCGGGCCGACCGAAATCGAACAGGCAGTCACCGACGTCGACAACCGCGAGCTTGTCGAACGGGTCGAACTCCATACCGTAAGGCTTCTCCCAGGCCATGATCGACGATGCGCTGCGGATTCCACGTGGACCAAAGCGCGCACCTGGCCGGTTGGTCGTCGCCGTGTCCAGCGGTATCCCGGTGACGGCGACGTCGACGCCAGACAGATCTCGTGTGTACTTGCGACGCATAAACGACGTGACGCCGGCATAGGTGGGCTCGGGCGTTGTGCCATACAGGGACTCGCGTGTGATGGCATAGTCGCTCTTGTTCTTATCCAAAGTATTTCTCCCAGCGCGAGATATCAGGCCGATAACGTGTCGCGAGTGCGATCCAGTGCCAGCCACGTTTTGTCGATCAGTTCGTCGGCCTCGCTTCGCGTCAGAATGAACGGCGGCGCGCAAATTATGGTATCGCCAACGGCGCGCATGCACACGCCCGTCCTGCATCAGGTGATCGCGGAACACAACACCGGCGCCCTGCGCCTCCTCGAAACGCTGCAGCGGATCCTTGCTTTTTCACCAGCTCAAATGCGCCCATCAATCCAACCATACGAGTATCGCCAACCAGTTCATGCTCGATCAGTGCGCGCCATTTTTCCTGCAGGTAAGGACCGATATCGTTCTTGATGCGACCTACCAGGTTTTCTTCCTGTATCAGCCCGATATTGGCAATCGCAACGGCGCAGGCAACCGGGTGACCGGAGTAGGTATAGCCGTGAAAGAACTCGCCACCTTTTTCGATCAACACGTCGGCTACGCGATCGCTGACAAAAACACCGCCCAATGGCAAGTAACCGGAAGTCACCCCTTTTGCGAAGGTCATGAAATCCGGCCGTATTCCAAAGTGATCGGCACCAAACCACTCTCCCAGTCGTCCGAAGCCCGTAATAACCTCGTCCGAAATCAGCAGGATCCCGTACTCGTCACAAATCCGCTGGACTTCCGGCCAGTAGCTGTCAGGCGGAACTATCACACCGCCGGCACCCTGTATCGGCTCAGCGATGAACGCAGCGACCTTCTCCGGGCCAAGCTCTTTGATCTTGTCCTCTATCGTGCGCGCCGTCGCCAGGCCAAATTCATGCGGTGACATTTTTTGATCACTGCCGAACCAGTACGGTTGATCGACGTGCACGATACCCGGAATCGGCAGCCCGCTTTGTTTATGCATCGGCTTCATACCACCCAGGCTGGCCGCGGCTACTGTCGAGCCGTGGTAGGCGTTGTGTCGACTGATGATTGTATGACGCCCAGGCTGTCCCATCAGGTCCCAGTAGGTCCGCACCATGCGTACTATCGTATCGTTGGATTCGGAACCGGAACCCGCAAAGAAAACGCGATTGAACTGCGGTGGGCTTATTTTTTGCAGCAAAGCAGCAAGTTCAATGGACGGCGGGTGCGCGCATTGAAAGAAGTTGTTGTAGTACGGCAACTCCTTCATCTGCTCGGTCGCAGCATCGATCAATTCCTGCCGGCCGTATCCCGCGTTGACGCACCATAGTCCTGACATGCCATCGAGAATCTTGTTGCCGTCAGCATCAAAAATATAAACGCCTTCAGCCCGCGTAATAATGCGCGAACGCTTTTTGTGCAGGCTCTTATGATCCGTAAATGGATGCAGGTGATGCTCTTTGTCGAGTTCCTGCCAGGCCCCGCGGGACCGTTTCTCAATAGCTGCCATGACTCACCTCAGGCAGGCAAACGCCTGCTGCAATCAAACTCGTAAATTTATAGTAACTGTCCGTTCAATCGTCGTCCGCTCGCGAACCATATGCTGAAACGCCCGCGTGCAATCGCGATATGACGAATCACATCGCCCTTAGACATTGAACATGAGGATTTCCCGCTCCCAGGGCGTGATGATCTCCTGAAATTCCCGGTACTCTTCCTCTTTCAGCGCCGTGTACAAGGTAACGAATTCATCGCCGAGCATGCTGCGCATTGCATTGCTGTCACGAAAAGCTTCGATCGCTGAATAGATATGACGGTGCAGGTCGAAATCCATGCCATAGGCGCTGCCCACAATGGCATCGGTCGGCTTCAGCCCCTCGACCATGCCGAGATAGCCGCACGCCAGCGAGGCCGCGATAACAAGGTACGGGTTTACATCACTGCCTGCCAAACGGTTTTCGACACGCCGCGCCTCTGGCTCCGAAGCAGGTACTCGCAACCCGACGGTTCGATTATCGATCGCCCAGGCCAGGTTCACGGGCGACGAGTCGGGATTCATGAAGCGTCGGTAAGAATTGACGTAGGGCGCAAACACGAGCATTGCGTCCGGCATGTAACGCTGCAGACCGCCGAGAAAACCGTAGAACAATTCGCTGGCCTCACCATCAGCATTCGAGAAAATGTTCTTTCCCTGTTTGTCGACGATGCTCTGGTGAATATGCAGTGCGCTGCCAGCCTCCTCGGACATCGGCTTGGCAAGAAACGTAGCGTGCATCTCGTGCTCTATCGCCGCCTCGCGAATCGTGCGCTTGAATAGGAATACCTGATCGGCATTGTCGAGTGCGTTGCCGTGCAGGAAGTTGATCTCGAACTGCGCGGGCCCCATCTCTTGCGACAATGTATCGATTCGAATGCCCTGCGCTTCGCAGTACGCATAAACGTCATTAATGAACGGATCAAAGTCGTTCATGGTGTCGATACTGTAGGGTTGCCGGGCGCCTTCGGTCCAACCCAGGCGACCCTCCGGCGGTTCGGCCGCCAGGTTCGGGTCCGAGTGCGGACTTAGCAGGTAGAACTCCACTTCCGGGGCAACCACCGGTATCCATCCTCGCGCTTCATACTTCGCCAACACGTTGCGCAGAACATTGCGCGGAGACTGCGCCACCGCAGACCCGTCACGGTGATAACAGTCGACAAAAACGGAAGCGGCTGGATCCGAAGCCCAGGGAACCGGCCTCATGGTTGTTGGATCGGGCGACAAGAGCATGTCGCGATCTTCGACATTGCACGCATCGGCAATGTAGTCGCCCGATATTGTCTGCGAAAAAATGGCCTCGGGCATTTTCATTTCACCGGCACCAAACTTGTCGGCCGGGACTACCTTGCCGCGTGCGGAGCCAGCCATGTCGGGTACGAATGCCTCGACATCCTCGATTGCACGTTCTCGAAACCACGATTGAAATACTTCATCTGCACTCACATTACACCTGTCGCTGGCTTGCGCGCACTCTGCACGCATCGCCAAACGCCTTAAAAATTGCTGTCGAAAATTCATTCTGCATGACGCGCCATTCGGGGTGCCACTGGACCGCGAGCGCGAAGCCGGGAATATCGTCCACCCGAAAAGCCTCGATCAGGCCATCGTCCGCGACGGCTTCGACCGTAACCCCTTTTGCGAGCCTTGCGACTCCCTGCGCGTGCAACGAGTTCACCATAACTGTATCGGAACCGGCCAGCTCTCGTAGCAAACCGCCGTCCGCGAGGCCAACCGGATGCGACGGACCGTACTGCTTGTCGAGAGGATCATCCTTGTTCTCAAGGTGGTTGTGGTAGCCACGCACTTCGTGGACTTTCTGATGCAGGCTGCCGCCAAGCGCTACGTTGAGCTCCTGGAAACCGCGGCAGACCGCCAGCAGCGGCACACCGGTTTGCAGTGCTCTTCTTGCCAGCGGCAGTGTGACCGCATCGCGGTGCGGATCGTGCAAGGTACCGTCCTCGCTCGGCTCACCAGCGTAATGATGCGGCTCCACGTTTGAGTAGCTGCCGGTCAGGAAAATCCCGTCGAAACGCGCCAGTAACTCGTCGACGTCAACGTCGTCCGGTAACACCGGTACTAGCAGTGGCAAAGCATCCGAAGCCTTGATTAATGCGTCGAGGTACTTTTCGCCCACCATCTGAAAGGGATGCGGGTCGATCACCCGCCGGTCTGCAGGTACACCAATGAGAGGTTTCGGATACATACGAAGCGTTACTTCTTAATTGTTCGCTGCGGAGAATTCTAGCATGGCCTAGTGCTCCCAATGGCGCGGCTGCAAACGCTCGGCGGCGCCGCACAAAATAATCCCGAGGCTTGCCCGACGTTCTGCAGAGAGACGTTGAGTCGGCCCACAAATCGACATCGCGCCAAGCACCTGGCCCATACCACCGCGGACAACAGCCGCCACACCCGAAAAACCGTCCTCAAGTTCGTCGACAGTCTCAGCGAATCCGCGCCGGCGAATTTCCCCGAGCTGCTGTTCCAGCTTACTACGCTCGGTAATCGTCTTCGAAGTGAGCGCGGTGAAGCTCTCGGCCAATCGGTCAAGACCTTGCTCATCAAATGCGATGAGCGCTTTGCCTGTTGAGGTCGCATGAATAGGCCACCGTGTACCAACGTTACCAGCGGCGCCAACGAAATGGCTGCCGCTAACTTCATCGAGAATCAGCATCGTATCGTCGATCGGCACCTCCAGCGTTGCCGTCTCGCCGGTCTCCTTTGCCATCTGATTCAGTAAGGGCCTCGCACGCAACCTGAGATCGTTGCTCGACAGCGCCTGCACACCCAGTGCCATGAGCGCTGGCCCAAGCCGATACGCACCGCCAGCCGGATTGCGATCCAGCATCGACTCACTGTGCAGCGCCTGCAGCAAGCGATGTGTTGTCGTCTTGTTGAGACCGGTCAGGGTGCTTATTTCGGCGAGCTTGAGCTCCGGCTTTTCCGGCGTAAACAGCTTTAGCAGCCTGAGTGCACGCAGGGCAGCTTGTGCGCCTTGTGGCGGAGCTTTGTCGATCATACGAAATTCCATATTGTGCACTTGATAGTTCACAATATGGTAACAGGCGACCTGTTGCGATGCACCTTAAAATCGTTGATGCTCTCAGAAGTCGTTGCTCGTTACGGATCTAAGAATGAAAAAAACAGCGGTAAACCAGCTACTTGGAGAAATGCGCCGGTGTCAGCGGAAGCACGGCAAAGTCGAATCGATGGAGCTGTTGATCCCGGACCTTAACGCCATCCTCAAGGGAAAACGTATCCGTGCAGAGGACTTCGAGAAAGTCAGCAAGGAAGGTTTCTGGTTCTGCGGCGGGACGACGCTGCTGACGGCTCTCGGCGAGACGGTCGCCGGTATCCCCTACGGAGAGGATGACGGCGACCCGGACGTTTTCGCCGAACTGGTACCGGGCAGTATCGCGCCGGTTCCCTGGTCACATCGTCCAATGAGCCAGGCTCTTTTTCGCCTCTACCAGGAAGCCGGCGAGCCATTGTTTTCGGACCCGCGCCATGTACTGGAACGAGCCATGCAGCCGCTCAGGAAGATGGGCCTGACGATGGTCATGGCGACCGAACTCGAGTTCTACCTTCTGGATGCAAAATCCGATCGGCCGACTGTGGCAGGACCGCATGTCCCGGGTGTCGGGCGATTGCAGCCGGGCGCGCAGGTCTACCATCCGGATGATCTATGGGAAATCGAGCACTTCCTTGACGACGTCTACGACTATTGCAAGGCGCAGAATATTCCCGCGGAATCCGCGATTGCCGAATACTCGCAGGGCCAGTTCGAGATCAACTTGCGGCATATAGACGATCCTGTACTTGCCTGTGATCACGCCGTACTGCTGAAACGCGCGGTCAAGGCGGCAGCGCGCAAGCATGGTTTCGTCGCGTGCTTTATGGCGAAGCCGTTTGCAGAGGATGCGGGAAACGGACTGCACATACACATGAGCCTCGTTGATCGGCACGGAAAAAATTATTTCTCACAGGACAAAGACACGCTGGCGCGTCCACCATTTTCCGCACGACTGCGGCACGCGATTGGGGGCCTGCTGAAAACCATGCCTGAATCGACGGCTATCCTGGCTCCGAACGCAAACTCTTACCGAAGGCTACGGCCCGATATGTTCGCACCGGTCGAGCCAAACTGGGGCGTCAATCACCGCGTTGTCGCGGTTCGCATACCTCAATCGGACGCAAACAACCTGCGCTTTGAGTATCGGCCTGCCGGCGCCGATGCGAACCCATACCTGGTTACGGCAGCGGTCGTCGCCAGCGTGCATTACGGCCTCAAAAACAAATGCAACCCGGGGACCATGGTCGAACAAGGCGCGAACATAATCCCGAAGCTGAAGGTTCCGAATCGCTGGGACGCAGCGATCAACAAATTCGAGCGCAGCAAGATATTGCCGCAGTACCTGGGAAAGGATTATTGCAAGTACTTCGCCATGAACCGGCGCGCCGAGAGCCAGAAGTTTCACGACACAATCAGTTCGCTGGATTTCGACTGGTACCTCAGATCGGTCTGACCACCGCTATGGCAGTATCGTCTTGAAGATGAAGAAGAAGACGATGGCGAGAAATGCACCTGCCGGAATCGTGACTACCCAAGAGACAAAAATCCTCACAACCACTCGCAGGTCGATGGCCTCGATACCCCGGGCCATGCCCACACCCAACACCGCTCCAACCAGCGTGTGCGTCGTGGAGATGGGAATCCCGGTTCCCGAAGCGATGACAATGGTTGTCGCCGCGGCCAGTTCGGCGGCGAAGCCGCGGCTGGGCGTCAACTGAGTGATCTTCTTGCCGACGGTTGCGATGACATGCCGCCCGAATGTAGCGAGACCGATCACGATTCCGACACCACCGAGCATCAACACCCAGATCGGTAACGCAGACTTGGCGGCAATCGTACCCGTGGTCGCTATTCCGATTACGGCTGCCAAAGGCCCGATCGCGTTGGCAACGTCGTTCGAGCCATGCGCGAACGCCATGCCACAGGCCGTTACGACCATCAGAATGGCGAAAACGCGTTCTACCGTGTAGAAATGGTCTTTCTTCTCGACTTTCGGGTCAGGCTGAATGCGGTTTATGAAGAATGCGCCGACGAGTGCGATGCCCACCGCAATTGCGACTGCCAGTAAGTAGCTGTCCCGGATACTCATGTCCAGGCCAACGTGCTTCAGGCCCTTTAGAATCGTAACCAGCGTTATAGTAAAAGCGGCGAAGAAAATGTACACCGGCACATAACGCTTGGCTTTTTCCAGCGGATCGTCCTGACTCAGAATCAGTCTCTGCACGCTGCGATAGATCAGGTAGGCGATAAAACCCGCCGTCAGCGGTGAAACCACCCAGCTCATTACGATGGTTCCGACCTTGCCCCACTTGACCGCGTCGACACCAATGCCAACCGCCGCGAAACCGACGATTGCGCCCACGATCGAGTGCGTCGTCGATACCGGCCAGCCTTTACTGGATGCAATCAACAACCAGGTGCCCGCTGCAAGCAGTGACGCAAGCATGCCGTAAACGAGGAGTTCGGGTGTACCCGCCAACAGCTCCGCGTCGACAATGCCCTTCCTGATGGTTCCCGTAACAGCGCCGCCAGCCAGAACCGCACCGAGAAATTCGAAAATCGCGGCGACTACTATCGCCTGCTTGATGGTCAGAGCCTTTGAGCCAACCGACGTCGCCATCGCGTTGGCAACGTCATTCGCACCGATGCCCCAGGCCATGAAGAGTCCAAATAAAGCAGCCAGGCCGATATAGATGTACTGAGCTTCCATTATGCGCCTTCGGGGAGAACCACCCTGCCCCTCAATTTATTGTGATTTTTATTTCTAGTTTGCGAGCAGCAACTCGAGGCGGCGGCCTACGCGCTCCGCCATGTCAGCTATTTCACCGGTTAGCGAGATGACTTCATACAGAAACATCGCATCGATCGGGTCCAGTGTCTTTTCGATCTCAAACAACGCTGAACGAAGAACCGTCTGCTGTTCGTCCGTGTGCGTCTCAATTTGATCCAGTTTTTCAATCATGTCGGCGACCAGCGATACCTCGGCGCCCCTGAAACCCGCCGTGAACAGCTCGTCCAGTTCGCGAACGCTCTTGCGTGCCTGTTTTGCCGCGTCGATATTGCGATCAACAAATTCGACGAATTTGTCGGCGATAGTTGCCGGTATTTGCATCCGCCGACCAATTATCACGCCCGACACATCTTTGGCCCGATTGGCGATCTTGTCCTGCACAAGCAGCAGCTCCAGCAAGTCCTCGCGCGGCACCGGCATGAACAGGCTCTTCGGCATATTCAGTCGAATCTCTTTCTTGAGATCATCGGCTTCATGTTCAAGGGCTTCGATTTCGCTACGGACCTCAAGAGCCTTATTCCAATCGTCTGCAACAACTGCCTCGAACAGTGGCCTTAACTGTTTGGCGCAGCGAAAAGCAATCTCGATATGTTTTTCGAGCGGCTGGACGGGGGATGAGCCGAAGATATTCGCTAACATGTTGGCCATCTGGATAGTTCCTTCAGAAATCGCGCGACGCTGCACGAGGCGCAATCCTAGCACAGCATAACCGAGCGAAAAATACGCCTCGAAAGTGCTAAACTTCGCAGCCCCCGAATCTCGAGTCAATCCGTAGAATCACGACATGACATACTGGTTAATGAAGTCGGAACCCGACGCCTATAGCATCGATGACCTGCAGCGCGATGGCCGCGACATGTGGGACGGTATTCGCAACTATCAGGCGCGCAACATGATGCGCGACGACATGAAGGTCGGTGACGAGATCTTCTTCTACCACTCTAACTGCAAGGAGCCAGGTATCGTCGGTATCGCGAGAGTCGTGAGTGAACCGTATCCGGACCCTACACAATTTGACAAAAAATCGAAGTACTTCGATGCCAAGAGCAAAAAAGAAGACCCTCGCTGGATTCTTGTTGACGTCGAGTTCGTGCGCAAGCTGGAAAGGAATATCACGCTTGCCGAAATCAAGGAACAGCGGAGCCTCGACGACATGATTCTGACGCGCAAGGGTAATCGACTGTCGATCATGCCGGTTTCCGGGAAACACTGGAACAAGATTCTGAGCCTTGAATAAGCCCCGCGCCGTTGTCGTCGTACTGCTTATCATCGTCGCTGCGCTCTGGCTGCTGACGCCGGCGAAACTACAGTCATCCGCCACAGCTATCACGCTGCCCGATGACCTCGACAGCTGGCTCGCTGAAAGCGAGCGGCAGGCCGCGAGCTTGCACGGCCTCGTTCCCGGGACCGAGAAACGGATCCGCTGGATTGGCGAAGGGCAGAAAACACCCTACGCGGTGGTCTATCTGCACGGCTTTTCGGCGACGCGACAGGAAACGGCACCGCTCGCGGAATACGTTGCGGACGCGCTAGGCGCCAACCTCTTCGAGACGCGGCTGCGCGGGCATGGGCAGGAACGCGACGAACTCACCGGCGTGCGCGCCGAAGACTGGTTGGCGGACGCCGCCGAAGCGCTCGCCGTCGCATCTCACCTTGGCGACAAGGTTGTCCTCATGGGCACGTCGACCGGCGCAACACTTGCCGCGGCGATGCTGGGACATCCGGCCATGGACGCCGTCGACACGATTGTGATGCTTTCGCCCAATATTGCACCCCGTGATCCCGCCGCGGCGTGGCTCACGCGGCCTGCCGGCCCATTGCTCGCCCGGATCGTCGCCGGCGAGACGCGCAGCTGGCAACCGCACAACGAGGCGCAGGGACGCTACTGGTCGACGACCTACCCGATGACTGCTGCGGTCGAGATGATGCGACTCGTCGATCTTGCCAACAAGCAACTTCCCGCACGAATTCCCCAGCGTCTCCTGATGTTCTATTCGAAGGACGATGCGGTCGTGTCGCCTGCGGCGGCACTGGCGGCTTACGCGGCTACCGATGCGCCGCAAAAGGCGGTGATTGAAATCAAGGATCCTGGTGACCCCAGCCATCACGTGCTCGCAGGAGACGTACTCTCGGCGTCCAAGACGCGACAAATTGCGGACGACATCGTCGAGTTTATCCTGCGCCCAGTTCCTTGAGCTTTTCCTGAATCGGCAGTGCGCCAGCGAGCGCCAGCATGATCACGAGGTCGCCGGGCTCTGCCCAGCTGATTGCCGACAGGAAGGATTCCATCTCTGTTTCGAAATGCATGATCTGTGATGGAATCGCGCCCGCTTTGACAAGCTCGTCGCGGATAATTTCGAACACCTCGCCCTGCTCTCGACCGCGATGGTATGCGGCCAGCTCGGACACCACGACACGATCGAGCCCTATCGACCAGGCATCGCGCGCAAGTTCCTGGATAAGTTTGTCGGTACGATCGCCCGCCTGTCCGAAGCACAAGGCCCTGCGTTTTGCCGGAATCGCGCTCGCCATGTCGAACAGCGCGGCCATTGCCGCAGGATTATGGGCGAAGTCGACCAGGATCTTGAAGCCGTTCAGATCATAAAGATTGCAGCGACCCGGGTTTTCATCCTGAACCATGGTTTTTAAGCCGCTTCGAATGTCGTCCATCGAAACGCCAAGGCACCAGGTCAGCGCGGCGGCGGACAGTGCATTTGCAACGTTGTGTCGGGCTGCACCACCCATAGCTATCGGTATCTCGTGGCTCTGACAGATTATTTCACGTACGTCGCCCTCGATCCGCGTTAGTGCCTCGCCGTCGAGAACGAAAACCAGGCCACCACTGGCCGTATGCTCGTTTATCGTTTCGTTATCAGCATCGAGGCTGAACCAGACCAGCTCGCCGGGATATTCTGCTGCGCGAGCGCGCAGCAAGGCGTCATCGGCGTTTAGTATCAGTCGTCCGCTGGATTCGACGGCACGACTGACGATCCACTTCACCGCCAGTAATTCGTTGAGGTCTTTCGAGCCAAAGTCACCGAGATGATCCTCGCTGATATTCGTGATCAGCGCAGCATCCGCGCGCTCGACACCCAGGCCACGACGCAGCAGTCCACCGCGCGCCGTTTCGAGTATCGCAATATCAACATCCTTTTCCCGCAGCACTGTGCGTGCGCCGCCGGGTCCGGACCAGTCGCCCCGATCAAGCACGGTTTCATTTACCGCAATCCAGTCAGTTGAACTCAAACCCACGTTGCGAGCAGCTGCCCGCAAGATGTGCGTGGCGAGACGAACGGTGGTTGTCTTGCCATTGGTGCCGGTTACGACGCCAATGGGGACATCGTGAAATCGATCCCAGTCGAAGGCATCCGGGATTTCCCGGACCGGCCAGGTCTCTGAGCCACGACCCAGACCAACAGAAACATAATCGTCGTCCCAGAGCAGGGTCTTGCCATGTTCGGCTGCTTCGTGGATGAGCCACATCAGCTCGTCATTCGCCTCCTCCTCAGCCGAGGACCTTATCGCGTTCAGCGTATCGTCGAAGTCCGGCTCCTCCGTCAGCGCACCAAGCTCAAATGCGCTCGCCGCCCAGGCCCATTCGTTGATCTCCGTCGCCGCATACAGCGCGTCGATCGGCGCCGAGAAAGCCAGGCTGACACCGCCCCTCAATTCCAGTGATGCGAGGCGTGCGGCCGGCCATTCCAGGGCCTCCAGCATTCTCGCGACGTGGTTGGCCCAGACCGGAACAAGGTCTTTTGCCTCTTGTGGCGTGCAGCTGACGTCGAGAATAGTCCCCGGGCCGTCGAAAATCAGGCTCGGCCCAGTGAGCCTGCGAGCATCGATAAATTCCATGTCAGGCGGCTATTGCATCATCAACACTGGAGAATAGTGAGCGGGACAGCAGCCAGTCATCAGTCGCCCTCATCCCGCGCAATTCGCACTCCGCGTTCGTCGCTAATGATCTCCAGATCCTCGGCCAATTCGAATTCATCTCCGTCGGGAAGGTCGACGGCCACTGTCTTTTTCTTGCCGGGCTCCGTCGCGTGTGCACCGGAATTGAAGTAGATAATCTGCTTCCAGGCTCGAGTCGTGTTGTCACCGAGAATCAGTACCAGATCCCCTGGCTCCGCCATTTCCAAAGCGCGCAATGTTGCTTCCTGCTCGTCCGGTACAACCTCAATCTTATCGGCCGAGATACCCGCTTCGAGCAGCTTGTTTTTCATCATGACTGCAACTTCGTCCGGGCCTCGGCCACGACGATTGTCATCGCAACGGCAAATGAACCTGTCGAAATGCCCTGCAGCAATTTCGGCGATATTGCGTATGTCCTCATCACGACGATCGCCGGGCGCTGACAGTACAACGATGCGCTGGCCATCGACATCGAAGCGATCCACAAGTCCGCACATAGCGGATACGGCCGCCGGGTTATGCGCGTAATCCAGGATGACACGGAAGGGATGCTCGCCGTAAATGTTCATACGACCCGGCGCCTGGAAGAAGGTCGAGTCGAAGGTCCTGAGTCCCTGGCGAATATCTTCGAGACTAACGTCCATGTTGTACGCAAGTGCGGCCGCGAACATCGCGTTCTGCACGTTGTGCAGGGCACGCCCCTCGACAGTTGCCGGAATCAGATGCGCCCACAACAGCGGCGTATGCGATTCATTGTCGTAGATCGTAATCAGATGCCCGTTCATGCCCTTTTCGAGTACAAAAGCCTGACCGCCCGCATGAATATGCTGTTTGACCAGTGGGTGGCCCGGATTCATTGTTATGTACGAAAGCCTCGCGGCATCCGTGTAGTCAGCCATTTGCAAACACAGTGAATCATCAGCGTTCAGCACGGCGGCATCCGTCGCAATCTCGATCGGCACACGTTTGACCTCGGCAAGATCTTCGAGTGTGTTCACGCCGCGCAGTCCCAGGTGATCGGCCGAGACGTTGAGACAGGCCGCGACGTTACATTCCTGGAAACCGAGACCGCTACGCAGCATTCCACCGCGCGCGGTTTCCATGACCGCCGCATCAACCGACGGGTCACGCAGGATCATCTGCGACGAGACGGGGCCCGTCATGTCACCGGCAACGCTGAGTTTGCCATCGATATAAACGCCATCCGTCGACGTCAGGCCTACCGTGCGGCCCGACATCTTGAGGATGTGCGCAAGCATTCTTGACGTCGTGGTCTTGCCGTTCGTGCCGGTGATCGCAGCAATCGGAATACGGCTCGGCTTGTCCGGCGGAAACAGCATGTCGATCACCGGCCCCGCGACGTCACGCGGGGTTCCTTCGCTCGGCGCAACGTGCATACGAAACCCCGGACCGGCGTTAACTTCACAGATGCCGCCGCCGGCGTCACGATACGATTCGGTAATGTCCTTCGTAAGAAAATCGACGCCGCCGATGTCGAGATCGATGGCACGGATGGCGCGGATCGCCATTTCACGATTGTCGGGATGAATGATGTCAGTCACGTCAATCGCCGTACCACCGGTCGATAAGTTCGCCGTTGTTCGCAGGTAAACGGTCTCGCCCTCGGCTGGCACGGTGTCCTTGTCGTAGCCCTGTTTCGCGAGCAGCCGCTCCGCCTGGTGGTCAAACTCGAGACGGGTCAGAACTTTCTCATGACCAACGCCGCGACGAGGATCCTGATTGACGACTTCGACAAGCCGCTCGATAGTGCTCTTGCCATCGCCAACAACGTGACCGGGCACTCGCTTGGCCGCTGCGACCAGTTGGCCGTTGACGACCAGCAGGCGGTGATCCAGGCCTTCGATATAGCTTTCGACGATAACGGTTCTGCCGTGTTCGCTCGCCTTGGCGAATCCCATCTCGACCTCATCCGGCGTAAGAAGATTGATCGAAACACCACGGCCATGATTGCCGGCCAGAGGCTTCAGCACCACCGGGTAGCCAATGCGCTCCGCCGCGCGAACGGCATCGCGTTGCGTTCGCACCATGGCCTGCTTCGGCACTGGCAAACCGAGGTCGCGAAGAATACCGTTGGTCTCCTCCTTATCGGAGGCGAGCTCCACGGCGATGTTACTGGTGAGCCCGGTCGTGGTCGCCTGGATGCGCTGCTGATAACGGCCTTGCCCGAACTGCACCAGGCTGTAGTTGTTCAGGCGCAGCCAGGGAATGTTGCGTTCTTCGGCCGCCTTGACCAGCGAGGCGGTACTGGGACCAAACTCGCTACGTTGTGCATAGCGGATAAAACTGTCTCGTTCGTTATCGAAATTCCAGTCCGCAGGCGGTGCATCGTCGGGTTTGATATCGTCGGGTAGCAGACTGTGCAGTAGATCCAGCGCCAGCTTGCTGGCCCGACGACCGACAGCGGCATGCTTGTACTGGAACACCATGTTGTAAAAGCCCGGCCTGTCGTCGATAGAACGGGTGCGTCCGAAGGTGACGTCCGAACCCGCGACGTTCTGCAGCTCCAGCGCGACATGCTCCATGACATGACCCAGCCAGGTGCCCTCGTCCTCGGTCATACGGCGAACGAATCCGCCCGGCTCGCGATACGAGCAGCCGTGTTCATGCAACCCGGGCAAAAGCGCGAGCAATGCACCAACATAGTCATCACCCAGGCGTACGGTCGGCCACTCCTCGAGCACACCAAGATCCAGTATGTGCCGGATGACGGGAAACCTGGCGAACATGTTCGGACCGACGAATACATTGGTGCTTTCGATTTTCATGGCGTGCGCCTGTTGTTGTTTTTCTTATTCGGCGTAGGCTTCGCGCGACTTGATATCAAATCGCCCACCGGCTACGAGGATGTGCAGCTTCACCCCTATGAGGCTGACCGGATCACCACGGCGCGCCTGGTCCATAGAAGAATAGCTTAGATTGGTCGGATCGATGACCGTAATGCCGCCGCTGCCCACAACGTCAAGCTCGTCGCCGGGACGAATAAACGCGGCCGTATCCTCGTCCAGCCCGATACCGACGGCAAACGGGTTGTAGGCCAGCGCCGTCAACAAACGGCCCAGGCGATCACGCTCGCGAAAATGCTGATCGATGATAAATGCGTTTGTCAGCCCGAGGCCTGGCGCCATTGTGACCATATCCGGCATGGGGGTGCTGCCTTCCTTGCCACCTGCGATCATATGCTCGGGCATGAAGGCCGCGCCCGCCGAGGTACCCGCAACGTGCATCCCGTCGGCATTGCGACGCCGAATCAACTGCGCCACAGCGGTCCCGCCCAAGGTCGTCGACAACCTGAGCTGGTTGCCACCGGTCATGAAGACGCCGTCGCATTTTTCTATGTACTGAACATCAACGCCCGACTGACAGTCGTCCCGCGTTATGAATTGCAGCACCTGGGCGTGCTTGACGCCGAGCTTGCGAAACAGCTTTTCATAGTTGCGGCCGGTATCCTCGAGCTCCGAGGCTGTCGGTATGATCCCTATACGCGATTGCTTGCCGCCGCAGAGGTCGACGAAGCGGTCGAGGATCTCCGGGTTATGTAGTTTTTCTTCTGCGCCGCCAATGGGAATAATATTGCCGCGCTTGCTATCGTTGCTGCCGTTTGCAGGACTCATAGGATTCAATAACTCGTATTTTGCGACTGCCCGTGTTGTTCGTTGCCGTCGGGACGGCTTCTAATGGGCGACGTCGATGCTCGAAGTGGGCCGCTATTTTACACAAGATTGCAGCAAATCCCGCGTATCCTGGTGCAAAATGTAGCCGTTTAACTCACGCGCGCCGACGCGGCCCCCGCGAATAAGGACACTTAGCTGTGAAACAGGCAAAAATACCGCTTGGCAAGGACACCGACTATCCGGACAACTACGCACCGGAACTGCTCTGCCCGATTCCCCGCACGGATGCTCGCGAGCCCCTGGGCCTGTCCGGCCAACTGCCCTTCACCGGCATGGATATATGGAATGCCTGGGAGCTGACCTGGCTCAGCGCAACCGGCCGCCCGGCGATCGCTACAGCCGAGATTATCGTACCGGCGGACTCACCAAACATCGTCGAATCGAAATCTCTGAAGCTCTACCTGAATTCGTTTTCGATGAGCCGTTTCTCATCCGAGGTCGAAGTCGCCGAGATCCTGAAGAAAGACCTGGGTGCCTGCACCGGCAGCGCAATTATCGTCAGGGTATTGCCGATCGTCGCGACCGAAGCTCGAGGCGTGTCGCGACTCGCCGGCACCTCCCTCGATTCGCTGGCGGTTACCTGCACAAGCTTTGACGTTGACGCCAGCCTGCTGCAGGCCGACCGAAGCAACATCGTTACAGAGGATTTGCACACGCACCTGTTGAGGAGTCTCTGTCCGGTAACTGCGCAACCGGATACCGGCAGCCTGCAGATCAGCTATCGTGGCCCGAAAATCGATCCCGCTGCGCTCCTGAAATACGTCGTTTCCTACCGGCAGCACAATGACTTTCACGAGGCCTGCGTCGAAAGAATGTTCCTTGATATCGCGTCGCAATGCGGTCCAGAGCGTCTGAGTCTTCATGCTCGCTATCAGCGGCGCGGTGGCATCGACATCAACCCGTTTCGTAGCAATGACCCCAACGAACGGCCACTGAATCTGCGCCTTTGGCGTCAGTAGAGGGCGCTGTTACTCGGTGCCAATATCTTCCGGGGTCAACTCGTGTCCCCAATCCTGCTTCGCCGTCAGATAACGGCGATTCCTGTCGCCGACGCCGGTAACGTGTTTCACGCGCGTAATTCCCTCGATTCCCATTGCTTCGAGATCATTTACTTTTTTCGGATTGTTGGTAAGCAGCCTGAAGGGGCGGTCTTGCAGGAAAAACTTGAGTAGCGAGCCGGCATCACTGAAATCACGAGAATCATCCGGCAGGCCAAGCGAGCGATTCGCTTCGTAGGTGTCCTCCCCCGCATCCTGCAGCAGGTAGGTTGCCGCCTTGGCCCAGAGGCCGATTCCGCGCCCCTCGTGACCGGACATATAGATCACCATTCCACCCTGCTCATCCTGCTTGATTCGCCTGAGCGCCATCTCAAGCTGGGGGCCGCACTCGCAGCGCTGTGAACCAAAAACGTCACCGGTCATGCAACTGGAATGCACGCGCACCAGCGGATTACTCCAGTTCTCGGGATCGCCAAGCAACAGCACGCTGTTTACCGCCATCGACGACGCCAGCGTCGCAAACGATGCCTGGCCATGCTGGGCCCTCAGTTCGTCAGCGATCTCCTCAATTTTGCTGAGCTCGGTGCGCCGCACACAGGCATACCAGTCAACCTCGATCTCGTGCTCGCAGAGCTTCAATGGCAGAGGAATGGGCCCGAGCACGCTGATGCCGGAGCCGCTCGGCGGGCGGCGCTCGGCCGCTACCCTCACGCCGTCGCGATCGATCTGGAACAGGGTGCCGTGCGCTTCGAGTCGCTTGCGTACTGTCGGATCCAAGTAGGTAAACATAGGGCGCGATTATGCGTAAACGCGGCCTGCTGCGCCATTAGTGCTTGCTGACTCTCTGGTCAGTAAGTATAATTAATGACCGGAAAGTCATTAAAGAGCGAACGTGGCAACACCTCGTTATCAGCGACGCAAAGAAGACCGGCCGCGTGAAATAACCGATGCGGCTTTCGACGTATTTGCAGAAAAAGGCTACTCCGGAACACGCGTCGAAGAAGTCGCCAAGCGGGCCGGCGTGAGTAAAGGCCTGCTGTATCTTTACTTCAAGACCAAGGAAGAGCTGTTCAAAGCCGTTGTTAAAAGCGTGGTCATCCCGCGGGTCGATTCGCTGCTGCTTGCTGTGCAGAAAACCGAACTCTCGTCAGAGGAATTTGTACGCGGCCCCTTGGCTGCCTTTATGAAGCGCATCCCAGGGTCACCGGTCGCGGTGGTCATTCGCTTGTTGATCGCCGAGGGCCACAGGTATCCGGATCTCGTGGATTTCTACTGGGATAACGTCGTTTCGAAAGGACTTGCTGCGCTCTCGCAAGTTGTCGAGCGCGGCGTCGAACGCGGTGAGTTTCGTCGTAGCGACGTCACCGATCTGCCGCAGTTGTTCATTGCACCGGTGATGCTATCGATGATTTGGAAGATCGTGTTCACAAAACGCGCGCTGGATACCGACAAACTGATCGAAACACAACTGCAAGTAATTCTCGCCTACCTCAAGGCCTGAACGGAGTTTCGCCATGAAGATCACAATGACAATAACAGCACTTGGCCTGCTCGCCGCCTTGCTCACCGCCTGCGATTCGTCCGAAGACTCTAATCGTGTGGTTGGCGAACTCACCTCCGACAGGCTCGAACTGACTGCCGAGTTCGGCGAACCGATTATCGAAATCACGACCGCAGAAGGAAGCGTCGTTACCGCAGGGCAGGTAATCGTGCGTCAGGACGTTACACGCGCGTCAGCACACCTCGCGGAGGCCGAGGCCGCCTTGCTGCAACAACGGGCACGTCTCGATGAGCTCGTGCGCGGTCCGCGAAGTGAACAGATTGCGGTAGCCAGGGCCAGCGTCGACGGCGCGACGCAGGAACTTGCGTTTCGGAAAAGTGAATTAAAGAGAATTCGCGAGGTACACGACAGAGGCCTCGCATCCGCCGAACTGCTTGACACCGCCAAAGCCGCACTTGATGCCGCAAGCGCGAATCACCAGGTAGCGCTGGCGGTACTCGAGGAACGTCTTGCGGGCACCACGATCGAGGAACTCGAACAGGCAGAACAGGCGGTCAACCAGGCGACAGCAAGGCGCGACAGCGTCAGAGTTGATGTCGATCGACACACCTTGAAATCGCCCGTCGACGGTATCCTGGACAGCCGCATTCTGGAGATTGGTGAACGCCCCGGCGCCGGCCAACCCGTCGTCATTGTTCTCGGCGGCAAGCAAGTCCACGCGCGGGTTTATGTGCCGGAGGCTTTGCGTGTGCACATAAGTCCAGGCAGTGAAGCGCTCATTCACGTTGACGGATTAGATGCCGCGCTCGAAGGTCGCGTGCGCTGGGTCGCAAGCGAACCCGCATTTTCGCCCTACTATGCGCTGACCGAGCGCGACAGGGGCCGTCTTACCTACGTCGCCAAGATCGACATCACCGCAGAGCGCGACCGCCTGCCCGACGGCGTTCCCGTAGAAGTAGAGTTCCCCGGTATCGGAATTCATTGATGTCGTCGGCATTTGCGATCGAAGCACGAGGTTTATCCAAGGATTTTGGCACCCTTCGTGCTGTCAATTCGCTCGACCTCAACGTTCCGCGTGGGCAGATCTACGGCTTTCTGGGTCCGAACGGCTCCGGAAAGTCGACGACCATTCGGATGCTCTGCGGCCTCCTGACACCAACAGAAGGCAATGCGATCGTTCTCGATACGCCGATCCCCGGCAACAGCAAAGACCTTAAACCGCTGATTGGATACATGACGCAACGCTTCTCGCTATTCGGCGATCTGACCGTTCTCGAGAACCTGCAATTCATTTCCGAGATCTATTCCTATCCTTCGGCGCAACGCGCGAAACGCATCGACGAATTGCTGCATCGTTATGACCTCGTCGAGCAGCAGAAACAACTGGCAGCCACCATGAGTGGCGGCCAGAGGCAGCGGCTCGCCCTCGCCTGCGCGGTCCTGCATCACCCGGAGCTTCTGCTGCTCGACGAACCCACCAGCGCCGTTGACCCGCAAAGTCGACGCGATTTCTGGGAGAACCTGTTCCGACTGGCCGGCGGCGGCACGACGATACTGGTGTCGACGCACTATATGGACGAGGCAGAACGCTGCCACCGACTCGCAATACTGGATCACGGCGTCAAGGTCGCCGACGGCACACCGCAGGAGCTTCAGGCAGCCACCGGCATGCACATCATCGAGGTAAGCGCCGCTGATCCCTATAAAGCACAGACAGTTATCCACGAGCTCGACGAAGTCGCCAGCGTGACGCAACTCGGCATTCGACTGCGCGTCCTTATTCCGGAGCGCTATAGCCAAGCGACGGAACGCATCGCCGCTGCGCTCGCCGCGCAGAACATTGAAGCGAATGTGCAACGCGGCGCCGCGACGCTCGAAGACGTATTCGTTGCCGTCACCCTCAAACCCAAAGGGGACGTAAATTGATTTCCGTCTCCCGCATTATGGCTATCGCAAAGAAAGAAGTGCGGCAGCTACGCCGCGACCGCCTCACCTTCGGAATGGTGGTAGGGCTTCCCGTTATCCAGATGCTAATGTTCGGCTACGCGATCAACACCGACGTCAGAAACCTGAAAACTGCCGTTGCCGACCAGGCACAAACCCACCTGTCACGGCAGTTCATCGCGGCGTTGAAGCAGACGCAGGTCGTCGAGATTATTGAGTCCGTCGATACGGTCGACCGGTTGGACGACCTCTTGCGCAGCGGCCGAATTTCCATTGGTATTCTGGTACCGCCCGACTTCGACCGACGTGTCGGGCAACGTTCGCGCGCCGCGGTGCAGTTACTCGTGGACGGTAGCGATCCGACTATTCTCGGCGTAGCGAATCAGCTAAGAACCATGCCATTTTCATTTGACGTCTATCCGCCGGCCAGCAGTCAATGGCAATTTCTCGAGATTCGCCCATTTTACAATCCGGAGCGCCGCAGTCCGGTCAATATCATTCCGGGCCTGATGGGCGTAATCCTTACAATGACAATGATCCTGTTTACGGCGGTGGCGCTGGTCCGCGAGCGTGAGCGCGGCAATCTGGAACTACTGATAAACACACCCCTGAGCTCCACCGAATTGATGCTCGGAAAAGTCATACCTTATATCGTCATTGGCATGCTGCAGCTTGCGTTGATCCTGGCGGTTGGACGGCTGCTCTTCGATGTGCCCGTGCGCGGCAGTATCATCGATTTGTTTCTGGCAGCGACGACGTTCGTGGCGGCCAATCTGGCTCTTGGGCTACTGATTTCAACTGCGGCCAAGACGCAGTTCCAGGCCATGCAGATGATGGTATTCATCCTGCTGCCGTCAATCCTGTTGTCGGGCTTCATGTTTCCTTTCGACGGCATGCCGAGCTTCGCCCGGTATATCGGCGAGGCGTTGCCGAATACCCACTTTATCCGACTGACCCGCGGAATCATGCTGCGAGAGGCCACACTCGCCGAGATGCTACCGGACCTGGTCTTCCTTATCGGCTTCACGCTGGTCGCAATGGGCATCGCGGCAACGCGATTCACCAAGCGCCTCGACTAGCCGAAATGCCCGTGTGCCGGGCGTCCCCCGGCCTCGATTCGCCGCAAACACTCGCAAAGCGACGCTCTTTCTGGTCCAATCACCGCACATGACGACACAAAACGAACCAACACCGACAGTTTTCATTGTCGATGACG
Source organism: uncultured Gammaproteobacteria bacterium (assembly GCA_963760395.1). Classification (GTDB taxonomy): domain Bacteria; phylum Pseudomonadota; class Gammaproteobacteria; order Steroidobacterales; family Woeseiaceae; genus UBA1847. Next base: position 88,663 of record CAVXCX010000005.1, read on the forward strand.
ACGCGGCGATTCGCTTCGCGATGCAGGCCCTGATGGATTCCGTCAACCTGGACCACGAAATTTTCGGCTCCGGCGACGAATTCCTCGAGAAGATGACCGATCAGCGACCGGGATGCCTGGTGCTCGATATTCGTATGCCCGGCCTCGGCGGTCTGGAGCTGCAGGAAGAGCTGATTAAGCGCGGCAACACCCTGCCCATCATCTTCATCACGGGTCACGGCGATGTTCCAATGGCTGTCGAAGCGATGCAGAAAGGTGCCGTCGACTTTATACAGAAGCCGTTCCGCGACCAGGAGCTGTTAGACCGGATTCGCGAAGCCCTCGCCACCGACGAGGAGCGCCGGGTTGCGCAGCAACATCACGCCGAAGTTGCGGGACGCCTGGACAGACTGACGAATCGGGAACGCGAGGTGTTTGATCTGGTTGTCACCGGTAAGCCCAACAAGGTAATTGCCTATGAATTGGGCGTCAGTCAGCGCACCGTTGAAATCCACCGTGCGCGAGTCATGGAGAAAATGCAGGCAAGATCACTGGCTGATCTCGTCAAGATGCACATGACGGCTTAAGTCGAGCGGTTACAGAGACTGCCTGGCGCAACTGGCGACGGTCGCCTCGAGCTTATTCACGCGCGCGGCGACGCTCGTCGAACTCCGCGCACTCGATACATTCATCCGCATAGGGATAAGCCTTGAGCCGGCCCTCCTTTATCGGCGAGCCGCACTCGATACAGATTCCAAATTCCCCCCGGTCCAAACGATTCAACGCCGCCGAGATCTTGGCGATCTCTGATCGCGCCTCATTGCCGAGTGCATCGACAACTTCGTTGTCTTCAAGTTGCTTGGCGCGCTCTTTGGAATCCGCTTCGTAGCCGCGCCGCAAATTCGCCGAAATTCGTGACAGTCTCGCAGTCAGTTCTTCCTTCTTCTGATTCAGCTCTGCACGCAACGCTTCATGTGATGCGGCCGACATGATGACTCCTTTGCTCAACGCTGTCTTCATGTAATACCAAAGCGTCGTGCTTAGAAATTAGTAAATCCACCTATGAAGAAATAAGTAGTAACCGATATGCGCTAGGCATGTCGACTTATGGAATGCCAATCGGCCACGAGTATGCTCAGAGGGAAACCCCGACAACCTTTCAAATGACCCGTCAGGTACGACAATGAAAGAAATATCAAAGATCCTCGCGGTCATCGATCCAACGGCAACTGAGCAACCCGCGATGAACCGCGCCGCCTGGCTAGCAAAACGCTGTGGTGCCGAACTTGAGTTGCTCGTCTGCTATTACAACGAATACCTGAGTGGCGATCGTCTGTTCGATTCGCCGTCATTGGAGAAAGCTCGCGACGAAGTGATTCAGGGTCACGAAAAACACCTGGAGAAACTGGCCGAGCCACTCAGGAAAGACGGCATCGTCGTGAAGACCTCGGCGCGCTGGGGCCACCCGCTGTACGAGGCGATTGTGCGGTCGGCACTGGACAGCAAGGCGGACCTCGTCGTAAAGGACACGCACCACCACTCAGCGGTCGCCAGGGTGCTACTAACGAATACCGACTGGAATCTGATTCGAACCTGCCCGCTGCCGCTGTGGCTGGTTAAGCCACAGGAATTCGCAGCAACACCTGTTTTTGTCGCAGCAATTGATCCCATGCACCAGCATGACAAACCCGCCGCGCTTGACGACGAGATTCTGCATGTCAGCAAGTCCTTGTCTGACAAGACGGGCGCCGACCTGCATGCCTTCCACTCTTATGATCCGCGTATCGCTGTCGCGACCGCCACGGCAAACGCCTACATCCCGGTGTCGCTGCCGTTTGACGAAATCGAACAACAGATGCATGAAGATCATCAGAAGCGCTTCAGGGAAATTACCGATTTCCACAAGATCGACGATGGCAAGGCCCATCTTGTAGCCGGCCTGACACACGAAGAGCTGCCGCTGATCGCAGAAAAACTCAAAGCCGATGTCGTAGTCATGGGTGCCGTCGCCAGGAATCGCTGGAAGCGCCTGTTCATCGGCGCGACCGCAGAGCGCACCCTCGAACATCTGCCCTGTGATCTATTGATCATCAAGCCTGACTGGTTCCAGACACCGGTTAATCTGCACAATCACGAAGCCGCCTGATTCCTACCAGGATCTATCATGCCGGAGCCTGATCAGCTCCGGCGCGGCACCGTTCGCCAGGGAGCATAGTCGGTTTGTGGCATGATCGCGTCACAATGTCCTACTTGTTACTACGACAAATACACACACTGGCCGCCGTCATCAGCATCGCCGGATTCGTCCTGCGTGGCTACTGGATGCTGGTCGACTCTTACTGGCTAAAGCATCGTATCAGTCGTATTGCGCCTCATATCGTAGATACGATCTTGCTGTCCGGCGCAGTCGGAATGCTGCTGGTGCTGTCGCTCAATCCATTCTCGCAGAGCTGGCTGCTCGCGAAAATTGCGGCGCTTGTTTTGTATATCCTGCTTGGCACTGTTGCGCTTCGACGAGGGCCCACACTGCAAGTTCGGGTGCTTGCCTTCGTCACAGCATTGTTGACCTACGGCTACGTCGTAGGCGTCGCGATTAGCAAATCGCCGGCCAGCTGGCTCGTCTATCTTCGCTAGTCCTGCGGGACCTCGCCGCTGCGGATAGCTTCCCGCGCAGCCGATAACAATCTGTTGGTATCGATGGGTTTGCTCATCAACGTGCAGTTGACGAGCAAGCGCGAGTCTTTGACGACCTTGGAAGTGTCGCCGCTAACGATGAATGCCGGAATAAGGTCCTCGAAGTGTTCTCGTATGCCACTTATGGCTTCTACACCGGTAGATCCGTCCAGCAAGTGAAAGTCCGATATCAGCAATCTCGGTTCCTCATCAAGATGACTGATCAAAGCCTGCGCCTCAGTCGCTGAGGCGGCAGTCGCGACTCGATAGCCCTCCGCCTCGAGCAGCAGGCCCCACGCATTCGCGACGTTGACGTCGTCTTCGATCAGTATGATCAGACCACCGTCAGCGTCGACTGCTTCCATTGAGCCAAACTCATCATCGTTTGTTGCGGCCGCGACACTATCTACCGTTGGCATTGTCACGCTGAAACAGGAGCCCCTGCCAACATCGGACGTGACATCTATGCGCAACGCCAGGAGATCGCCAAGTCGCTTTACGATTGCCAGTCCGAGACCGAAGCCCTCCTTGTTCGAACCTGGCGTCTTGCACTGATGAAACTCACCGAAGATTGCCTCCAGCTGATCCGCCTCAATGCCAATGCCGGTATCCATGACTTCGACTCTGCAGAGTCCATCTTTTTCGACGCAACGAAGGCTTACCTCGCCCTTGTCCGTATAACGAATCGCGTTGGAAACCAGATTCTGAATAATTTCGGCCAGCAGGTTCGGGTCGCTATTGACGAATCCGTCAGTCGCCGATGACGAAAACTCGAGGCCCTTGTGCTGTGCCTGCCGGTGAAACTCATCTGACAAACGATCGATAAGGCGCCGAATCGGAAATTTCTCGAGATCTGGCGCCACCGCACCCGCGTCGAGTCGGCTGATATCAAGCAGGGAATTGAGCAGATTGGTCATTGCCGTCAGTGAATTCTGCTGACTCTCGATCATCTGCAACGCCCGTTCGTCTTTCACGGTGCGCCGTAACGCCCCGTTCAGAAGGCTCAAGGCCTGCACCGGCTGGCGTAGATCGTGACTCGCCGCTGCCAGGAAGGCGCTGTTCGCCTTATTGGCGCGTTCGGCCTCCTGGTGGACCGCGACGATTTCGTCCTCCATGCGTTTGCGCTCAGTCACATCGCGGATAACGCTGGAAACAAAGCGTTGACCATCCGTGTTGACGGGACTCAGGCTGATCTCCACCGGAAACTCACTGTTGTCCCGGCGCCTCGCAACCAAATCGAAGCCCTCACCCATGGGCCGCAGTTTGGGATCGGCAAAGAATTCCTGCCGATGTGAGTGATGTCGATCGCGAATTCGTTCCGGCAGCAGGATCTCGATTGGCTGACCCAGAATCTCAACACGCCGATAGCCAAACATGCTTTCGGCCTGCGCATTGACGATCGCGATTTTGCCGTTCTCGTCGATAATGATCATGGCATCGGGCGCCGATTCCAGCAGGTTGCGGAAGTAGGCCTCAGAATCATGCGTTGCTGCCGTCGGCCGAATCGTGCTGGTTACGAGCAGACCATCGTCCGTTTCGATGGGGCTAAGGCCTACTTCAGCCCTGAAAGAATGGCCATCCTTGTGGCGGCCATAGATTTCCAGGCCGGAAACCATCGGTCGACCTCTGGGCGCCTTGTGATAGTTACCACGTAGTTCTTTGTGTCGGGAGCGCTGCTGCTCCGGCACGAGAACCTCAATGGATTCACCGATCAGCTCACCGTCGCCATAGCCGAACAGCATCTCGGCAGCATGATTGGCAATGAGAATACCGCCATGCGCGTCGGAAATGATTGTCGCATCCGACGAGGCGTTCAGGATTTCGCTGACGATACCGGCTGGCAGCGGGATTTTTTTCATATTCTTTTTGATCAAGGAAACGGCTCCCGATTATAGGGCTTTCAGCCGGCCAAACTGGACATTTGTTTGTGTATCAGTGCCATACGTATCGTCCCCTATACGATGCACGCAAGCAGCTTGCTAGATTGCGGGGTCAACACGGGGCAGATATGCCGAGCCATCCTGCGGACATCGTACTTGCAGCCGTCGGATGTCTCTGCAGCGCCTTGCCATTACCTTGAATTCCAACCGCAAACAGGGGTCCTGATTTTGGACAAAGCAGCTTCTTACAACGACACGGTAGTGCGCCAGTTTTCAATCATGGTCGTGGTCTGGGGTATCGTCGGCATGCTGGTCGGCGTACTACTTGCCGCGCAGCTGATCTGGCCGCAACTTAACTTCGATGTGCCTTACCTGACCTACAGCCGGCTGCGGCCACTGCACACCAACGCGGTCATTTTCGCATTTGGCGGGTCAGCGCTGTTCGCAACAGCTTATTACGTGGTACAGCGAACCTGTCACGTGCGGCTGGCATTCGACAAACTGGCCGCGTTCACGTTCTGGGGCTGGCAGCTGATTATCGTGCTCGCCGCTGTCACGCTGCCGCTCGGTATCACCCAGTCCAAGGAATACGCGGAACTGGAATGGCCTATCGACCTGCTGATCGCGGTCGTCTGGGTAGCCTTCGCCATCGTTTTCTTCGCCACAATCGCGAAACGTCGTGTCAAACATATCTACGTCGCCAACTGGTTTTACGGTGCGTTCATAATCACGATCGCCGTCCTGCACATCTTCAATAACCTGGCGGTTCCGGTTATCTCTGTTCAAGTCCTACTCAATATATACCGGTGTCGTCGATGGCATGATGCAGTGGTGGTACGGCCATAATGCAGTCGGATTTTTCCTGACAGCCGGCTTCCTCGGCATGATGTATTACTTCGTGCCCAAACAGGCCGGCCGGCCGGTGTATTCGTATCGACTGTCGGTCATTCACTTCTGGTCACTGATTGCAATCTACATGTGGGCTGGCCCTCACCACCTGCACTACACGTCGCTACCGGACTGGGCGCAGACACTGGGCATGGTGTTTTCCATTATTCTGCTGGCACCTTCCTGGGGCGGCATGATCAACGGCGTCATGACACTGTCGGGTGCCTGGCATAAGTTGCGTTCCGATCCGATCCTGAAGTTCATGATCGTGGCGTTGTCGTTCTACGGCATGTCGACCTTCGAAGGTCCGATGATGTCAATCAAGACGGTCAACGCCCTGTCGCACTATACGAACTGGACGATCGGTCACGTTCACTCCGGCGCGCTGGGCTGGGTCGCCATGATGACGATCGGCTCGTTGTATTCGCTCATTCCGCGGCTCTATAACCGCGACGGCATGTACAGCACGAAACTGATCGATGTGCATTTCTGGACATCGACTATTGGTGTTGTGCTGTACGCGGTGTCGATGTGGATCGCCGGCGTGACGGAAGGCCTGATGTGGCGTGCCGTCAATGACGACGGCACCCTGACCTACTCGTTCGTCGAGTCGCTCAAGGCTGTGCACCCCTACCACTACTTCAGACTCCTTGGCGGCCTGCTGTTCTTTGGCGGAATGCTAATCATGGCTTACAACGTCTGGAAGACCGTAAGCGACAAGAAACCGGTGCCCGTTGCGGTACTGGATCCGGCGTAACAGGGAGCCTAAGAAATGCGTCACGAGACGATTGAAAAAAGCCTGAACCTGATGATGGTGCTGATTGTTGTCGCGATCAGCATCGGTGGTCTGGTTGAGATTGTGCCACTGATGTTCAGCGCCGATGCGAACGAACCGGCGGAGGGCATCGAACCTTACAGCCCCCTGAGGCTGGCGGGCCGCGATATCTATGTCCGCGAGGGTTGCTACAACTGCCACTCGCAGATGATTCGCCCGTTTCGCAGCGAAACGGAACGCTACGGTCCATTCACGACGGCCGGTGAGACGGTCTACGATCGGCCCTTCCAGTTTGGCTCCAAGCGCACCGGCCCCGACCTCGCACGCGTTGGAGGTCGCTACAGCGACGACTGGCACCTCCTGCATCTGACCGATCCACGCGCATTGGTGCCTGAATCGAACATGCCGGGCTACCCGTGGCTGCTGGAAAATACAGTAGACCCGGACCTGATAACGACCAAGCTGAAAGCGCTGCGGTTCCTCGGTGATCCCTATACCGAAGAGCAGATAGCCGGGGCAGCGGCCGCAGTGCAGGGTCGCTCAGAGATGGAAGCGATGATCGCCTACCTGCAAGGGCTGGGCACCAATCGCCGCGACAGGAGGTAGGCCCTGATGGACGTTAACGACCTTCGCGGCATTCTTACCGCCGTCATATTTTTCGCTTTCATCGGTATCTGGGTATGGGCCTGGAGCAGCCGACGCAAGGCGGAATTCGAGGCTTCCGCGGCCCTGCCGCTGGAAGAAGACCACCCTATTTCTAATAACGAGCGGGAGAACATCTGATGCCTGCATTCTGGCACTGGTTCGTTGCTGCTGGCACGATACTCTTCGTCCTTTGGTGCACATGGCTGATCGCCTGGTCGGCCAAACAGGGTCCACAAGACATTCCGGACGATGAGGTCGTTGGTCATAAATGGGACGGCGATATCGAGGAGTGGAATAACCCGGCTCCGAAGTGGTGGCTGTACCTCTATTTCATAACGATCGCCTGGGCGATCGGCTACCTGGTCGTCTTCGGCCTGGGCAGCTGGGAGGGAACACTTGGCTGGTCGCAGCAGGGCCAGTACGAAGCCGAAATGCAGGCGGCGTCAGCTCGCTACGAACCGATCTATGAGAAGTTTGCGGCTATGGACTTCGAAGAACTCTCGAAGAATGCCGACGCGAACAAGCTGGGCAAGAGCCTCTATGCGAGCTACTGCACGACCTGTCATGGGTCGGACGCCCGCGGTGCAACCGGGTACCCCAATCTCGACGGACGATGACTGGCTGTACGGTAAATCCGAGGCCGCAATAACGTCGACGCTGAAGAACGGCCGCAATGCGGTCATGCCGGTGCTGGCACCTGCCCTGGGTGGCGACCAGGGCGTCGACAACATGGTCAGATACGTGCAGAGCCTCAGCGGTATCGTAGCCGCCGATGACCCGGCTGCGCTGAGCGCCAAGCCCATGTTCCTTGCGTTGTGCAGCGCCTGCCACACGCCAGAGGGCACCGGCAACCAGGCACTTGGCGCTCCGAATCTGACCGACGACGTCTGGCTTTACGGTTCTTCGGATGACGCAATCCGCACAACCATCGTGCAGGGACGCAACGGCCTGATGCCTGCGCACGGCGATTTGCTCGGCGCAGACCGCACCAAGATTCTCGCGGCCTACGTTTACAGTCTGTCAAACTGACGACCTGTCGAATCAAGACGATTACCGCCAGGTGACTGCCAGCAATGATTAGCGAGGAATACCGTGGTGCAAAACAGTGGAGCCGCAACAAGCAGGCGGCTTTCACGGTGGTGTGGATTTCGTTCCTCAGTGCCGCCGTGGCGACCATGGTTTTCTTCGCCATTTTTGACCCGGCGGATCTTGGCCATCTGATCGACAGTAACCTTCATCTCAGCCCCGACCTGGGCTACGCGGTTGGCTTTTTCTTCTTCTGGGTGTTTTGCGCCCTCTGCTCGGGCCTAACCGCGTTTCTTGTGCGTACCGCCCCGAAACGCGACGAGAAGCACAGGAACCAATGAGCAAGCCACAAGCCGGCTCGATGTACGCGAGCGCGAAGAAGATCTACCCGCGAGAAATTGGCGGCCGCTTCGACAAGCTCAGCAAACTCGCCACCATCACCTTACTCGGTCTTTTCTACCTGGTTCCCTGGCTGCTCTGGGACGATCGCCAGGCGATTCTGTTTGATCTTCCTGCGCGTAAATTCTACCTGATCGGACTGACCCTGTGGCCGCAGGACTTTCCGTTCCTCGCAATGCTGCTCATGATCCTGGCGTTTTCGCTGTTTTTCTTCACTGCACTGGCCGGTCGCCTGTGGTGCGGATTCGCGTGTCCACAAACGGTCTGGACGGAAGCCTTCATCTGGATGGAGCAATTCACCGAAGGCACGCGCTCGCAGCGCATGAAGCTCGACAAGGCGCCCTGGTCATTCACGAAGTTACGCAAGAAAGGCTCCAAGCAGCTCCTCTGGATTAGCTTCTCGATGTGGACGGGATTCACGTTCATCGGCTATTTCACGCCGATCCGTCAACTAGGTGTCGACATTGTCACGCTCAACGTTGCCGGCTGGACGCTCTTCTGGGGCCTGTTCTACGGCTTTGCTACGTACGGCAATGCCGGCTACATGCGTGAACAGGTTTGCAAGTACATGTGTCCGTATGCGCGTTTCCAGAGCGCGATGTTTGATAAAGATACGTTGATCATCTCGTACGATGAAAAGCGCGGCGAGCCGCGTGGCGGGCGCAAGCGTTCGGTCGATGCCAAAGCCGCAGGGCTTGGCGATTGCATCGACTGCCAGCTCTGCGTACAGGTATGTCCGACCGGCATTGATATCCGCGAGGGCCTGCAGTACGAGTGTATCGCCTGTGCCGCCTGCATCGACGCCTGCGATTCGATCATGGACAAGATGAACTACCCGCGCGGCCTTGTCCGCTTCACGACCGAACATGCGATACAGCACGAAGGCACCCGTGTATTGCGGCCGCGTGTGTACATCTATGCAACGCTCCTCTTAATAATGATTGCAGGACTGGTAACGGCGATGGCATCGCGCACGCCTGTCATTCTCGATGTGATCAGGGACCGGAACTCGCTGTATCGCGAGCTGCCGGAAAACTTTATCGAGAATATCTATACGCTCAAGATCATCAATCAGAGCAACGATGCGCGTGTCTTTTCACTGAGCATCAACGGCATGCAAGGCGCTGTGCTCGATGGAGTCGGCGACAGCGTGCCTGTCGAAGGTGGGGGTGTTCTGTCACTGCCCGTCCGGGTAAAAGCACGTCGCGAAGACGCTCGCGGAGTCAACACGATCCTCTTCAGGATCGAGGCGATGGATGACGCGTCGGTCGTTATAGAGGAAGATAGCCGCTTCATAGGTCCGACGCGCTAAAAAGCTATGGTTCGCGAAGACACAAAGCCCTGGTATCGGCAGTTCTGGCCGTGGTTCATCATTGCACTTCCGGCTTCGGCAGTCGTGGGCGGGCTGACTACGTTCTGGATATCCCTGCAGACGACTGACTCGCTGGTCGTCCAATCCGACGACGGCATGCAGATCGTGGCGGAGCGCCGCGTTGTCGCGGAGCAACTCGCTGCCGAACTCAATCTCGCGGTACTGCTGGACATTGATCTTGAGTCAGGTGTCGTGCTGGCCGCGATGCGAGCCGGAGATCTGGACACCTCGCCAGCCACGCTGCAACTGGAGTTCTCGCATCCGGCTTTCGCCGATCGCGATCAGCGTATCGCGCTAAATCGTGCGCCACCCGACGAGGCGGGCAATCCGGTCTGGTCGGGGCATTTTGTCAGCATCCCGGACGGACGCTGGTATGTGAGCCTGACATCGAACGATGACTGGCGGCTTTCAGGCGAGTGGCAAGGCGAGTCACGCATAACACTTCGCCCTGCCGAAACACCCGATGTCGACGAGCGCTGACACCTGCTTTCACTGCGCTCTGCCCGTTCCGACTAACTGCAAGATTACTGTCGAGATCGAGGGCGATAGCCAACCGGTCTGCTGCCCAGGCTGCAAGGCCGTTGCCGAGCTGATCCGCGACTCAGGATTGAGTGGTTACTACGCGATGCGCGAGGCCCCAGCCCCGGGTGTCGGGCGCCCGCTCGACGAAACTTCCGAATGGCAAGTATTCGATCGCGACGACATGCTGCTTGCATTTGCCGAAGCGGATGCTGAGAGCGCAGAAGCGACAATCTACGTTGGCGGAATGTACTGCGCCGCGTGCAGCTGGCTCATCGAAACGACGCTGACCAAGTCTCAGGGTGTCGAAAAGGCGGAAGTCAGCCCCGTTACGCACCGCCTGCGTGTTCGATGGCGACCCGCCGAGACACGCTTCTCGGAGATTCTCGGCGCACTTTCAAGCCTTGGCTATCAGCCGCAGCCACTGGCTCCGGAGAATACGGCGCGCCCAGAGTTGATTGAACAACGTACGGCGTTAAAGCGCCTGCTGGTCGCGTCGCTGGGCATGATGCAGGTCATGATGTTTGCTGTCGGGCTATACGCCGGCGACTTCCAGGGAATCGATCCGGAGATGCGGCGCTTCCTGCGGATCGTCAGCCTGGTAGTCACGACGCCGGTCGTGCTGTATGCCGCGCGTCCGTTTTTTGCGGCGGCCTGGCGCGGTGTTATCTCGAAAAAACCCGGCATGGACCTGCCGGTGTCGATCGCGGTGGGTAGTGCCTACCTCGCGTCAATCTATGCGACATTCAGCAATGGCGCGGCCGTCTGGTTCGATTCCGTCACGATGTTCGTGTTCTTCCTGACGCTCGGACGTTTCCTCGAAATGCGTGCGCGCCATCGCTCCATCGATCGCAGCACGGCGCTGTCGTCCGTGCTTCCAAATACGGCGACAAGAATTGACGGCGATGATCGGTCCGTTGTTCCAGTGAGCCAGCTGCTACCCGGGGACACGGTCTTGATACGCGCAGGTGATGCCATCCCTGCTGACGGTGTGATCGAAAGCGGCGAGACTGCGGTCGACGAAGCACTCCTGAGCGGCGAGGCAACGCCGCGTCATAAGACAGTCGGCGACCCTGTTGCGGCGGGCAGTGTTAATCTCGACGGCCTGATCACGATGCGGATCCTCCGTACCGGCAGCGACACTACACTCGGAACCATCAGCCGACTGAGCGAACGAGCGCGCTATACGCGCCCCACATTCGTAACGCTTGCGGATCAGATCGCCAGCTACATCGTCATCGCATTACTGGTCGTTGCCGCTGTCGTCGCGATTTCCTGGTACCTGATCGCCCCCGAGCGCGCATTCGTTATCACGCTCTCCGTACTCGTGGTCACTTGTCCCTGCGCACTGGCGCTGGCCACGCCTGCCGCCTTTGCCGCCGCGGGAAGTCGACTGTCGCAGCTTCGACTGCTGGTGACGAACGGCAACGCGATTGAGGCATTGTCACGCGCGACTACCGTCATGTTCGACAAGACCGGAACCTTGACTCTCGGGCAGCCCAGGATTGCGTCGGTTATGGTCTTCAACGACGCAATGACCGAGTACGACTGTCGACGAATTGCTGCCGCATTGGAAACCGCGTCTGCGCATCCCCTGGCACGGGCTTTTGCTCTGGACGCGATACTGCCCGAGGTGTCGTCGCAAGCAGTCGAAATCGGACAAGGCGTCAGTGGCGTCGTTGATGGTCGTAACTGGCGCATCGGTAGCGCCGCATTCGTTGGCGGGGGTGCGGCCGATGTCTCAACGCAAGGGGATGCAACGGCAACCAACGTCTTTCTTGGCGTCGACGGCGAGGCAGTCGCCTGGTTCGCGCTCGAAGATGAACTCAGACCGGATGTCGACAAGACGCTGCAGGAACTGTCGCGGTTGGGACTGCGTATAGCGCTGGTCAGCGGCGACAACCACGACGCGGTCAGGGAACTGGCGGCCAGGTTGGGTATCGCCGAATTCCATTCGGATTGCACGCCGCAACAAAAACTGTCGATTATCGAGGCGGCACAAAGAAACAACGAGCGCGTCGTAATGGTGGGTGACGGCATCAACGATGCGCCGGTACTGTCAGGCGCTGACACGTCGGTAGCTACCGCAGAGGGCGCACTGCTTGCACAGACCAGTGCCGATGTAATCATGCTGGGAGAGTCACTGAGTCCGTTGACTACGCTGTTAAGAATGTCGACGAGAACCATGCGAATCGTACGGCAGAATCTGACCTGGGCAATCGTATACAATGCGCTGGCATTACCGCTGGCGGCTGCCGGACTTGTGCCGCCCTGGCTTGCCGCGATAGGTATGAGTGCAAGCTCACTGATCGTTGTATTAAACGCTTTGCGCCTGAGTCGATTTAAGGTTCCTGAATAATGTCCGTTCTGTATGTTCTTATTCCGCTCGGGCTGCTGCTGTTGGCCGGCGCTGTCTGGGCGTTCTTCTGGGCTGTCGGCAGCGGTCAGTTTGACGATCTCGATACGCCCGCTGTACGCATCATCATGGATGACGACACAAAGCCGGACGATGGTGCTCCGTAATGAACGAGGTTCTACCGCTTCTCGCTGCGGCTTTCGTCACCGGACTTTTGGGTAGTGCGCACTGCTTCGGTATGTGCGCGGGACTGTCGGGCCTGTTTGCAGTAAATGCCAGCGTCATTTCGTTACGATCGCAGTTACCGATGGCTATTACCTATAACCTGGGCCGCATACTGAGCTACGCGTTTCTCGGAATCCTGGTCGCGACGGTGGGACAGGCGGTTGTCACTGCGATTCCAAACATTGCCGCGCCCGTGCGCTTTGCCAGCGGATTGCTCATCATCATCGTCGGACTGCAGGTGGCATTCGGCTGGCGATTCCTGGCGCCGTTAGAGCAAGCCGGCGCCAAAATCTGGAATCGCATTGCTCCGGCGGCAAAGAGTCTATTGCCGGTCACAAGCGCTCCCAAAGCGCTTGGCCTGGGATTACTGTGGGGTTGGCTGCCCTGCGGGCTGGTTTACAGCGTACTGCTGCTGGCCGCGACGACAGCGAATGCGGTCAACGGTGGCCTCGTCATGATCGCCTTCGGCATCGGCACCATGCCTGCCATGATCATGACCGGCATCAGCGCCTCCAAACTTTCCCAGTTCATGAGTCGCAAGCGACTGGGCGCAGGCCTGCTTATCGTACTAATCGGTGTTGCGACGATCGCGATGCCGGTTATGAAATTCGCTGGCAGCGCTGACAAAGGGACACACAGCGGTCACACCATGTGAGCCTTAATTCGCTCGCTCCGCCTCCAGACGCCGTTCAATCCAGCGCAATAACGATTCGGAATACATCAGGCAGCCGACGTTGTTGATAAAGGGGTTTCCCTCATCGAGCTTTTCAAGTTTGTCCTCCATGCCAAAGAAAAACGGATGTGGTGACAACAGGATATCGCAGTCCAGATCCGCAATTTTTCCCGCACTGGCGACGAGCTCGTCTCCCGCGCCGCTCTCGCTGAACTTGAATCCCTGCGCCGACACTGCGGTCAGGCTGTCTGCGTAGACGACGTCATAGCAAACGTTCATGGCACAGGATTGCCAGGTCCACGTCGTACCGCCCGGTGTATGGCCTGGCGTATGAACAGCCTTGACGTCAACCGAACCGACCGTGACGACCTCACCATCGCCAACAGCAACCAGCTGTTGCACCGCCGGGAAGCTACCCTCGTCGGAGTCCGCCACGTATTGCGGGTCATTTGCCTGCAGCTGTCCGGTGCTTAGCGTCTCACGGCTTGCCTGATTTGCAAATACCGTCGCGCCAGTGAGTCTCTGCAGCGCCGCAACGCCGCCGGCATGGTCGTAGTGCGCATGCGATACCAGTATCGCTTTGACGTCGCGAGTATCGAAACCGAGATTCTGAATATTGGCATCGATCAACGCCGATGATTGAGGCAGCCCGCCGTCCAGCAGGATCAGACCGTTGTCGGTTTCGATTAGCAGGGACGACAGCCCTTTTGTACCGACATACCAGGTATTGCCATGGATACGAAACGGCTTCTGCGCTTCGTTCCAGCCGTCGCAATTGTCACAGACGATTGGCTCGTCCGGTTCCAGAACCCGCTGTCCACAGGCAGTAAGCAGCAACGCGCCAAGCAGGCCGTATCTCAAAACTTTCATAACATCGCCCTGTAAAAAAGCCGTAAAGAAACAACCAGCAGGAACACTCCGAAGAGTACGCTAAGTCGCTTTTTCGAGAGGCCGTGTGCGATCCGCGCACCGATCGGCGCCATCAACACAGTCGTCGGTGCAATCAGCGCAAAGCCGACCAGGCTCACGTAGCCTATCGTGCCGACGGGCAAGCGCGGATCTCCCCAGCCGGAAATCATAAAACCGACGGTCGCCGGCAGACTGATGACCAAACCGAATAGTGCCGCTGTTCCTACGGCTCTGTGTATGGGCTGATTAAAAAGCGTCAGCGTCATGACGGAAAAGGTTCCGCCACCGATACCCATCATGCTCGAGAAGCAGCCTATTGCGGTGGGAATGATCGGCACCAGGGGGCCACGTGGAACCGATTCTGTCAGGTTGCGCGTTTCCGGCAGCAATACCATCTTCACAGCCACCAGCAGGGCCAGCGTTGCGAAGACCATAGCCAGAACCCGACTGTGAACGAGCGCGGCGACCCATGCACCCAACAGCGCGCCCAGCAGGACATATACCGCCCATCGTTTGACGATTTCGAAGTCGACAGAGTCTCGCCGGTGATGTGCCGTCGCCGATGAAATCGACGTCGGGATGATGGTCGCCAAAGAGGTTCCAACGGCGACATGCATCCGTATCGCCGGATCAACGCCGAGGAAACCCAGTGCCGCTTCCAGGACCGGTACGATAACGATGCCGCCGCCAATCCCAAACAGCCCGGCCAGTACGCCGGCGACACAGCCCGTCGCCAGCATGGTGACAGCGAGTATTAGCCAAACGTCCATTCGAGCTCAGTGTCCGTTATTCAGCGAGCGCCGCGGCGTGGTGATTCAGATGATCTTCGATAAACGTCGAAATAAAATAGTAGCCGTGGTCGTAGCCATCGTGAGTGCGCAGTTCGACGTTGAGTCCACTTTCGGCCGCAGCAGCCTCAAACAATGCCGGCTTGAGCTGCTCTGCCAGATACGGGTCGTCCGCACCCTGGTCGATGAGTATTTTTCCAAATGCTTTGGCATCGGCGACGTTTCGCGCAACTTCGCAAGCGTCATACTGATGCCAGGTCGAGCGGTCGCTGCCGAGATAGTAGCCGAGAGCTTTGTTTCCCCAGGGACTGTCAAGCGTCGTGCATATCGGCGCGAACGCCGACAGTGACCGGTAACGACCGGGGTTTCTGAGACCGATGGTCAACGCACCGTGCCCGCCCATCGAGTGACCGGTCAGGCCCTGGCGTCCAGGATCGCCTGGAAAGTTATCGAATATGACCTCCGGCAATTCCTTCGTTATGTAGTCGTACATATGATAGTGCCGCGCCCAGGGTTGCTGCGTCGCGTTCAGGTAGAAACCTGCGGCCAGGCCAAAATCGTAGTCGCCACCCGGATCATCGGCAACGTCATCGCCGCGCGGGCTCGTGTCGGGCGAAACCAGCATCAGGCCAAGCTTGGCCGCGACGCGCTGCGCCCCGCTTTTCACCATGAAGTTTTCTTCGGTGCACGTCAGGCCGGAAAGGAACGTAACAACCGGGACCTTGCCGTCGGCGGCCTGCGGCGGCACGAAAACCGAGAACTGCATGTCACATTGGTTGCACTCGGACGCATGGCGATAAAAACCAATGCGGCCACCGAAACAGCTCGTCTCGCTGATAGTCTCAATAGTCATGGAGACGAATTATGGCCTAACGTTTCTGGAATACCAGCGTCGCGTTTGTGCCGCCGAAACCGAAACTGTTCGACATGGCCGTTTTTATCCCTGCATCGTCGATGCGCTCGGTCACCAGGGGGGTTCCGGCAACGACGGCATCCGGATCGCCGACATTGATCGACGGCGCGATGAAATCATTGTCCAGCATTAGCAGGCAGTGAATCGCTTCCTGCGCACCGGTTGCTCCCAGAGAATGCCCGCACATCGACTTGGTTGATCCGAATCGCGGCATCTCGTCGCCAAACATCGACTGCATCGCCTCGACTTCTTTGACATCGCCTACCGGAGTGCTGGTGCCATGGGTATTGATGTAGTCGATCTGCCCCTCAACGGTGGCGCGCGCCAGGCCCATGCAACGCTGCGCGCCTTCGCCCGACGGTGCAACCATGTCGTAGCCGTCGGAGGTCGCGCCATAGCCCACCAGTTCGGCGTAGATCTTCGCGCCGCGGGCTTTGGCGTGCTCCAACTCTTCGACGACCAGCATGCCGGACCCTGCCGCTATGACAAAACCATCACGCGTCGCGTCGTACGGGCGCGAAGCGCTCGCGGGAACGTCATTGTACTTGGACGACAGCGCGCCCATGGCATCGAACAGGCACGCCAAAGACCAGTGCTCTTCCTCGCCGCCGCCGGCAAACACGATATCCTGCTTGCCGAGCTGAATCTGCTCTGCGGCAGCGCCTATACAGTGGGCACTGGTCGCGCACGCCGATGTGATTGAGTAGTTGACGCCCTTGATCTTGAACGGCGTCGCGAGGCAAGCGGATACCGAACTGCCCATCGTACGTGGCACTCGATACGGGCCCACTTTACGAACGCCGCGGGCGCGCAGGATATCCGCGCTCTCGACGATGTTGTTGCTTGACGCGCCACCGGAAGCAGCGATGAGGCCGGAGCGAACGTTGGATACGTCAGCCTCGTCAAGACCGGCGTCGTCGATCGCCTGTTGCATGGCGATATACGCATACGCGGCGGCATCGCCCATGAAACGCAGAACCTTGCGATCGATGTGTTCTTTCGTATCAATATGACAACTACCGGAGACCTGGCTGCGCAGCCCCATCTCCTTGTAGCTCTCGTTCGCTACGATTCCGGAACGACCTTGCCGCAGGGAATCAAGGATTTCGTCCTTGTTATTGCCGATACATGAAACCGCCCCGAGGCCGGTGATTACTACACGCCGCATGAATAGATCCTAAAAGTCTTCGGTGGAGGTGAACAGGCCGACCCGCAAGTCCTCGGCCGTATAGATTTCCCGACCGTCGACGGACAACGAACCATCAGCAATCGCCATGTTGAGTCGGCGCGAGATCACCCGCTTGATATCGATCTGGAATTGGACCAGCTTTGCCGTCGGCAGTATTTGCCCCGTGAATTTGACTTTACCAACCCCCAGCGCCCGGCCCCTGCCCTGCAGGCCCTGCCAGACAAGGTGGAAGCCGACCAGCTGCCACATGGCATCGAGGCCAAGACAGCCCGGCATCACGGGATCGCCTTCAAAGTGACACTGAAAGAACCACAGGTCCGGCTTGATATCGAGCTCCGCCCTTATTTCGCCCTTGCCGTACTTGCCGCCTTCCTCGCTTACGCGTGTGATGCGGTCAATCATCAGCATGTTGGGTAAGGGCAGTCGGCCGTTGGTCGGGCCGAACAGCTCGCCGTGACCGCTGGCAAGGAGCTCCTCGTAGTCGTAAGAATCCTGGCGGGCCGGCAGATCTGTGGCGGTCTTACTGTCAGTCATGCGCCCTCCGGCGTTTTTTTTATTAAGTACCCGGGCGTCCGGCCCGGACTCTTGCCAACTCGGAATTTTACCCCTGCCGGGATTGCGTGGGTTTTGAAATTGCGCCATTCGGCGGCCACGCCCGGCCGGCTGGACCTAGGATTTGTCGTAGTCGAGCAGCACTTCGTCGCTGATCGGCCGCGACTGGCAGGCGAGCACGAAGCCGGCCTCTACTTCCCAGGGCTCGAGCCCGTAATTGGTCTCCATTCTTACCTCGCCCTGACGAACGTGGGTTCGGCAGGTCGCACAAACGCCACCCTTGCAGGAATACGGCAGTTCGATGCCGCTCTCAGCTGCGGCGTCAACAATGTTTGCATCGTCTCGCGGCATCGCAAAGGACTTCTTGTGGCCGTCCATGATAACAGTCACAGTCGCATCATCTGGCGAGGCCGCCGTATCAGCCGGTAGATCGCGTTTTGCGGCGGCGGCACCGCGGCGTGGCACCCCGAAGCGCTCGACGTGGATCGCCTCGTCTGCCATGCCGAGTTCCTGGAGCGTCTCGGCAACGGTCGTGATCATGGTATCCGGACCACAGATGAATGCTTCGTCAGGTTTATCGCCGCTACAAAAGCACTGGTACAGCTCGGCCACTTTATCCGCATCGATGCGCCCGGCATTGATCGCAAATTCCTGCTCTTCCTGACTAAAAACAAAGTGCAGCTGCAGTCGTTCGGGATAGCGATTCTTCAGGGCGTAAAGGTCTTCGATGAACATCGCGGAATCCTGCCGACGATTGCCGTAGAACAGCGCGAAGCGGCTTTGAGGTTCGCTATTCAATACCGAGGTCGCAATCGAGAGGATCGGCGTAATGCCGCTGCCGGCCGCAAATCCCAGGTAAAATTTACTCGCAGTCGAATCGCAGCTGGCGTGAAAGCCACCGGTGGGCGGCATCACTGAAATCGAATCGCCCTCGGACAGTACCTTGCTTGCGAACTCGGAAAACTGCCCGCCCGGCTGTACGCGTACACCAATTTCCAAAGGCCACTGCCCCGGTTCTGAGCAGATGCTATAGGTGCGACGCAGGCGCTTGCCGTCCAGTTCCACCTGAATCGGCAGGTGCTGGCCCGGCAGAAATGTGAAGTCGGGCTGCAGCTCCTTCGGAACCCGCAAAGCGATACGAATCGAATCGGGCGTTTCCGGGCGCTTCGCAGCCACCGTCAGAGAATGAAACTGCTTCATTGGCAGGCACTCACAGGCATTTGAAATACTCGAAGGGTTCCTGACAGTCGCCACAACGGTACGAGGCCTTGCAGGCAGTCGAGCCAAATTCACTAATCAGCTCGACGTGTTCCGAGTCACACTGCGGGCAAACGACATGCGGCGTGCCGCCCAGTAAAGCGCGCTTACTGCCGCCTTTTTCGGGCGGGGCGATGCCGTAAGCCTTAAGCTTCTCCCGGCCGACATCACTGATCCATTCAGTCGTCCACGGTGGTGAAAGAACGCGCCTGATGGTGACATTAACGACGCCCCGATCCTCGAGCGCAGCGATTACGCTGGCTTCGATAACCTCGGTTGCGGGGCAACCGGAGTACGTCGGTGCCAACGAAACAACGACGCCGCTCTTGCAACTAACGTCACGCACTATGCCAAGGTCGGTGATACTCAGAACCGGGATCTCCGGGTCAGGAACGTCGGCCAGCCACTCAAGAATCTGCTCGCGGTTTGCGGTGCCAGCTACCACGTTGCACCGGGATAGGTACGCGGCAGGATCTGCATCTGCGCAATGAGGTAACCGAAATGCTCGGTGTGTCTGCCCTGTTTGCCACCCGATGCCATGACGCCTTCTTCCGGTAGTGTCAGCGTCGCCTCGGCGAGAATTTCCGCCAGCTTTTCGCGCCACTCTATAGCGATGGCGGTCAGGTCAGGGCCATTGAACGAGCTTGTCATGGATTCGTCGAGATCATCGGCATCGAACATCTCGCCGGTATAGCGCCAAAGATCCAGCAGTGACTGCTGCACCCTGGCGTGGCTCACCTCGGTGCCATCACCAAGCCGGATCAGCCATTGGGAGGCGTGACGAAGGTGGTAGCGCACCTCTTTCTCCGCCCGCACCGCGATCTCCGCGAGGCGCTTGTCGCTGCAGCGCGCGAGCGCTTCGAGCAGGGCGAGGTAGTACACGTCAAACAACAGCTGACGAACTATGGCATCCCCAAAATGCGCGCTCGG
Organism: uncultured Gammaproteobacteria bacterium; assembly: GCA_963760395.1. Lineage (GTDB taxonomy): Bacteria > Pseudomonadota > Gammaproteobacteria > Steroidobacterales > Woeseiaceae > UBA1847. The sequence goes on from CAVXCX010000005.1 coordinate 108,611, forward strand.
CTGCTCGACCAACAGCAGGTTTTTGAACTCGTTCTCGGGACGCAGGAACGCCATATCGTCTTCGCTGCGACCCTTGCCCTCACGTTCAGCCGCGTAGCTGTAAAACATGCGAGCCTGGCCGATGTAGTCGAGCGCGAAATTCGCATTCGCAAGCTCCTCCTCAAGTTCGGGAGACGCGGCGACGAGTTCGAGCATGCGCTGACCCAGGATCAGGGCATTGTCACCCAGCCTCAACACATACGCAGTTAGTGCCTGTTCGCTGGTCACAGGTTCTCGACTCCGTCCGGCACTTCGTAGAATGTCGGGTGACGGTAGATCTTGTCTTCGGCTGGCGAGAAGAACGAGGCAGTCTCCGACGGATCGGAAGCAACGATACGATCCGACCGCACGACCCACAGGCTGACGCCTTCGCTTCGCCGGGTATAGGTATCGCGCGCGTGATCCAGAGCCATCTGGTCATCGGCAGCATGCAGGCTTCCCGCATGCCGGTGACTAAGCCCACCACGTGTGCGGATGAAAACTTCGTACAGCGGCCATTCCTGTTGCGACATTTCGTAGTCCTCAGGCGGCGGCTTTCGCCGCCATTTTTTCTGCGTACGCTCTTGCAGCCTCACGAACCCACGCACCATCGTCCTGCGCCTTGCGACGCTTTTGCATACGCTCGCGATTGCACGGCCCGTTGCCGGCGAGCACATCGAAAAATTCCTGCCAGTCGATCTCGGAAAAGCGGTAATGGCCACTCTCTGCATCGAAGCTTGAGGTTTTCATCAGGCGCTTTCAAACCGAGAAAATCAGCCTGCTGCACGGTAATGTCGACAAACTTCTGACGCAGCTCATCGTTACTGAAGCGCTTGATCTTCCAGGCCATGGACTGCGCAGAGTGCTTTGACTGAGAATCGTTGGGACCGAACATCATCAGGGACGGCCACCAGAATCGATTCAGTGCATCCTGGGCCATCGCCTTTTGCTCGTCCGTCCCCCGGCAAAGCGTCAACATGATCTCAAAGCCCTGGCGCTGGTGAAAACTCTCTTCTTTGCAGACGCGGACCATTGCGCGCGCATAAGGGCCATACGAACACCGGCAAAGCGGAATCTGGTTCATGATTGCGGCGCCATCGACAAGCCAGCCAACTGCGCCGATATCCGCCCAGCTCAGCGTCGGATAATTGAAGATACTGGAGTACTTCGCCTTTCCTGACAGCAGGTCCGCGACCATCTGATCCCGCGATACGCCGAGTGTCTCTGCAGCGCTGTATAAATACAGTCCGTGGCCAGCCTCATCCTGCACCTTGGCCAGCAGGATCGCCTTGCGCTTCAGCGATGGCGCTCGCGTAAGCCAGTTACCCTCGGGTTGCATGCCGATAATCTCGGAGTGCGCATGCTGCGATATTTGTCGAATCAGCGTCCGCCGATACGCCTCCGGCATCCAGTCCTTGGCTTCAATCTTCTCTTCGGCGTCAATACGGGCCTGAAACGCATCGAGTTGCTCGGCCGTTTCCGGACCTGCCGTTTTCGCTTCGTTATTGCCCGCCTGGTCCAGACCCTGCGTGTACATGGACGTTACTCCTGGATTCAACCTGATAATGTGACACGGTTTTTTCTATTTTTCAATGTCATCTGTATCGTTATCGACAGCGATAACAGGCTCGTCGCGGCTAACGGCGCGACCGCGAAACAGTGCGACGAGCATACCGTCCTGGTTCTCCACGTTGACGGCGTAGTAACCACTGCGGCTGCCGCGGTACTCTTCGCGTGCGATCGCATGAAGTTCATCCCCCAGCCGCGCGGGGCGCAGGAACTCGATATTGGCAGACGCGGCCACTGTCACGCGATCATAAGCGTTGCAGGCGAACGCAAAGGCCGTGTCCGCGAGCGCGAACAGCAGGCCACCGTGGCAAACGTCGAAACCGTTAAGCATGTCTTCGCGCACCTGCATACGCGCTGTTGCCACGCCGACTTCACGGATCTCGATGCTGATGCCCAGCGCCTTCGAGGCCTTGTCGCCGGCCCACATGGTCTTTGCACATTGCTTCGCCGTTTTAAGTTTGCTCATGGATTGCTTGCTCCCTGGCTGGGTGAGGCGGCGAGGCCACCGAATCGTCGCATGAATGAAGTCCTTGGTGGTGGCAGCGGTCCATCCTCGGACTCGAGCCGCTTATCGAGATAAGCGTCAGCGCCGGCGTGAACGATGCGGTAGAGATTTCGACACAGCTGGTAGGCGGTATCGCCATTCCAGTTTGCGGGCAATAGCTCAGCAGGCAGCTGCGGGTCGCGCAGCAAAACCTTGCGATACTCCTGGATGAGTAGGGTTCGAACAATAAATGAGGATTTTTCCGACAGTTGTGACTTCCCGCCCAGCGCTTTCATTAGCGGCCGAAAGCGCATCGTGAAGGCGCTGTAGCGCGCATCGATATCGTCAAGGCTCCAGCAGCTGCGCGTCAGTTCTCGCATCGCAGATTCACTCTTGATCGTTCTGCCACGCATAACAACCACGCTATCGGCAACGCCCAGGCGTCTCAGGCTTAGCTCGAGTTCTGCAAAATCGGGTGCCGGATGCGCCAGCACATTAGCCGACATCGGCCCGAATCCCAGCCAGCCGCATTCCTTGCGCACCCGCTCTTTGCCTTCGGTATCGAGTGCCGAAAGCAGCAACAAGCACCACTCTCCGTCCCACTGTCGACTCGGTGTTCCATAAATACGATTTGTGGCCTGCTCGAATCGTTCAACCCCCTGCTCGGTCAGGCTGTAGTAGGAACGGCGTCCAATCTGGTCCGATCTGAGCCAGCCGTCTTTCGCGAGTCTGAACACAGAGGTCCGAACGAGCCTTTCGCTAATACCGAAGTTTCCCATCACGCGGATAAGACTGCCGAGCCAGACGGTGCCGCCACGTGGTGCGATTGCGTCACCGAAAACCGTCGTTATCAGCGACCCTGCTCGAAGTGTCGGACGGGAGCGGAATTCATCGACGAGACTCTGGCAGGCGGCTTCGGCAGTCATTGGACTTCACTTGCTTTCGGACCGCCTGACCGTACAATCTGATACGAAATAATTCAAATACTTATTTTAGATGTATCCTTCCGGAAGCTAAGGAGAGTCAGGATGAAGCTCGGCAACCTGGTGCAAGACGCTTGGGTCGATGGTGACGGCGACGGCACCGTTCTGCTCAGCGCGGTCAGCGGTGATCCGGTCGCGAGCATAACGAGCAAGGGCCTCGATTTCGCGGACATGCTGCGACACGCGCGTTCCACAGGCGGTAGCAACCTTCGACGTTACACGTTTCACGAACGTGCCGAGATGCTCAAAGCGCTGGCGAAATACCTGATGGAGCACAAAGCCGAGCTCTATGAATTGTCCTCGGAGACCGGTGCTACAAAAGCCGATAGCTGGGTCGATATCGACGGCGGTATTTCAACCCTGTTCGTTTTCTCCAGCAAGGGGCGACGGGAAATGCCCAATGATTATGTGTATCTCGATGGCGCGCCCGAGCCCCTGTCCCAATCCGGCACTTTTGTCGGTCAGCATATTTGCACACCGAAGCTGGGTGTCGCTGTGCACATCAATGCTTTCAATTTCCCGTGCTGGGGCATGCTCGAAAAGCTGGCTCCCGCCCTGCTGGCCGGCGTACCAGCTATCGTCAAGCCAGCCTCCAGTACTGCCTACCTGACGGAACTGATGGTACGGCAGATTCTCGCGTCCGGCATTCTGCCGCAGGGTGCATTGCAGCTGATCTGTGGGTCCGTGGGTGACCTGTTCGATCATCTCGATTGCCAGGATACGATTGCGTTTACCGGATCGAAGGTGACGGCGGAATTTCTGCAACAGCACCCGCGCGTCGTTTCGGAGTCCGTGGCCTTCACGGCCGAAACTGACTCGCTTAACTGTTCGATCCTCGGCCCCGATGCCGTTCCTGGTACGCCCGAATTCGAGCTGTACGTCAAAGAAGTTACGCGCGAAATGACCAGCAAGGCCGGTCAAAAGTGCACGGCAATACGTCGCATCATTGCGCCATCCGCCATCAGCGGCGAGCTTGTGACGGCACTTGCCAAATCCCTCGGAGAGATCCGCATCGGTAACCCCGCAATTAAGGACATCGACATGGGCGCGTTGGCGAGCCATGGTCAGCGCGACGAGGTTCGGGACCGGGTTAAGACACTGTCACGCGAAGCGGCTATCGTCTACGGCGGCGACGATGACTTCGAACTTATCGAGGCAGACGCCAGCAAGGGCGCGTTCTTCATGCCGACGCTGTTGCACTGCGAGAAACCGTTGTCAGCCACCGCTGTACACTCGGTTGAAGCGTTCGGCCCGGTCAGCACCGTGCTTCCTTACGACGACCTGCACGAGGCCATCGAACTGTCACGCCTCGGCGCGGGCAGCCTGGTGAGCTCTGTGGTTACCAACGACAATACCGTCGCTCGCGAACTGATCTTGGGAACGGCCGCGTACCACGGCCGCATGCTCGTCATTAATCGTCACTGTGCGGCTGAATCGACGGGGCACGGTTCGCCGTTACCCCACCTTATCCACGGCGGGCCGGGACGGGCCGGTGGCGGCGAGGAGATGGGCGGCATACGTGGCGTTTTGCATTACATGCAACGCACGGCCATCCAGGGCTCGCCAGAGACGTTGACCGTCGTTGGCAATCGCTGGATCAAGGGGGCCGAGCAGCACGAATCGGACCTGCATCCGTTTCGCAAAACCTTCGAAGCTTTGCGCCTGGGGGATACGCTGATCACCGATTCTCGCGAGGTAACACTCGACGATATTCAGCACTTCGCAGAATTTACCGGCGATAACTTTTATGCGCACACGGATGAGGAAGCGGCCGCAAAGAATCCGTTCTTCGAAGGCCGCGTCGCGCACGGCTACCTGATCGTGTCGTTCGCCGCCGGCCTGTTCGTCGACCCGGACTTCGGTCCGGTTCTAGCCAACTATGGGCTCGACGACCTGCGTTTTGCCCAACCCGTCAATTTTGGCGACACTCTGAAGGTATGCCTGACGTGCAAGCAGAAGACGCTGCGTGCTGGCAGTGGCTACGGCGAGGTTCGCTGGGATACAGAGGTTACCAACCAGAACGGCGAAGTGGTCGCGCAGTACGATGTCCTCACCCTGGTCGCTACCAACGAGCACTGGGCCTCCGTGCAGTAGCACCGGCAAGTCATTGTTGCAGATGACATTATTTTCAGGCGAGCGATTTTCTCGCGAGCGCTTTATAATGCGCGGCTCGCCCGACAATACCCAACAAGAAGACGCTGCGCTGCAGCCATCAAGGGACTCGCATGAGCACAGCCAAAATCATCTACACCAAAACCGACGAAGCGCCTGCATTGGCAACGTATTCGTTCCTTCCTGTGGTCAACGCTTTTACCGAGGCCGCAGGAATCGACGTCGAGACGCGTGATATATCGCTGGCGGCGAGAATCGTCGCGAATTTTCCGGACAAGCTGAACGCCGAACAGAAGGTCAGCGATGAGAGAGACGCTGCAGCGCGTCAAGCAAGGCAAGGATACAATCTCCGTAACGGGCAATGTCCTGCGCGACTACCTCACTGATCTTTTCCCGATTCTCGAACTCGGCACCAGCGCCAAGATGCTTTCGATCGTGCCGTTGCTCGCCGGAGGCGGCTTGTATGAAACCGGTGCCGGTGGCTCTGCGCCGAAGCATGTGCAGCAGTTCCTCAAAGAAGGACATCTGCGCTGGGATTCGCTTGGCGAGTTTCTTGCGCTGGCAGTGTCCATAGAGGATCTGGCCGACAAGACCGATAGTGGCAGAGCGCGCATTATTGCCAACGCATTGAACATCGCGAATGGCAAATATCTCGAGGAAAACAAGGCCCCGTCCCGCAAGGTTGGCGAGATCGACAATCGCGGCAGCCACTACTATGTCGCGCGCTACTGGGCCGATGCGGTCGCTGCCAATTCAAGCGACATTGATCTGGCCGAGCGTTTCGAGATTGCTGCACGCGCATTAGCTGAAAATGAAACAAAGATCCTCGCGGAACTGGACGCCGCTCAGGGAAAACCGGTCGATATTGGCGGTTACTACAACCCGAGTGAAACGCTCGTGGCGGCCGCAATGCGGCCCAGCGCCACGCTGAACGCTATTATCGATTCGATCTGAGGAATCAAAGCCGAAACGGCAACGCCGTGTCGGCTTTTATTTCCTTCAATACAATATTCGAACGCACCTGCGAGACGCCCGGCAGTCTAAAGATGAACTCGTCGAGGAACGTGTTGTAGGCATCAATGTCTTCGACAACGACGCGCAGGTGAAAATCGGATTCTCCACTCGTTGCGAAACACTCCAGGATTTCCGGGTGTCGCCGTACTTCGCGAATGAAGCGATCGACGTTTTCGCGTTCATGCCGCGCCAGAGACACGTGCACAACTGAGGACAGACCGAAGCCCGCCTTGCGGGTGTTGACGATTGCCGCGTAGCGATCAATAACGCCGGTCTCCTCCAGGCTCTTCACTCGTCGCCAGCAGGCAGAACTCGACATACCGACGCGCTCGCCCAGCTCCTGCATGGTCAGACGACTGTCACGCTGCAGTTCATCGAGTATTTGCTGATCTTTGCGCTCGAGCATGGTCTCTCTTTTTATCGTCGAATATTGGCAAAGTTTACCGATTTTCTTTGTTTTTTGACATGATTTTTCGAAATAGCCTCAAATACCGGCATGATTGGTATCGCCTCACAGGCTAAATCTGCGACACTTCACGGTCTGACCTGTTTGCCTGGATCGCTATGTCGGACGCCGCCCTGAAGAACCCACACTACCCGCTCGACAACTATGAACTCGCCGATCGCTATCGCCGCGAATCCGGGAGAGTGCTGCTAAGCGGTACCCAGGCACTGGTACGCATCCCGTTGATGCAACGGACGCTCGACAAGGCGCGCGAGCTGAACACGGCCGGCTTCATCAGCGGTTACCGCGGTTCGCCGCTGGGCATGGTCGACCAGGAATTGTGGCGCGCGAAGCAGTTTCTCGTGGAAAACAACATCGAATTCTTGCCGGCAGTGAACGAGGACCTTGCTGCGACGGCGATACTCGGGTCACAGCAAGTTGAAACCGACCCGAATCGAACCGTCGATGGTGTGTTTGGTATCTGGTATGGCAAAGGTCCTGGTGTTGATCGTGCCGGAGACGCGCTCAAACATGGCAATGCCTACGGCAGCTCACCGCACGGCGGCGTGCTGGTTGTCGCGGGTGACGATCACGGCTGTATATCGTCGTCGATGCCGCACCAATCCGACGTCGCCTTTCTGACGTTCATGATGCCGCACCTGAATCCGGCCAGCGTCGCGGAATATCTGGAGTTCGGCCTGTACGGCATCGCGCTGTCACGTTTCTCCGGCATGTGGGTCGGATTCAAGGCGATTTCGGAGACCGTTGAGTCGGCCATGTCGATAGAGCTGCCGCCGTACCGGCAGTTCAGGACGCCTGAGGATTTCAAGCCACCCGCGACAGGTCTGCATTATCGATGGCCGGACTTTCCCGGCCCACAAATCGAAGAACGACTGGAAGCCAAGAAAGCAGCAACGCTGGCATTTGCTGCGGCCAATCCGATCGACCGCAAGATATTCGACGTCAAGGACGCGCGCTTCGGCATCGTGACAACGGGCAAGGGCCATCTCGATTTGATGGAGGCGCTGCGCCTGCTGGGCGTCGACGCCGCTGAAGCACGCCGTGTCGGGATCGACGTCTACAAAGTCGGGATGGTCTGGCCGTTGGAGCCGCAAGGCGCGCTTGATTTCGTACAGAAGAAACACGAAGTCCTGGTTGTCGAGGAAAAGCGCGGCATCATAGAAAGCCAGTTCAAGGAATACTTCTACGACTACCCAGGGCGCAAGCCGCAGCGCATGGTGGGAAAAGCGGACGAGAAAGGCGAACGACTCGTGCCGTGGGTTGGCGAACTGTCACCGCTAATGCTTGCGCCAATTGTCGCGCAACGGCTTGACCACGAATTCGGTGGTCAGCGCTTCACCGAACGTGCCCGGCAATTGCAGCGTCAACACGGCAGCGTTATTGAAATCGCTGGCGCCAAGCGGATGCCCTACTTCTGTTCCGGGTGTCCGCACAATACGTCGACTAAAGTACCGGAAGGCTCGCGCGCACTGGCAGGCATTGGCTGTCATTTTATGGCGAGCTGGATGGACCGCGACACGGACGGGCTTATCCAGATGGGCGGTGAAGGCGTCAACTGGATTCCACGCTCAAAGTTCAACGGCGGCAAGCACGTATTTCAGAACCTGGGCGATGGCACTTTCTACCACTCGGGATCGCTGGCAATTCGACAGGCTGTCGCCGCCACCACAAACATTACCTATAAGATCCTCTACAACGACGCCGTTGCAATGACAGGCGGCCAACCTGTTGACGGGCCAATCTCCGTACAGTCAATCGCCCATTCCGTACGGACTGAGGGTGTACAACGAATCGCATTGGTCTCCGATGAGCCCGAGTTATTCGATGCCGGGGACTTTCCCGCCGGCGTAACCATCTCACATCGCTCGGAAATGGACGCCGTACAGCGTGAGCTGCGCGATATCCCGGGCGTCACCGTGCTGATCTATGCGCAGACCTGCGCCACCGAGAAAAGACGTCGGCGGAAACGCGGCAAGATGGCAGAGGCCAAAAAGTTGGTGGTGATCAATGATCTGGTCTGCGAAGGCTGCGGTGACTGCTCGGTTGAGTCCAACTGCCTGTCCGTGGTGCCGAAGGAAACGCCGTTCGGTCGCAAGCGGCAGATCGACCAGAACAGCTGCAACAAAGACTACTCGTGCCTGAACGGCTTTTGCCCAAGCTTCGTCACGGTCGAGGGAAACCTGACGCGCCAGCCGGCCGAGGCCGTAGTTGACAGGAATGTAGATGCACTTGCGGCAGCGCTTCCGGAACCTGAACTTCCTGCCATCAGCGCTTGCTACGACCTGCTGGTAACCGGCGTGGGCGGTACCGGCGTCATTACCGTGGGCGCCCTGATCACCATGGCAGCGCACCTCGAGGGCAAAGGCGCATCGGAGCTGGACTTCATGGGCTTCGCACAGAAGTTCGGTCCGGTGCTGAGCTACCTTCGCATCGCCAGCGAACCCGCGAATATCAACCAGGTGAGAATCGAGCCCGCGCAAGCGGACGCGCTGATTGGCTGCGATCTGGTCGTGAGTTCGTCGCCGAAAGCATCGATAACCTACCAACGAGACAAAACCCGCGCCCTGGTAAATACCGCAGAGGTGATGACGGGAGACTTCATCAAATATCGCGACGCCAACCTGCGCGGCGAGGATCGAATCGCGGCCATTAGCCAGGCGATTGGCGCCGACAATCTCAGAACGATCGATGCCAATGCTCTTGCAGCAAGCCTGGTGGGCGATACCATTTACGCAAATGTATTGATGGTCGGCGCTGCCTGGCAGTCTGGCCTTGTACCGGTGTCGATGAAGGCGCTGCTGCGGGCGATCGAGTTAAACGGCGTGAAGATTGAAGAAAATCAGGCGGCATTTGCCTGGGGCCGAATTGCGGCGGCGAATCCCGATGCCATCGAGTCACTGCTCAATGGTTCTGAAACATCGCGAACCGAGTCGCTGGCGGCGCTGGTTGAGCGGCGCCGTGCGTTTCTTGTCGACTACCAGAATGAGGCGCTTGGCGACCGCTACATGGCGCTGATCGACAAGACACGCTCCGTCGAAACCTCTCTTGCAGACGACACGGAGTTGACGGAGGCCGTTGCAAAAAGTTTTTTCAAGCTGCTTAGCTACAAGGACGAGTATGAAGTCGCGCGGCTGCACACAAGCGACGATTTTCTTAAGTCCATCCGCCAGAACTACGGCAACAAGGCAACGCTTGGCTTTCACCTGGCGCCGCCATTCCTGAATACCGGTAAGGACGCGCGGGGCCGGCCACGCAAGAAAGAGTTTGGTCAGTGGATGCTGCCGGCATTCCGGCTGCTCGCGAAATTTCGCGGTCTTCGCGGCACCGTGTTCGATATCTTTGGCAGAACCGCTGAGCGGCGCATGGAGCGCGAATTGATTGCTGAATTCGAGCAACAACTTGATGAGCTGCTGAGCGTCGTGAATGCGAATAATCGCGACGCCGTGAGCAAAATCATCCGGCTCTACATGGATATACGCGGTTTCGGTCCCGTGAAAGAAGAGTCGGTACATGTCGTTCGCTCCGCGATTGCCAGCGCGGTGCAGCAACTGCGCGGGGAGAGCCGCGAAGCCGCCTGACGAATCCCCTGGACAGGCATGCGAAAGTCCCGGGGGAAATCAGATCGCCAACACGGTCAGGACAATACAGTCTAGGATTCATTCTATGGACGACATCCACTACGAATTCGACACCCGGCCTGACGAAGGCGAGTGCATGGCCGTAGCCGACGGTATCGTCTGGCTGCGCATGCCGCTGCCGTTCTCGCTCAAACATATCAACCTGTGGTTGTTGCGTGATGATTCCAGCTGGGTCATCGTCGACACAGGTGTCGATACCCGGACCAGCCGCGCCGTCTGGCAGCACACGTTTGCTGGCGCGATGCTCGGTGATCCAGCCAGTCATGTGGTCGCGACGCACCTGCATCCCGATCATGCCGGCTGCGCCGGCTGGCTCGTGCAACACTTCGATGTCGACCTGTGGATGACACGCGACGAATACATGTTGTGCCGAATCCTCGCGGCGGACACGGGCCGCCCCGCACCCGAGGAAGGCGTACGTTTTTACTCAGGCGCTGGATTCACGGCCGAACATGTTGAGGCATACAAGAGTCGTTTCGGAATGTTCGGCAAATTCGTTCATCCGCTGCCGGAAGCGTACAAGCGCCTGTCGGATGGTGACGTGGTTGAGTTTGGCGGCGCGCACTGGGAAATCATCGTTGGTAGCGGCCATTCACCAGAACATGCCTGTCTCTACGACGAGGACAGGAATATCCTGATTGCAGGCGATCAATTGCTGCCGACGATTTCGTCGAACGTCAGCGTCTGGCCGACGGAGCCGCTTGCCAATCCGCTCAAGGACTGGTTCGAATCGCTGCAAAAACTCCACGATCGCCTGCCAGCAGACGTGCTCGTGTTACCAGCGCATGGCAAACCATTCCGCGGTGCTCACGAACGTCTACAGGCGCTGGCCAAAGACCACGAGGATCGCCTGGACGGTCTTCTTGACAGTTGCGCCAGGCCGCAGCGCGTAGTTGACCTGTTTTCATCCCTTTACCGGACGACGATCGATGACAACAATCGCATCATGGCGACAGGTGAGGCTATCTCTCACCTCAATTACCTTTGCAACCGCGGCGATATCCTGGCGGAGACCGACGCCGATCACGTTACCTGGTATCGCCGCAGCTAGCCCGGAGCCGTTCTAGAATCCGATTATCGGTCCGAGGTGCATCGACAGCACAAGAAACAGCGCGGCCAGGGCGAACATCTTCAAGAGCAGGGGCGCAACAAACTTGAACCAGGCGGCATAGGGCACCTTGCCGAGCGCCAGCGCGCCCATAACCAGCGCGCTCGTCGGAACAATCATATTGGTGAAGCCATCGCCAAACTGATACGCAAGCACCGCTGTCTGCTGGGGTACGTCGGTGAGCGTTGCCAGAGGCGACATGATCGGCATCGTCACAAAGGCCTGTCCGCTGCCTGAAGGAATGAAGAAGTTGCAAACCGTCTGCACCACGAGCATTCCCAGCGCCGACGCTTCTGCGGGCAGGCCCTGCAGCAAACCGGCAATCGAGAAAACGATAGTGTCAATGATCTGACCGTCTGTCAGCACCACCTCGATGGAGCGAGCAAATCCAACCAGCAAAGCCGCCGGCGTCATCGCGGCGGCACCCTCAATGAAGATACGGCTGGTTTCACCCGCTGGCATGCGGGCAATGATCGCCGCAACGATACCGATCGCAAGGAAGATCGCGTTCAGTTCCGCAATGTACCAGTGGAATTTCGAAACCCCATAGACAAAACCGCCCAGACCAAGAAGAAAGACGGCCAGGACAGCGATGCGGCGGCCGGTCATTCCGAGATCGGCAGGTGCCTGAAAACCGACGCTATAGTCTATGTGTGCAACGAGACTGGTCGACGGATCTTTTTGCACGCGTATCGCGTAGCGATAAATATGGTGAAATGCGACGGCAAGGAACACGAACATGATTGCCAGACGAAAGCCCCAACCGGACGTCAACGGGACGTTGGCAATATTCTGGGCGATCAGGACGCCAAACGGGTTGATGCCCGCACAGCCCCAACCGATACCATAAGGTATCCAGACCATACCCATCGCAACGATTGCGTCCATGCGCATCGCAAGGCTCATGGTTACGATAATGGGCACCAGCGGTACGTACTCCTCGCCCATGCCGATGGTGAAGGATCCCAAGCTGAATAGCAGCAGGCATCCGCCGATCAGCAGCCAGGGCGTCTTGCCAAGACGGTCAACCGCACCGTGCAAGGCAGCATCTATGGCACCGGTATGACGCAACACGCCGATTACGCCGCCAACCAGAAAAATAAGGAAGATTATGCCTTGCGCAGACTCCAGGCCCTGCGTAATCGCCAACAGAAAATGCCACGGTGGCAGGACAACGCTCTCGGCTCCCTCGAGGGTTGCATAGGTTCCGTCGACCACGACGCTGCGGCTGGGTTCGTCAGGTACCGGAACGCGTTCGAAACTGCCGTGCGGGATCGCGTAGGACAGCAGCTGTGCCACGATGATGAAAGAGAAGATGAGAACCAGGGAGTCGATGGACCAACTGCGCTTCGACATAGAACTTTGACCTGCTAGCTTTTTGCGTTGCCCGGAGCCTAACGGAGCTGCCCTCCACACGCAAAAAAGCCGGCGGCCATACCGGCCGCCGGCCGCTTTCCTGGCGCGTTAGTTACTTGCCACTGCGCCGGTTCTGGCGTCGCTCAGAACGATTGTTGATGTTCTGGCCGCGGCGATCGAGACGATGATCGATTCGATTACCCTTTTTGTCGAGACGCCGATTGGCCCTGTCGCCTCTGCGATCCAGCTTGTGGTCAATGCGGTCGCCTTTGCGATCCAGCCTGGTATCAATCCGATCGCCCTTTCGGTCGAGGCGTTTGGACAATCGATCGCGGCCGGCCGCTTCTGCACGATCGGACTTGCGATCAAGACGCGCGTCTATGCGATCGCCTTTGTTGTCGAGGCGTGCATCGATCCTGTCGCCTTTATTGTCGAGACGCCGATCGATACGGTCGCCTTTGTTGTCCAGTCGGGTCTCGATCCTGTCGCCACGCTTGTCGAGACGGTTCTCGATCCGGTCACCCGCGTCTGCGAATGCGGTGCCACACAATAGCAGTGAAGCAACGATCGAAATAATCGGTGTCTTTGAATCCATGGTAAATCTCCCAGTGTCCATACAGTTAGTACCGTTTCAGTACCTAAAACGGCCCGTCTCGGAATCCGTTGACCGGGGAGATTAATTGGTGGCGATTATTGTCAAACCAAAGAATGGTCTGTGCGAACCTGGCTGGCTCAATAAGGGGGTCTGGCGGCGCTCTCAACACAGGCAGCGAGACGCTCGCCGCCAGCCCCTTGCAATCGCTAAGTCTGGTCGTCCGTGCTCGCGCCGGGCGCGCACTCTGCGACGCTCTTCATGCCGTTACTGCAGCCGGAATCGGATGCGTAGCTCTGGCTGGTGCCAACAACCTGGCCATTCGATGCCGTCAGATTGAAGCGGAATTTTCCAGACGGCGTCTTCTTTTTGGCAAATCGATCCGCATTCTGTGAATTCTTCTTGACGGATTCGACCCCGTTCATGCAGGCCGACTTCCCCTTGTAGCCTTCGCTGCTCAGAATATTCTGTCCGTTCGCAGCCTTAAGGCGGAAACGGAATTCACCGGCCTTATCTTTATAAACTTCAAATTTTCCTGGCATCCTTATTTCCTCCGGATTGTTGTAAAACTATTATTGAGCAAGTGCTTAAAATTACTTGACGATAAACGTGACTTTCATCGTCACGCGATAGGCCTTTACCTCGCCTTTATCGACGACGACTTTTTGTTCCTTGATCCAGGCACCTTCAATATTTTTGACGGTTTCGGCCATTTTGCTGATGCCGTTGCTAATTGCGTCTTCAAAGCTCTTGGACGACGACGCTGTAATCTCGGATGTTTTGGCAACACTCATTTTCTTGTTCTCCTCTTATAAAACGTGGAAGTGTTTATATCACTCTTCAGGCAGCAACTCACCGACAATTACGACCCGAATTCGCCGCACCACGCAACTGTGCGGACCGGCCCCGTCGAGCGGCGCTTTTCTGGCGGCCGGAGCCTGCAATAGCGGCCCGCCTGTGCCGAGCCGGGGCCCGCGCGACGGCATGCCCCAGCCGGGCAATTTCGTGGATGATTGCGCATATCCGCCGTACAGGTGCTAGAATCGCCGGCACAGTGCGGGGGCAGTGTCTTTGGCACGCTCGTGCTGACTCAAAAAGGCAAATATTGCTGAAACCCTACACCTCGTTGAGCATTGCGGGGTCAGGGATTAAACCTATGGAGCTAAATGTTATGAGAATTCTAACCTGCGTTGTCACGGCGACTTTTATCGCTATTCTGGGCACAGGCAACGCACTCGCCGAGGCCGAACCCGGTCAGGGCTATTTTTTCGCTATGGGGTCGTATGTTGACGATGACTCCGAGCGGGGCGTCGAGGACGATATTACGACCGGTCAGTTCGGCTTTGGTTACGCGTTGAGCGATATCCTGAATATCGAGGGCATGCTGTCAGCCGGCTGGGCCGACGGTGACCCCGGCGGCAGCCCTGACCAGGAGCAGCTGGGCATTGGCATCGACATACAACGCGTGTTTCGCCGTGCGGAGCGCTTCAGTCCTTACCTGCACGCGGGCGTCGGCTATATGACGGTCGACCCGGCGGGAGCAAAGGCCGAGGACGGCACCATGTACTCGCTTGGCGCAGGCTTCCTGCTGGACATGTTCGACTCCAACATTGCTCTGCGTGGCGAATACCGGCACCGCCTGGACTCTGTCACGGACATCAACTTCAATGACAACATCCTGAGCCTCGGCTTCCAGATTCCGTTTGGCCGTGCGACGCCGAAATTCATCGACTCTGATGGCGACGGCGTTGCGGATGGCTCCGATCGTTGCCCGAACACGCCTGCCGGCACCCGTGTAGATGCGTACGGCTGCGAGGTCGATAGCGATGGCGACGGTGTCAAAGATTCCATGGACAAATGTCCAGGCACGCCTCGCGGTGTAGCCGTCAATGCCAGTGGCTGCCCGATGGACAGTGACGGCGACGGCGTCAGCGATGACAAGGACAAGTGCCCGAACACAGTCAAGGGAGCCAAGGTTGGTCCTGACGGTTGTGAACTGGATGGCGACAAGGATGGCGTCGTCGATCGTCTTGACGAATGCCCGAACAGCGCCCCTGGCGTACAGGTCGACATCAAGGGCTGCGAGATCAAGGGCGTGATTCGTTTGCCGGGCGTGAATTTCGAGAGCAATTCGGACCGGCTGCTGCCGGGTGCGACCAGCGTTCTGAATGACGCAGTTGCAACTCTGAAGAAGAATCCGACGATTACTTTCGAAGTTGCCGGCCACACCGATAGCGATGGTGCCGCGGAATACAACGAAGGACTCTCCGCCCGTCGCGCGACGACAGTTCGCGACTACCTGGCCTCCAAAGGCATTGCGGAAGATCGCATGACGTCACGTGGCTACGGCGAAGCCGAGCCTATTGCCGATAACGGTACCCGTGACGGCAAGGCACAGAATCGCCGCGTTGTACTGCGTATTATCGAGCGCTAGGCGAGAGCTCAGGCATGCGGTCGGCTTGCCGATCGCCGCTACAAAGGAACACGCGCAGCCCAAGGCTGCGCGTGTTTTTTTTGACTTGGTCGGCGGCAATCGCTGCCATTGCGAAGGACGAAAGCCGTGCGCTTGTGGTACTTTAGCCGGCGTCCCCTTTGAGCCCCTACGGGTCTTTCGATGCCACTATTCAAACGAACGCTGAGCGAGTTTATATTTCGTCGCTTCATGCTCAAACACTACGCTTCCAACCTGCTGGTCGACATGAACCTGGAAGCGAAGAAAAGCACGCTCGAATACATCAAGGCCAACATGGTCGATGCGCCATACTTCGAGAAGCACCCGGCGCTGGTGAAATACGCCCTGAGCTGTGTCGACAAGGACGGCCTCACACTCGAATTCGGCGTGGGCCGCGGCAAGTCGATGCGCTGGATTGCCCCGACCGTGCAGGGCGCGGTGCACGGCTTTGACTCGTTCGACGGGATACAGGAGCACTGGAACGGCAACCCCATCGGCGCTTTTGCACAAAACAAGATGCCGAAAGTTCCCGACAACGTGGAATTCCACGTCGGCTATTTCGATGCCACGCTTCCCGGGTTCCTCGAAAAGCACACAGATCCGGTCGCTTTCCTGCACGTTGACTGTGACCTGTATTCATCAACGGTTACCATCTTCGACGCCCTCGGCAGCAGGCTACAACCGGGAGCTATCGTGCTGTTTGATGAGTACTACAACTTTCATCGCTGGCAGCAGCATGAGTTTCGTGCGTTCCGGGAATTCGTAGAGCGGACGGGCGTTCGCTACGAGTACATTGCTTTCTCGGTGACCGGCCAACAGGTAGCCGTTCGCATTCTTGAGAATCCTGCCTACTCCAGGTAGGCATGCTGCATGGCAATTCGTTCACTATGTGTTACGGAAAGCGCGGACCGTCCCACGGTGGCGAGTTTTATCGGCCTGCACAATGCCGGCATCGAGATTACCGTCGTCTGCCCTGCGGACCATCCGAACAACCAGACACTCGTTGATGCGGGCGTACCAACCGTAGACATACGGCTGCCGAAAAACTTCGACAAGGCCGGTATCGCCGCTCTGCGAGCAGAACTGGTTCGCGGCCGATATCACATCATGCACACCTTCAATAACAAGGCGGTCAGCAATGGACTCCGCGCCTGCAAAGGCCTGCCGGTCAAGATTGTCTGCTACCGCGGCATCGTTGGTGCCGTCGGTTTCCTCGACCCGATGTCCTGGATGCGCTACCTGAACCCTCGCATCGATCGAATCGTCTGCGTAGCGGACGCGATAAGGCGGCACTTTCTCGAGATGCAGCCGGCGTTTCTGCGCATGCCGGAAACGCGGCCGGTCACCATCCACAAAGGGCACAAGCTGGAATGGTATGACGCGACCCCTGCCGACCTGAGTCAATTCGGCATTGCCGAGGATGCGTTTGTCGTCGGCTGCACGGCCAACTACCGGCCACGAAAAGGTATCGACTTTCTCATCGACGCTATCGAGGCGCTGCCTGAGGACGTGCCGGTTCATCTGCTGCTCGTCGGTCATATGGACGCCGCCAAGCTCAGTCGTCGAATTGCCAGAAGCCCGATAGGCAAGCGTGTACATCGCGTTGGCTTTCGCACCGACGCGCCGGCACTCAGCGCTGCCTGCGACGTTTTCTGCATGCCCTCGACGAAGCGCGAGGGACTGGCACGCTCAGTTATCGAAGCAATGGCCTATCGCGTACCGCCGGTGGTAACCGACAGCGGTGGCAGCCCGGAACTGGTTGTCGACGGTGTTTCCGGTTTCGTCGTACCGCCACGAGACGCGCAGGCAATCGCCAATGCCATCGAAACCCTGTACAGGGATCCGCTGCTCAGAAAGCGTATGGGTGAGGCGGCGCGAGAGCGTATTGCGACCGATTTTCGCAACGAAGATACGGTTCGCAAGACAGTTGCGCTATACCAGGAGCTGGTTTCAGACGCCGACTGAAGAGCAGTTGCGAGACCCCTGCAAATACACGATTATGCTTATGCAGTAAGCAGAAACGGGGGAACCTGCGATGACAGACGTCGATCAATCGGGAATCAATCGCGACGAAATGCCTTTCGTCGCGGGGTGCAGGAAACTGTCGCCGTGGGCGCCGTTCCGCTGGGTGAAGCTCGGAATAGCGGACCTGATGCACGCACCTCAGCAAAGCCTGGCTTATGGCCTTGTCGTCGCTCTTACTTATTGGTATCGTCTGTCTGCTGGCCTGGTTCCAGGGCAGCCAGTGGTTCATGTTCGCGATGCTCGGCGGCTTCGTTTTCCTCGCGCCGCTGACCTGCATCGGCCTTTATGCGATCAGCGCGCAGCTCGAACGCGGTCAGGAACCGCTCATGGCACGCAGTTTACGCGCGGCTTTCAAACGCCATTTCGGCAACGAGATGATATTTGCGCTTGCGCTGCTCGTTATCTTCCTGCTGTGGGCACGCTCGGCGGTGATGATTACCGTGTTCTTCCCGACAGACGGACAGGCCACCGCTTCGGAACTGGCGACCTATCTGGGCTTTGGCTCGATGATCGGCGCCGTCTTCGCGGCCGTTACTTTCTCGGCCAGCGCATTTTCATTGCCGATGATCATGCATCGGGACGTCGACAGCATCACCGCTATCGTCACTTCGATCAACGCCGTGCTACGCAACAAACGTGCAATGATCGTCTGGTTAACGATTATCGTGGTGTCGTTAATTGTCGGTGTTGCGACGGCGTTTATCGGACTCGTCGCGATCGTACCGGTGATTGGCTATGCGGCCTGGCACGGCTATCTCGAAACGATAGACGCGGAGCCGTTCCCGCGGCATGCAGAAGGAATTACGTCGACGCCGCGGCCAGAAACAGAGACTCCGGCCTAGCTGTCAAAATTCAGCACCGCGTAGGCAGCGCCGAGCAGACCTGGCTGATCGTAGGTAATGAGCCGTGTCGGAATGCGCTCCATCAGCGCGCGACGCCTGCCCTTGTTTTCGAAGGCACTGCGGAATCGGCTTTTTTCGAGTAAGTCAGGATAGCGTTTCGCGATACCACCTGCGATGTAAACGCCGTCGACGGCGCCAAGCGTCAAAGCAACATCGCCAGCTACCTGCCCCAGCAGTTCGAAGAATACCTCAACCGCTTCGGCCGCCAGGTTTCCGGGTTCACGCTCCGCAAAAATTTGCGCGGCGGACAGTTGCGGCCCCGGTTCGCGCCGAATCGTCCTCAGCGCGAGATAAATATTCTCAAGACCTGACCCGGCGATCAGTCTCTCAGCCGAGACACGATCGAACTGGCTGCGCAGGACTTTGAGGATCTCGAGTTGCTGCTCAGTCTCCGGCGAAAAGCCGACGTGCCCACCCTCGCCTGTGATCGGCAC
Organism: uncultured Gammaproteobacteria bacterium; assembly: GCA_963760395.1. Lineage (GTDB taxonomy): Bacteria > Pseudomonadota > Gammaproteobacteria > Steroidobacterales > Woeseiaceae > UBA1847. The sequence goes on from CAVXCX010000005.1 coordinate 127,764, forward strand.
TACCGTATCGCCGCGACGGCAGAGCCCGGCTACGCCAAGGCCCGTCCCCGGACCCAGTATGGCGACGTTGAAATTAGCTTTCGGCAGCCAGTCGTGATCATGTCGGCCTATTGAGCGAACCTCGGTTTCCGTCAGCAGCGGGATTGAATAGGCGATCGCCGTAAAATCATTCAGTAAACAGACGTTCTCGATACCAAAATCGTCGCGCGTCTCGGCCGCCGAAATATCCCAATGGTTGTTTGTGATCTTTACCGTACCGTCGATGACGGGACCGGCCGCAGCCAGACAAACCGCATCAGGAGAGTCTGCTTTGGTCGTGGTCAGGTAGTGGCTGATTGCGTCATCGGCCGTCGCGAAATCCTCGCAGCGGAGCTCGAGTACGCTGTGGTATCCCGGCCGATCAGGCGTTGCCAGCGCAAAACGCGCGTTGGTCCCACCAATGTCACCAATCAAAAGACAGCGATCACTCATCGGCTGTCACCCTTCGAAACTGACTTCATCCTCGCTAGTGCCCCACAACGTCGCGCAATCCCGATATGCTCTCACAAGCAGGCACGACGCGCAGCCCGGGCTTTAGCCGTCGCGAGTTCCGAACAGGCTCGCACCCTGCTCCGCGCCGGTTGCGCGTTCGCGAAATGCAGCAAACAGCTCCCGGCCCATACCGGTCTGCACGTCGGAAACGACTGCCGGCGTTTCGCGCACGTCAAACTCGATGTCGCCGGACAGCTCCAGTACACCGTTCTCGGCATCAATAGTGATCATGTCACCATCGCGGATCCGGGCAATCGGCCCGCCGTCAATCGCTTCCGGCGTTACCTGTATCGCCGCCAGTATTTTGCCCGAAGCGCCGGACATCCGTCCGTCGGTAAGTAACGCCACCTTGAAACCGCGATTCTGCAGCACACCCAGATAAGGCGTTAGTTTGTGCAGCTCCGGCATGCCGTTGGCGCATGGCCCCTGGTGCGTGACGACGGCAACAAAATCGCGTTCCAGTTCGCCGTTGTTGAAGGCATCGACAAATGCCTGTTGCGATCGAAACACCTGAGCCGGCGCGGTAATCGAATGATGATCGACATCAACAGCCGATACCTTAACGATCGCCCTGCCAATATTGCCGCTCACCAGTGTCAGGCCGCCCTCCGCGCTGAACGGATTCGCGCATGGCCGCAGGATATCCACATCGAGTGACTCGCTCGGTGCATCAGCCCACTCAAGGGCATCATTGGCGACGCGTGGTTCCCGGCAAAAATGGCTGAGACCCGCACCAAGAATCGTATTGACATCTTCATGCAGCAGACCGTTGCCGAGCATATCGGCAATAATGAAGCCCAGGCCACCGGCGGCATGAAAGTGATTTACGTCTGCGGTGCCATTCGGGTACACGCGTGACAATTGCGGTACTACGCCGGAGAGCTCTGAAAAATCCTGCCAGTCGATTTGAATACCGGCAGCCGCGGCGATAGCGACAAGATGGATCGTGTGGTTGGTCGAACCGCCGGTTGAAAGCAGACCGACGATGCCGTTGACGATCGCCTTCTCATCCAGCACCTCGGCCAGTGGTCGGTAGTTGTCGCCCAGGTGAGTGCCCTGCAAAACGGTTTTTACCGCATCGCGCGTCAGTAGATCGCGAAGCTGGGTACCTGGATTGACGAACGAACCGCCGGGAAGCTGCAGACCCATGAATTCCATCAGCATCTGGTTGCTGTTTGCGGTGCCATAGAACGTGCAGGTACCGGGCGCATGATAAGCCGCGGATTCCGCTTCCAGGAGCTCGTCCCGGCCAATTTTTCCGGCCGCGTATTCCTCACGAATGCGCGCCTTTTCCTTGTTGCCCAGGCCCGATACCATCGGCCCGGCTGGAACAAAGACAACGGGCAGCTGGCCGAATGACAGTGCCCCAATCAACAGGCCCGGAACGATCTTGTCACAGATGCCGAGACACAGTACGCCATCAAACATATTGTGCGACAGCGCAACCGCCGTCGACAAAGCGATAACGTCACGACTGAACAGCGACAAATCCATTCCGTCGGTTCCCTGCGTTACACCATCACACATCGCAGGCACACCACCGGCGAACTGCGCAACGGCACCGTTGTCAGCGGCAGCCGCCCTGATAACGCCCGGATAGGTTTCGAACGGCTGGTGCGCGCTGAGCATGTCGTTGTAAGCCGAGACGATACCGATATTCGGGATGACATGACCTTTTAGCGCCTGCTTATCGGCAGTACCACACGCAGCGAAGCCGTGCGCAAGGTTGCTGCATGCCAGCGCTCCACGTACGGGACCCTCACTCGCCGCAGCGTGCATGCGCCCAAGGTAGTCACCCCGGGTCGCCGCGCTGCGTTTTATGATGCGATCGGTAACGCGCTTGATCGTTGAATTCACAGCCTGTTGACCTCCATTATGGCGCCCAGAAAAGCCGTACCGGCGCGCGTTTTTGTCGTAGCAGTCGCGACACCGGATAGCCGTTCGCCAACTCGAGCGCCTGCCTGTATACGGCGAGTTTTTCTTCACCAAAAAACAGCAATGCGATCTCGTCGCTGCGGGAAATTCCGGCCAGCGTCATGCTGATTCGGGGATGTGGACTTGCCGCCGTCGTAACCGGTATGTAGAGACGACCGCCTTCGACGTCCAGGCCCTGCGCAAGCTGGTCTGCGTCAGGGAACAACGACGCGAAATGACCGTCGGCCCCCATGCCAATCAAGGAGCAGGCGAATGGCAGCACCGGCAGTGGATTCTGCAAGGCCTCACAGCGCTCTTCGGGCGACACATCGTCAGCAAACACGGGCAACAATTTCGCCGCCGCCGCTTCATCCACCAACAGCGCCTCCCGGACGAGTCTTTCGTTGCTGTCCTCGTGATCGGCGGCAACCCAGCGTTCGTCGCTTAACGCGACCTGTACCCGCTGCCAGTCCAAGGGCGTTTTCGCCAACGCGGACATACATTGCCGCGGCGTTGTTCCGCCACTGACGACAATCGACGCCTCTGCCTGGCTTTCCAGTCGAGTGACGAGCAGCTCTGCGATGCGTTCGGCCGCCGCCTCCGAGGCTTGCTAGCCTCGTTTCAAAAAGATGTTCAGTCATAGTTATTCGTCCGGGTACCAGGCGCGACCGTCGCGATCAAGCAGGAGTGAGGACGCGGTCGGCCCCCAGGATCCTGCAACGTAAGATTCCACTTTCTGCTCGGTCGTCGTCCATCCATCAATAATGCCGTCGATCCAGTGCCAGGCTGCCTCAACTTCGTCCCTGCGCATGAATAGCGCCGGATTGCCGCGCAGTACTTCCATCAGCAGGCGCTCGTATGCATCGGGGTAGCCGATACCGAATGTCTCGGCGAAACTGAGATCCAGTCCAACCGGTCGTAGATTGAACCCGCCGGGGCCAGGTTCTTTCGCCATGACGGAAAGCTGCACGCCCTCGTCCGGCTGCAGACGAATACGCAACAGATTCGGCGACACCTTGTATTTCTGCTCCGGAAAGATCGAGTGCGGGACGTCCTGAAACTGGACGACGATCTCTGAATGCTTGCCGGGCAGACGTTTACCGGTGCGCAGATAGAAAGGCACGTTCGACCAGCGCCAGTTCTCGATCTCCAGCTTGAGCGCAACAAAAGTCTCCGTGCTGCTGTCCTCGCCGCCGAGTTCGTCGAGATAGCCCGGTACCGGTGTCTTATTGATGGCGCCCGCTGCATAGTGCCCACGCACGGTATTGGCGCGAACCTCGTCCGCAGAAATCGGCTTCAGCGAGCGCAGGACCTTGATCTTCTCGTCACGAACGGCGTCGTGATGCAGGCTCGAAGGCGGCTCCATGGCAAACAGACATACCAGCTGCAGAATGTGGTTTTGCACCATGTCGCGCAGTGCGCCGACGCGGTCGTAGAATTCGATACGTCCGCCGACACCGAGATCCTCGGCAACGGTAATCTGCACATGATCGATAGCGCTGCGTCGCCACAGCGGTTCGAACAGCGAGTTGGCGAAACGCAGTGCGAGCAGATTCTGTACCGTCTCCTTACCGAGGTAGTGATCGATACGATAGATCTGGTTTTCTTCGAAGCACTGACCAACCGCGTTGTTGATCTCGCAGGCGGATACATAGTCTCGCCCCAGCGGTTTCTCGAGCACGATACGGCTTCTCGCGTTTATCAGGCCATTGCTTTTCAGACCCTGGGCAATCGATCCGAACAGGCTCGGCGCGGTCGCAAGATACGCAACCCGTATGTGCTCCTCGAATCCAGCGAGTATCTCCACGAGACCGCCCCATTCGCCGTGCTCGAAGGCATCGGCCTGGACATAGTGAATGCGTTGGCTGAACGACTGCCAGTGCGCCTCGTCGAAGTCGCCTTCGCGGAGATTCTCTCGCAGCGACGCTTCGACGGTCGCCACGTATTCGTCGCGCGAGACAGCGCCGCGGCTGGCCGCAATGATGCGGCTATCGCTGGTCACCTGACCGTCACGGTCGCGGTGATACAAGGCAGGCAGCAATTTGCGCATCGCCAGGTCGCCGGTACCGCCAAAAATTATCAGGTCAAATGTCTCGACCGGAACGAGCTGAGCCATAAGGGCCTCCTCCAAGATTTCCGTAATTTTACTACATTTTTTGCCTTGTCAGGCATTTTTTAATGATTTTTGGTCATTTTTTCTGTAATTTTACTACATGCTCTCTACCATCACGATTGCCCTGCCGCGCCTGAGCCCGTCTGAACGGCGCGTCGGCCAGTGGATTCTCGATCACCCCAGGGAAGCGGCCGGTATCACACTTGCACGCCTTGCCGGCGAGTGCCAGACCAGCGAGCCCACGGTCGTGCGCTTCTGCCGACACGTCGGTCTCGGCGGCTTCCGCGAGCTTGCGATCCGGCTGACAGAGGCGTTGAGTAACCCGTCAACATTCGTGCATCGCGATGTTGCACCAGACGACTCAACCGCCGACGCCGTGATCAAGGTCATGGACGCTTCCATTCAGTCGCTGATCGAGATGCGCTCACAACTTTCGTCGATGCCAATCGATGAAGCCGTTCTGGCAATGAAATCTGCGCGCCAGATCGCGTTTGCCGGCCTCGGCGCGTCGGGTCATGTCGCGAGGGACGCCAGCCACAAATTTTTCCGGCTGGGCATACCGTGCACATCGCTTCGTGATACCACGATGATTCTGCAGTTCGCATCCATCGCGCAACCGGACGACGTCATTGTGCTGCTGTCGCACACCGGCCGATGGCAGGAATTTGTGACGGCTGCGCGACTCGCTCGCGATCGCGGCGCGACCGTCATTGCGATTACCAACCCGAATTCCATAGTTGCCGAAGCGGCCGGGCTGTTGTTCCCGTGCCGCCTGATTGAAGATACCAGCGTCTATACGCCGATGAGTTCGCGGCTTGCGCAACTCGCTCTTCTCGATGCAATCCAGGTCGCCCTGGCGCTCGCGCAAGGCGAGGTCGCCAGTGAAAACTTACGCCGCAGCAAGAACGCGCTGGGAGGCAATTTTTCCTGATCTTTCAGGATCTTACGAGTTAGAATATCGCAGATTTTGCGCACTCGAAATCTACACAGGCCTCGCTTGTCATAATTGTCACTATTGGTTTCCCCTCATTCAGTCGCTGGCCGATTGTGATACAACGGTCACACTCAGGGGAGCGTAGATCTCGATCGGCATGATGAAAGTCGAAAACCCTACTTCACGCGACATAGCGGACCTTGCTGGCGTATCGCAGGCGACGGTCTCGCGCGCGCTCAGAAACTCCCCGCTGGTTCGAGAGGAAACGCGCAAGCGAATTCAACAGATCGCGCGTGATCTCAACTACTTCGTCAACCGCAATGCCGCCGGCCTGCGAACGCACCAGAGTCATACGATCGCGTTACTGTTGTTCGATGAAACCGACGGCGCCGATGCGCAGATCAATCCATTTTTCCTTTCGATGCTGGGCTACATCACACGCGCGGCGGCAAGCTTCGGGTACGACGTGCTGATATCTCTGCAACAACTTACCGACGATTGGCACATTGAGTACCAGGCGAGCAACCGTGCCGACGGACTTATTTTGCTCGGCTACGGCGATTACCTGACATACAGGGAAAAGCTGGCGGCGCTCGCCGAAGCAAATACACGCTTCATGATCTGGGGACCTACCATCAAGGATCAGCCCGGCCACTGTTTTGGCTGCGACAACGAAATTGGTGGCTACAAGGCGACAAAGCACTTGCTTGATTTAGGGCGGCGGAAGATCGCATTTCTCGGCATCACGTCTCGTCGCTGCCCTGAGTTCGCCGATCGTTACCAGGGCTACTGCCGGGCTCACCTTGATGCAGGCATGACACCTACTGACGATCTGAGAGTTAACGCGAATAATCATGAATCCCATGGCTACCAGGCGATCGAGGACCTTCTCGCGCAAGGGCACGAATTTGATGCCGTTTTCACAGCAACTGACATCATGGCAATTGGAGCAATGCGCGCCCTCCAGGCTCACGGCCTCGATGTTCCGCGCGACGTTGCGGTGGTCGGTTTCGACGATTTCCCGCTCGCGGCCCATGTGACGCCCGCGCTGACCACGGTGAGGCAAGACATGCGCGAGGCAGGTGAGGGCCTTGTCGCGAGTATTGTTGGCCTGATCGAAGGTCACCCGGTCGAGTCTTCGTCGATGCTGCCCGACCTGATTATCCGCGATTCCTGCGGAGGCTAGCCCGTCACGAGCGCCAGGATCTCGAGTACCCTCGCAAACTATGCGACAAACGATCTACCGCCGGGCCGATCCCATTTGCAGTTGCGACATCTCACCGATGAATACCGCATTGTTGATGGGCGCATCAAACAGCATGACCCGGACACCATGCGCGGGAACCGCCACAACAATTTTTGGTAACTCAGCGTCAATCGCAAAGACCTCGCCGCTATTCGCGTCGCGCCAAAGACCGTTGCTCAGTCCCTTCGTCACCTCGAATGTCGCAGTCGCATCACCCTTGTTTAGTAGCACCAGCGCAGTTTGATTTAGCCCACCCTTTTGATACACGCGATAGAACGCTGCCGTGTTCTGTGAGAAGTCCAGGTTGAACTGAAGCCCGCGTTGCAGCGCTATCGAATTCTTGCGGATTGCCGCTATTCGCGATAACGCCGCGTGAATGGGGTGCGATTTGGCGCGCTCGACATTCTCCTGTCCGAAATAATCCCTGTTGCCAGCGTGCTGGTCGGCACCCGCGCGAAAACCGACTTCCGAGCCGTAGTAGACAACCGGAATACCGCGACTTGTGAACAGCCAGTTGTTGGCATTAATGAAGCCATTCTGGTCCGCGTCGATTCGCGTCATGTCATGATTGTCATAGAACGTCATCAATTCATAAGGGCTCTGATAGATACCAGACTGGAGCTGCAGGTAGTCGAGCAAATTGCTGTATGGACCATCCTGCTCGCCGAACACACTGACCATAGCCTCGCGGCCAGGGAAATCGAGAACGCTGATGCGCACCGTTCTCGGGATAGGTGTACTGCGCCAGAAGCTCCGGATCAAAAGACCAGGCCTCAGCGAACATGAACAAGTCGGGGTGCTCTGCACGAATCCTGTCCGAAAACGCTTTCCAGAATTCGTGTGGCATATGCTTGATCGTATCGATGCGAATTGCTGACGCACCTTGAGCGATCCATTTTGAATGCGCGGCAACGAAGTAGTCGAGGACATCCGGATTGTCGTAGTCCATATCGGACAGCTCCGCGAGGTCCCGTTCCTTGCGGTAAAAAGCGTGCAGAGGATTGTCAGCCTCCAGTTTGTCTGGGTACAGGTTTTCGTGATCGGCAACGAGCTCGCCAGCCGCGTCATAGATTTCGCCGTACTTCGGCTGATCCTGCGGCATCGAGAATGACGGTGAACCGTGATTGCAGACAATATCGAGAACGGTCTTGATGCCATGTTCGTCGTGCAGGCGCTGCGTCAGATCTGCATAGTCAAGATTGGCAGAGGGCAGGTGCTCATCAAGCGCAAAGAAATTGACGCCCCAATAGCCATGATAGCCCGTCTTGCCATAATCATTCGAGCCGCCCTCGCCCGGCGCCGTGCCACCGGTGAAGGCCTCATCCGGGTTGTCCACGATCGGCGTCAGCCAGATCGCGGTAAAGCCCATGTTCGCGATGTAACCGGCATTGTCCAGGACTCCTTTGAAATCGCCGCCCAGATAGCCAATGTTCGCTGGCGCCGAGTCGGCCAGGCGTATGGGCCGATCGAAAGTACCCAGTGCCACGCCGCCCTGGTTCGGATAGTTATTGCCCGGGTCGCCATCCACGAATCGATCGGTAACAACGAAGTAAACCGCTTCCGATGCGAATGGCTCCAACGTGCCGAAATAATCGTCAACCGGCGGGGCCGTCTCATCGACGTCTATAACCGATGCGCAACCGCCCGCAAACAGCGCGACAGAAGCCGCGACGCTGACTGCTTTCCAGTTCATTGTGGCTCCGCGGACTTGTCGACCAGCAACGTCGCCAGGCCGGCAACGATCATCATGCAGCCACCGACCACCAGCGCGTAGATGGCCTGCAGATCGAAAAACTCACGCAGCAACAGGCCGAGCAGGCTCGCTGCCACCAGCTGCGGAATGACAATAAAGAAATTGAAGATACCCATGTAGACGCCCATTTTGTGCGACGGCAGGTTGTTCGATAGCAGCGCATACGGCAACGACAGTATCGAGGCCCAGGCGAAGCCGACACCGATCATCGAAACGAGCAGAAGTTTGGGGTCGCTGATGAAATAGAAGCTGATCAGTCCGATGCCACCGAGCGACAGGTTGATCAGGTGGCACATGCGGCAACCGAGGCGGTTGGCGACAAAAGGAATGGCAATGGCGGCGAGCGCCGCAAAGCCGTTGTACGCCGCGAACAACACACCTATCCAGTCGGCGCCGTCGTTATAACTGGCACCCGCTGCCTCTGTTGCACCGTAGTGATGCGCTGTTACTGCGGCGGTGCCGTAGATCCACATTGCAAACAACGCGAACCAGGAAAAGAACTGCACCACTGCAAGCTGTTTCATCACTCTTGGCATATGAAACAGGTCGTGCATGATCTCGGCGAAGCCACTTTCCACTCTGCCTGCCTTCTTCAAGGACGCCATGATCAGTTGAAATATCCCGAACACGGTCAGGCCACCTGCCAGCACGTAGAGCTCCTTGTCGAGGCCCGCGCTAACAATCCAGAGCCACAGGCCGACGCCAATCACGGCGCTGATGATGCCACCATTTCGATACTTCGATACCGGCCGCGTCGAAGTATCCTCGGCGACATGTTCGGGCGGACGCGCGGCGTCGAATTCGGCAAGTTCCTCAGGTGAGTATTCGCTGGATCGAAACACGGTCCAGGACACGGCCAGCAGGAAGGCCGCACCACCAATGTAAAATGAATATTTGACCGAAACCGGAATCTCTCCGGGAGGTGCTTCGTTGCTGATGCCGAACCAGTTCGCCATCATCCACGGCAAGGCCGACGCTACAACAGCACCTATACCGATAAAAAATGTTTGCATGGCAAAGCCATTGGTGCGCTGTTTTTCGGGCAGATTGTCCCCAACGAAAGCGCGGAATGGTTCCATGGAGATGTTGATACTTGCGTCCATGATCCATAGCATGCCGGCGGCCATCCAGAGGTACGGTGAGTTCGGCATGACAAACAACGCGAGGGACGCGAGGATCGCGCCGACCAGGAAGTACGGGCGGCGGCGTCCCAGGGCGTTCCAGGTTCGGTCGCTCATGTAGCCGATGATGGGCTGCACTATCAGCCCGGTTAGCGGTGCCGCGATCCACAGAATCGGAATATCGTCGATAGGTGCGCCGAGCGTCTGGAAAATACGACTGACGTTGGCGTTCTGCAGGGCGAAGCCCATCTGAATACCGAGAAACCCGAAACACATGTTCCAGATCTGCCAAAAGCTGAGTTGTGGCTTCTGTTTCATTGGGGTTTGGCCTTTTCAATGCGCCTGAATCGAATCGCCGTACCGCCACCCGCGGCCAGACGCAACTCAAGCTTGGAATCAATGTTCACAGTCTTCTGTTCGATCTCGTACCCATAGGGATGCCGCTCCCAATGCGCGTCCTCGGAGTCACGGTAGACTTCCGCAACGTAGTCTGTGCCGCGCTCGAGAAACGACAACGCTATTTCCAGGGAGCGCGCTTGCTCGTTGGTAATGGCGCCCAGATACCAGTCATCGCCGCCGCGCTCCCGGCGAGCGATCGCGATAAAGTCGCCAACCTCGCCGGCAATCGCGATGCTCTCCTCCCAGTCTGTCGGGACGTCGATAATAAACTGGAAAGCATCGGGGTATCGCTCGTAATTCTCCGGCAAGTCGGCAGCCATCTGAATCGGGCTATAGATCACGACATAGAGCGCGAGCTGCTGCATCAGGGTGCTCTGCACGCGAAACTCAGAATCAGGCCCGTGGTGCAACAGATCAAAGATTCCGGGTGTGAAATCCATTGGTCCGGCCATCAGGCGCGTGAAAGGCAGCAAGACGTTATGCTCAGGCGGATTCGGCGTGGCCCAGCCAGCGTTGTATTCCTGGCCGCGCGCACCTTCGCGACTGATCCAGTTCGGATAGGTGCGCCGCAGGCCCGTATCTTTGACGGGTTCGTGCGTGTTGATACTGATTTTTCGTTTCGCGGCTTCCGTCAGCACGCGTTCGAAGTGATTGACGCCTATCTGACCGTCGTGCCATTCGAAATGCGTAACGCCGTTTTCATCGACGCGCTGCATCTGACCACCATCGGCAACGTAGCCTGTCTTGATCTGCCGCACACCAAGCGATTCGTACAGATCGTAGGCGGCTGACATTTGTGCTTCGTAGTTGCTGATGTGCCCGGACGTCTCGTGATGCCCGATGAGCCGCACGTTTTTCTTGCGCGCATAGGCCGCGACGCCTGCAGGTCGAAATCGTCATACGCCTCGTAAAGCTGAAGATGCTGCCGTTGTTAAACCAGTCTCCGTCCCAACCGGTATTCCATCCTTCGACCAGCACGCCGTCAAACCCATGTTGTGCAGCAAAATCGATATGCCGCATGGTGTTTTCGGTGGTCGCTCCGTGCTTCGCACCCGAGCCCCATGTCTTTTCGTTGAGGTGCATCGCCCACCAGATACCAACGTACTTGCCGGGCTCAACCCAGGACACATCGCCGAGGCGATTCGGCTCGTTGAGGTTCAGGATCAGGTTCGAGTTCAGCAGGCCGATGGCGTCCGGTGCAATCTGGACCGTACGCCATGGCGTCATGAACGGCGTTTTCGTCCTGACCCTGACGCCGTCGGAGCGCGGCGCGAGATTGGTCTGAAAGACGCCGGGTCGTCGCTGGTCGAGCGTATAAGCGGAGTAGTCGAGCAGCGCCGCCTCATGAAGGGTGACGTGCGTGCCGCCGGCGAGACGAAACGTCGCTGGCGTGTGTGCCAGGTAGACGTCTTCGACAGGTGTCGTACGGTATAGATGCTCGTAGCGATTCCAGCCACGGCCGCGTATCCAATACGCAATCGTATCCTCGGGCAGCCGAAATTCGGTGAGCTCGTCGACAATGTTGAGCTCGCGGTAGTAGTCCTGCAGAGGCACCTCGTAACGAAAACCGACGCCATCATTGTGCGCGCGAACTCGAAGACCAAACTCACGTGCCGGACCGTCGGTTGACGCAAACGAGACGAATAACTCGTTGTAGTTGTCGCGCACAACGCGACGCTCTCCCCAGGGCTGCTCCCAGGTCGTGTCCGACGAGCGTCGTTCGATCCCGACCTGGCGCAGCGACGTCTCAATCGCGGCCTGCCGCTGAAAGCGCATTCCGAGCCCCGACTTCGGGATAATGGATTCATCGCGATAGCGAATGCTGTACTGCGGCTTTCCATCCCCTGTGAGCGAGACGTCGACGACGATGTTCCCGTCTGGCGACTGTACCTCAACAGCGTCTGCCTGCGACCAGAGCATCAGGGCAACCACCAGAGATGCCACAATCTTATAGTTTTTGGTTTTTGGCACCGTGCTGATTGTATCAACAGAAGCATTTGGCACGCTCGAATTGCAAACGTATTCATCCCCGAAAATACCGTTAAATGTCTATATTTACTGCAATTATTAGGGGGAGGAAATGATGAGACTCGTAACCCTGGCGCTGTCATGCCTGTTATTGCTTGCTTGTTCCGAAGACCAGGCCGTGCACTCGAGTGATGGCATCGAACGGGTGGAGCCACCGTTTTGGTGGCAGGGCTTCAATAGCCACGAACTGCAGCTGCTGGTTTACGGCAACGATGTCAGCGAACTGACGCCCTCTGTCGAGTATCCCGGTATCGACATTGACAGAGTGGAGCGCGGCGACAGCGCCAATTACCTGTTTGTCTATCTCGATATCGGCGCATCGGCCGAACCCGGCACATTCGACATCGTTTTTGCCGGACAGGACCGCAGTCTGGTTTACTCGTACGAGCTCCGTGAAAGGAATGCCGCTCCCGACCACGTTACCGGCTTCACGAGTGCGGACGTCATATACATGATTACGCCGGACCGTTTCGCAAACGGCGACTCGAGCAACGACTCGCTGGAAGGGTACGACGACAAACTCGATCGTAATGACGACTACGGCCGTCATGGCGGTGACCTGAAAGGCATCAGCCAGAGCCTCGATTACATCAGAGATATGGGATTCACTGCCGTGTGGCTGAATCCGATACTGGAAAACGCGATGCCTGAATCGTCCTACCACGGCTACGCGATTACCGATCTGTATAAAGTCGACCCGCGTTATGGCAGCAACCAGCAGTACCTCGCGCTGGCCGAACAGATGCGTTCGATGGGCCTGGGTCTGGTCATGGATATGGTTGCCAATCATATCGGTAGCGGACACTGGTGGATGCAGGATCTTCCCACGACGACTGGCTGAACTGTCCCGACGGAACGCGCGTAACCAGCCACGCGCGTACGACCAACCAGGACCCTTATGCGTCCGAATTTGACAAGCGATCACATGCCGATGGCTGGTTCGCCGATACCATGCCGGACCTCAATCAGCGCAATCCGCTGCTGGCCGATTACCTCATCCAGAATACGATCTGGTGGGTCGAGTACCTCGGCCTGACTGGCATACGCATGGATACCCATCCTTATCCGGATAAAGGCTACATGGCTGAATGGAGTCGGCGCGTCATGGAAGAGTATCCGGACCTGACCCTCACGGGCGAAGACTGGACCGGCAACCCCGCGATCGTCTCCTACTGGCAGCGCGGCAAGACAAATCATGACGGCTACGTGTCATACATGCCGAGCATGCTCGACTTCCCGCTGCAGATCGCGCTTAAGAAATCGTTGACCGAAGAAGTGCCCTGGTGGGACAGCCCGTGGACTTCGGCCTACGAAATGCTCGGCAACGACTTCCTTTACCCTGACCCCGGCAAGCTCGTGATCTTTCCCGACAATCACGATATGAGCCGCATCTACACCCAGCTCGACGAGGATTACGACCTGTTTCGCATGGCAATGGTTTATTACCTCACGATGCGTGGAACGCCAACACTGTACTACGGCACGGAAGTCTTGATGTCCCATCCAGGCACCGACAGCCATGGCGCGATCCGCGAAGAATTCCCGGGCGGATGGGAGGACAGTGACAAGAATGCCTTCAACGGCGAAGGGCTGAGCGATACCGAACGCGATGCGCAGCAATTCGTGCAGCAGCTCTTGACCTGGCGCAAGAGCAAGCCGGTCATCCACTCAGGTAAGCTGATGCAGTTCACGCCGATCAAGGATGTGTACGCGTATTTTCGCTACGACGAGAACGACACGGTCATGGTAGTTTTCAATCGTGGCGAAGAAGCAACCAGCATTGACACGGCGAGATTCGCCGAACGCCTTGGCAATGCAAACAGCGCTGTCGACGTAATAAGCGGGCAATCCTACGAGATTGACGAGACGCTCGAGTTGCCAGCACGTTCCGTGCAGTTGCTCGAAATCAGCCGTTAACTGGAGCTCGACTTGATATACAGATTCCTGATCGTCGCCGCGCTGCTGGCAGCGGCCCCTGCTCTTGCCGACTTCGGCCAGTATCAGAGTCACTCGCTCGACGGCCAGTCACTCGTCGTAGTCAGTGACCTTGGTGAACTTAGGATTAGCCCCGTCGACGACGCGGCGTTCGAGGTGCACTACCAGGAAAAAGGCGTTAAGCAGCTGCCCTCCTTCGCGATAGACCCCGTCAGGCGGGCGGAAGTCTTGAGCGCGGTCAGCGAATCGGATGCAACGCTGGCATTCATGATCGATGGACTGACCGCCATCGTTGAGAAGTCGCCGGTGACAGTTGGCTTCTTGAAAGATGGCCAGCCGCTGGTTGCCGAGGAACATGGCTATTTTGCGTACGACACGGTACGCGGCTTTCGTTTCAAGCTCGATGAGAACGAGAAAATACTGGGTGGTGGTCAGCGCGTCATGGGCATGGACCGCCGTGGCAAGCGTATGCCGCTGTACAACAAGGCCTCCTATGGCTATGAAACTGAAGCCGATCAGATGTACTTCAGCGTGCCGGCCGTCATGTCGTCCGACAAGTACACCATCGTATTCGACAATTCGGCGAGTGGTTGGCTCGATATCGGTAGCACGGAAAGCGATGTTCTGACGTTTGAGGCAGTCGGCGGCAGAACAGCCTACATTGTCATCGCGGGCGAGACTTACCCAGAGCTAATTGAAAACTACACGGACGTCACCGGCAAGCAACCGCTGCCGCCGCGCTGGGCTTTCGGCAACTACGCTTCACGCTTCGGCTATCACAGTGAGAAAGAAGCCCGTGATGTTGTTCGTCGCTTCCGGCGCGCCGACATACCGCTCGACGCGATCATTCTCGACATCTACTGGTTTGGGCCCGACATCAAGGGTCACATGGGCAATCTCGACTGGGATCGCGAGGCGTGGCCAACGCCCGAGGAAATGATCAGCGACTTTGCCGACGACGGCGTGAAGACGATAGCGATCACGGAGCCGTTCATACTGACTACGTCGAATCTCTGGGAGGATGCAGTTGCGGGCGACGCACTGGCCCAGACGCCAG
This sequence comes from uncultured Gammaproteobacteria bacterium, assembly GCA_963760395.1. Classification (GTDB taxonomy): domain Bacteria; phylum Pseudomonadota; class Gammaproteobacteria; order Steroidobacterales; family Woeseiaceae; genus UBA1847. The sequence continues at coordinate 142,795 of CAVXCX010000005.1, forward strand.
TGGGCGAGGCACGGCGCTTTGATTTCTATTTCGGTAACACCGGACTCGTTGATGTATTCAACGAGTCCGCACGGAAGTGGTTCTGGGAACCGTATGAAATGCTGTTCGAACAGGGAACCGCCGCGACCTGGGGCGACCTCGGCGAGCCGGAGGTACATCCGGGCGACGCGCTGCACTGGCTTTCCGACTCAGGTATCGAAGCGACCGGCGATGAGATTCACAATGCATATGGCCATGAATGGGCGCGCATGGTGTATGAGCGGCAGGTTGCCAAGTACCCGGACGTGCGTCCGCTCATCTTGATGCGTTCCGGTTTCGCGGGCTCGCAGCGATTCGGGATGGTGCCGTGGACCGGCGACGTCAGTCGCAGCTGGGGCGGTCTAAAACCGCAGATAGAGCTTAGCCTGCAGATGTCGATGTTCGGCCTCGCCTACAACCACTCCGATCTCGGCGGCTTCGCAGGTGGTGAGACTTTCGACAAGGAAATGTACATTCGTTGGCTGCAGTACGGCGTCTTCCAGCCAGTCTACCGCCCGCACGCCCAGGAACACATTCCGGCCGAGCCTGTCTTTCACGACCGAAACACACGCAACATCATTCGCGACTACATCAAGTTACGTTATCGCCTGCTGCCTTACATCTACACACTGGCTTATGAGAACAGCACGACCGGGATGCCACTGATGCGTCCGCTGTTTTTCGAGGACGAAAACGAACCGTCCCTCATCGACGAGAAAGACAGCTATCTATGGGGCGATGCTTTCTTCGTCGCACCGGTCATGGATCCCGGACTGAAATCGGTGAATGTCGACCTGCCTGCCGGAACCTGGTTCGACTTCTGGGACGACACGCGTTACGACGGGGCGCAGAATGTTGATATCCCGGTCACGCTCGAAACAATACCGGTGCTCGTACGGGCGGGATCCTTTGTTCCAATGACGCCTGACATTCAGACGACGCGGGATTATTCGAGCGAGCAGCTCACGTTGCACTACTATGCCGACGCATCGGTACGCTCCGCAAGCGGCCAGATGTATGAAGACGATGGCGAGAGCCGCACGAGCATCGAGGACGGTGCTTTCGAATTGCTACGGTTTTCTGCGCAGCAAACTGCGGATTCGCTTTCGATTGGGCTCGAGCGCACCGGTGATACCTATTTTGGGCGCCCGGATAGCCGCACATTGACGCTGGTGATACATAACTGGGTCTCGGACATCACTTCATTGAGACTGGGCAACAGCCCGATTCCGCTACGACGCAAGATGCCGAAAAGTGGCGACGCCGCCGTCTACGACGATAAAAAGGCGACGCTCACGGTGCGCGCTGACTGGAATCATGAACCCGTCAGTTTCGTGATTAACGAGGAGCGCGCAGTGCAGAAGGCCGTGGTTTACCAGGTATTTACCCGCTTGTTCGGTAACAAGATGACAAGCAACAAGCCCTGGGGAACTGTTGAAGAAAACGGTGTCGGAAAATTTGCGGACTTCGATGGCAAAGCACTTGCGGGAATTCGCGAACTTGGCACAACGCACATCTGGTACACCGGCGTGCCACACCATGGAGTCATTCGCGACTACACGGAATTCGGCATCGGCAACGATGACCCCGATGTGATCAAAGGCCGGGCGGGATCTCCTTACGCAGTCAAGGACTATTACAACGTCAATCCGGACCTGGCGGAGAACCCGGCGAAGCGCCTGGCCGAGTTCGAGGCGCTGATAGCACGAACGCATGCCAATGGCATGAAGGTGATCATCGACATTGTGCCCAATCATGTCGCACGCGGTTATGAGTCACTGAGCAGGCCGCCGGGCGTCGAGGATTTTGGCGCCAGTGATGACACCTCGGTCGAATGGGCGCGTGACAATAACTTCTATTACGTGCCAGGGCAGGATTTCGAGGTTCCCGAGTCACCCCTTGACTACCAGCCACTTGGTGGCGATCCACACCCGCTTGCCGACGGCACGTTCAGCGAATCGCCCGCCAAGTGGACCGGAAATGGGTCGCGTGCGCCGCAGCCGCGCTTTGACGATTGGTTCGAAACCGTCAAGGTCAATTACGGTGTTCGACCTGACGGCAGCTACGCGTTTGATCGTCTCCCCGATGTAGCGAAAGACTGGTCGAATAAACAACACGCCGCATTCTGGGCTGGCAAAGATGTGCCGGACAGCTGGATCAAATTTCGAGAGATCACTCACTACTGGCTCGACAAGGGCGTCGACGGTTTTCGCTACGACATGGCCGAGATGGTGCCCGTCGAGTTCTGGAGCTACCTGAATTCGTCAATCAAAATGAAGAACAACGAGGCATTCCTGCTGGCCGAAGTTTACAACCCGCAGGAGTATCGCAATTACCTGCAACTCGGCCGTATGGACTACCTGTATGACAAGGTCGGTTTCTACGACACGCTAAAGCCGATCATGCAGGGCAAGGCATCGACAGATACGCTGGCGCCCGCGCATGCCGGAGTGCTCGACATCGAGGAACACATGCTGCATTTCCTTGAAAATCATGACGAGCAGCGAATAGCGAGTGCGGACTTCGCTGGCGATGCGCTCAAGGGTAAGCCGGCCATGGTCGTATCGGCACTCATCGGTCGCTCGCCAACCATGCTGTACTTTGCGCAGGACGTCGGTGAGCCGGGCGACGGTGATGCCGGTTTCGGTGACCCGACGCGCACAACGATTTTCGACTATTGGGGCGTGCCTTCGCACCAGCGCTGGATGAATAATGGTGAGTTTGATGGCGGCGGCTTGAGTAACGATGAAAAGGCGCTACGTGATTTCTATGTGCGGCTCCTGAATTTCAGCACTTCAAGTCAAGCGCTGACTGGCGACTATAGGGAAATCCACAGCTACAATCGTCAGCGGCAAGGTAACACCTACAACGACAAAGTGTTCTCCTTCACACGTTGGAACGACGATGAGCGCCTGATCGTCGTGAGTAATTTCGACGCTGTGGCCGGACACGATCTGGAGATACACATCCCGGCAAACGTCATTACAGAGTGGAACCTGACTGATGGTCGCTACATGCTCGACGAACAGCTATACCGTCGCAATCACGCGCAGCTTGTCGTCGATGGTGGAGAGGGAGTGTTCCGCATTTCTCTCAAGCAGCTCGATTCTGCCGTACTCAGGGTTGGCGCGCCGAATACGGCAACCATGATGTAGGCAGTCCTGCAGCTTCAGGCAAAGGTCTCAGTGCTTGCCTGGCGCGCATGTCTCCTCCAGTTCCTTCATTGCCTCGGCAAAAGCGCTACCCAGGCGTACAAAACCCTGCGAATCGTAGTGCCAGCCATCATCGAGATAGGACAGCTGATCAGTTACCGTGACGTAGGCGGCGCATTCGTCATTCGCCACGAAGTCCTGCTGCGCTTTCTGGACAGTTTCGATGTAATCCATGACTGTGCCGTCGTCCGACATCCCCGAGTCCGTGATCTTGCCGATAACCAACGGCAGATCGTCAACGCGTAACGCAGCACGTAGCAGATCCATCAGGCGTTCGATATTCGCGCGGTATTCGTCGGCGGCCGCCTGGCTGTCATACGCATCGGCCTCCCCTTGCATCCAGACGATGCCGGATGGGATCAGTTGATCGGGCGTGCCGTCGCCATCGATATCCGTCTCGGCGAACGCATTGCGCAGAGTCTTCAATGCGTGGTCGTACTGGTTAAGCCCGACGCCTTGTGAAAAATCCGGGTGCCAGTTGCCGTAGCCAACGCCTTCAGCCAGGCCTGAGCCGCCAAGGGCATATTTGATGATCGCAATCTTGCTGCCGGGAGAAGCTGCAACGAGCGTCTGCCCGAATAACAACTCCGGACCGAAGCGATCCGACAACTGGATAGTTTTACCATCGGTCTTGAAACCCGTGCCAAAACCGGGCTGCAGCGGCTGCCAGATACCGACGCCGCCATGAGTGGTGTTGTCCAGCGCCATCTGTCCCGTAAATATCATGACATCTTCGGAAACGACCGCCATGTCTTTCGCCAGTTCGCTCGTGAAACCGAAGCCTTCCATATTGGACTGGCCGCCCAGGTAGTAGAGCTTGTAGATATTTGCATCCTGACTCGCCGCATTACCCGCAGCGAAGAGAGCCATGCCAAGAAACAGCGGTAGTCTATTTTTTCGTTTCATTGCCAAGCTGCCTGTGGAACCAGTCATCGCGAGTATTCGCCGTTGGTTCGTAGTTGAAAAATTCGAAGTCTGCGTAGTTGCCAGTGTCTGCACCGTTCGATGTCGCATAAAGCCCGAGATAGACGCCAGTGTAGTTATAGCCATCGATTACGGCCGGCGATAGTGATGTCACGTCGACCTGCCCGGCAAGCGAAGTCCAGGTTTCGCCGTCGGCTGAATACTGAAAGTCATAGCTCAGATAGTTGCCCATGATCCTCAGGAACACGACTTCGCCTGCGAATGGCACAGCAACGAGTAACTTCGATTCGCCATGCAGCGACTGCGTCAGATTGATCAGGTTGCTGTCAGGCCCGGCGGTCATCGTCACGCTAAACGCAGAGCGGTCATTTTGAATTGCAACCAGCCCAGCTTCGTCACGAGCTGCCGGATCGAACAGCATCTTTGTCGATGCGTGGAACTCGAAGTGCCGTTGTCGAATTCCTGCAAAGCTGTATTGCGCGCCCTCTGCAATTGCACCAGGCTGCAGAATGAGGCGCAACATTCCCTGATTCTCCTGCAGGTCAAAGAATGTAGCTTCAGGTGCGCGCCTGAAATTCCACTCGAGTCCCAGCTGATCGTCATCGAATGAATCCGAAAAAGCGCCCTCAGCCTGTTTTGTCGTACCACCAAACGGCAGTGGATACGTGAGCTCCACCTTGCCTGTCGACGGACTGAAAACGGGAAAGGTTAACCGCTCTTCCTTCCAGGGATAGGGCTCAGTCTCCCAGGTAACCGGCAGCAGGAATGTCTCCCTGCCAAGGATGCCGTGAGTACCGTCCACCAGTCGCCAGCCCAGCGCGACGGCATACCAGCGACCATCCGCGAGTTCGACGAGATCAGCGTGACCGACGCCCGTGATCGGGTAGTCATAGCTCAGTTGACGATGAGTCAGCACCGGGTTTCTTGGATTGTTCTGGTACGGCCCGGTGATCTCCTTGCTGATGGCAACGCTTAGCGCATGCTCGTAGGCGGTTCCGCCCTCCGAGATCATCAGGTAGTAGTAGCCGCCTTTCTTGTAGATGTGCGGGCCCTCTGCCCATACGCCACCGCAGCAGCCGCGCCACAGATAGTAGCGTTCACCTGTCAAGGCCATCGAATCGATATCGACTTCCTGCAGCCAGATCTCCGCCTGGCCCGGGAATTCCGGATCTGGCGGTATGCGATTGCCCACATACCAGGCACGTCCGTCATCATCGAAGAACAGCGACGGGTCGATGCCCGGCGCACCATCGAGAATCTGAGGTTCTGACCAGGGTCCGCGTGGGTCCGGAGCGGTGACAATGAAATTCGTCATTTCGCCGCCAACATTGTTCGTCGTAATGATGTAGAACACGCCGTCGTAATAACGAATGGTCGACGCGTGTATGCCATCACTCGATTTGATTCGGCCGAGTTCGATCTGCTCGGGATTATTCAATGCGTAACTGATTAATTCCCAGTTGACCAGGTCCGTACTGTGATAGATGGGTATGCCGGGGAAATATTCGAAGGTTGAGTTAATCAGGTAGAAATCACCTTCAACGCGAACGATCGATGGGTCCGGCGCGAATCCGGGGATGATCGGATTACTGAAAGCGCCAGGCCGCTCTTCTGCGCTACCTTCGATCTTTATTTCGCAACCGCTCAGCGTCAGCGCTATAGCAACGGCAAGGGTGATGAAATTCGTTGGATTCATTTATCGTCCCTCGCAGGGCTTCCCGTGGTTATGCGGCCGGATTTTCCAGACTGGTCAGGTTCTCTTCATGCGAACGGAAGTTCAGCGCGCATCCGGAAAGCAGGTGCTGAACACGGCTCTCCTCGTAGAGGTCTCCGCTGTTGGGCTGCTCTTCTGCCAACGGTGGATATGCACCATAGCCGGACAACAGGCAGTGCCAGGACAGGGAGCCGAAGTGCGATTCAATATTCTGCCTTTGAATTTCCTTGCTCAGATCACCGCGCCGATACCACACATCCAAAATATGCCGTAATGAATCGCTGAGCTCCATATTTTCCCGGTTGGCTTTCCAGTACTCGCTGTCATCACGCGTATTCAGCTTATAGTGCGCAACGATGTAGTCGCGAACCCGTTCAAAGCGATCGTGAACCTTCTCGTTGAATTCATCTCTGTGTTTATCGCTGAAGTCGCCCTTCTCGAAGTTCCTTACGAACAATTCAATGGCGACCTGAACCAACAATAACGCGGTCGCTTCCAGCGGCTCGATGAAACCCTGCGACAATCCGAGACCAATGCAGTTCTTCTCCCAATGCTTGCTGAGCTGACCGACCCGCATTTTCAGATGCCTGGCTTCGTCGTCGCTTTCGAGGGTGCCAAGGAAGCGACGCAACTCGACCTCTGCCGCATCGTCCGAGATAAAGTCGGAGCTGTAGACATAGCCATTGCCAAAGCGATGTGTCAGCGGTATTTTCCAGCACCAACCGTTGCTCATGGCGTACGAGACGGTTTCGACCGGAACCGAATCCCCGCTCGGCGTCGGCATCACAACAGCGGAATCGTTGAATAGGTTGGACTTGTAGCTGTTGAACTCAACACCCAGCGCCTTTTGCATCAAGACCGATGCGAAGCCGGTGCAATCCACGAAGAAGTCTGCCTCAAATCGCTCACCGCTTTCGCCAAGCAATGCCGCTATATCTCCATCTTCGTGTTTCTCGACTTCGACAACCCTGGCCTGAATGTGCTGAACGCCTCGTGCGACCGCGACTTCTGACAGGTACTCGCCCAGCAACCCCGAATCAAAGTGATAACCGTATTCCATGACGAACGGAAAATTCTCGGTCGCGAGAGGGCCCTTTTGCTGCGCAGCAAGTACGCCGTTAATAAAAAAATCATCCGGACGGGTGCGCACGTCGAGACCAAGCCGGCGCGTCAGACAATTCACGGTGAACGACTTCTGCACCAGGGTATCTACCTGAGACACAAAGGGGTGGCTGTAACTCTGGAGGCCGGAGCCCGGACTCCAGCCCTCGAAGCGGATGTTTACCTTGTAGGTCGCGTTGCAGCGCGGCATCCAGTCGGACTCTGAAACGTCTATCATCTCGAAGAAGCGCTTCAAGGTCGGCGTCGAGCCCTCGCCGACGCCGATGATTCCTATGTCGGGCGATTCGATCAGCGCGACTTCGACTTGTTCCGCTGTCCACTTCTTAACGAACAGGTTGGCGGCCATCCAGCCTGCGGTACCGCCGCCTAATATGACGATTTTCTTGGGCATGATGGTTACCGCAACCGATCAGCCAACCTTACAGAACATTTCCAGGAACTCATCATGACTGGGGATTTGCTCCATGGGCTGCATCTTGGTCTTTTTGGTACTAATGAGTTTATCTTTGAGCTGCGCGTCGCTGAGTGTCCCTGCCAGCGGATGATAGTCCTGAGGAATAACACCCTGCCCCAACATGACCTGTAGCCACGAGGGTTCGAGGAATATATCAAGGTTGTCTTTGAACAAGCTGCCATTCGAACGGAACAGCTCGATCTTTTGCGTGATGCGCTCAGGTATATCCATGGTCGCCACGTCTCGCCAAAACTGACTGTCTTTTCGCTCATTCAGATGGTAGTGCAGGATGATGAAATCCCTGATGAGTTCGTATTCTTCCTTCGACTGTCGGTTGTATTCACTGACCAGCTCCGGCGTGACGCCGGCATGCGGGAACAGGTGAATGAGACGCACGATGCCGGATTGAATCAGGTAGATACTGGTCGATTCCAGCGGCTCGAGGAAGCCGCTGGAGAGTCCTACTGCCACGACGTTCCTGTTCCATTGCTTACGCGTACGTCCGGTTCTGAATGGGATGATCTTGGGCTCGCCTATGGCTTCCGAGTCCAGGTTGTTGAGCAAAATGTCGGCGGCTTCGTCGTCACTATAATGGTTGCTGCTGTAAACGAGGCCGTTACCGTTTCTATGCTGCAGCGGTATCCGCCACTGCCAGCCGGCCGAATGCGCTATCGAGCGCGTATACGGCAACGTTTCATCAAACCGCTTGGACGGCACTGCCATCGCGCGATTACAGGGCAGCCAGTGACCCCAGTCCTCATACCCGGTACCGAGTTTCTGGCTGATCAACAGGCCGCGGCCTCCCGAGCAGTCGACGAAGAAATCGCCGCTGATCGTCGCCCCACTCCGCAGAACCAGCGATTCAACGTGGCCATCTTCAGCGCGCAAATTGACCTGCTCTATGAGCCCTTCCGTTCGCTTGACGCCGAGCTTCTCACTGTATTTGCGCAGATACTTTCCGTACAGGGAAGAGTCGAAATGATAGGCATACGGTAGCTCCCACACCGGGTCTTCGACCTGAAGCTTCGCGAACTTGCCCGCCTCCGCACAGAGGTAGTTGAGATCGTAGTCCCACAGGTTCGTCTTGTAGCCGGCTTGTTCTGCACGTGTCCAGAAATGGTGAAAATGACAGAACGCCTGGCTACGGCCGGGGGCGCCAAAGGTGTGATAGTAGCTGTCACCCTGCTTGCGCCAGTTCTCGAAGCGAATTGCCAGCTTGATGGTGGCTTTCGTCTCGCGCAGGAACTCGGCCTCATCGATGCCGAGGACGCTGTTCACGTGCTGTATTGGCGGGATCGTCGCCTCGCCAACACCGATGACGCCGATATCTTCGGATTCCACGAGTTCGATATCGACCTGCTCGCCCAAAACGCGCTTGAGCAACGCTGCCGACATCCAGCCGGCGGTACCGCCGCCAACCACTACCACTTTCTTGATCGTATCGTTCATGCGGATGTCGCCTCGAGCTTTGACCGTTGCGCTGATTTTACGCCAAAAAAAACCCCGCCGGCGCTGCCGGCAGGGTTTTCATTTCGACTTTGCCTGCTTACTGGAATTTGTAGTTGATGCCCAGCAAGTAGTTAGCGCCAAAGGCCTGTGACTGCGTTACCTGACGAGCATCATCGTTGGTCTGAATAGTGCCCTCGTCGGTCAGGTTCTGGCCCTGCAGCGAAATCGACAGTCCATCAAGCTTATCGAAGCCGCCCAGACCGAAGTCATAGCTGATCTGTGCATCGATCAGCTCGGCGCCCTGGTCAAACGTCTGCTGCAGCGCGAGACTCAAGCCGCGTACTTCTGTCGAGAACTTGTCACGCTTGGTGCCTGACACACGTGCCTGGAAGCCGCCTCGCTCGTAGTAAATGGTCATCTGGTAGGTCTCTTCAGACAGACCTGGAACAGGCTGACCGTCATCCAGCTTGCCGTCGTTAAACGCCGCCGACGCGATGATTCCAAGACCGTCGAGCGCCTCGGTCATCATGTGGAACGGGTAGTTCGCCTGCAGCTCATAGCCTCTTACGAAGCCCTCGAGTCCGTCCTCGGTGAAGCTGACCAGGCCGAGCTGTGTTGCTGGCGTAAACACGGTGCCGGCGGTATCAACAACCTGGTGATAGCCGGGGATGTACAGATCCGTGAAGTCAGCAATGAAGTTGCCATTCCTGTGCCAGTTGGTCAGGTCCTTGTAGAAGAACGCAGCCGAAAGGAAACCATCGTTGGCATAGTACCAATCGTAAGCCAGATCGAACTGGTTGGCCTCCAGCGGCTTCAGCTTCGCATTACCAGCACTACCACTCCACGAGCTGTTTAGCGGATCGGTCGACTGAATGTTCAGCAGGTTGAAGTTGAACGACACCTGGTTGTTCGTCTTCATTTGATCCATACGCGGCCGGCTGATTGTCGTCGACAGTCCGGTGCGAACGACATGATTGTCCGCCACTTCAAAGTTGACGTTCAGGCTCGGCAAGACATCCGTGTAATCGTCACCGTCCGATCGTTCTACAGCTTCAACGAACAGTGATGGACCGATGAACGAATCAAAACCGCGAGCCGTCTGATCGGTGCTGACGATCTGCAGTCCGAAGTTACCATTGACGACGATGTCACCAATCTCGGTATCGAAATCAACCTTGGCAAAGGCCGAGATTAACTCCTCGTCGATTGTGTAGGTGTCGCCCAGTCGATCCGGTTGCAACAACGCGGCGGCAGTCGAGGTGTAGTAACCAGCGTCGTACATGCCGATTCCGTCGTAGGCAACCACGCCGTTGATGCCGAGGAAGCTCAGATCTGCTGTGCCGAGACGATATTCCTCAGGAATTAGTCCGTCGGACGGCCAGGTCGGCGCGGTCAGGAAGTAACCGTCGTTGTCCTTGGTCTTGCTGCGATCCGAGTAGTAAATGCCGAATTCAACCTGCGTGAGGATACCGAGCTCGATCGGACGAGCGGCCTCGAGACGCAGCGTTGTCAGCTCTTCGTCGAAAATAGGCTCGTTGACGAAGCCATCCTGCGCTTCTGACGGCCCAACGTTCGGGAATGCGCCGAGCGGGTCGGCCTGAAATGCCGCAACCTGTGACAGGCCGCCACCCCATGCCTGTGGGCCCGCCAGACGGATCGTGTCGAAGTCGGTCAGGTCAACGGGTGCGATAGTCGGGTGATCGCTATACACGGCCCCGGTTGGCGTCATGGTCCAGGAGCGCCCCGTCGCCGGACCCTGCGTGCCGGTACCCGGGCGGCCAACGCCCGCATAACTCTCGACGTCGGTAATGGTCTTGTCGACCTGGCTGTGGGCAACGTCTGCTTTCAGGAGCCAATCGTCGTTCAGTTGGTACTCGAGATTAAGGCCAAAGGTCGTGAGGTCTGCATCCTGGCGGCGGCCGTCGTTACGGATAACGGAGCGGAAGTCGTCGAAGTATCCGTCGGTGACCAAGCCATCGTTGGCGCCGGTGACCGTGTAGTTGCCGGTACCCCATTGGGCGCCACCTTCTTCGATGCCGCGCTTCGCTTCTTCTTCACCGAAGTCGATGTACAGCGCGTCGAACGTAATGGTGAGATCATCCGAAGGCGCAAACTGCAGAACGCCGGAGATGGTGTCTCTCTCGAGCATGGACGAACGAATGTAAGAATCGTGACCGCCGAGGATCGCATCACCGTTGGTTTCGCTGGGATAGCCCCAGCCGCGGAAGTGCTCTTCCTGGTTCGGTGATTCGGTCGTCGCAACGGCAAGCGCGATGCCAATAGTGTCATCAGCGAAGACGTTGGAGAAACTCAGAGCGAGACGATGGCCGTTGTCATCAAAGTCCGGGTTACCCGATGACAGGTCATTCTGCTCTAGGTTGATGTTGGCAACGATGTGCGGCGCTGCATCCAGCGGTCGCGTCGTGCGAAGATCGACGACGCCGCCGATGCCCTGCGTTGTCAGCGTCGCGTCCGGCGTCTTGTAGACGACAACGCCGCTAACGATCTCAGACGGGTACAAGTCGTATTCAACGCCGCGGTTGTCGCCCATGCCGAGCAGCTCACGGCCATTCATCGTCACTCCGACGTATTCTTCGCGGAAGCCACGTACCGAGATGCCACTGGTGCGGCCGTTGCGGCGCTCACCGGCCAGACCGGGCAGACGAGCCAGCGTCTCCGCAATACTGGAGTCCGGCAGCTTGCCGATGTCCTCAGCGGAGATTGCTTCGACAATCTTCGAGTTATCGCGTTTCGTAGTGATCGAGTTGATCAGGCTTTGTCTGAACGAACCGTAGGTAACGATTTCCTCGATTACCTCATCACTTGCCTCGTCCTGCGCATAGGCCGCCATCGGCATAGCCATCGCGCTTGGCAGCGCTGCGGCAACCGCCAGCGAAATCGCCGTACGGCGGACGTTCGAAGTCAGGTTATTGGAATCGTCTTGAAAAGAAGACGCTTTGCGGCGTTTCTGGACCATTTGGTTTCCCCCGGTAGGTCTTTTGATTTTGGATACAGCAATGCTGGCCATCTTAAGAAGAGCGCCCATGTCGAGCAATGCAATGCATACGTATTCATGATCTGAATACGTATGCATTGCATTGCGGCCAGCATCCGGGCTGATTAGTTTGCCCTGTGACTACAATGCATGCACAAACATCACAAATGACGAATCAGCCCGAAGCGCAGACTCTGCCAGCCGGCAGACAGGCAGGCGTCTGTCTGCATATCGCGTCCCTGCCCGGGCCCTACGGCATTGGGGATATTGGCAAGGAGTCCCGCAATTTCGTCGATACGATGCGTCGAATGCAGCTCGGCGTCTGGCAGTTTTTACCAACCGGGCCAACGGCTTACGGCGATTCTCCGTACCAGCCATTGTCAACTTTCGCCGGCAACGAGATGCTCATCGGGATTGATGATCTGCTGGAGTTGGGGTTGCTCGAGACGCATGAGGTCGACGAACTGACCACGCTGCCGGAAAACTACGTCGACTACGGCACCCTTATCCCCATCAAGAGCCGCTTGCTGAATATCGCGGCACGACGATTTCCGTACAAAGCCGACGACGACCTGATGTCCTCGTACCGCGCCTTTGTTGAGGCTAATGATGCCGCCTGGCTGCATGACTATGCGGTTTTCCGGATTCTGAAGACTCGCCATGGCGAACGACCCTGGCCGGAATGGGAGCCCGAATACGTACGCCGCGACCAGCAGGCCCTCGAGAAAATTGAAACCGCCGCCAGCGCCGAGATCAAGGCAATCAAGGTTATCCAGTTCCTTTTCCACCACCAGTGGCAGCGCTTTCGCGACTATGCGAATGACAACGGCGTGACACTGTTCGGCGATATGCCGATATGCATTGCCCTGGACAGCTCCGACGCCTGGGCAAACCGGGATATTTTGTGTCTGGACGAAGAAGGTCATCCGGACCATGTTGCCGGCGTGCCGCCCGACTATTTCAGTGAGGATGGCCAGCTCTGGGGCAACCCGCTGTATGCCTGGGACAAACACGCAGAGGATGGCTACCAATGGTGGGTCGATCGACTGCGCGCATCAGCAAAGCTGGCCGACATCGTCCGTATAGACCATTTTCGCGGATTTGAAGCCTATTGGTCCGTGCCGGCTGACGCCGAAACCGCGCGCGTTGGCGCCTGGGAGCCCGGTCCCGGCGATGCCATCTTCGAGGCGATGAAGCGGGAGCTTGGCAATCTGCCCATCGTGGCGGAAGACCTCGGCGTCATTACGCCGGAGGTTGAGGCACTGCGCGACCGGCATCATATTCCGGGAATGCGGGTCTTGCAGTTCGATGTCTGCGACGAAGGGTTTGCGCTCTCCGACGTCGACGGCAATGCCGTCTGCTATACGGGCACGCACGACAACGATACAACGATCGGCTGGTATCACGGCAGCCCCGGCGACATTCGCAGTGACGAGGAAATCCGGTCCGCACAGGAAGCTGCGCTGAAGATTACCGGTGGCAAGGCTGAGACAATCCACCTGGACATGATCCGGGCCGGCTTTTCGACCCGAGCGCGGCTCGCCATTGCGCCGATGCAGGATTACCTGGGTCTCGGGTCCGAGGCGCGCCTCAATATACCCGGCAAACCTGGCGGTAACTGGCGCTGGCGGGTTTTGGTCACACAATTGACCCCGGAAGTTTGCGACAATATAGCAACGATGGTGCGAGAATCGGGTCGCGAACTCACCCACTGAGGCAACTCACTGGCAGGAAGCGTATCCGGAATCCGCCGTGATACACCAAGCCCCGAAGGAAGAGTTGCACGATGAATGACGTAAACCTCAAGGAAGATGCCCGTTTTGTCAGCCGGCTGACCCGCAACACCCTGGCCCTGATCCTGGCCGGCGGGCAAGGCTCACGACTGCATGAGCTGACCACCTGGCGCGCAAAACCCGGCCTGCACTTCGGCGGCAAGTTCCGAATTATTGACTTCGCTTTGTCGAATTGCCTCAATTCCGGCATTCGACGCATCGGTGTATTGACCCAATACAAGGCGCATTCGTTGATTCGGCACCTTCTGAACGGCTGGTCCTGGTTCCAGTCAGGCGGCGGCGAGCGAGAATTCGTCGAGATTTTGCCGGCCTCCCAGCGCGTCGGTGGTGAGTGGTACCGCGGCACGGCTGATGCTGTGTACCAGAACCTTGACATCATCCGCACGCATGATCCGAAGCTGGTGCTGATTCTTGGTGGCGATCATATTTACAAGATGGACTACGGTCCGTTCCTCGCATTTCACGTGGACAAATCCGCGGATATTTCGATTTGCTGTATAGAAATGCCGTTGGAAGAGGCTGCGGGAGATTTTGGCGTAATCACGGTTGACGAGACCGGGCGCATCATCGGCTTCGACGAGAAACCTGCGAAACCGAATCCAATCCCGGGTAAGCCCGGCTTGTGCCTCGCATCGATGGGCAACTACGTTTTCAACACCGAGTTTCTCTACGAACAGTGCATCAAGGACTCCGATACTCCCGGAACACAACACGATTTCGGCCGCAACATCATTCCTTCGCTCATTGACGATTACCGCGCCTACGCGTACCCGCTGCGCGACCCGGAGACCGGCGAACAGGCGTACTGGCGCGACGTCGGCACACTCGACGCGTTCTGGGAAGCAAACATGGAGCTGGTCTCGGTAACCCCGCAGTTGAACCTCTATGACAAAGTCTGGCCGATCTGGACGCACCAGGAACAGGTACCGCCGGCCAAGTTTGTCTGGGACGCGCCGGGACGGCGCGGCGAGGCAGTTCAGTCAATGGTATCCGGCGGCTGCGTTATTTCCGGATCAAACGTCCATAACTCGCTACTGTTCACGAATTGCTACGTGCACTCCTACAGCTCGGTATCGGATTCGGTGGTTTTGCCGGAAGTAGACATCGGCGAGCATTGTGAAATCCACAGAGCCATTATCGATCGCGGCGCCGTTATTCCTGAGGGCACCCAGATCGGCATCGATCATGACGCGGATCGCGAACGCGGCTTCCGTGTGACAGATAGCGGCCTGACGTTGGTAACACCGGACATGCTGGGCCAGCAGTTACATTTCACACGATAGCCACATACGGAGCCACATGGCACCGTACAATGTCCGGCCATGGCGAAGACAATGACAAGTAATTCCGAATACGACGCACTGGTAGCAGGACGTCACAACAATCCGTTTGCCATCCTCGGTCCGCACAGTGGCGCCGACGGCCGCGTGGTTCGCACACTGCAGCCTGACGCCGTATCGGTAGAACTCGTCGACGGCAGCGGCACCAGGCTCGCCGACATGCAGAAGATCCATGACGGCGGACTGTTCGAGTGCCCGATGCCTGACCGCATGCGCCGTTATGCCCTGCGCGTGAGTTACGCGTCCGGCGACTCAAACATTGTCGAAGACACCTATCGATTCCCGTCGGCGCTCGGGGAGATGGACCTGTACCTGCTGGGCGAAGGCTCCGATCAGCTTGTGTATCAAAAGCTCGGTGCCCATACGCTTGGTTTGCTCGGGGTATCGGGCACTCGTTTCGCCGTCTGGGCGCCTAATGCAGCTCGCGTGAGCGTCGTCGGCGACTTCAACCATTGGGATGGACGGCGTCACGTCATGCGCCTGCATCCGGCAAATGGCATCTGGGAAATATTCATTCCGGCGATCGGCAAGGGTGCACTGTACAAGTACGAAATCCATGACAAGGACGGCAAATTGCTGCCTCTGAAGTCAGATCCGTACGCCGCCTACCATGAAGCACCGCCCGGCAACTCGTCGATCGTGTTTGCAAGCGATTACGACTGGCAGGATGGCGAATGGATGGGCCGCCTGACGGCCGAGCCGGACCTCGGCAAACCTGTCAGCATTTACGAAGTGCATCTCGGTTCGTGGCGTCGAAAGGACGATGGCAACTACCTGACCTACCGTGACCTCGCGGATGAGCTCGTCGAGTACGTTGTCAGCATGGGCTACACACACGTCGAGCTGTTGCCGGTCTCTGAACATCCGTTTGACGGTTCCTGGGGTTACCAACCCGTTGGCCTGTTTGCGCCAACGCAGCGCTTCGGCGACCCGGACGATTTTCGATACTTCGTCGATCGATGCCATGCGCATGGTATCGCTGTGATCATAGACTGGGTGCCTGCGCACTTTCCAAGCGACGAGCATGGGTTGCGGCGTTTCGACGGCACGGCACTTTATGAGCATGCGGATCCGCGCAAGGGTGAGCACGCCGACTGGGGTACGTTGATTTTCAACTTCGGACGTCGCGAAGTGATGAACTACCTCATTGGCAGTGCCCTGTACTGGATCGACGAGTTCCATATTGATGGCCTGCGCGTCGACGCAGTCGCCTCGATGCTGTATCTGGACTACTCCCGCAAGCAAGGCGAGTGGATACCGAACGAGCACGGCGGCAGAGAAAACCTTGAGGCCGTCGCCTTTTTGCGTCGGCTGAACACCGAAGTGCACGCGCATCGTGCGACGACCTACGCCGAGGAGTCCACCGCCTGGCCGGGGGTCTCGCAGCCCGTTCACGCCGGTGGTCTCGGCTTTACCTACAAATGGAACATGGGCTGGATGAACGACACGTTACTGTACATGTCCGAGGATCCGCTGCATCGCAAGTACCACCACGACAAAATGACCTTCGGACTGGTATACGCGTTCACCGAGAACTTCGTGTTACCGCTGTCGCATGATGAGGTCGTACACGGCAAAAGTTCGATACTGGGGCGCATGCCCGGAGACGACTGGCAGCAATTCGCTAATTTGCGTGCCTACTACGGCACGATGTTCGCCCATCCCGGCAAGAAGCTTTTGTTCATGGGTAACGATATCGCGCAGCGCAGCGAATGGAACCATGATCAGTCACTCGACTGGCACCTGCTCGAACACGCACCTCACCGCGGTGTGCAGCGCCTGGTCCGCGATCTGAATCTCGTCTACAAGGGCACGCCGGCGCTGTACGAAGTTGATTTCGACGGCGCGGGTTTCGAGTGGATTGACTACAGTGACCGTGACAGCAGCGTATTGAGCTGGATTCGACGTGACCGACATGGCGGCTACGTCGTCTGCGTTGTGAACCTGACGCCGATCGTTCGTCATAACTACAGGATCGGTGTACCGGCTGGCGGCGAATTCAAGATTCTCATCAATACCGACGACGAACATTACGGCGGCAGCGGCGTCGCGCTAGGTAAATTATCGGCGAACGGCAGTGGCAGCCACGGCCGTTCGAACAGTTTGGACCTGACGTTGCCGCCGCTGGCAACGCTTATCCTTCAGCCGGCACAGTAAGGAGACTGACAGATGGCCGCTAACAAAGAAGAGACGTCCGGAATCGGCGATATCGAGCTGTTGCAGGCGCCCAGTCTGCCAATGACTGCCGATGCCATGCTCGAGGACTTCACGCATTACTTCGGCCGTATGCTTGGACGGCAAACCATCAGCAAGAAATCTCCGTTTCTTTACCAGGCCGTCGTATTTGCGGCACGCGACCGGCTCATGGAACGCTGGGCGCAGACGCGCAAGGTCACGCAAGTTGATGACAAGCGCCGTGTCGCGTATCTCTCGCTCGAGTTTTTGATGGGTAGATTGCTACGCAATGCACTGCTCAACCTGGGTATTGAAGACCAGACTTCGGAAGCACTGGACCGACTCGGACTCAAACTGGAAGATGTTTACGACCGCGAGAAAGATGCTGGACTTGGTAACGGCGGCCTGGGTCGACTCGCAGCCTGTTTCCTTGACAGCTGCGCGACGCTCGCTCTGCCCGTGATCGGATACGGTATCCGCTACCACTACGGGATGTTTCACCAGCGTATCGAGAATGGCCATCAGATCGAAGAACCCGATTCCTGGTTGCGCGAGGGTTTTCCATGGGAGATCGAGCGCATCGAATACGCGCAGACCGTGCATTTTGGCGGCCGCAGTGCACTGTACGCCGATGCCAGCGGTAAGACTCGCTACGCATGGATAGACACCCAGGACGTACTCGCCATTCCGTTCGATGTGCCAATTCCCGGCTATCGAAACGACGTCGTCAATACCTTGAGGCTGTGGTCGGCTTCGGCAACGGACGAGTTTAATCTGGACCAATTCAATGCAGGCAGCTATGCCGAAGCGGTTGCCTCGCAGAATGCGGCCGAAAACATCACGATGGTTCTGTATCCGAACGCAACCACAGAGAACGGCCAGGAGTTACGCCTGAAGCAGCAATATTTCCTCGCCTCTGCGAGTCTGCAGGATCTGCTGCGCAACTGGACTGCTAATCATGGCGATGACTTTTCCCGGTACGCGGAAAAGAACTGCTTCCAGCTCAATGACACACACCCGGCGATCGCCATTGCAGAACTCATGCGCCTGCTCATCGACGACTATGAGCTGAGCTGGGACGAGGCATGGAAGATCACACGGAGTACCATGGCCTACACGAACCACACCTTGTTGCCTGAAGCGCTCGAGATGTGGCCGGTTTCCATGTTTCGTCGACTGCTGCCGCGGCTTCTCGACATCATTTACGAGATTAACGCCCGCTTTATTGTCGAGGTAAGCCAGCGCTGGCCTGGCGACAACGACCGCATCAAGCGCATGTCGCTTATCGCTGAGGGCAGCGACCCGATGATTCGTATGGCTTACCTCGCGATCGTCGGCAGCTTCTCGGTCAACGGCGTCGCAGCGCTGCATTCGAAACTGCTGCGTGAAGGCCTGTTCCGTGACTTCGCCGAAATGTGGCCGGAGAAGTTCAACAACAAGACCAATGGGGTTACCCAGCGACGCTGGCTTGCCGCCTGTAACAAAGGGCTTGCGAAACTCATTACGGATAAGATCGGCGACGGCTGGACCACGGACCTCAGTGAACTCAGGAAGTTGACGAAATACGCCGAACAGAAACGTTTCCAGAAAGCATGGCGGGCCGAGAAGCTGAAGAACAAGATGCGCCTGGCACGAGATCTCGCGGAAAAGACGGGGCTGAGCGTTAATCCCGGCGCACTGTTCGACGTACAGGTAAAACGCATACATGAATACAAGCGGCAGCTGCTCAACCTGTTGCACGCCGTACACCTTTACGAAGTCATACGCCGCGGCAACGGTGATGTTGTAGTGCCACGGACGATCATCATTGGCGGTAAAGCGGCTCCTGGCTATGTCATGGCCAAGAATGTGATCAAGTGCATCAACAATGTCGCCCGGGTTATCAATTCGGATCCCGCCATGGACGGCAAGCTGCAACTCATCTTCTATCCTGACTACAACGTTTCTGCTATGGAGATCATTTGTCCGGCAGCGGACCTTTCCGAGCAAATTTCAACGGCTGGCAAGGAAGCATCAGGAACCGGCAATATGAAGTTCATGATGAATGGCGCTGTAACAATTGGCACTCTCGACGGCGCAAACGTGGAAATCCGGGAAGCCGTCGGTGAAGAAAACTTCTTCCTGTTTGGCCTTACTGTCGATGAAATAGTGGAGCGCCGCAGTAGCTACAACCCACAAGCGATCATTGATGCAGACGAAGACTTCACTCGCGTCATCAAACTCCTGGAGAGCGGTCATTTCAATCGCTTTGAGCCAGGGGTGTTTGACGACGTGTTGCGGTCGATTCGGGAACCGGCTGACGCATGGATGACAGCCGCCGATTTTCGCAGCTTTGTCGATGCTCAAGCGGCCGTCGAGGACGCCTACAGTGATGTTGAACGCTGGACGCGGATGAGCATCCTGAATACGGCGTCGTCCGGGCAGTTCTCGACCGACCGAACAATGCGGGATTACAACGAGGATATCTGGAACCTCGAGCCCATTGATCTCAAAGCGACTTGATGCAAGCTGGGAATCCCGAAGTACTGGGCGCAACGCCTGACGCGTCCGGAACCAACTTTGCCATCTACTCGGCCATCGCAGAGGACGTCGAGCTGTGCCTGTTCTCGGCCGAAGGACAACAGGTACAGATTCACAATCTGCCGGAATGTGATGACGGTGTCTGGCACGGCTATTTGCCAGGTTGTGGCGCCGGGCAACGCTATGGTTTTCGCGTACTCGGACCTTATGATCCTGCCAACGGACTGCGCTGTAACGCGGCGAAGCTCCTGCTGGACCCCTACGCGCGCGAGATCGCCGGGGAGCTGCAATGGCATCCGAGCGTATTCGATTACAAGAACGTTGATGGCGAGATGGCCATCAACTCCGATGACAGCGCGGCATTCGTGCCGAAGAGCGTGGTGCGCGACTCACTTACGGAAATCACGCCGCCGGGTCCGCGTATCCCCTGGGCCGAAACGGTCTTTTATGAGTGCAACGTTCGCGGATACACGATGCGACATCCCTCAATTGAGGAATCTGCCCGCGGCACTTTCGAAGGTCTGCGACACCGTGAGGTCCTGCAGTATCTGAAGGCGCTGGGCGTTACCTCGATTGAGCTCATGCCTGTTCATACCTTTGTTGACGAGCATCATCTGGCAGAACAGGGCCTGCGCAACTTCTGGGGCTATAACTCCGTCGGCTTTTTCGCACCGATGCAACGCTATGCGCGTGGCGACAGCGTCACAGAGTTCCGCGACATGGTTCGCGCGCTTCACGACGCCGGCTTCGAGGTGATTCTGGATGTGGCCTACAATCACTCAGGCGAAGGCGGTCACCTGGGCCCGTCGCTCGGTTTTCGGGGCATCGATAACCTCAGCTATTATCGAACCGAACCCGACGACCATAGCGCCTATGTCAATGACACGGGCTGCGGCAACACGCTGGACTTCGACCACATCCGCGTCCGGCAAATGATGCTTGATAGTCTGGAATACTGGTCGACTGTCATGGGCGTCGATGGTTTCCGCTTTGACCTGGCCACCATACTCGGCAGGCGAAGGGACGGTTTCTCGCCAACGCACCCGGTGCTGTCCGACATCAGTAACCACCCGAGCCTGCGCTACAAGAAGCTCATTGCCGAGCCCTGGGACCCGGGTCCCGGCGGTTACCAGCTGGGGAATTTTCCACCGCGCTGGGCAGAGTGGAATGACCGTTATCGCGACGACGTTCGGCAGTTCTGGCGCGGCGATGGCAACAAAAGCGGCGATCTGGCCAGACGGCTGCGTGGTTCAGCCGATTTATTCGAACCGAGCCAGCGGCGCCCGCTCGCAAGCGTCAACCTCATAACGGCTCACGACGGCTTTACACTGCGCGACACCGTCAGTTACGAACATCGGCACAATGAAGCCAACGGGGAAGAAAACCGTGATGGGCATTCGCATAACTACAGTAGCAACTACGGCGTTGAGGGAGAGACAGACGACGCATCCATCAACGCGTGGCGACGGCGCCAGCGATTAAACATGATGGCCACCCTGCTGTTCTCGCAGGGCACCCCGATGCTGCTGGCAGGCGACGAGATCGGGCACACGCAGAAAGGCAACAACAACGGTTACGCTCAGGATAACGAGCTCTGCTGGCTGGACTGGTCTTTAATTGATGACGATCCGGAATTTCTCGAGCAGGTTCGCGAACTCGTCTGGCTGCGGCGCGAGAACCCGTTGCTAAGGATCGATGACTTCGTGCACGAAAAGCTTAAGCAAGGAAACGACCTCATCGAGATCCGCTGGATCAACCGACACGGCGAGGCGAAGCAGGATCATGAATGGGAGTCGAGCAGCGCGTTTGGTGTTTTGATCGAGGCAACCCGTCAGGTAGTTGCCAGCGATGCTGTCGCAATAATCATTAATCGAAATGCAGAAACGCTAAACCTGCAATTGCCTGCAACCAGCAACGCGATCCGCTGGCACCTTGCGTTTACAACAGCCGAAAAAGCGGCTGCCACGATTAACGGTCGAGATATAGTGGTGCCCGAACTTTCAGTGACGCTGCTCACGTCGGCCTGACCGGTCCGGCAGGATCACGGCCTACAAGCTGCTGAGCAGATCCTCAACTTCCTGCGACGATCTGCATTTACACACCGTGCCACGCACGCGCGCTTCGCACACAGCGATGGCATCTGACCCGCAGCTAATGCTGCGCTGCCGCTTGCGTTTCTCAATGTTCCTTTCTCGCTCTGCAACTGCTGACCAGTCACCGGACTCGAGTGCTGCGAACTCCAGTTCTTCAAGAGTCTTTATTTCGGCACAGCCAACCAGCAATGCAGCCCACAATACGATCAGTCCTTTCATTATCCACGCTCCGCTCAAAAATTGCGTACAAGCCACGAGCAAAGAATTAGCAGAGCGTTGTTGGGCGAGTCGGTGATCGATACCTCACATTTATGTAAAGAAGAATTGCTTTTGGCCGACGTGTGGTTTCGCGACAACGTGTGTAAACAGTTTCGCGAAGAAGCGTGGTTTGTGTGGCAGAAACACAACAGGCCGACGTTTGTTAAGAACTGTGAGGCAGATCACACCGCAGCAACATGGGCGCATGCCGACGAAGAAAAGTCGCGCAGCCAACTGGCAATTTACGAGAGGGCCAGCGGCAATGCCGTTGAATACTTGACGCGGCGCAGGACGAATGTCGAACTTGCCGAGCGCACCGCAGCATGACTCAGGATCTGGCCGTTGAGGAATTCGTTGTACCTGTCCATGTCCTCGACCACGACCTGCAGCACGTAGTCGCGATCACCGGAAACAGAAAAGCACTCGGTCACCTCCGGCAAAACGGCAACGTGTTGCTCGAAACTCTGACGGTTGTCGTCCGTATGTTCGGTCATAGCGACGAGTAGCAGCACCTGGATATTAAGGCCGACGGCCTTTGGGTTCACGAGAACCACCTGACGCTCGATGAGCCCGGCATCTTCGAATTCGCGAATCCGGCGCCAGCAAGAAGTGCGGGACATCCCGACTATCTCCGCCAGCTCCGTTTGATTTCGTGTCGCGTCGCGCTGCAGCTCATGTAACAGGCGTCGATCTGAGCGGGTCAGCTTCATCGGATCCCTAGGTTCACTTTAGTCACTATTATGAAACATTCTTTCCACTTTTGCGATATTTTAGACGCATTGCGAACACTTTTTCCTGCTTTTTCGCGCATAATTTCGAAGCATGTTTTACCATCTGTAAACGAGGATATTCCTGATGACTGACCTGTTCGAAAACCCCATGGGCCTTGATGGCTTCGAGTTCGTCGAATTTGCTTCTCCCGAGCCGGGTGTCCTTGAGACCGCTTTCGAATTGATGGGCTTCACGGCGGTCGCCAAACATCGCTCCAAGGATGTGACGCTGTACCGCCAGGGCGATATTAACTTCATCATCAATCGCGAACCCGGCAGCCTGGCATTCTATTTCGCCCAGGAACATGGCCCGTCCGCCTGCGGCATGGCGTTTCGTGTAAAGGATGCCCATGTTGCGTACTCACGCGCGCTCGAAATGGGTGCGCAACCGCTGGAAATAGCGACCGGGCCCATGGAATTGCGTCTGCCCGCAATCAAGGGTATCGGGGGGGCACCGCTATATCTTATTGACCGTTACAAGCACGGTTCCACGATTTATGACATCGACTTCGAGTTTTTCGAGGGCGTGGAGCGGCATCCGCAAGGTTGCGGCTTTCTCGAGATCGACCACCTTACGCACAATGTTTATCGCGGCCGAATGGCCTTCTGGGCGGATTTCTACGAGCGCATTTTCAACTTCCGCGAAATCCGCTACTTCGACATCAAGGGTAAGCACACGGGTTTGCTTTCTAAAGCAATGACTGCCCCCGATGGCCGGATTCGGATACCGTTGAACGAGGAGGCCTCGCAGGGTACCGGCCAGATCGAGGAATACCTGATGGCATTTAACGGCGAAGGCATTCAGCACATCGCGCTGTCCTGCGATAACCTCTACGAGTGCTGGGATCGTCTCGCCAAGCGGGGCATCGAGTTTATGACGGCACCGCCCGAAACCTACTATGAGATGCTTGAAGAACGCCT
Source organism: uncultured Gammaproteobacteria bacterium (assembly GCA_963760395.1). GTDB lineage: Bacteria > Pseudomonadota > Gammaproteobacteria > Steroidobacterales > Woeseiaceae > UBA1847. The sequence goes on from CAVXCX010000005.1 coordinate 166,553, forward strand.
GCCAGGACACGGTGAACCGATCGAAGAGCTCGTATCACGAGGCATCCTGCTCGATGGTACGACCGAAGGTGGCGAAGCCCGCTTGTTGCTGCAGATTTTTTCGGCGAACATGGTCGGCCCAACATTTTTCGAGTTTATCCAGCGAAAGAAGGACGAAGGATTTGGCGAGGGCAATTTCAAAGCGCTGTTCGAATCCATTGAACGCGATCAAATCGCGCGCGGCGTTGTCGACGCAGGCGCTTGAAAGGAGCAAGCAATGAAACTCAAACGCATTCACCATGTTGCCTATCGCTGCAAGGACGCCAAAGAGACGGTGGAGTTCTATCAGCGTGTGCTGAACATGGAATTCACCGTTGCCTTCGCAGAGGACCAGGTGCCGTCGACCAAGGAACCGGATCCGTACATGCATGTCTTTCTCGACTGCGGCATGGGCAACGTAATCGCTTTTTTCGAATTACCGACGCGACCCGAAATGGATCGGGACCGCAATACACCGGCATGGGTACAGCACATCGCGTTTGAGGTCGAGAATTACGACGCGCTGGTCGCTGCGAAACAACACATCGAGAGCGAAGGCATCGATGTTATCGGGCCGACCAATCATGGCATCTTTCAGTCGATCTATTTTTTCGACCCAAACGGTCATCGGCTGGAACTGGTCGCGAACACGCAAACGCAGGAGCAAATCGATGAACTTAAACGCGTCGCACCTGCAATGCTGGAGGAATGGAGCGTAACCAAGAAAGCGCCTCGCCATGCGGCTTGGCTACATGAACTGGAGTTCAGGGGCGACGAACAATGAAACTGGCATCAATGAAACACGGCCGTGACGGCCGCCTTGTGGTTGTATCGCGGGATCTCGAACGTTTTCTGCCTGCGGACGATGTCGCCCGCACGCTTCAGGCTGCACTTGATGACTGGCAGTCAGCCCGGCCGGCCCTGAAGAAAATAGCTGCGAAACTCGACGCGGGCGAGGGCTCGCCGTTTGACGAATCCGCCTGTGCATCGCCATTGCCACGTGCATACCAGTGGGCCGATGGCTCAGCCTATGTCAATCACGTCGAACTTGTCCGCAAGGCGCGTGGCGCTGAAATGCCCGCGACATTCTGGACCGACCCGCTGATGTACCAGGGCGGTTCGGACACGTTTCTCGGACCGCGGGACGAGATCCCCATGGCCGACGAAGCCTGGGGTATCGACTTCGAAGCGGAAGTCGTTGTCGTGACTGACGACGTGCCCATGGGCGTCTCGGCTGCGGATGCCGTGAATCACATTCAATTAATCATGCTCGTCAACGACGTTTCGCTGCGAAATCTCATTCCGGGCGAACTTGCCAAGGGCTTCGGGTTCTTCCAGTCAAAACCATCGAGCGCATTTTCGCCAGTCGCGATCACGCCTGATGAACTGGGCGACGCCTGGAAGGACGCCAAAGTACATCTGCCCCTGTTGTCGACGTTGAACGGCGAGCTTTTCGGCAAGCCGCATGCCGGCGTAGATATGACGTTTAACTTCGGCCAACTCATCGCGCATGCCGCAAAGACCCGCCCGCTGGGCGCCGGAGCGCTGATCGGATCGGGCACCGTATCGAACAAACTCGACGGCGGCCCGGGAAAACATATTTCGGACGGCGGCGTTGGCTATTCCTGCATCGCCGAGGTACGAACGATCGAGACGATCAACGACGGCAAACCGTCGACTTCATTTATGCACTTTGGTGACCGTATTCGCATTGAGATGCACGACGCGGACGGCCGATCGATCTTCGGCACGATCGAGCAGTCCGTGGAAAAGTACTGAGTGGCAATTCGACTCTATAGCTACTGGAGATCGTCGGCGGCGTATCGCGTACGGATTGCGCTGAATCTCAAGGGCCTCTCTTACGAAACTGTTTCGGTATCGCTGGCACCTGGCGTTGCCGAACACCGGGCAGAGGCGTATCGAACGATCAATCCACAGATGCTCGTGCCGTTTCTGCAGGATGACAAGATCAGCATCGCGCAGTCGATGGCGATTCTCGAATACCTTGAGGAGAACTACCCGGCTACTCCGTTGCTACCGCATGACGAGCCCATGCGCAGTGAGGTGCGCGCATTCTGCAACCTGATCGCCTGCGACATTCACCCACTGAATAACCTCCGCGTTCAGCAATACATCAAGACCAGGCTGGGCGCTGATGATCAGGCCGCCCGCGACTGGTACGACCATTGGGTTCACGAGGGCTTTGCGCCAGCGGAAGAACTCGCCGGCGAGGGTCCGTTTGTGTTTGGCGATGCGCCGACGTTGGCCGACGCATTGTTGGTACCGCAGATGTATAACGCGCGACGATTCGAGGTGCCGATCGAGGCATTTCCGAAACTCGTCCGCATCGTTGATACCTGCAACGAACTATCCGCATTCAAAAAAGCAGCGCCCGAACATCAGCCGGACGCTGCTTGAACTGAAACTGCGTTTGCTAGCTTGGCGCGAGCGCCGCGTGCCCCTTCATCCAGTCATTGATACGGCCTTCGGCCTCGGAAATCTGCTCGGGCGTCATCCGCGATGCCAGAAAATCAAGCTTCGACTTGGCGTCAAGGTCGCCGAATTTTGCGGCAAGGCCAAACCACATATAGGCCTCGACGGCATCAAACTTCTCTGAGAAATCCATCGCGTGGACTCGGCCAAGCGCCAGCTGTGCACCGACAATGCCCTGGTCTGCGGCCAGCAGGTACCACTTGATACCCTCTTCCTCGTCGATCGGCACGCCCCAGCCGTTCTGGTGCATGATCCCCAGGCTGTACTGGGCTTCTGCGTGACCCTGCTGGGCGGAGGTCAGGTAATACTTGAGCGCCATGTCGTCGTTCAGGTCAACGCCAAATCCGTTGCCGTAGAGCAGTCCCATACCGTAGCAAGCATCGGCATCGCCAGCTTCTGCGAGATCCTGCCATTCGCTCAAGGCCGTCGCGTAGTCGGTAGAGCTGTACGCTTTCCAACCCTTCTTGAAATCACCGGCGACCACGGAGGTCGCAAGCAGTAACAGAATTAGTGCGAGAACGGTGCGTGACAACATGCGCATGGCCGTTTCCCTCCTGAATAGCTCTGGCGCACGGTGGTATGCGCCGATGGCCGTATAGTCTCAAGACGCGACTACTGCCAGCCATTCGGGGATGTACTTAGGGTCCTGCGGGAACAGGGAAGAGTGGCACCGGGACACCTTGGCCCAAACGAAAAGGGCATCCACAAGTGGGCGCCCTTTCATTTCAATTGCCTATTCTGCAAAGACTCTAATCTCAAGGAGGAAGCCAATAGCTTCCTCCTTTTCGTTTGGTGGTGATGGGTGGAATGGACTCGGGCCTTCGGCCCTCGCGCTGCGCGCGTCTGTCGCACGGCAAAGCCGTGCTCGGATGAACCACCTTCGGTGCTTCGAACTCACCCCGGCACACGGGCAAATAAAAAGGGCGCCACAAGGGCGCCCTTTCATTTGCTGGTGGTGATGGGTGGAATTGAACCTGGTCAATCGGTGGCAGGAGCAATGACGCTCGACAATCCTGATTGAACGTGCGGTAGCCCTTCAGCAACCGAAGTTGCCAAGGTATCGGGGAAGCCGCAGAAATAATTAAAGGCACCATCGGTAACAATTCCACCCGTCCCGCAAATGATGAGGGGGAGCCCAACGGGCTCCCCCTTGTCATTTGGTGGTGATGGGTGGAATGGACCGGGCCTTCGGCCCTCGCGCTGCGCGCGTCTGTCGCACGGCAAAGCCGTGCTCGGATGAACCACCTTCGGTGCTTCGAACTCACCCCGGCACACGAGCAAATAAAAAGGGCGCCCACAAGGGCGCCCTTTCATTTGCTGGTGGTGATGGGTGGAATTGAACCACCGACCTGCGGGTTATGAGTCCGCCGCTCTAACCATCTGAGCTACATCACCGGTACATGGGCTCGCCGGCCGAAGGCCAATGCGAGGGCCGCAGATTCTCCGGATGGGGCCCCTGACTGTCAAGGTAATCAGGACACGGAAAAGCGCTATTTCCGGTACAGTCGGGCCCATGGACCTGAGCTTTGTCTATATCCTTGAAATGGCCGGCACAGCTGCATTCGCGGTTAGCGGCGCGCTCGCCGCGTCGCGCAAGAATATGGATATCTTCGGCTACTGCGTGCTCGCACTCATGCCCGCCGTGGGCGGCGGCACGGTCCGCGATATCATCATTGATCGGGTCCCGGTCTTCTGGATAAGCGACAACCGCTACATCGCCGTCGCGATCATTGCAGCACTGATTGTCTTCTTTACTTCCTACAAGCCCGGCTCGCGCCGCCAGATCTTGATTTGGATGGACGCCCTGGGGCTGGCTTTATTCGCCGCGCTCGGTACCGAAATCTGCCTGAATCTCAACACCGGGCCACTGGTCGCGATTATGCTCGGCGTCACCACGGCAGTCACCGGCGGCATGATTCGAGACATCATCTGCAACGAGATTCCGCTGATTCTCTCACGCGAGATTTACGCGACGGCCGCATTCGCCGCCTCAGTGGTTTATGTAATCGCAGATAGTCTCAATATGGCCGAGCCGCTTTCGCTAGGTGCCGCCGTGATTGCGGGGTTCTCGATCCGGGCGCTCGCGATCGTCTACGACTGGTCGCTGCCATCCTTCGGCATGCACAAGAAAAAGTAACTCAGACGTTGAAACGGAAGTGCATGACGTCGCCTTCCTGCACGACATACTCTTTGCCCTCGAGTCGCAGCCTGCCAGTCTCCTTGGCGCCCTGCTCCCCCTTGCCAGCGACGAAGTCGTCGTACGCAATAACTTCGGCGCGAATAAATCCTTTTTCGAAATCGGTATGAATTTCCCCGGCCGCCTGCGGGGCGGTGGCACCAACTTTTGTCGTCCAGGCACGGACTTCCTTTTCACCCGCTGTAAAAAAGGTCTGCAGTCCGAGCAGCGAGTAGCCATGCCGAATAACGCGATTGAGTCCGGGCTCCTTCGCTCCGAAGTCCGCGAGGAACTCTGCTTTGTCGTCGTCATCGAGCACGGCAATCTCGGCCTCGATGGCCGCACAGATTGCGACAACCTCCGAATCTTCATTTGCCGCATACTGGCGCACGACTTCAAGAAGTGGATTGTCGATAAATCCGTCTTCGTCAACATTGGCCACGTACATCACCGGCTTTGCCGTAATCAGATGGACACTCTTGAGTATCTCTTTCTGCAAGTCGCTGGTTTGTAAGGTACGAACCGGCAAGCCCTTGTCCAGGTGCTCCTTGATACCAAGTAACGCGTCGTGATGAGCGATAGCATCTTTCTGACCGGTCTTCGCGGTGCGTGCGGCTTTGTCATACTGCTTCTCGACAGATTCGAGATCCGCGAGTGCCAGCTCGGTATTGATCGTCTCGATGTCATCGAGGGGATCGATCGACCCCGACACGTGCGTGACATCGTCGTTTTCAAAACAACGCACGACGTGAGCGATAGCGTTGGTCTCACGAATATTGGCCAGAAACTGATTGCCCAGACCCTCGCCCTTTGACGCGCCGGCAACCAGGCCTGCGATGTCAACGAACTCCATTGTCGTCGGCAGTATTTTTTGCGGTTTCACGATGTCAGCAAGTACCTGAAGCCGCAGATCGGGCACCGGCACGATGCCAACGTTGGGTTCGATAGTGCAGAATGGATAGTTCTCAGCCGCTATCTCGGCGGCAGTGAGCGCATTGAACAGTGTCGACTTGCCAACGTTTGGCAGTCCGACGATGCCACAGGTAATTGCCATTAATCTGTCTCCGGCTACCGACTGGAAGTCAGTCAGTGCCCTTCGTATGTAGCTCTTTCATTGCGGCGTTAAGGCCTTTGTCGAGGAGTGTCGGCATCACTTCGACCGCTTCATCCACCGTCTTCAGTATTGCGGACTCCGTGTCGCCGGGCGCGCGCTTCAAGACGTAGTTTGTAACTTCGCTCTTATCACCAGGATGGCCGACGCCAATGCGCAGGCGCACGAAATCGGCGCCGCAGTGCCTGATGATGTCGCGCAGCCCGTTGTGACCGCCGTGTCCGCCGCCCTTCTTCAAGCGCGTCGTTCCAGGTGGTAAATCGATCTCGTCATGTGCAACAAGTAACTCGCTCAGGTGCAGACGGTAGTAGTCGAGGACCGCACGTACGGGCCCGCCAGAGAGGTTCATGAAGCTCTGCGGCTTCACCAGCCAGACATTGTCACCGTGCAGGTTGATGCGACAATAGTCGGCATCGAATTTCTTCTCGTACCGAAAGACGCCGCCGTACTTTCGCGCCAACGCGTCCACGAACCAGAACCCGGCATTATGCAGGGTTCGCTCGTGCTGCTCCTCGGGGTTGCCGAGGCCGGCGATAATTCGAATTTCATTCGACATGGCGTGGCAATGTTAAACAAAAAGACCGCCCGTGGGCGGCCTTTTCGATTCCAACGGGGCTGAAGCTAGTCTTCTTCTGTTTCTTCGGTATCGCCAATGGTCGGTACCTCGGCGCTGCCCTCTTCTGCAGGCTCGGCTCCCTCTTCGAGCTCTTCCTCGATAGGAGCTGCCTTGATCACGTGGATAGACACAACCGGCCGGTCCGCTTCCGGACCCTGCGCCAGCGCCGGAATCTCGACGCCTTCCGGCAGCTTCAGGTCCGACATGCTGAGCATCTCGTCGAGCTCCATTGCCGAAACGTCGATATCAATGTACTCCGGCAAGTAACGCGGCAAGCAGACGATCTCCACTTCCGTCATGAGGTGCGATACGTTGCCGCCACCGGTCTTGACGCCAGGTGCGACGTCCTCGCCAATGAAATGCAGCGGAACGTTCATGCGGATCTCCTGATCCTCGACGACACGCTGGAAGTCCATGTGCATGATGCGCGGCTTCGCTGGGTGGCGCTGCAGATCCTTAAGGATCGCCGCCTGGCTCTTTGCACCAACCTTGATGTTAAGCACGCTCGAATAGAACGATTCGTTCTCAAGTTGCTTCAAGACCTTGTTGTGGTCGAATAAAAGCGCGCGGGGTGCACGGCCTGCGCCGTAGATAATTGCGGGTACTTTTCCCTGATGACGCAGGCGGCGGCTCGCACCTTTGCCCTGATCTTCACGGATTTCCGCAATTAGATCGAAGTCGTCTTTCATGACTGCTCTCCATAACTAATTGAATTTGCTTAATTTTATTAAGCTTATAAATAAACGCAGATCGCGACCAATCTGCGCAAGGGCGCGAATCTTAACCTACTAACAAAGCGTCCGCCACCCCGAAGGAACGCGCAGCGAGGCGGCCCGCAGGCCGCCAGAGACGTCCCCGAGATCAGTCCACGTAGAGGGAGGAAACAGACTCATCGGTGCTGATACGGCGCATCGTTTCGGCGAGCAGCTCAGCGGTCGATAATTGCCGAATTTTCTTGCAGCTACGGGCGTCGGCATTCAGCGGAATAGTGTCAGTGACGACCATGTGATCGAGCTCCGATTTCTCAATGCGCGACACCGCCGGTCCGGACAGCACCGGGTGGGTAATGTAGGCATCGACGGTCGCGGCTCCGTGCTCCTTCAGCGCGCCCGCGGCGTGGCAGAGCGTGCCGGCCGTGTCGACCATGTCGTCGATCATGATGCAGTTCTTGCCATCGACCTCACCGATGATGTTCATCACCTCGGACTGGTTTGCCTGAGCGCGCCTTTTGTCGATGATAACGAGGTCGGCGTCACCCAGGCGTTTTGCGAGGGCTCGCGCCCTGACAACGCCGCCCACATCCGGTGATACAACGACCATCTGACTGTATTTCTGCCGCCAGGCATCGCCCAGCAGGATCGGCGAGGCATAAACATTGTCAACGGCGATATCGAAAAAGCCCTGGATCTGGTCGGCATGCAGATCGACCGTCAAGACCCTGTCGACACCCGCAGTCGCAATCAACTTGGCGACCAGCTTTGCGGTTATCGGCACACGTGATGATCTTGGGCGACGATCCTGGCGCGCAAAGCCGAAATACGGTATCACGGCAGTAATGGTCGAAGCCGATGCGCGCTTGGCCGCATCAACCATAACCAACAGCTCCATGAGGTTCTCGGCAGTCGGCGGACATGTCGGCTGCACGATGAAGGTCTCGCGGCCGCGGATATTTTCCAGAATCTCGACGTTAATTTCGCCATCGGAAAATCGTCCCACGTGGGCCTTGGATAGCGGGATACGTAAGTAGCGGGCGATATCTTGCGCGAGTTGCGGGTGGGCGTTACCCGAAAAAACCGCCATTGTTCCTACTTCCACGATATCCCCTTAAGACGTGAAATGGCTGGGGCGGCAGGATTCGAACCTGCGGTACACGGGATCAAAACCCGATGCCTTACCACTTGGCTACGCCCCAATGACTATGAACTCTGCGCTGCGGCGCAATTGTGCGGTGAGGGTCCTGTGCTGTCAACGCTCGAAGAAAAGCCAGCGGTCGATGACCAACCGTACCCGGGTGTCTGCGTTCGTGGCTGACAAAATTCGCGGCATCTGTTGGCCAGCCGACTCCCGATACCGCGAGATTTCGACCATCCAGTCACTCTGCTGCAGTCGAATTAGCCGACCTGTTTCATCAAACTCGGATGTGGCCGACATAGACGGGTCCGGTATGCCAAGCGCCCAGTATCTGAGCGAAGCGACGGGGATCGTCCAGCCATAGCGATAGCGCAGCTCGCTTTCGACATCCTCGAGTACCGTTCTCTGGCCGTCTTTGTCTGTCAGCGTAACGCCGCGCCCTTCACCCTCCAGGCGAACGGTGCCGATGCCAAGCGGGCCACCCACAGTCGCGCTGAACGCCTCACCCTGCTGCGCCCAGTTGAACTTGCCGTTAAAGCCCTCATCGCCGGCTTTGACCGCAACACGCCCCACGAACTCCCAGTCCTGCAGGTGCCCCAGGACCGCGTTGCGTTGCTCCCAGCTGCTGATCTCGGGAAGGTCGATACCCTGTCGAGTCGTGGCACAGCCGGCGAGCATCAGCATGCCCAGCAACAGCCCGGCAAAGCCGCGCGCCATGCGCCTAGGGCTCCTCAGGGAACAATCGAGCGCGAACATCGTCGAGTAGCGGGCTATCCGGCCGCTTTTCGGTTGCGGCGGCAAGCAATTCGAGCGCCTCGTCTGGTCGGTCAAGTGCAACCAGAACCTCAATCAGGTGCGCGGCAACTTCATGGTCGTCAAAAGCATCGTAGGCGCGCTGCAGCTCGACCAGCGCCTCCTCGTAACGACCAAGCTTGAAAAGGACCCAGCCGTGACTGTCGATGATCGCAGGATTATCGGGGTCCAGTTGCAGCGCCTTGGCGATAAGTACCTCGGCCTCCGCAAACCGTTCGGTTCGATCCGCCAGCGTATAGCCCAGCGCGTTCATGGACAGCGCACTTTTCGGCCATCGCTTAACCGCTGTGGAATAAGCGGCAATGGCGTCATCAAGTCGGCCTAACCGCAGCAGCAGCTCGGCGCGGCTCAGCGCGATGCCTTCTTCATCAGGACGAAATTCTATCGCCCGATTGTAGAACTCCAGCGAACGCTCGTACTCTTCCATCGAGGCGTACAGTTGTGCCTTCGCAATGATCATGTCGACAGCGTGCTTTGGCGAGTCCTTCGCGAACTCGTCGATAACCTCCAGCGCACCTTCCAGATCATCCTTTTCGAAAGCCAGCAAGGCGCTCGCACGACGCTGCGCCGCCGGCGCATTCGAGCCATAACGAACCTCGCGATACAGCAGGATGGCGCGGTCGTATTCTTCGCGGAGGTCGGCTATGCGGCCCAGGTAGTACAGGGCATCCATACGATACTGGCCGCTTGCCAGCAGGTCCTGAAAATCATCCCAGGCGGAATCGAGAAAGTTCTGGCGAAAATTGATGATAGCCATCAACCGCAGCGCGTCACTCCGACCAGATTGCTCCAGCAACACCTGGTTGACCTGACTCAGCGCATCGTCGTCGCGATCCGTCATCAGGTACATGATCGCGAGCTCCATACGCGCGTCCGGGTCCGGGTCCGGATCGTCGCCGATAATGCGAGCGGTGTACTCGATCGCCTTGTCGGTATCCCCTTCGACAAGCATCGCGCGAGCGTAGAGCAACTTCGGCTTGACGTTGTCGGCGTCCAGTTCGCTGGAGCGCAGCGCACGCTCCTTCGCGTATGCCGTATCACCGGCCTCCAGCGCCAACGCGGCGGCGGCATAATGCGCTAGTGGGTCTTCTTTATAGGGTTTTGCCAGCGCGCGCATCAGCTTGTCGGCGTCCTGGGGTTTGCCCTCGTCGGACAAGTATCGAACCAGTGACAACAGGCGCTGCCCGGGTTCCTCCTGCCCCTTTTCGATAAGTACCTTGAAACTACGGCGCGCGTTCTTCAGGTCGCCAACCCGGAAATAGCTCTGCGCCAGGTAGATGCGGGCTTCATCGCTGTCCGGGTCAAGTTTGCCCCATCGCTTTGCGGCCTTGAGCGCCTCGTCATCAAAGCGATAGGAAAATCCGACTACGGTCGCCTTACGGGCCAGATCGGCATCGTCACTCTGCTCCGCAGCTTTACGGTACTCGATTGCGGCCTTGAGATAGTCCTGGCGCTGCAGGGCCATCTCGGCCTGCAGGATGTGCGCACTGGCGTCTGACGCCTTGGCGTCATCCGCAGCGGGGGCCGGGGCAGGGGTCAGAGCAAATAGCGAAATCAGCGCTGCAGCTGACAGCGATCGTCGAAGTTCATGCATATAAAGTCGTCCGTTTAGTACACAGACAAGGAACTCAGCTGTCAGTTCGCTTATCATACGCACTCCGAAATCCCTGAGTGCCGTAACGGCGCCAATAGTAACGCTATGCCGCTGCAAATACTCGGCCTAAACCATAACACGGCATCTGTCGAAATTCGCGAGCAAGTCGTCTACTCGGGCGATGAGATACCGCGCGCGCTGCAAAGCCTCAAGACGATCGATGGCGTGGAAGAGGCCGTGCTGCTTTCGACCTGCAACCGCACAGAACTTTACGTTATGACCAACGGCGAGGACTGCGAGGCGCTGTTGCAGGAATGGCTGCATAAAGACCGGGCACTCGACCCATCACATCGCGAAACTTTGTTTACGTTACAGGGTGAGGATGCGATTCGACATATTTTCAGAGTCGCTTGTGGGCTGGATTCGATGGTTCTTGGCGAGCCACAGATCCTCGGCCAGCTGAAAGACGCTTTCAGGCAGGCGCAGCAGACCAATGCGCTCGGCCAGAAACTCGGCCTGTTATTCCAGCACACATTTGCCGTCGCCAAGAAAATTCGTACCGATACAGAGATCGGTGCGAGCCCGGTCTCTGTCGCCTATGCGGCGGTGCACCTGGCGGAGCAATTTTTCGCCGGGTTCAAGAAGCACACTGCCCTGCTTGTCGGTGCCGGGGTCACCATCGAACTCGTCGCCAAACATTTGCATAAGCGCGGCGTCGGACGAATGTTTGTCGCCAATCGCGACGTCGACCGCGCGCGAAAACTCGCCGGCCAGTTTGGCGGATTTGCGCTACCGCTTTCGGAAATCGAGGGAACCCTTCCGGAAGCCGACATCCTGATTACGTCGACTGCTGCCACGGATCCGATAATTACGTTCACGCAGATGCAGGCAGCTGTGAAAGCGCGCAAACGCAAACCGATCTTTGCCGTGGATATCGCCGTGCCGCGCGATATCGAAGCGAGCGTCGCCGATCTGGATGACGTCTACCTTTACACTATTGACGATCTCGACCGCGTCATCCTGGAGGGCCAGGGCAATCGCGAGGCAGCGGCTGTGGAAGCCAACCGGCTGCTGGATGAGGAAATCTCCCGCTACGCCAGCATCGAACGCTCCAAGGAAGTTGTGCCCGTGATCGCCGCGCTGCGCGAAAACAGCGAATCACTGCGAGATGAAGTGAATGCTCAGGCGCGGCGCCGACTGGCAAAAGGAGAATCCGCCGAAGATGCAATCGAATATGCCACCGCCGCGTTGATGAAGAAGTTGTTGCACAAACCGAGTGTCGCGCTGCGCAAAGCGGGTGAGGCAGCCGATCAGGAATTGATCGACGCGGCCCGCGACATATTCGGGCTGAAGAAGGACTGAGTGGACTAGCCATGAAAGACTCCATTCGGCGCAAGCTCGAGTCCGTTGAGGAACGTTTCGAGGAAATAGCGGGGCTGCTCGCTGATCCCGACGTTATCGGCGACCAAAACCAGTTTCGGGATCTGTCGAAGGAATATGCCCGCATCGACCCGGTTGTGCGGTCTTTTCAACGCTACGGCGCGATTGTTGACGACATCGCCTCGGCTGAAGAAATGACCAACGACGCCGACGCCGAGATTCGCGAGATGGGGCAGGAAGAGCTCAAGAGCCTTGCCGAGCGGCAGGAGGTGCTGCTCGCGCAGTTGCTGAAATCGCTGATACCGCCAGACCCTCATGACGACAGCAATGTGTTTCTCGAAATCCGGGCGGGCACCGGTGGCGATGAGGCAGCGATTTTCGCCGGCGATCTGTTTCGCATGTATTCAAAGTACGCAGAGACGATGGGCTGGTCGATCGAAATTCTGTCGCAACGCGAAGGCGAACACGGCGGCTTCAAGGAAGTCATTTGTCGTGTTAGCGGCCACAGCATTTTTGCCAAGCTAAAATTCGAGTCCGGGGCGCATCGCGTGCAGCGCGTACCGGCAACGGAATCGCAAGGGCGCATACACACCTCGGCGTGCACCGTCGCGGTGTTGCCGGAGCCCGATGAAATCGAAGCGGTTGACATCAACCCGGCGGAACTTCGGGTGGATACCTATCGTGCGTCCGGTGCCGGCGGCCAGCACGTTAACAAGACCGACTCGGCCGTGCGATTAACGCACTTGCCAACCGGCATCGTCGTCGAGTGTCAGGACGAGCGTTCCCAACACAAGAACCGCGCCCGCGCCATGTCGCTGTTACAAGCGAAACTGCTCGATGCACAGGTCTCCGAACAGGAAACCGAACAAGCCGAGAAACGCCGCCTCCTGGTAGGCTCCGGCGACCGCAGCGAGCGAATCAGGACCTACAACTTCCCGCAGGGCCGCGTGACGGATCACCGCATCAACCTGACGCTTTATAAACTGGACGAGATCATGGAAGGACACCTGAAACAGGTTATCGAGCCATTGATCAACGAGTACCAGGCTGACCAGCTTGCCGCACTCGGAGAGGCATGAGGCCATGCCGAGACCATGCAAGACCTGACGTTTTGGATGATCATTCGGCTGAGCGCCTGCTAAAAGGCCACGGTCGGACCCAGAACCAGCTGACAACGACAATGGCAGCGAAAACCGTATAACAAACGGTGAATACCCACGCTGGAGCTTGAAAGTACAAGAGGGACTCAAGCCAATGCGCTATGAATGAGCCTGAGTACGCGCTGTCGCCGGCGTGTTCCCGAAGCGTCATTTCCCAGGTAGTCAGTGGACAGATAATTCCCACCCACGACTGCAACGCGACAATGCCGATCGCCGCCAGATGTGCAATTCGAAACCACGGATTTCGCACCCACCCCCAATGCAGGGGTTTGCCGATCAGAATCAATGCGAGGCCGACAACTACGAAAGCAACAAACAGCACGTGACCGAACAGCAGCAGGTCCGCTGCCAACAGATATATGTATCCTGACTCCATGTGCGACACCCAATGAGTCGATCCAATTCTACGCTCTCAGGTTGCAAACAAAAGGCCGCGTTGCGCCCAATTGCGGAACTGGGCCGGAAGATAACTGAGAGGAGCCGACTGACCCTTTCTTGCCACTCAGGCTGAGCGGCTGCTTTTCCCGAAACCGGCCGTTCGAAAGTCAGCTTTCGGCAAGTCTGACCGGCTGC
>CAVXCX010000006.1:0-342687 GCA_963760395.1 uncultured Gammaproteobacteria bacterium
ACTCCGGGAGCTTCGAGTTCGTAGATACCGAAATGTACCTGTCGGTCAATCACGAAGTCGCACCAAAAGAGCAGGCCTACGGCATGGACGGTGCCTGCGGCGACTGCCATCTCGACAACCAGATCGACTGGGCAGCGCTCGGCTGGTCAGGCGATCCGGCTGCTGGAGGAACAAGACCCTAGTACATCCCCCTGTCGTCTATCGACAACTACGGGCGCCCATTCGGGCGCCCTTTTTTTCGCCGAGCTAAACCTGGTTTCGCGCGATCACTCCAGCGGCAGGTAGATCACCGTATTCGTTATGAGGATCATGACGAAGATCAGGCAGGTAATCATCGGGCCAAGATAAATCGAGCCCGTCATGCGAAAGAAGTAACGATTGAAGATCGGCAGGACAAACATCATCGGTACGACTGCGAACAGGAGATTGACGTACAGCCAGCCATCGGTCCAGAAGACCGTACCGGTTGCGGCGAAGGTCGTGTACTGCACCACGACAATCAGCAGCAGACCAAGTGAATTTGCGATGCCGCCGAGCAGCATACTGCGCCATTCCGGCTGCCCGGCGAAACGCATGGCACCGTTGATGCGTAGCGAGTTGGAGAGGAAAAAGATAAAGAAAAAGGGCACATACATAAGAAGCAGTAGCAGCAAAGCCGGCTGAAACACACGCACACCCATAAACAGGAATCGGTAGTCGACGTGGAAGAAATAGTAATTGGCAAAAAGAAACGCGAAGTAAGCAATAAACAACGTGCAGGCCAGCAGCAAAGTCCGCAACAGCAACGCAGGCGTAGTTTGGGCGCCCCACATCTGTGGCGTTATGCCGTTCTTACGACCGAAATACCGGTAGCTTAGCCAAAACATCAGAAAACCGACGCTGCCGTTGAGAATTGCCCAGAGCATGACGGCATTGTTCATCCGTTGCGGGAAAAACCAGGTTAGCTCGCGGCGGGACGCCGCCACGAACAGTTGCTGTGACAGCTCGGCCATTGGGATGTAGGTAAAACACGCGACCAGCGCGCCGATAGCGAAGGTCGACCAGAACAGAACCCTGCCCCGACCACCGGGTTTGGGTAGCGCCGGCGGCATCGGCTGTACCAGCGGTCTAAACCAAGGCGTCTCGAGGAGCAAACGACCGAAGGGAATAATTGCGATGAGTGCGGCGGCCAGCGAAATCATGCTCAATAGCTCTTTCCAGGGCCAGATCTGCTCGTCGCTCGTAAGCTCCGACTTGAAATCGAAAACATGCTCGAAGTACTCGATCTGGTTGGCAGTCGCTTCCCTGTTGTAAGGCTGGAACGGATGCAGCACGCGCTCGTTGTGCATCACGCGCAGCGTGCGCCGATCTCTGTCGCCGTAGTATCTGCCGATCTCAACCTCGTTGACCGCCGCCCTGCCCGCTTCACGCCCGATATTGATGAGCCGCAGCGCCTCGGGGGCGACGCGCATGTCGCCATGCTTGAGTTCGTTCCTGTAAGCCCCCTCATCATAGAACGCGTAGCTCGCCCCAACGTTGGAGCGCACATCCTGCAATACCTTGTCAGTCAGCGTCAGTACGTAACCGGATACGAAGACAGAGTCGAGCTTGCTTGGAAGGCCGGTTCTCTGTGCCTCACGGCCGAAATAGTTGGCGCCACGAATAGCGGCGTTGCCGCCGGCCGAATGCCCGGTGGCCCCGATTCGCTTTTTGTCGATATAGTTGAGGTTCTCTGAGCTCGCGGCGTAGTCAACGACCGCAAACATGCCATAGCCCTCGGACGTCGCCGCGATGCGGCTTAGCGAGGCACTTGATCCACCTTGCGCGTAAGGATCGATACTAAGCGCGACAAACCCGCGGCGCGACAGCTCGATCGCGATGTTGGATAGCGATTCTTTGGAGCGCTGGAACCCCGGCACGACGACAATGAACGGCGCCGGGTTTTCAGCGGTGGCGGAATTCGGTTTGAACAGATCACCCACGACCCACTGCCCGTTCTGCGTGGGAATCTTGATGTCGCGAACCTGCACCTCGCCAAACGAGCGCTGAATCTGCGATACGAAGAAACTGCTTATCAGTACGATGGACAGACAGATAAGCAAGAGTCTGTTGCTGGATCGTCGGTCCAGTGCTTGTTTGATCATCGGCCAAGTTTGCCCATAAATACGGGCCTTGGCCATCGCGGAATAACGGCGCGCTAGATCAACACGGCCGCCAGGCTCGCGGTTGTCTGCTTACCCCACTCCGCGCGATAGACGATCGCCTGGTTACGACCCTGGTTCTTGGCCTCATAGAGCGCATCGTCGGCTTGCCGTATCAGCTGATCCGAGCTGACACTGCCTGCCGCCTCAGTGATTGCTGCACCAATGCTGAGGGAGACGATCGGGGCCGTTTCAGAGGCCTTGTGCTCGATATCCAGATCAATAACTTTTTGGCAAAGACTGCGAGTGAAAGTCTCGAGGAAGCTCGCCGTTGGATCGTATAAGACGAGTACAAATTCCTCGCCTCCGTAGCGCGCGACCATGTCCAAAGGTCGGTTGGCACTGGCAGCGATCACCTCGGCAACCGCCTTGATGCAGCCGTCCCCCATACGGTGACCGTAGCAGTCGTTGTAGAGCCTGAAGTGATCTATATCCGCCACCATGACGGCAACGCGTTTTTCGTCGCGCCGGGCCTGTTTCCAGATCTGCCGCAAATGCTGATCAAAGGCGCGACGACTGAACAGGCCCGTAAGACCGTCGGTCCGCGCAAGCCGCAGGAGCTCATGTTTATTATCGAAGACTTCCCGTGCATTGCGTTCAAGCAGATAGCTTGCGAAGGTGCCGATGAAATTCAGCAAACACAGAAAAACAGTCCCATAGGCGCTTTCCTGAATCGGCAAATCGAAGGCGCTGCTCATCGTCAGAAAGCCAATGAACAGGGGCCAGGCCGTGCATATGCTCTGTCGCAAGGTGAGACCGAGCACCAGGTAAATACAAAATGTCGCGAACACAACCGACCAGTAAGCGTCTGCTACCCCGATGTGGACAGCCTTGACGTTGACCAGCAGCGCCGTCGCTCCTGCGAGGAACGCCGCAACAGCGGTAATGTAGGGCAGCAACAGGCGCCGTTTGAGGATAAAGCTTGCAGCAAGCGCGGCAGACAACGGTGCCATCATGGCCAAAACACGAAACGAAAGCACCTGCTCGGCAAACGTGGAAGGCATCAGAAATCCGTCCAGGACCGAAACCACAACGACCAGTGCCAGCCAGAGACCCAGAGCGGCGCGAGTAACTGGCAACATGCGATCGACGTAGAACTGGCGAAACTCTCTGTCGAACTCCGTCGTTTCTGTATTGGCCGTCTTGACACCCGGCAGCAGACTCGGGATCAGGGACAGATGTGTGGCTTGATTCAGCATTGATCGACGCTCTTGTCTAGTCATCAGTGCGTATCGGCCGGCACTGAATAAACCTTAGGCAGCGTGTCGCGAAAGCCTATAGCATAGGGGCTGCTGCATGCTGGATACCGGATATGCGTTTTTGTCTTCTTGCGTTTACCACTCTGCTGACCGCGACCGCTGTCGCCGAAGAGCTACCGGACGCCGATACACTGGAGCGAGACGCAGCCGTTATCGGTGAGATCCGGCTGGAAAAAGCGAACGTATTCGACCTGTCAAATCCGGAAGAAAACAACTGGCTGTATCGCCTTGCCAACCGGATTCACATCGTCACCCAGGACAAGGTTATACGGAAACAGCTGCTCGTCAAAAGTGGCGACACCTTTTCGGTAAGACGCGTCGACGAGTCCGGGCGCATTCTGCGCCAGAACCAGTACCTGTTCGACGCCAGTATTACGCCGGTTCGCTACGAGAATGGTGTCGTCGATCTCGCCGTGAAGACGCGTGATGTCTGGACCCTGAACCCGGATGTTTCATTATCACGCAGCGGCGGTGAGAACCGCAGCAAGTACGGACTCGAGGAAACCAACCTGCTTGGGCGCGGACAACTGGTGCGCGTTGCTCGCGTCGAGGATGTCGATCGCACGTCGGACAGCTTCGAGTTCTTCGACCGACACCTCGGCCGAAGCTGGGTATCCGGCTTGCTCCAGATATCGGATAATTCCGATGGAAAATCCAACCTGCTGTCCGCCATCAGGCCGTTCTATGCACTCGACACGCGCTGGTCTGCGGGCGGCTGGTGGTATGAGGATGAACGTCGCGAAGCACTCTATGTACTGGGAGAAGAGGCCGCAGAGTACCGGCATGAGCGAGACTATCAGTCGCTGTTCGGCGGCTGGTCGCGCGGCCTGCAGGACGGCTGGGTGCGACGCTGGACGGCCGGTGTCGTGCGCGACGATAACCGTTTCTCAACAGCACTGAACCCGACACTTCCGGCGGCAGTACCGCAGGACCGAAATCTTGTTTACGCTTTTGTCGGACTGGAGTATCTCGAAGACGATTTTCAGAAAACCGAGAATCGCGATCAGATAGGCAGAACCGAGGACTTCTACCTGGGCACACGATTCTGCCGGGTCCCTCGGCTGGTCGGACACGTCGTTTGGCGCTGATCGCGACGCCCTGATTTTCTCGGCGCGCGCCAGCCGCGGTTTCGGTTCACTCGACAGTGAGGCGCTGCTCCTGAGCGCGAATACCACCGGCCGCGTTGAATCCGGCCACGCGGTGAACACTTTGTTCGATATCAATGCTCGCTATTACCGCAAGCAATCCCGGAAGCACCTGTTCTTTGCCACGCTAAGTGCGACGGCCGGCCATTCACTGGACCTCGACAATCGTGTCGAGATCGGCGGTCAACACAGGCCTTCGCGGCTATCCATTGCGCTACCAGAGTGGCGATACCAAGCTGCTGCTAACCGTGGAGCAACGTTTCTTTACTGATTGGTACCCGTTTCGCCTGGTACGAATCGGCGGCGCGGTATTCGCGGACACCGGCCGCATCTGGGGGATCGACCCGCTGAACGGCAGGCGCTACAACTGGCTAAGCGACGTCGGCTTCGGCCTGCGCTTCGCGCCGACACGCAGCAGCGCCGGCAAGATGATTCACGTTGATGTCGCCTTTCCTCTCGGCGGCGATGATTCGATCGATACCGTTCAGTTCCTGCTTGAATCGAAACGCAGCTTCTAGCGCTACTCGCACGAAACAATCGTTATGCGCATAGATCTCGCAGACAGGTTCTGTGCGGCGCCGTCATTATGCGCGACCATTGCAATCAGCAATTCGGCGGTGGCAATAGCGTCAACAAGGCAGTCATGCGCAGCGTATCGCGGTAACTTGTAGTCGTCGCGAAGATCCGACAGTCGAAACGACTTCTTCTCGTCGACATGGTGGCGACGCTCGTGGCGGCGTCGCTCAAGCGCCAGCGTATCGACGACCGGAACCAGCAGCGGCGCCCGAATCGTCTGCCGGCAAAGTCGGTCCAGAAGCGTCTTGTCGAGTCCAGCGTGATGCACAAGCAGCACACGACCGGTCAGTACCTCAACAATCTTGCTCAGCACAATTGACCAGTCGGTTCCGCCTTCGACCATGGTGTCCGTAAGGCCGTGTATCGAAGCGCTGCTACCGACGTCACCGCTTGGGCGCACGATATGAGACTCGGCCGTCTGCAAATCGACTCTGCCCTTGCGGATGATGACCCAGCCGACGCTCAGCATATCGGCTGTTGCCGGATCCAGCCCGGTCGTTTCTATGTCAAGGCTGACGAACTCAAGCGATCAAACGGCGGTGCAGGGCCTGGAATCGAATGCGCAACAAGCGGTTTCAACGGCGTATCGAGATGGCGCTTGTTGTGCCACCAGCGCTTAAGCCTGAGCGAATTCAGGCTCATGCAAGATGAAAGCGATTCAGCAATGCGGCCTGGCTGACGCGAATCTGCGAGAACGCCGACTTCAGATTCTGACGCACGAGCGGTGACAGGTGCTCCGGTGCCAGGTAGTTGTCAGGTTGGTCACCGGCCCGTAACTGTCGGCTCTGATGCTCGATTCGCAGCTGTTCTATGAAATCGAGTGCATCGACCAAGGTTGCCGCATCTGCTTCAGCTGATCTCCCCAGCCTTGGCAGCCGCCTTGAGTCGATTGCGCGTCGTGATCCGCAGCTCACCCGCGGCGAGCGATCGAATTCGGGCGATTTCGACGATCGGCATGATGCCGTGCAATTTGAGGTCCAGCGTGTTCTTGTGTTCGCCGGATTTTTCCAAAACGAACTGGCGAAAGAACCCCAGAGGCGGCTGGAAGTTCATCGCGTTCTTGGCCATCAACGCGAGGAAGAGTTCATTTTTCCGCGCACTGTCCCGAATGCTCTGCTTGAGTTCGTCTACGAGGCGGCAGCACCGTGACACAGCGTAGATCGAAGAAGATGTTTGCATGCATCAGTGCCTTTTGCTCAGGCACCGTAATCCACTTGTGAAAATACTGCTTCCACTGACGCAGCGGCTGTCGCCATTTCGGATTCGACGCCATGACATCGCCAGGACAGTAGACGTAGCCGCAGGCATCGAGTCCATCATTGACGATCTTTGCCATCGCCGCGAAATACTCATCATCGGCGTCGGTCGCGGTGTCGACGAGGAGTAGCGCGTTGTCCTGATCGCTCTTCGCCGATTGCTCGAACGTCCCTGCGAGCCCATCGCCACCCAGGCGTAGTCGCACGGTGGCGGTCCGAGTTCTTGTTTCGGCGATGCGCAGAAGTTGCCGCGTAATCGTATCGGTAATTGTCGTGATGAATTTGCCGAGCTGCTCGCCGTTGGCATCGACTCTCAATCTGGCCAACGATCAGGCCCGGCAGGCGTTTGCAGGCCTCGACGATACCTTCGGCCGTGGTCTGTTTGCCGATATCGCTGACCAGGTACAGCGGATGCTCCGTTTCGAGACGCATGAAGTCGCTGCGCGAGACCATGCCAAGCAGTTCGCCGTTCGACGTAATCGGCAGGTGATGAATGTGATTCTGCATCATCACGAGGGCCGCCTCGTAGGCATTGCGCGTCGCTGTCGAGCGTGATTGGGTGCCGGCGTCATGATCTCGGTAACGGCAGTTTGCCGTCTATGCCCCTCCGCAACGACGCGCGCCCGTATATCGCGATCCGTCACGATACCGCAGACGCCTGCTTCGATCAGTGATGAGCATGGAAGAGACGCGTTCTGCCACCATCTTGGCGGCGGTTTCTCGCACGCTCGCCGTGTATTCGATCGTGACGGGAGGTCGGCCAATGAGGCTCCCGACACTGGAGCCGGCAGCTCCGCGCAAGCTGTCCGCCACCGGGCTCATGAGTAAGCGATCAGAAAGGGCGCGAATAAACCAGGTGTCAAATGCGGGGTTATTTCCCGGCGCATCCGGCCGAACGTCGCCGCGCTCAGATGGTAGATCAGGGTATCTTCGATCGCGACCGAGTGATTCCGCGCGGGCTCACGGTTCATCAATGATGGAAAGCCAAAGCACTCGCATTCGGCCAGTCGCATCATCATGTCATCGTCGTTCGTCACGAAGTTCTACGGCGCCGCTACGAACGATATGCAGGTGATGGTTGTCACTGCCGATGTTGAGTACGTCCTCGCCGCTGCGGTAGTAGGCGATCTCGATCGACTTCGCACAAGCGCTGAGTAGCGAGTCGTTCAGGCAATCAAAACCGGGTAACTTGCCAAGAAACTGAACAATTTCCGGGATTTCTTTCATTAAGTGATTCTGACACGGTAACTACAATAGTAAAACTGGCGGCACCCTTTCGGGTGCCGCCAGTGCAAACACACAGGGGTTATTGGCTTGCTATCTAAAACGCGTACTTCGCGGAGACCATGAATCGCGTAAAATCACCGTCCGTGCCGCTCACGATCTCGCGCTCACCCCATATGAACTCGGCGCCGATATCCAGCTTCGGAAGCACGTTGTGGATAAGGTTCGCGTGGATGCTCGAAGCGGTGTCGTTCAGGCCTGCTGCCTGCACGTCATCGTTGTAGTCGATGGAAGTCGTACCGTACATGAAATTCGAACGCCACTTGTCGTTCCACGGGTGACGGTAGGAAACGAACCAGGCGAGGGCTTCAGCTGTCTCGATGTTATTGGTCGTGGCGTCGATGTAGCCGTCCGGCACGAAACCGAGGCCGATATAACGGCCGACGCCGTCACCGGCGGTGACCATGGCGCGCAGGTCGCTACCATTGCCGAACACGAACTTGGCCGAGGCGCTGACGCCAACGCCCGTCTCGTCGGCCTGCGAACCGCCTACCGGTCCAACCTTGAGGCTACGTACCAGGCCGGCCAGCTTGATGTAGCTGCCGCCATCAAGTTTGATCGTGTACCGACCAATCAGGTCCGGCACGGTGGAGAAGTCCCTGACGCCCCCGCTGACAAACGTTTGCGGGTTCTCGACAGCCAGTTCCAGGTTGCCCGACGTGTAGCGGATCATCGATTGCCGGATAAACGTGGTGGACTCGGCGGGGCCAACGAAGTCGAGCGCTTCAGGCAGCGCAGCTACGTCCTGGAAGGTTGACCAGGTCTGACCGAACGTCCACTGGTTGTACTTGATGAACGCGTGCCGCAGGCGTGGCTGGTACGAATTGGACACGACCTCGTTGCCATCAGGGTCGGTGAAGAAGTCCATTTCGACGAAAGCTGTGATTTTGGCTCCGCCCGCCGTTGTCGCATCGGCACGGAAGTTCAAGCGCGTTTCCCTGGCCTGGAAGTCAGCCGTCAAATCGCTGCTGCCCGTTCCGTCACCGATCGGGATTTGTGGCGCGTAGTAGAACTGGCGCATTAGGCTATTGCCAGCCGGCGTGGCATCACTGTAGTCGGAGAACATCGCATCAAACTTGGCGTAGCCACCGAACTTGTAAGTTATGGTGGGCGCTGCATCTTCAGCAAAAGCGGTGCCCGTTGCTGCCAACAGGAGCAGCGAAGTCGCGGCCGCTGACGAAGCCAGCCTGGGAGTAACTCTCATCATCATTTTTCCCCCGGAAAAATTGCTAGTGAATCAAGTCGGATATTCGACCAGCAGCCTCGCCGTTGCCATTAGCCAAAAGTCGAACCGGTGCGTCGGGTAGACCAATGTCTAATGCGTCTGCTTTAGCGGCGTCACACAATGAATGGGGGATTGCCGCCGAGTTTGCGGTAGTCTTAGCTGACGAATCAGGCTGATCGCAAAGGCACAGACGGGAAGTGACACCGACCGGAAAAAGCACATTCATCGTTGCCGATGACCACCCCTTATTTCGGGATGCGTTGATTCACGCCATTGGTAACTGCGTCGATGATGCGGAAATCGTTGAAGCCGACAGCCTTGACTCATTGCACGCGGTCGTCGAGGCGAACCCTGACGCCGACCTGCTATTTCTCGATCTCAATATGCCAGGCGTCAGTGGCTTTTCGGCACTGGCTTATATCCGCAGCAATCATGAATCACTACCGACCGTCATTATCTCTGCCATGGACGATCCGGCTGTAATTCGTCGTTCTATTCAGCATGGCGCAAGCGGATTTATTCCCAAGTCGTCAGCGATCACAACGTTGGAAGATGGCATCAAAGCGGTGCTGGATGGCGAAGTGTGGATCCCGCAGGGCGTCGATCTCGAAGACGATCGGCTCGATACCGAAGAGGCGAGAATTTCGGCGGCGCTGGGCACCCTGACGCCGCATCAGTTTCGCGTACTGATGATGTTGGGCGAGGGATTGCTCAATAAGCAGATTGCCTATCAATTGAGCGTTTCCGAAGCGACAATCAAGGCACACGTAACGGCAGTACTTCGAAAGATGAACGTGAACAACCGTACTCAGGCTGTGCTCGCCGTACAGCAACTTCGAATCCAGTTGCCATCGCCACTGGAGCCGCGCTCAGGCAACGATTCGTCGGCTTAGTATTCGGTTCATAAGCGCTCTGAGAGCCGCAGGCTTCACGGGCTTATGAAGGATAGCGTGACCTGCATGGCGCACTTTTCCGATAACTTCTTCGCTGTGATCGGCAGTCAGAATCACCGCCGGCAATCTGATCCCGGTTTCTTCACACAACGTCTCAATCACGTTAATTCCAGTCACACCATCATCAAGATGATAATCGACCAGCAGGATCGCCGGATATTGACCATTTGCGGATTTGAGGTTCATGACCTCCATGAGCGCCTCATCCTCTGTGCTTGCGGTTAGCGGCCGGGCTCCCCATTTGGTCAACAGCCCGTGCATGCCGTCCAGAATATCCTGCTGATTGTCGATGCACAGTACAAACTCGCCGTCGAGTGACGATGGTGAACGCGGCTCGTGCGACGTCGGTGAATCTGACGTCATGGCCAGACTGGCCGCCCTAGGCACAACGACTTCAAAACTGCTTCCTTTATGAAGTTCCGACCGCAGATTGACAGGATGGTCAAGCAGACGGGCGATACGATCCACAATTGCGAGGCCCAAGCCTAAGCCGCGTTTCGTTTGCTTGTCACTGCCCGCCAGCCGCTTGAACTCCTCGAAAACGGTCGCGTGGTCGTCTTCCGCGATACCGACGCCTGTATCCAGAACCTGAATTGCAATCGACCCTCCACGGCAGCGGCAGCCAACCAGCACACCGCCAGATCGCGTATAGCGACGCGCATTGCTCACGAAATTCTGCAGGATTCGCCGCAACAGCGCCGGGTCGGACCGGACGGACAACTCCGTCTTCGCAAAGCGGAGCTCCAGACCCTCGTCAACGAACGTCTGCGCGAACTGCGCTTCGAGGGCGCGGAAAACATCGGCGATCGGGAATACGACCAGCTTTGGAACCGGCGCAGCGGTGTCGAGCCTCGAGATGTCGAGAAGTGCGCTCAGGAGATCCTCGACGGCCAGGAGGCCGCTCTCCACGCGACCGACCAACTTGCTCTGCTCAATGGGCATGTCGGACCGATGCTCGTTGAGCAATGCGGCAAACAGCTTGGCGGCATTCAGGGGCTGCAGCAAGTCGTGCGCCGCGGCGGCAAGAAATCGAGTCTTGGAAACGTTCGCGGCTTCAGCTTCCGCCTTGGCCTCTTGCAACTCAAGCATGGTTTCCTGGAGTTTCGCGGTGCGATCGTCGACGCGCTGCTCAAGTAACGCCTTGGCCTCGACGAGCGCATTCTCGACCGATTTGAATTCGGTGATATCCGTATATGTCGTAACATAGCCACCGTCAGGCATCGGCTGACCGTGAATTTCAATAACCTTGCCATCGAAAAACGCGCTCTGATACCGATAGGCAGATCCGCCACGCATGTATTTCAGTCGCTTGGCGACCTCTTGTTCCACCTTGCCGCTGCCAAAGCGCCCGAGTTCCGCGTTGTAGCGAATTAGTTCCGCCACAGGTTCCCCGACGTGCATCATTCCCGGTGGGTAGTCCATAAGCTCGACATATCGACTGTTCCAGCCAATCAGTCGTTGCGACGCGTCTACGACACTAACCCCCTGTGTAATGTTCTCTAACGTCGCTTCGAGCAACTTCCGATTGAAGCGAATCGCGTGGTAAGTCTCGTCAAGTAACAAGACAACGTCGCCGATCTCTGCGCCCGTTTTGCGCAGCGCTGTAGTGATTACAACACGCGCTGAGGCAGCACCAATCGCGCCAGCGAGCAGGCGCTCCGTGAATTGCAGCAGGCGCCGCTCCGCCGGCAACAGCGGGCTGATATCGATTTTTTCCGATTCGGCGAAATCCGCGAACGAACGCTCTGCATGAGTCTCACCGAGAAAACGATCGGCAAGAGCCCGAAGATCCGCATTGGTTATCGTCGGGCCCGCAGTTGGTGATCCGGCCCTTCGGGCACCGGGAATCGGGCTTGAAAATGCGCGCGCCTGGATCTTCTCCAGCATCGATTGGCGCGTCATTAGCGACACAATCACGAACACGGCAATATTCGCTGTCAGTGACCAGGCAACGCCGTGAGTCAATGGATTGGACTGCAAATCTACAATTAGCGCCTCAGGTCGCAACCAGCGCAGTGAGAACAAGCCCGCGTCGATGAAGTCGGCACTAAATGCGCCCGAGCGCGCAATGTTTGGCAAGAATAGCGTATAAGCCCACAAGACGAAGCCGGTGAAAAGACCGGCAATTGCGCCGAGGCGAGTTGATCGCGGCCAGTAGAGCCCGAAAATTATCAACGGCGCAAACTGAGCGGCAGCCGCGAATGACAACAGCCCGATCGAAGCCAGAGCCGCGGACTGGTCAGTGGCAAGATAGTAAAAATAGGCCAGCGCCGAGATGCCGATAATCGCGCCCCGCCGAATGTGGATCATCAATCGTGAGTAGTCTCGCCGCTCTGACAGACCCAGCATCTTGATACGCAGCAACAGTGGCATGACGATTTCGTTACTGATCATGGTGGACAGCGCGACACAGGCGACGATCACCATTCCGGTCGCGGCCGAGAAACCGCCGAGGAATGCGAGTACGGTCAACCATGTCCCGCCATGCTGCATCGGCAGGGCCAGGACGAACGTGTCACCACTGAACGCACCGGAAGGAAGCAGTTTAAGCCCAGCCAGTGTTATCGGGATGATGAAGACCGAGAAGATCAGCAAGTACAGAGGGAGCGTCCAGCGCGTTGAGCGGATATCAACGTCCTCGTGGGCCTCGACAATAGCGACATGAAACTGTCGTGGCAGGCAGAGAATGGCGGCGCTGGCAAGAATCAGTTGAGTGACGAATGTGTCTGGCCAGCGATCGAGCGCAAACAGCCCGTCTGCTATCGCCACCGTGCGCGTCGGTTCGACCGCGTCCGGTGAGTTTCCAAGAAGCAAGTACGCGAATAAACCTACGGCGACGAACGCCAGCAGCTTTACAACAGATTCGAACGCAATCGCCAGCATCATGCCTTCGTGATGTTCCGTTACGTCAAGCTTTCGCGTGCCGAACAGAATTGCAAAGACGGCGAGCGCGACCGCCACGACCAATGCCGTGTCGTACCCGGCGCCATCCGTAACGGAGTAATCGGAAACGACACTGAAACCAGCCACCACAGCTTTGAACTGCAGCGCAATGTACGGCACCGAGCCAATCGTTGCGATCACCGTCACCAGAACGGCAAGACTCTGTGCTTTGCCGTAACGAGCGGCAATAAAGTCGGCAATCGACGTCAGGTTCTGGCGCTTACTGATCGCGACGATGCGTCTGATCAGCGGCCATCCGAACAGGATGACGAGCATCGGGCCAAGGTAGATCGGCAGATAGCCCCAGCCATTTTCGGCCGCACTGCCGACCGCACCATAAAACGTCCAGGAGGTGCAGTACACGGCCAGGGTGAGGCTGTAAATAATTGACCGTGACATGGCCGAGAAGTGGCGTTGCTCGACATTGTCGCCCCAGTGCGCAATCGCAAACAACACCGTGACATAGCCGAACGACAGCAGCAGCAACGTCCACCAGCTGATCAAGCGAGTTCTCCCCGGTCCGCCTTATTTTTCTTCTGGCTACAGTCTACTACTATCGTCGAATGCCCGCGAACCGCCCTGTTTGCTAGATTGCCCGTGCCAATAATCAATAATGCAGCCGCAGATAAGGGGGACTCATGTCCAAACATGCCAGCTATTGGAGCGCGAATCTAAGACTCATGGCGTTATGCCTGGTCATCTGGTTCGTAGTTTCTTACCTGTTCGGAATCATCCTGGTCGAGCAGCTCAACACTATTAGGATTGGTGGCTACAAGCTCGGCTTCTGGTTCGCACAGCAGGGGTCGATCTACACGTTCATAGCGTTGATCTTTTTCTATGCGAATCGCATGGGCAAACTCGATCGCGAACATGATGTTCACGAAGACGACGACTAGGGGATAATCATGACACTACAAGCAATGACCTACCTCGTCGTCGGGTTCACCTTCGCAATATACATCGGTATCGCTATCTGGGCGCGCGCATCGACGACGAAAGATTTTTACGTTGCCGGTGGCAGCATTCACCCGGTTGCCAACGGTATGGCAACAGCGGCCGATTGGATGTCGGCGGCGTCGTTCATCTCGATGGCCGGACTGATCGCCTTCATGGGATACGGTGGTTCTGTGTTCCTGATGGGATGGACTGGCGGCTACGTATTGCTCGCCATGTTGCTGGCACCTTACTTACGCAAATTCGGTAAGTTCACGGTGCCCGAGTTTATCGGTGAGCGCTACTACTCGAACGGCGCACGCGTTGTCGCCGTAATCTGCCTCATTGTCGCGTCGGTCACTTACGTTATCGGCCAGATGAAAGGCATCGGCGTCGCGTTTTCACGCTTCCTCGAACTCCCTTATGAGATCGGCCTGTTGATCGGCATGGGCATCGTATTCATCTATGCCGTTCTGGGTGGCATGAAAGGCATCACCTATACGCAGATCGCACAGTATTGCGTATTGATTCTCGCTTACACCATCCCGGCTATCTTCATCTCTCTAAACCTGACAGGCAACCCGATCCCGCAGCTGGGACTTGGTTCCACCATGGCGGGTTCTGAGGTATTCCTGCTCGATCGACTGGACCAGGTGCTCAGAGATCTCGGCTTCCTTGAATACACGACAAACGTGAGACTAAGCCTGACCAATATGTTCGCGTATACGTTGTCGCTGATGATCGGTACGGCAGGCTTGCCACACGTGATTATTCGCTTCTTCACGGTTCCCAAGGTTAAGGATGCACGCAGCTCCGCAGGTTGGGCACTGGTGTTCATCGCGATTCTTTACACGACGGCACCTTCGGTTGCAGCAATGGCACGCCTTAACCTGATCAACACGATCGAGCCGACACCAGGCGAATACATGGTCTACGACGAGCGTCCGAACTGGATCAGGAGTTGGGAAAAGACCGGACTGCTGGCGTTTGAAGACAAGAATGGCGATGGTCGCATCCAATACTCAGCAGACGCCGAGACCAACGAGATGACAAAGGTCGATCGCGACATCATGGTACTGGCCAATCCGGAAATCGCGCGTTTGCCAAACTGGATAATCGCATTGGTCGCGGCCGGTGGTCTTGCCGCGGCGCTGTCGACGGCCGCCGGTTTGCTGCTTGCAATATCCTCGGCCATATCGCATGACCTGTTGAAGGGCATCTTCAAACCCGATATCACGGAGAAGCAAGAGCTACTTGCCAGCCGCGTTGCAATGGCAGGCGCAATCGTTGTTGGCAGGTTACCTGGGATTCAATCCACCGGATTTCGCTGCGGGTACCGTTGCACTCGCATTCGGCCTGGCTGCATCGTCGATCTTCCCCGCATTGATGTTGGGCATCTTCTACAAGAAGATGAATAAAGAGGGCGCGATCGCTGGCATGATTGCAGGCTTGGGCGTGACACTGCTGTACGTATTCCAGCACAAGGGCATCATGTTCATCGCGAGCACCTCGTTCCTCGGCGATATGTCACCCAACTGGTTCCTAACCATTGAGCCGAACGCGTTTGGTGCCGTCGGTGCGGTGGTCAACTTCGCGGTGGCATTCGCTGTTGCCAAGGTAACGGCACCTCCGCCGGAACATATCCAGCACCTGGTCGAGAATATCCGTATACCGAGTGGCGCGGGCGAGGCCATATCGCACTGATTCGGAACAGTCCGGTTTCAAGGGGGGTCATTTCGACCCCCCTTTTTTTGCGCTGGGCTCCAAGCCATGTAGGATCTACGCCATGTTCACGAACAAGCATGTTGTCGTCGCGATGCTCGTCGCGCCTGTACTCGCAATCATTGGCGTGGTTTGCGATCGACTATTTCCTTGCGGAGCGACCGCACGCAGCCAAGGCCGGGCGCCTCGTACAAGTTGATCGCCAAGTCCAACTGCCGATACGACAGCGGTCAATGCGATCTCGAGAACGGCGACTTTGAACTAACGTTGCAACCCATAGAAGTTGACAAAGGCCGCCATAACACTGGGCCTGAAATCCCTGTTTCCGCTGCAACAAGCCACCATCGGTTTTATCAATGACAATCCGCAGCCTGTTGCTTCGAAGATGACTTCGACCACCTCCGAGGCGACAGAATGGTCTGCAACCCTGGCGCTACCCTCAGGCGATGCATCGACCCTCGGCATTGCGGTGACGTCGGGAGGCGCCAGCTACTTTGCAGAGATACCAACGACATTCCTTGAACTCAACCGCTAGGACCGTTGCGGCGGTGTCGACGCTGCACCGCCTAATCAGTATATGCCCCGGTTGACAGCTAACACGTCGCGGCTCAGCCTCTGGGCGGTACCCGGGCTCTATCAGAGACACGAGAATGAACAGCTTCGAATCGCAGGGATTTCGGATCGCTTATGACGACGATGGCAACCCTGTCACCCTGCTACACGGGTTTGCTGCAGACCGACGCAGCAACTGGCCGTTGACCGGCTGGACAAGACACCTGCGCAATGCCGGTTACTTCAAAGGCGCGGTGCTGGGCTGCCCGGGTTACCGTTGAGTTTCCGTCTTGTCTTCGGCGCCAGCGGCTACATTGGTAGCCATCTGGCACCGTACCTCGCAGCACGGGGCCTGCCTGTTCGGGCCACGTCGCGCAATATCGAAGTCATTGAAGGCCGCGACTGGCAAAACGTTGAACTGGCACAAGCCGATGCTTTGCAGCCTGAGACACTGGACCGTGTTCTCAAAGACGTAGACGTTGCCTATTACCTCGTGCATTCGATGGCCGCAGGCAAGAACTTTCCCGAACTGGATGCTACCGCGGCGCGTAATTTTGCAGATGCCGCCGCCCGGCAAGGCGTCAGCCGCATCGTCTACCTCGGCGGGCTTGTACCGAAGTCACCCAAATCAACGCATCTTCGCTCACGTAAGGAAACGGGCGATATCCTCCGCGCCGGCAGCGTACGCCGTAACCGAGATACGCGCTGGCATGATCATCGGACCCGGATCCGCGGCCTGGGAAGTCATTCGCGATCTCGTCAATCACCTTCCTTTCATGATAACGCCACGCTGGGTGTTCTCGCGCTCGACACCCATCGCGCTCAGTAACCTGTTGAGCTATCTCGCAGACGCGCCAGTGCTCGAGGAGACGGCGGGTAAGATTTACGACGTCGGCGGCTCCGACGATCTCACCTACGCTGAAATCATGCGGCAATATGGCGAGCTGGTCGGAAAAAAAACACGCATCATCCCTGTCAGGGTCCTGACGCCGCGCCTGTCCTCCTACTGGCTCCGTCTGGTGACCTCAGTGCCAACGAATATTGCGCGTGCCCTGATCGACGGACTGTCTCAGGACGTCATTGCCGACGACGATCGACTGGCCAGGCTCGTCCCACAGGAGCTTCTCGGATTTCGGGAGGCGGCGAGTGAGGCACTCGAGGCCGACCGTAAACACGCGGTGCCAGCACGATGGGTCGAGGGTGCCGTCGCCTGTCGTGAGTTTCACCCCGAGTACAGCTTCTATTCTGAAAAAGCCGGCGACAGTGCCATAACAGATGCAAGTGCTGACGCATTGTGGCGGGTCGTTTGCCGCGTCGGGCGTCAAGGTGATTTCTTCTTTGCCGGCTGGCTATGGTGGCTGCGACGAAGCCTCGACTGGATCGTGGGTGGCCCGAGTTTTCGCCGCAAACGACGCCACCCGGACGAGCTTAGAGTTGGCGATACTGTAGACGCCTGGCGCGTCATCGCCATGCAACCCAGGAAGCAACTCACGCTGCTCATGGAGATGAAGGCGCCGGGCGCCGGTGTCCTCGAATTCGATATCGATGAAATGGATGACAATCGGCGCCGCATAACTGTCACGGCGTACTTTCATCCCGCAGGCGTCTGGGGGATTCTGTACTGGCTCGTCCTGTTGCCGTCTCACGCGTTCATTTTTCGCGGCATGACGCGTGTAATTTCGCGACGCGCAGAATCCGAAACGTCTGTCGAAGCCAGATAGCTTCGGGGTCGCTTCAGGCGATGCGCAGCAGCGTATCGGCAACCAACTGCGGATGCGTCATTATTGCGTTGCGTGGCGCATCGAGTTCGATGAAATCCCAGCCAGGTTCCGAGCACAAGGACGAAATCGGGTGGTTCTGCATGGGGCGTCAGCGCCATGATGGGAGTAGCCGCGAGAATACCGGTGCCTGTGGCCCCCTTAAGAATGGTCGTCGTGTGGTCATATTATCCCGCCGTTATTGCATAGTCCGTCTGCCCGGGTTGCTACCACCATTCACGATCCGACGAATCCGTCGGTTTTGTGAAATTAACAGTGTGAAATTCTTTTTGTGAAATTTCTTCACATTCGTGGTTAGGATGTTAGGCACGTAAAGGCACTAGCAGGAGATCGACATGACGCAGCAGCAGCTTCAAACGCCAATTTCACTGTGTGGAAAGCTTATCAACGCACTTTTCGGCGCCAGCATTGGCGACGAAGAACACATGGTCAAGGCGCTGGACGAAGCGATTCCGCTGCAGGGCGCGAGCCATGCCGACGTCGTCGAGTATGTCGTCGAAATCCCGATGCGCTATGCCGAGTGCTCTGCCCTACTCTCCGACGGCCGCAAGATTCCCCTGCGTAACCCGCGTCAGTTCGTTGGCTGGTCGGCCCATGACCGCAATCGCTCGCTGCTGTTTCGCAGCAACGGCAAGCACTATGAGGTTGCCGTAGAGGCGGATTTGCGCGGCCAGTCGCCGGGCTGTATCCGCACGGTATTTCTCGAAGCCAAGTCCGAGCGCCGCTCGAGCTTCGCCAGCAAGTTCATTGGAATCGATGGGGACATCGTGATCCTGCCGGTATTGCCCGCAGCAATTTAACCGAAATTCGCCGTTAGCTCGTCGATCCTGCCCCCAGCCGTCGCGCCGAAGACGGCCAACTACCTGCATCAAAACAGATTTCTCGCTTCGGAATAACCGTATAGCGCTTGCCGCTGGTAGCGCGATAATCAGCCTATCCAATGAATTCAGGGGAATCGGCGATGGCGTATACATCCAGCGATATTCGAAACGTATGTCTTGTGGGGCCGAGTAACGCCGGTAAGACTCAGCTGGCCGAAGCACTGCTGCATGCAGGTGGCGCAATAGCCGAAAAAGGCTCTGTAGAACAAGGCAGCACTGTTTCCGACTACACCGCACGCGAGAAACAGCTCGGACACTCGCAGTATTCCGCCGTTTGCCATCTCGACCATGGCGGCATCCATGTCAACCTGATCGATACCCCCGGATATCGGGATTTTATCGGTCGCGCGCTTTCCGTACTGCCAGCCGCGGAAACGGCAGCGCTGGTCATCAATGCCCAGGATGGTGTCGATACGATCTGTCGACGCATGATGAACGCGGCGAAGACGCAGCGGCTCTGCCGCATGATCGTCGTCAACAAGATTGACGCAGAAGAACTGGACCTGGAAGCAATCCTGTCCAATATCCGCGAGGCATTTGGTACGGAATGCCTGCCACTCAACCTGCCCTCCGCCGACGGCAGCAGCGTGGTCGATTGTTTCTTTGATCCGAAGCGACGTCGCAACCATGTTCAGTGACGTCGACACGGCGCATACGCAAATCGTTGACCAGGTCGTCGAAGTCGATGAAGCGCTCATGGAAGTCTATCTTGAACAAGGCCAGGAACTTCAGCCCGAACAGTTGCACGACCCGTTCGAGAAAGCGCTCCGCGAAGGCCACTTGATCCCTGTCTGTTTTGTCTCTGCAAAGACCGGCTCAGGCATTAAGCAATTGCTGCAGATCTTCGAGCGCCTGATGCCCAATCCCATGGAGGGCAATCCACCGACTTTTCTCAAGGGTGAGGGTGAAAACGCCGAAGAGGTTGTAATCTCACCGGACCCTGATGCACATGCGATTGCACACGTTTTCATGGTGAATATCGATCCGTTCAAAGGTCGACTGGGCACATTCCGAATTCATCAGGGCACGATCAGACCCGGTAATCAGCTGTTTGTCGGCGACGCGCGCAAGCCCATCAAGGTCAATCAACTGTTAAAAGTAAACGGCGGCACGCACACCAAAGCAAGAATCGGAGTGCCTGGTGATATTTGCGCGATCCCGCGTGTCGACGAAGTGCATTACGATGCCGTACTGCACGATTCACACGACGAAGATCATTTTCACCTGAAGGCCATCGGCCTGCCACGACCGATGTACGGGCTGGCTATTAAGCCACCCAGCGACAACGACGCTCAAAAGACCTCCGATGCCTTGCACGTGGCGGAAGCCGAAGATCCGTCTCTGCAAGTCGAGCATAACGCCGCACTCAATGAAGTGGTGTTACGCGGACTCGGCGACCTGCATCTGCGCACGGTACTGGAGCAGATTTCTGATCGTCACAACCTCGAGGTTATTACGTCCCTGCCCTCAATAGCGTATCGCGAGACCATTACACGGAAAGCCGAGGGCCATCATCGCCACAAGAAACAAACCGGCGGCGCTGGCCAGTTTGGCGAAGTGTATCTGCGCATTGAACCATTGCCCGCTGGCGAAGGCTTCGAGTTCGAAAGTGCGGTTGTCGGCGGATCGATTCCGTACCAGTATATTCCGGCCGTCGAAACGGGCGTGCGACAGGCGATGGAATCCGGAGCGGTTTATGGATACCGAATGCAGGACATCAAGGTCACTGTCTATGACGGCAAGCATCACTCTGTCGATTCCAAAGAAATTGCTTTCGTGCAGGCAGGCAAGAAGGCGTTCCTCGATGCGGTTTCGAAAGCATCGCCGATCATCATGGAACCGATCGTCGATGTCACCGTAACGGCGCCCAGCCGGAGCGCGGGCGGCGTAACAGGTGACTTGTCTTCAATGCGCGGTATGGTGACGGGCACGGAGGCACTACCAAACGATCGAATCATGGTATCGGGGCAGGCGCCGCTAAAAGAAATCCAGAGCTATCATTCGCGGCTGAAATCGTTGACCGCTGGCGACGGTAGTTTCACGATGGACTTCAGTCATTACGCCGAAGTGCCGAAGGAAGCCTGGATTCTGTGGAGGTGAAATCGACCGCCGCCGGCTAAAACTCTCAGCGGAGCAGCCTGCGCTAGTGTGATTCACGTCACACGCAACGCGACATAATTACGCTATACCTAAAGGCAGGTTTTGTTTGCCGAAGAGGATGCGAACCTGTGCGCGAGACGAGCCGCAATGATCAAGTAGTGCCAGTTGCGAATTTGCTGGACTACTTCCGGACGTCAGTTGAA
The DNA here is from genome assembly GCA_963760395.1 of uncultured Gammaproteobacteria bacterium. Classification (GTDB taxonomy): domain Bacteria; phylum Pseudomonadota; class Gammaproteobacteria; order Steroidobacterales; family Woeseiaceae; genus UBA1847. The sequence continues at coordinate 20,991 of CAVXCX010000006.1, forward strand.
GGCGTCATTGCTGAGCATGGTGTCGACGTTAAGCCAGATGTCAGCTATTACGTCGTCAACTTGTTGACTCTCTATTCGCGTTCCGAAGAGCTGTATGACGATGACGGTGAGATCTTTGGACTCAGGCCGCTTGCACTGATGCTCGCAGACGCGAGCGACGCACCCAGTCCCGAACAACGAAATACCGCGTTGCAGCGAATCGGCGACGTAGCTCTCTTCATTTCCGGTTTCTTCGCAGACAGCCTCGCGTCGCACGCGGTTGACCTCGACTACTACATTCACATGGGTGGTAGCGCTTATGGGTCATTGTCGGACGAGGTTCGAGGAACCTTTCGGGGTCGCGCGTTTGCCGATACCTACGGCGAATTGGCCGCCAAGTTCCAGCTGTTGGTTGACGTGCTCAACGAAGTTCGGGATCGCGAACGACAGGAATCAGACATTGACGTTCTTCGCACCTACAGCGTATGGCGCAAGACCGGCAGTAAACGAGCTGAAAACCTGTTACGACAACAGGGTGTTGTACCTATCAACTGCCACGCATTCGATTGATAAACGCATCGGCCTCGTCGATGGCCACTTGCATATCCCGGATCAAGGCCTCGACCTGACCTTCAAGTACCGACGCCTGGCCGCGTAGTGCAGCCAAAGCCTGAGCATTCAGGCTGTGCTTCAAAAATAAAACATTGTCGGTCAACACCGCCATGACCGGATCAACCCGATTGCGTGCCGTTTGCATGCGATCGCGCATCGTCAGGAACTGTCTGCGCGCGAGCTTGAGCTTGCGTTCCTGATCGGATCTCAACGCGGCACTACTGTACAGGTCCAGTTCCGACTGCCATTCGTCAAATAAATCTTCGCTGACACGATCGATGTCTGACAAGTGCTCGTCGAGGTCCTCAGTTGCACTTCGAGAACGCTCGACTTCCTTGTTGAGACGTTTGTATTTTTCCTCGAGCTCGCCGCCTTCATGCCCTACCAGCGCACTGAGCTCCTCATAAGCCGATACCAGCTGTTCGCGCGTTTCACTCTGCGCATCTCGTGCATCTTCGACTCGGTCGACGAGGATGTCGCGTTTATGTATGCCGACCTTCTCCAGCGCCGAATATTGAACGGATGCGCAGCCCGTAAGCGCCACGAGGAAGATACAGACCAGACCGATTCGGGCCATTTGCAGGTTGCCGGATAGTTGTGTCATCGTTGCGTTCGCTCCTGAACTGACGAATTTTCTGATGAATCCATTGTTAGCAAAAATAATACCGATGATCCCCTCGATACTCAAAAAGAAGCGATCCTGGGTAGCCGCGATTGTGCTGCTCGGCGCTGGCTTCTTTGCCTCTGGCAATTTGACTACGGGTATTGACTGGATGTGGAAAGAACCACGCGAATTGCTCGTGGACCGCGTCGAGGAAGCCCGCGACAGTCAGCGAGCCGGGGCGGAACAATTTCATGATGCGCTGACGGAATTCAAAGCGGTCGTAGATCTTCCGGAAAATGAACTCGAACGCAAATACAACAAACTTAATGCTGCGCACAAACGAAGTCAGGCCGCTGCGAATGACATCAGCAAACGCATTGATCGCGTTGTCAATGCAAGCAATCGCTTGCTTGACGAATGGCGATCCGAACTCGATGACTATAATGATGCCGCATTGCGCCGTTTGGCCGAAACACAGTTTGACCAAACGCGCGAACAAGCCACTCGCCTGATCGCATCGATGCGCGAGATCGAAGGCCGAATGCGCCCTGTCTTGGCTTCGTTTCAGGATCAGGTGTTGTACCTCAAGCACAATCTAAACCTCTCAGCAATCGCGGCGCTCGAGGGTGAGGCAACGATCATTGAATCCAATGTCGATCTGCTCATCGCTGAGATGAATCGTTCTATCGCAGAGGCAGACGCATTCATCGCGGTCATTCTCGAGCAAGGTCAATCGTAAGGCAGACGTTTCCGATATAACCCAAAAAGGCGGACGGGGCGATACGCCCCGTCTACTTGTATTTGTCCGGACTGCTTACTTGAAAAACTTCGACGCCATACCGGCCAGGCCTGCGACTCCGCCCACAGAGTCCAGCAGGTTGCCACCGTCGCTGCTCTTGTCAATCAGCTCCGGCAGAATTTGCGACAAGCTGCTGCTGGCTTCTTCTCGTCCAATGCCGAGTTTCGCTGCAAATGCCTCGATCTTGTCCCCGCCGATCGCATCCTGAATCTGTGCAGGTGAAATCGACTCGTTGGATCCGTCGCCAAGCCAGGACTGAGCCTTCGACGCCAGATCGCTGCCGCCACCCGTGAACTTGCCGACGATGTCACCGAGATCGAAGCCTTTACTGCCACCCACCAGATCGTCGAGTGCCGATGCGGCCGCACCTGAGTCATTTGTACCGTTGATTTTGCTCATTAAGAGCTGAGTCGCCAGATCCTTGATATCCATTCTTGTCCCCTGAGTCGATTTCTCGCAAAGAGGTTCATTTTAGGACAATACCGGCGACGGGATTGTCAACAATTGTGTCCTGCATCACTTGCGACTTGGTAACAAAACTTCACAGTTCATGCATTGTTGACTTACACCTCTGTCGCTAGACTCCTGCGACTATCCTATTGAGGAACAGCGTATGAAACACATCAGTATTCTTGCGGCGTTGGTCGCAGTAATTTCGCTTATGTCTGCGCCAGTAGCAGACGCCAAGAGCCGGATGGACGACAAGAAAGCGAAGGACGTGGTTCAGGACCAGGCGCAAGACATGGCCGATCGTGCCGAGACCGAGAGAGACCAGGTGAAGCGGCGCGACAAGAAGAACAAAGACAGAGTCAAGGATGTTATGGACGGTGATTCTTCCGACGATGGCGACGACTCAGATCACGATGACGCAGATGACGATTCGGATCACGGCAATGCTGGCGACAGAGCAGTGGAAGGCCGGAATGACGCGACCAGGGGTCTGGACAATGCGGCCGGCCGCGGCAGCGATAAGTCTCAGGAAATGCGCGCACGGCGCGACGAGCGCAAGGCCATCAAGGAAGAGTACAAAGCCAACGGCAAGGGTGAGACGGTCGACGTGGACGGTGCCGCTGATTCGCTCGAGACGGTTACCGATGAAGACATGAAAGACACAGAGAAGAAAGAGAAAAAGCCCTGGTGGAAATTCTGGAATCAATAGACCTGAATGAAAAGCCTGCACGCCACCCGAGTTACCGGGTGGCGTGTCATCAGGGTGACGTTGTTGTATTTGCGACTCCAGCCACGTCCTGAGACCAGGGCCGACCTGCTCCGCGGTCACCAGGTCTGGGGCAGAACCGGCAAAAAACGTACCGAAAAATAACCGTACCCGCAGGGCGTCGTCCCTATTCGATCAGGCAAGGGCATATGCCGAAATCAGGAGTGCATCGTTCATTTCGTAGCGAGCTTCGACTGCCGACAAATGGCTTCGAAATCACTTGCCGGAACCGGCTTGCTAATAAAGAAACCCTGTGCGTAGTCACAGCCGAGCCTGCTCAGTTCCTCCAGTACCTCGGCGCTCTCTATACCTTCGGCAACGACGCGGAGCCCAAAACTTTTGGCAATATTGATTGAATGCTCGACGATCTTGTAGTCGCCGGAATCCGTAAGCATACCCATGACGAAGGTACGATCAATCTTCAGCTCATCGGCGGGGATCTTTTTCAAATAGGCAAGCGAAGAATAGCCGGTACCAAAATCGTCTATGGAGACACGGCAACCGAACTCCCGAATTCTCAGCAATACACTATGGCTGGTGGCCGGATCCGACATCAGCGCATTTTCCGTCACCTCCATTGTCAGATCGCACGGGCGAATGCCCCATATCCCGGTAGCGTTCTGCAAAACGTCGATGATGTCGTGATTCTTGATAATGCTCGGCGTGATGTTCACGGCAATGCTCATTTCAGTCGTCAATCCCTGCCACTCGCTCAGTTGCTTACACGCACGCTGAATCGCGAAATTTGTAAGCTCGGAGATCTGGCCCGTCGATTCCGCAAGGTCAATGAAGATTTCCGGCGATATCGAACCAATCTCGGGTTCGTGCCAACGCATGAGCGCTTCAGCACCTACGATGTCACCCGTCGCCAGCGCGACTTTCGGTTGAAAATGAATTTCCAGGTCGCCCGCCTCCAGAGCATTGCTGAGGCGCGCCTCCAGCCCCCAGTCTGCAAACAGCTGATGTGCAGACTGTACTTCATAAAAACAAAGGGATTCGTTCTTACGACGTCCATCAAGAGAGGCTATTTCTGCCAACCGCAGCAGCTCGTGCGGATCCTCGCCCTGCTCGGGACAAAAAACGACGCCCGTATTTAATTGCAACGAAACCGGTTCGTGCGACCTCGAATTCAAGTCTTGCGCCAGACGTTCGATCTTTTGTGCCGCAAGGCCCGCGTGGCCCTTGTTTCGCAGATTGCTTAACAAGATGGCAAATTTTTGGTCCCCGATCCTCTCGATCGTGTCGTTATCACGCGCCAGAGTTTTCAGCTGATTATGGAAATCGTGCAGCAATTCTCTTACCCGAAAATGCCCTATGGACGCACACAGCGGCTCGATGTTATGCACATTTACGAGCAGCACAGCCAGATGTTGATTCTTACGAACGGCGAGCGAAATACGCCGGCTCGCACCAAGGAAACCATCGCTCTGCATGAGCGGAATCTGTATGGAAGTGGCACTCATCCTTACTGCTCAATTCAGGAAGAATTCGGTTGGATCAACACCGAACTCGCCCGGCGGCAGTCCACGCTCAATCCAAAGAGAATGCGTACCCTGCGGCGAAACCGTCTCCTCGTTCAGGTCCACAATGCGGAAATTTTCAAGGAGTTCCTTGTTCGCATCCATGATTATCAGAATCTCAGGACGCAGGCGTCGAATACGATTTTGTTTTGTAACGATGGCGACCTCGCCGCTGTTGAGCTCGACCGCAGTTCCAGTGGGAAAAGCGCCGATCGCGCGCGTGAATTGCTCGACGATCTCGGCCTGGAATTCAACATCCGCAAGGACACGCAATTTGCGTAGCGCATCGTACGACGACATCAGCGTCGCATAGGGGCGAGGCGTTATCATCGCATCGTAGGCATCGACGATACCGGCGATTCGCCCAAAGACTGGAATATCATTGCCGCTAAGTTTTGCAGGATAGCCAGTGCCGTTATAGCGTTCGTGATGATGGGCCACCATATCGAGCACACGCGAATCGACGTCTCCCGCTTTTCTCAAGATGTCCAGTCCGAAGGCGACGTGGCGCCGCATCAGCTCCCGTTCCTCGTCACTCAGTTTGTCCGGTTTGCTGAGAATTTCGTCGGGTAGTTGCGTCTTTCCGACGTCGAGCAGCATCGCACCAAGTGCGATGACCTTGAGATCGTCCCGATTCAGACCAATCTGACGACCCAGGATAGTTGCCCAAACCGACGACGCCAGCGAGTGCTGGTATAGATAGTCGTTCTTTTGTTGCAGTCGCACCAGACAGGCTAGTGCGGCTGGATTTCGCAAAACACTATCGACCATGGGGACAACAGCGGTTTCCAGATGGGGCAGGTCCAGGGTTCCGGATTTCGTCAGGTTCTGCATTACCCCATGCACCGTCCTGATCGCATTCTCTTGAATTCCCGAGGCCGTGCCCAATTCGTCCTTGAACTCGGAAGTTTCTGCATAGAAAACTGTGCTTTCGTGGAAATCTGCGTTCGATTCCTTCGCAGCGCCAAACCCGAATAAGGAGCGCAAGCTGAAACGCTTCTTCTTTTTCTTCGTTTCGCGAGCAGTGCTGGAGGTCGCGGCAGCCGGTGCCGATGTGCTTACAGGATCACAGACAATACTTTCGCGACTGACGTACACCTGCTTGCAATAGGACTTGATCAGCTCTATTTCGTCAGCATCTCGAATGTAGAAACCCTGGAACATAAACGGTGTTTCGAGCCATGGTCGATCCAGCTGCGCGACATACATGCCGACCTGCAGCTCGTCTACAGCGACCATCTGGGTCATCATTACCGAGAACTGCGGGCTATTTTCCATACGGGGGTATCGGCCCTTCTACCCGTATATTGAGTCCTAAATTGCCGAAACCGTCAGATTTTCTGCTCCCTGGGACAGGCTGCGGCGCCGAGCTACGTGCAGTCCGAGCTCGGTCGAAATCACCCGCATAGCCGCGCGCGCCTCGTTTTCGCCCCGGAACCCTTCACCCAGGAGAATCTCGTTGCCCTGCCGGTCGAGCCCGAGAATCGAATAGAAGACCGTGTGCTTGCCACCAGACTGTGACCTCATCGTGCTTTTCTTTTTGAGATGAACAAGGCTGTTCTGGTGCATCTCTTGCTGGCTAACGGGTATTCCGAGCAAGCGACGCACGCTGGTAATACTCCCCGCCTGCTTCGAGACTTCCAAAGAGTTCAACATCAGGTACAGGCAGAACAAACCAATGAAGGTACCGACAAAGCCGAAAACGCCGCCGAACAATTTTTGGCCTTCATGAACAACAAGAAACCAGCCGGCCGCCGCAAAAATCGCTGCGACCATAACGCCGCCAAAGGCTGCGGAGAAATGTCGCCACATCGGATAGATCAATTGCCTGCCCGTGCCGCTGTTTCGTATGTTGAGAATCTCCCCAACCGACCGATCGTCCATGAGATTTTGCTCTGAGCGGGCCTTATGCACCGATCGATCGGACAGCCGGCGGGACATGGTGGCCGTCGCATACACCGGGATATCGTAGCTTCGATCGAGATCCGTACCGGACAACTCCGCATGCAGGCTCAGCCGCCAGACGTGGTAACTGTCGTCATGATCAGTGTCGGATGGGTTGAGTCCTTCGGGCACATCAAATCGGAACGTCAACTTTGTACCCCTGGCACCGGGCTCGGCAAACGCGACGAGGTTGTCCTGCCACTCTGCTTCTTCCTTTCGACTCCTGCTCTTGCCGCTGCCCGACACATAACTGTGCAGGTTATTCAGCGTCAGCTGGTATCGAGCGTCTGGGTCAAACGGGATGTTCAGGTCAATGGTGCCGCCAACGTGACCGCCAATCGACCCCGGGAAGGGATCCAGTGTCACTGGCGCCGGACCAAAACGCCTCCATTCGAATACGCGCCGCATCGCCCAGGCCAACATACCGATGCCGATCAGAGGGAACACCAAACCGATTAACGCCAGGTAATTGCCTTTGTCCGTTACTTCCTCGTATAACAGGAAGGGCAGCGGCGCTGATATCAGGTTCCAGAACGCGGCGAAAACCAGTGCGCCCCACATCGCCGCTTTCGAGCTTGAGCGAATGGTTGGCGTCTGCCATGCATCGTGCATCAGCCAGGGAGAATCGCGGTATTCAGGCAAGTCCGCGTCTTTCTCAGGCGCGGATCGCCAAACGAAGATTATCAGGGCCAGACCGAAACCACCGAACACAAACAGAAAAATAGACTTGAAGCCGATCAGGCCCCAGCGCAGATTTGGATCGATGATCGACTGGGCCGGCTCCTCGGGGTCGACGAATACCAAGATATGACCACCGTTCGCGACCATGGACTGCAGGCGGCGACCCGTTTCCTGTTGATAACGACCGATATTGTCAGCGCCCTTTCCGAGGGAAACCCGATTTCCTCTGTAGCGCTCACCCGCGTAGCTATAGGTGTACTCGGCATAGGCTTCGTAGGTGTCTGAGTCATCGCCGGAATGTGTTTCGTAGCCACCGCGATCAAGTCGCGCGTCGACCTGCACCCAGGCACGCATCTGCCAGGCATCAAGAACACCGCTGCTAATAGACCAGAGCATCCATACGCCGACTGCGAAAAACGGCAGCCCGAACAACGTCGCAACAATCTTCCCTTTCATAGGCATTAGCGTAGCAATACGACTATGCAGGCGCTGTGATATGCATTCGGGACGCGGAAGTCACTAAAGTTATGTCAAAGCCGGCCGATAGTGGTAGTTAAGCTCCTGTATTGAAAGGCAAAATAATGATCAAGCCGCCGACACCCGTCGATGAATTACTGCGTTTGGAAACGCTGAGAAACCTGAAGATACTCGACACAGATCCCGAGGAACGGTTTGATCGTGTAACGAGGCTCGCCAAGCGGATTTTCGGAACCGAGATTGCCCTCGTCAGCCTGGTCGACAGCGACCGGCAGTGGTTCAAGTCGTACCAGGGACTCGAGGTGACCGAGACGCCACGAGACATCTCCTTTTGCGGCCATGCGATCCTCGATGACGAGGTTATGATCGTGAACGACACTCACACTGACGAGCGATTCCGCGACAACCCACTGGTGTCGGCGGATCCAAGTATTCGTTTCTACGCGGGCTGTCCGCTAAGCGCCCCCAATGGAACTAAATTGGGAACCCTGTGCGTCATTGACAGCAAACCACGTGAGATCAACGACGAAGACGTTTCGCTTCTGGCGGAACTTGGTCAGCTTGTCGAAGAAGAGCTGGCAATGGCCGACATGCTGCATGACGATCCGGTTACCGGCTTGTCGAACAACCTCGGATTTTCACAGGTTTCCGAGTATCTGCTCGCTATGTGTATACGAACAAGCTCCCCGGCATCCTTGATGTTGTTTCGCGTCGCCAATCAAAATGTGATCACCGGCTTCATGGGCCAGGAAGAAGGTGACCGGGCAGCGATTGAGATAACACAAATGCTGATGGCGAGTTTCCGTGACTCAGACATTATTGGCCGACTGACACACGATACATTCGCCGTGCTCATGGCTGGCGCCACAATGGAAAACGTGGACGTCGCTGGTAACCGGGTGGAAGCAGCCACGAAGGAAAGAAACCTGCGTGGTGATGCCGAGTACGAACTCGACGTTGAGATTGCCGCCGTCGCTTACGACTCTGATATTCATTCTGACGTAAACGCACTGATCAATGATGCCGAAAATATCCTCGAAGAAGGCCGCGGACAGGACTCAGCAAACGACTCTGACTATGAGCACCACGCCAGCTTCGCCTGAATCCATAGCGATCCGAATGACGATGTAATTGGCCTGGCGTTGCACGCGTCCGGAGCCGTCGCCACTCATGAGTTTGAGAGCTTCAGGAACCGTGACCCGATTGAAGTCGCCGGAGATCGAGTGTTTGAGACAGCTCGCGGCGACAACAAGATCCAAATTACGCAACGTGACATAGAAAAGGGCCCCTCGAGAGGGGCCCTTTTTTCTATAGCCGCGCCTCTCGAAGGGCGCTTATTTTGCGTTAGTAGCGTCCGTGCTGCTTGAAGATATAATTATTGAGCTCGATGAACTCGGAGTTCATGCGGTGGATGATGCGGTGTGTCGACCGCGCGATAGCCCGCATCACTTTGTAGACCAGTTGCGGATTCTGATCGATGATTCCCTCGAAATCTTCACGCTTCAGACTCAGCACATGACAGGGGCTAAGTGCTCGCAAACCCACCGTGTGCTCGTGGCCATCAATGAAGCTCAGTTCGCCGGCCAGGTCGCCTTCTCTCAACACCGCAAGTCCGGCCACATCTCCACCACCGGTGCGCTTGACGACCTCCAGCTTGCCCTCCAGCAGCACATGCAGCGAATCGTCGCTGGTACCCTGGATGATCAGAAACTCATCTTCCTTCAATTCGCGTGGCGTCATGATGCCACTCAGCACGCCCGCCTCGCTATCCGACAACTCGCCGCCCAGCGTGGACATTAGAATGAGATTGGCTACATCGGTCATAGTGGTTCCCCAAAAACAGGCCTAAAGCTCCGAGAGCAATGGCCCCATCATAGTTAAGCGCCGGTCGCCCGCACCATACGTAGAATGCCCAAGGGCGGCGCCCAGGGTGCCTGGTCGGTTTTAGTCTCTGCCGGTGCCCATCAATTCATAGTGCCCGCCGCGATCCAGGGCGGCCTTGTAGGCCGGCCTCTCCCGGACGGTCTTCAGGAAATCCGCCAAGTGTGGGTAGGACTTTGAAAGATTGGTCCGAACCTCAGCGGCCTCCAGTGCAAAGCTCATTTGCACGTCCGCCGCCGTAAACGTATCCCCGCAAAACCAGCTCGACTCGCTCAATGTCTGCTCCATGAAAGCCAGGTTGTTCGAGATATTGGCGTCGAGGTAGCTGGCACGCACCTTGCCCGCGATGCCCTTGGCAATCGGCTTCACGAAGAACGGCATGGGCGCAGTCTCGATGCGCCCCAGTATCAGGGAGATGATCATGAGCGGCATAAAAGTGCCCTCGGCGTAGTGCATCCAGTAGGTGTAGGTTCGCCACGCGGCAGTGCCGACCGCGGGATGCAGCTGACCATCGTCATAAGTATGCACAAGGTATTCGATGATCGCGCCGGACTCGGCCACCGTCACGCCGTTATCGACGATGACCGGCGCCTTACCGAGCGGATGAACGTCTTTGAGTTCGGGCGGCGCCAGGCCGGTCTGCTTGTCGCGACCATAGCGCTTCATTTCGTACTCGAGATCGAGCTCTTCCAGCAGCCACAAGATGCGCTGCGACCGTGAATTTTCCAGGTGATGCACGACCAGCATTTTGATTCTCCGCGCTCGAATTGTTAACACACAGGATACTTCAATTTCGACTGCCGGGCCGCAGCTGTGCGATCCCACGCCTGATTAGCGATGCATGCGCCTTTGATTTCTCGTAGCATGGGGCATTCGTATGCAATGCATAGTCCGATCCGCCACTGACCGAATGAAAATCCTGCGCTCGACTCGCTACCTGATAATTTTGCTGAGCCTGATGTTGTCGGCCAGTGCCTTCGCCCAGCTGGTGGAAGATAGTGCCGAGCCGGCTCTGCCGGAACTAAGCTCGCTACAAAACAACTGGTGGGACTACTTTGAGGGTTCCAGCGCCGAGGTAGCGCCGCGAAAAGACGCCTTCCTGGAGGCGACCGGAGTCCAGATCGCCAGCCTGGCACCGCAAAACCAGGCGATCGCCCAGACGATACTGGACGCGGTCCGCGACAACTTCACCGCATTGCTGCCGCTGCTCGACGGCGCGGACCCCACTGCGCAGGATTTGGAGCCTGAGGCGGCCAGCTATTCGATCGATGATCTTCTGAATATCGCAGCCATGGTGCGCGAAGCTCGCGCCAATGCCGCCGAGGAACAACTCGAGGTCGACCGCGAACAACGCGTTCTTGATGGCACGAAGCGTCACCGCGATGCGGTGTTCGATGACTACGTCGATGCGTCGGCTGGCGACGCGCGCTGGCTTTCCGGGCTAAGACTCGTGAAGGCGCGCTCTGCTCAGGCCATCTCCACGCGCCGGCTCGCACTGCTAACGCAGCGTGCCGAGCGCGACGCGGCTTACGCCGATGCGCTGGCGGCTCGGCTCGATATCGCCAGCAATCGACTCGCGACGACCGCCGACGAGGCTGACATCGAGAGTTTAAACAAACGTCTCGCCACCAACCGAGCCGCGGTCGAAACGGCGCAAGAAAAATTGCGTGCCGCACAAATTGCGGCGAGCAGCCTCGACCTCGACACCGAGCAAGGTCGGTCGCAGCAGCGCTTGCAGCACCAGCGACTATTGGGCGCGGAAATCGAACTTGCCCTGGCAGAAACCGCGCTCGCCCAGACCGAGGCACAGTTGTGGTGGACCGAAATCGTGCTGGACAGGCCCCCCGATACCGGTGCCCTCGAAGACAAAATGCTGGCCTGGTCGGAGCTGATCCGCAACACCGAGCAGCGCGCGCCAGTCTGGAAACAGGAAACCAGCGACGAACTGCTGGCAATTCAGAGCGTCAGCAGGGACGGCCTTGACCGCGCGTCGCGACGGCTTCTGGATCAGCGCCTGGGCACCGCGCAGGAGACGCTGACCCAGATTGGCATACTCAATGCCAAGGTCGCGGACCTCACACTCCTGATGCGAACGGTTGACAGCGTTGCCGCCGAATACACCGGGGCGTTCCGCTCCTGGTTAACGAATGTGAGCCTGGCCGTCAAGACGGTCTACCTTCGGATGGCGAGTCTCACCGACATCACTTTGTTCACAATTAGCGGAACGCCGGTTGACGGCGGAGACATTCTCAGAGTCATCGTCATTTTAACCATTGCGTTCTTGCTGTCGCGCGGATTACGACACGCGATTCGACGCATCAGTGACAGCGATTCAAGCGGCACGCAGGCGTCTCTTTACACGGTCGGTCGACTCAGTCATTACACGATTATAATCTTTGCCCTCTTTATCGCACTGTCCTCGATCGGCCTCGATTTCAGCAACCTGGCACTGGTCGCCGGTGCGCTCAGTGTCGGCATTGGATTTGGCCTGCAGTCCATCGTTAATAATTTTGTTTCCGGTCTGATCATCCTTTTCGAGCATTCGCTGCGCGTTGGCGACTATATCGAACTCGATAACGGTCTAACCGGTACCGTCAAATCGATTAACGTTCGCAGCACGTTGATCAACACGAACGACAACATCGACATCGTCGTGCCGAACTCCGAATTCGTAACTGCGCGACTCACCAACTGGACACTAGGTGAAAGAATTCTGCGCGTAAGAATCCCGTTCGGCGTTGCCTATGGAAGCGACAAGGAACTTGTAAAGAAAGCGGCGCTCGAGGCTGCCGCCGAGGTTCAGTACACCCTGACCCATATGAAAGGCCGCGAGCCTGACGTATGGCTGGTCGAATACGGCGACAACAGCCTGAATTTTCTGCTGCTGGTCTGGGTCAATCGGCAAGGCGCGAAGCGCCCGACGCGAACCCGCTCCGCCTATCTTTGGGCACTGGAGACAAAGCTCGCCGAATACGGTCTCGAAATTCCATTCCCGCAGCGCGACCTGCACCTGCGCTCCGGATGGCCGGTCGCGCCACCCCCGGAACCCGAACCGGACGAGCCTGTCGACGAGAAATAGCTACAAGCTATTGCCGCAATAACAACCGCACACCGAGGACCCGTTAATGAAAGATGAAACCCTGGCTATCCACGCCGGCTTCAAGTCAGACCCTGCTACCAATGCCGTTGCCGTACCTATTTACCAAACGGTCGCCTATGAATTCGACAACGCACAGCACGGCGCGGATCTCTTCAACCTCGCGGTTCCCGGAAACATCTATTCGCGCATCATGAACCCTACGGTGGATGTGTTGGAGCAGCGCTGCGCAGAACTGGAGGGCGGCATCGCCGGGCTGGGACTTAGTGCCGGCAGCGCAGCCATTCATTACGCCATCCTGACGCTGGCGGAGAAAGGCAACAACATCGTCACGGTTCCCATGTTGTACGGCGGTACCTACACACTCTTCAAGCACATGTTGCCGAAGCTCGGCGTCGAGGTGCGCTTTTCCGCGGATGACGGCGCTGCCAGTATGGAGGGCCTGATCGATGAAAATACAACAGCCGTGTTCTGTGAGTCGATCGGCAACCCTGCGGGCAACGTCGTCGACATCGAAGCAATTGCAAAGATGGCGCACGAACATGGTGTGCCGCTGATCGTCGACAATACCGTTGCGACACCTGCGCTCATTAAGCCCATCGAATGGGGGGCGGATATCGTTATCAACTCGCTGACGAAGTACATGGGTGGGCACGGCAATTCGCTCGGCGGCGTCATCGTCGACAGCGGCGAGTTTCCCTGGGGGGACTATCCCGAGAAGTTCCACATGCTGACGCAGCCCGAGGAGTCGTACCACGGCGTGGTGTACACGGAGGCTCTCGGGGCCGCCGCGTATATTGGTCGCGCCCGAACTGTGCCACTGCGCAACACCGGCTCAGCGCTGAGCCCGATGAACGCGTTTCTTATTCTCCAGGGGCTGCAAACTTTGCCACTACGCATGGAGCGACACTGCGAAAACGCGCTGGCCGTCGCCCGATACCTTAGCGATGACTCTCGCGTCGACTGGGTCAAATTCGCGGGCCTTCCGGACTCGCCCTACTACGACCTTGCCAAGAAATACACCAACGGCAAGCCGTCAGCGCTTTTATCGTTCGGCATCAAAGGCGGCTTCGATGCGGCCGTGAAGTTCTACGATGCCCTCGAGATGTTCCTGCGACTGGTCAATATCGGCGACGTGAAGTCGTTGGCGGCACACCCGGCATCGACGACACACAGGCAGCTGAGTGATGACGAACTGAAATCGGCCGGCGTAACACCCGACATGATTCGTCTGTGCATTGGCATCGAGCACATCGATGACATCATTGCCGATCTCGACCAGGCGCTTGCAACAGCATCCAAATAGGACCACGACAATCGCCAAGCGGACCTGCTAAATGAGCGCCAAACCAAGCAATGTTCGCTGGGTAGTATTCGCAATACTGGCGCTGGGCAGCTTCATTTCCTACGTGCTCCGCGCCAATATTTCGATTGCGGCACCCGCCATGATCGAGGAACTCAAACTCAGCGAGATCGAGTGGGGCTGGGTACTCGCGGCGTTCACCGCGGGTTACGCTGTCTTCCAGTTTCCCGGCGGTATCTTTGGCGACAAGTCCGGTGCTCGTAAGGCGGTCACGATCGTGGCTGTCTTATGGGGCGTTTTGACAATTGTCACAGCGCTAATGCCAGGTCCGGAAGCGGCATCGGCCGGCGTCGTTATAGGCTCGCTGATGTTAGTGCGGTTTCTGGTCGGCGCCGTGCACGCACCTATTTTTCCGATACAAAACGTTGCCATCAGCCAGTGGTTCCCGGTCGGCGGCTGGGCGTTGCCGCTTGGCCTGTCAAGCACCGGCCTGACTCTGGGATTTGCGGCGTCAGCGCCGTTACTTGCATGGCTCATCATACAGTTCGGCTGGCGAATCTCATTCATCATCCTGGCGCCGCTGGGGTTTGTCGTCGCCGGGCTCTGGTGGTGGTACTCGCGCGACGACCCGGCGGACCACGCTTCAATCAACGCCGCCGAACTCGAGTTGATAAAAGCCAACCGCTCCTTGCCTGACGCAGAGGTACAAGGTGAGTCCAGACCTGGCTGGCTGCGCGTACTCAAAAATCGCAATATATTGTTGTTGACGCTCAGTTACTCATGCATGAACTTCGTTTTTTACGAAGTCTTCAACTGGTTTTACTATTACCTCGTGGAGATCCGGCAATTCAGCGCGCAGGATGCCGGCTATGTTACGTCAACACAGTGGCTCGCCGGCGCCGCGGGCGCAGCGGCCGGCGGCTGGCTATGCGATCGGCTGTGCAAGAGTATTGGACTGAAGTGGGGTTGCCGCTGGCCGATAATTATCGGTATGACGCTGTCGGCGTTGCTGTTGGTCGGCGGCGCCTTTTACACTGACCCGATGATCTCGGTTGCAATGCTGGCTTGCTGTTTCTTCTTCAACCAATTGACTGAAGGCACCTACTGGGCAACGAGTATTGCCATTGGCGGAAAGTTTGCAGGTGCCGCGGGTGGCGTCATGAATACCGGCGCAAACATTATGGGCGTCGTCAATGCACTGCTCGTACCCTGGTTTGCCGCTACATTTGGCTGGACGGTGGCGATCGCATCGGGCGCAGGTTTCGCGTTGCTTGGGGCACTGTTGTTGTTATTTGTACGCGCCGACAAACCGCTGCCGGCTTAGACCAGGCATGAAGATCACACGTTGTCATTCAATTGGCTGAGCTCCCAATAGGGAATCCGCTCCTGAAACTCGCGAATTTCGAGCTGCCTGGCCTCGCCGTACGAATTCACAAAGGTGCTAAACCTCAACGGCTTTTTATTGGCGCGCGACGCGCAGGAAGCGCGAGTGCCGCGACGGCCATGGATGGCCGACAGCGGCCCCGCAGAGATTGATTCAGACCGCCAAAGGGCGATCTTCACCCCTTCGGGGCGCCTTCGGCGTCTAAATCGCTAACGCGATTTATCGAACAGCAGTCCTCATCTTCATCCAGGACACACAAAATAAAAAAGGGGCCCCGATGGGACCCCTTCTTTATTTGGCGCGCGACGCGCAGGAAGCGCGAGTGCCGCGACGGCCATGGATGGCCGACAGCGGCCCCGGAGAGATTGATTCGGATCGCCAAAGGGCGATCCTCACCCCTTCGGGGCGCCTTCGGCGTCTAAATCGCTAACGCGATTTATCGAACAGCAGTCCTCATCTTCATCCAGGACACACAAAATAAAAAAGGGGCCCCGATGGGACCCCTTCTTTATTTGGCGCGCGACGCGCAGGAAGCGCGAGTGCCGCGACGGCCATGGATGGCCGACAGCGGCCCCGCGAGATTGATTCAGATCGCCAAAGGGCGATCTTCACCCCTTCGGGGCGCCTTCGGCGTCTAAATCGCTAACGCGATTTATCGAACAGCAGTCCTCATCTTCATCCAGGACACACAAAATAAAAAAGGGGCCCCGATGGGACCCCTTCTTTATTTGGCGCGCGACGCGCAGGAAGCGCGAGTGCCGCGACGGCCATGGATGGCCGACAGCGGCCCCGGAGAGATTGATTCAGATCGCCAAAGGGCGATCTTCACCCCTTCGGGGCGCCTTCGGCGTCTAAATCGCTAACGCGATTTATCGAACAGCAGTCCTCATCTTCATCCAGGACACACAAAATAAAAAAGGGGCCCCGATGGGACCCCTTCTTTATTTGGCGCGCCCGGAGAGATTCGAACTCCCGACCGCTCGGTTCGTAGCCGAGTACTCTATCCAGCTGAGCTACGGGCGCATTGTTTGTTGCTTTGGTCTTGCAAATATTTGGCGGAGAGAGAGGGATTCGAACCCTCGAAGGGGTATTAGCCCTTACTCCCTTAGCAGGGGAGCGCTTTCGACCACTCAGCCATCTCTCCGTATGTTCATTTCTTATCTGAATCCTTCCACCGAGAGAGGGATGGATTCGTCGCTTTGCTCCTCACCGCTTCGCGGCGCACCCCAAGGGCACTTCCTTCGGGGCGCACTTCGTGCGTCTGTCGGCGCTACGCGCCTCGGATCGAACCCTCGAAGGCGTGAGCCCTTACTCCCTTAGCAGGAGCCATCTCTGTGTTCTATTCCAGCGGTAGTTATAACGCCTTGACTGACGCCGCACTAAAGGTCAGTCAGAGCCGACCAGTGACGCATTCTAACGTCCCCCTGCCGACTGGGCCCGACATATTACTGTCCGGGCCAGTTGAGGTAAAGCGGTTTTCAAGTTAATCGGCCGTTTCGGGCTGACCGGAACCGGCCGCCCCTTCAGAGGCCCGTTCGCTCTGAATTCGCTCGTAGATTTCTTCCCGGTGCACTGCGACGTCTTTAGGTGCGTTGATCCCTATACGGACCTGATTTCCCTTGACCCCCAAGACAGTGATTGTGATATCGCTCCCAATCATCACCGTCTCACCAGCGCGTCGCGTCAGAATCAGCATGACATCCTACTCCTGCCTGGCGGGGCTCCAGCCCCGTTCTTTTTGCGCGTCGAACTTCCTAAACTGTTGTAATACTAGCCGATTTTCGCCCAATATGCCCAGATCAAACCAAATAAGACCAAACCGGGGATTCTCGATCCCGTCACACTAGTTGCCGACGTGCTTCTCGACCCACGCAGAAACCGATGCCAGGGCCTGATCGAGCTTCGCCGCGTCTGTGCCGCCCGCCTGTGCGAAGTCCGGGCGTCCTCCTCCCTTGCCACCAACCTGTTCGGCAACAGGCTTGATCAAGTCGCCGGCACGAACTTTGTCAATGTTGTTCTTCGTCACCCCGGCAGCCAGGCGAACTTTGCCGTCATCGACGGAACCCAAAACGACAACCGCGTTTTGCAGCTTGTCCTTGAACTTGTCTACCGCATCTCGAAGAGTCTTGGCATCGGCGCCGTCCATGCGTGTTGCAAGCACCTTGATACCAGCGACTTCCTGCACGGAATCGGCGTGGTCCGTCGCCTGTCCCGTGAGCAACGCCTGCCTGGTCGCGGCGAGATCCTTCTCAAGGTCCCTTGTGCGCTTGAGTAGCTGCTCCACTTTGGCTGCCGCCTGTTCAGGCGTACTCCTCAGCAAACCGGCCAGATCGCTCAAGGTACGCTGGTTAGCCTCTATCCATTCCATCGCACCCTGCCCCGTAACGGCCTCGATACGACGTACCCCGGAAGCGACGCCGCCTTCGTGGGCAATTTTGAACACGCCGATATCACCAGTACGTTCCACGTGAGTACCACCACAGAGTTCTACCGAAAAATCACCGAGCCGCAATACGCGTACCTTGTCACCGTACTTTTCGCCGAACAGTGCCATGGCACCAGACTCAATAGCATCGTCGTAAGTCATCAGGTTTGTATCTGCCGCGTGGTTCTTGCGTATCTCGGCATTTACGAGATCCTCGATCTCCTGCAACTGCGCGGTGGTAACGCCTTCATAGTGTGAAAAGTCGAAGCGTAGCCGATCCGGCGCAACCAACGAGCCTTTCTGGGTCACGTGATCGCCGAGAACATTTCGAAGTGCCGCATGCATCAGGTGTGTTGCCGTATGATTTAGCCTGATCGCCTGACGGCGATCGGCATCCACCACTGCCTCGAGCTTGTCAGCCAGACCGAGCACGCCTTGCTCGACTGATCCGAAATGCACGGTCGCGTCGCCGCTTTTTTGCGTATCGTCCACGCGAAACAGCTTGCCGTCATGCACAAGAATGCCTTTGTCGCCAATCTGCCCACCGGACTCCGCGTAAAAAGGAGTGGACGCGAGAATTACCGCACCATCGTCGCCAATGGCTAATTCGTCGACAGCCTCCCCATCCTTGAACAGAGCGACAATTTCACTGGCGCCCTCCGTTCCCTCGTAACCGAGAAACTTGGTCTTCGCATCGGTCTTTAACGCATCGCCACTGATTGCTCCGAACTTGCTCGCTGCTTTTGCCTTGTTGCGCTGACCCTGCATGGCCGCTTCAAAGCCTGCCTGGTCAACCGCCAGGTCGCGCTCGCGTGCAACATCTGCTGTGAGGTCCACCGGGAAACCGTAGGTATCGTAGAGCTTGAACACGACGTCACCGGGTATCTCTTTGCCAGCGAGATCGGCGATCGCGGCCTCAAGTATCTCCATCCCCTGGTCAAGAGTCTCCGCAAAACGTGTCTCTTCTTTCGCCAGCACTTTCTCTACGTGTGCCTGTGCTTTAGCGAGCTCAGGGTATGCATCGCCCATTTCCATCACGAGCGGTGCAACGAGTTTGTGAAAGAACAGTTCGTTGGTACCGAGTTTTTTTCCATGGCGGATTGCACGCCGGATAATCCTGCGCAAAACGTAGCCCCTGCCCTCGTTGCCTGGCAAGACGCCGTCGACAATCAGGAACGAACAAGCGCGAATGTGATCGGCGATTACGTTCAGCGAGCTCGAGCCGTCGTTCGGCACGTTCAACACGTCCGCGGCCGCCTGGATGATGTTCTTGAACAGGTCAATTTCGTAGTTGCTATGAACCTGCTGCATGACAGCGGCCATGCGCTCGAGGCCCATGCCCGTATCAACCGATGGTTTTGGCAACGACTTCATCTCACCGTCGGCGGAACGATCAAACTGCATGAAGACGAGATTCCATACCTCCACGTATCGATCACCATCCTCGTCCGGGGATCCCGGCGGCCCGCCCGCCACCTCTGGCCCGTGATCAAAAAAGATCTCGCTGCAAGGACCGCAAGGTCCCGTATCACCCATAGCCCAGAAGTTATCTTTCGCGCCCAATCGTGAAAATCGCTCGGGGTCGATCTTCATTTCATTGAGCCAGATATCGGCGGCCTCATCGTCATCTTCGTAAACCGTGACCCAGAGGCGTTCTTCGGGAAGTCCGAGCGTACCGGTCAGGAATTCCCACGCGTATCTGATTGCGTCCGGTTTGAAGTAGTCGCCGAAGCTAAAATTGCCCAGCATTTCGAAGAACGTATGGTGGCGCGATGTGTAGCCGACGTTTTCGAGATCATTGTGCTTGCCGCCCGCACGGACACAGCGCTGCGACGTTGCGGCCCGATCGTAGCTGCGCTTTTCGTCACCCAGAAACACATCCTTGAACTGGACCATGCCGGCGTTCGTGAATAACAGTGTCGGGTCATTGCCCGGAACGAGCGGCGAGCTCGCAACGACCTCGTGGCCGTGCTCGTGGAAGAACGCCAGGAAGGCCTGGCGCAGCTCATTGCTGGTCATGGTTTTCATCGAAGGGATATCGGGGCTAAGCCTGGAAATTCAAACGCCTTAGTTTACGGGGTTTGCGGCCGGGTATTAAGAACTAATCGTCGTTCGCTGTAAACGCAGACTGGATATGACCGGTTTCGAAGCCCCGATACTGCAAAAAACGCATCTGTTTGGCCTTGTCCTTGAAATCTCTCGGTTGTCCGTGACCAAATTTCTTGGCTCTGACTTCACGAGCCAACAGGTACCAATCTGACTCAGTCACTTCGAGGGCGTCATCTATGGTGCTATCGCGGATACCGCGGTTGCTGAGGTCCAGGCGAATGCGGACCGGCCCTTTGCCCTGGCTGACCCGCGATTGCACGAAGCTCTCGGCGAATCGGCTGTCACTTTGCAGGCCTTCGTTCGTCAGAACACCGATCGCCTGCTCCGCAATGTCGCGATCAAAGCCCTTGTCCGATAGCTTGTTGATGAGTTCCTGCTGCCCGTATTCTCGACGGGCCAGGAAATCCATGGCCTTCTTGCGGGCTTCCTTGGGGCACGAGAAACGATCTTCCTTCCTCTCAGAAAGAAGATCACTGATTTCTTCGTGAACCGGCTGCAGTTTAAGCTTCCTTCGCAACCGCCTCTTCGTCGGCGGCGTCATCAGCGACCTTGACCGTCTTAGGCAGCAATTTGGCGCGAATCTTATACTCGATTTCGGCGGCCATTTCCGGATTGTTCTTCAGAAACTCTCGCACATTTTCCTTACCCTGCCCGATGCGGTCGTCACCGTAGCTGTACCAGGAGCCGGCCTTGTCGACGATGTCATGCTGCACGCCGAGGTCGATGATCTCGCCGTAGCGCGAGATGCCCTGGCCATAGAGAATCTCAAACTCAGCCTGTTTGAACGGCGGCGACACCTTGTTCTTGACGACCTTGACGCGCGTCTGGTTGCCGATGACTTCGTCACCCTTCTTGATAGCACCAATTCGACGAATATCCAGGCGTACGGACGAATAGAATTTAAGCGCGTTGCCGCCCGTAGTGGTTTCCGGGCTGCCGAACATGACGCCGATCTTCATACGAATCTGGTTAATAAAGACAACCATCGTGTTGGAGCGCTGGATATTCGCGGTCAGCTTCCTTAGCGCCTGCGACATGAGCCTGGCCTGCAGACCCATGTGCGAATCTCCCATCTCGCCCTCGATCTCGGCCTTCGGCGTGAGCGCAGCGACCGAGTCAACAACCACGATATCCACCGCGCCGGATCGAACCAGCATGTCGGTGATTTCCAGCGCCTGCTCACCGGTATCCGGTTGCGACACCAGGAGTTCATCGACGTTAACGCCGAGTTTCCCGGCATAGGCGGGATCCAGCGCGTGTTCTGCGTCGACAAAAGCGGCCGTGCCGCCCAGCTTCTGCGCCTCCGCAATGACCTGGAGCGTCAGCGTTGTCTTACCGGATGACTCGGGACCGTAGATCTCAACGACCCTGCCCCTGGGCAGGCCGCCGACGCCGAGCGCCACGTCGAGCCCGATCGAACCGGTCGAAACGACTTCGATATCCCTGATGACACCGCCGTCGCCCATGCGCATGACGGAGCCTTTGCCAAACTGCTTTTCAATCTGTCCCAGTGCCTGCGCGAGTGCCTTCTTTCTATTATCGTCCATTTTTTGCCGCCATCCGGTTAATGTTAGAATTACTGTTGATATAAACAGTATTATTCCATGAAAGCCGCGCCAATGGGAGCCTTCAGGGCATCTTTATTCTGGGCAAAGCACCAAAAAACTATAAGAAACTGCCGGAACCTATTGTTTCAGTGGGCGGTAGCTTACTTCGCCCGGTCCCGGCAAGGACTCTACCAATTCAACGCTCGACCATTCGATCGAGACCCTTTGCGTCAATCGTTCCGTCGGAAATGTGCGAGCGTTCCTCACAACGGTGATGTGCGGCCGGAAAGTACGATCTTCGGGCGCCACCCCAAAGTCCTGCATGAGGCCGTGCAGATCCTTAACCAGGGCCTGCAGCTCGGATGGCACGGTGGCACCGACCATGCAGGCTATCTTTGGCCGTGGCCAGAACTCCAGACGGTCAAAACTCAGTCGGAATGGTTCTACGACGATTTTGCTGGCGCGCGCCTGCAGGTCTGGCAGCTGCCGCTCCGGAAATTCACCAATGTAAGCAAGCGTGATATGCCAGTTGCGGCGATCGATCGGCCTGCCTTCAACCGTTTTGGCGACCGAGTTAATTACGTCACGAAGACGTTCGCGCTGGCGATCATCAGGCCAAAGCGCGAAAAAGAGTCTGCGAGTCTCCATTCTTATGCTATTCGCTCTCTGATGCCCTGCAGGGCATAGACCACGGTGTGTTCACGTACTTGATCGCGATCCCCGTTAAATTGCTGGCGCTCCGCATCGACCCTGATGTCGGCACCCGTCCGCACCGCCCAGGCAAACCAGACCGTGCCTACGGGTTTCTCACTACTACCGCCGTCGGGCCCGGCGATCCCGCTGACCGCCACGGCAATACTGGCGTCGCTGAGCTTGAGAGCACCGCTCGCCATCTCCTCCACGACCTCGGCGCTGACGGCACCATGCGCCTCGAGCGTCGTGCTGTTGACTCCCAGGAGAGATTGCTTGGCGCCATTTGAGTAACTGACAATACCATAGCCGAGAACCTGCGAACTTCCGGGGACGTCGGTGATTGCTTTTGCTATCCAGCCACCTGTGCACGACTCTGCGGTTGCGACCGTCTTGCCGCGCGCCGCAAGCTCGTCGACCAGTGCCGAGGACAGCCCGAGGATATCCGCGTGATCAGCCATCGAGGACAGCTTCGTAGAGCTCTACATGCTTGTCTGCCATCGTCTCGATAGAAAATTCACGCTGCATACGGTATCGACCGGCGTCGCCAAATTGTCGACCAAGCTCCGGATCGTCAATGAAACGGGCTATCGCTGCGGCCAGCGCGTCGCTGTCTTCCGGCGCAACCAGAACGCCGGTTTGTTCGTGGACGACGGCCTCAGTCATGCCACCGGCTTCAAAGCCGACGACCGGCAGGCCCGCCGCGGATGCCTTGAGCGCAGCAACACCGAGCCCCTCTGCCAGCGCAGGGTGCGCAAACAGGTCGAAGCAGCGCAGGAAATCGTCGAGATCGTCACGGAAACCGCCGAACTGCACAACATCACCCAACTGCAGGGATGCCGCCTGCGCCCGAAGCTGATTATTGAGGTAGCCCTCACCAAACAGCACAAGCTTGAGTTGCGGGTAGCGATCACGTAATTCGGCGACAGCCTGCAACAGGTATTGGTGGCCTTTACGGGGAATAAGCTGTCCTGCCGCCGCAATGACGAAACTCTGCGCTTCAAGACCGAATTCACGCCGGATTGCATCGCAGTCGGGAGCGCTGTCGAACGCGGCTGCATCAACGGCATCACGAATTACCACGAGTCGTTCTGCTTCGACGCCGCGATCCAGCAGCACATCGGCAATCGCATCGGAAATCGCGATCACTTTCTTGAAGGGACGATAACGCAACGCCGCCATCAGCCGCATCTCCGTGTTGTCGACTCGCCTCGAGACGACGGCGGGGATATCGACAAAGCTCGCGGCGAGACCGCCGAGGATATCGGCTCCACGGCGACTGTGGCAGTGAATAATGTCGGGACGCATTTCCTTGAGAAACTGCGACAGACGATAGGCAAATGGCAGGTCGAGGTCGCCCGCGCAAAACAGATTCTGCACGCGGATTCCGGCCGCACGGGCGACGTTATTGATTCCGGATTCGGGCGGACAAACGAGCGTATTGTCGTGTCCGCGCTGCCGTAACGCATTGATCAGGTAGATAACCTGCTGCGGCCCGCCCAAAAAATGGCGCCCGGTTTCGACATGCAGTATTTTCACCCGTCTATAATACATTCGCGCGCCATGGCGCGACCAAAAAAAGATGCAAGATTCGCGAGCCGGGGCGCGCTCCTACCAATAAAACATATGAAAGCCGAAGTCACATCTGTCCATACACCGATGATGCGCCAGTATCTGAGCATCAAGTCCGAGTATCCCGATATGCTCGTCTTTTATCGCATGGGCGACTTCTACGAGCTTTTCTATGAGGACGCCAGGCGTGCGGCTTCCCTGCTCGACATCACGCTGACATCTCGTGGCAAGTCGGCCGGCGACGCGATACCGATGGCAGGGGTTCCTTACCACGCCATCGAAGGCTACCTCGCCAAGCTGGTGCGCAAGGGCGAGTCGGTCGCCATCTGTGAGCAGATCGGTGACCCGGCCACCAGTAAGGGACCGGTGGAGCGCAAAGTCACCCGCGTCGTCACGCCTGGCACCCTGACAGACGAGGCCCTGCTCTCGGCAAGCCGTGACAACCTGGTCGCATCGGTCATTGAAGGTAGCAAGGCAATCGGCCTGGCCTGGCTGGATCTCTCCGCTGGCCGCTTTCGCCTCACGGAGGTCCCGGATCTCGAGTCCCTGTTAGGCGAAATCGAGCGTCTGCGGCCCGCCGAGGTCATCGTTGATGAGGACCAGGCTCTGGATGCTGTTTTAGGCGAGCAGCTCCGCGTTACGCGCCGACCACCCTGGCATTTCGAACTCGATAGCGCCCAACGCCTGCTCTGCAAGCAGTTCGGAACCCGGGACCTGGCTGGATTTGGTTGTGAGGCTCTGAGCCATGGCGTCGCGGCAGCCGGTGCGCTTCTTCAATACGTGTCGGATACGCAGAAATCGACCCTCCCGCATTTGCAGTCACTGCAGGTCGAACTTCGCGACGACGCCGTAATTATGGATGGACCGACGCGCCGCAATCTCGAGCTCGAGGCATCCATGAGCGGCTCACAGGAGCATACGCTGGCCGGCGTCATGGATCGTTGTCAGACAGCCATGGGTAGCCGTTTGCTGCGACGCTGGATTCAGCGGCCGGTACGAGACAAGGCCGTTCTCATGGGACGCTACCAGGCGCTCGATGCGCTCATTGGTAGCGCGGCCACGGATACGCTGCAGACGTTGCTACATGGCATTGGCGATGTGGAACGCATTCTCTCACGCGTCGCACTGCGTTCTGCGCGGCCGCGCGACCTTCGCCAGCTTTGCGAGGCCCTGTCGAGACTGCCCGAGCTACATCGCCTGATACTTGCCATGGAGTCACCCCTGCTCGACGAGCTTGTCGAACAGGTCGGCGACCACAAGTCACAGCATCGCCTGCTTGAAAAAGCGATTATCGACAGCCCGCCGATGCTGATTCGTGATGGTGGCGTCATCGCACCAGGCTACGACGAGGAACTCGACGATTTGCGTGCCATCGCCGAGAACGCGGACCAGTACCTCGTCGACCTGGAAACGCGCGAGCGCGAGCGTACCGGGATCGCGACGCTGAAGCTTGGCTATAACCGCGTGCACGGTTACTACATTGAGATAAGCAGGCTGCAGGCAGACAAAGCGCCAGTCGAGTATGTCCGCAGGCAGACGCTCAAATCCGCTGAACGCTACATCACGCCGGAGCTCAAGGATTTTGAGGATAAGGTGCTCGGCGCACGCGAACGCGCACTGAGTCGTGAGAAGTTCCTGTACGAGCAGTTGCTCGACCTGTTGCATGAGGTCCTGGGGGCCCTGCAATTGACCGCTGCCGGTCTTGCTGAGCTGGACGTGCTGGCCTGCCTTGCCGAGCGCGCTGCAACTCTGGGCCTGTCGAAACCCGAGATTAGCGAGGAACCCTGCATCGAGATCGAGGGCGGTCGACACCTCGTTGTGGAACAGGTTATCGACACGCCGTTCATCGCCAACGACGTTGAGCTTGGCGAGACCACACGCCTGCTGGTCATAACCGGCCCTAATATGGGCGGCAAGTCGACTTACATGCGGCAGACGGCGCTCATCGTCATTCTCGCCCACATCGGCAGCTTCGTTCCAGCGGAGCAGGTTGCGTGTTGGTCCGATCGACCGAATTTTTACGCGTATCGGAGCGTCAGACGATCTCGCTGGCGGGCGTTCAACGTTTATGGTCGAAATGACCGAGACTGCGACAATCCTGAACAATGCCACCGATCGAAGCCTGGTGCTCATGGACGAAATCGGCCGCGGCACGAGCACCTTCGACGGCCTGTCGCTGGCGTGGGCAGCTGCACATCACATGGGTGAGAAAGTGGCAGCATTTACATTGTTCGCGACGCACTATTTTGAACTCACTGCGCTCGCCAACGAAATCGACAGGTGCAAAAACGTACATCTCGATGCAACTGAGCACGATGGCCAGCTCGTGTTCCTGCACGCCGTCCGACCAGGCCCCGCCAACCAGAGCTATGGCCTGCAGGTGGCCTCACTCGCCGGCGTACCGAAGGACATCATCGACCGGGCCAGGCGTTACCTCAAAACGCTGGAGTCGCAGCAGGCAGCGCAGCCTGAAAGCCCACAAGGGCAGCTCAATCTTGCCGTTGCGGAGCCACATCCTGAAGATCCGGTGCGTACTGCCGTCGACGAACTCGAACCAGACGCAATGACGCCTCGCGAAGCACTCGACGCGCTCTACAAACTGAAAGAACTCACCTAGGAGAAACGCATGCGCTCTATAGCGTCGTTGCCAGTTGCCATACTACCGATGCTCTGCGCGTGTTCGCCGCCGCCGGCGGAAGCAGTGCTGGATATCGATCAGCTTGCCGGCGAATACCTGTTCCTCGAACTCTCCATGGGTACTCACGACCAAAACCACGTCGATGCCTATTTCGGTCCCGATTCGATCAAGTCAAATGCTGTAGAAGCACAGCTGACGCTGGACACCATCCAGGAACGATCGGCGCAGCTGAGCGCGGCGCTGGAGGACGTCAATACAGTAAGCGATGACATGCTGCAGGCCCGCGTCGCCGGCCTGCTCGCCCGCCTGCGAGCGCTGGATGCCCGCATCGCAATCAACAAGGGCGAGTTCGTAAGCTTCGACGAAGAGTCGCTGCGTTTGTTCGGCAGCCAGGCGCCGCACCACGACGCCGCACATTTCACTGCAATCGTCGAACAGGTGGACGCACTGTTGCCCGGTGACCAACCCTTGAGCGAACGGGTCGAGGCTTTCAACAACCAGTTCGCTATTCCACCGCAAAACCTGGCGACCGTCTTCGAAGCGGCGATGGCCGAGTGCCGACAGCGAACCTTGCAGCACATCGACTTGCCCGAGGGAGAGAGTTTTACCATCGAGTACGTTACCGACAAACCCTGGTCCGGCTATAACTGGTACCAGGGCAATGCACAGAGCCTGATCCAGGTGAATACCGATTTGCCCATCTACATAAGCCGCGCTGTCGACCTCGGATGCCATGAGGGATACCCGGGACACCACACGTTCAACGCGCTGCTGGAAAAGAACATCCTGAAGGCAAAGGGATGGACCGAATGGTCGCTCTACCCGCTGTTCAGTCCGCAATCGTTAATCGCGGAAGGCAGTGGAAATTACGGCATCGATCTGGCGTTTCCGGGCGAGGAACGCGTGCAGTTCGAGAAGGATGTACTGTTTCCGCTGGCGGGCCTCGACGCCAGCAAGGCCGACCAGTATTACCGGCTGGGCGCGCTGCTCGCACAGCTAAATTACGCGGGCAACGAGGCTGCTCGCCGGTACCTGAACGGCGAGGCAAGCCGCGAAGAGGCCATCGACTGGCTGAAGACCTATGCGCTCTCAAGCGACGCCCGCGCTGAGCAACGAACGCGCTTTATGGACGCGTATCGCAGCTACGTCATCAACTACAATCACGGCAAAGACATGGTGGCCGATTACGTTGAACGCGACGGCGCGAATGAGGCCGAACGCTGGGCACGCTTCGAAGCACTGCTGTCCTCACCAATGTTGCCGGCCGACCTCAACTGATCCGCAGCCGCCACTTGCGGCGTGCAGCCAACGCACCGAGCAAGCCGAGCATTAGCCAACTCAATGATCCGCCACCCGAGCCGGATTTCCATTTCACTTCGGCAACACCCGGATCCGTTTTAACACGCTCACGAAAAGTATCGAGCTCGGTCGCCAGATTTTTCGTCATGGCTTCCATTGCGGCGGCAAAACTCGCGTCCCGAGTCTTACGAACGACTTCGCTGCTTTCGATCAATGTCGAGCGGTCTGACATCTTGTCCAGGCCCGGCGCCCGGAACAGCAGTCGCGCGGTGGTGACATCGAATACGGCGGTATCGACGAACGTCTGTACTTCGTTGGACGTTGCCTTGATGGTATAGGCGCCGACAATCGTCCAGTACAAGAACGAGCTCGGGTTATCCTCACTCATGGCAACCTGGTCATAGGAGACCAGCGCCATGACCTTTACTCCGTAAAGGCGCGCAACCTGCTGCATGCCGGTAATGCCGTTACTGGAACGCAAATAGGTGTCCGGTATCACCTCGATATATTCGATATACGGACGATCGGCAAACTGCGCCTTGACGTTTTCAAGGAGCTGTATTTTGGTCGCCTCGGAAATCGTACTGCCACCAGCCTGCGTCGGCACAAAGGCGATGCCGACACGTAGCGGCAGTTCGAGGTAGGGAATCGTATCCTGGACATCGGGCGGCACCTGACCTTTCGGATACAGGTAGTCGACGAGGCTGCTGGAGACGCCTCGCCGTGACTCGCCGCCGAGGTCGGCAAAAGAGGAACAGCCGCCTATCAGTAGAAACGGCAGCAAGAGTAACACCAGGCTTTTGTAGTTCATGTTGATCGCTCCAGGGCGGACGAGAGATGTTCCTGCGATCAGAGCAAATTAGGCCTGGAGAGGCCTGATGGCAAGCTGATTTTTTCCTAGGGGTCGCGCAAAAACTCGCCGCGCTTGAGAAACGACCCGGCCTGATCGGCAACATCCGATGACACCAGCATTCCTTTGTGGCTCACGGGCATAGTGAGGTGATCGCTTGCGCCATCGAGGCGTGTCTCGGAGACGCCCACAGAGCCGTCATTGTCCTCCCGAAAATTGGCAACCAGCCGACCGAAACCGAGCGGCACATTGCCGGCGATGACACCAATCTCGCGATGCTCACAGACGTGGCTTGCCCATTCATTTGCCGCCGCTTCGACGACGCCCGCCGAAAGCGAGCGACCGATGATGTCCTCAGCCCAGACCTGTGCATTCAGATACTCGGCAGCCCGCGAGCCCGTCAACGGAGAGCCGAGGCAAACGATGCGTCCGGGTAAGGCGTCGGGGTTATTGGCGAGCATGCGTAACGCCAGTACGCCGCCGAGACTGTGGCCGACAATATGCACACCCTCGATGTCCTGATCACGGATGAAATTCGACAACGCGGCCGCGTTTTCATCGAGCGAGCCACGCACGGACGGATAGCTGAACAGCAACGCGCGAAAGCCGAACTCGCGCTCAAGCCGGCGCTTGATCAGATACATGCCGGTGCCGTGCGACCAGAAGCCATGCACACAAACGACCGTATCGATCGCGGTCATTCCGTGCGCGGTGCTCGCAGGCGGATACCGGTTTCCTTAAGCTGCTCGGCGCTCACTTCGCCCGGTGCGTTGGTCAGCGGACAACTGGCCGTCTGCGTTTTCGGGAAAGCAATCACGTCGCGAATGCTCTCGGCACCCGCCATTAACATGACGATACGATCGAGACCGAATGCGATACCACCATGCGGCGGACAACCGTATTGCAGTGCGCGCAGCAGGAAGCCGAACTTCTCTTCGGCCTCTTCCTCACTGATATCAAGCAGTTCGAAAACGGCTGCCTGCATCGCCTGATCGTGAATACGAATCGAGCCGCCGCCGATCTCGGAACCATTCAGTGTGATGTCATAAGCGCGGGATAGCGCCTCACCCGGATTCGCTCGCAGCGCGTCAGCATCATCAATACTCGGCGCCGTGAATGGATGGTGCAGTGCGGTCCAGCGCTTCGACTGTGCATCTTTTTCGAACATCGGGAAATCGATAACCCAGAGCGGTTTCCAGCCTTCCTCAACCAGCCCGCGATCCTCGCCGACTTTGATACGCAAGGCACCCAGTGCGTCATTAACAACGCGCGCTTTGTCGGCACCGAAGAAGATAAGGTCGCCGGTCTTCGCGTTGGTGCGCTCAAGGATGCCGGTAACAGCCTCATCGGGCAGGAACTTCAGTATCGGCGACTGCAGGCCCTCGCGACCGGCGTCGACATCGTTAACCTTGATGTAGGCCAACCCGCGCGCGCCATAGCGACTTACATACTTGGTGTAATCGTCGATGATCTTGCGGCTCATCTCTGCGCCGCCCGGCACACAAAGCGCCGCAACACGACCTTCCGGATCGGCGGCAGGGCCGGCAAATACCTTGAAGTCGACGGACTCCATCAAGTCTCCAACCTCGACAAGTTCGAGATCGATGCGCAGATCGGGCTTGTCCGAGCCAAAGCGTAGCATCGCCTCCGCGTAGCTCATACGCGGGAACGGGTTGGGCAATTCGATGTCGAGCGTTTCCTTGAACATGAACCGCACCAGCTCTTCCATCGTATTGGTGACCGCGGCCTCATCGACAAAACTCATCTCGACGTCAAGCTGGGTGAACTCCGGTTGACGATCGGCACGCAGGTCCTCGTCGCGGAAGCAACGCACGATCTGGTAGTAACGATCGAGTCCGGACATCATAAGTAGCTGCTTGAAAATTTGCGGCGACTGCGGCAGCGCAAAGAACTTGCCGGGGTTCGTACGGCTCGGAACGATGTAATCGCGGGCGCCCTCGGGTGTCGCGCGAGTCAGCATCGGCGTCTCGACGTCGATGAAGCCATGGCCATCGAGAAAATTGCGCATGGCGACCGTCACCTTGTGACGCAGCATCAGGTTGCCGAGCATGTTTTCGCGCCTGAGGTCGAGATAGCGGTACTTCAAGCGGATATCTTCATTCGCCTGCTCGTCATGATGAAACGGCGGCGTCTCGGACTTGTTCAGAGTTTCGAGCTCGTGCGCCAGCACTTCCACCTGGCCCGTGCGCATGTTCGGATTCACGGTGCCTTCAGGTCGCGGGCGAACCAGGCCTTTGACCTTGAGGACGTATTCCGAACGAATACGCTCGGCTTCGGCGAATATCTCGGCACGGTCCGGATCGAAAACGATCTGGAGTAGACCCTCCCGATCGCGAAGATCGATGAAAATCACGCCGCCATGGTCGCGTCGCCGGTGGACCCAGCCGCATACCTCGATTTCCTGACCAATGAGAGACTCGTCGATCTCTCCGCAATAGTGACTACGCATCGTGAATTCCGGGGAAAACCCTTGAAAAAGGAGGCGGAATGGTACGGCTAGACGCCCGGGGGTGCAAGCTACTCAACCGGTCCGACGTATTTATCGAGCCAGTCCAGCGTTTCGCCGGTTGCCGCCGAGCGCGGCACGAAATGACCGGTCGGAGATACCACGTGCTTCTTGTCCGATTCGTTCGTTCCCAGCCTTTCAAAAAACGGTCGCGAGGACGATTCGAAGCGAAAATCCGTGTCGTAGCGGCCACTGAAATGCAGCACCGGCACAGTAACGCGGGGCAGGAAATGCGCCACATTGATGTCCGGGTGGTCACCGGCATTGATACCCGCCTGGTTCAGTATCGCGACTCTGATGCGCGGCTCCACGGCCAATACGATTGCGCCCATCCGTCCGCCCCAGCTTTTGCCGTAGTACGCAAACTTGTCGGCCTGTATATCTGCTCGAGTCTCCAGGTAGTCGATCATGCGGCGAAATTCACGAACCTCCTTGACGGCGAGGTTGCGACCAGCATGTGTTGTCCAGTCCGGCACTTTGGGCATGCGTCGTTCGAACGTACCGTTCAGTAAAGGAAAAGCAACCGCACGGCCGTTACGCAGAATGAAGTCCAGCGGAAACTGGTAATCATCAATTGAGCCCATGAACTGGGTCCCGGCGCCGGGCCAGAACAGAACAGTCTGGTAACGGCTTGCGTCACCGTGCGGCAAATAGACAAGCAATGTTATGCGTTCTTCACCTGCCTCACCATCGAGCGTCACCCGCTGCCTCCGCCAGTGCCGGAATTCCACCGTTTCTTCGATACTTGCATTTAGCGGCGTGTGATCGTAGTCGAAGTCGCGGCGCTTCACATCGAAAACCTCGTCGGAGACGGGATCAAGAATCGGCAGCAAATCCACCACTACGATCGGGCGCATGGCAATTCTTGTTGTAGCCGCCTCTTCATTCCATGACATCAGGCGAAGTCCGTTCGTTGCCGATCGGTCCATTGGCGGCAATCGATGTGGATCGGAAACACTACTTTCGACCACATATGCATCATCGTCCCAACCCCCGCCCACGATGACGCGCTGGCCATCATCGACTTCGTTGTAGCACCACTCCCGGGCGTTACCGGCCATGTCGAAGGTGCCTGTCCAGCCTATGCCGGCACGCGAACCAACGGCAACAGGTCCGTTGCCGTTGACATTAGTCGCCGGAATCTCGAAGGCCAGCAGCCCGGTTGCCAATGCGCGACGCCAGTGGCCGAGGGTCGGCAACTCGAAACCGGCAAAGCGTGCGTAGGCGGCAGCCTCGTACCAGCTAATACCGGTTACTGGAAAACCGGCCGTGCCATCCGGGTAGCTGCCTGCATCCCAGTTAGCCGGACCCGGTCGGCCTGTCCGATCGACGAATCTCGCCATAGCATCATCAAACGAAAGTACCGCGCCACCATCCAGGAAATCATGTTCCCAGAGATCCTCCCGGCGATAACCACCGGCGTCGACAAACGACTGAAACTCGGCGTTGGTGACTTCGTACTTACCGAGAAAGAAATCGCGAAATACAACGACGTTACCATCGATAACTTCCTGCCATCCGGGCACGTGCACCATTCCGGCGGGCAGCGAATCCTCCGCATACAGGCGGAAGCCGCCGGGATTGACGTTGGCGAATCCTGCCCAGGGCGGTTCCTCAATGAGCAATTCGGCCTCATCAAGAAGGCCGCCACCAATCACGCGTTGCATCGGTGCCAGGCCCTCAGCCTCGAAGCGCAGCACGGAGGCGCCGAAAGGAATCCGAGTATCGTAGATGGGAGTGATACCAAGATACTGCCAGGCTGCATCCGGGTTCTCATATGGCCGGCGGTAGACGCGGACCCCTGGAGGCGAGGACGGAATCGACGTCTTCCAGGTGAACGACGACCAGATTTCCGCCATATCTGCGTCACCCGGAATCTTGTCGTCAATCTGCAGAGCAAGTGCGTACGCGGCTTCAATATCCCCGGCTGCTACAAAATCCTCGACTTGCGGTATGGCCACGTCGTGAGCCCAGCGAGTGTCCTTGCCCGAATACCACCACCCCGCGGCCGCGACACCCAGCAACAGCACCAACGCCGTCAAAACGAGTGTCGCCTTGTTACCCTGAGCAGAGCTGCCGTCTCGATTCGCCGTTACCGCGACGCCGTCCGGCGTGAGGTCATACGCCCACGCCAGAATCATGGCCGGTAAAAAACCTACAACGAGAATGAAGAAAACCAGCTTGCCTGCCCATGGCGGTAATTCGAGAATCGAGGCAAGCACGTCAGCTATCTGTAGCAACAACCAGGACGCCACGAGATAGACCGCAGCGACACGAAAAACCTTTCGTCTCCTGAGCTCGCTTAGCAAAACCTGCATTGGATCGTCCCGCTTATTATCAGCCGGGCCAAAGATACCACGCTACTCTTGCGCCTTGGGCTCAGCGAAGGGCAATTCCCTGGTCTTGTCCTTCTTCCAGGTGGGAATAACGACGCCGAGTGAGATAATCATCTTGAGTGCTTCATCAACCTCCATGTCCAGTACTGTGACGTCTCTGGTTGGCACGATGATGATGAACCCGGATGTCGGGTTGGGCGTTGTCGGTACAAAACAGCAAACCACATCTTCACCGGTGCGCCCCTGCACTTCACCAAGATTGCTCGAGGTCTGGAAGGCCAGGCTGTAAAGACCCTTTCGAGGGTACTCGATGAGCAGCACATTCTTGAACGACTGGCTCGAGTCAGAGAAAATTAACTCGGCGAAATTTTTCGCGGCAGAGTAGATAGAACGAACAATCGGGATGCGGTGCATCAACGATTCCCAGCCGCCGACGAACGCCTTGCCGACGAAGTTCGCCGCCAGGACACCGGTGAGCAACAGAACTACCAGCGTGAGAATGACGCCAAGGCCCGGTATTACGACGGGCTGCTCAGTCTGAAACAACTGTTGAATCAGGACACCAGGTTGATAAGCCTGCGGAATCCACTTCAGCGTCTTGTCCATGATGCCAACGGCGAACTTGATCAGAATATAAGTAACGGCCAGCGGCACCCAGACCAGGATACCGGCGACGAGATAGCGACGAATACCCTTCATGATGCAGACCTCAAGACGAACTCGCCTTACTGCCAGGCGACGTCTTGGTTGCTGTAGCGGACGACTTCTCGGATGACGTAGCCTCCTTCTTTTTAGCGCCCTCATCCTTCTTTTTCACGGCAGCGTCGGAATCACCGGCAATATTGCGCTTGTCACCCGTTTTGAAGTCAGTCTCGTACCAGCCCTTGCCTTTCAAGCGAAACTTCGGCGCTGACAGGAGCTTTCTGAGTGAAGCCTGACCACACTTGGGGCAATGCACCAGCGCTGCTTCGCTTATTTTCTGCAGCTCATCGAATGCGTGTTCGCAGTTCGTGCATGCATATTCGTAGATCGGCATTCTTGACTCTGCTCCGTGATTAATTCTGATGATAACGCAGGAGCGCGCCGGCACGCATTCCTGTTCTTGCGCAGCCTGGCCGCCGCAACGATCCGCGCTGGGCGCGCTCCTACAATCTAGGCGGCATTCTGGAAATCCAGCTTGTCGTCGGTAACACCAACCTCAATCACGTCGCCCGGCTTGAACTTGCCCTGCAGAATTTCCTGCGCCAGCGGATTTTCGACCTGCTGCTGAATTGCTCGCTTCAACGGGCGGGCGCCGTAGACAGGGTCGAAACCGGCATCCGCGAGCTTGTCGCGCGCCGCCTCCGACAGATGAATGCGGATATCTCGATCCGCCAGGCGTGCATGCAGGTAGCTGAGCTGAATATCCACGATCTTGCGGATATGCTCGCGGCCCAATGGATGGAATACCACCACATCATCGATACGATTGATGAACTCCGGCCGAAAATGGCTGCCTACCTCGTTCATAACCGATGCTTTCATCGACTCGTAGTTTTCCTCGCCCGCCATTTCCTGAATCAGCTGTGATCCGAGATTTGACGTCATGACGATGACCGAGTTTCGAAAATCGACAGTGCGGCCCTGCCCGTCGGTCAGGCGGCCATCGTCGAGGACCTGCAATAGCACGTTGAATACATCCGGATGCGCTTTCTCTACCTCGTCAAGCAGGATTACCGAGTAAGGACGGCGGCGTACTGCTTCAGTGAGATAACCGCCTTCTTCGTAGCCGACGTAACCCGGCGGCGCGCCAATCAGTCGTGCCACGGAATGCCTCTCCATGAACTCCGACATGTCCAGGCGAACCATTGCCTCGTCGGTATCGAACAGGAAATTTGCCAGCGCCTTCGTCAGCTCGGTCTTGCCCACACCGGTCGGCCCCAGGAAAAGAAACGAACCGATCGGCCGTCTGGGATCGGAGAGGCCGGCGCGTGAACGCCGAATGGCATTCGCCACCACAGTAACCGCCTCGTTCTGACCGACGACGCGCTGTTGTACAACCGATTCCATTTGCAGCAACTTCTCTTTCTCACCTTCGAGCATCTTGCTGACCGGAATTCCCGTCCATTTTGAAACGATCTCGGCGACTTCCTCATCCGTAACGTTGTTACGTAATAGCGTCGTCTCCGCATGCTCGGCCTGCATCGCCTGCTCGAGCTGCTTCTCGAACTCCGGGATACGCCCGTACTGCAATTCAGACATGCGCGCGAGATCGTTAGCACGATGCGCTGTCTCGAACTCCAGCTTCGCCCGCTCCAGGTCCTCCTTGATTTGTGCGGCGCCCTGCATCATCGCTTTCTCGGCCTTCCAGACCTCGTTGAGATCCGCGAATTCCCTTTCCAGTTCATCGAGCCGCAACTCCAGATCGTCGAGACGTTTTACGGATGCGTCATCGGACTCCTTCTTCAGCGCCTCACGCTCGATCTTCAGCTGAATGATGCGGCGCTCGAGCTTGTCCATCGCCTCCGGCTTAGAATCGATTTCAATTCGAATTCGCGACGCAGCTTCGTCGATCAAATCAATCGCCTTGTCGGGCAGTTGCCGATCGCTGATGTAGCGATGCGACAATGTTGCCGCGGCGACAATGGCAGGGTCTGTGATTTCAACGCCGTGATGAACCTCGTAGCGCTCCTTGAGGCCGCGCAGGATCGCGATCGTATCTTCGACCGTGGGTTCGTCGATGAGTACCTTCTGGAAACGCCGTTCCAGAGCCGCATCTTTTTCAAGGTACTTGCGGTACTCGTCTAAGGTGGTGGCGCCCACGCAGTGCAATTCGCCGCGAGCGAGGGCGGGCTTGAGCATATTGCCGGCGTCCATCGATCCTTCCGCCTTGCCAGCACCGACCACCGTGTGCAACTCGTCAATGAACAGGATGATCTGGCCCTCCTGTTTGGCGAGATCGCTCAGGACCGCCTTCAGTCGCTCCTCGAATTCGCCGCGGAATTTCGCGCCTGCAATCAGCGACCCCATATCGAGAGACAGGATGCGCTTGCCGCGCAGACCTTCGGGTACTTCGTTGTTGACGATGCGCTGTGCCAGACCCTCGAGAATGGCGGTCTTGCCGACACCGGGCTCACCGATTAGTACCGGATTGTTCTTGGTGCGGCGCTGCAAAATCTGGATGGTGCGCCGAATCTCATCGTCGCGGCCAATGACCGGGTCGAGCTTGCCCTGCTCGGCACGCTCGGTCAGGTCGATCGTGTACTTGTCGAGCGCCTGACGCGTGTCCTCGGCGTTCGGGTCGTTGACCTGTTGGCCGCCGCGCAGATCGTCAATGGATTTCTCGATCGCGCCGCGCACTGCGCCGGCCTGTTGCATAACGCTTTTCAGCGGCGACTTGTCATCGATCGCCGCGAGAACGAACAATTCACTGGAGATGTACTGATCCTCGCGTTGTTGCGCGAGCTTGTCGACCATATTGAAGAGTTTCGTCAGGTCCGAACTGAAATGGACCTCTCCACCTGCGCCCTCAACTCGGGCAAGGCGATCAATCGCATCACCTAGCTGCGAGCGCAACAAATTGACGTTCACACCCGATTTCGACAACAGGGCGCGGACACTACCGCCCTGCTGGTCGAGTAGCGACACCATCAGATGGGCCGGCTCTATGAACTGGTGGTCCTGGCCGACAGCGAGCGACTGCGCGTCCGCGAGGGCCATCTGAAACTTGCTTGTCAGTTTGTCCAAACGCATTGCAAACCTCTTGGCCGGAAATCCAGCCTCTGAATTAACTGACCCTTAAATTGCGTCGCCGCCGCGGTTTTCAAGGGTTTTCAGCGCTATAAAACTCACCAAACGACCAGTTTCGGCATTTCTGCGGTAGGAATAGAAGCGTTCCTCATCGGCGAACGTACATAATCCGCCGCCGAAGCAGTCGCTAATGCCGAGGGCCGCCAGCCGACGGCGCGCCAGCGCGTACAGGTCAGCCTGCCAGCGGCCACGCGCATTCGGCTCAAAACATTCGCTGGCGCCTGGATCACTCTGAACGAAAACGTCCCGGACTTCGCCACCCACCTCGAAGGCCGTCTGCGAGATGGCGGGGCCCATCCATACCATCAGCTTGCCAGGCTCGTTTGCCATCCGTGCCACGGTCGCCTCAAGCACACCTGCAGCCAGCCCCCGCCAGCCGGCATGTGCCGCGGCGATCTCCGTTCCGTCGACTGAACAAAACAACACAGGCAAGCAGTCCGCCGTGCGCACGACGCAAGTAGCGCCGGGCTGCCGGCTAAAGGATGCATCAGCCGTTGGTGGCTTGTCGTAACGACGCGCCTCGACGACATCGGCACCGTGCACCTGATTCAACCAGCACGGCTCGCCCGACAGCTTAAGCGAGTGGATGCTGCTGCCGCGCAGTGTTGTGCCGGCGACCACATTTTCCGGAGCCGGCCAATCTGCGGCTATCCAGCTCGCGCTCATTGCTGCTCTGCATCTTTGCGAAGCACCCCAAGCAACGCCTGGAAGTCGTCCGGTGGAGGCACTTCAAATTCGAGCGCTGCATCACTCACCGGGTGGACAAACGCAAGACGCGCAGCGTGCAGAGCCTGGCGCTTGAATTGTCTCAGAAACTGGATGAGATCCTCGGTCGCACCTGCCGGCAGCGCCAGTCTGCCGCCGTAGACGGGGTCGCCGACCAGCGGGTGCCGGCGGTGCGCGAAGTGCACACGGATCTGGTGGGTTCTCCCGCTTTCCAGTTTGACACTTACATAAGTAAATGCGCGAAACCGTTCGATCACAGTGTAGTGAGTCACTGCCGGTTTTCCCTTCTGTTGTACGCTCATCCGTTTGCGATCGACCGGATGCCGGGCAATTGGCTCATTGATGGTGCCGCCACCTGTGAGCACGCCTTTGCACACCGCTACGTAGTGTCGCGCTATGTCCCGATCCGCCAGCAGGCGCACCAGCGCCGTATGCGCCGGTACCGTCTTCGCGACCAGCAACAAGCCACTCGTATCCTTGTCGATTCGGTGGATGATGCCCGCCCGTGGCACGAGTTCCAGAGCCGGCGCATGGTGCAGTAGCCCGTTCATCAATGTGCCTGCCGGATTGCCGGCGCCGGGGTGCACGACCAGTCCGGCGGGCTTGTTAATGACGAGCAGGGCGTCGTCTTCAAACACAACATCCAGCGTGATGGGCTCCGGTTTGGCACGGACGGAAATGTCGGCCTGGGGGCGCAGGACGACTATTTCGCCGCCGGCGACCGCGTCGCGAGGCCGCTTCGCCCCCCCATCGAGGGTGATTGCGCCAGCCAGCAGCCACTCCTTGAGACGACTGCGCGAATATTCGGGAAACATCCGCGCAAGCGCCTGGTCCAAACGAAGACCGGCGAGCTCTGGCGGAATTGGCCTTGTCTGAAGCGCTTCACTCATAGATTGGCTTTGGATTGGGTTATACTCGCCGCCCTGGCCGATCTGGGGTGACGCCATTTTCCTGGGAACAATGCAAAGTATGCTACTTAATTCGCAAATCATGAAGCCGGCGCGCCTGCTGCTGATCGCCTTCCTGAGTACGATGTTGTTCGGCTGCGCGAACAATGAGGAACAGCGCACCGAAGTCCAGAACATTACCGAAGCCTATGAGCAGGCCAAAGAATCGGTAGCGCGCGGCAATTACCGCCGCGGCGTGCAGATTTTCGAAGCGATTCAGGCCCGCTATCCGTTCTCGGATCTGTCGCGGCAGATTCAGCTTGAGCTCATGTACGCTTACTATAAAGGTGGCCAGAAAGAACAGGCTATCGATGCGGCCGAGACATTTATGCGCGAAAATCCGATTCATCCGCGCGTTGACTACGCGCTGTATATCGAGGGACTCGCCTATTTCGAGGACGACCCCGGCATCCTCGAACGCCTGTTTCGCAAAGACACCACCAACCGGCCACCGAAAGAACTTGAGCGCGCTTACTCATCGTTTCGTCGTCTTGTGGAGCGATTCCCATCAAGCCAGTACGCGCCGGATGGCGAACAGCGCATGCTGTATATCAAGAATCGCCTGGCGGACTATGAGAATCACGTCGCCGACTACTACCTTCGACGTGGTGCCTACGTGGCAGCGTTGAACAGGGCGAAGACCGCCCTCGAGCAATACAACGGCGCCTCCGCGAACCAGCGCTCGCTGGAGATTATGGCGGCGGCGTACGAACGCCTGGGCATGATGGATCTCGCGACGGACACACACAAAGTCCTGGCCGAAAATTTTCCGAACCGGAAGGAAGACGGCTGATCAGGTCGGGAATTTGTAACCCGATGTAATCGGGTAGCGCCAGTCACGACCAAACGCCCTGCCACTGATGCGCACCCCCGGTGGTGCCTGTCGCCGCTTGTATTCGTTCCGCTTGACCATCTCGAGGATGCGCAGCACCGTAGAGCGGTCGAATCCCAGCTCCGTGATTTCGGCAACTGAGAGATCATCTTCAATAAAGGCCTCGAGGATGGGATCGAGCACGTCGTAGTCAGGCAGTGAGTCAGTGTCTTTTTGATCCGGGCGCAGCTCGGCGGATGGCGGTCGCGTGATAACGCGGTCCGGAATCGCCTCGCCCAGCGAATTGCGGTAGCGTGCCAGCCGGTAGACCATGGTCTTGCTGCAATCCTTGATAGGCGCAAACCCGCCAGCCATATCGCCGTAGAGCGTCGCATAACCAACTGCCATTTCACTCTTGTTGCCGGTCGTCAGTAGCATGCGACCGGTCTTGTTCGAGATCGCCATCAATAACAGGCCGCGGCAGCGTGCCTGGATGTTTTCTTCCGTAACACCGGCGGGCTCGTCCTTAAGAATCGGTTGCAGTTGCCGTACCGTCGCGTCGTACATGGGTTCGATCGGAATAACGTCGTAACGCACGCCAAGAATCGCTGCCTGTTTCGCTGCGTCCTCCTGACTCATAGCGGAGGTATAGCGAAACGGCATCATGACGACGCGAACCCGCTCGGCGCCAATCGCATCACAGGCGATCGAAAGAACCAGCGCCGAGTCGATACCACCGGAGAGTCCGATCACAACACCGGGGAAACCATGCTTCGTAACATAGTCGCGTGTAGCCGTTACGAGAGCCTTGTATATGCTCGCCTCCGTGGATAGCGCTTCGGCGCGTTCGCCTTGCTCAGGTACGACGCCTTTGGCGGTGCCAATTAGCATAGTCGTGTAAAGCGCCTCTTCGAATGGAGGCGCACGAAAACAGACCTCGCCATCCGCGTCCATGACAAACGAACCGCCATCAAAGACCAGTTCGTCCTGTCCGCCGACCATATTCAAATAAACGACGGGAACACCCGCTTCCGCAATTCGCTTGCGCACGGTCTCTTCACGCCGTCCCTGCGTATCGAGTTCATAAGGTGAGCCGTTGATTGCAATGACACACTCCGCGCCGGCACTCCGACTGCTGGCGATGGGCTCCGGGCGCCAAACGTCTTCGCAAATGGTCAGGCCGATACGAATACCGTTCAGCTTGAAGACAGCGGGCTCTTTGCCGGCTTCGAAATAACGCTCTTCGTCGAAGACGCTGTAGTTGGGCAGCAGGTGTTTGCGATAGTGGCTGATCGCATGGCCGTCAGAGAACACCGCGCAGCTATTATAGATCTTGCCGTCGTCGTACTCCGGAAAACCGATAACAACCGCGATACCGAAGACCTGGTCACGAATCTCGGCCACGGCTTTCTCGACGCTGCTCCGCAGCCCGGCATGGAAGAGCAGATCCTCTGGCGGATAGCCGCAAACGCTAAGCTCGGGAAAAACGACCAGATCTGCGCGCTCCTCATCGCGGGCGCGGGACGCATAGTCAATGATCCTGGCGGTGTTGCCGGCGACGTCACCAACGGCCAGATCGATCTGCGCCAGTGCAACTTTGAGCCGGTTGTCCATCTAGGGGACCCCTGGTGCCCTAGCGACCAAGCACTTCCTGCATTTTCGACCCGAGTTCTGCCGGCGAGCGCACCGTGGCGACACCAGCGGCATCAAGCGCTTTGAACTTGTCCTCAGCCGTACCCTTGCCACCCGCGATAATTGCTCCAGCATGGCCCATGCGTTTGCCCGGAGGTGCGGTGACACCCGCGATATAAGCGACAACGGGCTTGCTGACATTGCTCTTTATAAACTCGGCAGCCGCTTCTTCGTCGGTACCGCCTATCTCGCCGACCATAATGACGCCGTCGGTATCCGGGTCCTCCTCGAAGAGCGCGAGACAGTCGATGAAGTCCACGCCGCGAACCGGGTCGCCACCGATACCGATGCACGTCGTCTGTCCGAGACCTATGGTTGTGGTTTGATAGACCGCTTCATAAGTCAGGGTACCGGAGCGCGAGACAACGCCAATACGGCCGGGCTTGTGAATAAAGCCAGGCATGATGCCGATCTTGCACTCTCCGGGCGTGATGATGCCCGGGCAGTTCGGGCCGATAAGGCGACAATTGTAGTCGCGCAGCGCCGACTTGACCTTGACCATGTCGTTAACCGGAATACCCTCGGTGATGCAGACGATCAGGCTCACGCCCGCATCCGCGGCTTCCAGGATAGCGTCCGCGGCGAACGGCGGCGGCACGTAAATCATGCTGACATCGGCACCGGTCTCATCGACGGCATTTCGAACCGTATTGAAGACCGGCACACCCAGGTGCTCCTGCCCGCCACGGCCCGGGGTTACGCCGGCAACGACCTGTGTGCCGTATTCGATGCACTGTTCAGTATGAAACGACCCCTGGTTGCCGGTTATGCCCTGGCAGAGGATCTTGCTGTCTTTGTTGACCAGAATGCTCATTCGTTTTTTCCGTCAGGTTGCCGCGGCAACCACTTTCTTTGCCGCGTCAGTCAAATCGTCGGCAGCGATAATGTCCAGCCCACTGTTGGCCAGCAACTCGCGCCCCTTGTCTACGTTCGTGCCCTCGAGTCTCACGACTACCGGCACGCTCACGCCGACTTCCTTCACCGCAACGATTATGCCCTCGGCTATCAGGTCACAGCGTACGATGCCGCCGAAAATGTTGACCAGAATCGCTTCGACGCTTGCGTTCGAGAGGATCAGCTTGAATGCCGCCGCGACACGTTCGGCTGTTGCGCCACCGCCGACATCGAGGAAGTTGGCCGGCTCGCCACCGTGCAGCTTGATCAGGTCCATGGTGGCCATAGCGAGGCCGGCACCATTGACCATGCACGCGATGTTGCCGTCCAGGGAGACGTAATTGAGATCGTGCTCCGCCGCCTTGCGTTCCGCCTCGTCTTCCTGAGACTTGTCCCTGAGTTCCGCAATTTTGGGTTGCCGGAAGAGCGCGCTGCCGTCGATATTGATCTTGCCATCGAGCGCGACGATATCGCCGGCCTTGGTCGTGATCAGCGGATTCACCTCAATGAGGCTCGCATCCGTATCGAGGTACAGCTGGTACAGACGCTTGATCAGGCTTCCGAACTGGCGCATTTGTTTCTTGTCGAGTTCAAGACCAAACGCCAGCTGGCGCGCCTGGTAATCCTGCAGACCGGCGTCCGGCGCGATCGCGACCGAGAAGATCTTCTCGGGGGTCTCGGCGGCCACTTTTTCGATATCCATGCCGCCAGCCGCCGACGCGATGAACGAAATACGGCTAACCTCGCGATCGACAAGCATGCTGAGGTACAGCTCGCGGTCAATATCCGATCCGTCCTCGACATAGACGGTATTAACGGGCAAGCCTTCAGGTCCCGTCTGGTGAGTAATCAGGGTCGAGCCCAGCATCTTGTCCGTGTACTCGCGCACTTCGTCGAGCGTACGCGCGAGCTTGACGCCGCCGGCTTTACCGCGCCCCCCGGCATGCACCTGTGCCTTGACAACCCAAAGGTCGCCACCGAGTTCCTGAGCAGCCTTAACGGCCGCGTTCGGCGATTCGGCCGGAATACCGCGTGGCACCGGTATGCCGTATTCGGCGAACAATCGCTTTGATTGATATTCGTGGAGATTCATGAGCGCTCTTGTCTTCTGTTTGTCGGTCGCTACGTAAGCGAGCGGGGAAGGATTCGCGGTCCACGCGAAAAAGTCGCCGTATTTTGTAGGTTTACGGGACCCTTGTCCATATTCGGTCTACAATCGGCGCATCTCATCAGCCTGCGACGGCAAATCATCGATGAACGAGGTACATACGGAGAACCTTTTGCGGCGAACCTTCCGCGGTTCCCGGGATGCATTGCTGCAGAGAGCGATGGACGAACCGGAACTGACCTGGCGGGTGCTGGTGACGCTGAACGGTTTTCGCCTGTTCGTCGCAGCTTCGCTCCTCATCCTGTTCTTCGGCTGGGGAGAGCCGCGCGTCTTTGGCGACAGTTTCCCAACCCTGTTTGCCGCAACAGCGGCCGGCTACCTCGTATTCGCCGCCATTTCCGCGCTGGCGCTGGGACAGCGTTGGGCCCCCATTGGCGCCATCGGACTCACCCAGATCTTCGTCGACATAGTCGCCGTCGTCATACTCACACACGCGAGCGGTGGCATCTCGAGCGGACTTGGCGGACTTCTGATTGTCTTTATCGGGGCCGGCAGCCTTGTGCTGCCCTACCAGTACCCACCGATCCTGGCCGCAATTGCAACATTCGCCATTCTTGGGGAGCAGGCGTTCCTGCAATTCAGCGCGGCCCAGGCACCGACGAATTTCCCGGCAGCGGGAATCTTGAGCGCCATTATTTTCGCCATGGCCCTGGCGGCGCAGCCCCTTTCCAGACGCATTCAGGCGAGCGAGGCGCTGGCCCGAAAGTTCGGTATCGATCTACAGAATATTTCCGAACTCAACGAATACATCGTGCAGCACTTGCGCGAGAGTATCGTCGTCATCGATGCTGATGACACGGTAAGACTCATCAATAGTTCCGCGACACAGTTGCTCGGCGCGCGCGAATCGCTGCCAGGAAAACCACTATTTTCGGCCTCGAAGGAACTCGAGAACTACATCAAGCTATGGCGCTCCGACAAGTCCCGATCTTCTCATCCTGAATTCACGCTGGTCTCCGAAGACACCAACGTTCGTATCACGGCGCACATGGCGCCACTCGGCAAAGTCGGACAGCGCGA
This sequence comes from uncultured Gammaproteobacteria bacterium, assembly GCA_963760395.1. Taxonomy (GTDB): domain Bacteria; phylum Pseudomonadota; class Gammaproteobacteria; order Steroidobacterales; family Woeseiaceae; genus UBA1847. The sequence goes on from CAVXCX010000006.1 coordinate 65,528, forward strand.
TGGTCCCGTCCTGATCTTTCTTGAAGACATCAGCATCATGAACGCGAGGGTACAGCAGTCCAAACTGGCATCATTGGGACGCTTGAGTGCCAGCATCGCGCACGAAATTCGCAATCCGGTTGGCGCAATGAGTCATGCGGCGCAGCTGTTGCGCGAGTCGCAGGTTCTGACCGAGGAAGACAAGCGCCTTACAGAGATAATCCAAACGCATTCGGGTCGTGTGAGTCACATTATCGACAATGTCTTGCAGCTGTCCCGGCGCGAGTCAAGCCGACCCACGCGCTTCAGCCTGAAGTCCTGGCTTGACGATTTTGCGAGCGAATTCGTAAGTACGCTTGAGCTGCAGGAGGGAGAATTCACCATCAAGGACGTGACCGAAGAAATCTTTGTGCGCATGGACCCCGGACACCTGCGACAGGTCTTGTGGAACCTCTGCGACAACGCGGTGAAATACGCCAGTGAGACCGGCGGCATCCTGGTCGAGATTCAGGCCGGTCGTATACAAAACCATGGGCGTCCGTTTCTCGAGGTGCTGGACTGTGGGCACGGCGTCGACCCGGCGACGGCTGAGAAGATTTTCGAACCGTTTTTTACCGCGCGTTCCGGAGGCACGGGTCTTGGGCTGTATATCTCTCGAGAGCTCTGCGAACTGAACCGCGCAACCCTGCTGTACCTTGACCGTCCCGGTGGAGGCAGTATCTTTCGTATCGTATTTGCCGACCCCGATCGATGGGAAAGACAGGAAGACCTATGAACCAGCCGTTAGCGCTCGTAATCGATGACGAACCGGATATTTGTGAACTGCTGACGCTGACGCTGGGGCGCATGGATATCCGCACGGAAACGGCTGCTGACGTCGCGGGCGCCAAGAAACTGCTTGGCAAGCACCACTTCGATATCTGCCTGACCGATATGCGCCTGCCGGACGGCGACGGACTCGAGCTTGTCGACTGGATGCAGGGCCATGCAACCGGGGTACCCGTAGCCGTCATAACTGCACATGGCAATGTCGAAACCGCGGTGCAGGCATTGAAGCTGGGCGCATTCGATTTTATTTCCAAACCGCTGGACCTTGGCAATCTGAGGAAGATCATCGAAAACGCGCTGCGCGTTTCGGCGGCCAGGAAGGCCGGGCGGTCAAAGCTGCTCGGCGAATCGCCTCTTATCGATGAACTGCGCGAGATGATCGACAAGGTGGCGCGTTCGCAGGCACCGGTGCATATTTCGGGCGAATCGGGTACCGGGAAGGAACTCGTGGCAAGGCTCATACACGAAAGCGGCCCGCGCGCCGAAGGCCCGTTTGTTGCCGTCAACTGCGGTGCAATCCCCGCCGAACTAATGGAGAGCGAGTTCTTCGGTCATCGCAAAGGCAGCTTCACAGGTGCGATCAACGACAAAGCCGGTCTCTTGCAGTGTGCCGAGAATGGCACCTTGTTCCTCGATGAGATCGCCGATCTGCCGCTGGCGATGCAGGTCAAGCTTCTGCGCGTCATTCAGGAAAAGAAAGTGCGCCCGGTAGGTGCTGCTCAGGAGGAATCTGTTGATGTCCGCATACTGTCAGCGACACACCGTAATCTCGGCAAGATGGTCGCCGACGATGAGTTTCGTGAAGATCTGTATTACCGCATCAATGTCATAGAACTGCACGTGCCGGCGTTACGTGATCGCGGCGACGATGCGTTGTTGTTGGCCGATTTTATCCTCGAACGGCTCGATACAAACGCGAAGCTCGATGACGGTGCCCGCAACTCACTCCTGAGTTACGCCTTTCCTGGCAATGTCCGGGAGCTGGAAAACATGCTCGAAAGAGCCGTTACGCTTTGTACGAGTGGTCACATCTCCGCCGCAGACCTTCAGCAACGACCGGTTGCGGATTCGGGCGCATCGAGCCCGGTATTGGAAGGCAAGCTGGGCGAACAGGTCGAGGACATACAGCGCCAGGCGATCGTCGAGGCGCTGGAGAAAACACGCTATAACAAAACGGCTGCGGCGAAATTGCTGGGACTGTCATTCCGGCAGCTGCGCTATCGCATCAAGAAATTGGGCATAGAGTGACAATTTTTGTCACTTTGCGACACACATCGGTCGCATAGACGACAGGATTGTCACCTTTTGCCGACGTCCAGTGCTTTTCCGGGCGAATAATATCCGCCAGGTACCGAATAAACTCCATTCTAAACAACATATTACGGATCTTTCAATTTAGTTGGCACGCTGCTTGCTTTATCTACGGTACAGGCGATATTGCCGTTTGCACGAAATGAAACTCTCAATTCATGGAGAACCAGAGATGAAGAAGCAACAAGGTTTTACACTTATCGAACTTATGATCGTAGTTGCGATCATTGGTATTTTGGCGGCAATCGCTATTCCTGCTTACCAGGACTACACGATCCGCGCGCAGGTATCTGAAGGTCTGAGCCTCGCAGGTGGCGCGAAAGCAGCCGTGTCTGAGTACACAATGGACGTTGGCCGCTACCCGACCACCAACTTGCTTGCAGGTCTTTCCGCTGCAAACACGATTCGCGGCAAGTACGTTACGCAAGTCAACAACAACGCTGGGTGTGATTTCTGTCACCTACGGTGGCTCTGCTCACACAACGATTGCAGGCCAAACGCTGGTGCTTTCTGCTGCTACCAACGCTGGTAGCGTTGAGTGGATCTGCAAATCAGGTGGCGCGATCGCTAACAAGCATCTGCCCGCAGCCTGCCGCACCTAAGACAACTTGTTTCAGGGCATAACGCCCTGGCCAAAGCGTCAAGAAAGCCCCGCTTCGCGGGGCTTTTTTTATTGCAACGTATCTGCAGTGTGATTGCCGTCACAATAGTGAACGATAACGCCGTCATAAAAGCGCGATGCTCGTATAACTGAGTTAAAATAGTAGGGATACGAATTTGGCAAGAGAGACTATGAAATCAACTGTGAAAGGTTTTACGCTGATTGAGCTGATGATCGTGGTTGCGATCATCGGAATCCTGGCTTCGCTTGCCATTACCGCCTACCAGACCTACACGATTCGCGCACAGGTGGCAGAAGGATTGAATTTGGCGTCATCTGCAAAGACGCCCGTTGTCGATGCCTTTCTACAAACAGGCCGGCCACCGGCCGATCGGGCGGAAGCCGGAATGAGTCCTCCGGCATCGGACACCTCAGGCAGCTTTGTGTCCAGCGTAGCGATCAGCGATGGCAGGATCGATGTTACGTTCGGCAACCGGGCGCACGCACAGATTTCGGGTAATTCGCTCTCCTTCACGCCCTACCTGGCCGGGGCAAATGCCGTCTCGTGGCGATGTGGCTCCGCGGCAGCACCTGGCGGAGCGCCGATGGGCGGCGGTGGCGTAGACGCCGTCTACCAGCCGGGCAACGTGCCGACGCGCTATCTTCCCACCGTTTGCAGGCCCTGATCGACCGGTTTTTTGCCCGCCAGAACGCCGAAATGCCCTATTTCGGCGTTTTACTTAATCAATTTCAGTAACTGTGAACCTCCGCACAAAATCGAGTTGAATCGAGGGGTTGGATCAGTGAGACTGTAACGCTCGGAGATTAGCGACAGTCTGAAATACCTATGGCAGCAACAGCATCCCAATCCAATCTTGCGGGCCTGCCCCGGCGCCTGGTACAGGACGGTATCATTGCCGAAGACCGCCTGCAGGAGGCCACTGCGGCCGCGAAGAAGGAAAAGCTGCCTCTCATTGCGTACCTCGTCGGCGCAGATCTCGCCAACGCTCGAGCAATTGCGGTCGCCGCCTCGCACGAATTCGGCGTTCCGCTACTTGATCTGGACGCGGTCGAAATCGATCTTGACGTCGTTCGCTCAGTTGACCAGAAGCTCATTTCGAAGCATCGCGTACTGCCGCTGGTAAAACGTGGTCAGCGCCTGTTTCTCGGCATATCGGACCCAACCAATCTGCAGGCCATCGACGACATCAAGTTCGCCACCAGCATGCGTGTGGACCCGGTCGTCGTCGAACAGGACAAGCTGGAAGAACGAATCGGCAAAGCAATCGACGCCGTCGATACCAGCATGGGCGATCTGGATGACGACGACTTCGATCTCGAGAATCTCGATATTGGCGGTGAGGAGGACGAACGCGAGGATGAGGCTCGTGATGATATCGAAGACGCTCCGGTGGTTCGCTTCGTCAACAAAGTACTACTGGACGCGATCAAGCGCGGAGCCTCCGACGTACACTTCGAGCCCTATGAGAAGAAGTTCCGTGTCCGAACTCGCCTCGACGGTGTGCTTTCCGAAGTTGCGTCGCCGCCGGTCGTACTCGCCAACAAGGTGTGTGCCCGACTGAAAGTCATGTCCCGCATGGATATTGCGGAACGTCGAGTTCCCCAGGATGGCCGAATCAAGATGCGCCTGTCCAAGAACCGAGCCATCGATTTCCGCGTGAATACTTGCCCCACGCTGTTCGGCGAGAAGATCGTGCTGCGTATCCTCGATCCTTCGAGCGCCAAGCTGGGCATCGAAATGCTGGGTTACGAGGACGGACAACGTGCCTTGTACGAGAAGCATCTCGCCAAGCCTTACGGCATGATCCTGGTAACGGGCCCGACGGGTTCCGGTAAGACCGTTTCGCTCTACACAGGCCTGAACCTTCTTAACACCGATTTTCGGAATATTTCGACCGCGGAGGATCCGGCGGAAATCAACCTGCCTGGCATTAACCAGGTCAATGTGAACCCGAAAGTGGGCCTGACGTTTGCATCGGCCCTGAAGGCATTTCTGCGCCAGGATCCGGACGTCATCATGGTCGGCGAGATTCGAGACCTGGAGACAGCCGAGATTGCGATCAAGGCCGCACAGACCGGTCACCTGGTGCTCTCTACCCTGCACACCAATGACGCGCCGAAAACACTGACACGCCTCGTCGACATGGGCGTCAAACCCTATGCTATCGCGACATCGGTCAGCCTTATCATTGCGCAGCGCCTGGCACGGCGCCTCTGCGGCAACTGCAAAGAAGTCCGGGACGTGCCGAAAGAGGCGCTGTTGAAAGAAGGCTTCAACGACGCTGAGATTGAGGCCGGGCTTTCGATCTTCGCTCCGGTTGGTTGCAAACAGTGTAATGAAGGCTACAAAGGTCGTCTGGGCATTTTCCAGGTCATGGAAGTCTCGGAAACAATGGGCCGCATCATCATGGAGGACGGCAACGCCATGCAGATCTCTGACCAGGCCGCCAAAGAGGGCGTCATAGATCTGAGGAGAGCAGGTTTGAACAAAGTCAAGGAAGGGGTTACCAGCCTTGAAGAGGTTAACCGAGTTACAATTGAGTAGATACGAGCGGGTTTAACGGACGAGAAAGATGGCTGAAGCAGCAACGATGAGTACGCCTTTCCTCTGGGAAGGTACCGACAAGAATGGAAAGAAGGTCAAGGGCAAGAGCCTTGCCAACAGCGAGGCGTCCGTGCGCGCCGACCTTCGTCGCCAGGGCGTCGTACCAACACGTATTCGCAAACAGCGTCAGGCGCTGTTCTCGGGCGGCTCCCGCATCGAAACGGCCGATATCGCCATATTCAGCCGGCAGCTGGCAACCATGCTCTCCGCTGGTATCCCCTTGGTACAGGCGTTCGAGATCGTCGGTAATGGTCACGAGAACGCCGCGATGCAGAAGTTGATTCTCAGCATCAAGGCCGACGTCGAGGGCGGCAGCTCGCTGGCCGAGGCTTTGGCAAAACAACCGCTATACTTTGACGATCTGTTTGTAAATCTCGTCGAGGCCGGCGAACAGGCTGGTGCGCTCGAGACCCTGCTCGACAAGATTGCCACCTACAAGGAAAAGACCGAGGCAATCAAGAAGAAGATCAAGAAGGCGCTGACGTATCCGGCGGCTGTTCTTGCCGTTGCGTTCATCGTTACGACGATTCTTCTGATTTTTGTTATTCCCTCGTTCGAAGACCTTTTCCAGGGCTTCGGCGCGGACCTTCCGGGCTTCACTCGAATGGTGATTGACCTGTCTGCCTTCGTACGGTCGAACGGCTTCTATATCGTTGTGATTATAGGTGCGGCAGTCGGTACCTTCTTATATTTCCAGAAGCGTTCACGAGCGTTCCGGCATTTCCTCGATCGTATGTTGTTGAAGACGCCAATTATCGGCCCCATCATTCAGAAAGCAGCGATCGCCCGCTACGCCCGAACGCTGTCCACCATGTTCGCTGCCGGCGTACCGTTGGTCGAGGCACTGGAATCAGTCGCCGGCGCCACCGGTAACATCGTGTACGAAGTTGGCGTACTGGAAATGCGAGACGAGGTCGCGACGGGCCAGCGTCTGCAACAAGCCATGGAAAACACGGATCTTTTCCCCAACATGGTTAACCAGATGATCGCTGTCGGTGAAGAGTCTGGCTCGCTGGATCAAATGTCGGCGAAAGTCGCAGATTTCTACGAGGAGGACGTCGACAATGCCGTGGACAATCTCTCAAGCCTGCTGGAGCCGATGATCATGGCAATTCTGGGCGTGCTTGTTGGTGGCCTGGTTGTCGCGATGTACCTGCCGATCTTCAAATTGGGCGCTGTTGTCTAAGAACAAGACGACCTATTTGCAATAAAACGGCGTTCGGAGGACACTCCGAACGCCGTTTTTATTTAGCCCGCCAGGAATAGTTGACGGAGTCACAGCATGCTTGAACTGTTCACTCAGTCTGCGCCGGTTTTCATCGCCGTCGTGTTCGCTTTCGCACTGATAATCGGTAGCTTCCTGAATGTCGTCATTCACAGGCTGCCTATCATGATGGAGCGCGAGTGGCGTGAGCAGTGCGACGAATTCACCAAGACGCCGCCGGCAAGCGACTTGCCTGACGGCCGTTTCGACCTGATTGTGCCAAGATCCCGCTGCCCGTCGTGCGGCCACCTGATCACGGCCTGGCAGAACATACCGGTCTTCAGCTACCTGCTGCTAAGCGGCAAATGTCGCAATTGCAAGGCATCGATTTCAGCACGATACCCGCTGGTGGAAATGCTCACCGCAGTGCTCGCGGCGCTATGTGCCTGGCGCTTCGGTTTCGGATGGGAAGCCATCATGGCGATCGGACTCACGCTGGCGCTGGTGCCTATTAGCATGATCGATGCTGATACACAGCTCATTCCGGACTCGATCGTGTTGCCGTTGCTTTGGATCGGTCTTCTGATGAGCCTGTTTCACCCCATGGCCGGAACTGACACGCTTTTCATTCCTCCCAAAGACGCGATCGTAGGCGCCGTGGCCGGCTATCTCAGTTTGTGGACCGTCTATCAGCTTTTCAAGCTCGTAACCGGCAAGGAAGGCATGGGCTATGGCGACTTCAAACTGCTGGCTGCACTCGGCGCCTGGCTCGGCTGGCAGCAATTGCCGCAGATTATCCTCATGTCAGCCGTCGTCGGTGCTGTTGTTGGCATCAGCATGATGGTCTTTCGAAAACATGAACGCAGCGTGCCGATACCCTTCGGTCCTTACCTCGCGGCCGCGGGCTGGATCACCATGATGTGGGGAGACACGATTAAGAACGCGTACCTGGATCTGATGCTCTGAGTGAGCCAAGCCGACCAAAAAGCACCGTTTCGAGTCGCGCTAACCGGCGGCATCGCCAGTGGTAAGTCAACCGTTGCGGACATGTTCGCCGATCTTGGCATTGCAATAATTGACACCGACGTTATTGCGCGTGAGGTGGTTGAACCAGGGCAGCCTGCACTGGACGAGATTCGCGATCGTTTTGGCGAGATTGTCGTCGATGCCTCGGGCAATCTGGATCGCCGCGCATTACGCAAGCTGGTATTCGCCGACAGCCAGGCGCGGACCGATCTTGAAGCCATACTACATCCCCGCATTGGCGCAGAAACACGGCGCCAGGCCGATGCCGCGCCGGGCCCGTATCACATTATCGTCGTACCGTTGCTGATCGGCTCGCCGCTACGTCAGTCTGCTGACAGCATACTGGTTGTCGACTGTGATGAAGATCTGCAGATAAAGAGGCTGCTGGCCCGCGACGCTGAAACTATCGGGCAGGCGCGGCGAATTCTCGCCGCGCAGTCCAGTCGCGAGGAGCGCCTCGCGATCGCAGACTTTATTGTCGACAACGGCAGTGATCTGGAAGCAACAAGGCGACAGGTACGTGAGCTGGACGGGCGTTTCAGACGTCTCGCCAGCGCTCGAAATTAGAGGCCTCAGTCATCTTCAGGCGCACGTTGCCTGCCGCTTTTTAGCGCTTCAATGTCCGCACGAACAACGGCCTGAAACGAAAGCACATCTTCTTTGCTTACCCGTGTGCCGTTGAGAATGCCCTGCTGTCTGACTTCGAGCTGCGACAGTGCGATCTCGGAGAAAGTCAGCGCCTCATCGTAGTAACCGCCAGTCGCCAGGTGCGCCGCCATTAGCATTGCGTGGGACGCGCCGGGACGCGAACGCAGTGACTCTTTGAATGCTGCGACGGCCAGTCTCGAATCGCCAGAATAAACACTGACGAAGCCAACAAAGTACTGAAGTTGGGAGTGACCCAGCGACCGCGGATCCGAATTTACGGCGACCAGCAACATGTTCTCATACATTTCGCGCAGATCTGCTAACGACACCTCCGGACATTTTCCCATAACGACGGAATCCGTCAGCGCTGTATACAGCCGAATCGCGCGGGCATCGTAGTATGCGACTGACAGCAGGTCGGCGACCCGATTGAACTCGCTCTTCGAAAGCACACCTAGCTGGCACTGCATGATCAATCTATTAACCTGCAACACCGGGTGATCGCCGGGGATTTTCTCGATCGCCTTGTCGATGACCTGCATTGCTTCTTCATAGCGCCGCGCATTAAACAGTTGTGTTGCATACTGAGCCTGCGCTCTCGCAGATGTTGGCGCTTTGCGAGCCGATGCCTCTACGATACTTGGGAACGTCTCCCAGACCGTGGCCGAATAACGCGTGAAGCCGGCCAGACTCAACAATACAAAGGCCGCCACAACGATGAAGACTCGCGTATCGGCCTTTCTTCTAAGCAGGGCTATCAGCGGCAAGAACAGAAACGCCGCTGTCGTGTAGTTGCGATGCTCGAAGTACAGCTCCAGATTGAGAACCGACGATTCCAGAATATGACCTGCGTAGAAAAATAGCACCGCGAAAGCAAACAATGGCCACTCTCGCCGTTTCAATAACGACACCGACACCACGACGAGGTGAAACATGATGCTTAGCAGAGTTGTTATCGGCGAAAGTACTCCAGTGGACTTGAGGAAATGATCCTGGAAGACGCCGCTGGTGTAGAGCTCCGGCAAGTACCAGTGCCGCAGGTAGTCGACGAGTACGCGTGACTGTGTCAGAAGACCTTCGTAGGCGCTGTAATGTCGGGGTGGCACGATATCGAAGAAGTTGTCTCTCAGGACACGTTCGAAGAGATACAGAGCAACTACCGCCGACGGAATAATGATGAAGGTGGTTGCCCAATACCGATTGAGGCGGGCAAGTCGCGGCCGTTGGCTTGCCAGGATCGTGATTTCGATAACGCCGACAAGCATCGGCAGAAGGATGCCATTTTCCTTCGAATACATGGCCAACAAGGTGAAAACGCCAATTGACGCACTCATCAAAAGATAGGCTTTCATCGGCCGACTGGATAAAAACGATCGGCCATACAAGTAGACATTGAGGCCCGCAAACACGAACAGCGTCGCCAACTGTGCCATGCGCTGCACGGCATAGAGCGTTGTCGAAACCAGGAAAGGGTGGAGCAACCAGCATGCTGTCGCCACCAGAGTTATCCAACCTGCGTCCCCGTCATCGAATTGCAGTGCGCGAAGTATTCTGGCTGTAAGCAGGCCGATCAAGGCGCCTGTTAGCAGGTGAATGACCAGATTCGTCCGCTTGAAGGGCCAGGGGTCGGTTGGCCAGTTGTTGCTATCGATCAGGAAGCTGAGCAATGAAATCGGGCGGCCTAGCGGGCCCGCGGCTCCGCCAAAGACGAAACTCTTGAACGTCTCCCAGTCGTTAATACCACCACGATCGCCCAAAACGGCGATTGAGCCGAAATCGTCCAGCATGAAAGGACCGTCCAGACCTGGCCAGTAGGCCAGCACGCAGACAACGAACACGACTCCCCAGCCGACGGCAAGGTATAGGCGATTGGGCCCGTCATTTGGGACTTGTGTAACAGGATCGATCATTCAGCTGAGCGTCGGTAGCCTTAGGGATGCGTCATTCTAGCTTGACCGCCGCCGCTACTTCACAGGGTTTCCCGGGAATTGAGACAGAGATCACGCTCATTTGCCTGTCGGCATCGGGTGGCGCAGAATAGCGGCATGGCTAAACCCGCCGAAGAAATTGCCGCCGAGACTGCGGCCGCCCCGACGCACTATGAGCAACCGCTTTCCGAGCGCATGCGCACGTTTTTGCGGCTGGAGTTTCTCTACCAGCAAATGCTCTATAACAGTGAAAAAGAGGCAGATTGGGCCACCCGCGCTACGATCTCGACATTGCTGGAGATTCTCGCCATCCTGTCGCGTGGCGACGTCCGCAGCGAGGTCCTGAAGGAGCTTGATCAGCAGCTCGGCGCGCTGCAGCGATACCAGACCCAGCCCGGCGTGGATCGGGGGCGCCTCGACTCACTGGTGCACAATCTGCTGGCAAGCCGCGACCAGATTGGTCAGATCGGCACCGGTTTCCTGCAGCCGATCAAGGACAGCGAATTCCTGAATGCGATCAAGCACCGCAGCGCCATACCAGGCGGAACCTGCGAGTTCGATCTGCCCGAGTACAACCACTGGCTGCGCCAACCGATCGGGCGCAGGCAACAGGATCTTGCTCAATGGGTTGAATCGATCCGTCCAATTTGCGACGCAGTCAGCGAATCACTCTGGCTTATCAGGGAAAGCGCCCGACCCACGGAGCAACTCGCCGTGCACGGCATGTTTCAGCACAACATGCAGAAAGACGGCAATTGTCGTTTGCTGCGTGTCAGTCTAGCTGGCAATAAATCCTTGTTCCCCGAAATAAGCGGCAGCCAGCACCGCTTCACGATTCGCTTTCTTGAATGGTCGACGATCGATAGCCGCGCTGTGCAGACAAGCCAAGACGTGCCCTTTCAACTATCCATTTGCTGAAGCGCCTGCACAACCGGCATATCCGCTGGTAGCAATTCTTCAGCATCGAGCCGGTATTTCGAAACCCAGCGCAATGCCTGGCCCTCGCATCCCTCAGGCTCCCTGTTCCAGGCATCAACAATGAAAAACTCAATCGTTACGACACGATCCTCGTATTCGTGGCGAAGGTTCATGAACGACGAACAGGCGGTGACTTCAATGCCGAGCTCTTCAGATAATTCCCGCGACAATGCGTCATGCGCGGATTCGCCGGCGTCGATTTTGCCGCCCGGGAACTCCCATAGCCCGTGAAACGGCCCGTCACCCAGCCGTTCCGCGATCAGCACTCTGTCGGCCGAATCCAGCAAAATACCGGCGGCCACGTCGAAGTGCTTCATCGCCGGTCGCGCGCTAGCTGAGCTTGCCGTGACACTGCTTGAATTTCTTGCCCGATCCGCAGGGACACGGTTCGTTTCGACCGACTTTCCGACCATCTCGAACGAACGGTAACGATGCAGGCGCGGCGGGTGCAGGGTTCTGGCCGCCCTGTGACGCAGGCCCGGCGCCCAGCGCCGACGCTTCAGCATGCTGGAACTTCATGTCCTCTTCCGCCTGCCTTCGTCGCGCCATCTCGGCGAGATCTTCTTCGCCCTGAATACGGATTCGCGACAAGATACTGATCGTGTCGTGCTTGACCTGCTCAAGCATCGCGCCGAACATTTCGAAAGCCTCGCGTTTGTATTCCTGTTTTGGATTCTTCTGCGCATAGGACCGCAATCCTATACCCTGGCGAAGATGATCCATCGCGGCGAGGTGTTCCTTCCAGTGATGATCCAGCTGACGCAACATGACCTGCTTTTCAACGCCGCGCATCAACTCCTCACCAATCTCTCCGGCCTTCTTTTCGTAGGCCTTGGCCGCTTCCGCGATACAGCGCTCACAAATCGCCTCGGCGCTCAGAGTCTTGTCTTCGTTCGCCCAGCGTGAGACGTCAACGTGCAGACTGAAATCCGATTCGAGCGCCTTGTTCAATCCATCGGTATCCCACATCTCGTCGAGACTTTGCGGCGGAACGTACTGGTACACGGTCTGTTCAACGACTTCCTCTCGAATCGCAGCAACCGAGTCTGCGATTTCTTCAGCATCCATAAGCTCCGAACGCTGGTGATACACGACCTTTCGTTGATCATTGGCCACGTCGTCATACTCGAGAAGGTTTTTTCGAATATCGAAGTTGTGCGATTCAACTTTACGTTGCGCACGCTCGATCTGGCGCGTCAGAAGCCGACTCTCTATCGCCTCGCCTTCGCGCATGCCGGCACGAGACAACAGGTTCTTGGTGCGCTCAGGGTCACCGAAGATGCGCATGAGCGTGTCTTCCATGGACAGATAAAAGCGACTCGAGCCGGCGTCGCCCTGGCGACCGGAGCGGCCGCGCAACTGATTGTCGATGCGCCGCGACTCATGCCTTTCCGTACCGACTATATGCAGCCCGCCGGCATTGACCACTTCCTCATGGCGCTTTTGCCATTCGGCCCTGATCTCCGCCTCATCCGCGGTGTCGCCGGCATTGGCAATTTCCGCCTCGAGGTTACCGCCCAGAACGATATCGGTACCTCGACCAGCCATATTCGTCGCAATCGTGATAGCCCCGGGTCGACCGGCGTTTTGCACAATTTGCGCCTCGCGTTCATGCTGCTTCGCGTTCAGCACTTCATGTTTGATTGACTTCTTTTTCAGGAACGACGAGAGCAACTCTGACGCCTCGATCGAAGTGGTGCCAACCAGCACCGGCTGGCCGCGCTCCTTGCAATCGACGATGTCCTCGACGATAGCCTCGTATTTGTCCTTCTCGGTAAGGTAAACCAGGTCCGGTTGATCGTCCCGGATCATGTCCTTGTGGGTCGGAATTACCACAACCTCGAGCCCGTAAATCTGCTGGAACTCGAATGCCTCAGTGTCGGCCGTACCCGTCATGCCCGATAAGTTATTGTATAAACGGAAGAAATTCTGGAATGTAATCGACGCGACTGTCTGATTTTCCTGCTTGATCGATACGCCTTCCTTCGCTTCAACAGCCTGGTGCAGACCGTCACCCCATCGACGTCCCGGCATCGTGCGGCCAGTAAACTCGTCGACGATGACGACCTCGCCATCATTAACGATGTAGTCAACGTCGCGCTGGTAGATCGCATGCGCACGCAGTGCGGAATTAAGGTGATGCAGCAGGCGAATGTTGCCGGCGTCGTAGAGACTTTCACCTTCGGCCAGCAGACCGGCCCCGGCCATGAGTTCCTCAACTTTCGTCAGGCCCTCTTCAGTCATATGTGTTTGCTTGGACTTCTCATCAACCGTGTAATCACCACGACTTATCAGTCGACACGACGCGATCTTCTGGCTTCCGTCGACAAGTACGACATCCGCGTCACGCTGCTCGGCGATACCCACGGCATCTGCGAGCTTCAGTGTCTCGGAACGTTCGCCGTCATCGCCTGCCACCGTAATCGCGCTGCCCTTCTGATCGACCAGCGTGACCCGATTTGACGGTATGTCGTAATTCGTGGGCTCCTCGGTTTCCTCATGCTGCTTGAGTTTCGGTATCAACTTGTTGATCTGCGCATACAGATCCGTACTGGATTCGGCCGGACCTGAAATGATCAGCGGCGTACGTGCTTCGTCAATGAGGATCGAATCGACCTCGTCCACGACAGCAAAGTTAAGCTTGCGCTGTGCCTTATCCTCCGTCGAGAACGCAAGGTTGTCGCGCAGATAATCGAAACCGAGCTCGTTGTTGGTCGCGTAGGTAATGTCGGAAGCATAGGCGGCACGCTTCTCTTCCTGCGTCTGGCCGCTCTTTGAAACGCCGACCGTCAGGCCGAGGAACTCGTAAATAGGCCGCATCCAGTCCGCATCACGCTGCGCCAGATACTCGTTCACGGTCACGACGTGAACACCGTCACCGCTTATTGCGTTCAGGTACGCAGGCAAGGTCGACATGAGCGTCTTACCTTCACCGGTGCGCATCTCGGCGATATTGCCGTCGTGCAGCACCATACCGCCGATCAGCTGCACATCGAATGGCCGCATATGCATCGTTCGCTGGGAAGCCTCACGGGCAACCGCAAATACTTCGGGCAACAGCTCGTCCAGGGTCTCACCGTCCTGGTAGCGCTGCCTGAACTCGGCAGTTTTAGCCTTCAGCTCGCCATCATTCAGCGCCTGCACGCCCTCTTCGAGCGCATTAATCTTCTTGACGGTTTTTGAGTACTGACGCAGCAGACGCTGGTTGCGGCTGCCGAAGATGCTTGTCAGGAATTTGGCCACTTAGGGCTCCCGGGTGCGGTAAAACAAAGGCCGCTATTCTAAGGTGTCGCGGCGCAATTTAGAATCCAATGTCGGGATTTAAGGGCGATTTAGGCGAACACAAGCTAAAACACGAGCTCGCGGCCGACGCCTCAAACTACAGCTGGTTTGGATTGGGGATGAGCGAGCTTATTTCGACGATTCGCGAATAAACTTGACCGGGTTGACCCGGCTGCCGTTCTTAAGCACCTCGAAATGCAGATTGGGCCCGGTCGCCCGACCGGTTTCTCCCATGTAGCCTACGACCTGGCCCTTTTTCACCTCGTCGCCGACGGCTACGAGATTTTCCGAATTGTGCGCATATCGCGTCGAGTAACCGCTACCGTGGTTGATCTCGACCATGATGCCGTAACCATAGCGGTCTCCCGACCAGGTAACGACGCCCTCGGCAACGGCGACTATCTCCGCACCCATCTTGCCAGCGAAGTCGATGCCAGTGTGATTGGCGCCCTTGCCGGTAAAAGGATCGGTTCGTTTTCCGAAGTAAGAAGAAATCCAGCCTGAGCCGACTGGCCGTCCCTGCGGATAGACCCGATCTTTGAGATTCTGGTTCATCAACACGCTTTCGAGCACATTGAGCTGGGCTTCGCGACTGCTCAGCTGATCGTTCAGCGACTGCATCGCATCAACGACTTCCGGAACAGCAACATTGGATCCGGCGGTCACAGGCTCTTCCGGACCACCCAGGGCTGGCTCGGAATCAAAATTGAATTCGCCGTCGTCGATTTCGGCCATCTCGGTCAGTCGACGCCCAAGCGCATCGAGTCGAATAACGCGTGCGTTCATTTGCGCAATGCGAATTGCCAGCGCATCAAGAGTATCTTCATTGCCTTGACGGATAGCCGCGATGTCCTGCTGTTGTTCCTGCAATTCACCGCTCAACTGCGCGAGCTCATTGGTACTTACGCCGGAACCTGTCTTTGCCGAGTACCAGTATCCACCACCGAAGCCTGCGCCAATGATAATGCCCGCAATAACGGCAACTGCCAGACCGGCCCGCAGACCAGAGAGATCAAACTGCCGGGGTTTTCCGAACCCCTTGCCGAAAATTACAACGTTCATCGAGCACGCCTCGGACGTGTTTCAGTTAATGCCAGGATCATCAGGCAAGTCACGTTTTCGCAGGCAGTCTCCCTGCGATCGCTTGTTCGCGTTATTATCAACTTGCTGTGCCTTCTCACTTCGGTAGCCCCGCTGTCCTAGGATGGTACCCCTTAGACCGGTGGTTTTGCGCCGCCGCCTTTCAGCGGGTTTGCCCTTGTCGTAGGCAGCAATATGCATAATGACGGTTTTTATTACAAGGTTGGCATGCGCAACGGTGACTCGGGTCACTCTGGATGGGGAAAAAGCGCTACCTGCGTCACACTATAGTTATGGCCACGAAACAGCTAGGAAACCTGCTAAATCCCTGTAATGACGGGGATTTAGGCGATATCGTCCGACGCGCGCGGGAGATGGGCGAGCTCACGGCCGTGCTGGCCAGAGCGCTGCCTGAGGAACAGGCTCAGGGCATTGTGGCCGCAAATGTGCGTGAAGATGGCGCGCTGGTGGTCATCGCTGCCACGTCGGCCTGGGCCAGCCGGCTCCGCTATGAGGCGGATGGCATGCTGAAGGCGGCTCAGGCGTCAGGCTTCAAGGCCCACACCTGCCGGGTGCGCGTTAGCCAGGGGTAGTGCGCCAACCAATCACCGCCCACGCTATCGCGTCATCGAGCAAGCAAGTCTCGACGGGAGTATATGAATCTCGAAACCGTCGTCTCTCAACAGCCGTGTTATTGGTCCATAACACCAGGATGCGTCGACTCGGAGCCCGGCTCGGCGACTACGCCCATCGCGACCAGTCGCTCACGCGCGTCCGGTATCAGTGATTTTACGAATGTCGTTGTCAAATGCTGACTATCCCGAAACACGGCCATCCCTTCTGCCGTGCTAGCGGAGCATCTAAGGTCCGGGCACACCTTGTCACCGAGATCCAGAACTGACACACGGTCGAAGCCGGCAGCCGCCAGGCTAAGATTATTCGCGACATCTATGCTTTTGGAAGCGTGTAACGCCTCCTCGCACTCACGCGTACTGTCAGAAAGTCGGAACGAGAATCGATAGGGTTCTTCGAGACAACTCGGACCATCGAAAGTAAGTTTCGGTGTACCAGCCACAACAACGACCTTGTCCGCCGCCGACGCCAATTTTGAGAGCACACGAGTGGTCCCATCGACCCACTGAGAATCAGAGAACCCGTAGTAAGCACCGCTACCAAGAATTACAACATCGGGTTTAATGTCACCAATATACTCGATGGCGGCATTTCGCCATTTGCGGCAGACCTCGTACTCCCCCCCAGCCAAATCGTAATGCTGGGGCTCATCAACTATTGCACATGATGACTTCGTCAGGACGATAACCTGCCAGTCAGGCGCAGAAAAAATCCCGGCAACTAATGAGGACCATTGCACTCCAATACTGTCGCCAAACAAGACCGCCAGTGACTCGCCATCGCGGGCCCCGATTCCACATGGGATCAGTCTGGCGTCGAAAAACCAAGTGTCGCAATCGAGCCCGGTCGCGTATATCTCAGGGGAGGCATCCGTCCTCGGATCGTAGCCTTCCGCAGTCAAGGTCTGGACCGATGGGTCGTAGACATTGCGCTTTAGACCTTCTGCAATACCGATAACGGCTACCATCGCCAACACCGAGACAAGAATCGCCCGAACAGGCCGGGCTTTTCTGAAATGACCCTTCCAGAAAGGAAGCTCGACGAACCGGTAACTCAAGACGGCGAGAAAAACGGAGATACTAAGTAAGGATGCGATCCCGACCGGGCTGTTCGTCAGACCAAATGAGCCGCCGAGTATGAGCACCGGCCAATGCCACAGATATAGCGAATAAGAGTGGTCACCCAGCCAGGTGAAATAGCGATGAGCCAGGATGCCGCTCACACCTTTCTTCGACCGAATTCCCGCGGCAATTACCATCGCCGCCCCAATCGAAGGAAACAGCGCGAGATAACTTGGGTAAGAAACGTCGGGCGTCAGTAACACGGCGCTACCGATGATTAGTACAAGTCCGACAATGCTGATGGGAAGCTCGAACGATGGCGATGTTACGAGGCGCGCTGCCGCCTCCCGGTTGTGTTGAAGATTGTGGAACCGAACGAAAACTCCTGCGCCGAGCGCGAACTGCCAGCCCCTCGACGGCATCATATAGAACGATAGAAGCGGTTGGGTCCTGGACCAGTAAAGGCACAACAGAAAACTTGCCACGAACAACCCGGCAAGAATGCCAAGCAGCACGCTGCGGCTACGCTTCACGTCTGTCTGGTTTGCAATCAATAAAAACGCGAGCGACACCAGCCAAGGCCAGACAAGATAGAACTGCTCCTCAATTCCGAGAGACCAGGTATGAAGGAAGAGATCCTCAGACTGCAGCGCCGAAAAATAGTCACGCTCTACAAACGCGAAAAACAGATTGCTGGTCCACGTCGTCGAGAACAGGAATGAGCCACTTTGCATTCGTACTTCATACGCAGAAAGCAATATGGAAGCTGCGACAAGAACCAGAACGAGCATCACAAGCAGCGCAGGTAGCAGACGCTTCAATCGTCGAGCGAGGAACCGTATATAGCGGATTTGACCAGTATCCGTGCGTTCACGAACCAGTAAACCCGTGATCAGGTAGCCGGAGAGAACAAAGAAGACATCAACACCGATGAACCCTCCGGCAAGACCGGGCACGCCGGCGTGCCCGAAAACGACAAGTGCAATCGCGATAGCGCGAAGACCCTGAATATCAGGGCGATACGAGATGCTCGAATGTACAGTTTTCATTTGCATGGGGCAGTCGCAGATCGTCTGGAGAGGTCGCCAATATTCAATTCCGTTCAGGACCCTACCACCAAGAAAAACAAAATTCCTCGACATGCTTCGAGAATTTCGGCAATAAATCCGCCTACCTGATATCCGTGCGAAGCGACGCATGGACAGCGGAATAAGCGCAACAGTTCGAGAGAATCACCAGGCAGGAGCCTCATCGATCTGCGGCCTGATGCGTAGGCCGGGTCGTGATGCTACGCGTAGGAAGGGGTGGCGTAGGAGATCGGCGCTTTCTTTGAATCCGAGAAAGTGACTTCTTCGTAGCTTGAGGCATCATCCAGCATCGCGCGTAGCAATTTGTTGTTGAGTTCATGCCCCGATTTGTAGGCGCGCAGTTCACCGATTAATCCATGGCCCAAAAGATAGACGTCGCCGATGGCATCGAGGATCTTGTGAATCACAAATTCATTTGCGTAGCGCAGACCGTCCTCGTTAAGAATACGGTAGTCGTCAAGCACGATTGCGTTATCCATACTGCCACCGAGCGTCAGATTGCGCTCCCGTAACGCTTCGACGTCGCGCAGGAAACAGAACGTCCTCGCGCGGCTCACTTCTTTCAGAAATGACGTCGACGAAAAGTCGATCGTTGCCTGTTGTGAGAGCTTGTTGAAAACCGGGTGGTTGAAGGAGACTTCAAAGTTCACTTTGAAGCCATCAAACGGCAGAAACTCTGCCCACTTGTCACCGTCCTCGACGCGAACTTTCTTCTTGATGCGAATAAATTTCTTCGCCGCATTCTGTTCTTCGATGCCAGCCGACTGCAGCAAGAAAACAAACGGCCCGGCACTGCCGTCCATGATGGGTACTTCCGGCGCTGACAGGTCCACGTAGACATTATCGATGCCGAGTCCGGCCAACGCCGACATCAGGTGCTCGACCGTGGCAACTTTGACACCGTCTTTGGTCAAAGTCGTGCCGAGCATCGTCTCGCTAACCAACCGCGGATCGGCCGCAATATCGATCGGATGCTCCAGATCCACACGCCGGAACGTGATACCCGAATTCTCGGCTGACGGACGCAGGGTCATAAAGACCTTCTCGCCCGAGTGCAGACCGACGCCAGTGGCGCGAATCGTGGTTTTTAGTGTTCGTTGTCTAAGCATTGTGGCCGGAAGATTACCATATGGAAGAAAAACTCTACAAGAATTCAGCGCCTTAGAGAACGACCTTTACCCAACCCCTGAAAACCCGTTGTCGTCAGCTTCGAAGCCTGCCGACCCGAATAAATTCGGGCCGGCACAGCGGAGGAAAAGCCCCGACGGTGAGTGAGTAGCACCGCCGGTCGAAGCCTTATTCGCTCAGTCGGCCTGGCGTCGAAGAAACGCCGGAATATCCAGCAGCTCTTCCTGCAATCCAGCCGCCTCGAGTCCGTCGCCAACGGCGCGTTTGCGCTGCACCGTCGGTTTGTCGAGCGTGTGGTAGTTCGGCTCTGACTGCGCTGCTGGACGCCGCACGATTCGCATCGGCGATTCCGCATTCTTCGCCTGCTGTCCGAGACCGGTGGCCACGACCGTAACGCGGATTTTATCCGTCATTTCAGGATCGATAACGGTGCCGACGACGACCGTGGCATCTTCAGAGGAAAACTCCTTGATCGTGTTTCCGACTTCCTGAAATTCGCCGATAGACAGATCGGTGCCGGCGGTTACGTTCACGAGAATACCGTTCGCACCTGCCAGGTTGATATCTTCGAGCAGCGGGCTGGAAATCGCCGCTTCCGCCGCCTCCCGTGCACGATCCTCACCGGACGACACGCCCGATCCCATCATGGCCATTCCCATCTCTGCCATTACAGTACGCACGTCGGCGAAATCGACGTTGATCAGGCCAGGCCGGGTAATGAGTTCTGCGATGCCTTGAACTGCGCCTTGCAGTACCTGGTTCGCGGAACGGAACGCGTCGAGCAGCGTTGTTTCGCCGCCAAGAACAGTCAACAACTTTTCATTGGGAATCGTGATCAATGAGTCGACGTACTTGCCTAATTCGCCAATTCCGTGCTCGGCGATCTGCAAGCGCTTGCCACCTTCCATCAGGAACGGTTTCGTAACCACCGCGACGGTGAGAATGCCAAGTTCCTTGGCTACCTGCGCGACGATTGGAGCAGCGCCGGTACCGGTACCACCGCCCATGCCGGCCGTAATGAAGAGCATGTCCGCACCTTCAATCACTTCGACAATACGATCGCGATCTTCCATGGCAGCCTGACGGCCGATGTCCGGGTCCGCACCAGCGCCAAGGCCTTTGGTTATGTTGCAACCGATCTGCAACGACGTTCGTACCCGCGAGCCCTTCAGCGCCTGCGAGTCTGTGTTAGCACAAATAAAATCGACACCTTCGATGCCGGTTTCGACCATGTGCGCTACCGCGTTACCACCTCCGCCACCGACACCGATGACCTTGATGACCGCGGTCGAGCTATGCGCGTCCATTAATTCAAACATTGAGTCTTCCTCCGCTTATTAACTTTCCCTGTGGGGCACTCACTGAACCCCGTTTTTTCTAAAAATGGCCCTGGAACCATGACTTCATGCGCTCCCAAACCTCACCCAGATTGCCGCCGATCGGCGTACTACGCTGATCACGTCGCGACAGATTTTCGTTTCCATACAGCAGCAGCCCGACGCCTGTGGCATAAATCGGATTGCGAATAACGTCCAGCAGGCCTTCAACGTACTGCGGCGCCCCAAGCCTTACGGGCATGTGAAATACCTCTTCGGCCAGTTCGACCGCGCCTTCCATCTTGGCGCTGCCTCCGGTAATGACGACGCCGGCTGCGATCAGCTCTTCAAAACCGCTGCGCCTCAGCTCGTCGCGAACCAGGCCGAACAATTCTTCGTAGCGCGGCTCGACAATCTCCGCGAGCGTTTGACGAGCCAGTCGTCGCGGCGGTCGCTCGCCAACGCTTGGCACCTCGATAGTCTCGTCGGGGTTCGCAAGTTGCGAAAGCGCACAGGCGTACTTGATCTTGATTTCCTCTGCGTACTGGGTCGGCGTACGCATGGATACCGCGATATCATTGGTCACCTGGTCACCGGCGATCGGAATTACCGCGGTGTGCTGGATGGCTCCGCCGAGGAATACGGCTATATCCGTCGTCCCTCCACCGATGTCGACGAGGCACGATCCAAGCTCTTTCTCATCATCAGTCAGTACGGCGTAACTGGAGGCCAGTTGCTCGAGCACGATATCGTCGACTTCGAGGCCGCAGCGTTTTACGCACTTGACGATATTTTGCGCTGCGCTCTCCGCGCCGGTCACCATGTGCACCTTGGCTTCCAGCCGCACACCTGACATGCCAACCGGCTCACGAATACCCTCCTGGTTATCGATCACGAACTCCTGCGGCAAGATGTGCAGGATCTTCTGGTCAGCCGGTATCGCAACAGCGCGCGCCGCGTCGATTACGCGGTCAACATCACTGGCGCTGACCTCTTTGTCTCGAATCGCGACGATGCCGTGTGAATTGAGGCTGCGTACGTGACTGCCGGCGATACCGGTGTACACCGAGTGGATGTCACAGCCCGCCATGAGTTCGGCTTCCTCGACGGCGCGCTGGATGGAATGCACGGTCGACTCGATGTTCACGACCACGCCTTTCTTGAGGCCTCGAGACGGATGTGAGCCGATACCCACGACCTCGATCGTGCCCTCATCGTTGATCTCACCGACAATCGCCACGACTTTCGACGTGCCAACATCAAGCCCGACGATCAAATTCTTGTCAGTTCGTTTGGACATTCAATCAGTGCCTCGGGCAGCGAGCATCTCTCGCTCGCTTTGCTGCTGTTCGGGGATCGGCGTGGTCGCGCCGCTATTCCAGCCGATCGTGAAGCCATTGCCATAGCGCATGTCGACGTATTCAATTTCCTTGGCCCGACTGGTAATGATGTTGGCGACAACACGCAGGAACAGCTCGGTTCGTGCTACGACATCGCGTCGACCGAGGCGTATTCTTATGCCGTTCTGCAAGGTCATATCCCAGGAGCCGCGCGCATCGACATGCACGCGCTGCAGGTCAAGACCGACCGGGATTAATCGGTCGCGTACTTGCAGATATCGTTTGGCAACTTCCGCCGATCGCTCATCCGGCCCACTGAGACGAGGCAGCTCTGCCGGAGGATGTCTTGCCTCTGCTACAAACAACTCCCCGCGTGTATTCAGCAGCCCACGCTCTCCCCAGACTGCGGCAGGCACTTGTTCCGTTACGGTGATCGAAATACGACTGGGCCAGCGCCGTGCGACCCGCGCCTGATCGATCCAGGGTAGTGCGACGATGCGATCCTGAATCTGATCAAGATCGGCACCGACGAAACCCGCATCGGTTTGGTCGCTGATCGCCTCTTCAATTTGCAGCGCAGAAACCCGCTGAAACGGACCGTTTATTTCGATCGATGAAATAGGCCTGTCGAGCAGCGTAAGGCTCAGCTCATAGGTCGCGACCACGATACCGATGGCGATCAGCGGAGTAATGATGCGAGCGACGCGAAATTTCGGCATCGTAAAGCGCTTTACAGTCTGCGGCTTGCGACGCCTGGCTTGCTTACGTGCCATTTGCTGCGACCTCCACGATAGTGTGGGCCGCTTCACCTGAAGCGAAACTCGTTTCCAGGATTCGCCAGCAAAGTTCTTCGAAATCGATGCCATCTCGTGTTGCAGCCATAGGTACGAGACTGTGACTGGTCATTCCCGGGACCGTATTGACTTCCAGTACCAGCGGCTCGCCATCTGCTCCGGCCATGAAGTCAACACGCCCCCAACCCGAACAGCCCAGTTCATCGAATGCCGCCACCGCCAGTTCTGCATAGCGTCGCTCTTCGCTATCGTCAGTCGTACCCGGGCAGATGTACTCGGTGCGATCTGACTCGTACTTGGCGCGGTAATCGTAGAAGACGCGTGGTGTGACGATGCGAATACTGGGCAGCGCTCGGCCCTGCAGAACGGCAACGGTTATTTCACTGCCGCTGATGCAGGTTTCAAGCAAGGCGGTCGCGTCGTATTGCAGGGCGGTATCGACAGCCGCCTTCAGCTCGGCACGTTCGAAAATTTTGGACATGCCCACACTTGAGCCCTGCCCCGAAGGTTTTATGATCAAGGGAAAACCCAGCTGCTCGGCAGCAACCGATGCATCCGCCTGCGAACGCACGACGGCGTAGTCCGGCGTCGGAATGCCCGCGGCGCGAAACAGGTGCTTGCTGCGCACCTTGTCCATCGCCAGTGCGGAGGCCATGACGCCGCTCCCGGTATACGGCATGTCCAGCCACTGCAACGCGCCTTGCAGGGCGCCGTCCTCACCCCCCGGACCGTGCAGGGCAATCCAGACACGATCGAAACCGGCTGCCGCGAACTGCGCCATCGTCTGTTCCGCCGGATCCCAGGGTCGAGCGTCAACGCCTCTGGCTCTGAGCGCTTTCAAAACCGCGGCGCCCGTGTCCAGCGAAACTGCCCGCTCACTCGAATGCCCGCCAAGCATGACGGCGACACGGCCAAATTCAGCGGCCTCCGCAACGATGTGACGTTCATCCAAAATCGGCGTCACCGTGCTCATGTCTGGGCCCCACCGACGATACGGACTTCGTGTTGCAAGCTGACACCATGAACGTCCAGAACCGTCTTCTGAACGTGTTCAATCAGTTCTTCAATGTCGCTGGCCGAAGCGTTGTCGCGATTAATGATGAAATTGGCATGCTTGGTCGATACCTCCGCGCCGCCAATGCGGTGACCTTTCAACCCGGCGGTCTCGATAAGCCTGGCCGAGTAGTCGCCCGGTGGATTACGAAACACCGAGCCGCAACTGGGCAAGCCCAGCGGCTGTGTCGTCTTGCGACGATCAAGCATGGTCTTCATAGTCTCCATACTCGGCGCGACATCAGCGTCGAATTCGAAATTCGCTTCCACAAACCATTCGTTCGCAGGACCTTTGACGCTGCGGTAGGCAATGGTGAAATCATCCGGGGTACGTTCATGCAGCGCGCCACCGCGATCGATCGTCTTCACTGACGCAACGCGCTCCCAGGTTTCGCCGCCGTGCGCCCCTGCGTTCATGGCGAGGGCGCCACCGACAGTTCCCGGTATGCCTGCGAAGAACTCAGAGGGACCGAGCCCCCAACGTACGCATTGGCGCGCCAGCTGCGTACACGGTACGCCGGCACCTGCCCTGACCCGCTGATCGCCTACGCGATCCAGGTCTTTCAGCATTCGGGTCGCCGAAATGACGACGCCTGGCAGCCCCGCGTCGCGAACCAGCAGATTGCTGCCCGCGCCGTGCCAGAAAAGCGGCACGTCCGCGTCGAGTTCAGCGAGAAAAGACGCGAGATCCTCGATACTGGATGGGATAAAGAAGACCTCAGCGGGTCCGCCGACGCGCCACGAGGTATGGCGGCTCATCGGCTCATTGTGCCGAAGCTCACCCGTCACCTGGAGATCCTCTGCCGCCATCATGAGTGCACCTTCAGCGAAGGGCCGTCCGCAAGCAGCTCCGGCAGGCCGGCAGCGTATGCACCAATGTCGCCGGCGCCCATCGTCAGCAGCAAATCACCGTCGGCGAGAAGACTCTCCAGCACCGGCTTCAGGTCATCGAGCGATTCGACAAAAACAGGCTCGACGACACCGCGCATGCGGATAGCGCGTGCCATCGAACGTCCATCGGCGCCCGCGATAGGATCTTCGCCTGCCGCATAGACGTCGAGCAGCACGAGGACGTCAGCTTCTGACAGTACGGTTGCGAAGTCGTCCATGAGATCGCGCGTGCGCGTGTAGCGATGTGGCTGAAATACCAGCACGGTACGACGTGATGGCCAGCCAGCCTTTGTGGCAGCCACAGTCGCCGCAATTTCAGTCGGATGATGGCCGTAATCGTCCACCAGTAACACCTGACCCGCAGCCGTGCGCAATTCGCCAAAAATCTGGAAGCGACGATCGATGCCCTGGAAACTGTCGAGCGCATGAACCACCGCAAGGTCGCCAATTTGTAGTTCGTCGGCCACCGCGATTGCGGCTAGCGCATTGCGGACGTTATGAATGCCGGGAAGCTGCAGCGATACATGCAGCTTTTCACTGTTGTCGCGTCGCACGACGTCAAATGTCGTGACACCTTCGGCAAACTCGACGTTCGTTGCCTGTACATCGGCGCTGTCCGACGTGCCGTAGGTTGTAACCGAACGCCCGATTTCACCAAGCACGTCGTTTACGCCGGCGTCATCTATACAGACGACAGCCAATCCATAGAATGGCAGGTTATGAAGGAACTCAATAAACCCGCTCTTAAGTTTTTCGATATCGCCGTCGTAGGTCGACATGTGGTCGGCGTCGATATTGGTGACCACCGCGAGCATTGGTTTCAGATGAACGAAAGACGCGTCGCTCTCATCCGCCTCTGCTACCAGGTAATCGCCCTGGCCAAGCCGCGCATTTGCATCCGCACTCTTCAGGCGTCCGCCGATGACGAAGGTGGGGTCAAGACCACCTTCGGCAAGCACACTCGCCACCAGGCTGGTGGTTGTCGTCTTGCCATGCGTCCCGGCAACAGCGATCGAGTATCGAAACCGCATCAGCTCGGCGAGCATCTCGGCGCGGCTGACAACCGGCATGAGTTGCTCTTTTGCCGCGGCCACTTCGGGATTGGTTTCATCGACCGCGCTGGAGACGACGACAGCGTCGGCATCGCGAATGTTGTCAGCAGCGTGGCCGATGAATAAGGTAGCGCCTTGTTCTTCAAGGCGCCTTGTCTGTTTGTTGCGCTTCAGGTCCGAGCCTTGCACTGCATAGCCAAGACTCAGCATCACTTCGGCAATACCTGACATGCCTGATCCGCCGATGCCGACGAAGTGCACACAATGGATGCGGCGCATTCGTTTGATCACTTCGATCCTCCCGCTTGTAGCAGGCACAACTCGGTGATGCGACCGAGTGCGTTCGGCGCAGCCAGCGAACGCGACTTTTCCGCGCGCGTTCGCAGCGCATCGCGCGACGACAACCAGTCGTCCAGCAAGTCCGCGAGTACCGCAGGTGTAAGATCGGATTCCTGAACAATGGCCGCTGCACCCGCCTCGCTCATTGGGCGCGCATTCGCTGTCTGGTGATCATCAACGGCGGCCGGATACGGCACGAAGATCGCCGGCAGTCCTGCAGCACAAAGTTCAGCAACGGTCAGTGCGCCGGCACGGCAAACAACCATATCCGCCCAGCTATAGGCCGCCGCCATGTCTTCGATAAATGGCAACAGTTCGACATCGAGCTGCTGCTCAGCATAGGCCTGCCTCGCAATCTCGACGGTGCGCTCGCCACACTGATGACGAACGACTGGCCGCCGCCCGGCATCCAGCACCGCCAGCGCTGCTGGAACGGTGCGATTCAGCGCGAGCGACCCCTGGCTGCCACCAAGTACCAGCAGCCGCATCGGACCCTGTCGCTGTGCGTATCGCTCGGCCGGTGGCGCGATCGCCATGATTTCCTCACGGACCGGGTTGCCGACGGTCTCCGCGTGAATTCGAGAATTAAAACTGCCCGGGAAGGCTTGCAGCACAACCCGGGCAAGACGCGCCAGAAGACGGTTAGTCAGGCCAGCAGCAGCATTTTGCTCATGAATCAACAGCGGTCGGCGAGTGAGCCAGGCGGCCACGCCGCCGGGACCGCTGACGAATCCACCCATTCCGAGTACTGCTGCGGGACGACGACGAAGAATGACACCAAGCGACTGCAACAACGCCCAGGCCAGTTGAAACGGTGCGATCAACAGCGCGAGTACACCTTTGCGGCGCAGCCCCTGAACGCTGATCCACTCGATTTCGATTCCGGCCGCGGGGATCACACGAGACTCCAGGCCGCGTTGCGTACCCAGCCAGACAACGTCACGTGAGTTGGCCTGCAAAGCTCGCGCAACAGCCAGCGCCGGGTAAACGTGTCCGCCTGTACCACCAGCCATGACAAGAATAGGTCGCAGACTCATGCCTTGCGACCCCGCTTACGATTCACCGGCTTTGCGTCAACGGCCAACTCGTGATGAATACGCAGCAGCAGGCCTATGCAAATCATGGTGATGATCAGGCTGCTGCGACCGTAGCTGATCAGAGGCAGAGTCAACCCTTTGGTTGGCAACAGGCCCATGTTTACGCCCACGTTGATAAACGCCTGCAGCCCGAGCCAGGTGCCAAGCCCGATTGCGATGTAGGCCTCAAAGAAACGCTCGGCGCTTGCTGCCCGCATAGCCAGCCTGAATACACGCCAGAGTAGCGCCGCAAACAGCGCGATCAGGACCAACGAGCCGGCCAGACCGAACTCCTCGGCGAATACTGCGAATACAAAATCCGTATGTGCTTCCGGCAGGTAGAAAAGCTTCTGCACGCTGTCGCCGAGCCCCACGCCAAACCACTCGCCCCGACCAATCGCAATCAACGACTGCGTCAGCTGGAATCCGGAGTCGTAAGGATCGGCCCATGGATCGAGAAACGCCGTCAGCCGTTTCATACGGTATGGCGAGGTAACCGCCAGAGCCGCCATCGCCAGCACAGCGCTTGAGAAGAACAACAGGAAGTCACGAATACGCGCTCCCGCCACAAACAGCATCACCAGTGCGGTCGCCAGCAGTACCAGCGCGGCACCGAAGTCCGGCTGTTTGAGCAGCAGCACACAGATGAGCGTCAGCACCAGCATCGGTCGAAGGAAACCCATGAAGTCCTCACGCAGAGCCTTGTTGCGTCGCACCACATAGCCGGCCAGATACAGCAGCAGGCACAGGCGCGCCGGCTCTGAGACCTGCAGATTCATGAAACCAATGCGCATCCATCGCGTGCTGCCGTTGACTTCGTGACCAATTCCGGGAATCAACACGAGGACTAACAGTGCTACACAGGCGAACAGCATTAGCGGCCCGAGGCTCTGCCATACCTGCATCGGGATAAACAGGCAGACGCCGCCGGCTACCACACCGATTACTGCCGCAAGCAGCTGACGCTGCACGTAAAAGAACGGATTTCCAGAGATGCTGTCCGAGATAGAGATGGACGCCGACGCCAAAATCACGAACCCACCCAGCAAGAGCGCCAGCACGAGTGTCATCAACACCGGATCAATTTTCAGCGTGGTCCTGAGGCGTGCCGGGAACGGCATCGTGATGCTCCGAGTCGTCATCGTCGCAACGCCTCCACGCCTTCGCAAAAGGCATCGCCGCGTGCCATGTAGTTTTTGTACTGGTCAAGGCTGGCACAGGCAGGTGCCAGCAGCACAGTATCGCCGGCCTCGGCGCAATCGGCGGCCAATCTCACCGCGTCGCGCATATCGTCTGCGAACCGCACCGGCATCGTGGTATCCAGAGCTGCAGCGATTTCCTCGGCGTCTTTGCCTATCAGAACGGCGCCGCGAAGCTTGCCATCCAGGGCCTCCGAGAGTTCGGCAAAGTCGCCACCCTTGCCATCGCCACCGGCAACCAGTACCAGCATCCCGTCGACAGAATTTACAGAGGCGACTGCGGCTGCAACGTTTGTCGCTTTCGAATCATTGATGTAGTCCACCGCCGCAATTCGCGCCACAAACTGCATGCGGTGAGGCAGGCCCGCAAATTCGACGAGAACCTGCAGCATGGCCGGCAGCGACAGCCCAATAAGCTCGCCGGCTGCCAATGCCGCCAGCGCATTGAGCTGGTTATGAACGCCGAACATAGGAAGATCGTTGATCGAAAGCAGCAGCATTTCGCCACGGGCAAGGTAGGTTTCACCATCCTCGACGCGCAGTCCGAACTGATCTTCACCTGGCGCGTCGATGCCGAAACTGATTACACGTTTGCAGTGACGGGTGTGTTTCTTCGCTGTCGCATCGGTCCGGTTAAAAACGGCCGCTTCAGCTTCGCGATAGACCCGATATTTCGACTCCCGGTATTCCGCTTCATCGGCGTGCCAGTCAAGATGGTCCGGAGACACGTTCAGCAGAACGGCAACCGCTGCCGGAAGTTTCTGCGTGCGCTGCAGCTGAAAACTGGACAGCTCGAGCACGTAGATCTTTGGTGTCGGATATTCGAGAAGGTCGAGCGCGGGCTCGCCGAGATTGCCACCCGCGAGCGTCTCGCGGCCATCCGCAACACACATGTGATAGAGCAACGTCGTTACCGTACTCTTGCCGTTCGATCCGGTAACTGCGACGAACGGGGCTTTCACCTCGCGCGCGAATAGTTCGATATCGGAAACGATCTCGAGCTGCTTTTTACGGGCAGTCTGCAGCAGTGGGTGGCTGTCCGAAATACCAGGCGACGCAATAATCCTTGCGATACCCGCCGGTAACTTTATGTCGCCAAGCAGAACCTCTGCATCCGGCCAGACCTTGTCTAGCTCCTCGATACCGGGTGGTGTTTCGCGACTGTCGAAAAACATGGCGTCGATATCGGCCCTTCGCAGGTGGCGCGCAATCGACAATCCGGTCGCGCCCAGACCGACGACCAGGTCCTTGCAGGCTGTTTGTCTTGCCGCGCTCATCGTATTTTCAGACTC
The DNA here is from genome assembly GCA_963760395.1 of uncultured Gammaproteobacteria bacterium. Classification (GTDB taxonomy): domain Bacteria; phylum Pseudomonadota; class Gammaproteobacteria; order Steroidobacterales; family Woeseiaceae; genus UBA1847. The sequence continues at coordinate 95,281 of CAVXCX010000006.1, forward strand.
GCGAGGCCAATCAACACGAGGATGACGGTTATAATCCAGAAACGAACGATGACCTTCGGCTCCGCCCATCCTTTAAGCTCGAAATGGTGATGCAACGGCGCCATCCTGAAAACGCGCTTGCCGGTCAGCTTGAATGACGCGACCTGGATGATCACGGACAATGTCTCCACGACGAACACGCCACCCATGATCGCGAGCACGATCTCCTGACGAACGACGACCGCAACGACGCCCAGCGCCGCGCCGAGTGAGAGCGCACCGATATCGCCCATGAACACCTGCGCCGGGTAGGTGTTGAACCAGAGAAAGCCGAGTCCGGCCCCCGCGAGCGACGTACAGAAGACCAAAATCTCGCCAGTGCCCGCAACATAAGGAATGTCGAGGTAGCCAGCGAAATTTACGTTGCCGGTGACGTAGGCAAAAATGCCGAGCGCGCCGCCAACCAGCACGGTCGGCATGATCGCCAAACCGTCGAGGCCATCAGTAAGATTTACTGCGTTACTGAAGCCAACAATAAAAAAGTACGTCACGACAACCTGAAAAACACCCAGGGGAATCGCCAAATCCTTGAAATACGGAATCAACAGCGAGGTTTGCACCTCGTCGGTTGCCGTGACGTACAGAGCAATGGCGGCAATGAGAGCCGCACTAGACTGCCAGAAGAGTTTTTGCGCCGCCGAGATCCCGGCGGGGTCCTGCAATACGAGTTTCTTGTAATCATCGACGTAGCCAATGACACCGAACGACAAGGTGACAAACAGCACGATCCAGACATACAGGTTTTCGAGGTCCGCCCACAACACCGTACTAAAGGCGATTGCCGTCAGGATCAGCGCACCACCCATCGTCGGCGTGCCTGCCTTGAGCAAATGTGTCTCGGGGCCATCCTCGCGAACCGGCTGTCCCAGTTGATTCACGCTCAGGCGGCGAATCATGCGCGGCCCGATGATGAACGACAGCAGCAGCGCTGTAAGTGCACCCAGGATCGCCCGCATTGTCAGGTAGTTGAATACGTTGAAGCCGGATTCGAACTGCGCAAGATAGTTGGTGAGATAGAGCAGCATTATCAGGCCTCTCTTCTCGCGGCTTCGACTTCGCGCAGCGCATCGACAACGCGCTCCATGCGCATCGATCGAGAACCTTTCACCAGGACGTTCACGGAATTGCTGAGGCGGCAGGTCAGACCATCCAGCAGCGCATCGATGCTTCCAAACCAGCTGGCGTTCTCACCGAATCCCTCCACGGTATGGCGCGACAGGTCACCCAGGGCGAACAGACGATCGATGCCAATTGTATGCAGGGTCTCACCCAGTTCCCGATGCAGCTGCACGGCTTCATCGCCCAGCTCTTTCATGTCACCAAGAACAAGCCAGCTCTCGCCCGACAGCTGTGACAAAAACTCAGCAGCGGCGGTTACCGAGAGCGGATTCGCGTTATAGCTATCGTCGAACAAGGTCGACCCATGCGTACCGCGCAGTGGCTGTAGCCTGCCGCCGATCGGACTTACTCCTTGCAGCGCTTTCCTGATACTGCGCGCGCTAATTCCGAGCGAATACGCAACAGCCGCAGCGGCACACGCATTGCGAACGTTGTGTATACCGGCCAGCGGCAAGCGCACCTCCACAGTTTCGTCGGGCAACTGCAAACGGAACTGTGATTGTTCGACCCCTGTTACGATTTCAGTCGCGCGAACATCGGCCGATTCGTTCAGTCCGAAAGTTATCTTGCGCACATCGGCAACCAGCGAAGACCAATAGTCGAGGTACGGGTCATCGGCATTCAGGACTGCAGTCTCTGGTCGCTCGGCGTTCTGGAGAATTTCTCCTTTCGCTCGACTCACACCGCGTACTGAACCGAAGCCCTCCAGATGGGCTTCAGCAGCGTTGGTAATAACAACGATGTTCGGACAGGCGAGTTTGGCCAGGTAAGCGATCTCACCGGCGTGATTGGCACCCATTTCTATAACGGCGAACCGATGCTCTTTCTCGATGCGAGCCAGCATCAGGGGCACGCCGATCTCGTTGTTCAGATTGCCATGCGTTGCCAGGGTCGAAGCCTGCTCGGCGAGACATGCCCTGACCAACTCTTTGGTGCCGGTCTTGCCATTGCTGCCTGTAATGCCAATGACTGTTACGTCCTGTGACTTACGCCATGCCGCCGCAAATTGCCCCAGGGCCTGACGCGTATCATTGACTTCAATTTGTGCAATGTCCGCCCGCACATGACCAGGCACGACAACGCCTGCAGCACCGTTCTTACTCGCCGCTTCGACGTAGTCACAGCCGTTGAAGTTCGGGCCCTGTAGTGCGAAAAAAAGCTCGTCTTCCTGCAGTGTGCGGGTGTCTGTGCTGATACCGGCGAACTTGCGGTCCGCGCCAGTTAGTCGACCTTGCATCGTCTCGGCCGCAGCGCTCAGGGAATCGATCATTGCTCGCGCCCCCTTGCCGTTGCCGCCAATGCGGCCTCTGCGATCATGAAGTCCGAAAACGGGCGGTTTGTTTGCCCAATTTGCTGGGTGATTTCGTGGCCCTTGCCGGCAATAAGCACAACGTCTTGCTCATCCGCCTGCCTTACGGCCCAGGCGATAGCCGCAGCACGATCTTCGATGATCGTTGCCGATTCCGGCCTGGAGAGGCCTGAAATAATATCGTCGATTATGGCCAGCGGATCTTCGTCGCGCGGGTTATCGCTGGTCACAACAACGTGATCCGCCAGGCGCTCTGCAAGCTTCGCCATCAATGGTCGTTTGCCGGCGTCGCGCATACCGCCACAGCCGAACACGCACCAGAGTTTTCCGCGGCAGTGCGGGCGCAACGCCCTAAGAGCTGCTTCGATGGCATTCGGCGTGTGCGCGTAGTCCACGTAGACGGTTGCACCCGGTCCCGTAACGCGCTGCATCCTTCCCGGAGGCGCTTGAACTTGCGACAGGACGTCCGATGCCGCTTCTACTGACACGCCCTGCTGCAACATCAGCGCGAGCACAACAACCGCGTTCGCGACATTGAAGTCACCAGGCATCGGCAAAGTAAAGCGGCCATCACCCCAGGAACTTATGAAGCTGACATCCGATCCATGCTGCTTGAGAACGACCGAGCGGACAAACACGTAGGGTCGTCCATTCGCGACGCGATCAAACTTGGTTGAGACCGTGACAACTTCCTGGCCACAACGAGCCGCAAGTTGCGTCCCGTATTCAGAGTCGAGGTTGATGATGCGACTTCGGGTGTCGGACTCCAGAAACAGACGCGCTTTGCTTTCGAAGTAGTCGTGCATGTCAGCGTGGTAGTCAAGGTGGTCACGAGTCAGGTTCGTAAACAGCGCGGCTTCAAAGCGGATGCCGTCAACACGGCCCTGCGATAGCGCATGGGATGAAACCTCGATAGCCGCGTAGTCAGCACCCTGTGACACAAATTCAGCGAGTCGGCCCTGAAGTTCGACGGCGGGCGGAGTCGTCATTCCCGCCACATCCTGCAGTTTTTCCACGCCATAGCCGAGCGTGCCAAGATAGCCGCAGCGTGCGCCTAACAGCTGGGCACACTGTGCGACCAGCCAGGCAACAGTCGTCTTGCCATTCGTCCCGGTGACACCGATGACTCGCAGAGCCTCCGATGGCCGACCGTAAAAGCGACTGGCGATTTCACCGAGCTTCGCGCCCAGATTATCGACGCCAATAGCCGGCATGCTTATGCCATCTGGCCTGGCGGCGCTGGACGCGTCGTAGACAACAGCACTGACACCGGCCGCCTCTGCATCGGCCAGGTAATCCAGGCCATGGCTGCCGATACCCTGACAGGCAAAAAATACAAAACCATCAGAGAGCTGGCGACTGTCGCTGGCAATACCCCGAACGGAAATGGCAGGCGCGTCTGCATAGCCCTGCAGCAAGTCGGCAAGGGTCGGCGTTAAAGGCAGGTGTTCAGCAGGCATACTCATCGACTCGCTGTCCGCTCCGCCATTGCTCGCAGGGATTCGCCAGATTTCCGAACGGGCATGGCGTCAGGCGCGACCGCCAACAGTCTGAGCGATTCCGCCATGACGTCGGCGAACACGGGCGCCGCAACGTCACTGCCGTAGTACAGCTCGCCGCGCGGCTCGTCGACAACGACCACCGTAGCCAGTCGCGGGTCGCTGGCCGGCGCAAGCCCGGCGAATATCGAAATGTACTTGTCCTCGGAATAGCCGCCATCCGCAGCCTTCCATGCGGTACCGGTCTTGCCAGCGATACGATAGCCATCGACCGACGCTTTGGTACCGGTACCACCGGGCCGCACGACTTCCTCGAGCATGCGCCTTACGGCGGTGGCCGTCTCTTCAGAGATAACCTGCTGACCTTCTGCCGGCTGCTCGAGTCGGACCAGGGAAATCGGCCGCAGGCCACCACCATCGCCGATAACCGCATACGCCTGAGCGAGTTGCAGCGGCGTAACGGACACGCCATAGCCATACGCGAGGGTTGCCTGGTTGATCGGTTTCCAATGGCCGAAGTAGGTCAATCTGCCTGCGGATTCGCCCGGAAAACCACTACTTGTCAACGCGCCAAAGCCAAAATCCGTCATGGTTTCCCAAAGCTGATCCGGCTCGAGCTGCATGGCGAGCTTGGTAACGCCAACGTTACTCGAGCGCGCGAGTATCGTCGTCAAGCTGACACGACCGAGATCGTGGCTGTCTTCGATCCTTTTGGCGCCAACGTCAACGTAGCCCGGCGCGGTATCTACTATGCTGCTAGGTCGGTAGCGACCACTCTCCAGCGCCGCGGCGACGATCAGCGGTTTGATACTGGAGCCGGGCTCGAAGAGATCGGTGATTGCGCGGTTGCGATACCGTGCCGGTGAAAACTGCGAGCGATCATTGGGGTTGTAGGTTGGCTGATTGACCATCGCCAGCACTTCGCCTGTCTTGACGTCCAGCACGACGATCGAACCGGAGCGCGCCTCGTACGTCTTGATTGCCGCTTTGAGCGACCGATAGGCAAGATACTGCAGTCGTAAATCGATGCTGGTTTTCAGATCCTTGCCGTGGCGTGCCGGCCGAATACTCTCGACGTTTTCTATCGAACGTCCGAGCCGATCCTTCAATACGCGCTTGGCACCGGACTCGCCTGCCAGCCAGTGATTGAAAGCCAGCTCTATTCCTTCCTGGCCTTCATCGTCGATATTTGTGAAGCCCAGCAGGTGCCCGGTAACCTCGGACGCCGGATAGTAGCGGCGGTACTCACGTTGCACGTTGATGCCCGGCAGCTCCAATGCAAGAACCTGCTCTGCCTGCTCCGGACTCAAGTGGCGTTTCAGATAGACAAATTCCTTGTTCATGCTGCGCGTGATGCGACGCATGAGCGTCTGCGCGTCCACGCCAAGCGCCTTCGCCAATTGCGGGACATTATCGACGGCCGCAGCAAACTCTTTTGGGTTTGCCCAGATACTGTCGACTGGCGTACTGATGGCGAGCGGTTCGCCGTTTCGATCAGTAATCGTGCCGCGATGCGCCGAGATCTTCTCAGTACGCAAATGGCGCGTATCCGCCTGTTGATTCAGAAAGTCTTTATCGAGCACCTGCAAATGCACCGCACGAGCCACGAGCGATGCTGCCAGCAAGCCAAAGAACGCCAGCACCAGCGAAACCCTGCCAAGGAAGCGTCGCTCAGTCTTTTGTTTTGTTTCGGCGCCGCGTCTCATTGTTGCTCGATCACAAAAATTTCACTTGCGTTGGGTCGTACGAGGGCGAGGTCATCAGTTGCGACCTGCTCAATTCGGGCGTGCTGCGCCCAGGTGCTCTGCTCAATCTGAAGCTGGCCCCATTCGATATTGAGCCCGTCGCGTTCGTGCGAGAGGCCCTCCAGCTGCACAAATAATTTGCGTGACTCATGCTTGGTATAAACAAGCGCGATTGCACTCAACACGCAGACCAGTGCAAATACAAAGACAAGCAGAAACGGCTGAGAGTGTTGATTCGGTTCGATCATGTCCGCTCCGCAATTCTCAGACGGGCGCTGCGCGCCCTGCGATTGACAGCGATTTCCTCTGCTGTTGCCGCGACCGCTTTGCCAATGATTTTCAGCTTCGGTCGATATTCTTCGGGTATCGACGGCATGCCGCGGTACGGCTCCGGCTCTCGCGATGTGTCGCGCATGAAGCGTTTGACGATACGGTCTTCCAGCGAATGGAAACTGATGACGCAGAGTCGCCCCCCTGGTCGGAGCACGTCGAGCGCCTGATCTAACGCGGCTGTGATTTGATCGAGTTCGCTGTTGATTGCGATACGAATTGCCTGGAACGTCTTTGTTGCCGGGTGCTTTTTCGTACGTTTCCCGCCATACGGCGCCGGCACCGCGGACTCCACAACAGCGGCGAGCTCCGAGGTTCTTCGGATTGGTGCATTTTCGCGAGCGGCCACTAATGCGCGAGCAATACGCGCGGCGTGGCGCTCTTCACCAAATTTCGAAATCAAGCGACGCAATTCTTTTTCATCCACTGACGCGAGCCACTCGCTGGCTGGTATGCCGGAGTCCGGGTCCATTCGCATGTCGAGTGGTCCGTCGCGCAGGAAACTGAACCCTCGTTCCGCTTCATCCAGCTGCGGGGATGAAACGCCGAGGTCGAAGAGCAAGCCGTCAACCTTACCGATGAGCGACCGGCCTGTAGCATCCTTTCTTTCCCCAATAAGTGCTTTAAGTTGCGCAATTTCGCCTCTTACCAGCTCAACACGCGGATCGTCCGTTAGGGGTGTGGCTGCCGAAGCAATCGCCTGTGGATCTCGATCGATGCCTATCAATCGACCATTGGCATTCAGTTGCTTCAGAATCTCCCTGCTGTGACCACCGCGTCCGAACGTTCCGTCGACATAACAGCCGTCTGGTTTTATTCGCAGCCCCTTAAGGACTGGCCCCAACAGCACCGGCACATGCGCGTTGCTGCTCATTGGATAGACATGGCCCTAGAAAGAAATCGACTCGAGGTCCGCCGGCAATTCGCCGTCGTCTTCCTCGTTGAGCCACGCGTCGCGTTTCTCATTCCAGGTTTGTTCATCCCATAGTTCAAATTTGTTGCCCTGCCCGATTAGCATTGCGTTCCTCTCGAGGCTGGCAAAGTCCCGAAGTTCGCGCGATACAAGAATTCGCCCGCTGCCATCCATCTCGACCTCGGTCGCGTAACCGACCATAATGCGGACGATGCGACGTGCAGATTTGTTCATGCTCGGCAGACGTACGAGTTTCCGCTCCAGTTCTTCCCAGTCGGGCAGCGGGTAAACGAGGAGACAATGGTCTTTATCAACGGTCACGATGATTTCGCCATCACAACGGGCAGACAGCCGCTCCCGATACCGGGTCGGTATTGCCATACGCCCCTTGGCGTCCAACGTGACTTTGGTAGCCCCTCGAAACACTTCGTCAGGGACGGCCCCGGGCTCCGCTCTTCTGGCGCGAATCCTGGGCAGGCAGCCCCTTTCCTCCCACTTTTATCCACTTTTCAACACTATAGGTGGCGGCCTACGCGACCGTCAACCAACTAAAGCAATTAGTCTTTGTTGTACAGTCACTTAGGGGCTATTTGGTGGCCCAATAAGGGCGAAATGTGGCAGGGTTCGCGCTAAATAAATCAGTTGTTTACAGCTACTTCTTCGACAAGGTCTCAAAAAGGAGTCGGCGATCGCCGACAGCACGACTTTTTGGCCCGATTGCGCGGCATTCCGCGCAGTCGCCGCATAGCGCCCAGGTCGCTACAGCAATAACCTCATAAGTGACTGAATTTAAACGGAAATAGAAGTGAGAGAGCCGGAGCCGGCAATAAGCCGGGTTCTGTCATCGACAATCATTCATCTGGGACAGCTGTCACCAACTGCCTCTAGCAACCTACCCGGGAGTCCGTTCGGAACCGACGGTGGGCCATGAGCCCGCACTCCCCTATTTGGTCTTGCTCCGGGCGGGGTTTACCGTGCCGCGAACTGTTACCAGTCGCGCGGTGCGCTCTTACCGCACCTTTTCACCCTTACCGGGCATAGCCCGGCGGTTTATTTTCTGTGGCACTTTCCATGGGCTCACGCCCCCCAGGCGTTACCTGGCGCCCTGTCCGAAGGAGCCCGGACTTTCCTCCGCGCTTGCGCGCAGCGATTGTCTGGCCAACTCCGGCTCTCTCGGAGCAGGATTCTACGCTAATCGCGAACGCCGCTTTCGGCTTTCGCGTAGCTGGCGGTCAGTGCTTCTCTTCCCGGAGCTCCAATAAACGCTGGTACAGGGCGTTCTTCTTCAGACCCGTGACTCTCGCCGATACCCTGGCGGCGACTTTCGCCGGAAGCACGTCACCAAGCTCGGCCAGGAGGCGATCCGTGTCCAACGAGGACGCCGGTGACTCATCATCAGTTCCGGTTACAACGATGACAAACTCGCCTTTGGCCACAATAGAGCCGTCATCAATTTTCACGCACAGCTCTTCGAGCGTCCCCCGAACACATTGTTCATACATCTTCGTAAGTTCGCGGCCTACAAAAGCGCGGCGCTCCTTACCCAGGATTTCGCACATGTCGCTGAGCGAATCGGCAACCCGATGTACCGATTCGTAAAATACCGTCGTGCGCGTTTCCCGGCGCAGCGACTCGAGCAGTTGCCGTCTTGCCGCGCGTTTCGCCGGCAGAAAGCCCTCAAAGCCAAATCGATCGGTCGGTAGTCCTGCGACCGAGAGTGCCGCCGTTAAAGCGCTGGGGCCTGGAATCGGCGAGACCGTGATGCCGCGCTCGTGAGCGGCCCGGACCAATCGGTAGCCCGGATCGCTGACCAACGGCGTTCCCGCGTCGCTGACCAATGCGACATCCCGTCCTTCCTCCAGGATCTCGATTACGCTGGCAGCCGCCGCCTGTTCGTTGTAATCATGCAAAGCCAAAAGCCGGGGTTTGGCGCCGATATGCGATAGCAATCGCCCGGAGTGCCGGGTATCCTCGGCAGCAACAAGATCCACTTCGGTGAGCGTTTTGCGCGCACGCGGTGTCAGATCTTCCAGATTGCCTATCGGCGTCGCAACGATAAAAAGCGTACCGCTCATTGGGCGCAAAACCTGCTTCCGGTTAAATGAATATGATGAGTAGTCTCCGACATCCTGCCCACGAAATGCGCTCACTAGCAAGCATTGCACTGTTACTGATCACTCTGGGTATGCTGGGGGGCTGCGGGACAACCGGACTTGGCGGCATAGGGATCAGCGGCGAGGGCCGTGCCGAGCGGCTCGCGGAAAAAGGTGAACACGCTGACGCCGCGAGCGCATACATCGCTCTGGCGAGTGAATCGATTGGCGTTGAGCGCGACCGCCTGACGCTGCTTGCCGTCGAACAATGGCTCGATGCCGGCGACGTCGCCCGCGCCGAAAATGCGCTGGACAGCGTGCCGCGTCCCGAGGCGGGCAGCCTGCTGGCCATCTGGTCTACGAATTCGGCGGCCCTGTTGCTGTTTGAAGGTGCGGCCGACGACGCGCTTGGCCTGCTTGAACCACTCAGCCGCGGAGCGCTCTCCGTGCGGGACCGACTAAGAGTTGAGGCACTGCGGGCCGACGCCTGGATACAGAAACAGGACCCTGAGCGCGCTGTGCAGCTGATGACGCAACGTGAAACCTGGATCAGCGACCGCCGCGGTGTCCAGCGAAATCGCGAACGCCTTTGGCAAGGACTGCTTGTAAGTAGTCCGCAGGTATTGCGGCGTGCTGCAGAAGCCACCAGCGACCCAGTTGTTCGAGGCTGGTTATCAATCGGTTCGCTGGCAGCGTCCACAGGGCAGCAGGGTGTCGGCTGGAGCAATGGCGTCGTCCGCTGGCGGCAGAACAATTCCGACCATCCCGCGATCACCGTCCTGGACACACTGAGGCTGCCAGATGCCGAGTTGCTCGATTATCCGCGCCAGATTGCGCTGCTGTTGCCGCTCTCCGGCAGAGCGGCCGGTGCCGGGATGGCTGTGCAGAATGGCTTCCTGGGTGCCTATTTTGCCGCCGCCGCCGGGCTCGACGATCGACAAAGCGTGCGTATTTATGACGTGAATGCAGAGGGCGGTGGCAGCGCCGCGTATGCGGCTGCAGTGGCCGATGGCGCGGAGTTTGTTGTAGGGCCGTTGCTGAAGAGCAGTGTTGTCCAGTTAGCCAATGACATTCTTGTGCCTGTCCCCGTACTGACCTTGAATTTTCTGCCCGAAGAGTCGCTGGCACCACCGGGTCTCTACCAGTTCGCACTTGCGCCCGAAGACGAGGCGGCCTCGGCAGGCCAACGTGCGCTCGACGATGGCTACACACGCGCTGTCGCGCTGGTCCCCAACAACGACTGGGGGCGCCGATTGTTGACGAGTTTCGCCACTGAATTCGAGGGGCTCGGTGGCACGCTGCTGGACTACCGCAGCTACCGGCCGGGCGTTCAGGACTTCTCTAATGAGATCGAAAACCTGATGGGCCTGACCGGCAGTGTGAATCGCTACCAGCGTATGCGCGCCAATATAGGCGGCAACTTGCAGTTCGACCCGCGCAGACGACAGGATGCGGAGTTTATTTTTCTTGCCTCTGACGCGCCCGCCGGTCGCCTGCTGAAAGCGCAGCTCAAGTTTCACTATTCCGGCGACCTGCCCGTCTATTCGACATCGTCGGTCAACGCGCTGGACGGTCGTTCGAACGCCGACCTGAATGGAGTCATGTTTGCGGACACGCCCTGGGTTATCGATCCACAGCCATGGATCGCGGAACTGCCTGCAACGTTCGCCGAATTCTGGCCCGAGGAACGTCGCCGGGCACGGCTCCATGCGATGGGCTACGACGCTTATAACCTGATCGCCGCCCTGTTCGCTTCACGCGGTGGTGCCATGCCTGAAATTGACGGCGCAACGGGTACCCTGTTTCTTGACGCTGGCGGACGCGTGCATCGACGCCTCGCCTGGGCGCAATTTCAAAATGGCGAAGCCGTTGCGCTGCCGAAGCCGGACGCTGTCGGCGGCCCGATCCAGGACATCACCGACGACGTTGAATTCGTCACGCCCGACGCAGCAGACGATTCACCATGGGACCCGGACGCACAGGAACTCTAGGCAAGCAGGCCGAGCAAGAAGCGCTTGGGTTCCTCGTTCGCAGGGGCCTTACCCTGATTGAGGAAAACTTCCAGACGCGCGGAGGGGAAATCGACCTTATCCTGCTGCATGACGACTGCCTGGTGTTTGTTGAGGTGCGCTCTCGCACTTCGATCCGGTTCTCATCCCCGGAGCTTACAGTCGACTCGCGCAAGCAACTAAAAATTATCCGCACGGCGGCAATGTTCATTGCCGCTAATCGACGTTTCGCCCGGCATACCGTCCGATTCGACGTTGTCGCAATTTCTGCTGGCCAGACCGATGGTATCCGCTGGCTGCAGGATGCTTTTCGCCCCGCGGATTCAGCGCTCTGAACAGCGCGAGCAACTGCTGCTAGAATCGCATACAGACAGATACGCTGGAGGGATGATGGATCCTATCAAACGAGTACGCGAACACTTTGCGGAGAGTATCGCGACAAAACAGGCCGCCGCTGAGCAACTCTCCGAGAGCATCGTCGCTGCCGGACGTCTGATGAGCGACGCGTTACTTGATGATGGCAAGATCCTGAGTTGCGGCAATGGCGGCTCGGCGGCCGATGCACAGCATTTCTCTTCCGAACTTCTGAACCGATTCGAGATGGAGCGTCCCGGGCTCCCCGCAATGGCATTGACGACCGACAGCTCCACGCTCACATCAATCAGCAACGACTACGCGTATGAGGAAATCTTCAGCAAACAGGTTCGCGCACTTGGCAAGCCGCAGGATGTCTTGCTCGGTATTTCGACGTCCGGCAATTCGGAAAACGTGATTCGCGCGATAACTGCCGCCCATGACCGCGGTATGAGCGTCGTCGCGCTAACAGGTTGCGATGGCGGCCGCATGGTGGACGTTTTCGCCGAGGGCGACGTCGAGATTCGCGTGCCGGCAACCCGAACAGCACGAATTCAGGAAGTACACCTGGTAGTGATTCATTGCCTGTGCGACCTGATTGACACGTCATTACTGGGAGCCGACTAGCGGCGAATTGCGGGGTTCCAGATCAGCCGCGCTGGCAATCGGTCGCGGTCAGGAACCGCTCTTACTTGACGATCGTCAGGTGGGGCCGCGAGCGGGAATCATCAAGTTCCTGCTTCATTTCGCGGGCATCTGCCTGCTCCGTATCGTGCGAGAAAATCATGCCCTGACCAGTCTCGCGCGCATAGATACCAAGTACCGAGCGCATTGGTGCCCAGACATCAAATGGCACGCCGCCAAAGCGCGCCCGAAAACTGACTGCGTCATTGCCCAACTTGAGATTGTGAGCGGCTGATTCGCTGATATTGAGAATAATCTTGCCGTCTTTGACGTGCTCAGCCGGCACGCTCACACCTTCAAAAAAAGCATTTACCACGATGTGCGGCGTTTGATTATTGTCGGTCATCCATTCGTGCATCGCACGCACGAGATACGGTCTTTTTGATCGGTTGGAATTAGTCACTGCCGTTTTTCTTGATTCGCCGCCTGATACCGATAGCTTAACATCTAATTAGCGTATCGCATGGGACTAAACATAAGCTGCTGCTCGAACCCCCCGGCAGCTGTTTTACAGGCGCATTTCCTGTTCCAGCTCAGTGAGGCTCTGCTGGAACGAACGCCGGACAAATACACGATTCATGTACGCCTCAATCGGTTCCGCATCTGGTCCCAGGTCAATACCATAGACTGGCAGGCGCCAAAGCAAAGGCGCGATTGTGCAGTCTACCAGCGAGAATTCCTCGCTCAGAAAGAAGGGCCGCGCACCGAATAGCTCAGTACTCTGCAAGATGCTTTCACGCAGCAATTTGCGAGATTTTGTGCCCAATTTGCCGTCATTGCTGGTTTCGGCTTCCTCGGCGATCGAATACCAATCGGTTTCTATACGAAATAGCGCCAGACGAAACTGCGCACGGGTTACCGGGTCGACAGGCATCAGCGGAGGATGCGGAAACCGCTCGTCAAGGTACTCGATGATAACGCGCGAGTCATACAGCGTCAGGTCACGATCTACGAGCGTTGGGACCGTGTGGTACGGATTAAGATCCATCAGATCTTCGGGCAAATCAGGCCCTGCAATATTTGATATTTCAATGTTGATGTTCTTTTCAGCGAGAACGAGACGTGCACGGTGACTATGAATGTCCACGGGTCGCGAATACAACGTCATTACGGAGCGTCTATTAGCTACTACTGCCATTACTTAACATCCTTCCATATTTGTTTTTTGAGCATTGAGGCAAGGATGTAGAAAAAGATCAGGAACATCAGTACCCATACGCCGAGCTTGCGGCGATCGGATCGAATTGGCTCGGATATGTAAGCGAGAAAATTAACGGTATCGCGAACAAAATCGTCGTAGTCTTCGGCATCCATCGCCCCCGCACTCAACATTTCGAAGCCTTCAAATGTTGTCGTTACCGAACCATCTTCATTCTCATGGTGCGAGAAGTTGGCCGTTTGGTACCCCTGCAGCTCCCACAACACATGCGGCATGCTGGTTCCGGCAAGCACCAGGTTGTTCACGCCCGTCGGACTGCCTTCTTCGACATAGAAACCTTTTAGAAAGTTATAGACGTGGTCGACACCTTTAGCTCTGGCGGTTAGCGAAAGATCGGGCGGTGCGACACCGTACCAGCGTTTCGCATCGTCCGAAGGCATACTCGCCTGAATCGTCTCGAATGTCTTGTCCGCATTGAACATGAGATTGTCGATAAGCTGTTCTTCCGACAGTTCGAGGTATTTTCCGATCGTATTGTAGCGAACGTACTGTGCAGAGTGACAACCTGAACAGTAGTTCATGAAGTTGCGCGCGCCACGCTGCAGCGATGCAACATTACCCGGTTCGATCTTGGCCGGCTCAAGCGCAGCGCCCCCACCAGCGGCCATAGCCTCGACAGCCATGAACACTGTGCCCAGAGCCAGAATGCTGGCCATCTTTCTGAACTTAAGCATGGTACGTCACCCTGTCTGGCACCGGTTTGGTCTTGTCTATCGCCGTGTAATAAGGCATCAGCAAAAAGAACGCGAAATAGACGACGGAGAATATACGAGCCATCAAAACGTACAATCCCTCTGCAGGCTGCGTACCGAGCCAGCCCAGAGTCAGGAAGGTCACGGTGAACACGCCCAGCGCCGATTTGTAAATCCATCCGCGATAGCGGATCGACCTGACTCTCGAGCGATCCAGCCAGGGCAGGAACACCGGCAAAATTACCGACAGACCAAACAGTATGAAGCCCCATAGCTTGTCCGGGACCGCGCGCAAAATTGCGTAGAACGGCGTGAAGTACCACACCGGCGCAATGTGCTCCGGTGTCGCCGTCAGGTTCGCCGGTTCGAAATTGGCGTGTTCGAGGAAGTAGCCACCCATATCCGGCGCAAAAAACACGACCGAGGTAAAGATCATCAGAAATACGATAATCGCCACCAGGTCTTTGCTGGTGTGGTACGGGTGAAAAGCGATGCCATCAATGGGCTTGCCACTGGCATCCTTGTGCTTCTTGATCTCGACGCCGTCCGGGTTATTCGAGCCGACTTCGTGCAGCGCGACGATATGCACGAACACCAGGCCGATCAAGACCAGCGGCAACAGAATCACATGCAAGGCGAAGAAGCGATTCAGTGTGATGTCGGATATCGAGTAGTCGCCGCGAATAATCTCTACCAGGGCATCCCCCACCCACGGAATTGCGCCAAACAGCGAAATGATCACTTGCGCACCCCAATACGACATCTGCCCCCACGGCAACAGGTAGCCGGCAAACGCCTCAGCCATCAGAACCAGGAAGATCATCATTCCGATCAGCCAGATCAGTTCGCGAGGTTTCTTATAGGAGCCGTAGAGCATCGCACGATACATGTGCAGGTAAACGACGATAAAGAAGAACGATGCCCCCGTTGAGTGCATGTAGCGAATCAACCAGCCCCACTCGACGTCACGCATGATGTACTCAACCGACGCGAATGCATCCGCAGCGGCGGGTTTGTAGTTCATCGTGAGGAAGATGCCCGTCAACAGCTGAATAGCCAGCACCACGAACGCAAGCACACCGAACACGTACCACCAGTTGAAATTCTTCGAGGCGTAGTACTCGGTGACATGATATTTGAGCGTCGACGTCATCGGGAAACGATCGTCGATCCACTTTATGAACCCGCCTTGCGGCTTGCCAACTTCTGCTTCGATCTTGGCCATTACGCTGCTCCCGTGTCCTGACCGATCAGAATCAGGTCATCCCTGACAAATCGGTGCGGTGGAACCCGCAGATTGGTTGGCGCAGGTACTCCTTTGAAGACGCGCCCCGCAAGGTCAAACTTTGAACCGTGGCACGGGCAAAAGAATCCGCCTCCCCAGCCCTCCGCCGGGCGAACGTCAAAATCCTGAATTGGCGCACAACCAAGGTGCGTACAGGAACCTTCCACAATCAGGTATTCGGGCTTCACAGAGCGTGTGCCGTTTTTCGCGTACTCGGGTTGCTGCTCCAGTACGTCGGAATCCGGATCGCGCAGCTGCCCGACCACGGACGGCAGTTTTTCCAGCATAGCCTCGGTGCGCCGCAGCACAAACACCAGTCTGCCACGCCAAAGGACCCGCACCATCTCACCTGGCGCCAGCGAACCCAGCGCGACCTCAACCGGGGCACCAAGCGCTTGTGCACGTGCACTCGGCTGAAGTGACGAAAGAAAGGGAATTGCCGCCATGCCAGCGCCAGCAGCGCCGGTCACCAGGGTGGCAACGGTTAGAAAATGACGCCTGTTGCGATCAAGGTCGTCTTCAGTCATCAGGCACTCCTATAAGCCGCCTTCCTGACGGCCGCCTAAACAGCAATTTTTTGCTTTGTTTCGATACTGGTAGATTTGCAGCAAGCTCGGTTTGCCGTCAGGATGACGGTCTTTCCGGGGACTAGGTGCGGCACCACGGCATATTATACACGGGGCTTATCGAAGTTGGCTAGCTACTAGTTACAAACAGGGATTCCAGGACATCGCGTGGCCGAATTGAGATCAGTTCTCGTCTTTTTATTGCAGTCAATCGTGGTAGGCCTTGCGGTCGCCTTCCTCGTGGTGCTGGTGCGCCCGGACCTGATGCCCGGGTTCAGGGACGCCGTCACCGCGCCAGCAAGCTACGCAGACGCCGTCGACCACAGCGCCAGCGCAGTCGCCAACATCTATACAAAGCGGCTAGTACAGGACAGCGCTACGCCCGACGCAAGAACGCGCTTTCGCGTCGATACCAGCTTTGCCTCTGCGGTCATCATTGATCCAGAGGGATTCCTCGTTACGAACTACCACGTTATCGCGGATGCGACGGAGATACGCGTGCAACTAGGCGACGGCCGCATCGGTGAGCCGGAGATTATCGGCGTCGACGCCGAAACCGACCTGGCCCTGCTGCGTGTGGACCTGGGGGTACTGCCCGCCATACAACTGGGTAATTCCGCCCAGCTGCGAATTGGCGATGTCGTGCTCGCCATCGGCAATCCGTATGGGCTGACGACGTCTGTTACGCAGGGAATTGTCAGTGCCACTGGTCGCGGACTTCTCAATCTGGTGACTTTCGAAAACTTCATACAGACGGACGCTGCAATTAATGCTGGGAATTCGGGAGGCGCCCTGGTCAATAGCCGTGGTGAGCTCGTGGGCATTAACACGGCGGTCCTGGCCCAGGACCCGGGAACCGAGGGCATCGGCTTCGCGATCCCGGTCGACCTTGTGCGGGGTGTCGTCGAGCAAATCAAGCAAAACGGTCGCGTAATTCGCGGCTATATGGGCCTGGTACTCGATGATATGACCAATTCCGAGCGCAAGGCACGAGGCATCGAAAGTGATATGGGCATTCTGATTACAGAGGTCTACGAGGATGCACCAGCTGCGACCGCCAACCTTAAACGTGGCGACGTAATTCTGACCATGAACGGCGAGCCGGTAATTTCGCAACGACAAGCATTGTTGATTTCGGCAAGCACGATACCGGGCAACACGGTCGAAATTTCCGGGATTCGCGATGGCGAGCGCTTTACAACTACGGTCACGGCGGGCGAGCGACCCGATGATCCGCGCTAGGACGCGCCTAGGCTACCCGTCGAATTGAGGCGCCCAGTTGCCCGAGCTTCTCTTCGATACGTTCGTAACCACGATCCACGTGGTAGATGCGATCAACCAGCGTTTCACCACTCGCAGCCAGTCCGGCAAGGACCAGTCCGGCAGAGGCACGAAGATCCGTAGCCATCACCGGGGCAGCCGCCAGCGTTTCGACACCACTGATTATCGCAGTGTGACCCTCCAGCCGGATGTCCGCTCCCATACGTTGCATCTCCAGTACATGCTGGAAGCGATTCTCGAATATTGTCTCGGTGATTGTCCCGACACCTTCCGCGATCGCGTTCATGGCGCAGAACTGCGCCTGCATGTCGGTCGGAAAAGCCGGGTATGGCGCTGTCCGGACATCCACTGACCTGGCCCGCCGCCCGCGCATATCGATATCGATCCAGTCGCTGCCGGTTTCGATCACAGCGCCGGCCTCGGCAAGCTTGATGAGAACCGCCTCCAGAGTATCGGGTGACGTCTTGAGTGCTCGAATGTGCCCACCGGTCATCGCCGCAGCGACCAGGTACGTACCGGTCTCAATGCGGTCCGGCAATACCGAATATCGTGTTCCGCCCAGGCGCTCGACGCCCTGAACCGATAACGTGCTACTGCCGATACCCTCGATTCTGGCACCCATACCGACGAGAAAATGTGCGAGATCTGTAACCTCAGGTTCACGCGCTGCGTTTTCCAGCACGGTCTCACCGTCGGCCAGTGTCGCCGCCATGAGGAGATTCTCTGTGCCGGTGACAGTCACCGTATCGAAGACAATATGTGCGCCTTTCAGGCGATCCGCGCGCGCCTTGATAAAGCCACCTTCGACAACGACCTCTGCACCCATTGCCTGCAAGCCGGCAACGTGCAAATTGACCGGTCGAGCGCCGATTGCGCAACCGCCCGGCAACGACACATCCGCCTCGCCGAAACGCGCGAGCAACGGACCGAGCACCAGAATGGATGCGCGCATCGTCTTGACGAGATCGTACGGGGCCTCGCGCCTGTCGACATTGCTGGCGTCAATCTCAACACCCTGCTTATCGTCGATCGTGACTCTGACACCCATGATCTGCAGTAGCGAAAGCATGGTTGTTACGTCTTTGAGGTGGGGTACATTGCTGACGATTACCGCATCGGACGCAAGCAGCGTTCCCGCGAGGATCGGCAGGGCCGCATTCTTGGCGCCGGAAATCGTGACATTGCCAGAGAGGGCTACGCCACCCTTGATGAGTAACTTATCCATTGAAACAAGGCACTAGGTGCTACTGGCGCGCTCGCGCCATTCGTCGGGTGTCACAGCAGTTATGGAAAGCGCATGGATCTCGTTGCCGACCAGCGTCCCCAGGCATTTGTACACGAGCTGATGCCGGGCAAGTGGGCGCTTATTTTCAAACTCGGCGGCCACCACCAGCGCTTGAAAATGAGTGTTGTCTTCACTCACCACCTTGACGATCGGGTCGCTGAATCCGGCCGCGATCAGGTCTGAAATTGCCGTTGGGTCCATGATCTGTTGCTTTCGCGCATAATGCTTAAGGACGCGCAGTGTACCCACAAATGTCAGCGCTTCCCAACGTGCGATCATCATTGTGTATTATGGCCGACCAGAAGTGGCCGGCGCGAGCGCGGCAAGAGACCGCAACGTCGAAAGCCATTCACCAGACACGACAGGCTATGCTAGTCAATATTCTTTTACTGATTGCCGGCCTCGCCCTGCTAATGTGGGGCGCAGACCGATTTGTGCACGGCGCGGCGGCGGCGGCCCGCAATCTTGGCATTGCACCGCTCCTGATCGGGCTCACTGTCGTCGCCTTTGCCACCTCGGCACCCGAGATTTTGGTGTCCATCGTCGCGGCCATCGAAAAGCAGCCGGGCCTGGCCATCGGCAACGCGATCGGCTCGAACATCGTCAACATCGGGCTGGTACTCGGCATCACTGCAATAATCCGGCCCATAGAGATTGAATCCGCGACGCTCCGTCGCGAGATGCCCGCGCTGCTGGCAGTCTCTCTGCTGACCGTTTCCTTGTTCCTCGATACCTATCTAAGCCGTATGGACGGCATAGTGATGCTTACCGGTCTCGTCGTCGTAATGGTCTGGCTCACCCGTATCGGTGCACGATCCTCGGCTAACGATCCAATTTCCCGGGATTTCGAGGCTGAAATTCCAACCAATGTGCGCATGTCGATGGCCATTGTCTGGCTGGTCGTAGGCCTGGTCACACTGCTTATCGGCGCCGAACTTCTGGTCAGTGGTGCAATCGGTATTGCTACGGCACTCGGCGTCAGCGAAGTCGTCATCGGCATCCTGATTGTCGCGCTGGGCACGAGCCTGCCTGAACTTGCCGTGTCACTCACCAGCGCGCTGAAAGGCGAGTACGGACTCGCGATAGGCAATATCGTCGGCTCGAATATCTTCAACCTCCTCGCGGTCATTGGCATCGCTGCAACGATTGAGCCCGCGGCGCTGCCACCGACCGTACTGTCGCTGCACATTTTCGTTATGGTCGCCTTTACGCTGGTACTTTTCGCCATGACCTACGACTATGATGAGCGCTCGGAGTTGTCGCGTCTGGAGGGCGCCGCCCTGGTGACCGCTTTTCTTGCCTACGACTCATACGTCGTGATGCAAAACATATAGAATGTGGCGAGCCGCGGTCTGTACGCCTACATCGTCCAGGTCGCACATCAAGGACAAATCGCCGAGGGCCCGTCTTGCCTGACACGCTGACAGACAGTCAATTACTCGCACTTGCAGCCGAAGTGCTGGAGATCGAGGCGCGCGCGGTCGAACATCTGAAAACGCGCCTGAATGATGATTTCATCGCCGCCTGCGCGCTGTGTATGCATACCGAAGGGCGCGTCGTCGTTACCGGCATGGGCAAGTCCGGCCATGTCAGTAACAAGATTGCCGCGACGCTTGCCTCAACCGGCACACCCGCCTTTTTCATGCATCCGGCAGAGGCCAGTCACGGCGACGTGGGCATGATCACGAAACACGACCTGTTACTGGCCGTGTCCTATTCCGGCGAGACCGCAGAGGTCATTACTATACTTCCGATTGTTAAACGGCTGGGTGCAAAATTGCTGTCGATGACCGGAAACCCAAATTCCACACTCGCCAAAGCCGCTGACGTGCATCTCGATATCAGTGTTGCCGAAGAGGCCTGTCCGCTGAATCTCGCACCGACCGCGAGTACGACAGCAACGCTCGCCATGGGTGACGCACTGGCCATTGCGCTGTTGAAAAAACGCGGCTTTACGGCAGAAGACTTCGCCCGATCACATCCCAGCGGCAATCTAGGCAAACGCCTTTTGCTGCGTGTTTCGGACGTGATGCGTACTGGCGATCGCGTACCCGCGGTCGGCGCCGATGTGACCTTACGCGACGCCCTGTTCGAAATGACCGACAAGGGCCTCGGTATGACGGCGATCGTCGATGCGCAAAATACCATTCTTGGCATCTATACCGACGGCGACCTGCGGCGAACGCTGGATACCGGCGCAGACGTTCACACCACCGTTATTCGGGACGTAATGCATTCTAACTGCAAGACCACGTCGGCAGACGTACTTGCAGCCGAGGCGCTGCGGCTGCTCGAGGAAAACAAGATTACCTCGCTGTTGGTTGCCGACGACGATGGCGTGCTGGTCGGCGCTTTAAACATTCACGATCTTTTCCGCGAAGGCCTGATGTGAGTGGCGTCAACGCGAAACTCGCTCGAATTCGTCTGGTTGCCTTTGATGTCGACGGCGTGTTCACCGACGGGCGCTTTTATCTGTCCGATGATGGCGTCGAAAGTAAGGCTTTCCACACCCAGGACGGCTTTGGGATTCGCCAACTTATTGAATCGAAGATTGTCGTGGCAGTTATCAGCGGCAGAAAATCAGGTGCCGTCGAACGTCGCATGGCCGAGCTCGGTGTACCGCATGTCGTCCAGGGCTGCAAAGACAAGGTTGCCGCACTTGACGGCATCATCGAGTCGCTGGGAATTACAACGCGCGAGTGCGCGTATGTGGGCGATGATATTCCGGACCTGCCGCTTCTTAATTATGTGGGGGTGTCGATTGCGGTGGCTAACGCGGTAGGGGCACTACACGAACAATGCGATATCACGACGTCTGCCACGGGCGGCGCCGGAGCAGTTCGGGAGGTTTGTGAGCTGCTGCTGGCCAGCCGGGGTGACGTCACTTGATCAGTCCGCGACACTTCGCGTTGCTGGCGGCCCTGACAGCCGGCGCTCTTGGCAGCTGGTACCTTGCCCGCCAGGGCCAGTCGGACACCGCCGACAAGGTGCCCTATGAGCCTATGCATCGCGGCTATTATCTGAAGTCTGCCCGTATTCTCGGGACCGGCGAAAATGGCGACCTGCTCTACGAAGTCGAATCGGATCGGGCTGAACAGCAGACGGACAAGAGCATCGAGTTCACAGACGTTCGAATTCGTTACTCGCCACAGAGCAATGTCCCCTGGACCGTTAACGCCGATGCCGCCACGCTCAACGAAAGCAGCCCCCGTATCGTCTTGCGCGGACACGTGCGCGCGACCAGCAACAGCAACGTGCCGGACAACGAGACAGAGATTCGAACAGAATACCTGGAACTCGATCCGGAGCGGTTTATCGCGGAGACAGACGAACGGGTACAAATTCGCGTTGGCGCGCGCAGCCTTACGGCAACGGGCATGCTAGCATCGCTAAACGATGACAGAATCGAACTCAAATCGAATGTTCGCGGTAAAATCGCGCCCTGAATGATGACCACGGTACAACACTACTGTCGCCTGACGGCCGTGCTGATTATGGCTTTCGTACCGTGTTTGGCGGTGGCGCAGGTCGCCGATTTCGATCTGCGGGTGCCGTGGGATATCGACGCTGAATCCACATCCTTCGACGGCAAGACATCCATGATCATTTTCACAGGTCTTCGGCTGTCGCAGGGACGTATCGGTATTGAGGCTGACGAGGGTCGCGCAACCAATACAGAAGGCGAAGACGGCTCCTGGCAATTTGCGGGTAACGTCAAGATCGACATCGAGAATGGGCGCATTGAGTGCGACTCAGCTCAGCTCACGTTCAAGCAGTACGAACTCCGAAACGCGCTTGTCACCGGATCGCCAGCGACCTTCGAGTTGCGCCGACCAGGGTCTGACGATGCCACCTATGCGGAAGCCGGCAAACTCTCCTACGACGTCACGGCAGGCATCATTGAATTTTCAGAAGAGGCGAACAATCAACGAGGGTGGCAACCAGATCTCGTCACATTTCCTGGTCTACAATATTGCCGAACAACGCATTAACGCGGACTCGTCAGGAAGCGAAGACGACAGGGTGAGGATCATTTACACGCCTACCAACGGTGATGACTCCAGCCCCAACGGCAGTGATGATAGCGCGAGCGCGGAGGCTGAAGACGAGAGTCCATGAGCATTCTTAGCGTTCAGGGTATTTCCAAGAGCTACAAGCTCCGCAAAGTCGTAAAAAACATTTCCATCGAGATCAAGAGCGGCGAAGTCGTCGGGTTGCTCGGACCGAACGGCGCGGGCAAGACCACGGCCTTCTATATGATCGTCGGCCTTATCGCCGCGGATAGTGGCAAGATTCTTCTGGACGGCAAAGACCTGACCGCGCAACCCATGCACCGGAGAGCGAAGCTGGGGCTCGGCTACTTGCCTCAGGAAGCGTCGATCTTTCGCAAGCTGACGGTTGAGCAGAATATTCTGGCTATCCTGGAAGTTCGCGACGACCTCGATAGGGCCGGACGCGAGCAAGAACTCGAAAACCTGCTCGATGAACTGCACGTCGGTCATGTTCGAAGCAGCCTGGGCATCAGCTTGTCGGGCGGCGAACGGCGCCGGGTCGAAATCGCACGCGCACTGGCGGCCAACCCGCTGTTTGTGCTTCTCGATGAACCGTTTGCAGGCGTCGACCCCATATCGGTGCTCGACATTCAGCGCATCATTCGGCATCTGTGTGAACGTGACATCGGCGTACTGATTACTGACCATAATGTCCGTGAGACGCTCGGAATATGCGGGCATGCCTATATACTCAGTGACGGCATCCTGATCGCCGAGGGGTCGCCCGAAGCTATTATCGAGAATCAGCACGTACGAGAAGTGTATCTCGGACAGGAGTTCAAACTCTGAGGCACACTGGTCACATGAACCCCTTGCATCTGCCCAATTCGCCCATAGAGCAATAACTGCTTATGTTGAAACCTTCGCTGCAGCTAAAACTTGGTCAGTCTCTGACGATGACGCCGCAATTGCAGCAGGCGATTCGGCTACTGCAGCTGCCGGTCCTCGACCTGAATGCCGAAATTCAGGAAGCACTCGAAGAAAACATCATGCTCGAGATGGAGGATCTGCCTGACGTCCCGCAGACGAGCGCCGAATCTACCGCAGAAATCGAAACATTGAAGTCTGAGGACATGTGGCAGACGCGCTCGGCAGAGCGGACTCAGGATGGCGGCTGGAATGGCGAAGGCCGCCCCATCAGCGATTTCGCCGATGAGTCCGGCCAGACCCTGCGTGAGCACCTGCTTTGGCAGCTGGAAATGGAGCATTTCACGCCCCGCGAGGTCATTATCGGCGAGGCGATTATCGATTCCATCAATGACGACGGCTACCTGACGGCGGATCTCGAGGAAATACATGACAGCCTCGAGCAGGAGTCCGCCGTCGCTGATTCCGAGATTGAGCGGACCTTGACGAAGATCCAGAGACTCGACCCGGTAGGCGTTGGCGCGAGATCGATCTCGGAATGCCTGGTCCTGCAACTCAGCCAGCTCGACTGGAGTACGCCTGGCCTGCAGCTTGCGATCAGTATCGCCACCGATCAGCTGGACCTGGTTGCAAACCGCGACTATGGCGAGCTGCGTCGTAGCTTGCGCACTTCCGAAGATGACCTGCACGAAGCGCTTGCGCTGGTAAGGGGCTGCAATCCGAAGCCAGGACTCGCTGTAAGCCCGCCCTCGGCCGAGTATGTTATTCCCGATGTGTTCGTGCGCAAGATCGACAATCGCTGGCAGGTGGAAATCAGCCCAACCGGGGTACCGCGGCTGTCGGTAAATCAGCAGTACGCGAAACTGCTGCGCGGTAGTGGTGAACATGCGGTGCTGAAGTCTCAACTGCAAGAGGCTCGCTGGCTCATTCGCAGTCTCGAGATTCGCAACGAAACCTTGCTGAAGGTCGCGACCAGTATCGTCTCTCGACAAACAGAATTTCTGGAGCATGGCGACGAATCCATGAAGCCCATGGTGCTGCGTGACATCGCCGAGGAAATCGGTATGCACGAGTCGACGATTTCTCGCGTAACCACAAACAAGTACATGCACACGCCACGCGGCATACTCGAATTCAAGTACTTTTTCTCGAGCCACCTGGCCTCGGCGACGGGCGAAGACCAGTCATCGACGTCGGTTCGCGCGAAAATTCGCAAACTAATCGGTGCCGAGAACCCTAAAAAGCCGCTCAGCGACAGCAAGATCACCGACTTACTGAAAGAGGACGGTATTTCGGTTGCCAGACGGACGGTCGCGAAGTACCGTGAGGCTATGAATATCCCCTCGTCCAGCGATCGCAGGAGTCGCGAAACGAGGTAGCCGTCTGAGCCAGGAACAGCCTGCAAAGGAGGACGCAGAGACTGTCAATTTGCACCTGCGGAACGTGAGTTTTCTGGCTTTGGCCAGATCGAATTACAACAAATACGGGAGATCAAAATGCAATTGAATGTTTCAGGCCATCACATCGAAGTTACCGATTCGCTGCGAGAGTATGTCGGGTCGAAGATAGAAAAAATTGCACGCCACTTTGACCTGGTGTCTGACGTCCAGTGTATTTTGACCGTAGAAAAACTACGCCACAAAGCAGAAGCCACCGCGAAGGTGAATGGCGGCACGATCCATTGCGAACATACCGAAGAGGATATGTACGCGGCGATCGACGGGCTGGTCGACAAGCTCGAAAGACGCGTGCGCAAGTACAAGGAAAAACTTGTCGATCACCATGCGCGTGACAGCAAGAAGTCCAGGTACGCCTGACCCTGGACTGAGAGCACAGACTGTAACAAACAGGCTACCGACTTATGTCGCTCGAACAAATTATTAAAGTGGACGGCGTGCTGTGCAACGCGACAGCCCGAAGTAAAAAGCACTGTCTCGAAATATTGAGTGAGCTGCTGGTACGTTCCATTGCCGACATCGCCAGTGAGACGATATTCGAGAAGCTGATCGAACGAGAGCGACTCGGCTGCACCAGTCTCGATAAAGGCGCTGCGTTCCCTCACTGCCGGGTCGATGGTATCGAGGCAAGCAGCGCGGCATTGATGAAACTCTCCGAGCCCATTGACTTCGATGCCGCCGACGGTGAGCCCGTCGACCTGATAGTTGGCATGATCGTGCCCGAAAAACTGAACGAAACACATCACGCTGATATTCAACTGGTTACGAGCGTGCTGGCCGACGAGGGACTTCGCGCGCGGCTGCGGGGAATCAACAGCAGCAGCGATTTGTACAAAGCGCTAATCGACGGCGCATCTTTCTCCGCGCCACCTGACTCATGCCGAACGAACTTCGCCTGATCATCGTCAGCGGCCTCTCGGGGTCCGGCAAGACTATCGCGCTGCACGTCCTCGAAGATCTCGGCTACTACTGCATCGACAATTTGCCGGTCACGCTGCTGAAGGCGGCCGTAGACGAGGTGCGCTCCAGCGACCACCTGTCCGGGCAACAGCTGGCCGTAGGCATCGACGCACGCACACGTATTGAGGACCTGCAGTCGTTACCGGAACTTCTGATAGACCTACGCAAGGAAAACGTACAGGCAGAGATCATTTTTCTGCGCGCCAGCGATGAAATCCTGCTGCAACGTTACAGCGAGTCACGACGCCGACACCCGTTGGCAGAGAGCGGCGGCGAGCTGCACGCGGCAATTGAATCCGAACGCGAAATTCTCGCCGAGATTCATAATTGTGCCGATCTGGTTATCGACACATCCGTAATCAGTATTTACGAGCTTGCCGACGTTATTCGCGGGCGCGTTGATCGGCGTCAGCTGGAGACACTGTCGGTGTTGATCCAGTCCTTCGGTTTCAAGTACGGGATTCCCGCGGATGCCGACTTCGTATTCGATTTGCGGAGCCTGCCAAACCCCTACTGGACCGTTAAGCTGAGAGGCCTCACGGGACTCGACGATGAAGTTGTCGAGTTCCTGAACGAGCAACCCGTCTTTACCGAGATGTACGACGACATCGTAGGGTTTCTTGGGCGTTGGATACCGCACTACAAGGAAGCGCATCGCGGTTATCTGACGGTCGGTATCGGCTGTACCGGCGGCCAGCATCGCTCCGTCTGCATGACAGAAAAACTCGGCGCCGCGCTCAAGAAAATCCACGATCCTGTGCTTGTTCGACACAATAGTCTTTCGGCCCATCGTCCAGCGCCGAAGTAAGCTGCTAAACTCCGCCGGGATGGAAGCGAGAGAGACCACACAGGCTAACCTCGAGCTGCTGCAGGAGCGCCTCAACAGCGGCCGCATGCGTTCGGCCAGGATAATGGTCAACAGCCTTTACCCCTCGGAAGTCGCACGCCTGCTTGAGTCCCTGCCGCTAAAAGACCGCGCGATACTTTGGGAAATCGTTGACTCCAACATCAGCGGCGACGTGCTCGTCGAGCTGGCCGAGGACGTTCGCGATGGCCTGATCGAGGGCATGGCAACCGAAGAACTGGTCGCCGCAGCAGATGGTATGGAAGTCGATGACCTCGCCGATCTGCTGGCCGATCTACCGGAAACAGTGACGCAGCAGGTTCTGCTGTCTCTGGACAAGCAGGACCACGAACGCCTCGAACAGGTGCTGGCCTACGATGAGGAGAGCGCCGGCGGACTAATGAACGTCGATATCGTGACGGTGCGTCCCGATGTCACGCTCGAGGTGGTCGCTCGATACCTGCGCGCAGTTGGAGCGATGTCGGACGGCACTGATTCGATCTTCGTCGTCAGTCGTGACAACAGTTACATCGGCTCACTGTACCTGTCCCGACTGCTCACGCGCGACCCTGAAGAAATGGTGGCAAATGTCATGTCCACCGACATCATGCCTATTCCTGCGCACGCGCCCTCGGCGCAAGTCGTTTGGGAGTTTGAGAATCGTGACCTCCTGTCTGCGCCGGTTGTCGACGATGATTTCCGCGTACTCGGACGAATCACAGTTGACGATGTCGTCGACGTTATTCGTGACGAAGCCGAACACTCGTTGATGAGTGCCGCCGGCCTCGGCGAAGAGGACGACATGTTTGCGCCGGTCGTGAAAAGCGCAACACGACGGGCGCTCTGGTTAGGGGTCAACCTGGCTACAGCATTCCTGGCGGCCGCTGTCGTCGACCTGTTTCAGACCACCATCGACAAGATTGTCTTGCTTGCCGTGCTGATGCCGGTCGTTCCTAGCATGGGCGGTGTCGCCGGCAGCCAGTCTCTGACTATCATCACGCGCGCGATTGCCCTGGGACAGATCAATAAAGCGAACGCTCGCAGCATATTTCGCAGAGAGGTCCTGGTTGGCGTCCTCAACGGCTGTGGTTGGGCCGTCATCGTCGCTGGTGTAACGTATTTCTGGTTCGGCGATTGGCGCATCGGCGCGATTATCGGCGCCGCGATGATAATCAACCTGGTCCTCGCGGCCGTTGCCGGCTACAGCATCCCGCTCATACTAAGGCGACTCCGCGTCGACCCGGCACTGGCGGGAGGCGTTGTGTTGACTACCGTTACAGACGTTGCAGGTTACATGGCCTTTCTCGGCCTCGGCGCAATCTTCCTGCTGTAGTGTCGCTTTCGATCCGGCGACGCTACGCTTCGATTCAGTCCTCGGTCCCAAACGCGCTGAGGTCCTTCTTGATCCAGTTCGGCGCAAACAGTCTCGGTACCGGTGCGCCCCTGACGAAGTCCAGCAATTCGTCTTTCACGTTCATCGCGTCACGGTAGCCGAGCTTGATTAGCTCCCGCGTATAGGCCTTTTCGAAAAGCAGAAAGCTCAGCAGACGATTTTCGCCCGGGCTCCTGCCGCCTACGCCACGCAGTAAGGCGCGAATCGCGAACGGCAACTCCTTACGATGTTTGTGAGCAATGACTCGCAGGTCCTCGCTTGGCACGATTAACATGGTATCGATCGGCCGCATGTTCGCAATAGCCTTCGGCGTATTGTCCGTTGGGACCGAATCGATCAGCTGGTTGATACGGGTAATGCGCTCCAGGTCTGAATACAGGCCATCCATAAACAGCGTATCCAGCATGTAACCCGCGATCTGCGCAAAGCTGGGCGCCACGGGACCGGAATCGGGGGTCTGGTCACCGGTTTCGTCACGGATACCAATGACAAGGATCCTGTCCGCGCCCAGGTGCACAGCGGGACTCAATGGCGTTGCCTGACGCATGGCGCCGTCACCAAAGAATTCGTTGCCGATGCGGACAGGCGGAAACACCATCGGCACAGCGATACTCGCCATAACGTGATCCAGGTTCAGGTCGCTACGCAGGCCGAGACGACGGGTACGCTGCCAGCTATCTTGTTCGTCGATGGCCTCGAAGAAAGACGTTGATCTCGCCGAGTCATACCCCGCAGCGGTAACGGCAACCGCGTCCAGGTGCCCTGCCCTGATCGCATCCTCGATACGGGGAAAGTGAACGTTTCGATTCAGCAAAGCGCGCAGCGGTGCATTGTCGAGCAGAGACTTCGGTGCGCCGACCAGCCAGCCTCCGAGAACGATCGACGCCAGCCAGTGCAGGCTGCTCTTCAGCATCGTGAGGTTGTCTGTCTTGTAAACGTGGCGGCAGCGAAAATGCCCCCAGACCTGTTCCAGTTCGGCCACCGCGGATCGCAGATTCTGCGCCCGGGACGCAAGCACCACCGAGTTGACGGCGCCCGCCGAGGTGCCGCTAATGATCGGGAACGGATTGCTGGAGCCTCGCGGCAGCAATTCCGCCACGGCTTTTAATACGCCGACCTGGAACGCACCCCGCGCACCGCCACCCGGTAATACCAAGCCTGTTCGGATGCGATTTTCTGGCTGACTCATGGTGTCGATTCGGTTGCTCGGGTGCGCTGCTTCGCGCGGACAGGAATACAGGGTATTATAGACAGCTGGCCGCAACCAAGACCTGCGGCCCATTATCGTAAATCGAGAATTTCTGCTATGAAACGCGTAGTTACAGCTATCCTTGCGGCAGCGACAGGTATCCTGATCTTCGCTTTCGCGACTCCGGGGTCCGCGACGGACCAGCCACCGGTCGGCAGTATTGCGCCTGAATTCGAGTTACCCGACCAGACCGGGCAGCTTCATTCTCTTGAGGACTACCGCGGCCAGTGGGTCGTGCTCTATTTCTACCCGAAAGACGAGACACCGGGTTGCACCACTCAGGCCTGCGAGTTTCGCGACAATATTTTCGCGTTTCGCGACCTGAACGCCCAAATCCTGGGAGTCAGTCTGGATGACGTCGATTCGCACAGGGAATTTGCTGAAAACCACTCTCTTCCATTTCCTCTGCTGGCTGATATCGACGGCCGCACCTCGGACTCCTATGGCGTCAAGACTCGCATGCTCGGCATGACCGTCGCCAAGCGGCAGACATTCATCGTCGATCCGGACGGTAACGTTGCCAAGCATTACGAGGCAGTCAAACCGGGCCAGCATTCAGCCATGGTGCTCGCCGACCTGGCGTCTCTCACTGCCACACCGATGAGCGCGGCAGCAGACGACTAAGCTGATCTAGTGCAGTGCCTTGATGGCATCGTCGAGGCCGGCGATCGTTAGCGGATACATGCGATCGTCCATCAATTCCCGAACGAGCTTCGTCGACGGCGTATAGTCCCAACGCTGTTTCGGTTCAGGATTTAACCAGACCGCCTTTGGATAGGTATTGAGCAGGCGCTTTATCCAGACGGCGCCAGGCTCTTCGTTCCAGTGTTCAACGCTGCCACCGGCGTAGACGATTTCGTAGGGACTCATGGTTGCATCACCGACGAATATCAACTTGTAGTCAGTACCGTATTTGTGCGCGATGTCGAGCGTAGGCGTTTTTTCAGATTGCCGGCGTCGGTTATCTTTCCAGAGACTCTCGTAAATGAAATTGTGAAAGTAAAAGTACTCGAGGTGCTTGAATTCACTGCGAGCCGCCGAGAACATCTCCTCACAAATTCGCACGTGATCGTCCATGGATCCGCCAATATCGAGACATAGCAACACCTTCACTGCGTTGTGTCGCTCGGGAACCATTCGAATATCGAGCAAGCCGGCGTTTCGCGCTGTCTTGTCTATTGTGTCATCGAGGTCCAGCTGGTCGGCCGCGCCCTCACGAGCGAACTTCCTGAGGCGCCGCAGGGCGACTTTGATATTGCGTGTACCCAGTTCAATCGAGTCGTCGAGATTTCGGTAGTCGCGCTTGTCCCAGACCTTGACGGCGCTGCGATTGCGCGACCCTTGCTGGCCTATGCGCACGCCTTCGGGGTTATAACCATAGGCGCCAAACGGCGAAGTCCCGGCCGTGCCGATCCAGCGGTTGCCGCCTTCGTGCCGCTCATCCTGCTCGTTAAGGCGCTCCTGCAACGCTTTCATCAACTCGTCGAACCCTCCCAGCGCTTCGATCTGTTTGCGTTCTTCTTCGGAAAGCGTTAACTCGGCCTGGTGACGCAGCCAGTCCTCCGGAATGTCCTGCATCAGGTCTGCCAAAGTATCTTCTACACCCTTGAAATAGGCGCCAAAGATACGGTCGAATCGGTCCAGGTGGGCCTCGTCCTTAACCAGGCTGGCGCGTGCGAGGTAGTAAAAGTCATCGACGCTCTGGCCCGCAAGTCCGCGCTTCATTGCCTCGAGCAAGGTCAGCAGCTCGGTAATTGACGTTTTCATGCCGCCTTCGCGAAGCATGTAGAAGAACGGGATCAGCATGCTGGTTACTGCGGGTTGCTGCGGCGGTCGAGAAACACCAGCTGCTCGAACAAGTGCACGTCCTGTTCGTTCTTTAGCAGCGCACCATACAGCGGCGGGATCGCGTTGCGGGAACCTTCGCCGCGCAGTACCTCGGGCGGGATATCTTCGGCAAGCAGCAGCTTGATCCAGTCGAGAAGCTCGGAGGTCGACGGCTTCTTCTTCAGGCCACGCACATCGCGAACTTTGTAAAATGCATCAAGCGACTCGCGCAGCAGGTCTTTTTTCAGGTTCGGGAAGTGAACATCGACAATGTTCGCCATCGTGGCTTTGTCCGGAAACTTGATGTAGTGAAAGAAGCAGCGTCGCAGGAAGGCATCCGGCAGTTCTTTCTCATTATTGCTGGTTATGATGATGATTGGCCGGTGCCGCGCTTTGACCAGTTTTTTCGTCTCATAGACGTAGAATTCCATGCGATCAAGTTCCCGCAGCAAATCGTTGGGAAACTCGATATCTGCTTTGTCGATCTCATCGATGAGCAAGACCGGTTGCTGGTCCGAATCGAACGCCTCCCAGACCTTGCCTCGCACGATGTAATTGCCGATGTCATGCACGCGATCGTCACCAAGCTGAGAGTCACGCAAACGTGCGACCGCATCGTACTCGTAGAGTCCCTGCTGGGCCTTGGTCGTCGACTTGATGTGCCACTCGTGCAGTGGCCGGCCCAGGGACTTAGCCACCTCGATCGCAAGCTGTGTCTTGCCGGTGCCCGGCTCACCCTTAATGAGAATAGGTCGTTCCAGAGTGACCGCAGCATTAACTGCCATCGTCAGGTCATCGGTCGCGATGTAAGTGCTTGTGCCTGTGAATCTATCGTCTGCCATGTTTCTATCCGTGTTGGGCCTGACCTGCCATGTTACCGCCCGGCGGGTGTCAGCGTCAGCTTATGCTCGGTCGGCCCCGGCAGGAATGGGCTCACCTCACCCTGGACCCAGGCATCGTGGCCCAGGCTATAAAAGCGGGATAACGGATGGCCGCTCTGCCCGGTCGGCATATGCAGAATGCTGTTTGCCTCGTCGCCGGGAGCTACCGAAAAACGTTCCGATGCGCCGAACGCCGGCCCTTGCGCTTTCGGCATGTCGAGATCACCGTTCAATGGCTCGGCCGGCATGTTCAGCAAATCGCCCAGCAACGGGATGCTGCGACTCAGCGGGTGGCGTATTGCTGCTGTATTTATCTCTCCCCAGCTGCGCTGCGACAGCGGGCCTTCAAAAGACTCCTTGAAGTAGGCGATATTCTGCCTGACGGATGCCAGCAAAAATTCATTCCAGCTCTCGTAGTTGTTCGGCAGCATGTGCAGTGGCTTCGTCGTCACAAGCGACCAGAGCGGCGCTTCGAACTGGTTGCTGCGGCGCAGAATCACATCCTCACCGTACGCCTCGCGTGCCGGAGCCATGAGTGCGTGAAACACCCGTCGCTCAACCTCGAGCCGGAACGCTCGAACCAACCGGTAACCTACGGAATCCGGCGCCGCACGTGGAACCCAGTTGGCTACAAGTCTTTGATATTCGCCGAGCTCGGGATCGTCTTCGGTGTTCGTTTCATCGAGCACGGCAAGCAGCAGATCACGCCAACGGGCAAGAAACAACGCACGGTCATCGTACTGAATGGCAAGCATGTCTTGCGGCGCGAACGTCTCGACCGCGAACAGGCCATCTCGTATCTGCCGTGCACGAGCGCCGAGATCATAGCCCCCATCGCCAATAACCCGCAAAGCATCGGCATCGGCAACGCGTGCGTTTGCGGTCCAGATGCGACCACTCTCGGGATTCACGATACGCGGATATTCGGCTGCATCCAGCCAACCCTGCCAGCCGTGCTCAACACTCCAGTCAGCGGGTAGTTTGGCATTGAAGTCGGATTTTCGCGGAATCTTTCCGGCAATCGTCCAGCCAATATTGCCGTCGGCGTCTCCGCTTACAAAATTCTGCGGCGGCATCGACATTGTGTTCGCGACATCGAGCGCCGCCTCGACCGATCCGGCCCTTTCGAGATCGATGAAACGCAGGTTTACGCCTTCTGGTTTGTGCGCCAGCCAGCTAACGGCAACCTCGCCGTCCGGATAGTCAACGTCGTCGAGAAC
The DNA here is from genome assembly GCA_963760395.1 of uncultured Gammaproteobacteria bacterium. Taxonomy (GTDB): domain Bacteria; phylum Pseudomonadota; class Gammaproteobacteria; order Steroidobacterales; family Woeseiaceae; genus UBA1847. The sequence goes on from CAVXCX010000006.1 coordinate 128,453, forward strand.
CGGACCCCAGACGGTCTCTCGCACAAGGTACGGCACGGGGTCGGCATCTTTGACCTGGATAAGCTCGCGGTGCTCTGTGAATTCGCGATCGCCTTCCGGAGTCCTGTAGGTGTTATCGGCCGAACCGGGCTTCAGCACAACCACATCGGTCCAGTCGCCGTAGCTATTAGTGAAACCCCACGCGACGCGCGTATTGGTGCCCGCGATAACGAATGGCGCTCCTGGTAGCGTCACGCCAGACACTTCGCTCCGTTCCGTATCCTCGCCGCCACTGACAACCAGCCGTGCGCGGTAATAGATATTCGGTGTGCTGAGGCCCAGGTGCATGTCGTTTGAAACGATCGCTCGACCAGTCGCAGTCAGCGCGCCCGATACGGCCCAGTTATTGCTGCCGCGAAGTGGGTATCGCCCCTGCTCCTGCGCCGGCGGCGCGTCGTCCCGAATATCGCGGACCGAGTAGATGTCCTTTTCGGGAATGGCCGCAACAGATCTTGGCTCGCCCATCAGCGGCGCATCCCAGGGTGTTCCCTCCGGGTATATCCAGTCGTATACCGTTGCGGGCAACACGCGATGCGCCAGACCACGTCGCACATCCTTGATGCCGCGCGCGTCGTTCAGCTGCATGTACATCGCGTACACAACCAGCAGGGAGTCTTCCGGCAACCACGACGTCGGCTCGGCGCCAATGACGAAATATTCAAACGGTCGGGCATCGAGCGACCGCACGCCGGCGTTTACACCGTTTGCATATGCCGTCACCAGTGCAAGATCCGTGTCACTCGCGCGTGCCATCACTTCGCGAGCGCGACTCCGGAAGCGGTGAAAGCGATGACGTTTGTCCATGTCGATCGCTACGCTGCCGACGATCTCCGAAAGCTCGCCGGCGGCCTGCCGACGAATCATGTCCATCTGGAAAAACCGATCCTGACCGTGCGCAAAGCCGGTCGCGTACGCAAGATCGTTCCGATTCGATGCCGTAATGACCGGGATGCCGCTGGCATCTCGCTCGATACTCGCGTCATTCTTAAGGCCCGCGACGCTGACTGTACCGTCCAGCTCCGGCAGACTGGCGCGCAACACCAGTGTTGCAACCAGGCCGATAGCAATTACCAGCAGACTCGCTGCAAAAGCGATGCGAAAGAGTACCCGTTTCATTTTTCTTTTTTGACTTTCAGAATTTTCATCGCGTTGGTGTTGCCGGAAACATTATCAAGATCGCCCTTGGTAAAAATCACCAGGTCGTCTACCTCGACGAGTTCGTAGTGCAACAAGGTATTGAAAATATCCTGGTACAACCTCCGGGGGCTTTCGAGATTGATCGCGAAGGAAACGGGGTAAACACCGCGGTACAAGGCGACGCGCCGGCTCGTAGTTTCATGAGGTGTGAACGCATAGATCGGAATATCAGAGCGAATACGCGACATCCAGCGGGTCGTCGAACCTGACTCGGTCAACGCGATAATTGCCTTGACCGACATGTGATTAGCGGTGTACATCGTCGCCATGGCAATCGCCTCATCGACGAGCTCGAAGCGATCGTTCATGCGATGAGTCGTGCCACCGGAAAACAGTGGAAATTTCTCGGCACCGACACAGACCTCGGCCATCGCGGCGATCGCTTCAACCGGGTACTTGCCAACGGCAGTTTCACCGGAGAGCATTACCGCATCGGTACCATCAATAACCGCGTTCGCGACGTCGGATACTTCGGCACGGGTGGGAATCGGGTTTTGGATCATCGATTCCATCATCTGCGTTGCAGTAATAACTATCTTGTGTGACTTGCGAGTCTTGCGTATCAGTTTCTTCTGAATACCGGTGAGCTCGGCATAGCCCATCTCGACGCCCAGGTCGCCGCGCGCCACCATGATGACATCGGACGCCTCAATAATTGAATCGATATCGCGAATAGCTTCCACGCGTTCTATTTTCGCAACGATCGATCCATGGCCGCCAGCTTCCTCGAAAAGCCTGCGGGCTTGCATCACGTCCTCGGCGGTACGCACAAACGACACGGCAAGAAAATCGGCATTCAACTCCGCCGCAAGCTTGATGTTTTGTTTGTCAATATCAGTCAACGCGGCGGCCGACAGACCACCGCCCTTGAGATTAATTCCTTTATGGTCTGACAGGATGCCGCCGTGGACGACCGTCGTATGAATACGTGTCCCGTCAATACTGTCGACCTTCAGGGTAATCATGCCGTCGTTGAGCAGCAGGACATCCTCAGGCTTCAGATCTTCGTGCAAGGTTTCCAACGCAACGCCAACGCCGTTCTGGTCACCCTCCATCAGGCCTAACGTACTGTCGAGGAAAAACGGATCACCATCCTCGAGAGCCACACTGTGATCCCGAAAGCGGCACACACGTATCTTCGGCCCCTGCAGATCACCCAGCAGGCCTACATCACGCCCTGCAGTTCGCGCCGCCTTGCGTAGAGCAGCGGCTCGTCGTCGATGCTCGTCGGCGTCACCGTGTGAGAAGTTCAGGCGCGCAACGGTCATGCCGGCATCGATCATTTGGCCGAGTGTCTCGAGGTCATCTGAGGCCGGGCCCAGCGTCGCAACTATCTTGGTTCGTCTTCGCATGGCGGCGATTATTGCACAGCTGTTATAACTCAGTATGACGAAATCGATACAATGACTTCCGAACGTCATGTCAGCGGGGTATTCTGGTCCGCCCACATGCAACGAGCCAAACCGACCATGCTGAACAGGCGCCGTTTCTTAAAAAGCATTGCCGCCGCCACCCTGGCACCGGCGATGAGCCAATCGTGCCGGGCCACGGATGACCTGCTCGGCGGACTGCGCGCCGACGACAACAGAATTCTCGACCTGCCTCAGGGATTTAGCTACACGATCGTGTCGCGCGCTGGCGATGCCATGAGCGACAAGCTGCGGGTGCCCGCCGCACACGACGGCATGGCGGCGTTCGAGGGCGATGGCGGCAGAATAGTTCTGCTTACTAACCATGAAATGAGCACACACTGGTTCGAAGGCAGCCCGTTTCTCGATGGCTACGACCAGCTGCCCGAGTCCGCAAAATCTTTGCTGTATGACCGTGGCGCGGACAAGACGCCCGCGCTGGGTGGTACAACAACAACCATCTATAACCCGGTGACGCGCGAGACTGAACGACAATTCCTGAGCCTCGCCGGAACAGAGATCAACTGTGCGGGCGGACCGACGCCATGGGGAAGCTGGCTGAGTTGCGAAGAGTGTTTCAGAGTCCCTGGCAGCCAGACCGACTATGGTCACGCGATTACACGTGACAAGCCACACGGTTACGTCTTCGAAGTCCCGTCGCAGGCGGACGGGCTGGTCGCGGCAGAGCCAATCAGGGCGATGGGCAAATTTGAGCACGAGGCGTGTGCCGTGCATGCAGAAACCGGCATCGTCTATATGACCGAAGACCGCTATCACAGCCTGTTCTACCGCTATATCCCGGACGTGCCGGGCAAACTGAAAGCTGGAGGCCGACTGCAGGCGCTGGCGATCGCGGGTCACTCCTCGGTCATGACGCACAACTGGTCATCACAACCACAAACACGGCTGAACACGCCAATGAAAACTCACTGGATCGATCTCGACGATGTCGAGCCGGTCAAGAACGACCTGCGTCTGCGCGGTGCCGCGCTCGGCGCCGCCACCTTTGCGCGTGGCGAGGGTCTGTGCCTCGCAGGAGATCGCTTCGCATTCACCTGCACCATCGGCGGTCCCGCGCGCATCGGGCAGGTGTTCACGTACACACCAAGCCCGTCCGAAGGAAGCGCGGAGGAAAAAGATGCACCGGGGACACTGACGCTGATTGCAGAGGCCGATGAGAACTCGCTACTCCGAAATTGCGACAACCTGATAATGGCGCCGTGGGGAGACCTGATCATCTGCGAAGACACGGCGGATCATTGCGGGTTGGTGGGCGTACGGCCGGATGGCCAACAGTACGCGATCGCCGACAACGCCTACTCCGATTCGGAGCTCGCGGGCGTGTGTTTCGCGCCGGACGGCAAGACCCTGTTCGTCAATATCCAGTACCCCGGCATGACGCTCGCCATCACCGGCCCGTGGCCTTCGCAGCCGATCAGTCCGTAAAACCGACCAAGGGGGCTTCGTGCGGGAAGTGGCTCTCGCTCGCGGGCCAGCCACAAATCGTCCCTGAAATCTTAGCCTAGCCGGAAGCGCGCTTTTCGAGGATCTCGACGGCCGGTAATTTCTTGCCCTCGACGAATTCGAGAAACGCCCCACCACCGGTCGAGATATACGAGATCTTGTCAGCAAGGCCGTATTTGTCGATTGCAGCGAGCGTGTCGCCACCACCGGCGACCGAAAACGCATTGCTGGCCGCAATGGCCTCGGCCAGCGCCTTGGTGCCAGCACCAAAACTGTCGAACTCGAAGACACCGACAGGACCGTTCCAGATAATGGTGCCGGCGCCTGCCAGGATCCCGGCAAACCGTTCAGCCGTTTCCGGACCGATATCCAGGATCAGTTCATTGCTCGCGACAGCATCGACCGCCTTGACCGTCGCCGCAGCGCTCGCGGAAAACTCATCCGCGACAACAACGTCGGTAGGCACGGGTATCTCTGCCCGATCACCCTTATTGGCAGCCAGCTCACGCGCCGTATCCAGCATGTCGGCTTCATACAGAGACTTGCCGACTTCGTGACCGGCGGCAGCGATAAACGTATTCGCAATACCACCACCCACGATCAGGCAGTCGACCACATCAGCCAGTGCGTCCAGCACCGTCAGTTTGGTCGACACCTTGGAGCCACCGACGATAGCAACCATAGGCCGTGCCGGACTATCGAGCGCCTTCGCAAGTGCCTGCAACTCGGCCGCCAACAGTGGGCCTGCGCAGGCTATCGGCGCATGCTCTGCTACACCATAAGTGCTTGCCTGCGCGCGGTGCGCCGTGCCGAACGCATCCATGACGAAAACATCGCAAAGGGCCGCCATCTTTTTCGCCAATGCTTCGTCACAGCCCTTTTCTCCCGCGAGAAATCGGACGTTCTCCAGCAATACGACATTGCCCGCCTCAATCTCGACGCCGTCAATCCAGTCTTTGACCAGCGGCACCTCACGGCCCAACAATTCAGCAAGCCGGTCGGCAACCGGCTGCAACGAGAACTTGTCGTCGGGCTGACCTTCGGTTGGTCGACCCAGGTGCGATACCAGCATGACGGCCGCATTCGCGGCAAGAGCCGCCTCGATTGTTGGTAATGCGGCGCGAATACGCGCGTCGCTGGTCACGACACCGTCGGCGACCGGGACATTCAGGTCCTCACGAATGAGGACCCTTTTGCCCGATAGCTCGACGTCAGCCATCTTGATGACGGACATATTTGCTCCCGACGCTTCGCTTACTTGGCGTTAATCAATGCGTTTGCCGTATCCAGCATGCGGCAGGAGAAGCCCCACTCGTTGTCATACCAGGACAGGACCTTGACGAGCGTACCTTCCATAACTTTCGTCAGACCCGCGTCATAGGTGGAAGATGCCGGGTCATGATTGAAGTCGATCGATACGAGCGGTTCGTCGTTGTAGGCAAGCACACCCTTGAGTTCGCCTTCACTGGCGGCCTTCATGATCTTGTTGATCTCATCAACGCTGGTGGCTCGCTCTGCAACGAAGGTCAGGTCGACACAGGAGACATTGATCGTCGGAACACGCATCGAGAAACCGTCCAGTTTGCCATTGAGTTCTGGCAGTACGAGGCCAACGGCCGCAGCGGCACCTGTGCTGGTTGGAATCTGCGACATCGTAGCGGAACGTGCACGACGCAGGTCTTTATGGAAAACGTCAGTCAGCACCTGGTCATTGGTATAGGCATGAATCGTCGTCATTACTCCATGCTTGACGCCGATCGCTTCGTGCAGTGGCTTGACCAGTGGCGCGAGACAGTTGGTTGTGCACGATGCGTTTGAAATAATATCGTGCTTCGAGGTCATCGTATTGTCGTTGACGCCGTAGACGAACGTGCCATCTATGTCTGCACCGCCTGGCGCCGAGATTATGACTTTCTTTGCGCCCCCTGCGATGTGCTTGCCCGCGGTTTCCCGCGTGCGGAACAGGCCGGTGCATTCGAAAACGACGTCCACCCCGAGCTTGCCCCAGGGCAGCTTGGCAGGATCGCGCTCCGCGAATACTTTAATTCGATCTCCGTTGACAATAATGTCGTCGCCGTCGACTTCGACTGTGCCGGGAAAGCGGCCGTGGGCCGTATCTCGACGTGTCAGGTGAGCGTTTGTTTTCGCGTCGCCCAAATCGTTGATGGCAACAACGTTAAACTCATCGGCCCGATCCAGTTCGTGAATAGCGCGTACGATGTTGCGCCCGATTCGGCCGTAACCGTTGATACCAATCTTGATCGCCATTTCTGTTTCTCCAGGTTAAAAAGTAAGCCAGCTCCAGCCGGCCCGGGTTATTAAGACAGTGCGTCTTTAGCGACCGCAACAACGTTGTCGATCGTAAAGCCAAAGTGTTCGAACAATTGCTCGGCCGGAGCCGACTCACCAAATCTATCGAGGCCAACAACTCGACCGCGCGTTCCTACGTAGCGCCACCATCCATCGCTGACACCAGCCTCCACTGCAACGCGCACCGTAACTGTCGCAGGCAACACGGATTCGCGATACGCCGAATCCTGTGCGTCGAATACATCCGTCGACGGCATCGATACCACGCGCGCCTGGATGCCATCCTCCTCAAGTACGGCCGCGGCCGCAACAGCGAGCGCGACCTCGGAGCCCGTCGCAATGAGGATAATATCTGGGGATTCGCCCGCCGCTTTCAATACGTATCCACCGCGGCCCACATCGGCAATCTGCGCAGTCGTGCGCGGCTGGTGTGGCAGACCCTGTCGGGTCAGGACCAGGCTCGTGGGGCCCACCTGGTTCTCGATTGCGTAGCGCCAGGCGACGGCCGTCTCCAGCGTGTCGCAGGGACGCCAGACACTCATATTAGGCATAAGACGCAACGACGCCGTGTGTTCAACCGGCTGGTGTGTTGGTCCGTCTTCGCCCAGACCGATGGAATCGTGCGTATAGACGAGGATATTGCGGATCTTCATCAGGGCCGCCATGCGCAGCGCGTTGCGGGCGTAGTCGGAGAACGTCAGGAACGTGCCCGCATACGGAATAAAGCCGCCGTGCAGCGCAATACCGTTGCAGATCGCCGTCATGCCGAACTCCCGAACACCGAACCAGATGTAGTTTCCGGCGGCGTCATTGCCTGAAATCGGCGTAGAGCCAGCGTGCTTGGTCAGATTGGAACCCGTGAGATCTGCCGAGCCGCCAACGAGTTCCGGAAGCGCAGGCGCAAAGGCATTGAGCGCGACCAGCGACGCTTTTCGCGTCGCCATGTTGTCACCGGCCGCAGCGATCTCCGCGATCGCGCTGTCCGCAATTTCCGGCCAGCCGGTCGGCAGATCGCCAGCCATACGCCGTGCAAACTCCGCGGCGAGTTCGGGGTACTCGGCGTTGTAGGCCGCAAATGCGCTTTCCCATGCCGCTTCGTCGGCGACACCACGCTCTTTGCTGTTCCAGGCAGCCGCGATTTCAACTGGAATTTCGAATGGCGGCGAATCCCAACCAAGCGTCTTGCGAGCAGCCGCGATCTCTTCATCGCCCAGCGGCGCGCCATGCGTCGAGGCCGTGCCCTGCTTGTTGGGAGCACCGAAACCAATGATTGTCTTGCAACAAATCAGTGTAGGCCTGTCTTCATCTGCTAGCGCTTCCTCGATAGCGGCAGTTATTTCCGCGCCGTCATGGCCATCGACGTTTTCAATGACGTGCCAACCGTAGGCTTCGAAACGTGCCGGCGTATCATCGGTAAACCAGGCGTCGACCTCGCCATCGATCGATATGTTGTTGTCGTCATAGAAACAGATCAGTTTGCCGAGCTTCAACGTTCCGGCAAGCGAGCAGGCCTCGTGCGAAATCCCCTCCATGAGGCAGCCGTCTCCCAGGAAGACCCAGGTCTTGTGGTCCACAATTTCGTGGTCGGGACGATTGAATTGAGCGGCAAGCATCTTTTCGGCCATGGCCATGCCAACCGCATTGCTGACGCCCTGGCCCAGAGGGCCTGTAGTTGTCTCAATGGGGCCACCGGGTTCATATTCCGGATGACCTGCGGTGCGATAACCGAGCTGACGAAAATTCTTCAGCTGATCAATGCCGAACGCGTCATAGCCAGTGAGATGCAGCAGACTGTATAGCAGCATCGAAGCGTGACCATTGGACAGCACGAAGCGATCGCGGTTGGCCCAATGCGGGTTCTCCGGATTATGTCGCAGGTAATCGTTCCACAGGACTTCGGCAATATCCGCCATGCCCATTGGCGCACCGGGATGGCCTGAGTTTGCCGCCTGTACAGCATCCATACTCAGGGCTCGGATAGCATTCGCGAGATCGCGCCGGACTGGCTGGCCGGCGACTTCAGCTTTATTTGGCATGGGACCTTTACTTGTCGTGGGCCTTGCGGCCTCTTTATTGTGAATGCGGTCTGGCAATCCGCGAGGCGGGCATTTTCCCTGTTATAGGGGGCCGCATCAAGGGTACAATGCGCCACCCTTAAATTTGAGAACCCCGAAAGCTATGAGTAATTCATCTCTTTTTACCTCGGAATCCGTCTCCGAGGGTCATCCAGACAAAATTGCGGACCAAATCTCGGACGCGATCCTCGATGCCATCATCGAGCAGGATCCGAAAGCGCGCGTCGCCTGCGAAACCATGGTCAAGACCGGGGTCGCGATCGTCGCCGGTGAAATCACCACATCCGCCTGGGTCGATATGGAGGATATCGTGCGCGAGACCGTGCTGGGAATTGGCTATGACAGCTCCGAAAAGGGCTTTGACGGCGCATCCTGTGCTGTACTTAATGCCATCGGCAAGCAGTCCGGTGACATCAACCAGGGCGTAGACCGTGAGACGCCCGAACAGCAGGGTGCCGGCGACCAGGGCCTGATGTTCGGCTACGCGACCAACGAAACCGATGTGCTCATGCCCGCGCCAATCACCTATTCTCACCGCCTCGTCATGCGCCAGGCCGAAGTGCGCAAGAACGGCACGCTGCCGTATCTGCGTCCGGACGCAAAAAGTCAGGTCACGTTCGTTTACGAAGACGGCAAACCCGTTTCCATCGACGCGATTGTCCTGTCGTCTCAGCACGCCACGGATGTCTCCATGGCAGATCTGCGTGAAGGCGTCATGGAAGAGATCATTAAACCGGTCATCCCGGCAAACCTGCTCAATAAAAACACCAAGTACCACATCAACCCCACCGGTCGTTTCGAGATCGGTGGACCGATGGGCGACTGCGGCCTGACCGGTCGCAAGATCATCGTTGATACCTATGGCGGTTCCGCGCGTCACGGCGGCGGTGCTTTTTCGGGCAAGGACCCGTCCAAGGTCGACCGTTCTGCGGCTTACGCCGCTCGCTACGTCGCCAAGAATATCGTCGCGGCCGGCCTCGCGGACCGCTGCGAGATTCAGGTATCCTATGCCATCGGCGTTGCTGAACCGACATCGATCAGCGTCAGTACGTTCGGTACCGGGAAACATTCTGATACAAAACTGACGGAACTGATCCGCGAGCACTTTGATCTCACACCGTATGGCATTCTGACTATGCTCGATCTGATCAGGCCTATTTACAAACAAACTGCCGCATACGGACATTTCGGTCGGGAAGACATCTCCTTAAGCTGGGAGAAAACCGACAAAGCCGAATTGTTGCGAGACGCCGCGGCCTGACCCCCCCATTTATTGAATCAGTAAAAATTCCAGGAGAATCATTATGAGCAGCGAAGCCGTTGCCATTAAGAACAATGACTACAAAGTCGCCGATATTTCGCTTGCTGACTTTGGCCGCAAGGAAATCGCAATCGCCGAGACCGAGATGCCCGGCCTCATGGCGCTTCGTACAGAATACAAGGGTCAGAAACCGCTTGAGGGTGTGCGCCTGACCGGCTGCCTGCACATGACAATTCAGACGGCCGTGCTGATCGAGACGCTCGCCGAGCTCGGCGCCGACATTCGCTGGTCATCATGTAATATTTTTTCCACCCAGGATCACGCGGCAGCGGCCATTGCAGCGGCCGGGATTCCCGTATTTGCGTGGAAAGGCGAAACCGAAGACGAATACTGGTGGTGCGTCGAGCAGACCATCAACGGTCCCGACGGCTGGACGCCGAACATGATTCTCGATGATGGCGGCGACCTCACCGGGCTGGTGCACGACAAATACCCCGAGCTCATGAAAGACATCAAGGGCCTGTCGGAAGAAACCACGACCGGCGTTAAGCGCCTGTACGAGATGATGGCCGAGGGCTCTTTGAAGTGCCCGGCATTCAACGTCAACGATTCCGTCACCAAGTCGAAGTTCGATAACCTCTACGGCTGCCGCGAGTCACTTGTCGACAGCATCAAGCGCGCCACCGACGTTATGGTTGCGGGCAAGGTTGCTGTCGTTTGCGGCTTCGGCGATGTGGGCAAAGGCTCCGCACAGTCGCTGCGGGCGCTCGGCGCAAACGTCTGGGTTACCGAGATCGATCCGATCTGCGCCTTGCAGGCTTCGATGGAAGGCTATCGGGTCGTCAACTTCGACGACGTCTGCGACCAGGTCGACATCGTGGTTACGGCGACAGGCAACTATAACGTCGTGACAGGCGCTCACCTGGACCGCATGCGCAATCAGGCCATCGTCTGCAACATCGGTCATTTCGACAACGAGATAGATGTCGCTCATTTGAAAAAATACGAGTGGGAGAATATCAAGCCCCAGGTTGATCACATCATCTTCCCGGACGGCAAGCGCATTATCCTGCTTGCGGAAGGCCGACTCGTGAATCTCGGCTGCGGCACGGGACACCCGAGCTTTGTCATGTCCAACTCGTTCACGAACCAGGTACTGGCGCAGATTGAGCTTTGGGAAAATGGCGATAAGTACGAGAACTCGGTGTACGTCTTGCCTAAACATCTCGACGAAAAAGTCGCGCGGCTGCACCTGGACCGCGTTGGCGCGAAGCTCACTGAGCTTACGGATGAGCAGGCCAAGTACATTGGCGTCTCCAAGCAAGGTCCGTACAAGTCGGAGATCTACCGCTACTAAGGACCTGGCGTATCCAAACCAACCCCGATGCAGTTGACAGCGACTTGATACGGATCCTCCATCTAACCGATCCGCATCTGTTCGCTGATTCCGATGGCAGCCTGCGTGGCACGGTCACGCAGGCATCCCTGCAGCGGGTTCTGGACCACTACCTGGCTGGCGACTGGAAGGCCGACCGTATCATTGTTACCGGCGACCTGATCCAGGATGATTCGGCCGCTGCATACCAGCGTTTCCGCGAGCTCATGCTGCCGCTGAATATGCGGGTTCACTGCGTGCCAGGCAACCACGACATACGCGAACTCATGCAGCAGGTGTGTTGCGTACCACCTTTTTCCTACTGCGCGTATGAAGAAATCGGCGATTGGTTAGTAGTGGGTCTCGACAGCTGCGCCACCGAGGATGCCGGCGGCTACCTGACCAGCGACGAGCTTGACCGTTTCTCCGGCATCGTGGAGAACAGCGCGGCAAAGCACGTCATGGTTTGCCTGCATCATCCACCTGTGCCGATGGGCAGCACCTGGCTCGATACAGTCGGACTCCGCAACGGCGACGAGTTCCTGCAGCGTGCGTCAGCCCTGCACCGCGTTCGCCTGGCAGTATTCGGTCATGTGCACCAGGTCTACGACGCAGAGCACGAAGGCATTCGCATTATGGCGACCCCGTCGACCTGCCGGCAGTTTCTGCCGGGCAGTGACGAATTCGCGGTCGACGACCGTCCGCCTGCCTATCGACGTATTAACCTGCGTAGCGACGGCAGCAGCGACGACGAACTCATCTGGCTGGACGATGACTAGGATCGCTTCTGTCATCCTGTTGCTCGCGCTGAGCTGGCCGGTCGCGGCCGACGGCGAAGGTCACCCGGTAACGCTGTGGCGTGCGCAGGGCATCAGCAATTCAGTGTATCTGCTGGGTTCGATTCACCTGTTGCGTGAGAAGGACCACCCCTTACCTACGGCGATCGACCGCGCTTACGACGATGCCGACGTGCTGATCATGGAGCTCGATATGGACGATCTCGACAGCATGGCGACGCAACGCTTGTTCAACCAGAGTGGCGTGTTGCGCGACGGCCGTACGCTCCGAGACCTGATGGGCGACGAGCTTTACCAGCGCGCAGAAACCGCGGCGGCGGCAAGTGACATTCCGATCGATTTGCTCTCTACGAGCGAACCGTGGCTCGCTGCGATCACCGTCGAAATGATGTCTTTGTACCGGATCGGTTTCAATCCGATGCTGGGCATCGAAATGACAATGCTGGCCCGCGCCGTCAAGGACGGCAAACGAATTGACGGGTTGGAAGCCGTAGAGGATCAGCTGGCTTTTCTTGACGGCTTATCTTTGCCGGCCCAGCGAGACATGTTGATCCAGACGCTCGAAGAGAGCGCCACTATGCGCGATTCGATCGACGAGATGATTCGCGCGTGGCGCTACGGCGACACCAAGGCACTAGAAACCGGAATGCTCGACAGTTTTGCTGACCATCCGGAACTTGCCGACGCGCTTGTGAATCAGCGCAATCGTCGATGGGTTTCGCAAATCGACGAACTACTCGACGATAGTGACGATTACCTCATCATCGTAGGCGCGCTGCACCTGGTCGGCGAAATCGGAGTACCGCGCCTTCTCGAGCAGAAAGGCATCAGGATTCAGCAGTTGAGTGAGCCGGCGTCAATTCGGTAGCATGCGCGCCAGTCACGGAGATATCTCATGAGTTTGTATACCAACGCACGGCGCGTAATTGCCGGGGGCGTTAACTCGCCGGTAAGAGCCTTTGCAGGCGTCGGCGGCGAGCCCGTCTTTTTCAAGAGTGCGAAAGGCTGCTGGCTGGAAGCAGAGGACGGCAGCAAGTATATCGACTACATAGGGAGCTGGGGGCCGATGATCCTGGGCCACAGTCATCCTGCCGTGATCGCCGCTGTCACCGAAACCGCCCAACAAGGCCTGAGCTTCGGTGCTCCCTGCGTGCTCGAAACCCGTATGGCGGAGCGTATCTGCGCGATCATGCCATCCATAGAACGCGTTCGCATGGTCAGTTCCGGAACCGAGGCCACCATGAGCGCAATCCGCCTGGCGCGCGGCCATACGGGTCGTGACAAGATCGTCAAGTTTGAAGGCTGCTACCACGGTCACTCCGACTCGCTGCTGATCAAGGCCGGCTCAGGCGCGTTGACGCTGGGCGTTCCCAGCTCGCCAGGAGTACCTGCCGGTCTTGCCGAGCACACCATCACATTGCCTTTCAATGACATCGACGCCGTGCAAACCGCCTTTGCCGAACTCGGCGAACAGATCGCCTGCATCATTGTCGAGCCGATCGCGGGCAATATGAACATGGTGCCGCCGGTTCCCGGCTTTCTGGAATCTTTGCGCGACGCCTGCTCAGCAGCCGGTGCGCTGCTTATTTTTGACGAAGTCATGACGGGCTTTCGTGTCGCCAAGGGCGGCGCGCAGTCTGTCTATGGCATTACGCCAGATCTCACGACCCTTGGGAAAATTGTCGGCGGCGGTATGCCCGCAGCCGCATTCGGCGGCCGTGCCGACATCATGGCCAGCATTGCCCCCGATGGCCCCGTTTATCAGGCCGGCACGCTTTCCGGCAACCCGGTGGCAATGGCCGCGGGTCTGGCAACACTGGAACAGCTGGATGCGCCCGGCTTCTACGAGGCATTAAGTGCGTCGACCCTGCGCCTGACGCAAGGTCTCGAAGCGGCGGCAGCAGAGGCCGGCGTCGCGATTTCGACGGAAAACGCAGGCGGCATGTTCGGCTTTGTATTTACCGACGGTGGGCCGGTCCGAAGTTTCGCCCAGGTAGCAGCCGCAGACATCGAACGCTTCCGGACATTCTTCCACGGCATGCTCGATGAGGGCATCTACCTGGCGCCATCCGCGTTCGAAGCCGGCTTCGTGTCCGCGGCGCACAGCAATGACGATATCGATGCAACCATAGCCGCAGCGAGTCGCGTATTCGCCGTCCTCTGAGCTAGCTTTTGACGGAGTGCATTAGCTGGTCTATGTGGCCTAGCCTGGCCAGAGTATCGCTGCTTTCCAGAAAACCTTGCTTCTCTTCCAGGTCAATCGGCAGAATTTCGACAAGGCGATAGGTAACCCAGACAGCATCGTCAAAACGGCGCTCAAGCGATTCGTAGAGCCGCCCCAGGTCATCCAGCACACTCTCGAGTATTTTGCGGAGCGATGCGAATTCTTCCGGCAACTCCATATCCGGCTCCGGCGGGATCAGCTCGACTGTACCTACGTTTAGCCCGTCAGACTGTTGCCTGACCGACATCAGGCGAAAACGCTGGCCGCCCACGGCTGTAACGCCAAGCAGACCGTCGCTGCCCTGATACCAGTCGGAGATGGTAGCCAACGTGCCAACATCATGTGTCGTTGCCAAACCGTCCTCCTGCCCTTCCCTGATCAACAGCACGCCGAACGGCGCATCGTTCTTCATGCAATGGCTGATCATATCGATATAGCGCGACTCAAAAATGCGCAGCGGCAACGGACCACCGGGAAACAGCACGGTTCGCAATGGGAAAAGCGGTATGTCCATGTTGAGAAGTATAGTAGCAGCAGCTTCCAGCCGCGACCGCTCGTCGCTCCAGCATGCAGAATCGCTCGAAGGCGGACTCGTTAAGCGCTGCGCGTGCGCTGCAGCATTGCCGTTAGTGTCTGCCGCGCCGAGCCGAAGCCGCCGTTGCTCATGAAAACGACCTGATCTCCGGACAGCACGCGCGTAGACATGTCGGCGACGAGCTGGTCGTAGTCGCCAAATATCCGCACCCGGCCGCCAAGCGCTGACAGTGCCGCCTCAAACTCCTCGCCCAGATCTTTAGGACGGTACACCCAGACAAGATCCGCTTCCTGCAGTGAAGCGGCGATCGTATCGTTATGCACACCGAGCTTCATCGTGTTGGACCGGGGCTCGATCGCCACGACAACACGGTGACCGGGATAGCGTCGTCTGACCGACGCAATCGTCTTTCTGATCGCCGTCGGGTGATGCGCAAAATCGTCATAAATCGCAATGTCGGCGACGGTAGCCGTGCGTTCCATACGACGCTTTACACCATCGAATCGCGACATCGCATCCACGGCTTGCCGTAAAGACACGCCGGCGGATGCGGCGGCAGCAACAGCGGCAAGTGCGTTCTCGAGATTGTAGGTACCGCCGATCTTCCAGCGCGTTTCGGCCGCACTACCGTCGGGGCCCGCCATGCGTATGCGCCGCTCGACTTTGTCAGCGAAACTCGCCTTCCAGTCCGAGCTATCGCCCAACCCGAAAGTCTCCACGGGCGTCCAGCAGCCCATTTCGATCAGTCTGCGCAGATTTTCGTCTGCCTCACTCTGAATGATCCGGCCACTGCCAGGCACCGTGCGAAGCAGCTGATGGAATTGCCAAAGAATCGCATCAATGTCCCGGTATATATCGGCGTGATCGAATTCCAGGTTGTTAAGGATCAGGGTTTGCGGTCGGTAGTGGACAAATTTCGCGCGTTTGTCAAAGAAAGCCGTGTCGTACTCGTCTGCTTCGACGACAAAATACTTCGAGTCTCCATAGCGCGCGGACTCACCGAAATTCGCGGGGATACCGCCGATGAGAAATCCGGGTGCGTGGCCGGCATCCTCGAGAATCCAGGCAAGCATGCTCGCGGTTGTGGTCTTGCCGTGCGTCCCGGCGACCGCAAAAACATGCCGATCATTGAGGACATTTTCCGCAAGCCATTGAGGCCCCGATGTGTAGGGCAGACCGCGATCCAGCATCGCTTCGACAACTTCAACACCGCGGCTCATGACATTGCCGACAACGATGCAGTCCGGTCTGCAATCCAGTTGCGCGGCGTCAAGCCCCTCATAAATCTCAATACCGAGATTCTTGAGTTGCGTGCTCATCGGTGGATAGACGTTGCGATCGCAGCCTGAAACCTCATGCCCGGCGGCCCGCGCGAGCGCGGCTACGCCTCCCATGAAGGTCCCGCAGATTCCGAGTATATGTATGTGCATGTTGCCTCAGGTCGCCGCGATCGAGTTTGGATCGAGTATCGAATAAAGCATTACTTGAAAAACGAAAACGGCCATCGCCATCACAACGCCGACGTACCAGTGCCGTTCAATCGCGCGTGAAATGATATGACCCTCAACCGGAACGGTCCACAACAGAATCAGGGTCACGATGATGTTGCTGAGGCTTTCGCTCAGCAAAGGGGTAAGAACGATGTTGCCAGTGACGAACATCAGGCTCAAGAGAGCGCCACAGCCGAGCAATGCCATCAGGGTCTGCAGCAGCCGGGCACCTTTGCCAGCCAGGACTACGATTCCTGAATAACACATCAGGCCTGCGATCCCGGTCAGAATGCCGATGATGAAGTCTTTCTCATCGAGTTCCGCGGTCGTCGCTGTCATCACCAAGCCGACAAGCAACCACATCGCGCTGATAATCACGAACAGGAACGTCGAGTGCGGAATCGCATCCGGTCCTTTACGCAGGCGAATAATGTCGAACAGGGTTTTTATCAGCGCTAACACGATTGTCGTTTTCGATCCTGATGGCAATTGAGCGATGATCGCATGTTAACCTGCGATTCTGTACACCGCTTTCGGCCATTCCATGCCTCATTACCGCCTTGTCGAGCAACCCGACACGTTCTCTTCGAATCTGACCGGCCACGATCGCGTCGGTGTCGACACCGAGTTTATGCGGGAGAAGACCTATTTCGCACAGCTATGCCTGGTACAAGTCGCGGTCGGCGAGGATATCTACTGTGTCGATCCATTAACCGACGACAGCAAGGATATTTTCTGGCGAGAGCTGCTGCAACGCGAATGGGTCGTGCACTCGGCGAGGCAGGATATCGAAGTGATATCGCAAACCGCAGGCGCAATGCCCGCGTCAATATTTGACACGCAGATTGCCGCCGGTCTGCTCGGTTACGCGGCACAGATAGGCTATGCGGGCCTTGCCAAAGACTTGTTCGACGTGGATATGGACAAATCGCACACTCGAGCCGACTGGACCCGGCGTCCGCTACGGGATGCCTTCCTGGAATACGCTGCGGAGGACGTGGAGTATTTGCTACCGGCCTTTGAACGATTGAGCGAGCGCCTTGATGCAAAGGGCAGACTCGCCTGGGCGCGCGAAGATTCACAATTGCTGCTGGACCCGCGACTTTACGAATTGAGCGCTGATCAGGCGCTGGAACGTCTCAAGGGTGCCAGGAATTTTCGCGGACGCAAGCGAGCCGCAGCTGCAAGGCTCGCTGCATGGCGGGAGCGCGAGGCCATCAATCGTAATCGGCCGCGACAATGGATCCTGCGTGACAATGTGCTGCTGGACGTCGCCTATCGCCTGCCGGCATCGATGGAGCAACTCGGCGCGATCGAGGGAATGCCAACAAAGCTCCTGAATCGAGTCGGGCAGGAATTGCTGGGCGAGGTCGAGGCATCCACGCACGACGACAACAATTACAATCCGCCACGCCCGCCTGACGAAGCGCAGAAAGCGCTGCTCAAAGAGATGCAGTCTCACGTGCAGAAATGCGCCGAGGAACTGGGCATTACAGCCGAAACGGTTGCCTCCAAACGCGAGCTCTCGGCCATTATCATTTCGGGTAGCCGCGAATCCCGTGTCTTTTCCGGCTGGCGACGCGACGTCATCGGTGAGGATTTGCTGCAACTGATGTAGCTGCGCTTCGCAAAAGCGCAAATCGGCGCGGGCAAACCGTCGCCATAGAGCGACAAATTCAAGCTAATGTGAAGTTGCTTGCCAAAACCGGCCTCAGCCGTCGTATAGTTTGCGCATGCGTTCTCGGAGTTACCTGTGATGCGAACTGCGACATTGATTTTCGCCCTGGCGTTCACGCTCACGGCGTGCGGTGGTAGTGACGGCGGCACTGCGTCGACACAACAACCACTGCCGACGCTTTCTATTGGCGATGCAACCATTTCGGAAGGCGATAGTGGCACGACTAATCTGGACTTTACGGTCTCGCTGTCACAAAGCAGCGCATCGAACGTCAGTGTGTCCTATGCGACCTCGGATACAAGTGCGGTTGCCGGCAACGACTACACGGCGAGCAGCGGAACACTGACGATCGCGGCAGGCAGCACCTCGGCGACGATCTCTGTCGACGTGATCGGTGACACAGACAGCGAGGCCGATGAGACGCTGGCGGTCACGCTCTCCGGCGCCAGCGGTGCCAGCATTGCCGATGGCAATGCCGTCGGCACGATACAGAACGACGATGCGGCGCCCGTCTTCGGGCTGAGTGCTCGACCCGACAATCAGACCTGCGTAGCGCCGCCGCGCACGACGAGCGTGACGACTCAGGAGGCCTTTCCGAATCTACCCAACATCTCGCAGCCCACGAAAATGCTAATGGAACCTGTTCCGGATCCACGCTGGTTCGTGCTTCGAAAATCCGGTCAGCTGGTCGTCTTCGATCCTGACAACGCGACGTCGGTAACCACCTATCTCGATTTATCAGGCGTCGTTCGCACGTCATCCGAAGGCGGACTACTTGGCATGGCTTTTCATCCGGACTTCCCTGCAACCCCGGAAATTTATCTTTCGTACACGCGAAACCATAGCGGCCCATCGATGCGCTCTGTGATTTCCCGCTTTATTCTCGACGACGTCACAGCGCCAGGCGCCGGAACCGTTGAGCAAGTCATCATCGAGGTCGACCAGGAATTCGACAATCACAACGGCGGCGACATTGCATTTGGCCCAGACGGGTATCTGTACATTGGCTTCGGCGATGGCGGCAGCGGTGGTGACCCTAATGAACGCGCTCAGGACACTCGACACCTGCTTGGCTCGTTCCTGAGAATAGAACCGCGGGACTCATCGGCCTGGCAAGCATCCAATTCGTACCTGATCCCACAAGACAACCCGTTTTCTATGAATCCGAAGTGCGGGCCCGGCCTGAATGGCAATGACTGTCCGGAAATCTATGCCTGGGGCATGCGCAATCCCTGGCGTTGGTCATTTGACAGCGTAACCGGTCAGCTCTGGGCTGGCGACGTTGGACAAGGCAGTTGGGAAGAAGTCGACATCATCGAACGCGGCAAGAACTATGGCTGGGACTGTCGGGAGGGCGCGCACGACTTCGAAACGGCAGGGTGCAACGGCACCTATGAAGATCCGGTCGCCGAGTACGGGCGCTCCAGCGGCAACTCGATTACCGGCGGCTTCGTTTATCGCGGTTCGGCAATCGGTGGGCGGGTTGGCCATTATTTTTACGCAGACTACGGCTCGGGTCGAATCTGGGCGCTACGGCCAGATGGACAGAATGGCTATATCAGCGAAGAAGTTGAGGATACGTCACGCGGCCCAACCTCCTTTGGCGTCGACGAGGCGGGCGAGCTGTATTTCACGGATATCAACAGCGGACGCCTGATCAAGCTGGTACCGGGCAGCGGCGGTGGTCAGAGCGCAGTTGCAGATCTGCTATCCAATAGTGGCTGCGTCGACCCGTCGGATATTACACAACCGTATGCCGGCCTGGTTCCGTATGACCTCAATGCGCTTTTCTGGTCCGACGGCGCTGACAAGTCGCGTTTCCTCGGAATACCGAACGGCGCGTCGATTTCGGTTGATGGCCAGGATGACTGGCAGTTCCCGATTGGTACCGTCATCGTCAAGAATTTCAGCCTGAATGGCAACCTGATCGAGACTCGTCACCTCATGCATCATCCGGATGGCGTCTGGGCTGGCTACACTTACGAGTGGGATGCCGCAGAAACCGAAGCGACTCGGGTGACAGGCGGCAAGACGGTTAGCATCGCCGGCCAGGACTGGATATTTCCAAGCGAAGCACAATGCGACCAGTGTCACAGCAGCGCCGCCGGCTTCGCACTTGGGCCGGAAACAGCACAGTTGAACAAAGACTTCACCTACCCAAGCACCGGGCGAACGGATAACCAGCTCGAGACGCTTGACCACATCATGATGTTCGCGTCACCCCTGGTCGGTACGCCGGCGACTTTGCCGGCGCTTGTTGACCCTATGGATACGAACGCGGATCTCAACGATCGTGCTCGCGCCTATCTGCACACCAACTGCGCGAACTGCCACCAACCCGGCGGTGGTACTCCGGTGGATATCGACCTCAGATATTCCACGGCGCTACAGAACACCAATGCCTGTGATGTTGATCCTCAATTAGGTGATATTGGCCTGGTGGACCCACGCATCATAGCGCCAGGTGACGCCTCGCTCTCCGTTCTCATCGAACGCGTCAACCGCCGAGACTCCATGAGTATAGGAATGCCGCCGATCGGTTCGACGGTGGTCGACGCTGCGGGCGTCTCGTTGTTGACCAACTGGGTGAACGGGTTGACCGGCTGCCAGTAACAGCAGCAACACTCGTTAGCTCAGGGCAGCGAGCAAGCGATCGTAAACCTCGTCAATCGTGCCTTCTGCATTGATCGTCGTCAGCTTGTTTCGCTTGGCGTAGTAATCGATCAGCGGCTCCGTATTCTTGCGGTACACGTCGAGGCGATTACCGATGGTCTCCTCGTTGTCGTCCTCGCGCTGCTCAAGTTCACCGCCAGCGCCAGTACATTCGTCCAGCTCTTCCTGCGACGAAAAGTAGATATTCAGCAGCTTTCCGGTCAGCGAGCAGGTACGACGCCCCGTGAGACGCTTCATGAGAATGTCGAAATCCACATCCATCAGCACTGCCGTGTCGAGCGGCGTGCCGAGTTGATCAAGCAGTTCGCCGAGGTCGAGCGCCTGCTGCGTGGTACGCGGAAATCCGTCGAGAATAAAACCATCGGCGGCGTCCGGCTTGGGTGAGTCTCTCACTGATAATGCCTAAAACAACATCGTCAGGTACCAGGTCGCCGGCCTCCATGATGGACTTGGCCTTAAGCCCAAACCGGGTGCCGGATGCGACCGCCTCACGCAACATGTCACCGGTGGAGATCTGCGGGATATGCTTGTCCGCCATCAGCTTCTTTGCCTGCGTGCCCTTGCCCGATCCGGGCGCACCCAACAAAACAATACGCATCTTTTCGTCTCTCCAGGTCAGAATTATCCCAGCGTTCAGAGCGAGACCGCGGGCTCAAGCCGGGCGAGGTACGCTACCGACTCTGTAACGGCAGGTCAATGCGTGAAGCTCGCCAGCTTCGGTAATTGCCGATGATCCCGGGCAGGCTTTCCGCTATGCTCTTCGCCTCGCAATCAAGGCCCCGGAGAACGAACGACATGTCTGCCATGAACGCCTTCTATGCCCAATCGGGCGGTGTAACTGCTGTAATCAATGCAACGGCCTGCGGGGTCATCGAGACTGCGCGCAAGTATCCAAAGAAAATCGCCAACGTCTATGCAGGCCGCAACGGCATCATCGGTGCGCTGACCGAAGAGATGATCGACACGAGCAAGGAAAGCGCGGCCACGATCGCCGCGCTGATGTATACGCCAGGCGGCGCATTTGGTTCTGCGCGCTACAAACTGAAAGGTATCGACGAGAATCGAGCTGAATATGAACGCCTGATTGAAGTATTCAAAGCGCACGATATTGGGTATTTCTTCTACAACGGCGGCAACGACTCAATGGACACAGCGCATAAAGTGTCACAAATCAGCAAGAGTATGGGATTTCCTGTGACCTGCCTCGGCGTGCCAAAAACGGTCGATAATGATCTTCCCATTACGGACACCTGCCCCGGTTTCGGTTCGGTTGCCAAGTACGTTGCCGTATCCACGCAGGAAGCAGCCATGGACGTGCTCTCCATGGCCAAGACCTCAACGAAAGTATTCATTCTGGAAGTCATGGGCCGCCACGCAGGCTGGATCGCAGCGGCCGGCGGGCTGGCAGGAAAACAGCCGGGGGATGCCCCGCACATCATCCTGTTCCCCGAGATTCCCTTTAAGAAACGCGAGTTCCTGAAACGCGTTCGCGAATGCGTTACCAAATACGACTACTGCGTCATCGTTGTCAGCGAAGGCGCCGCCTTTGCGAACGGTACCTTCCTGGCAGAGGCCGGCACCCGAGATGCCTTTGGCCATGCGCAGCTCGGCGGTGTAGCGCCGGTCGTCGCGAATATGGTTCGTGAAAACCTGGGCTACAAATACCATTACGCGATCGCCGACTATCTGCAGCGATCGGCACGCCACATCGCGTCCGATGTCGACGTCAAGCAAGCCTACGCGGTAGGCAAGGCGGCGGTACAGTTCGCGCTGCAAGGCAAGACGGCGGTGATGCCGGTAATCAAGCGGCTCGCGGATAAGCCGTATCGCTGGAAGATCGAGTCAGCCCCGCTGGGCCGCATCGCCAACAAGGAGAAGATGTTGCCGCGCCGCTACATTACGAAAGATGGCTTCGGCATCACCGAAGCGGCCCGGCGCTATCTCGAGCCACTGATAAAAGGAGAGAATTATCCTCCATATATCAATGGCTTACCGAAGACCGCGAAACTCAAGAATCGCCCCGTGAAGCCCAAGACAGGCATTAAATTTGTGGTATGATGCGGCGCCTGTCGCGGGCGGACTCTAGCGGGCCACAGGTTCAAGAGTCAGGGAGCACCCGCGGCGCCCTAGATAATAAAAAATGGGATTTTTACCAAACGAAGCCCTGACGCCGGCACATACGTCTGGCGATGGCGGATTCGTTTGATCTATTCGCTACAAAATCAGGAGATAGTCTGATGTCTAACGAGATGGCCCTTTGGCTCTCGATCGGTGCGGGCGCGCTCGCCATACTGTTCGGGATCATTTCGACACAGTGGATTCTTAAGCAACCTGCTGGCAATTCTCGCATGCAGGAAATCGCCGCGGCAATCCAGGAAGGGGCCAAGGCCTACATGGATCGTCAATACGCGACGATCGGCGTGGTCGGCGTTGTGTTGTTCGTTATTTTGGGCTTCGCCCTCGAATGGGCGACCGCCATCGGCTTCGCAATCGGCGCTATTTTCTCGGCGCTTGCGGGATACATCGGCATGTACGTATCGGTTCGCGCCAACGTACGCACGGCTGAGGCAGCCACCAAGGGTGTTAACCCGGCACTGGATGTCGCGTTCAAGGGTGGTGCGATTACAGGCATGCTCGTGGTCGGGCTTGGTCTACTTGGCGTCGCCGGTTACTTCATGATCCTGACCAGCAACGGTTTCAGCTCCGATGAAGCAGTTCATGCGCTCATCGGTCTGGCTTTCGGCGGTTCGCTGATCTCGATCTTCGCTCGACTTGGCGGCGGTATCTTCACCAAGGGTGCCGATGTCGGCGCTGACCTGGTCGGCAAGGTTGAAGCAGGTATTCCGGAAGACGATCCTCGCAATCCAGGTGTCATCGCCGACAACGTCGGTGACAACGTCGGTGACTGTGCTGGTATGGCGGCTGACCTGTTCGAGACCTATGCGGTAACCATTATTGCGACGATGCTTCTCGGCGGACTGGTCGCGGTCAACTACGGTGCCGAAGCGGTTGTCTACCCACTCGTTCTCGGTGCCGTTTCGATCGTTGCATCGATCATTGGTACGTTCTTTGTCAAGACGTCTCAGGGCGGCAAAGTCATGGGCGCCTTGTACAGGGGTATGATCGTCGCCGGCGGCCTGGCAGCCGTCGCCTTCTACTTCGTCACCGACATGATGATGGCCGGTAGCGGTGCCTCGATGGGCATCTTCTATTCGTCACTGATCGGCCTTGCGCTCACCGCTGCAATGGTCGTCATTACCGAGTACTACACAGGTACAGACTTCAAACCCGTCAAGACCATTGCCGAAGCCTCTTTGACAGGTGACGCCACGAATATCATTGCTGGCCTTGGCATTTCGATGAAAGCCACGGCACTGCCGGTTCTCGCGGTGTGTGCGAGCATCTGGGGCGCTTTCGCTCTCGCACCGGACGGCGACAATCTCGCAGGCCTTTACAACATCGCAATTGCCGCCACGTCCATGCTGTCGATGACCGGTGTGGTCGTCGCGCTCGATGCTTTCGGCCCGATCACGGATAACGCGGGTGGCATCGCCGAGATGGCGGAGCTGCCGCCGGAAGTTCGCAAGATTACGGACCAGCTTGACGCCGTCGGTAACACAACCAAGGCGGTCACAAAGGGCTACGCGATCGGTTCCGCCGGTCTTGCGGCTCTCGTACTGTTCGCCGACTACACCAATGCACTGGACAAGGCGGGCATCGATGCCGTTTTCCTGCTGAACGACCATCTCGTAATCATTGGCCTGTTCATCGGTGGTCTCGTGCCGTTCCTGTTCGGCTCTATGGCGATGGAGGCCGTCGGACGTGCCGCTGGTGCGGTGGTCGAAGAAGTTCGTCGCCAGTTCCGCGAGATCGAAGGCATCATGGAAGGTACCGGCAAGCCCGATTACAGCCGGGCCGTCGATCTCCTGACCAAAGCGGCCATCAAGGAAATGATCGTGCCCAGCCTTTTACCCATCGCGGTACCGCTCATCGTCGGTCTCGTGCTTGGACCGAAAGCGCTCGGCGGCCTGCTCCTCGGCACCATCGTCACCGGCCTGTTTGTCGCCATCTCGATGACAGCGGGCGGCGGCGCTTGGGATAACGCCAAGAAGTACATTGAAGACGGTAACTTCGGCGGCAAAGGCTCTGACGCTCATAAAGCCGCCATCACCGGCGACACGGTAGGCGATCCGTACAAGGATACAGCCGGTCCGGCGATCAACCCGTTGATCAAGATCATCAACATCGTTGCACTTCTTATGGTTCCGCTGCTGTAAGCGAAACCTTGCAACGCGTAATCAGGAAAGCCGCCGGGCGCAAGTCCGGCGGCTTTTTTTATCGCAACATCCCTTACCTAATCGTTTCTGACCTTGGCGATGGACTTCGATAGCGAGCGAATCCGGTGTGGATTTCCCAGAGCCGAGCCCCGAGTGACGGCAGCACCTTCAAGCGACTGAAACTACCCCTGCGTCCGCCAACAACCCTATTCACGGCTCAAGCCGGCAGCGAGTTACGGGTTCAGCACCCGGTAGGTGCCGGTAGTCGCCGTTCCCAGCAAGGCTGGCGCCTCGACGAAATATCCCTGCACGAAGTCGACGCCAGCATCGCGCAGCCAGTCAAAGTCTTCCTGATGTTCAACCTGCTCGGCGACAATGCGAAACTGCATGGTACGCGCGAGCTTGATCATCGCCATAACCATTTCCTGGTTGACCAGATCGGAACGCAGGTTGCGGGTATAAGTGCCATCGATCTTCAGGTAATCGATCGGCAAATGCTTCAGGCTCGAGAATGAGCCGAGCCCGCTACCGAAATCGTCAAGGGAAAACTCACAGCCGATGCCGTGCAGCACTTCGATGAACCGCTGTGCGTGCTGAACATTCGAGAGAATAGCCGCCTCTGTCACTTCGAAGCAGACCGATGATGGCGCCACGCCCGAACGGTCCAGCGCGTCGACAACAAAGCCCAGGAAAGACTCATCTCCGAGGGTCTGGCTGGACAGGTTGATCGCACAGCTGCGGTGAGTCGTCAGTTTGATTTCACCACTCGATATGGCGGCCAGCGCCGCGTTGATAACCCAGCGATCGATTTGCGGCATCATCTGATAGCGCTCTGCAGGCCGCAGGAATTCTGCGGAATTCGTTGCTCGACTCTGGCCATCGTTGAGCCGGATAAGCACCTCTACCGACGGACCCGACTCCGTACGACCGCTCATAGCGATGATTGGCTGAATTGCCAGTTCAAAACTGTCTTCATGCAAGGCAGTCTGCAACTGTCGCAGCCACTGGATATCGCCACGTTCACGCGCGACCGCCTCATCACGCGCGGAATAGATATGTACCTGTCCCCTGCCCTGCTGTTTCGCCATGTAGCAGGCCGAATCCGCGGCGCTCATCACGTCCTGCAGCGTTCCGCTCGCATGACTGACTTCGATCAGTCCGACTGAAATACCGATGTTGAAGATTTTGTCTTTCCAGACGAATCGGTAATCAGCGACCGCGTTGCAGATATCCGTCGCGATCTGACGGGCCTTTTCGATCGGGCAACCAATCAGCAGGGCACCGAATTCGTCGCCACCCAGGCGGCCTACAAAATCAGAGTCTCGCACCTGCTCTTTAATGAGCGTGGCAACCTCACGCAACATGTTGTCGCCGGCGAGGTGACCGCAGGTATCATTCACCGCCTTGAATCGATCGAGGTCCATGTAGAAAACAATGTGCACCGCTTCGTCCGCATGTGCCGAGTCCATCGCTTCATCAAGCCGACGCTCAAATTCTCGTCGATTAATCAGGCCTGTCAGCGGATCGTGGGTCGCCTGGTAAGACATTTTTTGGGTCAGACCACGCAGCTCGCTGACGTCATGAAAAACAACGACGGTTCCCGAGATGCTGTTGCTCGGCCCCCTGACCGGCGAAGCCGTTATCTCCACCGAATGCTCTTGTTCGCTATCCGCGCTGACCAGCACAGCGCGTCGTCCCATATTGACGCGTCGCCGCATTGCCAGACAGCGCTCTACCGGATCCCCCAGCGGTCGGCGATCAGCGTCGTCAACCAGGGTAAACAGCTCGCCAACCCGGTGACCGGCCGCGTCGTCGCGATTGGTACCAATTAGCGCCTCGGCGGCCAGATTCATGTAATCAATACGACCGTCGTTATCCGTCGTAATCACGCCCTCCGAAATCGACTCCAGCGTGTACTGTGCCTGTCGCTTGCTGCGTGACAAGGACACCTCGAGACTCTTGCGATGACTGACGTCACGCGCCA
Organism: uncultured Gammaproteobacteria bacterium; assembly: GCA_963760395.1. Taxonomy (GTDB): domain Bacteria; phylum Pseudomonadota; class Gammaproteobacteria; order Steroidobacterales; family Woeseiaceae; genus UBA1847. Next base: position 155,241 of record CAVXCX010000006.1, read on the forward strand.
CGGTCAGTATGGCCTGCCGTCCTCGAAATTCGATATTCGAGCTCTGCGCTTCGACCCAGAGTCCTGTCTGGTTGCCATTGATTAATTGCATTTCAATCCGCTGCGGCGCGTTTTCGCCAGCCAGTCGCTTCGCCACGGTCTTGCGAAACAACGCGCGGTACGCCGGCTTAACAAGGTCGGCGATTTCGCGGCCGACCAGTTGCGCCGATTCGAGACCAACCAGACTTCCTGCAGATTCGTTTGCCAGGAGAATCCGCTCGTCGTGAATGATTACGATTTCAGGGAGTGTGCGCGCGAAATCCCTGAAGAGGCGGTCACGGCCCTGCAACTTCTCGTCGCGTTCCCCCAGCGCGTCAAACAGTCGATTGACCGTTTGCGCGAGTTGGCCGGTGTCCGGATCGTCCGGAATCGTCATGCGGCGGCCAACTGAGGCGTCACGTGACGCATCCAGCATTTCCTCATTGAGTCGCTTGACGCGACGCGCCAGGCGTTGCCAGGCGAACCAGACCGCTACGCTCGCGACTATGGCCAGCACGGCAAGCGCCGAAAGCAGAAGAATAATAATGGTAGGTGACATTGAGCGCCCGGGTTACGATACAGCGAAGTTAGATGAGGTCATTTGTTATTATTAGGACTCGATTGGCATCCCGTTTCCGAAGATAAGGCACACAAAAATTTCAAAAAAACCAACCATCTGTAAGCATATCCCAGCAGCATGACGTCGCTGCTGCTATTCACCATAATTCGGGACGTGCAGACCGCGCCAACAGAACAAAAGACGACGTCAACGCGCACGACACAGAGATTTGCTAAATAAATTCAATATGTTACGAGTAGGATAACCATGAATATCGATTATGCACGTCGACAAATGGTCGGTCAGCAGGTTCGCGGCTGGAACGTCTATGACGAGGACGTGCTTTCAGTATTACAGGAAGTACCGCGGGAGACGTTCGTACCGGCTGATTATGCCGCGATGGCATTTGCCGACGTCGAGATTCCCATTGGCAACGGTCAACACATGATGACACCGACGATCGAGGGCCGGGTCCTGCAGGCCCTTGGACTGTCGGGCGGCGAGCGCGTGCTGGAGATCGGTACAGGCAGCGGTTTTCTTACGGCCTGCCTGGCGCGGCTTGCGAGACACGTGACCAGCATCGACATCTATGACGAATTCTTGCAGTCAGCGACGGCGCGTCTCGCTGAATGCGATATCTCCAACGTCGAACTGCTGCAGATGAACGCCATCGAATCTCTGCCCGAAGGCCGCTTCGACGCCATAGCGGTAACCGGTTCGCTGCAGTCGTTTGATCCGCGTTTCGTCGACGCGCTGGCGCCAAATGGAAAACTTTTTGTCGTCGTCGGTGATGCCCCGGCTATGCATGCGAAACTGGTCGAGCGAACGGAGCAGCATGACTGGCAAACCACGTCCTTGTTCGAGACAACGCTTGCGCCATTAGTTGATGGCGCGTTGCCGCCACAGTTTTCATTCTAGCCACGACGAATTACCGTTAATAAATACGAAACTAGTTGATCGCCCGCTGCATCTAATAACAAAGCGCGGTTATTCCAACTGATTTAGTGATGTAGTAGACTATAACACCCAGCTGGGCCCAGCAGCCTACTCCTGGAACCAAAAAATATGAAAAAACTTATGAATATCAGGGCTTTACTCGTATTGGTGGCGGCGTTTGCACTGCCGGGAGCGGCACAGGCTGCCTCCTTATTGGAAATCTATCAGCAGGCCTTGCAAAGCGATCCGCAAATTCACGAAGCCGAGGCCCGGCGTCTCGCGGCACTGGAGGCCAAGCCGCAGGCTCGCGGCGCCTACTTACCACAGGTGTCACTTGGCGGAGACTGGACCCGCTCCGAATTTGATGGCACCAGCGTCGAGATCGATTCCGATGGCTCAATCGGCTCGCTGACTTCCTCGTCGGAGTCGGAGGTCAGGCGCTGGCAGTTTACCCTGCGGCAGTCGCTGTTTCGCTGGGACCAGATTGTCGGGCTGCGGCGTGCCGATAAGCTCGTTGCCAGGGCCGAGGCTGTTCGCGAAGCCGCGCAGCAGGATCTCATCGTTCGCGTTGCACAGCGTTACTTCGACGTGCTGGCGGCCGAAGACCGATTGACGTCTATCCACGCCAACAGAACCGCGATCGCACGACAACTGGAACAAGCGAAACAGCGATTCGAGGTAGGCCTGATTGCCATCACCGCGGTGCAGGAGTCACAGGCGGCATACGACAATTCGGTCGCCGACGAGATCTCGGCAAAACGTTCGCTCGCGACGGGCCGGGAGTTCCTGCGTGAAATTACCGGCGAGTACGTGCCCGCCTTGTCTGCGCCAGGTGACGACTTCCCTTTGATCACACCTGACCCCAATGACGAGACGAGCTGGGTTAACCTTTCCATGAACCAAAACCTGAACCTGGTTGCCAGCCGCCTCGACGAGCGGTTGGCCCGGGACGAGATTTCGTTTCGTCGAAACGGGCACTACCCGACGATCGAGCTCGTGGCCAATAGCGGCGAATCCGATACAGAGGCGGATCGCAGCTTTAACAACTCTCCGTTTATCCCGGCCGATAGCGACGGCAGCTCGGACAGCATCGCCATCCAGTTCAGTTTGCCGCTGTTTGCCGGCGGCGCCACTTCGTCGCGCGTTCGCGAAGCGGTCTACCTGCATCGCGCCGCCCGCGAGCAGCTGCAACGCGTTACTCGTGAGACCGAGCGGCAGGCGCGCGACGCCTATCTCGGCGTAATTTCCGAGAGGAGCCGTGTCAAAGCGCTACAACAAGCCGTCTCATCGAGTCGCACCGCCTTGGAGGCGACTGAGGCTGGATTCGAGGTTGGCACCAGAACGATCGTTGACGTCCTCGATTCTCAGTTCTCACTGTATGCCGCTATCACGAACTACTACCAGAGTCGTTATGACTATGTTCTTAATGCTCTGCGGCTAAAACAGGCGGCTGGAACGCTCGAAGTGCAGGATCTCGAGCGCATTGATCGTTGGTTGAAGGAGCGTAAGCCGCCCGAGCAGGCGATTGCCGAGGAAGAGGCTACCGAGGCCGCGGGTAACTAGTCACCAGGCAGCGACCGCTCACCGAGCAGGGGCTCGACAAGCACCAACAGGCGAGCCAGAGCACCCTTGTTTCGCTCCAGCAGCTCGCGGCTGTTCTTGCCCATTTCGGACGCCTTGTCCGGATTCGTCAGAAAATCGGCGATCGCAGCAACGAGTTCATCGGTGTCGTTGACGATGCGGCATGCATTCATCTCGACAAACATATCGGCGATGTCCTGGGCATTAAACAAGTGCGGTCCGGTTATTATCGGCAACGCCTGCGCCGCGGGCTCCAGAAGATTGTGGCCTCCGACCGGCACCAGGCTACCGCCGACAAACGCGATGTCGCTAGCCGCATAGAATAACGGCACCTCGCCCATAGTGTCGCCGAGAAAGACGGTGGTTGATGCCTCGCACGCGCGATTCTCGGTTCTCGAAATCAACTCGAATCCGGATCTTTGCACGCGGTCTCGCACCTCGCTGAAACGTTCTGGATGCCGAGGAACGAGGATCAACAGCAAGTCCGGAAAGTTATCCAGCAAAGCGCGGTGCGCAGCCAGCACCTGGCGCTCTTCGCCGTCGTGAGTGCTCGCCGCAATCCAAACGGGCCGATCGCCGATGCTATCTTTGCGAAAGGCCTGTCCCATCTGGGAAATATCAGCCGGCAACTCGACGTCGAACTTGATATTACCCGTGACCCAGGTACGCGCGGCGTTTGCGCCCAGGGACCGAAATCGATCAGCGTCGGCCTGGCTTTGTGCAGCAATAATGATTCCATGCGAAAGCGTCTCTCGAATCAGTGGCAGCAATCGACGGTAACCTGAAATCGATCGCGGTGAAATACGCGCACTGACAAGGATAAGCGGGACATTGCGGACACCACAGCCGCGGTACAAATTTGGCCAGATCTCCGTTTCCATGATCAAAGCTGCATCAGGATGGACGGAATTGAAGAAATTGTTCACCGCGTTCGGAAACTCGAAGGGGATATAACAATGTCTGACGGAATCCCCGAAAACCGCTTTGACGCGCGCCGCTCCCGTGGGAGTAACGGTCGTGACCAGTAGCGTTCGCTGTGGGAATCGATCCCGCAATACGCGAATTAGCGGTAATGACGCCTGCACTTCGCCAACAGACACGGCATGTATCCATATGCAGTTATCCAGTTTTGGAAATCCGAAACCGAAAGCGCTGGCCGAGTCGATCAAAATAGGTACGATTGCCGAGACCGCGGACCAGCCAGTAGCAGGCGAATGGCACGAACAGGAGGTAGGTCAATAAGTTGTAGAGAAAGCGCACAGAAGCTTCTGCTATTCAGCTCTTGTCTCGTAGCCTGTCGATGATGCGACTGGACGAGTGGCCATCCCGAAACGGCAGGACGCGTACCTCGCCCCCATTCTTCAGAACCTCTTTTGCGCCAACGATTTCGTCCGGGCTGTAGTCACCGCCCTTCACCAGGACGTCAGGTAGCATCTTCTCGATAAGACGGGCCGGCGTATCTTCCGAAAACGGCACGACCCAATCCACTGCGGCCAGACCGGCAAGCACGAGCAAACGATCGTCCAGCGCATTGATCGGGCGCGACTCGCCTTTGAGCCGCCGCACCGAATCATCATCGTTGACGGCAACGATCAATCGATCACCGAGACTTTTAGCCTCCTCAAGATAGGAGACATGGCCTGCGTGCAAAACGTCGAAGCAGCCGTTGGTCATTATTATGCGTTCGTGCCGCGCTCGCGACTCCACAACCATGGCATGCAATTCATTCGCATCGACAAGTCCTCGCCCACCCTGTCCACGTTGATGCAGTGATACGCGAAGCTCGCCCGGAGTAACGCTCGCAACACCGATTTTCCGTACCACCAGACCAGCAGCCAGATTAGCCAGTGCAGCTGCTGATGCCAGCTCCTGACCGCTGGCGAGTGCACCGGCGAGTGTCGCGATAACGGTGTCTCCGGCACCCGTAACGTCGTAGACCTCGCGCGCCTGAGTGGAAAGAAACAGCGGCTCGCCGCCGTTCTCCAGAAGCAACATGCCTTTTTCACTCCGCGTAATCAGTAGCGCCGACAACTCGAGTTCATCAATCATCCTGCGCGCCCGGTCAACGAGTTCGTCGTCCGTTTCACAGACACCGGCGACCGCCTCAAACTCGGTCTGGTTCGGTGTGATCACAGAGGCGCCACGATACTTCGAAAAATCGCGCCCCTTGGGGTCGACCAGTACCGGCACGCCGGCATTTCGACAAATACTGATCAGGTCGGCGACGTCGCTCAGTGCGCCCTTACCATAGTCGGACAGAACGACAGCGCCAGCACCGGCGAGCGAGTTCTTTAATGCAGCAACCATGGCGTCACTGGCCATGAGGGCGACGTTCTCCTCGTCAAGGCGAATTAGCTGCTGGCCACGACTCTGCACCCGCGTTTTCGTAATCGTCGGGCGATCCTTGGCACGCGCGAAATCGCACACAATACCGCGCTGCGTCAGAATAGATTCGAGTGTCGCTGCAGCCGCATCCTCGCCCACCAGCCCGAGGAGGCGGGTCGTGGCGCCAAGGCTCGCGAGGTTCACCGCGACGTTGGCCGCGCCGCCCGGACGATCGTCTGTCTGATTCACATGCACGACAGGCACTGGTGCCTCCGGCGAAATCCGGCCGGTAGAGCCGAACAGGTAACGATCGAGCATCACGTCGCCCGCTACGACGACATGAGTCTTGGAAAAATCAGGAATGCGAATAGTCACGCTGCGAAATTTACCATGACTGCCCACCCGGAGTCCTGAGCATATTCCAGGTGGATGCGATGCGAGGAAAGGAAAGCGGGAAATCGCGCAGCGTACATCGAGTACGTGAGCAGGTTTCCCGGTTTACTTGACGAAGCAGCGCGCCGGCTGGGACGCCTCGCCGAGCCTGAGCGTGTTCCAGGTGGATGCGATGCGAGGAAAGGAAAGCGGGAAATCGCGCAGCGTACATCGAGTACGTGAGCAGGTTTCCCGGTTTACTTGACGAAGCAGCGCGCCGGCTGGGACGCCTCGCCGAGCCTGAGCGTGTTCCAGGTGGATGCGATGCGAGGAAAGGAAAGCGGGAAATCGCGCAGCGTACATCGAGTACGTGAGCAGGTTTCCCGGTTTACTTGACGAAGCAGCGCGCCGGCTGGGACGCCTCGCCGAGCCTGAGCGTGTTCCAGGTGGATGCGATGCGAGGAAAGGAAAGCGGGAAATCGCGCAGCGTACATCGAGTACGTGAGCAGGTTTCCCGGTTTACTTGACGAAGCAGCGCGCCGGCTGGGACGCGCTCAGCCGCACTTGGAGTCGCCGCAGGAGAGACAGGTCATACACCCGTCCATCATGATGAGCGCGACCGTATTGCACTTGGTACAAAGCTGCGCCCCGTCCGGATAGTTGTTGGCCGAGAACGCATCCTGTTGCTTCTTTGACTCCTCAAACTCGGCGCGCTTTTCGGCGATGAGTTTTTTCTGTCCCTCGTCCAGCTCCGGCGCCGCCATCAGGCCAATCATGATGAGATGTTTCTCAACGATATGGCCCAACTCGGCGATGATCGACGGCATAAAGCGACCACCGGTCTGCCAGTAGCCACCACGCGGATCGAAGACCGCTTTCAGCTCCTCGACCAGGAACGTCACATCTCCGCCTTTGCGGAAAACCGCGGAAATAATCCGTGTCAGAGCCACGATCCACTGGTAATGGTCCAGGTTCTTCGAGTTGATGAAAATTTCGAAGGGTCGGCGCTTCTCGTGCTCCGTACCTTCATTGAGAATAATGTCGTTTACCGTGACGTACATGGCGTGATCAGAAACCGGCGTCTTGACCTTATAGGTCGAACCGACCAGAACCTCCGGGCGCTCCAGCTTCTCGTGCATGCGGATAACTTCGGCCTTATTGCCGCCGCCACCTTCACGTTTGAACTCTGGCTTCGACGCCTGCTCTTCGGCAGCCGGCTGGTTAACCGCGTACCCTACAATCTTCTTATCTATCTTTATCATCTAGAACTTTCCGTAATAGCCTTCTTTCAGCGCGTCGAAAAGATTCGCCGCGGTATGAGTTTCACCGTCGTACTCAATCTCTTCATCGCCCTTGAGATCAACCGTCGAACCATCGTCCAGCGTGAAGGTGTAATTTGTATTCTTCAGATCTTTCTCTTTCACCAGGACGCCTTGAAACGCTTCCGGATTAAAACGGAATGTCGTGCAACCCTTCAATCCCTGCTTGTACGCATACAGGTAGATGTCCTTGAATTCCTCGTAGGGATAATCGGTAGGCACGTTAGCTGTCTTGGAAATCGACGAATCAACCCATTTCTGTGCCGCCGCCTGAATGTCCACATGCTGCTTGGGAGATACCTCGTCAGCAGTGATGAAGTACTCAGGCACCGTATTCGACGTTGACTCGTCGCCGGTAGCCGGCATGGCATCGGCATCGACCACGCCACGATAAGCAAGCAACTCAAAGGAAAATACGTCTACCTTCTCCTTGGTCTTCTTGCCCTGCCGAATAACATTGCGGAAGTAGTGATGCGCAAAACTCGGCTCGATACCGTTGCTGGCATTATTGGCGAGCGACAGTGAAATCGTCCCGGTCGGCGCGATGGAACTATGGTGCGTGAAGCGGGCACCGGTTTCAGCCAGCTTCTCGACCAGCTCCGGCGCCTCAGCGGCGATGCGCTGCATGTACCGGCTGTAGCGCGCGTGCAGAATTCTACCGGGCACTTTGTCGCCAGCCTGGTAGCCGTCTTTGCGCATCTCCGGGCGGCGGCGAAGCATCTCGTCGGTCACCTCAAAGGTCTCATTCATGATCGGCGCCGGGCCCTTCTCCTCGGCCAGTTCGAGCGCCTCTTCCCAACCGGCCAGCGCCAGTTGACGAGCCACTTCTTCCGTAAACTCGACAGCCGCGGGATCACCGTATTTCATGCGCATCATCGTAATCGTCGAGCCCAGTCCGAGGAAGCCCATTCCATGACGGCGTTTTCTCTGAATCTCGTTGCGCTGCTGCGGTAGCGGCAGGCCATTAATCTCGACGACGTTGTCGAGCATGCGCGTGAAGGTCTTGACGACCTTACGGAAATTGTCCCAGTCAAAACGAGCATCGTCTGAGAACGGCTTCAATACGAAGCGCGTCAGATTCACCGACCCAAGCAGGCACGAGCCATACGGGGGCAGCGGCTGCTCTCCACAAGGATTTGTGGCGCGGATGTTCTCGCAGAACCAGTTGTTGTTCATTTCGTTGACCTTGTCGATCAACACGAAGCCGGGCTCGGCGAAGTCATAGGTCGACGCCATGATGAGCTCCCAGACCCGGCGAGCTGGCATGGTCTTGTATATCTTGCTGGCAACCAACCCTTCTGCATTCGTAACGTAGTTGCCGGCGTCAGGCCAGTCACGCCATACAAACTGACTTTTGTCCGACAGGTCCAGGCCGTCTTCCTCAACCTCTTTCGGTGTCACGGGGAATGCCAGTTTCCAGTCATCCTCGTTGATCACCGCCTGCATGAATTCGTCGGTGACAAGCAACGACAGATTGAACTGGCGCAAGCGGCCGTCTTCGCGCTTTGCTCGTATGAACTCCATGACATCGGGATGACCGACGTCGAAGGTGCCCATTTGCGCTCCGCGGCGCCCACCGGCCGAGGACACGGTGAAACACATCTTGTCGTAGATATCCATGAACGACATGGGTCCGGAAGTGTAGGCGCCGGCGCCGGTCACATAGGCACCCTTAGGCCGTAACGTCGAAAACTCATAGCCGATGCCGCAGCCCGCCTTCAGCGTCAGGCCAGCCTCATGGACCTTGTTCAGAATATTGTCCATCGAGTCACCGACGGTACCCGACACCGTACAATTGATCGTAGACGTCGCTGGCTTGTGCTCCTGGGCGCCGGCATTGGAGACAATGCGGCCCGCCGGAATTGCACCACTGCGCAAAGCCCAGGCAAATTCCTTAAAGTAGTGCTCGCGCTTTGACTCAGTCTCTACGTTAGCGAGTGCGCGTGCGACGCGTTGATAGGTGTCGTCAATGGACGCATCGATAATCGAACCATCTTTCGCCGAAAGTCGATATTTTGCTTCCCATATATCCAGCGACGCTGGTTGAAATTCGATGTCGGTAACCGACTGCGTTTCCAAATTTACCGCAGACTTCATTGGTCTTTCTACTCCCCTGAACTCCCTTAAGGAGACCCCAAACATTTTGATTTGACTAGCTTTTCAGAGCGAAAAGAGCCCCGCTCGCCGGCGCCCAGAAAACGCGTGACGAGAGCCGTTGCCGGCCTCTTTTCTCTCGTTGATTAGACACAAGATGTTGTGTCCGAGTGCTGACTAGATTATGCCCGTAACGGCCTACTGTCAAGGGTTTAACCCAAATTCTTGTAAGCCACTTTACCATTAATAATCATAGACTTACAGAATTGTTGAGAGTAAGTGCTTTAAAAACAAGCGAAAAAAAACGACAGTTTTGTTAAATCCGGTTTCCACTAGATGTAGTGGCTAGGATACTGCAGCAAAAATGCCCCAAACAGCCCTCTTTTCTGGTCATTTTTAACCTGAACCGACACTTGAAAAGCGCGCCCTTGGCCTTACTAAAGCGGTCAAGGTTAATTTGTCCGCCCGCCACCGGGCTTTGGCAACCTGAGATAAACCCGCTTTTTTTGGGAGAAAATTATGAACATTGCTCGTTTTGAACCCTGGACCTTTGTCGATCTGCTGCGGCGCGACCTCGATCGACTGGCCGATCCTCGCCGTGCCGCAGGAAATGACCATGATTCAGTCGCGGACTGGATCCCGGCGGTCGACATTTTCGAGGAAAAAGACCGTTATGTCGTTCGCGCGGATGTGCCCGGCGTAGAGCCCGAGGATATCAATGTATCGATGGACAACGGCGTCCTGAATCTAGCCGGTGAGCGCCGCGCCGAGCCGCGCGCCGAGAATGCCAGCGCCCAGCGGATTGAACGTGCTGCAGGGCGATTTTTCCGTCACTTCACGCTGCCTGAAAGCACGGACGCAGAAGGAATCACCGCGAGATACAGCAACGGTATCCTGGAAGTGGCTATTCCGAAGCTTCCGGAAGTCCAGGCACGACGCATCACTGTAGAAGCAGCCTGAGCATAGCCAGGAAAACAAAGCCCCGGGCGCGACGGACAGTCGAGCCCGGGCATCTATAACCATTCCGGCATTAGAACGACGGCTGCGGTACGACTCGCACCGGAACTTTTGCCAGGTCGTCCATGTCGACCGCATAGGCCCTATAATCGGGCGTCGTTGGGGTTCGCCGGGAGAATTGCGTTCACCGGCGATTCAGCCGTGGACCTCTAACCTGAATATTTACTGGAGCATCGAGTGAGGCTAAGTAAGATGACAACAAAAAGAATGATCTGGTCCGGCGTGCTATTCGCCGCGTTGGCTGTTGCGACGGCGTACGCTGCACTTCCCGACAATGTCGGGGGCCGACCGGTCGTCAGCCTGGCGCCGTTGGTCGAAGCCGCATCACCGGCTGTTGTGAATATTCGTGTCAGCCAAACCGTGAATCGCGGCAATCCGTTCGGTGACGATGCCTTTCGTCGCTTCTTCGGTATCCCTGATGGCCCGAGCGGTCCGCGCGAAGTTGCCAGCGCGGGGTCAGGCGTCATTGTCGACGCCGAGAATGGCTACATTCTTACAAATCATCACGTTGTAGGCGATGCCGACACCATCCAGATATCCCTGATTGATGGCAAGGTACTCGACGCCGAGATAGTTGGCTCCGATCCGGCGACCGATATCGCCGTTATTAAGGTCGAGGCTGACGGCCTTACCGAGATGCCGATCGGCAATTCCGAGGGCGCACGCGTCGGCGACTTCGTCATCGCGATTGGCAACCCGTTCGGGCTCGGACACACCGTTACCTCCGGCATTATCAGCGCGCTTAGCAGAACCGGCATAAGCCGCGACGGTTATGAAGACTTCATCCAGACCGACGCCTCGATCAATCCAGGAAACTCGGGCGGCGCACTCGTGAATATGAAGCGGTGAACTGATTGGCATCAACTCGGCGATCATCAGTCGATCCGGCGGCAATGTAGGCATCGGCTTTGCCGTGCCGACAGAAATCGCCAGCTCGATCATGCGACAGATCCTGGATTTCGGCGAGATTCGCCGCGGACTGCTGGGTGTCGGAATTCAGACTATCGATGCGGAGATGGCGAAGGCACTGGACACCAACGTAGAAAGCGGTGCGCTTATCACCAACATCGTTCCGAAGTCCGCTGCGGAAGATGCGGGACTTGAAGTTGGCGACATCATCGTCGAGGTGAACGAGGAAAAGGTTGATGACGCCTCTGAGCTGCGCAACAAGATCGGCCTGCTTCGTTCGGGCGACGAAATCTCTCTGAAATATGTGCGCGATAAGAAGACGCGTTCGGCGAAAGCGCTGCTGGGACAGGCGGCGGGACGTCAGCTTACCGGTGGTGACATTCATCCTGGTCTCACTGGCGCGGTATTCGCAGCCAGCTCAACAACCAGTGACGGTGGCATCGAAGTTGCTGAGGTCGAGCCCGACAGCCCTGCAGCGCAACGAGGACTGCGCCCCGGAGACATTATTACGGCCGTCAATCGCAATCGGGTCCGTAACCTCCAGGAACTCGCAGCCATCGCCGAGAACAACCGCATCCTGTTCCTGCTGGTACAGCGCGGCGACCGTTCGCTGATGTTGCAGATACGCTAGCAGTTACGTCAGATCGATCTTCGGGAAGGGCCCGTGACCTGTGTCACGGGCCTTTTTTGATTTCCTGTGAGATGCGGTCCCAGTCATTGCGCAATCCCCGCAGTATCAGTAAGGTCGAGTCATTACCTCAAGCCAACTCTATAACGAAATATGCATCGATCGATGATCTGTCGTTTTACTCAATTTTCACGCCGACTGAGCTGGTTTCTGCTTTTTACAGGCCTTGCCGCGGCGCCTTCGCACGCCAGCCAGGCGATCGAAATACAACGACAACTGTTCACGGACGTGTTTCAAACGGTCGAACGTGGTGACTGGAGCGCCGTCGACTTGCTGGCACCTGAAGAAAAGAAGCTTCTGGAACAGTACGTTCTTTGGCCCGACCTGAAAGCCACCTACTGGCGCGCAACGCTCGACACGGCGTCTCTGACGGAAATCGATACATTCATTGAGCACTACGGAACGCTGCGGCCGGCCAGGGAACTTCGCTATCGCGTTGCGTTACATCTTGCCCGCAACGGCGATCTGGCTGGCTTTCAGAATATCTACGAACGATATTACCAGGGTCAGGAGATCGCGAAGCTCGATTGCTTATCGTTGCAGGCCGAGCTCGAGGCGGGACGGCCGACGCGGGTGATATTGCGTGCCAAAGCCCTTTGGCTTGTCGGCAGAAGTCAGGTCAGCGAATGCGATCCTGTGTTTGATTTTCTCAGCGCGAATAACCTGCTCGGGCCCGTCGAGTATCGGCAACGGTATGAGCTGGCGATCAGTGCTCGAGAATTCCAGCTGGCACGCTGGCTCGCAAAAAAAATAGACCAGCGCCATGTCGATGAAGCGGCACAGTGGACGCGAGCACAGGCGCATCCCGAGGACTTTCTACAGAGTTTTGTGCCGGGTGCGAATAGCAAGACTGCACGCGAACAGCTCGTATACGCTGCTGAGCGTCTGACCTACCGCAATCCCGAATTGGCACTCGCGGCATGGAAGAGAGTCAGCAGGTTGGTTCGATTTAGTGAAGAGCAACGGCACCACGTCGCACGCCATGTCGCGCTGTGGACCGCACGCGATAATCTGCCTGGCGCCTACAAGCTGTTGCTCGCGCTCCCGAGTGCGGCCGTTGATAGCGAGGTTCGGCGCTGGCGGGCACGTAGCAGTTTACGTAATGCCGAATGGAATAATCTGTTGACCGACATTGCGGCAATGCCGATCACGGAGCGTGAGTCCGAAGAATGGAAATATTGGCGCGCCATAGCGTTGCAGCAATCCGGCCAGCTCCTGGCCGCACGGGACTCACTGTCGACCCTCGCAAAGGAACGCAGCTATTACGGCTTTCTCGCCGCCGATGAATTGGGCGACGTATATGCGCTCGATCATGCAGCGCTAGCGCGCTGATGAGGTCGCTATCGCAGCACTCGAATCACGTCCGGAATTCGTCAGGGCTCGCGAGCTTTTTTTAGTCGGGCAGGACAGTCGTGGGCGCTCCGAATGGAACACGATTGCTCGTTCTCTATCCAGCGAGGAAAAGACACAGGCGACGATCCTCGCCGATCGCTGGGGCTGGCACTCCCGTGCCATTTCGACCGCTGCAAGCCTGGGCGAGTACGATGATCTTCAAATTCGTTATCCATTACCCTATCAACCGCTATTCGAACAATCGTCTGCGGCAGCCAGCATCTCTCCGACCTGGGCCTACGGTATTGCGAGAAGCGAGAGTTTGTTCATGCGCGATGTCCGTTCCGGAGCCGGTGCAGTCGGCCTGATGCAGCTGATGCCGGCGACGGGTCGTGAGGTCGCCAGAGAAATTCGACTGCCCTACGCCGGTGTGCAGACGCTGACCCAGCCAGAAAGCAATATTCGGCTCGGTACCAGCTACCTGGGCAGCATGGCACAACGATTTGACGGCAATGCGGTTCTTGCGACGGCGGCCTACAACGCCGGCCCACATCGCGTCGATCGCTGGTTGCCCCACTCCGGCAGTATCGACGCACGAGTCTGGATAGAGAACATTCCCTTTAACGAAACGCGCAAGTACGTAAAGCGCGTACTGTCGGCGCAGGCCATTTTTCACTGGCGCATGACCGGCAAACTGCGTCGACTGTCTGATGAACTGCTGCAAGTAAAAGCGGCGCGCGACGCTGAGCAACTAGCGGCCCGCTAAGGCCGAAAGCCGTTCGTCCCGTGCTGCCGGATCGAGCCTCGAGATCTGCTGCGACTGCGCGTAGAAGCACGCCAGGTCCCCATCGCAGTTCTGCAGCAGCGAACGAAACGCCGGCAACCAGCCGTCGTAGAGCGTCATCGACGCAACCCGCGCATTGTTCAATTCTCCGCTTAGCCAGTCCGAGGCGGCATGACCCTGTTCCTGCAGAACTCGATCAATATCATGCCTGAGCTGGAGAAATCGATCGGCTTTCAGCTGCCGTTTTTCGGTATCGTCAATTGCCGCTGAAAAATGCGTTCGCAGATCTTCGCGCGCGGCAGCCACGAGCGCCATAAGTCGGTCCCGCATTTGTCGTCGTTGCCGATAAACCTCGATGTCGTCCGCCCGCCCTCGTTCTTCCAGCCAACGCCGTAGTCCGAATTCCTCGACGGCAGTCGCGAACGACTCGTTGAACGCCGAGTCATCCTTGACGTAGAGCACCTGGTGGGCCAGCTCATGAAAAAGCGTGCCAACAAGCTGAATGTCGTCCCAACGCAGCATGGAACTCAGTACGGGATCGTTGAAGTTGCCGAGTGTCGAGTACGCGGAGATGCCGCCGACGGCGACATCGTAGCCGTCATCCGCAAGGCGACCGGCTTCGCGATACGCGTCATCTCTTGAAAAATAGCCTCGATAGTTAACGCAGCCGGCTATCGGAAAGCACCATTGCCTCGGTTGCAATGAAAATTCCGGTGCCGCAAATACATTCCAGACGACGAAATCACGCTCGATATCCGCGTAGCTGCGGTAGCTCTTGTTATCGGGCAAGCCGAGCGTCTCTATCGAGAAATCGCGTGCGTCCTGAACGAGGCGGAGGCGCTCAACGAGCTCCTGCGATGTACCTTCATCGTCAATCACCTCAACGATCGGCTCGCGTTTTCGCAGCACCTGCCATTGGCCGGCTGCAGCCTGCATGTAGTAGCAGCCGGCATTGCTGACCGCAACGGCGAGCAGCAATACGTACGTCAGCAATCGCCGGCCTGTTGTTCGTTGCCCCATAACGCTACTGTGCTGGCTCGCGCAATGAAACGTCAACAACGATTGTCGGGTACTATTGCGCCATGCAGGTTTACCTCGTTGGTGGTGCTGTTCGCGACGAACAGCTTGGCGTTCCGCACAAGGAGCGAGACTGGTGCGTTGTGGGCGCGACCCCCGACGATCTCACCGCGCTGGGTTACCGCCGGGTTGGAAAGGACTTTCCGGTCTTCCTGCATCCTTCGACCGGCGAGGAATACGCGCTGGCGCGGACTGAGCGCAAGACGGCACCGGGATATCACGGTTTTGCCTTCGACTGCTCACCGGATGTCTCGATCGAAGATGATCTGCTGAGGCGCGACCTTACGATCAATGCGATCGCCAAAGACGTGGACGGCAACCTGGTGGATCCGTTTGATGGCATTCGCGACATCGAGCGACGCATTCTTCGCCACGTCTCGGATGCCTTTGCCGAAGACCCCGTGCGCATCTTGCGCGTCGCCAAGTTCGCAGCCCGATTTAAGTCGCTGGGATTCTCCATCGCGCCGGAAACGCTGGATCTGATGCGACAAATGGTCGCCGACGGTGAGGTCGACGCATTGGTGCCCGATCGCGTATGGAAAGAAACCGAGACTGCCTTGCGCGGACAGAGCGTACGAACCTACATCGAGGTCTTGCGCGCCTGCGGAGCGTTGCGAGTCTTGCTACCGGAAGTCGATTCGCTATTTGGCGTGCCACAGCCAGAACAATGGCATCCGGAAATCGATACCGGAGTGCACGTTCTCATGGTACTCGATCAGGCTGAAGCGATGAGCGAAGAGCTCGAAGTACGCTTTGCGGCATTGACGCACGATCTCGGCAAAGGCAATACGCCTCGCAGCCAGCTTCCCAGCCATCCCGGCCACGAGACTCGCGGCTGCAAACTCATTCGGGATATCGCGGGGCGACTGCCCGTTCCGAAAGCGAGTCGTGATCTCGCTCTGCTGGTCGCAGAATTCCATACGCATTGCCATCGCGCTCTGGAGCTGCGCGCGAAGACGATCCTCAAAGTGCTGGAGAGAACGGACGCGTTCCGGCGACCGCAACGGTTCGAGCAGTTTCTCGTGTGCTGCGAAGCGGACGCTCGTGGACGAGCGGGTCTGGAGAATCGCCGCTACCCGCAGGCCGATTTCCTGCGCGGCGCCTTCGCGGCAGCGGCGGCGATTGATGCCGGCACCATTGCCGCTGCCAATGAAGGCGCGAAGATCCCGACGGCGATCAGCCGCGCTCGAAAGAAAGCAATTGCCGAGTACTGCGACTCAGCCTAGCGTCCGTAGAAAAAAAGAAACACCGAGAAGAACGTGACGTTGCCATAGAGCTCGGAGTCGTCAACACCCAGTCCAAATTCAATATCGGAGCGATCGTTAATCGGGTTCAGGAAACGAACCGTCGCAGATTTGGTGCTACTGCCATCGACCTCGCCCTTCCAGCTTGACAGATCGAATTGCCAACTGCGCTCTCCGACATCCAGACCCAGAGTCCCCGTTACGCGATAATCGACCAGGCTGTTGATCAGACTGAGACGAGAAAATGACAGCAGCTGCAGAAGAGGGCGATTGCTGTCCAGCTTGAGATTCACGTCATAGTCATAGTCTATGCCCGACAAACCGAGACTCACCGAGTCGCTGACCTCAAATCGCGCCGACAAACCGACACCATCAGCAGCAAATTCCCCTTTGCGGCTCGCGAACTGGTCGTTTCCCGGAAACAAGACGCTAAAGTCCCGATGCTCGTAGTTTCCAGCGATCGAGAAGTTGTCGGCGCGCCAGTACAACGACGCGCGCACGTCCGTAGATTCGAGTGTGTCGTTATCGCCCCAGTAGGCAACGCCGGCGCGAATTCCGACCGGCTTCCACCAATGATCGATACCAACATCGACAAGCCAGGTATCGAGATCCTGACCAAATGCCGACTCCGCCGTGTTCTTTGCGAGCGCCGCAGAAAGCCAGGTTCGCTCCGTTAGCCCAAACTCCCCGACAACCGAGGCCGCCAGTCCGTCTTCGGTGTCCCCCTCGACGCCGGCACCCAGCACATAACCTTCTCCCGCCGTGGCATTGCCGGCCAGCAGTAGCAGGACAAGTATTTTAAGGTTACGCCAATACATAGAAAATCAGAGCCGCTAGCGCAAGTCGGTAGATAGCAAATGGCGCGAGGCCAATGCGACTGACGAATCGCATGAAAAATTCGATGCTGAGATAGGCCACAATGGCGGAAACGAATGCGCCAATTGCCAGGTCACCCCAAGGCACGGGCGCCTCGCCTGTGACCAACTCGAAGCCCTTGTACAGAGTAGCAAGCAAAATCACCGGTGCGGACAACAGGAACGAAAAACGTGCTGCGTCCTGACGTTTAAAACCCATGAAACGTGCGGCCGTGATGGTAACTCCGGAGCGCGATGTGCCGGGCACAAGGGCCAGTGCCTGGGCACAGCCGATCATGAATGCGTCTCGAATTCGCATATCGGCAACAATACGCTCACTTTTACCGAATCGATCCGCCACGGCCATCAAGATCCCGTAGCCCGACAAAGTGTACACAATCACCGAAGGGTCGCGCAGGTTGGCCTCGATCCACGACGCGAACAGCAGGCCCGCAGCTGCAGCGGGTATTGTGCCCAGAGCGATCGCCAGTGCCATCGTTGCCTGTGGTTGTTTGACGTCTCCACCCAGCAGTTGCCCGGTGCCTCGCAACAAGCCGAGAATGTCCTCGCGAAAGAACAGGCAAACGGCGACCAATGATCCGAAATGCACGGCGACATCGAACGCGAGCCCTTGATCGGTCCATTCAACGAGATACGGCACCAGTACCAGGTGCCCGGAACTGGAAATCGGAAGAAACTCGGTCAATCCCTGCACTATGGCAAGCACGATGATTTGCAGTCCTGTCACGAGCGACCTCTGCCAACAATCGGTTTTTTCATAAGGTGTGTGTCCTGTCAGCCAAACTGAACGCCGAGGGCGTCCTGACTGCGCCGCGCCGTATCGCCATACATTTAAAATGCTCGCCCATTTCAGCGGGCAGAGTAAGGGTTTTGATCTGCCCCGACAATTGCAGCTGCCTCTTTAGCGGCAAAGCCGCGAATTCCTGCATCTCAAGATCCAGCCCGCCGCCAATCAGGAATTGTGCCTGCGCCGAATATCCTGCAATTTCGAATCCGCCGGCCAACGCCGCCTCGGCCACCGCGCTGAAATCGACCCATGCCGTCAGATCCTGGATACCCGTGAGTATCAGGGGATTGTCGTGGACATGGTGACGAAAGTGACAACGCAGCCAGCCGTCTGAACGTTCTCGCGCGTAGTACTCACGCTGCGTCACGCCATAATCGAACAGCAACGCGATGCCCTCCTGCAGCGACTCGCCGAGCGTCGCAATCCATTCGTGCACGCCGAGCGAAACCTCCGAAACATAACCAACCGGCAGGGCTTCACCAAGGCCCCCCTCGATTGCCTCGACACGCTCAGCCAGTAGCCGCGGCGCTGGCGCCTCTGTAATTGCGAATGCTCCGTCGCGTAACGTGACGCGAAGCTGCTCAAAGCCGTCTTTGGACTTTCTGAAGCGTTCTACCGGCAACGCGTCGAGAACCTCGTTTGCGATAATCACGCCTCTGTGCTGCTCGGGCACCGCCTGTACCCAGGACACCCGTGAAAACAGATGTGGCACCTCGGCGCAGAGATGCGCCTCCTGCCGTTCCTTAAGGTCGCCGGACACCTCCAGGATTTCGTAGCGTTCCGGAAGTGCGTCCAGCGTTTCGAGTGCGGACAGGATATCTCCGGCCAGTTTGCCGCTTCCGGCACCGTATTCGAGTATCGAGCCTCGTGGTATCTGGCCCAGTACCTCGGCGCATTGTCGCGCCAGTACTCGCCCGAATATTGCCGAAACTTCCGGCGCCGTGACGAAGTCTCCTGCCTCACCAAATTTGCTCGCGCCTGCCGCATAGTAGCCGAGCCCCGGAGCATAAAGTGCATGATGCATAAACTCCGCGAAGCTTATGCTGCCGCCCGCTTCGTCAATACGATCGCGAATGAACTTTTCGACGCGTTGGCAGTGCGATGCGCTGAGCGCGTCGGGCTGCGGCAGTGATGTATGGATATCGTGTTGCATGTCGCTTACAAAGTCTTTATGAATGTGATCCTGCAACAGGGTCAGGAAATAGTAATGGCAGACAAGGATTTGAAAGGCAAAGTCGTACTGGTAACCGGTGCCGCTCGGAGGATAGGCGCCGCTATTGTGACACGCCTGCATGATAACGGCGCGACAGTCGCCATCCACTATCGCAGTTCGGCGCAGGATGCAGACAGTCTGGCCGCGCGCCTGAACAAGATGCGCAGCGACTCTGCGGCCACCTTCAAAGCCGACTTGCTCGATACGGCGCAGATCGATCAGTTAATAAGCAGTGTATGTGCCTGGCACGGTCGACTCGACGGCCTCGTCAACAATGCGTCGACCTTCTACCCCACGCCTGTCGGCAGCATTACGGAGGCGCATTGGGAAGACCTTATGGGCAGCAATCTCAAAGCACCTCTGTTCCTTTCCCAGGCGGCCGCGCCGGAATTGGCGAAGCGCAATGGCTGCATCGTCAACATCGTAGATATTCATTCGCAGAGACCACTGCGCAACCACGCGGTCTACGGTCCGGCCAAGGCTGGCCTGGCGATGCTGACACGCTCGCTCGCCAAAGATCTCGCGCCAAAAATTCGTGTCAATGGCGTTTCGCCCGGCGCGATACTCTGGCCGGAGGACGGTATGAGCGACGCGGCACAGCAGTCGATCCTGCGCCAGGTTCCACTGCAGCGTCCCGGCGAGCCGGACGACATAGCCGCTTGCGTCTTGTACCTGTTTCGCGATGCGGGCTATGTAACCGGTCAGATCATCGCAGTCGACGGCGGCCGCTCGGTCAGCTAATCCCTATTCTGGTGATTCCACCGCGGCATCCCGGGAGTGATAGCGGCAGCAAACTCCGGTCAATGAGGGTGTCTGTTACTGGCCCTTAGAACGCGTTCGCAAATTCCCGGTGCGCGGGTCCGAATAGCTCGGGTCGGTCGAAGTACTCGCCCTCGACTTTGAACTGGTCTCCAGGCGCAGCGGTCACCGGGCAGGCGCCCGTGTTCAGATAGGACAATGCCGCGATCAGATTCGGGTCCGTGTCGGCGCCGACGACTTCGTTCAGATCATCCGGCGCAGGGCAATCGACCGGGAGGCCATCAAAATACTCACCTTCGCCCAGCGCGTTAACGGTTTTGAACGAGGTCGGACGCAGGATTTTTTCGCAGAATGTAATACCTATCTGGCCGACTGGTTTGCCGAAGGTATTGGCGCCGATGATGCCAACATCGAAATAGGCGTCGAGACTGTTTGTTACCAGTTCACTCGCCGAGGCCGTGCCCCCTGAGGCGATGACTGCAAGCTTGGACAGGTTTATGGAATTTCCAAGGCGCGAAAAAAAATCGGTGCTGTTGTTTGCGGGCGCACGATCGGCATTGAACTGGGTTTCCGAGAACACGAATCCGTCATTGGCAAGTGCACCCAGGTAGTCGCCCAGAAGATTCGCGGTGCTGACAAGTCCGCCGCCGTTATAGCGCAGGTCAATAATGACGTCGGTTACGCCGGCGGCAATAAACTCCGCAAATACCGTGTCGAATACGGGGTTAGCGGTGCTGATGAATGTAGACAGCTCCAGGTAACCCACAGGTGGCACGCCGGCACCACGGTCAATGACGCGCCACTGTGGCACCGGTGGGATCGTTACGACAGCTTTGGTGATAGTGGTGGAAAAAACGCTGCCATCGATGCGGCGCATTTCAAAAATCACAGTATCGTTGGTAAACGCTGCGCCAATACCTTCGTTCGCCAGAATATCGACAATACTCCTGCCATCGACACTGACAAATTGCTGCCCGCGTTCCAGGCCGCCGTTATCGGCGGGGCTGCTCGCGAACACACGACTCAGTCGAACATCGCTGGTCGCCGTATCGACGGTTCGATAGCTGAAGCCAAAACCCTCGAACTTTCCCTCGCCGAAAAACTCGGCGTCAGCCTGCGCCGACCCCACCGAGCTGAACAAGTCCAGCGGGTCGCCGTTCACTTTCTGGGGTCCGAATGTTCTTGTCACCTCGCGGACAAGTTCCTCGGGCGTCGCATAGTCAGAGATGCTGATGCCAGCCGGTAGCAGATCGTTCCACAAGTACCAGGTATAGAGACTATCCAATACAAACTGCTTCTGGCCGTCGTTCTGGCATTCGGCGCTGCCGGTCTGGGGTCCGGTCAAACTGCCGCCGTCGCTGTCACAGGCGGCCAGGGAAATGATGACCAACAGGCTTGTCAGTAGTCGCATACGTCGTCCTTTATAAAATAACGCCGACGAGCTCCAGCGGATGACTCGCCGCATCAAATTCCTGCCAGTGCGCCAGGATCGTCTTGCCGGTGACCGGGTGCACGAGGTCGGGGGCCAGCTCGGCCAACGGCCGCAATACAAAGCTGTATTCCAGAATGTCACTGCGCGGCACGCGTACCGGACGTTCGTCGATCACATCGTCATTGTAAAGCAGCAGATCGATATCGAGCGGACGTGCTGCCCATTTATCGTTACCGCGCGAGCGACCAGCCAGATTATGTAAATTTTCTATTTCCGCGACAGATGTCGAGCGGTTTCTCTTCCGACCTGAATCCGACGACGAGGTTCAGAAAGTCGTCTCCGTCGAAGCCGACCGCCGCACTGCGATAGACAGAAGATACCTCCAGCTCACCGTATTTCTTGCGCAGTTCGCGCACGGCAATACCCAGGTTTTTTTCAGGCTCGATATTGCTGCCGAGTCCGGCGTAGATCTTCGCCATTGCAGTTCTCTGCTCTACGCCTGGTCCGGCCGCCGACCGCGTTCAATGAGGATGCCAACATCCTTCGAGCCTCGAATCGCGCCTGGCTTGTTGACCCGTACTTTCACCCAGGCAACGCCGAATTCTTCGCGGATTATTTCAGCGATACGTTCGGCGAGGGTCTCAACGAGCTGGAAGCTCGAATCAGCGACGAAAGATTGGATACGCTTTGCAACCGACTTGTAGTTCAGCGTGTCCTCGACACTGTCGGTCGCGGCCGCTTTTGCAATGTCCGCACTCATCTCGAGGTCGATGATGACCGTCTGGCGGATCTTGCGCTCCCACTCCCAGATGCCAATGACCGTGTCGATCTTCATTTCGTTTAGAAAAATCTTGTCCATATTTGCTTCGGGTTCCCTTTTTATTGCGCCGCTTGTGGCACATCCAGTGAGGCCAAGGACCAACGGGCCTGGGCTTTTATTTCGCCCGCGCTCGTGGCCTCGCAGAGCCTGAGCGCGCCGGCAACGGCGATCATCGCACCGTTGTCCGTGCAAAATTCCATGCGCGGGTAGTACACGGATCCCTCGAAGCGTGCGGCGATGTCCTGTCGCAACAACCTGTTCGCCCCGACGCCGCCTGCCACTACAATGCGATCCAGATTTTCTGCCCGCGCAGCTTTGATAGCCCGGCCAACCAGGGTGTCGACCGCTGCACGCTGAAAAGACGCCGCAACATCAGCGCGATTCAACGTACCCGCCGCCTCGGCCTTTCGAACTTCGAGCATCACCGCAGTTTTGAGGCCGCTGAAGCTGAAATCAAATCCTGGCTTCTTAAGCATGGGCCGCGGAAAAGCGAATGCCGTGTCGTCGCCCTCCTCGGCCAGTTCCGCCAGCGCCGGCCCACCCGGGTAACCGAGACCAAGCAATTTGGCCGTCTTGTCAAAAGCCTCGCCTACGGCATCGTCCAGGGTGGTACCGAGGAGACGATAATCGCCATGCTCACGAACGGCAATCAGCATCGTGTGGCCACCGGAGACCAGCAGTGCCAGGAACGGATACTCCGGCGGCTCGTCTTCCAGCATCGGCGCCAGCAGGTGTCCCTCCATGTGGTGCACCGCAATCACCGGGCAGTCCCAGGCCAGTCCCAGCCCATTCGCCATGCCGCCACCAACCATCAGCGCACCGACCAGTCCCGGCCCGGCGGTGTGTGCGATGGCATCCGGCCGATTGATGCCGGCCTCGCCAAGCACCTGGCGGATCAGCGGCAGAAGCCTGCGAATATGGTCTCGGGACGCGATTTCAGGAACCACCCCACCGTAAACCGCGTGCAGGTCAACCTGGCTGTGCAGGGCGTGCGCAAGCAGGCCGCGCTCCGTGTTATAGACGGCGACGCCCGTTTCGTCACAGCTGGTTTCAATGCCCAGAATATTCATAGGCAGCGGATCATACCCTGTAGGGCCGCGCCGCGCCTGCAACAGGCTGCCAGCCTGGCAACCCCGTTCCAGCCTGATTTTTCGCACCAAACCCTTTGCAAACGGTAAATACCGGCGTTATTATACGCGGCTCAGTCCCGGCCCCTGCGCCGGGTTTATTTATGTCTGATGGAATGCCTGATCAATGCCAAGTGTTCGCTTAAAAGAGAACGAGTATTTTGACGCTGCCCTGCGGCGCTTCAAGCGCGCCTGTGAAAAGGCCGGAATCCTGACTGAACTTCGCCGTCGCGAGTTCTACGAGAAGCCGACCCAGGAGCGCAAGCGCAAGAAAGCAGCGGCCGTCAAGCGCCATCTGAAGCGCAGCTCTCGCGACGACGCCAAGCGCAAGCGTCTCTATTAATTCGAAAATGCTTCACGTTCGTGAAGCAAACTCAGTGTCAACTCACCTACCGCCCAAATCATGTCGCTGAAGCTTCAAATTACAGAAGACATGAAGACCGCCATGAAAGCTGGCGATAAGGATCAGCTTAAGGCGGTGCGTCTGATACTTGCAGCCATCAAACAGATCGAGGTCGACAAGCGCATCGAGCTAGACGATGCCGCCGTGCTCACCGTATTGACCAAGATGGTCAAGCAACGGCGCGACTCTATCGAACAATTTGAGAAAGGCAATCGCGAGGATCTCGCCGAGATCGAGCGTGCGGAAATTGTCGTTATCGAAAAATACCTGCCTGAGCAACTCGGTGCTGATGAACTCGCAGCCATGGTCGACGAAGTGATCAAGGCTACGGGTGCAGAAAGCATTCGCGACATGGGCAAGGTTATGGGCCAGATCAAGGCCAAAGCCGCTGGCCGCGCCGACATGGGCGCGCTCAGTGCTACAGTCAAGGAACGTCTAAACGCCCTTTGACCGCGAAGTTCCGACTTCGTAACAACAGCCAGAGACCCGGCGGCGCCGGCTCAACGTTAGAGCTTCTATGTCCGGACTGATTCCTCAGGATTTCATTGATGATCTGGTCGCCAGAGCAGACATCGTTGAGGTTGTGGGGAACCGCGTACAGCTGAAGAAAGCGGGCCGCGAATTCAAGGCCTGCTGCCCGTTTCACGACGAAAAGACGCCGTCCTTTACAGTGAGCCCTGGAAAGGGCTTCTACCACTGCTTTGGCTGTGGCGCTCACGGCACAGCCGTCGGCTTCCTCATGGAATTCGATCATATGAGCTTCGTCGACGCCATCGAGAGCCTGGCGGGCTCGATGGGCGTAGAGGTTCCGAGAGACGAAAGCGACAAGCCTGCGCGCCGCTACGACGAGCTGTTTTCCCTGCTGGACAGCGTTTCACGCCATTGGCAGACGGTAGTGAAAGACGCGCCGCCGGCGATTGAGTATCTGAAACACCGGGGCATCGATGGTGCAACTGCAAAGCGTTTCGGTATTGGCTATGCACCCGACGGCTGGAGCAATGTCCTCGACAAGTTCGGCAAGTCTGCTGAAGCCACAGAGAAGCTTCTGGCAACCGGCCTGATCATTCGCAAGGATAACGGCAAGCACTACGATCGTTTCCGAGATCGAATCATGTTTCCGATTCGGGACAATCGCGGACGAACAATCGGCTTTGGCGGGCGCATCATGGGCAGCGGCGAACCGAAGTACCTGAATTCGCCAGAAACCGTACTGTTTCACAAGGGGCGCGAGCTTTACGGTCTGTACGAAGCCCGCCAGGCGCTGAGAAATATCGAGCGACTGGTGGTTGTTGAAGGATATATGGACGTCATCGCCCTGGCGCGCCATGGCATCAATTTTGCGGTTGCCACACTCGGCACTGCAACCACGAGCGACCATCTGAATCAGCTTTTCAGGCTTACAGAGAACGTCTATTTCGCGTTTGACGGTGACAGGGCGGGAAATGCGGCCGCCTGGCGAGCACTGGAAAACGCGCTGCCGCAAATTCGTGAAGGCCGCCAGATCCGTTTCGTGTTTCTGCCCGATGGGCAGGACCCTGACTCCTTTGTCAACGAACAGGGTGCGGACGCCTTTATCGCGGCGCTCGATGACGGTGTCGCCTTGTCCGAGTTTCTCATCCAGGAGCTCGCCCGCCAGGTTGACATGGAAACGGTCGACGGTCGGGCAAGACTGGCTGAGCTCGCTCGCCCACTCGTCAACAAAATTCCGCCTGGCGTTTATAGAGAACTACTGATTGAAAGCCTGGCGACCGCCGTCGGCCTGACCGCGCCCAAGCTGGAAAAGATGATTGCAGGCGGTACTGCCAAAGGACGCCCCTCAGCACCGGCAACCGCGACGGCCGCTAACCGGCGGACACCGGTATCCGGTGCAGGTCGGCCTTCGGTCGTGCGACATGCCATTACGATCCTCCTCAATCACCCCGACGCCGGTCGAAAACTCGACGTCGAAAAACTCGCCGCTGTCAGCCGCCCGGGAACCGATTTATTGCGCGCAATCATTGAAACCGTGCAAGAGGAGCCCAATATAACGACGGCAGGGCTGCTGGAACGCTGGCGACATGACACGCAGGGCCGACACTTAGGCAAACTGGCCGCGGCCGCCCTGCCGGTCGACGACGATTTCGACCCGGCTGCGGAGCTTGAGGACTGCCTTCTCCAGCTGGCCGCAGCAGGACGCAAGGAAAAAATTGACTTTCTTATTGAAAAACAAAGGACTAGCGACCTTTCGGACGATGAAAAAGCGGAACTTCGTGCGCTATCATCCGGTCCAAAATCGTGAGAAATAGTTGTAGCTTGCTCTCTCCAGAGAGAGTAAAATTAATCGTTTGTATCTTTTGCCCGTAGGGGTTTCGTCTTGACAGCAAAAAAAGCAGTAGTAGGCGCGAGCACACAAGCTCAGCAGCTGAAAAAACTGATCGCCCGCGGCAAGGAACAAGGTTATCTGACCTACGCCGAGGTCAATGACCACCTGCCCAGCGGCATCGTCGATCCAGAGCAGATCGAAGACATCGTTAACATGATCAACGATATGGGTATTACGGTGCATGAAAAGGCACCGGACGTCGAATCGTTGACCTTGTCCGACGCAACGGCGACAGATGACGACGCCGCCGAGGAGGCAGAAGCCGCACTCGCAAGCGTGGACGCGGAATTTGGCCGCACGACCGACCCTGTGCGTATGTACATGCGTGAAATGGGCACGGTTGAACTGCTGACCCGCCAGGGCGAGATCGAGATCGCCAAGCGCATCGAAGACGGCCTCAACCAGGTCAAGTACCACATGGTGCATTTCCCACCGACCGTCGAGGCATTGCTCGAGGTTGCGGATAGGGTCCTGAACGGCGAAACCCGAATGCAGGATTTCGTAGTTGGCTTTATTGACCCTAACGAACCTGACGAGATCAAGCCGCCGGCGCCGAAATCCGACGACGATGACGACGTGGTCGACACCGGTCCCGACCCGGACGAAGTAAAAGCACGCGTTCGCGTTATTCGCCGACATCACAATCGCGCGATGAAATACCTTGATCTGCACGGTCTTAAGGACAAGCGCACGGTCAAGGCGCACGCGGATATGGCTGACCAGATCATGGAGCTTAAGCTCGCGCCGAAACTATTCGACGCCCTGGTTCGAAACCTGCGCGATGTCGTTTCAATTATTCGCAGCCAGGAACGACTTGTCATGCAACTCTGCGTTCGAGACGCCGGTATGCCGCGCAAGGATTTCCTCTCGAGCTTCCCGAAAAGCGAAACCGACCTCAACTGGATCGACAAGCATATTCGCGCAAAACGCAAACACTCCTCGGTGCTCGCCAAACTAAGGGACGACGTTACGCGCGCTCAGCGCAAGCTGATCGCCGTTGAGGAAGTGACCCGACTGATGATCAGTCAGATCAAGGAAATCAACCGGCAGATGTCAATCGGCGAGGCGAAAGCGCGCCGCGCCAAGAAAGAGATGGTTGAGGCAAACCTGCGACTGGTTATTTCGATCGCCAAGAAATACACCAACCGCGGCCTGCAGTTCCTGGATCTTATCCAGGAAGGCAATATTGGCCTGATGAAAGCGGTGGACAAGTTCGAGTACCGGCGTGGCTACAAGTTCTCCACGTATGCCACCTGGTGGATTCGCCAGGCCATAACGCGCTCGATCGCCGACCAGGCTCGTACAATCCGTATCCCGGTTCACATGATCGAAACGATCAACAAGCTGAACCGCATCTCGCGACAGATGCTGCAGGAGATGGGTCGCGAACCGCTGCCGGACGAGCTTGCGGAACGTATGGAAATGCCTGAAGACAAGGTTCGCAAGGTACTCAAGATTGCCAAAGAGCCGATCTCGATGGAGACGCCAATTGGCGATGATGAAGACTCGCATCTCGGCGATTTCATCGAAGACCAGACGGTGCACTCGCCGGTCGACTCCGCGACGACTTCGGGACTCAAGGAAACGACGCATTCGGTGCTTGCCGGACTGACGCCGCGTGAGGCCAAGGTGCTGCGCATGCGTTTCGGTATCGATATGAATACTGACCATACGCTCGAAGAGGTCGGCAAACAGTTTGACGTCACGCGCGAGCGTATTCGTCAGATCGAGGCCAAGGCGCTCAGAAAATTGCGTCACCCGACGCGTTCCGATCAGCTGAGAAGCTTCCTGCTCGAAGATTGACGGTTCTGCGAGAACAGCACAGAAAAGCCGGGCGCCGCCCGGCTTTTTTCTGCTAGAATCGCGCTCCTTAAGACGGCCTGCAATCGCGGCCAGATGCAGAAAACGGGCCTGTAGCTCAGTTGGTTAGAGCAGGGGACTCATAATCCCTTGGTCCCAGGTTCGAGTCCTGGCGGGCCCACCATAATTCAGCGGCGTGTTCATTGGACACGGTATGCCACTATCTCCGTACGTGCGCATCGCGCGCGGCAAGGTGGTGGTTCGAGTCCTGGCGGGCCCACCATTATTCAGCAGCGTGTTCGTTGGACACGGTATGCCACTGTCTCCGTACGTGCGCATCACGCGCGGCAAGGTGGTGGTTCGAGTCCTGGCGGGCCCACCACTTCCTTCCGGTCGCTAGATCAGCTGATCGACGTCGGGTAACCACGCTCGCCAGTAATCGATCTTTTGGCGCAACTCATCGATCGCTGTCTGCGGCTCGCGCAACAGCAACCTCACATGGTCACCGGGCCGCAATTGTCCCAGCAGATGGCGGTCAACACGCGCAACTTGTGCGACTCTCGGATATCCACCGACCGTTCCGGCATCGACAGATAGCACATAGGGTGTTCCGCTTTCCGGGCATTGCACTGTGCCAGGAAACACGGGCGCGCTGGGCATCCGCCCGCGCGATGAAATGTCGAGCCGCGGCCCTTCCATTTGCAGCCCCATGCGGTCCGCGCGACGAGCAACCGTCCAGTTGGTGCTAAACAACTTGTCGCGGCTTTCGGCGTCGAGCTGCGAGATTTCGAATGACTCGCAGGCGCGCAGCGCCCAGCTCGAGCCCAGCGGAGGCCTGAATTCTTCTGGTGTCTGCAGCGGTGTGGCCGAAACCGGGCTCACCGGCAGTTCATCGCCGTCTTCCAACGCCCTGCCGTGATGGCCACCCAGTCTCGCCAGCAGGTAGGTGGATTTCGAACCGAGAACCTGGTCGGCGATGAATCCGCCGCCTACGGCCATATAGACCCGGGCACCTTGCTCGGCGGCACCGATGGACAACTCGTCTCCGGTCTCGGCGTATAACGTCTCATGAAACTCGACAGGCCGTCCGTTCAAGGATGCGGCGGCGAGTGCGCCGGTGAGTGCAAAGGCGCAGGCGACGTCAAAACGCAGCGTGGGGCCCAGCAACGTCGCCTCCAATGCCGGTGCATCCCAGGCATTGCCAAGCAGGCGATTTGCCAGTGCCAGCGATAACGGATCGGCCGCGCCGCTCGCAGCAACGCCAAGGTGCCGCAGACCGACACGCGGCCGCGATTGCAGGGTCGTCTGTAGCCCCGCTTTCAATACGGTGAGGCTCACGACTCAAACTCATCCGCCGAAATGGCGGTGAATCGAATACGCATACCCGCCTCTATCGGAAACGGATTGTCCGACCGTGCATTGAACAGCGTGTAAGACGTCCTGCCTATGAGCGTCCATCCGCCGGGACTGGCCAGCGCATACAGGCCGGTACGACCATCCGCAATGCCGACGGAGCCGGCCGCGACGCATTGCCGAGGCTCCGTTCTGCGCGGCACATGAAGTCGCTCGTCGAGGCCGCCTACAAACACAAACCCTGGCGTGAATCCGACCGTATCCACGCGGTACTCGGTACCCGTGTGCAGCGCTATGAATTCCTCTTTCGTGAATCCCAGCTCTTCGCACAGCGCGCCCAGATCGGGACCGTACTCGCCGCCATAAACGATGGGGATTTCCAGCAGCGTGTCCTGCGTTGGCAGCGGCGGAATGCCGTCGCGAAATGACTTTTCGATACGACCTTGTGCCGTTCCTGCATCCATTGCCAGCGCGTCAAAACGGACGACCACGGTGTCGATGCCGGCAACCACCTCGAGCCACGCCGAATCGGCCCGGAGATGCGACGCAATCGCCTGAGCGTCCGCTGGATTATCGACCGCCAGGGAAATCTGATCATCGAGACTTTGAATAAGCATGTATCTCGACTCCGTGGCTTTCCAGTACATCGCGCACGGCACGCGCAGCTTGAGCAGCGCCCGGTGTGTCGCCGTGGATACACAGCGTATCCGCTCGCACCTTGATGACGTCACCATTTCTTGCGGTCACCTGCCCTTTCTTCGCAAGTCCAACCGCCTGGCTGGTGATAACAAAGAGTTCTCCATGCACCGCGCCGGGTTCCGACCTCGAAACCAGCGTGCCATCCGCTTCATAGGCCCGATCGACAAAGGCCTCTGCGATAAACGCCAGACCGTGACGCTCGGCGGCGCGCTGCAACCCGGTATTCGCCATGCCCACAAACGCTGGCTCGCCATACGCCTCTGCGACAACTCTCGCAATAATGTCTGCCAGCTCTTCATCCGCTATTGCATCGTTGTAGAGCGCGCCGTGTGGTTTGACGTGCGCCAGCCCGGTTCCCAGCAGTGCAGCCACATCAGCGAGCGCCGTCACCTGCTCTGCAAGCGCTTCATACAGCGAATTGCCGGAAAGATAGCCGCTGCTGCGGCCGAATCCGTCGCGATCCGGATATCCAGGATGAGCGCCTACGCTGACGCCATTTACGATCGCCGCCCGCACAGTAGTCGCCATCGATTCTGCGTCACCGGCATGGCCACCGCAGGCGATATTGCAGCTCGTGACAATGCGTAATAGTTCACCGTCATTTGCATCGCCCTCGCCGAGGTCAGCATTCAGGTCGATAGTCGCCACGTCTAACTGCCGCCTTTCTCTTTGCGTTTTCCGGACAGAATTGTCCTATACATTTTGCCCAATTGCTTGTCGCGGGATCGGCGTTCTGCAAGCGTCTCAGTGTTACGGCGATCCTCGGACTGCAATTTTCTATACCGGCGCAGGCGATCGCTTTCGAGACCGCCGATTTCAATGGCCGCCTGTACGGCACAGCCCGGTTCCGCCTCGTGCGAGCAATCGGCAAAACGGCATTGCGTTGCCAATTCCGCGATATCGCTGAATACCTCGTCAAGTGCCTCCCCGACGTCGACAAGCTGCAGTTCGCGCATGCCTGGTGTGTCGACGAGCCAGCCGCCGTGAGCCAATCGATGCATGGAACGATTCGTCGTCGTATGGCGTCCGCGCTGGTCATCCTCCCGAACCATGCTGGTCTCCTGCACGGCGCGCGCAAGCGTGTTAACCAGTGTCGACTTGCCCACACCGGACGAACCGAGCAGCGCAACCGTCTGCCCGCTTTCACACCAAGGCCTCAAAACCTCCACCGCCTCGGGATCGCGTGCATCCAGCGCCTCCACCAGCAAGCCGGGCGAAAGTCGCGCGGCGGCAGAAACAAACGCTTCGACACTCTCAACCGTATCCGCCTTGGTGATCACGACAATGGGAAATGCTCCAGCATCATGTGCAATTGCAAGGTAGCGCTCGAGGCGAGCGACGTTAAAGTCCCGATTCGCGGACGTGACAATAAAGAGGCTGTCGACGTTCGCTGCAATGAGTTGCACCTTTCCCGCGGTCCCGGCGGCCTTTCTCTGAAAGACACCGAAGCGCTCAAGACGCGCACGTACCTGTGGGCCGCTCAGGTCAATGAGTACCCAGTCACCAACGGTAATCGCGAACTCACGGCTCTTGGCCGCCAGCGCGATGCTCAGATGGCCGTCAACATGGGCAATCTCGATTCGGTCGCGATGCACGCTCAGCACTCGCGCCGGCACACAGCCGCTGTCAGCTTGCAGCTGCGATTGGAAGAACTGGCGCCAGCCGAGGCTCTGTAACGAATCCATCGATGTCATGATATACACTGGATATCACGTTAACGCTGTCAGGGAAAACACCATGAGCTTCGTACTTGTCACAGGCGCCAGCTCCGGCATTGGTGCCGCCATCGCGATTGCCTTTGCAGAGGCTGGCTGGGACGTTATGGCAGCCGGTCGCGACGAGGGTCGACTCGAAGAAGTCGCTGACGTCTCGGAGAAGATCGTGACCTGGGCCGGTGAGCTCGTTGAGTCAAAAGACTGCGACGAATTGATGGACGAAACCATCGACGAATTCGGCCAACTCGATTGCCTGGTCAATAATGCCGGCGTCATCGTGCGCGGCAATGTCGCCGATACCAGCGATGAAGACTGGCGCTACACGATGACCATTAACCTTGATGTGCCGTTCTTCCTGAGCCGTGCCGCACTACCACAACTGCTCGCTACGGAGGGCAGCATCATTAATATTGCCTCTGACTGGGGCCTCGGTGGTGGCGAGCGCGCGGCCGCGTACTGTGCCAGCAAGGGCGGCATCGTGCTGCTAACGAAAGCGATGGCCAAAGATCACGCGCGTGATGGGCTGCGCGTTAACGCCATATGCCCGGGCGATGTTGATACACCGATGCTGGCGGCAGAGGCCGAGGCGACTGGGCTCGAGCTGGACGATTATCTCGAACAAGCCGCTGCAGATAGCCCCAATGGCCGGGTCGCGACCCCTGAGGAGGTCGCCGCGCTGACGCTTTTTCTCGCCGGCGAAACCGCCACGCATATTAACGGCGCCGCCATACCGATCGACGGCGGTGGCTCGGCGTAATGGGGACATTCTGCTTTAATCGAGTCGGGGACTTCCCCGACTCGATTAAAGCAGAATGTCCCCTATCGCCGTCGTCCGCGGCGCCAATACTGGATCAGCAGGAATCCGAACAACATGCCGCCGAGGTGTGCGAAATTGGCAACACCCGGCGAGTTGCCGCTGACACCAAGATAAAGCTCCAGTGCGCCATAGATAAATACAAACGTAATGGCACGCATCGGGATCGGCGGGAACAAGGGTACGACTATGCGGTTGGGGAAGGTCAGCCCATACGCCAGCAAAATACCGAAAACACCTCCGGAAGCGCCGACCGTTGGATAGATACCGCCCTGAATACCTGCCACAACGAGCTGCACGATGCCGGCACCCACGATGCAGACGAGGAAATAGATCAGGAAGCGCTGCGACCCCATGAACTGTTCGATATCACGTCCGAACATCCACAGGCCGAACATGTTGAAGAAAATGTGCGTCGTATTGCCGTGCAGAAAGCCGTAAGTAAGCAGTTGCCAGGGCATGAACGGTGAGCTCGGATCGGTCGCCGGCCAGAGCGCAAAATTAATAAACATGAAGCGCGCGTTTACCTGCTGCAGGGCAAACACCAGCCCGTTGGCAATCAGCAGCGCAAAGATCACGTTGGGTATGGAGCTCGAAGGTCTCCGGCTATACACGGTCTGGTTCATTCGTAGACAGTCCGTCCGTCGAAAATGGTCATGGTAACGGTGGCATCGCTTATTTCGGAGGCCGTTATCTCAAACAGGTTCCGATCAAGCACCACGAGGTCTGCACGTTTGCCAACCTCGATGGAGCCCTGCACATCATCGAGCTTCATTTGGTAAGCGCCGTTGATGGTGTAGGCGCAATCATCGTCGCGAGGTCCACTCGTTCATCGGCGTTGAGCACTTCACCCTCGTCGCTCCAGGGATCCTGGCGCGTAATTGCCGTTTCGATCGCCAGCAGCGGATTCAGGTCCGTAACCCAGAAGTCACTGCCACCCACCAGCCGCCCACCGGCATCCTGGATGCTCTTCAGCGGGTACATTTGCCAGGTCCGGTCTTTGCCAAGCATTGGTACGTCGAGCTCCATTGCCGCCGGATCCGGATAGGCCCACAAAGACTGAAATACTGCACCGACATTCAGTTCGCCGAAGCGCGGCCGGTCGTCCGGATGAATCAGCTGCAGATGTACGATCTGGTGACGATTGTCCGACATGCCATTTGCCTCGCGCATGGCCTCGAAACCGTTGAGTGCGCGGCGTATAGCGGCGTCGCCAATGGCGTGGACGTGCACCTGCAGTCCCATCGCATCGAAGCGCTTGAAGTAACGGTCAACATCGTCCTGCTCATAAAAATACTCACCTGAGCCATATTTTTCGTCTTCGTAAGGCTCAAGCAGCGGGCTCGTGCCGTACTCGATGACACCGTCCATGTAGATTTTCACCGAGTCCACATCGATGTTTGCCCGCCGGAATTTTTCACGACCCTCGAGATACTCGAAGACTCCGTCGTCGAAGGTACCCGCGTTCCAGCTGATCGGTGACAGTGACGTCACCGCGCGAATATCGAGACCTGAAGTATCTGCGAGGTTGAGGATAGGCTCGAGCCCGTCGGCGTCGAGTCCGGGTTCGATGACCGCAGTAATACCGAACGAGTGCGCATAGTCGACAGCCGCGCGAACGCGATCGGTGCGCTGCACCAGCGTCATCGGTGGTATGAACTTCTTCACAAGCATCATCGCCGACTCGCGTAAGGTGCCACTCGGCTCACCCGTCTCCGGGTCATGCTCGATAATGCCTGCCGCGGGATTTGCCGTGTCCGCATCGATGCCAGCGATTTCCAGCGCCTTGCTGTTGACCCAGGCCGCATGCCCGAAGCTCGAATCAAGATACACCGGCTGGTCCGGGAACAGCAGGTCGAGCAGGCCTTTCTGTGGATTTGCCTCCGGCCACAGCCACTCGCCCCAGCCGCCGCCGGTGATCCAGCGATCTCCACCAAGGCCCGCCAGCTCTGTGCATTCATTGAGCTTCAGCGCTACCTCTTCAGCCGTAGGAATGCGCAAGAGGTCGCATTCATCGTCCGCCATGACGCCCGCCAGAATGTGTACATGCGCGTCGTGAAAACCTGGCAACATCATCTGGCCTTCCAGGTCGATAAATTCGGTTTGCTCGCCCTCATAAGCGGCGGTACCGTCGTTGTCCCCGACGTAGACGATCCTGCCGTCTTTTACCGCCACGGCCTCAGCCCAGCGACGCTGTTCATCGACGGTATAGATAGCGCCGTTCAGAAATATGCGATCCGCCTCAACTATCGTCTCCGCTTCTTTCTCTGTGCCGCACGCGACTATAAAGAAAGCCGCTGCGATCAGAATGGTTTGTCTACAGCGCCTCACCAGCCTCCTCCTCCACCGCCACCGCCGCCGCCACCCGAAGAGCCGCCACCACCGCCGCCCGACGAAGACCCCGGCGGCGACACCGACGAACTGATTGCGGAGTTCAGGCTGCTTGATAACTTGTTGGTTGTCTTGCTCAGATTGTTGCTGTTCCAGGAACCGTTGTACCACGACGGCCGGTATTCGCTGCCGTCAGGTCCTCGAATGTTCGCAAGCACGGTTGCGAAACGCTCCGACCACTGCTGGTCGACGCCCAGCGCCAGCGCGAAAGGTAACAACGTCTCGAATAAGTGCGGTGTCTTCTCCGGCGGATTTCTGAGGTTTAGCTCGTCTTTTTCGGCAATTTCAAGGAACTCCTTGAATCCCAGCATCTCGTCGAGCAGCTTACGACCACGAAGCGTCGGGGCCCGCATGATAAAAGCAAATAACGCCATTGTGAGAAATGACAACACGACCATCGCGATGACCAGTGGCGTCACCCCACGACCGATATTAAAAGCGACCAGCAAGGTACCCAGCACGATCATGACGGCAGGAATATTCAGCATCGCATTGGTCTTGAAGTACTTCTTGTTGTAATCAGCTTGCAGTGATTTTTTGTGCGCGCCCCGCGCCTTCCCAAGTACCTTGTGATTGGCATTGTCCAGCTCGATCTTGTTTTGCGTCTTGAAGAGTCCGACGTAGAGCTCTTTCTCCCCGGGCGCCATGGCTGGCTTTGGGTCGTCCGGCGTCTTCATCGTCAACCAGTGCAACCCACCCTGCGTCTTGATTTCCAGGTAGCCCTTGACGGCGAGGTTCACAATCGCAGCGGTCATCACCTTATTGTCATAGTACATCTGCTGTATATAGCGCAGAGAGGCTGGCGAGAATCCCTGCGGCGGTTCGTAGCGCGTAACGATCACGCCCTCTTCCGGATCGCGTCCATAAGTTCGCCACACAGGCACGTAGTAAGCCAGCAAGAGCAGGTAGCCGATCACCGCAGCCAGCAGGTTTGCGTTGTCCTTTAGCAGCCAGCCGACCCTGTCCGCCCTGCTCGGTTCCTCAACGAAGCCTTTCGGCCAGCCGACCACAATGGTCATGCCGTTCACCGGCGACAACGGACCGTTCGCCTCGAAGTACACTCGTCGCGACGAATCAAAACGCGATCGATAGTCCCTGCCCTTGGCACCGAAGCGGCCGGTATACGCTTCGTGTGTGATAGCCGACATTGGCGCGTCGAATTCCAGCTGCACCGTGGCGCTCGCTTTATCGATCGGAAACGCCCAGTCGAAGCCCGTCACGTTCCAGTACAACTCGTCGTGCTCGGCGAAGAAACCCAGCATACGGCTGGCCCGGTAACGAAATACATAGGTATGTTCGCCCGCTTTGATAAGACGATTGGCGCTGCCGAAATAGGTGCGTACGCCGCGCCTGATTTCCTGGGTGTGAAACGCCTCAGGACGCTCGTTTCTGAGGACCGCGAGAGGTTTGAACGCGATCTTGACCTCGTTGCCATAGCCGTCTTCGTACTCGGTCGGCAAGTCGCGGTAGATACCGCGCTTGATGCGATTGCCCTCGGCCCGCACCTTGATGGTCTCGGTCACCTCGATCATGCCATCGGTCAGAACCCGGATCTCACTGTGAAAACTCAGGATGCGCTCGTCGGCAATGCCGCATACCGGCAACAGCAGCATCAGCAAGACCGCAATGGGCCTCATTCGATCGAGCCTAGCTTGACGAGCGGCACGTTGGCGGCATCATCGGAGGTCTTCTGGAAGAATTCGCGAGCCGAGAAATCGAACCAGCCGGCAATGATATTGCTCGGCACCGTTTCTGTCATCGTGTTGTAGTCGCGCACAGAGCCGTTGTAAAAACGGCGCGCGAACTGCAGGTAGTTCTCGGTTTCCACCAGCTCGTTTTGCAGATTCAGGAAATTCTCGTTGGCCTTCGAGTCCGGGTAATTCTCAGCCAACGCGATGATGCGCTCGATACCAGCGCTAAGTTTCTCCTCGATCTTGCCTTTGGCACGAACATCAGCCACATGCATGGCCTCGGTGCGGAGTTCAGTCACGGCTTCGAGCGTCGCTTTCTCGTACTTTGCGTATTGATCAACGGCCGTTACGAGGCGCGGGATAAGGTCGTGTCGACGCTGCAGCTGAACATCGATATCGCTCCAGGCCGTGTCGACGCGGTTGCGGCTGCGAATCAGCCGGTTGTAAAGCACGACGCCGATGACGGCAACCAGCAGCAGCGCCACAATTACCATAGTGCTCATAAGAAATGCCGACCCACTGAATAGACCGAAACGATAACGCTTATGACCGTGTCAACCTGCGCCTTTTCTACTCTGACTCGTCTTTATCGGTTTTTTCTTCGACGAGCCGGTCTTCAGGTGACTCTTTTTTATGGTCAGCGGCCTCTTTGGCCTCTTTGGCCTCTTTTTCGGCTTCTTTGGCTTCTTTTCTGGCCTTGCGCTCCGCCCGATCCTCGGCTTCCCTTTGTCGGATCTTCTGCCGCTCTGTATGCATGAGCCCGTCGTTCTGGGATAGATTCTTGGGCGGGACTTGTACCTGCGGTTCTTTTCCCTGGGCGTGCACAACAACAGTGCCCAGGCAAAGCAAAACAACCAGTGAGGTCAACTGCAGTATTCTGGTCATAACGATCTCCAAAGCCGTAAAAGATTCTTCTCGCGATGCTCAGTATACAACATCGCTTCTCACCCGCCGCGCGTCACGCCGGGCGATGGTTCAGGCAATCGTCTTGCTTAGTACCAGAAAGAGAAGAAAACCTGGATGACCGCCGCTT
Organism: uncultured Gammaproteobacteria bacterium; assembly: GCA_963760395.1. Lineage (GTDB taxonomy): Bacteria > Pseudomonadota > Gammaproteobacteria > Steroidobacterales > Woeseiaceae > UBA1847. Next base: position 192,770 of record CAVXCX010000006.1, read on the forward strand.
CCAGTGCATACAGCGGCTCTTCACCGATCAGTGCACCTGACCGGAGGTCAGAGAAATCGTGGTAGTCGACCGACAGGAAGTCGATCGATGCGGTTACCGAACCTTTCTTCAGGAAGCCCCAGCTCTCATTCTCGTTCAGAAAAGCGTACGCTGCTTTCGCCCTGAACGTGTAGCTGGTCAGCGGACTCAGCTCCTTGTCACGGCCCCGGAAATTGGTTGCCTGGGCGCGCGAAAACAGGTCACTGTAAAAGTGTGCGGCCGTTTGATCGTGATAGCGGAACTTGCCGGAAAACGTGAAATCACGCCACGGATGTATGTAGGTCAATGATGCCGTGTGACTCTCGACGTCCCAGGTGTCGGTAAAGAAACGATACTCACCCTCGATCGCCGCACGATATGGCAGAAAATACCTTGCTCGCATACCGACCGCATTGCTCGTGCGCGTATTCGGGTAGACCTCTTCTTCGTAACTGTAGCCACGTCCCGAGGTGTCCGACGCGTTGAAGTAACGCACCGTACGGTAGGGGTTGTTCAGGAAACCCTCGTCAGTGCCGGTCTCGAAATTCAGCGCGAGGATCAGGTTCTTGGTCAGGATCTGGGTCAGGCCGAGCCCGTAGTTCTGCTTGTCGAGAAACCTTTCGAAGGTATCGTCTCCCGACTTCATGACGATATCGTCGCCAAGCCCGTAACTGACCGTTAGCGTCGTCAGGCCGCCGAACATGTCCTGGCTGATCGAAACGTTGTAGGTCGAGGCGTCGTAGTCCGATTCCACACTGCTCGTGTAGCCAGCGCGCACGGTCGTGTTGCCGCGCAGATAGTCCACACCCAGCGACCACTGCTTTCTTTCTTCGGAGTACGGGCTTGCTGTCGTGACGACATCAATCGAGGCGGAACTCACCATGTCGAGGTAGTAGTTGCCGACGAGTGACGTGCTCTTACCGACTTGCTTGCGGACCAACACCGAGGGTCCATCAATATCGACGCCACCACCGGTATACAGATGGTAAAGCACGTCGGCCCGGTCTTCGGGCAATACACTGGAATGCGCAGCGCTGCCTAAAATCAGCAGCGTCAGGAAACACAATCCGCGTCGAAACAGCATCGGAAACCCGCCTCCTAGTTGCAGCCGCAGCCGCCGCCGGCCGCACCCTCGCCGCCACGGGCACCCTCACGAGCTTCGTAGACGTGCTGCAGGTACGCGGTTGAAACAGGGTCGCCGTCAAGCGCCATAATCGGGTCGGCGAGCCTGTCGCGCTCGTAAGGCTTGACCCAGGGCTCAATATTGCCGCAGCCAGACAGGCCGCCAATCAGCAGCAGGGGCAACACAATTCGAGCAATTGTTAGACATAGTCTCTTCATAACATCACTTTATCCCAGAAAAACGGCTGCAAACCGTGATCCTGTACTCAGAAGAACACCGTGAAGCCAAGATGACCCTCGAGATTGTGGGCCGTCTTCTCCTCGCCGAGCAGGTCGATATCGAACAGGTGATCGCGGAAGTCGAGGTGCAGCGCTATCGAGTCCGACAGCAGGAATCGATAGCCGGCACCAACATTTACGGTGAAGCGATCGTCACCCGCAAAGCGTGTCGAGCCCAGCCCGGCAATCAGATACAGGTTTGTGTTGAAGGCGCGCCCCTCACCGATAAACACCTCACCCGGCAGGATGTTGTAGCCGAGATTCAGGTTGTAGTAGGTCATCGTGCGTTCACTGTCCGTAATCAGGCGCGCGCCGCCGGAGAGTTCCTCGAAGCTGGTGAGTCCGCCTTCCGACTGTCCGACCGTTGCCTCCACGAAGAAACCTTCGGTGATGTGGTAGGCGAGGCGGACGCCGTAAGACACGTTGGAACCGAAGTCTTCGATACCCATGATGCCGGCGTACGCGCCGATTTCGAAATCCTCACGGTCGATTGCCGGCTCCTTGATCTCCCGCCGTTCAACCTCAGGGTCGATGACCTGCCCCGGCGCTTCAGAGGTCGGCGGTGGGGCCGATTCGTTGCCGAATCCGAACAGGTTCTTCGTCGCCGCACAGCCCGACAGGCCTATCATGGCAACGATTAGAAAAAGAACGCGAAACCGACTTTCCATTCCTCTACTTCCTCATTTTCATCTCGGCTCGTGAAGACCACGTAGCTCTTGTACTCGGCTCGCAACAAAAACCGTCGCGTCGCATAAATACGGAATCCTCCGCCGACATGACCGATCTGATCCGTGCGATCCTCGCCCTGGATGATCGTCGACTTGGGCTCGGTGTGAATAAAACCGGCACCCAGCGTCAGGAATGGCGATATTCGCCAATCAGGCCAAGGCTCGTTAACGACATTAACACTGCCCATCCAGCCATTCGAAAAATTACCTAAAATCTGTGAACCCCATGCTTCTAATGACACATAAGGGTTGAGCGAGTAGCCACCGTACAGGGAAATGATATTCGCACCGCCGAAGTCGCCTGCCAGAATACCCGTCTCCCACTTGGCGTTGGTGAAGTCGTCTATCTTGGCCTGTTCGAAGCTCAGCTGCTCGCCATCCGCTTGCAGGGTCTGCTGCATCTGCGCACGATCTACCCAGCCTTCCTTGCCGTTATCCGCACGAACCTGGAACCAGTCCGTACGCTGCATGAGGATGTCCACGGTCTCACCGCGGTCAATAACGTGGAAGATCGGGTAGCCGCGACCGGGGCCAGTCCGCATCTCGAGATACGGATCGGCAACGGCGACGGATCGATAATCATCGGCAGCCTGGACTGGCGCTGTCAGAAAAATCTGAAGTACAACGACCGCGACCAGGCACCCGAACCAGACGGAACGGTTTCTAGTTGGCAGGGGCGTCGAAGGGATTGTTGTAATACTGTGCTCCGACATCCAACCATTCCGCAACAAGGCGTCGCTCCGCTTGGGATAAGATATTGAAATGAAGATCCGCAGGATCATTGAATCGATCAAAGAAATCTCTCGATGCCCTTGCGCCAGTTATTCTGGCCGGCGACGCGATAGGAATAACGTCCAGGATGTCGTTTCCGTCGATATCCTGACCGATAACCTGGGTCGCATCCACCAGCGCGCCGTTCTCCAGAATCTGAAGATTATCAGTAACTAACAGCTCGCGATAGGCATGGAAGTGATCCGGCTCATCCGGGGACAGGCCATCCTGTAATTCCAGCTGGCCCGCCGGGACGCGCACGGACGGCGTCAACGGGATCAATCGGCGTGTGGCAATTCAGGCAATTGTTGTTCACCTGCAGGCCGGTTACCGGATCAATCAGCGGAATTTCGGGCGTCAGAGGATCATTGTCGTCATCGAAGGTAACGCCCCGCGGCTGACTCCAGAGCGGGTGGATGTTGGCTTCGTAGTTGATAACGCTGCGACAATTGGACTGCCAGTTCTGCTGACAGGACAGCGATGTCGGTGACGCCGTCGTCAGACCGGAGTAGCGAAAATCGATATCCGGGTTGATCGGGTCGCCATTGACGTCGAGCGGGTCCGCGCTCCAGACGTCACGGTAAACGACATCCATGGACGGTTCGATCGACGAACAGCCATCGCTTGCACAGGTAACGCGAGCACGGACTTCTGCCATCGTCTCGCCAACGTCTCCCACGAACCACTGCGCATCCGCGGTCGGGTAAAACGGCACGCCGGCCGTCTGCGCGCCGGCATAGGCACTCTCGAACGCATCGCTACGACCATGTGAAACGCCGCTATTGGCATCATGGCAGCCGGTGCATTTGAGTTCCTGACCCGGCACCAGGGAAATCCAGTTCTGGTGCCGCTGCGTGATGCGGTGACCGTTTTCATCAAGCACGCTGACCATCAGCGCGGTGTTGGCGGGCACCTTGACCATGACTGATCCATCAGGCTCGACCATGGCGTAACCAACGATCTCCTTCATGCCCTGCTGGGTGCTGACACCGAAAGCCGTATTGTCGATGTCGAGGAGGTCTTCGTCGGGAAGCGAAACCGCTTTCTCGATGCGCAGGAATCGTGCGATGCGATCGGCGGCAAGCGTCTGCCCAGGATCCGCAACGGTCGGTATATCAACGATCGCGGTACCGTCGAAATCATAGACGCTGCGAATATTCAGGAGTGCCTCGCCGGCGTCCGCAAGCGTTCCATCCATCGGAAAGTTGTTGCTGCCATCAAGCACGACAGCGGGAATCGGGCGTGGGTCGGCAGAAACGACCTCCGTGAACATGAAGCCCTCTTCGCCCGGCACAATCGGCAGCTGCGTATCGTCGCGCGGATCGTAGATCCAGATGCCGTACAGCGGCGGCGCAACAATAAGGTCGCCCTCGACCGGCGTTATCGCATTGTCGGGATCAATCACGATGACATTTGCAAGCCGGTCCTCTGTGCACGGCACGATCTGTGTGTCGTCGGTCTCCGGGTCGCCGTCATCGGCAAGAAACTCAACCAGGCGACACTGGCTCCAGCTCACCATCAGCCGGTCGGTACCGTCCTGAATCGGATAGACCGAGAAATAACGGCCGCCGGTTGAAGGTGTACCGGGAATGGTCGATACCTGGTTGACCGTCGCGTCTTCCTGCGCCGGGCCGGTAAGTACACCGATGTTGTCCTTCGTCGGCTGCGTATTCTCGAGATACTGCACGGTGTCGATGAGCATCAGCTCGCCACCGCCCTCGGTATCCGTAAACGGCCGCGCAAGCACCATGATGCGATCGTCTTCCAGCTGGCGCGGTTGCATGAAATGAATTTCCTGACCGTTCGTGCCGGTATTGTGGCTCTTATCGCCGTACAACAACTCGAGCGCGGAGCCATCGGGATTCATGCGGTAAAGATTGACGACATCATTTCCCGGTGCGTGATCCCATCGGCTGAAGACAATACGACCATCTACCATGACCGCCGGATCGAGATCGTGGCTCTGATTAAAAGAGATTTGCTTGACGCCGGTTCCATCGTCATTCATTACATGCAGATTGAACGCAGGCTCATTTTGATCCTCGTCCTCAGCCGGGAAACCGCCCTTGCCTTCATCAAGCAGCACTGCCTGAGACTGGGTCTGCCTGGAGGACGAGAAGATAATGCGCCCATCGGGCAGGTACTTCGGCATGATGTCGTGGCCGATCTCGGCCGTCAGGTCGGACGTGATAACGCGTTCCAGCACGTCAGTTTCAAAGGTGTACTGCCAGACATTCCACGTGGGCAGGTCCTCTTCATCAACGTTCGGGTCGAACGGCACGCGCATCGAAAACAGCAGGCGGCTGCCATCGTAGTCGATTTCAACGTCGCGAACCGCGGCGAGGCCCTGTGAGACTTCGCCAGTTATATTTATTGCCTCGGCACTTACCGATGCGCGGTCGCGATAAAAAAGATCAGCACCGAATTCGAAGGATATTTGCTCGCGCAAGTCCTGCTGCTGGAATTCGCCGTTATCGTCAACGGGAAGCGGCGCCTTTATATAAGCAATCGGAAAATCGATCACCACAGGATCAGGATCCTGTCCGGTGCCAAGTTGCACGCCCTCGCCTTTGCTGCATGCTGCAATCAGTACGCACGCCATCGACAACGCGACCATCCTGGTCAGTTTACCGGTCTTTCCCTTCATGGATTGTCGTGGTAGCTTAATCATCGCTTTCACCTCGGGTCATTGTGGCAGGGTACGCCGCGATAGCGTTGCCGTACCGTTAACGCAGTCACAAACTGCGATTAACTCAAAATTAATTCCTGCCCACTCTGCGAGCAGTATTCACGCGATTATAAAAGACGCATCAAGCCCGATGTAATGTCTCAAAAGCACGACACCACGCAAAGTCAAACTCTTTTTTCCACGCATCGTAATTCCAGTACACGGTATTACGCCGGATTCGGTTCCGTTGTGTCGATTTCTTTGCGCAACAAAAAATGTGATTTTTGTGCAACGTTGAGAAAACAGTTTAACTTTGTGTCATTGCCGATTGTTGTTTGGTGGTGTCACTAGACGACTTCCCTGTCTCCCTTCAGCGACAGTTGCACAGTCCTTCACAATCAGTAGCTTAGCCGCGCAGAGGATTATGGATGTGCTAAAGCGCCGACAGTGACTTGACATATAACTCACCTGGACGCCCACCTGAAGACCGTTGTAAGTAACTGTTTTTAATCTTTTTTTGCAGGATTATTCGCGATGGTGAGATTACTGGCACAGCACTTGCTTTAGAGATTACAGATCGATTGATTACGCAAACTTAAGACGAATCCAGAAGCGTGATTGTATTCACGGCGAAAGTTTTCGAAATCCGGCAAACTGTTATTTGCCAAGTTGAGCAACCGATCTGGTGGACAGGAGTCCGCCGCGTAAAGCGGAGCTATAAGGAGCAACAGATTTGGCACGCGTCGTTACGACGCAGCAACTTCTAAATAGTCCGTTACCAAGGGTGCGTGATGTGCGGCTTCGCCTGGGCACATATGAAAAGCACATTGTTTGATCATACGAGTGATGAGCAGAGACGATATGAAAAACGACATGCTGAAGAACTTAATGGAAGGCCAACTCGGAACACTGCTTCGCGTCGTGCTTGCAGCACTAATTAGTGTTGTTTTAATAGCACCGGCACATGCAGGTTACCGGGAGCAGGCTAAACAACTGCACGACAGGCTGGCGGGTGTACCCCCGACCGCGGCTGTTTTGCAGGCAATGGAAGACGCCATCAATCCGGCGCTACCCGGCAACGCGAACACCGCTGCCTATATAGCGATGGATAATGTCAATTTCTTCAACGTAACATTGAAGAACTTCGCGGCGCCCTGGACCAATCGCGACCAGTCAATATTTGTCCCGCTGAACGACTATATTGCGACGGTTATCGGCATGATCAGGGACGATCGTCCTTTTAATACTCTGCTTTCCGATGACATTACCTACGTTGGTCGCGCCGGTGTTGTAGCTGCCGCACCATCGTCTAACAACAATGCTCATTACGAGCAGCTTGAGTCAAACAATGTCAATCTGCGCGATGAACTGCAGATGGTTGCGCAGTCGAGCGTCCAGGGCATTCCTGCGTCGGCTACGGCAGGCGTAATGACCTCACGAGCTGCTTCAGAGGCGTTCTTCGTCGCCGGCACGAACCGAGCGATGTTCCGCTTTACGTTGATGAACCACCTTTGTAACGACATGGAGCAGATGCACGATCCGAATCTGCCGCCTGATCGAATTCGTCAGGATGTCAGCCGCAGCCCAGGTGGCGACAGCCGCCTGTTCCTGAACAACTGCATCGGCTGCCACACCGGCATGGATCCGATGGCGCAGGCCTTCGCCTACTACAACTACGACGAAGCTGCGGGCGCACTCCAGTACACAGCTGGGAATGTTCAGCCCAAGTATTTCAATAACGACCTGAACTTTCCGCAAGGCTTCGCCACACCGAATGACAACTGGGATAACTACTGGCGCAAGGGCCAGAACTCGTACCTCGGCTTCGATCCGGCACTAAGCGGAAGTGGCCAGGGCGCGAAGTCGCTCGGCGAGGAACTGGGTAACAGCCATGCCTTTGCCGCTTGCCAGGTAAAGAAAGCCTTCCGCGCTGTATGCCTCCGTGACCCGGAAGACGCGACGGATCGCAGCAAGGTCGACGAGATCATTTCAACGTTCCGCGGAACGGGCTACCAGATGAAGCAGGTATTTGCTGACTCTGCCGTCCACTGCATGGGCCAGTAGGGAGACTACGATAATGACTAACGCAATTGGAATTGCTACCCAGGCCCTCGGTCACCGCTCGCTGCGTGCAGCGACGGTAGCACTGCTCTCGAGCTTTTTACTCGTAGCTTGTGGCGGTGGCGCACAGACGACTGACAACCCTGTGTCGCAGAACCCCGGGAACAACAATAACAACTCTGTCTATACGGGCCCTGTCGCTCGTGACGGCGATGTACTGAAGTTTCAGCAGGAGTTCTGGTCGAACGCCAAGACGACGGACCGCTGCGGTGGCTGTCATAATGAAAGCGTCGGCCAGGTGCCGCTGTTCGTTCGTAATGACGACGTCAACATGGCTTACGACGAGGCTGCGACCGTAACGGACACGCAGCAACCTTCGTTGTCGCGCGTCGTTGCAAAGGTCTCAGGCGGTCATAACTGCTGGGTCGCAGACTCTGCAGTCTGTGGCACCATCATGACGACCTGGATCGAGAACTGGGTTGGCTCTGCTGCCGGAGGCGGCCGACAGATCGTACTGACACCGCCAGTGTCCAGCGATCCCAGCTCGAGTAAGAACTTCCCGACAGATTCGGCTGCGTTTGAACAGCTGATTCATACGCCGATTCTCGCGCAGTATTGTTCGGACTGTCATAGCTCGCAGTCGCCGAACGCGCAGCAGCCATACTTTGCAGATCCGGATATCGCCAGCGCCTACGACGCGGCGAAATCCAAGATCAACCTGGATACGCCGGCCGACTCTCGATTCGTCGGTAAGGTAAGCCCGGTTCCGGTCGGTGAATCACACAATTGCTGGAACGGTGACTGTTCCTCCTCTGCCAACGAGATGCTGGCCGCTATTACTGCGTTCGCGAACGGCATAACGGCTACGACCGTCGACCCGAACCTGGTCTTCAGTAAGGCAGTTCGCCTCGTTGACGGCACGCTGGCGTCCGGTGGCAACCGTTACGAGGACGCGCAGATTGCTCTCTGGGAGTTCAAGACTGGCTCCGGCCTGACCGCCTTCGACACCAGTGGTGTTGATCCGGCGATCGATCTGAACTTCTCTGGCGACGTCAGCTGGTTTGGCGGCTGGGGCATCACGATTGGTAACAATGCTGCACAGGGCCCGGGTAAGGCACAGGGCTCGACAACAGCCAGCGCCAAGCTCGCGGATGTTTTGCAGGAGTCTGGTGAATTCTCTATCGAGGCGTGGGTGATCCCTGCCAACGTCACGCAGGAAATGTCGCGGATCGTCAGCTACTCCGCAGGCGCCAACACGCGAAACTTTACGCTGCAACAGACGCTTTACAACTATGACTTCCTGCTTCGCACGAATGCTCAGGATGCCGCCGGTAACCCGCTCGTTAACCTGAACGGTGACCCGGCACTCTCGACGCCGGATGCGGATGAAGTACTGCAGGCAACCTTGCAGCACGTAGTCGCCACCTATGACCCGATTAACGGACGTAGCATTTACGTCAATGGTCAGCTGGTGACGAACGCGGATCCGGTACCTGGAGGCACGTTCGTCGACTGGCAGGACACCTTTGCACTGGTTCTCGGCAACGAGGCATCCGGTGATGGCCTGTTCGAAGGGACGTTCCGCCTCGCGGCGATACATCGTCGTGCAATCACGCAGGAGCAGATTCAGCAGAACTTCGATGCCGGCGTCGGCGAGCGGTTCTACCTGCTGTTCGATATCTCCGAGCGTCTGCAGGCTGCCGCGCAGTCGTCGTACATCCTCTACGAGGTGCAGCAGTTCGATACCTACGCTTACCTGTTCGACAAGCCGCACTTCATCACGCTGGATGGCTCCTGCGCCGGAAGGCATTCCGATCGAGGGTGTTCGCATCGCAATGAACGGTCAGGAAGCCGACCACGGTCAGACCTACGCGACCTTGAACGACACCCTGAGTGCGTCATTGTTCGAGGAACTCGGTCAGCCGCTGTCTGTACTTGGCGCCGTGATTCCGCTGGAGAAAGGTCCGCAGGACGACGAGTTCTTCCTCACCTTCGACCGGCTGGCGAGCTTCTCGTACAACCGTCCTGACGATCCGATGCTGATCATCACGCCGTCGGATCTCGACCCGGCTTCGCAGATTGGCGTTCGCACCTTCGACGAGATCGATGCAACATACTCGGCAATTACCGGCATAAACCGCACGGTTTACCAAAGCGGCGGTGAGTTCCCGGTCGACGATACCTACCAGGAGCTCAGGCAATCGCTGCCCGCAGTCGAGGACGTGAACACGTTCCTGTCGTCGCACCAGGTAGCGATCGCGCAGCTGGCGATCCAGTATTGCGACGCTGCCGTTGAGGACGAGACGATTTGGCCGACATTGAACTTCGATCAGGCGGCGAGCACGTTCTTCAGCGTCGGCAATCGAAACGCCTTCGTTGACCCGCTGATCGCGCGCGCCGTCGGCCATGGACCGGCAGATCCGCAGCTTGCGAGCCAGCCGAGCTACAGCGTCGTTTATGACGAACTGGCTTCGTTCACGGCATCTGGCGGTCGCCCGGATAACCTGGTCGACAGGCTGCTGGCCGGTAGCAGTGACACACGAGCAATTGCCAAGGGTGTTTGTGCCGCTACATTAGGCAGCGCAGCCACGCTGGTTCAGTGATAACAGGACTAATGAGGAATTATCGAGATGAGTAAACAACGAAATAAGCGGCACTGGGATGCGCCGCAGCTTCATGGCGATCATCCGCGTCCTGTTACGCGCCGTCAGTTTGTGGCCCAGGGCTTCATGAGCGGCGCCGCCTACACGATAGGTGGTGCGGCCGGCCTGCTCGCAAACCCTGCGTTCGCTCTGTCGACGGACCTGGACAGCATGCTTGCAACGCCCTGTAACATCACGGACGGCGCGGGCAAGATCCCGTTCATCTGTTTTGACCTTGCGGGCGGTGCAAATATCGCTGGCTCCAACGTACTGGTCGGTAAAGAGGGCGGCCAGCAGGACTTCGTCAGCACCCAGGGTTACGAGAAGATGGGCCTGCCGGGCGATATGATCCCAAGCCTGAACGACCCCATTTCCGGTGAGTCCTACGCCAACTTCGACCTGGGATTGGGCTTCCACCTGGACAGCGCGTTCCGTCGCGGCATCATGTCTGTTGTCAGCCCGACCACGGCTGCCAATATTAACGGTGCTGTCATCCCGGCACGCTCGGACAACGACACGGGCAATAACCCGCACAATCCGATGTACGGTATAGCGCGCGCCGGTGCGAAAGGCTCGATCCTGACGCTCGCCGGTTCGGAAAACACTGACTCCGGTGGCAACTCGATGCTGCCCGCAATGCTCTTCGATCCTGAGCTTCGCCCGACCAAGGTTGACCGTCCGAGCGACGTTGTGAACCTGGTTGATACCGGCGACCTGGTCGGCATCCTCAGTAAGAACGATGCGACCGCGGTGATGGAATCCATCTACCGCCTTAGCGATGCCAAGGTTGCCAACGTCAACACGCAGATCGCTCAGGACGCTGCGATCAAGCAGGCGGTACGTTGTGGCTACCTCAAGGCAGCAGACATCGCCGACCGCTTTGGCGGCACGCCGATCGACCCGGGCCTGGATCCAAACATCGTCGCAGACGACGGTACCGGCATCTTCACCTCGGCCGAGTTCACGGCCGGCGGTCGTGACGGCGGTGAATTCCGCAAGACCGCGTCCGTCATGAAACTCGTGCTGAACGGCTTCGCCGGTGCAGGCACGGTTGAGATGGGCGGTTACGACTACCACGGTGGCGCACGCGCAGAAGGCGAAGTTAAGGACTTCCGCGCCGGACGCTGCATGGGTGCCTGCCTCGAGTACGCCGCACGCCTCGGTAAGCCACTGATGATGTATGTATTCAGTGATGGCTCACTGTCGTCCAACGGCACGATCGACAACTCGGTTGAGGGTCGTGGTAAAGGCGAATGGTCAAGTGACAACTCGTCGACAGCCGGCGCGTTCTTCCTCGTCTACAACCCGACGCGCCGTCCGACGCTGATGGGCGCGACGCTGGATGAACAGATGCAGCATCAGCAGATCGGCTACATGGACGCCGGAGGTTCGGTGATGCGAGCCGCCACGCCGGCCGCCAACAACGTCAACCTGCTCGTAAACACGGTGTTGCTGAACTACATGGCTCTGCACGGTGAACAGGGTGCCTTCAGCTCGCTGTTCCCGAACAACGGCCTCGGCAATGCGGCCATGCAGGACAGCCTGACCGCGTTCACGCCTATCGTTAACGGAATTATTGCCAACCCTGTGTAGCAGCAGTTTTGCCACACATCCAGGCTGACTTCGACAGCCTGGCGAAGAAACAGCCGGTCGGTTCCCCTCGACCGGCTGTTTTTTTGGTGCATAATCTCGCCATGACCGACCTCGCTACCCTTCTCGCTTGTCCTCGCTGCGACAAGTCACCGCTCGAAAGCACAAATGACGGGTGGCACTGCAAAGCCTGCAACGTCGAATTCCCGTCGTTAAACGGTATTCCCTGGATGTTTGCCGAACCACAGGCAACCCTGGGTGAATGGCGTGGTCGGCTGCAGTTTGCTCTTCAGCAACTGGCTCATGAGGCCGCAGGACTCGAGCAGGAACTCAAAAAGGATGATCTTCACTCACTGACGCGCCGCAGGGTTGAACGCTACAAAAAGGCCGTTGAAGACCATCGTCGCAAGCTCGGCAAGCTGTTGCGTCCCATCGATATGCAGGCCACTTACGGCAGCTATGAGAGTTACCTGGCGCTGCGCACGCGATTACCTGCCGATCAGGGGCTGAACACCTATTACGCCAATGTGCATCGCGACTGGTCCTGGGGCGATGAGGAGAACAGTGCGTCGCTAAAGCAAATACAGGCTGTCCTTCATGATCACGCGGAACTCGGCAAGGTACTCGTGCTCGGCGCAGGCGCTGGCCGCCTCGCCTACGACATTCATCGTGGCCTGAATTGCACAACAACGGTTGCCATGGATTTCAATCCGCTGCTGCTGCTCGTTGCACAGGCGGTCACGCGCGGCGAAAAACTCAAGCTTTACGAATTCCCGATCGCGCCCAAAGCACTTGAGGACGACGCCGTGCTGCGGCCGTTAACCGCACCCGAGGTTGCCGACGACCGCTTCCATCTGGTTCTCGGAGATGCGTTGCGCACACCGTTCGTAGATCAGAGCTTCGATACGGTAGTGACGCCGTGGCTGATTGACATCATTACCGAGGACTTGCCGGTACTGGCAGCACGCATCAACAACCTGCTGACCGACAACGGCCGCTGGATCAATTTCGGCTCGCTCGCATTTTCAAGTCCACAGAGAACGCGCTGCTACAGCCCGGAGGAAGCCAAAGCCATCGTGGCGGAGAACGGCTTCTCGGATCCTTACGTTTCGCAAAAGACGATTCCTTACATGTGTTCCCCGGCGAGTCGGCATGGAAGGCGGGAAAAGGTGTTTTCTTTCTCGGCGTACAAGGAACGCGCTGTCGAGAAGCCTGCACGTTACAAGGCGCTGCCCGACTGGCTCGTGACTGGCAAGGAAGCGGTGCCGCTATCGCAGTCGTTTCGTACCCAGGCGATGACGACGCAGATCTACTCCTTCATGATGTCGCTGATCGACGGCAAGCGCAGCATCAAGGACATGGCCACGGTGCTCGCGAAACAAAAGCTCATGAGCAAGGAAGAAGCAGAACCGGCAATCCGCGCATTCCTCACGCGGATGTACGACGATTCCCAGAGACAGTCAGGATTCTGACGGGGCGACCGGCTGCGACCTTGCTTTTATGTAGGCCCCGATGCGTTTTATCGCTCGCCGGCTCTCCGGCATCTTGCCGACGAACAGCTGAAACACGTGCCACATCCCGGGCCAGATTTCGATCTCGATATCCAGCCCCGCCGCTTTCATTTTCTCGGCGAAACGGGTGGAGTCACTCAGCAGGATCTCATCGTCGCCCACCTGGATCAGCGTTGGCGGCAGGCCCGCAACATTCGCAAACACCGGAGATATGAGCGGGTTTCTGAGGTCGGCGCCCTCACCGCAATAGTTGCCGGTAACTACGTGCATGTCCTTTGCATCGAACCATGGGTCCTGAGCGGCGCGCGTCGTCGCCGACTCGCCACTAGCGGTGACGTCAAGGAAGGGTGAAAGCAGAACGGCGGCCGCGGGCATCGGCGCACCTTCATGACGCAACGACAGTAGTGTAGCTACCGTCAGCCCACCACCCGCAGAATCCCCAGCGATAAAAATGTCGGCGGGGCTGACGCCATCGGCCAATAGCGCCCGGTAAACGCCGACCGCGTCTTCAACGGCCGCCGGAAACGGGTTTTCCGGAGCGAGTCGGTACTCCGGCACAAGCGCATTGATATGTGCTGCACGCGCAATGTGGCTGACCAGCTGTCGATGCGTTCGGCAGCTACCCACCAGGTAAGCGCCACCGTGCAGGTACAGCAGTACCTTGCCAGGCACGGGATTTTTTGGTCGTAACCACTCTGCATAGAGACCGTTCACGGTCGTTGCCTCGACCGATACGCCGAAAGCACGTTTCAGTAGCCGGCTGATTTTATCCAGGCGCGCGCGCATTTCTGTGACGTGCGACAGATCTATCGTGGAGGTGTCGATGCCCTTAACGAATTTCGAGGTAATACGACGGATTAATCTTGCTCGCCAGCTAATCTTCAAGCGCCAGTCTCCACGGTCAATAAGCGGCTATCATAGGCGGAATTGACAGGCGGGAACACACCAATGAAAACATTGCGAACACCGGATTCTCAATTCGAGAATCTGCCCGATTACCCCTTCGCCGAAAACTATGTCGAAATCGATGGCATTCGCATGCACTACGTTGACGAAGGCCCGCGCGATGGCAATATCGTCCTGCTGCTACACGGTGAACCCAGTTGGTCGTACCTGTATCGCTTTATGATCCCACCGTTGCGCGACGCCGGCCTGCGCGTAATCGCGCCGGACCTTATCGGCTTCGGCAAGTCGGACAAGCCCGTCCGCAAGAGCGATTACAGTTACGCCGCACACGTCGACTGGATGCGGCAGTTCGTCGAAATGCTCGACCTGAACGAGATCACATTGTTCTGCCAGGACTGGGGCTCACTCATCGGTTTGCGAGTAGCGGCTGAAAACGAGCAGCGTTTCGCACGGATCGCCCTGGGTAACGGCGGCCTCCCCACAGGCGATCAGGAAATGCCCAGGGCCTTCACCATCTGGCGCGCCTTCGCCCTCTACAGCCCATGGTTCCCGATTGGCAGGATTATTCAGAAGGCGACAGTGACGGAGTTGCCGGATGACGTCGTCGCCGCCTACGATGCACCGTTCCCTTCAGCCGGCTACAAGGCCGGCGCACGCGCGTTTCCGGCGCTGGTCCCCGTGCGGCCTGATGACCCGGCCAGCGACGCGAATCGTGCCGCATGGAAAGTCTTCGCCGAATGGCAAAAGCCGTTCCTGACGACCTTTAGTAACAGAGACCCGATAACGCGAGGTGGCGAAAAGCCGTGGCAGGAAATGGTGCCTGGAGCCCGTGATCGCGAGCACGTAAGAATTAAGAACGCCGGGCATTTCCTGCAGGAGGACAAAGGGCCGGAACTGGCTGATATTCTCATTGCCTTCGTCAAAAGCGAAACGTAAGAAGGCGCGTCAATTTGGAAGCCGCCTGCTCAGCCGTCGCTATCGCGTAGCACCCCAAGGGCACGTAGCACCCCAAGGGCACGTAGCGTGCCGCACATAGTCCGCGAATAGGCAGCGCACCCCAAGGGCAGTCATAGTTTCAGCCGGCATCGTCCCCGAATGGGGAGGCGCACTGCTGCATGTCGTCTATTTTTCGAGGTACTGAAGCTTGTCCTTCACTTCGCGCCACTCATCGGCGTCTGCCGGAGGATCCTTCATCTCTGTAATGACAGGCCAGTCTTGCGACAATTCGGCATTGAGTTCGAGGAAATGTTCCTGCCCAGCCGGGAGTTCGTCTTCAGAATAAATGGCCTCAACCGGACATTCCGGCTCGCACAAGGTGCAGTCGATGCATTCGTCCGGATCAATCACCAAAAAATTCGGGCCTTCGTGAAAACAGTCCACGGGACAAACCTCCACGCAATCGGTGAGTTTGCACTTGATACAGGTTTCTGTGACCACGAATGTCATTCTGGGTACCTCTTGTTCCGGACCCGGTAAACTATGCGAACTGAGGCCGCTTATCAAGCCGGTAATGGCCGCAATAACCTCGCGACTTCCGGTTACGCTAGACTCTCCAGTCTGGCCGGACGCGGCCACCGGATTCTCTTCAGAAGTACTTTTTTTGTGAATAAAAACAATAGTTTAGAGTCCACTCGTGATACGTCTCGCTGGAGACTCGGGCGATGGCATTCAGCTCACGGGTTCGCAGTTCGCGCTCAGGGGCTCGCAGTTCACAGTTTCAACCGCGCTGGCTGGCGTGGATTTCGCGACCTTTCCCGACTATCCGGCAGAAATACGAGCGCCGGTTGGCACGACATTCGGCGTATCTGCCTATCAGATCAATCTGGGCAGCGGACCGATTACGACACCCGGCGACGCTCCGGACGTACTGGTCGCATTCAATCCTGCCGCCCTGAGGGAACGCACCAAGAGCATTACCGACTTCATTAGGGGACCGAGCAGCTGGACGGTCGCGTAGCTAATCGAAAGCCAGGCGACGAACGAAATTGCATTGATCGTAGGTCGGATCGTCCTGCAGGCGGTTTGCGTCGTCTTTTAAACGCATCTGGGCCTCAAGCTCTCCGTACGTTGCAAAGTTCTCCACGTAATTCCTTAGCACGGCCTCGTCGTTTT
This sequence comes from uncultured Gammaproteobacteria bacterium, assembly GCA_963760395.1. GTDB lineage: Bacteria > Pseudomonadota > Gammaproteobacteria > Steroidobacterales > Woeseiaceae > UBA1847. The sequence continues at coordinate 209,178 of CAVXCX010000006.1, forward strand.
CCAGGAGCGTCTGCATGGCGCCACTAGCCATGAGCGACTGATAGTGCTCTCTGAAGGCCTCGTACTCGGCCGTCGCTCTCTGTCGCCATTCTTCGTCGCCGCTGCGCTCTGCAGCAATCTTTCGCAACGCTGAGCCAATGGCCTGATCCATCAAGGCGCGCCCGTCTGCCACCATCTTTTCGCCGAGTTGATCGCACAGTTCCAGCCACACGCCGCCCGCATCGACGGCCCTGCAGTGTTTCGTAATCGCACCGTATGAAGTAACCATAGCGGCGCTATATCCGATTCCTGCAAAAATGCGCTCCCGATAGGACCGATCGCCGTTGGTCGCAAGAGCGCGTTCCAACACCATGGCGTGATCGATGAAATAAGAATCGAATCTCGGCGCCGCAATCGCACGGCGCACCGCGTCACTTGCCGCCACCGGCTGTTCCTCTGCGAGTCGCAGCATCGCGATTTCCATCCAGACTGCGCCATTGCTGCCATCAACCTCGATCGCATTTGCCTCCAACGCCTCGAGATCGCACCGAGCGCCCTTTCGATCGCGGCACATGGATAGCAGGCTCCACGCGACCAGGGGGTGACGCGGCGCGATCTTTGACGCTCTCTGCAAGAGTTCCAGCGGAGCGTCCGGCTCCCCGAATTGCACAAGCAGCGCCGCCGCCAGCAGATAATCAGCGTCGTCGCTGTTCGAAAGCTCCGCAGCCACCGCCAGGGCCCGAGCTTTGTGCTGTTCTTCTGACTCGATTGCCACGATCTCTGACTGCTTCTGCGAACAATCCTTGCTGGCGTCAACCGCTACGTCGACATCCGCGTGTATCTGAGGAAAGGAAGAAAACGCCTGCCGAAAATCGTCGCCAGGGATTGCGACTGTCTCCGTATCGGCATCTGGTATTCGTGTTTGCTCGCGCGTTTGTTGTCGGTTGACGAGCACCAGGCTGACGCCAATGACGGCGACGACAACAGCTACAACAAGCAGCCGTCTATGCACTCAGGCCCGAACCCATCGTTCTGCGGCACACTTGGCCGCACCATCATCTTCGAGCTTAAGCAAATGCGCCAGCAGCGAACGCTCGGCCCAGCCATAGAGTTTCTTATCGACGTCTTTATAAACGTGCGGCACGAGTTCTCGCGGCTTTAGATTGGGATTGGCGGCAAGCGCTGCGCTTACCTTTGCCTCGCGCTCAAGCCGATGCTCGATAATCCAGTCGATGAGGCGCTCCGGATCATTAATGATCTCACCATGGCCCGGCGCGAGCGCGGCGCAATCCAGGTCTTTAACGCGCTGTAAGGACTGCAGATAGTGTTTCATGTCGCCGTCAGGAGGGTCGATTACGACCGTCGACCCGTCGATTACATGATCGCCAGTAAACAACCAGTTCATTCCTGCATGGCGATAGCACAAATGGTTCGATGCATGGCCGGGCGTATGTACAACGTCAAGTACGAACTCCTCCGTCGCCAGCTGGTCGCCATCGTTAAGCACACGATCCGCTTTGAAGGTACTGTCCTGGTGCATGCCGTCGGGCGCCGGCATACCGAGAAGCTCGGCACCGGTTGTCGCCGCAAGCATGCTGGCCGCGGGAGAATGGTCCGGGTGCGTATGCGTCACCAGGATCCAGCGAATTTTTGCAGCGGCATACTCCCGAATTGTCTCCAGGTGACTTTCGATAACAGGGCCCGGGTCCAAAACCGCAATCTCCCGTGTGCCGAACAAATAGGTGTTCGTGCCTGGCCCCGTCATCATCGAGGGATTGGGCGCGACCAGTCGTCGAATACCTGGCGCAAGCTCGCTCTGCGGCGGCATGGCCGGCCCAAACGGGCTCATGACTTTGCGCCCGGGTAATCTCTGTCGCCCGGCAGTACGACCTCGGGCTCGCCATCACGCGTGATGATTGCCGGGACCATGCTGGTGACGCCCCACTCCACGCAGCTTTCTGCCCAGTCGAGCAGCGCTTCAAGCGTCTTGTGTCTGGCGAGGCTCTCCAGCGTCTTGATGGTCGGAAAGTGCAGCTTGACCATGCCCTGCCTGCCCGCTTCGAGCATGTCGTGTGCGCTGATCCAGCGCGATTCGGTTAGTTCACCACCGCAGTGCGCGGCGACCTGGCCCTCAGGCAGTCGCGCAAGAAAAAACCTCGTTGAATAACGTTTCGATTGCGTGACCGGCGTAATCCAGTGACTGAAATAATGCAATTGGTCGCACTGCAGATCCAGATGATTTCGCGCGACGAAGTCGGCCCAGCGCTCTGAGCCATCGTTGAGCGCATCGCGTATGGCACACAGATCCTCGTCAAGATTCTCACTGCCGCCCAGCAGCACACCGGATTCTTCGAAGAGTTCGCGGATAGCTGCACTGTACAAATCCAGCCCGCCATTTTTAACGCCAAGTCTTGAGTCCGCCTGCGTCTCGGTCACACCTGCACAAAATTCGTGAACAGCCGTATCGTCATCGTCGACAACGCCGCCGGGAAACGCGTAGGCCGCACCAAATGACGAATCTGCATGCCGCCGTACCATGAAGAGTTCAGGGTCGGTCACGCCGGCGCGCACGACGACAACGGTCGATGACGGTCTTGCCTGCGCTATATCACTCAACGGCGGCATACTCGGCATCACCAGTGTCGATGTAAGCCTGCAGGCGCTTCAACGCGTCCGTAAGAACGCCATCGACCGGTGCGGCCATTGCGTCCAGGCCACCTTCGCGATAACCACCGATCGCATAGGTCAACGTGATCTGTGTTTGTTCATCAACCTCATCGAATTCCCAGGTCATGTTGCCGTCCACGCCCATTAGACCCAGCGGCCCAAGCCCGCCCGACAAGCGCAAAACAGTCGGTGGAACCACCATGGTTACCGTCATGTGGACGGCGAAGGCGTGCTCGCCAAGATCTTCGCAGAAACACCCGAGCGGCTTTGCGTCGATGCGCAGGCGGCGCGCATCGCCGGACATCGTATGGTCGGAACTCCACCACTGGTGAACATCTTTGACGGCGGCCCGCCAGGCATCCTCCTTACTGGCGCCGACAAGGGCTTTACTGACGATCTTGAAGCCGGTCGCGTTCGAACTAACAACATCGGCGACCGCCGAGCCACCCACCAGGAGTGAGATAGCTAGAATAAGATGAACAATTCGCATAGGCACTCTCGAGAACAGAGTCCTAGCTTACCGCAATCCTGATGCGGGCTCAGAACAGTGAAATAGCGAGAAAGACCGCGCTGACAAGAGCGATGACGAAATAGGTTTTTTTCCAGAATGTCATTGAAACCATCGCATATAGTGACAAGATCAAGTTGAGCCTATTGTTGACTGCCGCGCATGAACGCTGGCTGAAGCGATCTGGAATAATCTAAGCAATTGAAATATAGCGCTTTTATAAGAAACAGGACCGTTCCCAGAAGCCATGCAAGAAGACCTACGCGTCGTATTTGATAGTCGCAACCGGCAAAGTTGTTCCGACCGGGCGCTGGTGCTCGCTGCCGCTCGAATTCCGCATCAGGTCATCGACGACGGCGGCAGCGCTGCGCTTGTCGTACCTGCCGAATATTCGGTCAAGGCCGTCGAACAACTGCGACTTTACGACGACGAAAATCCGCCGCTGCGCCCGAAGCCTGTAAAGAAAATTCATTATCAGAATGCGGTGCCCGGCATTGCCGCTTACGTGCTGGTGATTTGCCTTGTCGCGGGGATGGCCGGCTATTCGTTCTTCGGATTCGACTGGTTTTCCGCCGGCCGCGTTGACGGCGTGTTGATTCGCAACGGTGAATGGTGGCGGACGATAACCGCGCTAACCTTGCACTCGGGCGCCAAGCACCTCATCGGCAACCTGGTTTTTGGTGTCCTGTTCGGCTTGTTCGCCGGACGGCTGATGGGATCCGGCGTTGCCTGGTTGGCCATCGTTGCCGCAGCGGCAAGCGGAAATGCGGCGAATACCTTGCTGCTCGAATCAACGCACCGCTCAATCGGCGCATCGACAGCAGTCTTCGCAGCGCTTGGACTTGTCGCGGGATTTGTCTGGCGAGGCAAGTTCATGGCGCAGGATCGCTGGTCTTACCGGTTTGGCCCAATCGTCGGCGGGCTCGCGCTGCTGATGTACACCGGCACCGGTGGGCCAAACACCGATATTGGCGCCCACCTGCTCGGTTTTGTTTGCGGCTTCATGATGGGCATGCTGCTCATCGCGTTGGGTCCGGTACCAACCGACCGCCAATCGCAGACGGTTGCCGGCGCTCTTGCCTTTCTCATTATCGCATCCAGCTGGATTGTCGCTTTGCAAGTCTGACTTCCGACCACAATCATGTAATATTCGGCGCCGGGGAGAACTGCAAGGCCACAGCAGCCAAATATAATGAAGAATCTTCTGCTGACCATTCTTTTGCTGACGCTAGGCGCCATGACGGTGCTGTGGGTCCGTTACGGTGGCGGCGGCCCATATCCGGATCTGACCACGAGCCCGGTGCTGGCTGCCTCGTCGCTCGAGGAAGTGCTTTCCTATCCCGAGCCAATCGGCAACGTCGCTGTCAGTTCCGATGGAAGAGTGTTTTTTACGGTGCACCCCGAGTCGAGACCACAGGGAAACAGACTGCTCGAATACGTTGCCGGTGCTGCGATTCCTTATCCGTCGGGCGCGGCGCAGACAGAGCTTTTTGACAGCGTCCTCGGAATTTCGATCGACCGCTTCAACCGCTTGTGGACGATCGACCATGGCAACCACGGCCTGCGCACGGCACGCATTGTTGCGATCGACCTGGATAGTGGAGAAATCCTGCGAAACCAGACCTTCGACAAATCGTTGGCGCCGTCCGGATCTTTCCTGCAGGACCTGCAGATCAGCGCGGACGGGCGTACTGTCGTAATTGCCGATACCAGCGTTTGGCGTAAGAAACCGGCGCTTATCGTCTACGATGTTGAAACGGGCGAGGCCAGGCGCGTTCTGGAATCTCATGCGAGCGTCTCTGCAGAGCCCTACGTGATACGAACCGGCAACCACGAGATGAAGTTTCTTGGCGGCGCCATCGCCATGCGTGGCGGCGTTGACGGCATCGCTTTAGGACCCGAGTGGCTGTACTTCGGCGCGCTCAGTGGCTCAGGCCTCTATCGCATCAGGCTCGCCGATTTGCGCGACTTCAACCTGCCGCATCAGCAACTCGCAAACCGGGTCGAACGCTACTCCGACAAACCGCTTAGCGACGGTCTTAGCACCGATATCGAGGGTAACGTCTACATCACTGACGTTGAGCACAGTGCCATTTTCGTCGTCGGTCCCGAACAGGAACTCGGCACACTTATCCAGTCGAATTCTATGCGCTGGCCGGACGCCCTTTCATTTGGCCCCGATGGCTATCTGTACGTCGCCGACAGCGCACTACCCGAACTTATTCTCCAATCTCGCGAACACATCGAAGCATCAGGCCCGTATCAGATTTTCCGCTTCCGGCCCGGGCATGAAGGCGTTTCGGGACAATAAACCGCAAGGACATAAAGCATGAACGAACAAACTACGGCCGCAACCGGATTTAACGTGGATAGCGTCCTCGAATTCCTGAAAAACAACGGTCTCGATTCGACTACCGTCGTTTCACTGGGCAAGAACCTGATCGTCGCGCTCGTCATATTTTATGTCGGCCGCTTTGTTATCGGGTTCGTCGTCCGCGGCCTTCACAAGATGCTGCAGAAGAACGGCGTCGACAAGACGCTTGAGACATTCGTCTGCAATCTGGTTCGCACGGCGCTGCTGATTGTCGTCATTATCGCCGCGATCAGTGCCCTCGGCATTGAGACAACCTCCTTCATCGCGATCTTCGGTGCGGCGGGTCTTGCCGTCGGCCTGGCGCTGCAGGGTTCCCTGTCGAATTTTGCCTCAGGCGTGTTAATTGTCCTGTTTCGACCCTACAAGGTCGGCGACTTTATCGAGGCCGCAGGAATCAACGGTTCCGTCGAGCAGGTACAGATTCTCACAACCGTGTTGAAAACGGGCGATAACAAGCAGGTCATCGTGCCGAACAGCCAAATCATGGATAGCGTCATTACCAACTACTCTGCAAACGATACTCGCAGGGTCGATATGGTGGTCGGCGTCAGCTACGACGACGACCTCGACAAGGTACGCAGTACTATCCAGGAACTGGTTGCGGCGGACGAGCGAATCATGGCCGAGCCCGCGTGCACGATCGCAGTCTCAGCACTGGCGGATAGCAGCGTTAACTTTGTCGTTCGTCCCTGGGTCAAGACGTCGGATTACTGGGGCGTCATGTTTGACCTGACGGAAGCCATCAAGAAACGCTTCGACAAAGACGGTATCTCCTTCCCGTTCCCACAGCAGGACGTGCATTTGTACCAGGCATCCGCCGACTGACGTCGCTGTTCGGCGATATCACGCTTCGATTGCGGTGAGCTTGCGATACCCCTTGTCAACCGCGCCGGGAGCAGGCGCGTTAAGACTATGACGTCATGCTCTGTACGACGGACGAAACGGAGTATGCTTTGCTGGCAAGGACAAATTGCCTGGCCGGAACAGGTTTATTGATGAAAGTACGAAATCTTGCGTTGCCAGCCTTGATCGCCGCCGCTGTTATCGGCAGCGGCTGCGCTGCCCATCCCGACCCGATCATAGATATGAAGGGCGTTGATCCGAACGCGCTGGCGCAGGACTGGGACGAATGCGAAGCCTATACCGAGGAAATTCTGATCAGTCAGGGCATCGCGAAGGGAGGCGCGACCGGCGCCGTGGTCGGCGCACTCGGGGGCGCCATCGACGGTGACGTTGGTCGCGGCGCGGCCAGTGGTGCACTGTACGGCGGAACCCGATCGGGCCTGGACGCCGATCGTGAAAAGCAGAAGGTATTCAAACGCTGCCTGCGTGGGCGTGGCTACCGCGTCCTGAACTGAAGAATCGCCTTGACCCGGGTTGCCCGACTAAGTACTGTTTATTTATACAGTACTGGTTCAGCCCATGCCCAGCGGAGACGGACACAAGGGCCGCGGCGCAATTTCGGCGCCGGACGGCCGATTCAACACACGCCCTGTCGACTATGACGATGAGGAAGCAGATTCGCGCGCCCGGCAGGCACCGGAAACCGAAATCCGGGCAATGCCGGCCGGCCGGATAATCAGCACCAATAATTCGCCCGACGTCCCCTTCGATCGCTCGATCAACCCCTACCAGGGCTGCGAACACGGCTGTGTCTACTGCTATGCGCGGCCGAGCCACAGCTACCTCGATCTGTCACCCGGTCTGGATTTTGAATCAAAGATTTTCTACAAGCCAAATGCCGCCGTGCGGCTCCTGGAAGCCTGGGAAAAACCAAACTATCGCTGCAAACCGATTACGCTGGGCGCGAATACCGACCCCTATCAGCCGACCGAGCGAAAACTCGCATTGACCCGGGGTCTCTTGACCGTGTTCCTGAAGCATCGGCACCCTGTGAACATCATTACCAAAGGTGCGCTCGTGGGTCGCGATATCGACCTGCTTTCGGAACTCGCGGCAACCGGACTTTGTTCCGTTGCGATCAGCATGCCGACACTTGACCCGGCTCTGAAACGCATCATGGAACCGCGCGTGCCATCTGCGGCAGCGCGGCTGAAAGTCATCAGGGCGCTGACTGAGGCTGGCGTCCCGACCAGCGTTCTCGTCGCGCCGATCATCCCGGCGATCAACGATCATGAGATCGAGGATATCCTGCAAACGGTCGCCTCGGCGGGTGCCATCCAGGCAAGTTATATATTTCTGCGCCTGCCGCACGAACTCAAAGAACTGTTTGCTGACTGGTTGGGCCGGCATTTTCCGGAACGCGCACAGCGCGTCCTTAGCCTCATTCGTCAGGCCAGCGGCGGACGCGATTATGATCACCGCTTCGGCGTACGACAGACCGGGCGAGGCCATTATGCGCAAATGCTCGCGAGTCGCTTCGATGCGGCCAGCAAACGCCTCGGTCTGCAGCAAGAGAATGACCGGGAACCTCTGGACTGCAGCCAGTTTCTGCGCCCCGGACCCGAGCAGATGGGGCTGGGTTTCTAGGGCCGCCCGATCAGCTACCGCCACAACGTTGCAGGCGGTATAGTTATTGCGCTCGCGACCACTTGGGCGGCGCGAACTATTCCTAAGTGATCGGGTCTTAATTTGATCCGGCATCACAACACTACTAGCGGGCCAACATTGTCAGAGCGTATGACCAAGCCATTGAAATTCCTGGTTTTCATCGCCGCGCACCTGGCGGCACTGGCTGTTCACGCGCAGCAGCCAGCGGACGAGAGCGAGCTCAGCCCCCTTGATCAGGTGGTACCGGTCGCTGACGACGACGCGGATGCGGAAACTTTCGCTGCGGCCGAAGATGAAGAGCGCAGCCTGAGTGAACGGCTGACCGACGAATTCGAGCGCTACCGCCAACTCGTCGGCGAGGGCGTCATGGACGAAGCCGATACATCGGCGAAGCGCATTGTCGAGATGGTCATTCGACTCTACGGCCCGCAGTCCATGGAAACGTCGAAAGCCCTCAACAACCTTGCGCTTGTACAAAGCCGTAACGAGCAATATGAAGCTGCCATCCAGAACTTCACAGCGGCCGTGGAGATCATTGAGACGGTCGAGGACAGACTCAACGACAAGCTTGTCAATCCGCTGACTGGACTCGGCAGCGCACAGCTCAAGAACGGACGGCCGGATCTCGCTTCAGAAGCGTTCAGCCGTGCACGGCACATCACGCATGTTAACGAGGGACCGCATAACATCCAGCAGGTTGAGATTCTCGAGGCGCTTGCACAGGCAACGCTGCTCACCGGCGACGCCAAGGGCGCGCGTCAGCTCCTCGATCGCATGCACGCATTGAATGTGCGCCATTTTGCCGGTGACGAAATGGCTTTGATTCCATCCCTGATGCGCCGTGCCAGTTGGCAGCATGCCGCACAGTATTACAATGATGAACGCGCAACCTATCGGCGCATCGTTCGCATCATGGAAGCAAAGCTCGGAAAAGAGGACCCACAGCTGATTCTCCCCCTCAGCAAGCTAGGCGAGTCTTTCTATTTTCTCGACCTCAGCCAGTCTGATGCACAGCAACGCGGCATGGTGTCCACCGGTGAAGTCTATTTCAAACGGGCACTGCGAATTGCCGAAGCAGCGCCGGATATCGATTGGCGAGAGCTGGCCAATACGAAACTCGCCCTCGCTGATCACTACGTCTACATACAGTCCATGAATCGGGCGCGCGGCCTGTACACCGATGTTTGGAACTCTCTTGTCCGTCGACGACGAACGACTCGAGATGCGCAAACAAGCCCTGGAACAACCTGTCGCCCTGGTGGAGGACCCTATCCCCAAGTACGCCTTTAAAGGCGGCGACAAGGCGACAGCGAGTGACGGACTGCTTACCGGAACAATTCGTGTGGATTACACCGTTTCAAGCCGTGGGCGGGTAAGAAACATCCGAACCGAGGCCAATCCGCCTGAATTCACCGATATGCAGCGTATGGCACATCGCGAAATCCGCCGCAGGGTGTTTCGACCACAAATGAGCAATGCAGAAGCGCGTGAGTCTGATAATCTCGTCTTTGAGCACCGTTTCTTTTACCGGCAGGCCGACCTGGACAAGCTAAAGCAACAAAACCAGCAAACGAAAAAATCGTCCAGTCGATCATCAGAAACCTGAAGAACAAATAAATAATGAAGAAATTAACGCTGCCTGCCAAGAGCGAGGCTTTGCCGGGACGCGATGTGCCAATGACGGTACCGGAGCGTCACTTTGTTAACGGCGCAACGTTGCGCGGGCCATTTCCTGGACACCTGCAGGAAGCCGTATTCGCGCTCGGTTGTTTCTGGGGTGCAGAGCGGGCTTTCTGGCAATTGGATGGCGTATTTGTCACCTCGGTGGGCTACGCCGGTGGCATAACGCAGAACCCCACCTACCAGGAAGTTTGCTCGGGCGACACAGGACACACCGAAGTCGTTAGCGTCGTATTCGATCCGAAGCAAATTAGCTACATGGAACTGTTGAAGAGCTTTTGGGAAAGTCACAACCCGACACAGGGAATGCGCCAGGGCAACGATATTGGCACTCAATACCGTTCGGCGATATTTACTCTGGACGATTCTCAGCAGACCGAAGCGCGTCGCTCACTTGCGGCCTACCAACTCGAGCTGGACAAGGCGGGATTGGGCAAGATAACGACAGAGATCCTGCCGCTCGATACCTACTATTTCGCCGAGGACTATCATCAGCAATATCTGGCAAAAAATCCCGGCGGCTACTGTGGCCTGGGAGGGACCGGCGTGAGTTGCCCGGTCGGCCTGAATCTCGATAGCAAAGCCGACCTGGCCCAGGCCTGAAATCACCACAAGGAAAATCAATTGGCAGCCAAACAGAATAGAGAACCGAAGCCGCGAAGGCCGAGTCGCAAGCAGGCAGAAGAAGCCGTGCGAACACTATTGCTCTGGGCCGGAGAAGACACGCGACGGGAGGGACTGATCGATACGCCGAAACGTGTCGCGAAAGCCTATGAGGACTGGTTCAGCGGCTACAAGAGCAACCCGGTCGAGTATCTTGAGCGCACCTTCGAAGAAGTCGAAGGCTACGACGAGATGATTGTCCTGCGTGATATTGGCTTCGAATCGCATTGTGAACACCATATGGCTCCCATCATCGGCAAGGCGCATGTCGGTTACCTGCCGAACAACAAGGTCGTAGGCATCAGCAAACTGGCTCGTGTTGTCGAGGCTTTTGCGCGACGCTTCCAGGTGCAGGAGAAAATGACGGCGCAGATTGCGAATTGCATTCAGGATGTCTTGCAACCCAAGGGCGTTGCCGTGGTTATCGAGGCGACGCACCAGTGCATGACGACGCGCGGCGTGCACAAGTCCGATGTCTCCATGGTGACCAGCCAGATGGTCGGCACGTTCCGGAAAGATGCACGCACGCGCGTCGAGTTCCTTCGCATGATTGACGCCAAACGCTAGTCCGCATCCGGTCGCCATGAAGAACGGGATCGCAACTGCTGGACTGCTACTGGGCCTGATGCTGCTCTACCTCCTTCTCTGGCCGGTACCGATCCAGCCCATCAGCTGGAATGCGCCTGTAGACCGCGGCCTCGTGGATCCGTTTGCGCCGAACGACATGCTGAGTTCGGCCTACGGCATTGATCTGCAGCAGTTCGAGGGGCCCGAGGATGCAACGGTCGGGTCGGACGGCAACCTTTACGTAACGACGCACAGTGGCCACGTTATTCAGATACGAAATGGTCACGTCAAACAGTTCGCCTTCCCCGGCGGCAGACCATTGGGAATCGAAGCCCGGCGCGACGGCTCCTTTATAGTCGCTAATGCCTTTCTGGGATTGCAGCAAATTGACCGCAACGGCTCGGTCACAAGCATACTCAGCGAAGTCGCCGGTCAACCACTTGTCTATGCTAATAATCTGGCCATTGCTCCTGACGGGACGATCTATTTCAGTGAATCGAGCAGCAAGTTTGGAGCAGAGTCGTCCAGCGGCACTTACGAAGCAAGCGTGCTGGACATCATGGAACACGGCGGCCACGGGCGAGTGTTTGCCTTTGATCCGGCAAGCGGCAGCGTCAAGGTAATACTGGACGATCTCAATTTCGCGAACGGCGTCGCCGTCAGCGACGACGGCAGTTTCCTGCTGGTCAGCGAAACTGGCCATTATCGGGTACTGAAGCACTGGCTTGCAGGCGAGCGTCAGGGCACGACAGAGACACTACTGGAAAACCTGCCGGGCTTTCCTGACAACCTCAAGAGCGGCCTGCAGGGCAGCTTCTGGCTGGGACTCGCCGCACCGCGGAACGAACTGCTGGACCGAATTTCAAACCGACCTCTCGTACGCAAAATCGTGCAGCGCCTGCCAGAATTCATTCAGCCGAAAGCCCTGCCCTCATCGCACGTCATTGCCTTTAACGGCGACGGCCAGGTACTGATGAATATGCACGACCCGGATGCACGCTTCCCGACTTTGACCGGCGTAGTTGAGACGAGACGCTCATTGTACTTGACCACTTTATTCGGAAAGCAGCTTCCCCGCGTCGACAAACGCAACCTCTGACGAATTAGTCCGACGGGTATATGAACCAGGCGGTCCCCCGGCTTGTTTCACATTACGATAAGAGCGGCAAGGCGCTGGCTTGAAGAATGAAACCAGCGCTGCCCGGCGCCTTTCAGATTGCCGTCAGCACTACCTGGGCAGCAGTGCGGAATCTCCGTCGTAGTCGTCGCCCAGCATCTGCCGTCGAACCAACGGTATCGGTGGTGAACCATAGCTCAGGAACTGATCGTGGAATCTGCCCCAGGCTTCACGGCCGCCGCGACCTGCGGTCCAATCGTCCCGCAGTTTGTTGATCATGAGTTTTCCGAGCGTGTAGTTTAGATACCCCGGGTCGTACGTGCCGCGCAACGCCTGTTGGCTGGCATTTCCAAAATCCTGGAAGGCTTTCTCTGCAAACATCGCCTGACTTTCTTCGACCGTCATACCGCCAGTATGCAGGCCTATAGCAGACAAATACCGGACGTTTCGTAACAGTGCATTCAGCAACTGGCCTATGCGGAATTCCGGATCGCCGTCTCCCAAGCCGGCATCGATCATCATCTGCTCGGTGTAGTGCGCCCACCCTTCGACGAACGTGTAGGTACTGAAGTGCTGGCCTACGTTATTGGCAGTGCGATTGGCGTGCAGGAACTGCAGAAAGTGGCCGGGCCATACCTCGTGCACCGATGTAGCCAGCAGGTCTTTTTCGCCCGGAATGTAGGCAAGCTGGTCTTCCTCTGACCAGCTTGGGTCCGGTGGTGCGATGTAGTACACGGACGGCAGCCCGGACTCGAAGGGGCCCGGTATTTCTATGTACGCGAAATTCCAGCGCTTGTGAGGAGGCGCCTCGTCCACCAGGGCCTCTTCCGTGCCTGGGATGCTAACGAGTGCATTGTCTTCAACAAACTTGCGCAGGTCGGGTAGCTGTCGCGCCGCGCCGGCAACGGCCCCTTCGGGCGGTTTACGACCTTGCACTTTCAGCACACAAGCCTGGGTGCTCTCACCGGGTGCAAATTCCGCACAGGCCTCGTTGAGGAGATCCAGGTTTTGTCTCAGGTTCAGTTCGCCGGCGGCTGTTAGTTCGGCCAGGGAAATATCGGCTCCCTCGGTCGCGCTCAGCATTTGCAGAAATTTCTTCTCGCCAAGGGCGAAGTCGTCGGTCGCTATCGCCTTCTGCTCTTCCAGCCAGGCAGCCGTTTCTCCGGCCACTTTGGCCGCGACAGAATTCGCCGCCGCAAACTGGCGTTGCAGCTGCTCGTCCTCGACGGCGGCGAAAAGACCAGGCACCGTATTTTCCATGTAATCCGACAACCCTGCGAAAATTCCGTGAGCCGTCTTGACGTAGGGCAAAGGCAGAGGCGGCTTTAAATTCTCGCGCATGGTCTTCAGCGCTTTCGGAATCTGTGAGGCGTACTTGGTATAAGCGACGATGCGTTCTTCGAGCGGCGCGTAGTCTCGATCGATATAGACATCGAGTCCTATCGAAAATGCGTAGGCGACGGGATTATTGGTGGTAAAGCCGGAGTCACGGATCCAGAAACGATCAGCACGCAATGCGTTCACCAGGTATTCGCGTTCGAATGCCTCGATACCGACCAGCGCCTCGTAAGACTCTGCCTCCTCAATAATGGCGTCGATCCATGTCGCATATTCCTCGGCCGCGGCGAGGCTGAAGTCCGACATCAGGCCATCGTATTCATGCAGACCGACATACACGGCCAGCTCCGGGTTCTGCCGGTAGTACTCGGCAATCGTGGCCGCTGCGAATGTCTCCCAGGGCTGCTTTTCGATGCCCGACGAACGCTCAGGCTCGGCCTCACCGCCACATGCACCCAGTGCGAAAATCACACATAACAAAAACAGCTTCTTGGTTTTCAATGTCGTCTGCCTCAACTAATTTATTAGATGCCCAGCTCGGCAACGCCCTGCCGAAACGTGATGTCTACCGGTATCTGCGCACCGGTGAGTCGATCAAGATCTTCTTGCAGCTGTGTCGAAATGCGGCCTTTTTCGCTGCTGAGCTTCGCCGCACCATCGTAGTCACCGTCTCCCTGCAAGGTCAGCAACAAACGCGACAAGCCGGTCATCGCCGTCTCCATCTTGCCGTAGTCGACTCGATACCTGCCGGTCGCCGGGTCGCGAACGAATGCGCCCTCGTCAAGGAAATAATTGAAACGCACCATGTTTGCCTTGCCATGCGCACTGCTCGCGCCGAAACGAATCGAACGGAATACACTGGTCATGAAGGTCGTGTAGTAGTCGCGAAGATCAACATCACCGAGTTCGCCAGCCTTGTGCAGCTCTGTAATCATATACAGGCCAAGGATATCGGCCTTACCCTCTTCCATCGATGAGGCAAGATCAAGCATCGCCTCACGTACGGTGCCAGTACCATCGATCGTGTTCTTTATGCCAAGGCCATGGGCAACTTCATGGAACATTGTGTTGGCAAAGAAAGCATCGAAGGTGATGTGTTTGCGTTGCGACTCGTCAATCAACATGTCGGCAATCGGCTGGAGAATCTTCTCGAACTTGGCCTGCATCGCGTTCTTGAGCTGCAGGCGACGCGTCCCTTTGTCGAGTTGCACTTCCTCATCGTTCGGCAGGTTGATCGCAATAGTCTTCGAACCGGCGTTACTGTGCCCGGCATAGTAGACGACGTCGTAGGCGTTCAGGTCCGAATCGGTTCCCGGCGTTTCCCACTTGTATTCATCGGCTACCGGCAGGCCCGCCTGAAGATCAGGGAGAAAGGCAGCGAAGCGACTCAGGCGATCGCTCCATTCAAGATCCTTGATGAGTACATAGGCCTCGTAGGCCGTGCGATAGCCGAACAAACGATCCTCATAGGATTCGATGGGGCCAATCACAACGTCGATATCGTTGTCCTTTACGTCCATCCAGAAGCGGTCGCTAATCTGAAACTCGTCACTGATTAAGGCAGCGGCACGCAGCTTCAGGTAGGTCGCGAAGTCAGCACTCTCCGCCAGTTTCGCCGCCTGCCTGAGCAGGCCCGCGGCTTCGCTGAGATCATCCGCATAGGCAACGTGATATGGAATCAGGACAAGCCCTCCGGCTTGATCCCGTCGAACCAGCGAATACAGGCCTTTCTTACCCGGCAGGTAAGCCTCCTCAAATTCCTCTTTGCTCATGTCCGCAGGGTATAAACCGGCTCCCAGAGGCTTCGCCCCCACGCCTTTGATAAACGGCTTTTCATCATCAAGCCGATCCCAGGGACCGTAGTTCAGCTCAGCGAATCGACGCACGGTATCGTCTTCAATAGCGTTCAACCATTCCTGGTAGCCCTCGCCGTAGCTTTGCCTCCAGAACAAATCGTCCATGATCTTCGATGCATCGATCAGAATCCTGATCATCTGGATCTGGTCCTCACTGAGCTCGCTGAGATCCGCGGTCAGCGAGAAGTCCGCGTAGATTTCAGGTCTGGGCTTGACGGTGAGCAGCGGCGCATCGTTGTTTTCAGGCGGCGCCTCGGTGCCGCAGGACGCGAGCACAGCGCAAAGAAAAAGCGCGCCAACTGGGCGCGTGGCAAATTGGAGATTCACGGTTTCCCCCGGGACAAGACGAATTGAGCATTATCGCACAGGCCACCCCACGTGACTGCCCGCCGGGCCTAGAGGTCGACGATCTCAACGTCGCTATAGCGGAGAGGCTGCCCCAGGAATTGCCCGCCGACACGCGCAAAGCGCGTCGCGCCATCCGTGGCCAGAAATCTCAGTTGGCCCGCCTCGGACTGATCCCCGCGAAGCCCGCGGGACGCCAATGCTTGCGCTACGACAGTCGCGGTGGTGCTCGCCGAGTCAATGATCAGTACATCATCGGGCACAATCGCCCGGATTGCTCCCTTCAGCAGGGGGAAGTGAGTGCATCCAAGGATAATCGTATCGGCACGAAAGGCGGTGTCACTGGCTTCTGCAAGATAGCGTTCGATTATGGCGCTCGCAATCCTGCCATCCGTCCAACCTTCCTCCGCAAGTGCCACAAGCAATTCGCAGGCACTTTCACGAACCGTCGCGGCCGGGTCGAGCGCCTCGAGCGCCCTGCGGTAGGCGCCCAGCCGAACGGTCGCCTCAGTCGCGAGAACCAGATGTGCCCCGCCGGGCCGGGCCGTCACGGCCGCTTCCGCGCCGGGCTCCACGACACCTATTACGGTCAGCGGGCGCATTTGTTCACGCAGCGCATCGAGCGCAACAGCCGATGCCGTGTTGCAAGCGACAACGAGCAGCTTGATGCCCTGCTCTTGCAGCTTCGCCGCCGCCTGCGTTGCATACCGGGCGATCGAGAGCGGGCTCTTGGTGCCATAGGGCAATCGCGCGGTATCTCCGAGATAGACGAGATTCTCGTTCGGCAGTTCGGTTCGTATGGCCTTCAATACGGTCAGGCCACCCACACCTGAGTCGAAGATTCCAATAGGCAGATCGGTGGATATAGAGTCGCTCATCAATGCATTGTGCCGAAGGACGCCTAACTGTGAAATAATTTCGATCCGAAACTTTTGCCTCTGGACATGGAAACGTGCAAAAACTGCTCTACGGCGTAATTGCGTTTGTCGCGCTACTCGTCATTATTGGTTACACATTGCCGCGCACGCACCATGTCGAGGTCTCGACCGAGATCGATGCGCATCCGGCGACGGTCTACGCGCTACTGAACGATTTTCGACGCCATGCGTTGTGGTCGCCGCTGTTCGAAACGGACCCGAATGCGCGAATAGAGTATTCGGGCGAACCGCGGGGCGTCGGCGCGACCATGGCCTGGGACGGCACCATTGTAGGCAGCGGGACACAGACGATCACTGCAAGCACACCGTTCGAGCAGATCGCCATCCATATCAATCCCCATGAACCCGGCGAAGCGTTGTCGCGTTTCAGGCTTGTTCCTGGAACCGGCACGACCATCGTTTCATGGGGTTTCGATACCGACTATGGCATGAATTTCGTCGGCCGCTACTTCGCCTCGATGCTGGGCAGTGTCGTCGCCCGCGACTACGAGAATGGCCTCGAGAATCTCAAAGCATTGGCAGAAAGCCTGCCAACTGCGGACTTCAGCGATCTCGAAATCGAGCAGATCAGGGTCAAGGCGATGGACATCGCCTTCATGTCCACGACCTCACGGCCCGAGCCCGCTGCGATGTCCGAGGCGATGAGCAAAGCGTATTTCCAAGTTCTAAACTTCATTGACGCGACCGGACTGGAAATCGCCGGTGCGCCATTATCAATAATGCGCACCTTTAGCGGCGCCGCGCTGGTTTTCGATGCGGCAATCCCGGTCCGCGGGGTGACAGATTCAAGCCGCCGCGACGGGCCCGGTGTCACGCTCGGGAGAACCTATGAAGGTGAAGTGATTCGCGTCAAGCACATCGGTTCGTATCGCACGTTGGCGGCTACCCACCGCAAGATCTCAGCGTACCTTGCGGCACACGGTATCGAGCGTAATGGCGCCGCCTGGGAATCCTACGTGAGCGATCCGGGCGAAGTGCCCGAGGATGCGCGTCTAACCTATGTGTACTACCCGATCAGACTGACTTGATCAGGAATGGCGGCACTCTGGGCGTGTCGCCCTCGTTGAGTGACAGCGCCGCCGGAGTATCGTCACGGAGCCTCGAAAGTTCGCCGTAGAGCGCCACGACGTGCGCGGCACACTCACTGGCATCCTCCGGCGACATCTTGCGTACTGAGGCGCAAACCGCGCTTTCGCCGTGCAACGGGGCGACTCGACGCATCGACTGGCGCAGATCAACAAACGCCTGCTTCATCGCGATGGGTAACTCATCCTCGTCGATATCTTCAAGGTGATCTTCGTAGGCTTTGATAAGCCTTTGTTTTATATGGCCATGACCTGCAAGCACCGTGAGTGCCGCGTATAGGCGATCGACGTGGTTTGTCATTGCGACTCCAGCGTTTTCTTTTATTTGCCGCCTGTCCTCTCGGCGGATTACCTACGCTTTTCTTATTCTTGGAGCTGGCTACTCCTGTAGCCGGCACGGCCCCTGCAAAGGCCCGGCAAGTCCCTTTTAGCTCCTGATCTATCAGAACGTTGCGCACTATTCTTATAGCAGAGTTACGGAATCGCACGCAAGTAAGAGTTTGCCACCTATCGCTATTTTGCGAATTCTATTCGCCAGTGCTCATCCCCCATTTCCCGGTCACAGGAAAACAGTGGGTCGCTCTGCCCGACCTGCCAGCGCGTTGCCAGCGTCTCGTTCATGACGTAGTCACGGTGAGCCGCGAGCGCTGTCTCCACGGCGTTAGAGCCGGAAACCCCCAGCGTAATGCGATCCGACACCTCGAGCCCCGCCTGCTTGCGTGCGTCCTGGACGGACCTCACGATTTCACGCGCAACACCCTCCAGCACAAGTTCATCGGTGAGCGTCGTATCCAGCGCCGTCAGGAAGCCGGCATCTTCGCCGCAGGCGTAGCCTTCGGCGGAACTGGTTTCGACCAGCACATCGTCTGCTTCCAGCGTAATCGTCTCGTCACCGGCGTCGATCTGGAAGGACTCGCCGCTGGCTGCCGCCGCCGCGATAGCCGCGCCGTCAGCCTCTTCCAGGGCCTTGCGGATAGCTGGGATCAGTTTCCCATAGCGCTTGCCGATACGTGGCAGATTCGGCTTGATACGGTAGCTGACCAGGCCGGCATCTCTCGCAATGAACTCGATTGCCTTGACGTTCAGCTCCTCAAGAATCTGCTCCTGATGGCTGGCCAGCGCTCGTGCCGACGCATCGTCAGGCGCGCGCACCAGTAGCCTTGTCAGTGGCTGGCGTGTTCTGACACCGGACTGGCCACGGGCCGCACGGGCCAGGCCAACCACTTTTTGAACAACGCCGATATCGAACAGCAATGCGTCGTTCTCCCAGGTCGGGTCGGCTTCCGGCCAGTTGCCCATATGGACGGAAACCGGCGCGTCCTTGTTCACGGTGCGAACCAGGTTTTGATAGACGTTTTCAGCCAGGAACGGTACAAACGGCGCCATGAGCTCGTGGACCCCTTTGAGGCATTCGTACAGGGTCAGGTAAGCGGCCTGGGTGTCCTCTGGATCCGAGGACTTCCAGAATCGACGGCGGTTGCGCCTTACATACCAGTTGCTGAGCTGGTCGACGAACAGCTCAATAGCTTCGCCAGCGGTCTTGGCATCGAAATTATCCAGCGCATCGGTGACCGTGGTTATCGTCTTGTGCAGCAGTGCAAGCGCCCAGCGGTCGATTTCCGGTCGCTCATCGAGCGGAATATCCTGGCTAAGATCAACCTCGTCGAGCCGCGCGTAAAGAACAAAAAATCCGTAGGTATTCCAGAACGTGTTGATAAACGAGCTGGCCACATCGGCGACGATCTCGACAGATACTCGCTTTGGCGCGTCCGGTGACAGACGTGCAAGGAAATACCAGCGCAGCGCATCGGCACCGACTGTATCGAACACGTCGTAGGGATTGATGATATTGCCGACCGACTTCGACATCTTCTTGCCGTCTTTATCGACGATCAAGTTCAGGCAAATACAATTCTTGAATGCCACACTGTCAGAAACCAGCGTCGCAATCGCATGCAATGTGTAGAACCAACCGCGGGTCTGATCGATGGCCTCACAAATGTAGTCGGCCGGGAAATGCTTTTCGAACTTGTCCTGATTTTCGAACGGATAATGCCACTGCGCGTATGACATCGCGCCCGAATCGAACCAGCAATCGATGACTTCGGGTACGCGCTGCCAGGTCCTGCCGTCCTTCTCGAAGCTAATTTCGTCCACGGCAGGTCGATGCAGATCAAGTTCCTTGAGCTCCCGGCCGGTCAGCGCCTCCAGCTCTGCAATGGAGCCGACACACATATAGTCACCATGCCCATCCGTCCAGACCGGCAGTGGCGTCCCCCAGAACCGTTCTCGCGACAGCGCCCAGTCGACGTTATTCTCCAGCCAGTTACCGAAACGCCCATCGCGGATATGTTCAGGCACCCAGTTGATCGTCTGGTTGAGTTCCGCCATGCGATCGCGAAACTGCGACGTACGGATATACCAGGCGTTTTTCGCGTAATACAAAATCGGATCACCGGTACGCCAACCGAACGGATAGTTGTGCGTATAGCGCTCCGACCGGAACATGATGCCGCGCTCTTTGAGGAGGCGAATGAGCGGTTTGTCGGCGTCCTTGAAGAACAGACCGGCGGCCGGTTCGACCGCTTCGACGAAGTGTCCGTCGAGACCGACTCCGTGCAGCACTGGCAAGTCGTTTGCCTGTCCGAGCGCCAGATCGTCGACGCCATAGGCGGGAGCAATGTGCACGATTCCGGTGCCATCATCGGTGCTGACGAAATCCGCCGCGAGCACGGTAAAGGCTTTCGCCGCGTCGCATTTAAGGTAGGCAAACATCTGCTCGTATCGCTGACCAACCAACGCCGAGCCCTTTACGGACTTGATGACCGTATGCTCGATGTCGCGGAACACCGCCTCACGGAGCGCTTCTGCAACGATCAATGTCTGGCCATCTGACTCACAGTAGCTGTAGTCGATGTCTTCACCGACGGCTAGCGCGAGGTTGGAAGGCAAGGTCCAGGGCGTCGTTGTCCAGACCAGGAAGAAGGTATCGTCTTCATCGGCGAGCTTGAAACGCACCGTGATAGAAGGGTCGTCGACTTCCTTGTAGCCCAGGGCCAGCTCATGTGATGACAGCGTTGCACCGATGCGCGGATCATAAGGAACAACTTTGTAACCGCGATAGATCAGGTCCTTGTCCCAGATCTTTGACAGCAGGTTCCAGACCGACTCGATGTAGCTGTTGTTCAGTGTGTAATAGGCCTCGTCGAGATTGACCCAGAAGCCCATGCGCTCGGTCATCTTCTCCCAATCGCCGACATAGCGCATAACCGAGTCACGGCAGCGCTTCGTGAATTCCGCGATGCCGACCTTTTCCTCGATCTCCTGCTTGTCGAAAATACCGAGCTCTTTTTCGACCTCGTGCTCCACCGGCAGCCCGTGCGTATCCCAGCCGGCCTTGCGGGGCACATGATAACCACGCATCGTCTTGTAACGCGGAAAGATGTCCTTGAAGCTACGCGCGAGAACATGGTGAATTCCCGGTTTGCCGTTAGCCGTAGGCGGACCCTCGTTGAAGCTGAACTGCGGGCCGTCTTTGGTGGCCTCCAGTGTCTTCGCAAAGACATCATGCTCACGCCAGAACTCGAGCACCTCTTTTTCGAGGCCCGGTCCGTCATAACGACCACTCACTTCCTTAAATACGGCTTTCTTCGCTGCCAAAATCTGATCCTCAAATACAAAAACGCCCCGGGCGCATCATGTGCACCCGGGGCGATCATTATTCATCGCGGTACCACCCGGTTTCGCAGGCCATTCTTCAATGGCGCCACCTCGTGGACAATCGGCCGAAAACCAACTATCCGTCGCTCGTTTCGTGAGCCACTCGGCCGCGCTTACTCGGTCCAGCCTTTCGGGCGGCGACTCCGGGGTGATATTCGGCAGACTCGAACCCGGAGCTCTCACTATCCTCCGGTCGCTGTAGCTCAAGCGGGCTACCTGTTTGTCCCCTTCAGCGTCTTGCGGGGGAAATTACTTGCCGGCGCCGCAAAACACAAGGAAAACCAGAGAAAAAGGCCATTTACTCGAGCGCCTCTCAATCTGCGCGCCGATCGCAATTATGCACCACTGCGCCATCGCCCCGGAGCTGCAATCAGCCCCGGAGCGAACGTTCGGCATCGTGTTGGATGCGTCAGATTGTGCTATTTGCTACTGCTATCTCCGAATCTGAAATCCGCGTTGATACCGTATACCTCGATATCGCCCTCACCCGTCTCACCGACCTTGCCAACGTCGAGGTAGCGGTCGTAGTGCGCCGCAATGCCCCATCTCTCGCCAGCTGCTACGTCAATTCGATGAATTATCTATTGGCGTCTTTGTTTTCTGCGCGACTCGCGCAGTCGATGCAAAGCAACGCCGTCGGGTCAAACTCGAGGCGTTTCTGCTTGATCGGCTGGTCACACTCGAGACAGGCACCATACTCGCCGTCATCAATGCGCTGCAGGGCGGCGGCTACCCGTCGCAACGTGGCCTCGCGCCGTTGGGCGGAGGCCTGCGCCATTGCCTGCGCCTGCATCGCATCCATGCGCGACAAGCGGCCGACCTTCGACTGGTCGAGCTCAACGATAGCCGCCGAACCCCCGGCAGCCTCAGCATCCGATTCCAGCGCAGCACGCAATTCGAGCAGCCGCTCGCGTGCATCCGTCATTTCTTTTTACTTTGCTTCTTCTGCTTCATTTCGGCCTGATGTGTTGCGAATTCCTCGGCTGAAATCTTGCCATCATCATCCAGATCAATTGACTCGAAAGTCGGAGCATTTGCGGCATTCTTCATCTTGCCACCCGCTTTGGCACGCTCCGCCATGCGCGCGGCGCGCGCTTCATAAAATTCCGTCGCGACGATTGCGCCGTCGCCATCCAAATCGAAATCAGCGAAAGCGGGCATTTTGTGTTGCTTGCCGCCTCCGTGATGCGAAGCGTTTGCAGCGGCGGATACGGCCAGCATCAGGATAAGCGTAGCGCCGGCGCAAAGCATCCGCGAAGAAAGGGGTGTGGTCATTTTGTTTCCTCCTGGTTATGTGACTTGTGCAGTGTTGTCGACAAGATGGTCACTGAGAATACGTAATAGTCCGTTCCCTGACACGCGTCTTGGCTTTTTGGCGAATCCTGTCACACTCGATCGCATGTTTCCCGAGCCTCATTTTGTCGACTCGAACGGCATCCGCATGGCCGTCTACGAGCAAGGTACGGGACCAGCCGTTGTCTTGCTACACGGCTTTCCTGAACTCGCTTTTTCGTGGCGGCACCAGCTGCCGGCGTTAGCTGCAGCGGGCTTCCGGGCAATCGCGCCTGACCAACGGGGTTATGGCAGAACCAGCGCACCACCTGAAGTATCGGACTATCGCATCGACGAACTGATCAGTGACGTACACGGACTTCTCGACACGCTCGAACTCCCGAGCGCGATATTTATCGGCCACGACTGGGGCGCGCTGTTGCTGTGGCAGATGGCGATGCTGGCGCCCGAGCGTATAGAGAAACTCGTCATATTAAATATCCCGCATTATCCCCGGTCGGCGGAGGACCCGATATCGATCTGGCGCCAGCGCTACGGAGATGACTTCTACATCGTTAACTTCCAGGATTCCGACGAGGCGGAACGTGTCTTCGCGCTCGATCCTAGCCACTTTTTCGACGTCACGATGCGGCGAAACCAGATCAGTCGGGAATTATTCGACAAACTGCCGGCTGACAAGAAGGTCGTCAGCCTGATCAATGCGCTGTCCAAAGATGATCACGGCGGCGAACCGCTGCTGACAAGAGACGAACGCGACTACTATGCGTCAGCTTATGCGGCCAGTGGTTTTCGCGGTCCCATCAACTGGTATAGAAACTGGACACACAACTGGCAGCGACTGGAAGGCGTCTCGCAGACAATCGATATTCCCACCTTGTTTATCGGCGCCGATGACGATGTGCTTATCATGCCCGAGCACATCGCCGCTATGAAACCGTTGCTTAGCGATCTTGAGGTCCACATGCTTAAGCGCTGCGGACACTGGAGTCAGCAGGAAAAGCCTGATGCGGTGAATCGTCTGATTGTTGACTGGTTAGTGAAGCGCCGGTGACAGCAACGCATCGGTACCCACACCGAACATTGCCTGATCGAATGCGTTGACGAAAGTATCGGTACTCTGTGCACCGACCACGAGCAGGCGCCGATTCAGAAGAAATCCAGGCACGCCGGACACGCCACTGCCGCGCACATGCCGTTCACGGGTCAGGACCAGTTGTCTGATCTTGTCCGCTTTGATCGTCTCCTGAACATCGTCGGCCGTGATGCCGTAAACGCCGGAAATATCGATGAGTTCGTCACTGTCGCCGATGTTGCGCCCGTACTCGAAGAAAGCGGATAGCAGGTCGTCTGCAAGCGCTGACTGATCGACCTGCCTCGACTCGGCAAGCAACATGAGCTGGTGAATGGCAAGCGTATTGGGTACGTGACGCAGGCGGTCAAATCGAAAATCGATACCGGCTGCCTTGCCCTCCGCTGTCAGATGGTCGAGCACCGGCTGCACATTGGCCGTGCTGCCGAAGCGCCGCGTCAGATACTCCTCGAACGACAGTCCCTCCGCCGGGATCGCGGGATTCAGCTGAAACGGATACCAGCTCACCTCTGACGGGCCTTTTACGGCGTGCAACGCTTCGTCGAACCTGCGTTTCCCTATGAAACAGAACGGGCAAACGAAATCCGCGATCACCTCGACATTCAGTGACGCCGCAGGCGTGAAGCGACTGTCGCTTCTGATGATGTTGGATAGTCTTTCGCTCACCGGTTCAATCCTCCTTGTCATCGCAGAAGTTGGGGCGGTGCGGGCAATCTCAAGCATAGGGCCAGGGGCTTGAACCCGGCATGAACGACGCCCTCCTTAGTTGTTGGACGCCTAAGGCGGAGGAAAGTTTGTCTGACTTTTTGCGTATATCGACTAAAAGTCACGAAAATGTCGCTAAAATCATATAAATAGCAGCTATAGAGTCACACTATCGACAGTGATCGCCTGAAGTCTTCGCGACAGAGACAATTATCTTAATATGCCTATTTTCAAGACAATTGACATATTTTCGATACTTTTAATTGTTTTTCTTGTCTTTTTCTCAGATTTTATCGTTCTTGAAGGGCGTTTTATCCGGCTTGTGTTCTGCTGCACGCAATCGACCGATTCGATCAGCCAGAATTTGCTCTATTTTTGATGATTTTTCCGATTTTCGACGCTATTGATCGAAATTAGTGCCTTTCAGACGACTAATACCCCGGACCCAGGCGAAATACGCAACAGCGCCTGAAATCAGGAAATTGTAAATCTCCGGCATCGTGACCACGCCGCTGCCCGTCTCCAACATCTGGTCGGATACCAATAGCGTCCGCATGCCCATACCGATAATCAGTGCGGAAAGTGTCACGATCGACTCGAACGCGCCTATTAGCACGGTCCACGGCGGGCGCCACAGCATAAGACCCAGGCAAACGAAGCAGATACCGTAGTAAGCCAGCCTGGCTTCCGGATAAGGCTCCAGGAACGCGATACGTATGTTGAAGCCGAAGGCATAATCGAGCACCAGGAAAATGACAGTAGCCCCGTAGTAAAAAACGAGTATCTTGCTCGAATCGGTATTTGTGGAGGGTTTGACGGCGGCGCTCCCGGTAACAATTTGTACCAAAGCATCTCTCCGCGCGACGAATTGTGCAATATTTTAAGGGAGAGGCCGGTCCTAGTGACAGAGCCTGTAATTTGGAGAGCTTGCGTGTTGATCAAGAAAGCCGCGGACATTCGTCCGTCAGAGATAACGAGTAAGGAAAATTACCTTAATCGCCGTGACTTCATGCGTGCCGGTGCGGCTATCGGCGGCTCGCTCGCCGGCGCTTCCGCGCTCGGCGCCATTATTCCGGATGCCCGCCGCGCCAAACTCCCCGATGTAGGCTCGAGCCGCTTCAGCACGGACGAAAGGCCGAACAGTTACGAAGACATCACGACCTACAACAACTACTACGAATTCGGTACCGGCAAAGCCGATCCATTCGAGAACGCCCAGGATTTCGAACCGCGCCCCTGGTCAATCGAGGTCGAAGGCGAATGCGAAAAGACCGGCACCTTTGACTTTGACGATTTCGTCAAACCTTTCGATCTGGAAGAGCGCATTTATCGCATGCGTTGCGTGGAAGCCTGGTCGATGGTCATTCCCTGGGTCGGCATCTCGCTGGCCGACGTGGTCAAGCACTTCAAGCCGACCTCCAAAGCGAAATACGTCGCGTTTGAAACCCTGAACGACGCAACCCGCATGCCGGGCATACGTCGACGCTCCCTCGACTGGCCCTATCGTGAAGGGCTGACCATTGCCGAAGCAACGAATCCGCTTGCCATTCTGGCCGTCGGACTCTATGGCGAGAACCTGCCAAACCAGAACGGCGCTCCCATTCGACTGGTAGTTCCCTGGAAGTATGGTTTCAAGGGCATCAAGGGCATCGTTCGTATACGTTTCACGGAACGTCGGCCCAAGACGAGCTGGAACATGTCGCAGCCCCGCGAATACGGTTTCTACGCCAACGTTAACCCTGAAGTCGATCACCCGCGGTGGAGCCAGGCTCGAGAACGCCGCATTGGTTCGGGCTTGTTTGCCAGTAAGCAGCCAACGCTGATGTTCAACGGCTATGGCGACGAGGTTGCGCATCTCTACAAAGATCTCGACTTGCGTCGCAATTTCTAAGTTTCCGCGTGGATACGCTGCAACAGATTCGACGTATCTGGAAGCCCGTCATTTTCCTGCTGTGCCTGGTGCCAGCCGCCCTTGTCGTTACAGATGCCTTCGAACTCACGGGACGGCTGGGCGCAAATCCGGTCGAGGAAATTCTCGATCGCCTGGGTAACTGGGCGCTGCGCTTCATCATGATCACGCTCGCCGTGACGCCGCTGCGGCGGCTGACGGGCTGGAACTGGCTGTCTCGATTCCGCCGCATGTTCGGCCTGTTTACGTTCTTCTATGTGCTCATGCACTTCCTGACCTGGCTGATACTCGACCAGGCCGTCTTGTTTTCAGCAATTCTCGAGGACCTGACGGAGAGGCCCTTCATCACCATCGGATTCGCGGCGCTCGTTTTACTGACGGCGCTTGCCGTAACGTCCACCGACGGGATGCGGCGCCGTCTCGGGCGCCGTTGGCAAACGCTGCATAACGCTACCTACGTCATTGGCATTCTGGGTGTCTGGCACTACTGGTGGCAGGTTAAACAGGACATCACGGAGCCGCTCATTTATGCCGTCATACTTGCCGTCCTGCTGGGGACACGCATCGCTTGGAACTGGCAGCAACGGCGGCAGCGTTTGGCACGCAAATAAAAACCGGGACGGCCGTAGCCGTCCCGGCAATATCACACAGCAGTGAGTCGTCAGGCGACTTTGACTGTGTGTCTTTCCGCCGCGCGGACCTTCGGAAGCGTGATGGTCAGGATTCCGTCCTTTAGCTCGGCGTGGATCTTTTCCGGATCCACTTCTTCCGGCAATTCCATATTTCTCATGAACTTGCCGTAGCCCAGCTCGTGCCGATAGAACTCGTCCTTCTCATCGACTTCCTCAAACTCCCTCTCAGCCTCAATCGCCAGCCGTCTGCCTGCGATTGTGACGTCGATGTCGTCTTTCTCGACACCGGGGAGTTCACCACGGACTACGAACTCTTTGTCGCGGTCAATGATATCGAGGCGGAAATTCCGCTCCATATCGACATCTCTCGGCCACTTCCACCCAAAGGGCTCGAACGTCTCCATCCAGCGGCGTGGTGGGAAGCCCTGAAAGAGCTCCTCCATGCTGTGGGTGAGAGGCGCCGTCCGTCTTATATCAACCGCCCTTTTGCGGGGCTCGATTTTACGCAGGATTGACATGTGACACACCTCCTTCCCTTTGCAATGCCGGCAATCCTCCGCCAGCACATCTCTTCTACGCCCACTGCGCAATAACGCAATTCGGAGATATCCGCATTGACACCCAATTCAATTTCTCCAGAAAGGAAATAACGTTGCCGCATGCCTGGACATCCAATCGCGATTGCTGCAGCGGAAACATAGAGGTTCCAGCCCCGCCGCACGACACAATTCTTAACAATTCACCCGTTACGGCAGCAGGTTTTATCCGCAATACTGACAGTGAAGATTCGTTACTACTGACGAGACACGCAGGAGCATCAGAAAATGAACGATGTCACAGACCGGATAATGGAATTCCTGGGACCCGCTGGTTCCAGCGCGCTTGGCCACGCTTTGATTGGTCTCGCAATTCTTGTAATAGGCCTTTACGTCGTCAAATTCATTGCCGGCATCTTCAAGCGCATGCTTGCGAAAGTCTCGGTGCTGCAGCGTGCGCACCCGGATGGATCGGTCGTTGACCTTGCGTCGCCGATCGCCTCTTTGATCAAGGCCGTACTCACGATCTTCGTGCTCATGGCCGTGCTGCAGCACTTCGGGCTAACCGATGTACTGGAGCCACTCAAAGACATGGTCAGCAAGTTCACCGCAGCTGTGCCGAACATCATTGGCGCCGGTGTTATCGCTTACGCCGGATGGGTAATCGCCAAAGTCGTTTCGCAGCTGGCGGGCGTAGCGCTCGCCAAGGTAGACGAGCAACTGGCCGAGCGAACAGGCAACGAGGACATCAGCATTGCCAGGTTTGGCGTCGCTCTTGTTTTCGCAATCGTGCTGCTGCCGATCGCGGTCTCGGCATTGGGGGTTCTGAATATTCCGGCGATCTCCGACCCGGCATCGTCAATGATCCAGAAGCTAATGACTGCGGTCCCCAACATCATAGGCGCTGGCATCATATTGTTGGTGGTCTTCTTTGCCGCGAAATTTGTCGTCTATATTCTTAGTGGGCTGCTCGAAGGCGCCAATATCAATGCGCTGCCAAAAAAGATGGGTATACAGGGCATGTTTACCGAATCGTTCACGCCTACACGGCTCGTCGGTTTTGCAATCATGTTCTTCTCGATGGTCGCTGCAGCCACGGCCGCCGTGAACATCCTTGGAATCGATATCATCTCCGAGGTGTTTGCCAGAGTTCTGGAGTTCGGTGGCGGAATCCTGGTTGGCGGCGTGATACTGATCGTCGGTAACTTCCTGGGCACGATCGCCTACAACAAGCTATCGAGCCATGGCAGCAGTGGCGTCGCGAATATTGCGAGAATCGCTATTCTCGGCCTCGTACTCGCGATGGGCCTGAAGGCGATGGGACTGGCCGACAATATCGTGACGATGGCGTTCGGCTTCACCCTGGGCAGTGTCGCAGTGGCAACCGCGCTGGCGTTTGGTCTCGGTGGCAGAGATGCAGCCAAGACGGTGGCAGACGGTTGGGCACAAAAACTGCAGTCCTAAGCTAAGCAAAAACCAGCAGCAAAAAGGGCCGCACCTGCGGCCCTTTTTCTGTTTTGAGTGTCGAGTAGTGTTCGCCTGACCGCCTTTTTTGCTAAGTTTGGAAGAGTTATTCGTTAACCGGTACTCCGATGCTCGGCAAACCCTACTGTCTGCTGTTCACGTTGGTATTTCTAGGAGGCTGCACTGGCACGCAGGTCAAGGAGTCCGCGCAGTTCGCGGCCGGGGCCATCATTTTGACGGCAGTGGAGATTGCCAAGTCAAAAGACGAGAGAGACAGAGAAAGGCGCCGCGGATACAAGCCGGGTGAGACCTACTGCGATGGCGGCTGCAAATTCCAGCAGCAAGCCGCCCGCGATCGGCAGCGCGAGGCAACCCGTCAGCGCAAACGGCGTCAGGAGGCCAGACGCGTTCAAGCCGAGTTCGACGCATTTATGGAAGAACTCGAGACCGCCGAGCAGGCAGCGGTGCGGACAACACAATCCGTTGTTTTGAGAGAGCCGGATTCGGATCCATAAAAAAAGGCCCGGCAATTGCCGGGCCTTTTTGGCCAAGGATGGCCTTGTGTCGCAGCGCACAGGGATGTGCGAGAGCGACGTCTGTCGAGACAGACGCGGCTCCTTACATCATGCCGCCCATGCCGCCCATGCCACCCATGCCACCCATATCCGGCATCGGCGGGCCACCCGCGTCGTTCTGCGGCGCGTCGGCGACCATTGCTTCGGTCGTCAACAGCAGGCCGGATACGGAGGCTGCGTTCTGCAGCGCGTAGCGCGTAACCTTCGTAGGATCGAGAATACCTTGTTCGATCATATCGCCGTACTCGCCAGTTGCCGCGTTGTAACCGTAGTTACCTTTGCCTTGGGCAACAGCGTTCAGCACGACGCTGGCATCGCCACCGGCGTTACGGACGATCTGACGAAGCGGCTCTTCGACCGCGCGCTTCAGAATGCCGATTCCGACGTTCTGGTCGTCGTTATCGCCCTTCAGCTTCGAGATCGCCTTGACGGCACGAATCAGAGCAACACCACCGCCGGGGACAACGCCCTCTTCGACAGCCGCACGAGTCGCGTGCAGCGCGTCTTCAACGCGAGCTTTCTTCTCTTTCATCTCGATTTCGGTAGCCGCGCCAACCTTGATGACAGCTACACCGCCGGACAGCTTTGCAACACGCTCCTGCAACTTCTCTTTGTCGTAATCCGACGAAGAGTCTGCAATCTCGGCGTTGATCTGCTCGACACGAGCTTTGATGTCGGCACCCTTACCAGCGCCATCGATGATGGTTGTGGCTTCTTTGGTGATCTGGATCTTCTTGGCTTCGCCGAGGTCTTCGAGCGTTGCCTTCTCCAGCGACAGACCGACTTCTTCGGAGATAACCTGGCCACCCGTCAGAACAGCGATGTCCTGCAGCATGGCTTTGCGGCGATCGCCGAAACCCGGTGCCTTGACGGCGGCGACTTTGACGATGCCGCGGATGTTGTTAACGACCAGCGTCGCGAGCGCTTCGCCTTCGACGTCCTCTGCCACGATCAGCAACGGGCGTCCGGCTTTCGCTACGCCTTCGAGTACCGGCAGAAGATCACGGATGTTCGAGATCTTCTTGTCGTACAGAAGGATCAGCGGGTTGTCATGCTCGACCTGCTGGCTGTTTGCATCGTTAATGAAGTAAGGCGACAGGTAACCGCGATCAAACTGCATGCCTTCGACGACATCCAGTTCGTTTGCGAGGCCCGAGCCTTCTTCGACGGTGATAACGCCTTCCTTGCCAACCTTACCCATTGCATCGGAGATGATCTCACCAATTTCGGGATCCGAGTTAGCAGAGATGCTGCCGACCTGTGAGATCGCCTTCTCGTCTTCGCAAGGCTTCGACAGTTTCTTCAGCTCTTCGACGATCGCCGCAGATGCTTTGTCGACACCCCGCTTCAGGTCCATCGGGTTCATGCCGGCGGCAACCGACTTCAGGCCTTCACGAAGGATTGCCTGGGCCAGAACCGTAGCCGTGGTGGTGCCGTCGCCAGCAATGTCAGAGGTCTGGGAAGCAACTTCCTTGACCATCTGTGCGCCCATGTTCTCGAACTTGTCTTCAAGTTCGATTTCCTTGGCAACGGAAACGCCGTCTTTGGTGACGGTCGGTGCGCCGAAGCTCTTGTCGAGCACGACGTTGCGGCCTTTGGGACCCAGGGTCACTTTTACCGCGTTAGCCAGAACGGTGACGCCAGCAAACATCTTCTGCCGGGCATCATCGCTAAAACGTACTTCTTTAGCAGCCATCTTGAAATTCCTCTGTTGACTAGGACGGCCAGGGCCGCCCTTAATATTGTGAGATTAGGGGTTCAGGGAGGTTTAGCCCTCAATGACCGCCATGATGTCGTCTTCCTTCATCACGAGCAGTTCTTCACCTTCAACCTTGACTTCGGTACCGGCATACTTGCCGAACAGGACTTTGTCACCGACTTTGACATCGAGCTTGCGAACTTCGCCGTTCTCGAGAATCTTGCCGTTGCCGGCAGCGATAACTTCACCCTTGATGGGCTTCTCAGCCGCAGCGTCGGGAATGACGATTCCGCCGGGCGATGTGCGCTCTTCTTCCATGCGCTTAACAATGACCCGATCATGAAGCGGACGCATCTTCATGGTGCATAACTCCTATAAGTTGTTAATTTTAAACCGATTTGTTTCGGCATTTGGGCCCGGCCTTGTTAGCACTCGGTCCCGAGGAGTGCTAATCATAGGGTTGAGTATGAAAATTACAAGCCTTTGCAGCAGACTTTTCGCGCAAAAATCGGACCTGTATCCAAGACACCAGCCCGGTTTGGAGTAACATTCGCAACGCTCGGCAGGTCTTAGCGTGTACGGGCCACCCCCATAACCGATTTTTTTGGACTTATGATCAATATTCGAAACAGATTTGCCACCCTCCTCATTG
Organism: uncultured Gammaproteobacteria bacterium; assembly: GCA_963760395.1. GTDB lineage: Bacteria > Pseudomonadota > Gammaproteobacteria > Steroidobacterales > Woeseiaceae > UBA1847. The sequence continues at coordinate 241,081 of CAVXCX010000006.1, forward strand.
CTGTTTGCCTCACCGTCGTGGCCAATGCCGACGAAGAGCCGCTGCAGGTTACCGACGCCTTCCAATACGTCGTATCCGACACCGGCACTGCGCTGGAAGTCGACTGGGCGATCGCCGATGGCTACTACCTGTATCGCAAACGCCTGAGCTTCGAGGCCGGCGACAATGCCCTCGCCCTCGGCGAGCCGGAGCTACCGGAAGGACTTCCTCACGAGGACGAATTCTTCGGTAAGCAGCAGGTTTATCGCGATCGTTTCTTCGTAACAATTCCCTACACCGTCAGCGGTGACCGTCCTGCGACGACAGAACTGATAATCAAGAGTCAGGGCTGTGCGGACCTGGGATTGTGCTACCCGCCGCAGACCTGGACGGAATCGGTTAAATTGCGAAAAGTCGCCAGCGGCACGCCGAAACTGTCGCTCGGATCGCTCGGCAAGGACACCAACACAAGCACGGAATTTCCACCGGTCGACGAAGTGTTTTTTCCTGAGGTCTTCGCGATCGACGGCAACGCGGTCGAGATCGGGCTCAAAGTTGTCCCCGGTTTTTATCTCTACAAAGACAAGATCGCCGTACGCTCTTTGAGCGACAAGGCCAAAGCAGGCCGCCTCGACCTTCCCAAGGGCAAGATGAAGGTCGATGAGTATTTCGGCGAGATGGAAGTCTACCTTGAGGACGTGCTCGCGCCGCTGGCGATCGCCCGCGCAACGCCCGAGGCTATGGACCTCGAGCTTGAACTGAAGTACCAGGGTTGCGCCGAGGGCGGGCTGTGTTACATGCCGCAGACGCGTGTTATTTCGGTCAGCTTGCCTGAAGCCACGGCCGTATCCGACCTTTCTGCCTTGCCGGCGAACGACGCGCCGGTAAGCGAGCAGGCGCGGCTAGCCAACATAATTACCGGCTCCAGTATCTGGGTCGCCGCCGGACTGTTCTTCCTCGCCGGCCTCGGACTCGCATTCACTCCCTGCGTTTTGCCGATGGTGCCAATCTTGTCAGGCATCATCGCGGGCGAAGGCGATGATGTAACGCCGATGCGTGGGTTCACGCTCGCGCTCACTTACGTTATGGGTATGGCTCTCGTTTACACCGGCGCCGGCATTGCCGCCGCCGCTGCGGGCATGCAGCTGCAGGCAACATTCAACCAACCCTGGATCCTGATCCTGTTCTCGGGCCTGTTCGTCGTACTCGCGCTCGGCATGTTTGGTGCTTACGAACTGCAGATGCCCAGCGGTATCCAGAGCAAGATGGCGAGTATCAGCGGCAACCAGAAGAGCGGCACCATGGTCGGCGCTTTCATCATGGGTGCGCTGTCTGCACTCATCGTTACCGCCTGTGTCGCACCCGCATTGATCGCCGCATTGACCGTTATGGCGCAGACCGGCGACATGCTGCGCAGCGGTACTGCGCTGTTCGCCATGAGCCTCGGCATGGGTGCCCCGCTGCTGCTGGTTGGCGCAGCGCAAGGCAAGCTGTTGCCGAAAGCAGGCCCGTGGATGGTCGCCGTCAGAAACGCGTTTGGCTTCATGATGCTGGGCCTTGCCATCTGGATGCTGTCGCGGATACTGCCGGGTACCGTGACCATGATGCTGTGGGCCGTGCTGATCTTCATGGCCGGCGTGTTCATGGGTGGTCTCACGACGCTGACGAGCGAGTCCGCGGCAACACAGAAACTCGGCAAGGGCTTCGGCTTTCTGGCCATCATCTACGGCGTCATTCTGTTACTCGGGGCATTGACGGGTGGCAGCAACCCCCTGCAGCCACTCGCCAGCGTGAACCTGGGTGGCGGCGCCATGGTGGCAGAAGAGCAGCACGAACTGCCTTTCCAGCGCGTCAAGACCGTCGATGATCTTGATCGGGAGCTGGCAGCCGCGGCCAGTGCCGGCAAGACCGCGTTTCTGGATTTCTACGCAGACTGGTGTGTATCCTGCAAGGAGATGGAGGCCTACACGTTTACCGACGATGCCGTGCAGGCCACGCTCGCCAATACCGTTTGGCTGCAGGCCGATGTTACCGATAACGATGAAGCTGATCAGGGTCTACTCAATCGCTTCGGGGTGTTCGGACCGCCGACCATCATCTTCTTTGGCAAGGATGGCCAGCAACGCCACGGCTATGAAGTCGTGGGATATATGGAAGCAGGCGATTTCGTCGAACACCTGCAACAGGCCCTGGGCGAGACGGCGTCAATAAGCGCACAACTAGCCCACTAAGAAAAGGCATATCGTGTCCAGAGTCATGTTGATCTTCGCAGTTGCGTTGCTCGCGCTCCTGAGCGGTGCATTGTTTTACGCCGCGCGTATACCGTTGAATGCACCCAAAGTCGAAGCGCCGATATCGCCGCTACCAGCAGGCGCACCGGAAACGCTGCAAGTGGTGACACATCCGGAATTTACGCTGCCTGACATTTCCGGCAACGACCGTAATTTCTCTGAATGGCAAGGCAAGAATCGCCTGATAAATTTCTGGGCCACCTGGTGTGCACCGTGCCGACGGGAGATTCCTCTGCTGAAAGCCTTCCAGGAACAGCACTCTGGCAACGGCTTCGAGATTATCGGCATCGCCGTCGATTACCCAGAGGCGGTTGCGGATTATGCCGAGTCGGCGCAATTTAATTACCCGGTGCTCGTCGGTGAACAGGACGCGATGGCCGTTGCCGAATCCTCCGGCATCGAGTTTATCGGCATGCCGTTCACAATGTTCGTCGCGGCAGACGGCGAGTACCTGAGCGCTTATATCGGCGAACTGCACCAGGAGCATCTGGATACCGTCGTCGACGTCATGACGCGACTCGACCGGGCCGAAATTGATCACGAAACTGCCAGAATCGAGCTGGACGCCCTCTAAAACTGCTCCCGGGATTCCCGACTGGGTCGAAGCCACGACAAAATCCCCCTAAAGTCGGAAAAAAGGGTTAGAATTGCCGCCATCTTCGGCTATCTCGCTCAGAATCTTCCGCCATGTCCACTTTCCTGCTCGTCAATGGTCCCAATCTGAACCTGCTCGGGTCGCGAGAACCCGAGGTCTACGGGGCTACCCGTCTTGCGGACATCGAAACGCACGCGACCGCGCTGGCCGCCAAATTGGGGCACGAGCTGTCATGCTTTCAGAGCAATGCCGAACACGAGCTCATCGACCGGGTGCAACAGGCCGGGGCTGATGGCGTCGATTTCATTATTCTCAACCCGGGCGGTTTCACGCACACCAGTATCGCGCTGCGCGATGCGTTGCTGGCGGTCGGCATACCCTTTATCGAAATTCATCTCAGCAATACGTTTGCGCGGGAAGAATTTCGGCAACACAGTTTTTTCAGCGATATTGCGCGTAGCTGCCTTTTTGGCTTTGGGGCTCACGGTTACGAGCTGGCGGTACAGGCCGCCAGTAATCACGTAGCCAATACCAGGGATTAATCGATGGACATAAGAAAAGTAAAAAAACTAATCGAATTGCTGGATGAATCCGGCATCGCCGAGATCGAAATTACCGAAGGAGAAGAGTCGGTTCGGATCAGTCGTTATTCTCCGAATGCCCCGGTCGCTGCCGCGCCAGCGGCCCTTGCGATGCCTGCACCGGTGGCGCCGGCGGCAGCAGCCGTCGCGGCGCCTGCCGTCGCACTGGCGGAAGTTGAAGAGGATGGCTACGAGGTAACGTCTCCTATGGTCGGCACCTACTATGCCGCGTCCTCGCCGGGGGCCGCCGCGTACGTCCAGGTTGGCGACCGCGTCAACGAGGGCGACACGCTTTGTATTATTGAGGCGATGAAGATGATGAACCAGATCGAAACCGACGTGGCTGGCGTGATCAAATCGATCCGCGTACAGAACGGCGAGCCGGTCGAGTTCGGCCAGACGTTGTTCGTGATCGATCAGCGCCACAACGACTAACGGGCCGAACTGTCATGCTGGATAAAATTGTCATTGCCAACCGCGGCGAGATCGCGCTGCGCATTCTCCGCGCCTGCCGCGAAATGGGCATCAAGACGGTGGCTGTTCACTCGACCGCGGACAACAACCTTAAGCACGTACTGCTTGCCGACGAGACGGTCTGTATCGGACCACCCGCTTCGACGGAGAGCTATCTCAATATGCCGGCGATCATCAGTGCGGCCGAGGTAACGGATGCCATGGGCATTCATCCGGGCTACGGTTTCCTGTCAGAAAATGCCGATTTTGCCGAGCGCGTCGAGTCGAGCGGCTTTACGTTTATCGGGCCCAAAGCCGATTCAATTCGCCTGATGGGCGACAAGGTATCGGCAATCAAGGCCATGAAGGCGGCGGGAGTGCCGTGCGTGCCAGGATCCGACGGGCCGCTCGGTGACGATCCGGACGAGAACATTCGCCTCGCCCGCGATATTGGTTATCCGATAATTATCAAGGCGTCCGGCGGTGGCGGCGGACGCGGCATGCGTGTGGTGCACTCCGAAGCTTCGCTGACATCGGCAATCACGGTCACCAAAGCAGAAGCTCGGGCCGCGTTCAGTAACGATGTCGTATACATGGAAAAATTCCTGGAGACGCCACGGCACGTGGAATTTCAGGTACTGGCCGACACGCATGGCAACGCCATCCACCTCGGCGAACGCGATTGCTCGATGCAGCGGCGCCATCAAAAGGTGATTGAGGAAGCGCCCGCTCCGGGAATCAGCGAGGAACAACGCAATCGCATCGGCATGCGCTGTGTAAACGCCTGCCTGGAGATCGGATACCGCAGTGCCGGCACATTCGAATTTCTCTACGAGAATAACGAGTTCTATTTCATAGAAATGAACACGCGACTGCAGGTTGAACATCCAGTCACCGAAATGATCACCGGTGTGGACATTGTCCGTGAGCAGCTCCGAATTGCGAGCGGCGAGAAACTCGAATTCACGCAGGACGACATCAAGATCCAGGGACACGCGATCGAATGTCGCATCAACGCGGAAGACCCGCGCACCTTTATGCCGTCACCCGGCCTGGTGACCTTATGGCATTCGCCGGGCGGTCCCGGTGTTCGTGTCGAGAGTCACATCTACAGCGGTTACAAGGTGCCACCGTACTACGACTCTATGATTGGCAAGCTGATTGCTCATGGCGCCAGCCGCGAAGCCGCGTTTGCGCGTATGCGCAGTGCATTGAGCGAGATAGTCATAGAGGGCATTAAGACGAACGTGCCCCTGCACCAGGAAATTTTCCAGCACGCCGCGTTCCAGGCCGGTGGTACCGATATTCACTACCTCGAGAAACGACTCGGACTGGTTTGATCGGGAGCAAATCACCGATGAGCTGGCTGCAGTTCGTCATGAACCTCGACGCGCTGAACCCTGATTCGGTCGAAGTTGTCTTCAATCGACACGGCGCATGGTCCATAACGCTAAGCGATGCGGGCGATAACCCGGTGCTCGAGCCGGGTCCGGGGGAAACACCGCTGTGGACGGACACCCGTATAACCGGCCTTTTTTCTACTGATACCAACGTCCGGCAACTCGAAAACGACCTGCTCACATCACTGCAGCTTGCAGAGCTGCCGCGGCATCGCGTGGAACGACTCGATGACCGCGCCTGGGAACGAGAGTGGCTGAAGGACTTTGGCCCGATGTGCTTCGGCAAACGTCTCTGGATCAGTCCGGGCGACAGGCCGGTCGAACAAGACGACGCCGTAATCATCCGGCTCGACCCCGGACTTGCCTTCGGCACAGGCACCCATGCAACCACGGCCCTTTGCCTGGAGTGGCTTGACGGCCTCTCCCTGCAAAACAAGACGATGCTGGATTACGGCTGCGGCTCCGGCGTACTTGCGATCGCCGGGTTGAAGCTTGATTGCGCCTCGGCCACGGCGATGGATATCGATCCGCAGGCACTGATCGCGACGGCTCAAAATGCCCAACGCAACGGCGTAGCCGATCGCCTGCGTATCGTTGGAAGCGCAGAAGAGATCGCGGGCAGCTTCGATATCGTGGTTGCCAATATCCTTGCCGGACCACTTGTTCAGTTTGCCGAATCCGTCACATCAACGGTTGCCGGCAACGGTATGCTTGCCTTATCCGGCGTATTATGTGAACAAGCGACCGCCGTCATGGCAGCGTACCAGCCCTGGATCGAGTTCGACCAACCGGTGTTTCGCGAGCAGGATGGTCAGACGTGGTCGAGGCTGACAGGAACAAGGAGAAAGAGCTAGGCAATGTATACGCAATGCCCAGATTGCAGCACCGCTTTTCGCGTCACTGCGGAGGTCCTGAAACAGGCCGCCGGCAAGGTGCGCTGTGGTGGCTGTGGCAACGCGTTCAATGCACTCGAATATCTGTCCGAGACAAAACCGGAGGCGCCCGCAACGCAGGCAGCGGATGCGCCATTACCGGAGCTGACGCCCGAACCGCGTGAGACGGAAGAGCGCGCACCCATTGCAATATCGGCGGAACAAAGTGCCGCGTTGCTGAAGACCCTCGACGAACTGGCGGGCTCCGATATTCGCATCGAGGACACCGGCGTCGAATGGCGGGTACTGGACGACGACGAAACGTCAGGCGACGAACTGAATGTCGCCGGAACGGCAATGTCCTTGGGCGTCGATGAACTGCTCGACGAATCGCCAACGCCGGTGGATCAATTTCTGACGAAAACACCGAATCAGGTTGAGGCAGGTGAGATTTTCGAAGAATCTGCGAATGCGCCGGCACAAACACCTGTCGACGAGCTGCGATTTGATGACAACACGCCGCTGCCCGATGACTTTGATCTCGATGATGCCTCATCGTATCTGCCAGAAACGGACGATACTGATGCGCAGGACGCCGAAGGGCAGCCCGAATCTGCATTGCAGTCCGAACATCCGAGGGATGTCGACGAGTTGCCTGCTGATATAGCCTTGGGCGAGGCAGATGAATGGGCCGATATCCTCGGCGAATTCACCGAGCCACCCAGACCTTATGTTCCTCCGCTAGACGCCGAGCTATCGGCGCTTGAAGAGGTCTTGCCGGAGGACCTGTCGGACGACCTGCTCGACGAAGATAGCAGCGATCCGCTCGATCTCGACGATGAGGTCGATACGCCGCTCGACGTAGACACCCAGTTCGCGCTACAGGCGGAGGCCATGGGTATCGACCTTAGCGGAATGCACTCGTCGCCCGCGTTAGATGCAGAGGAAAGGGATCTCGCCGAAGGTACTGGCGATCCTGTAACCGACGCTGCACCGGCTGCAGAGGACGAAGCGGACGACCTCGAACCCCTGGTCGGCGCGGCTGAGCTGGATCAGGCCGAGGACACCGGCGCAGCAACCGCGCTGGAACTCGCGGACGAAAACGAAGAAACCGGTGAAGTCCCTGAGATCGAGCTTGCCGACGAGACCGGTTCGTCATTGCAGCTCGAAGACGAGTCCGACGAAGAAACAGAGCCCGACCCCTCGCCGGACCTCGATGAAGAGGAAGAAACGCGTAATCATGAGCTGGATGCGGACGATAGCGACGAAGCTGCCGAAGCGCCGCTGGAGTTCGGCTCCATTAAGAAAGCAATGGCCGACCTCGAGGAGCAGTCCGACGTCTTTGACCAGGATTTCTTTGAGGACGCTGATGAAATCGAACTGCAGCCAGAAACCAGTGTCGAGGAGGACGAGATCGTCCTCGAAGATGAACCGCCGGCCAACGCAGAGACGGCAGCACGTCGTTCCGGAACCGTCCGAAGAGGAACAAACGCTCAACCTCCTGATCGATCAGGAATTACTCAACATGGCTGTCGAGGACGAAGACGGATTCGCATCGACGATCGTCTTTGCCGAGAAGGGGGCTGAAGCAGCGCCGACGGAGACCGCCACAGCAGAGGCCGATGAGGAATCAGCCGCGGGCTTCGAATCGATCATCATGGAAGGCGAGTTTGTCAGGACGGCGCTGGACCAGAAAAAACTCAAAGCCGATATTGCCGCCGCCGCCGGGCTCGCTGAAGAAGCCAGACTTGCGCGCGAGGTTGAAGCCGCAAAAGCAAGTGGCGGCAGCAAACGCGGCATGGCTGCCGCTGCCGGCATACTCGCGCTGCTACTGGCCGTACAGGTTCTGCATCAGTCACGCGAGGCACTGGCAACGATTCCGGCATTCAACGAGGCCGTTGCACCACTGTACCGCGCCATCGGCATGCCATTGTCGCCGGCTTGGGACGTGACGGGATGGCACTTCGAGGCCAGGCGCGACATCCTCGACGAGGAGACCGACACGCTGACCGTAATCTCACGTATTGGAAATACGTCAGCCAAGTCACTCCCCTACCCACTAATCAGTATTTCGCTGACCGATCGTTTCGAAGAGACCATTGGCAACAAGACGCTCGACCCGGGTGATTACCTGACGGACGGTCTCGATCCCAGTAAGATGGTGCTGCCAGGCAACAACTTCACAGCCGTTATGATCATCAAATCGCCCTCCGAAAACGCTACAGGATACAAACTGCAGGCCTGTTATCGGCAGCAGGACGCACAGTTGCGCTGCCACATCCCCAACTTCAAATGAATGCTCTGAAAATCGGACCTTACGAGCTATCAAGCCCGTTTGTGCTGGCCCCTATGGCCGGTGTTACTGACGCACCGTTCCGGCGCCTCTGTCGCCAGTATGGCGCCGGCATGACCACCTCCGAGATGACCACCGCCGACATAAGCCTGTGGACAACGCCAAAATCGCAGCGACGGCTGGATCTCGACCTCGATGCGGAGCCGGTTGCCGTGCAGATCGCGGGATCCGAGCCCGAACAGCTGGCGACGGCAGCCAGGGCCTGCGTAGAACGCGGTGCCCAGATCATTGACATCAACATGGGCTGTCCCGCGAAGAAAGTCTGTCGAAAGCTCGCAGGCTCGGCACTTTTGAAGGACGAAAAGCTGGTAGCGGCCATACTCGAGGCCGTCGTGCACGCCGTGGACGTGCCGGTAACGCTAAAATTCCGTACCGGCTGGGACACCGAGCATCGCAACGCATTGGACATCGCACGTATTGCCGAAGACAGCGGTGTCATGGCGCTGGCCATTCATGGCCGCACACGTGCGTGCAGGTACAAAGGCGAAGCGGAATACGAAACCATTGCCGCCGTTAAGGCAGCTGTTTCGATTCCGGTTATAGCAAACGGAGATATAACGACTTTGGAGAAGTCGCTTGAGGTTTTGCGCCTAACTGGTGCAGATGGTTTGATGATCGGTCGCGGCGCCCAAGGGCGCCCCTGGATCTTCCGTGAACTCGCTGCGTTGGTAAATCCGGCTGCGGAAAATACCGAGCTAGAAAAAAATGAATTGCGTGATATTATGATCGACCACTTGAAACAGCTTCACCGGTTTTATGGGGACGTGACCGGCGTTCGAGTGGCTCGTAAACACCTGACCTGGTACTGCAACAGTCTGCTCGACGCCGACGAGTTTCGTCATCAGGTCGTGCGTGTTGATCGAGCGTCGGAGCAAATAAAAATGACAAGGGATTTCTTCGGGAACTAACCAACGTGGCGCAGAATAAGAATAAGAGGACGGACCTTACGTCCAAGAAGAGCAAGAAACCGCTTTGCCAACACACAGAAGACGCACTCGATCAATATTTTACGACGCTAAACGGTGATCGTCCGGGTGAATTGTACGATCTCGTCATCGGTGAGGTCGAACGCCCCCTGTTCAAAGCCGTTATGGATTACACGCAAGGCAACCAGAGCCAGGCTGCGGGCATTTTAGGCATTAATCGCGGTACCTTGCGCAAGAAACTCAGAACTTATTTGCTTATCAAGTAGGCGCCCTTTCGGCACCTTCCCTTCCGACCAGGTGTATCCATGTTGAATGTACGACGCGCGCTCGTCAGTGTCTCTGACAAGCGTGGATTGATTCCTTTTGTAACCGGGCTCGCCGAAATGGGCGTCGAGGTATTGTCAACGGGCGGTACCTGCCGACAACTGCGTGATGCCGGCCTCGATGTTATAGAGGTGTCCGAGAAGACGGGTTTTCCGGAAATCATGGACGGTCGGGTCAAGACACTGCATCCGGTCATTCATGGCGGGCTGCTCGGGCGTCGCGGCACCGATGAGGCCGTGATGGCGGAACACAGCATCGAACCGATCGACCTGTTGGTCGTCAACCTGTACCCGTTCGAACAGACCATCGCACGAGACGATGCCACCATCGATGATGCCATCGAGAACATCGACATTGGCGGACCGGCCATGATCAGAGCGGCATCAAAAAACCATGATGGCGTCGCCGTGATTGTAAGTCCGGACGACTATGAGTCCGTGCTCGCCGCACTCAGGAACAAAGAGTTGTCAATCGAGCAAAGGCGGCGCCTCGCAGCCAAGGCGTACGCGCATACTGCAAGCTATGACACGGCGATTACGAAGTACCTGTCGAAATCTCTGGGCGATGACGTGCTCGGCGAACGTTTCCTGTATTCCGGAACGCTCTCGGAGCGGCTCCGCTACGGCGAAAACCCGCACCAGAACGCGGCGTTCTACATTGATCAGCAGCCTCCGGCTGCTTCGCTGGCCTCCGCAAGACAGCTGCAGGGTAAGGCTCTGTCCTATAACAATATCGCCGATAGTGATGCTGCGCTGGAATGCGTGAAGCAGTTTGAAATGCCGGCCTGCGTGATCGTCAAGCACGCCAACCCCTGCGGCGTTGCTGTCGCAGAGGACATCCTCGACGCCTACAACAAGGCCTTTAAGACCGATCCAACCTCTGCATTTGGCGGCATCATTGCCTTTAACCGTCCGCTCGATGCTGAAACTGCCGCAGCGATCGTGGAGCGGCAATTCGTCGAGGTCATCGTCGCACCAACAGTGGCGACCGATGCACTGGCCGTTATCAGCGCCAAGAAGAACGTTCGAGTGCTCGAGACGGGCGACTGGACAGATGCCGCGACCGCGGCTTTCGACTTCAAGAAAGTATCGGGTGGATTGCTGGTACAAAATACCGACCTTGGCCGAATTACTGCTGATGACCTTAAGGTCGTCACGGAAAAAGCGCCGACGCCTGCGCAAATTCAGGACATGCTGTTTGCCTGGACGGTGGTCAAGTACGTCAAATCGAATGCCATAATCTTCTGCAAAGACAACATGACGGTCGGCGTCGGCGCAGGTCAGATGAGTCGCGTCTACAGCACCAAGATCGCGGCTATAAAGGCTGCCGACGAGGAACTCGAGGTGAGCGGGTCGGTCATGGCATCCGACGCGTTCTTTCCGTTTCGCGATGGCATTGATGCGGCTGCGGAGTACGGAATCGCTGCGATCATCCAGCCGGGCGGTTCGATGCGCGACGATGAAGTCATACGGGCGGCGAATGAGCACGGCCTGGCCATGGTTTTCACGGGCATGCGCCATTTCCGCCACTAGATTATCGTAGGCGCGCGCGCACTGCGCGTCGCCGCGAGCTGCTCTTACAGGTCGGGGCAATAGGGCTATGAAAATTTTGATAATTGGCTCAGGCGGACGCGAACACGCGCTCGCCTGGAAATGTACCCAGTCTGCGGACGTGGACGAGGTACTCGTTGCCCCAGGTAACGCCGGAACGGCGCGCGAAACGAAGGTTCGTAACGTTGCGGTCTCCTCCGATGACATCGAAGGCCTGGCGGCACTGGCCCAGCGCGAGCACATTGGGCTGACGATTGTCGGCCCCGAGGCACCCCTGGTGGCCGGTGTCGTCGACCGCTTCAATGAACTCGGATTGCCCTGCTTCGGCCCCACCGCCGCGGCGGCGCAACTGGAAGGCTCGAAAGCCTTCACGAAAGACTTCCTGCAGCGGCATGACATTCCTACAGCCGCGTATAAGAACTTCTCCGAACTCGCGCCGGCGCTCACGTACATTCGTGAGCAGGGCGCCCCCATCGTTATCAAGGCCGACGGCCTGGCCGCGGGTAAAGGCGTTGTTGTCGCGATGACGCTCGCAGAAGCTGAGCAGGCGGCGACCGACATGCTTGCTGGCGGCAGTTTTGGAGATGCTGGCGCACGAATCGTCGTCGAAGAATTTCTGGACGGCGAGGAAGCCAGTTTCATTGTTGTTACCGACGGCGACACTATCCTGCCGCTGGCGACCTCTCAGGATCATAAAGCGCGCGATGAGGGCGATGTCGGACCCAATACCGGCGGCATGGGCGCTTACTCTCCGGCGCCGGTCGTGACACCCGACATCGAACAGCAAATCATGGATCGCGTAATCCGACCTACGCTTGAGGGCATGAAAGCGGATGGCCATCCCTACCTCGGCTTCCTGTACGCCGGCCTGATGATCATGGCGGACGGCACGCCGAAAGTCATCGAGTTCAATTGCCGTCTTGGTGATCCGGAGACCCAGCCCATTCTCATGCGCCTGAGATCGGATCTTGTTGCGATTTGCGGGGCGACGCTATCAGGATCGCTGAACAAACAAGTCGCCGCCTGGGATCCGCGCGCTGCACTGGGCGTGGTCATGGCCGCGGGCGGATACCCGGCAAGCTACGCCAAGGGCGCCGCTATTTCGGGACTGGATGAGGCCGACAGCGCCACACAAAAGGTCTTCCATGCGGGTACCGCTGTCGACGGCAATGCTGTGATTACCAGCGGCGGCCGCGTGCTCTGCGTCGTGGGGCTTGGCGATTCCGTTGCCGCAGCGGCGAGCAGCGCGTATGAAGCCGTGGAGAAGATAGATTGGCAGGACGTTTACTGCCGCCGCGATATTGGTCATCGCGCCATCGCCAGGGAGGCCTAGACGCGCGTGCTAACGACGGCGGAAGCACGCGAGGCCATTCTGTCGGCGATGCCGACTTTTGCGCCTGAGCGTACGCCCGCTGGCAGCGCCAATGGCCGCGTGTTGCGCCAGTCGGTTTGCGCCGAGAGGGACCAACCGCCGTTCGACCGCGTCATGATGGACGGTATTGCGATCGCCCATGCGGATTTTGCGGGTGGCTCGCGGCAGTTTCCGCTACAGGCAATGCAGGCCGCCGGTGATGCGGCGCTCACACTGCAGCCAGGCCAATGCATCGAAATCATGACCGGCGCAGCGCTGCCGGAAAACGCCGATTGCATCATTCCCGTTGAGCGCATCGCGTTCGCGAATGGCGTCGCGACATTGGCCGAAGACTACACGGCCGAATCCAGGCAGTTCATTCACGCGCGCGCTTCCGACCATGCGGCCGGCACCGAGCTGCTGACGGCAGGTAAGACAATCTCGCCGCTGGACATCGCAATCATTGCATCCTGCGGCCTCACCGAAGTCGAGGTCTCACGCCGGCCGGTCATTCGCGTCATCTCAACCGGCAACGAACTTGTCGCCGCCGGCCAGCCCATAACACCGCACCAGATCCGCCTGTCGAACGGGCCCGCCATGCAAGCCATGCTTGGCGCGCACGGTTTCACGGACTGCGCTCACGATCACCTGGTCGACGACCGCGAAATCTTGCGCGATCGCATTCGCGAGCATCTCACACAGGCCGACGTGCTTATCCTGAGCGGTGGGGTCTCCATGGGAAAAGCCGACTACGTTCCCGACGTGCTCGCGGAGCTCGGCGTGAAGATGGTATTTCACAAGGTGAGTCAGCGTCCCGGCAAACCCATGTGGTTCGGCATGGGCCCGGATGACAAGGCCGTATTTGCCCTGCCCGGCAATCCGGTCTCGGCGTTGGTCTGCTGCCGCCAGTACGTCATTTCAGCACTGCAGGCTGCATCCGCGATGATCCTGCTGCCCCCTGAGTTTGCGGCGCTGGCCACCGACATTCGTTTTCAGCCCGATTTGACCTGTTTCCAGCCCGTTCGCCTGATATCTAACGCCGCCGGTCAGACGCTCGCCATGCCGGTCACGACCAATACGTCGGGCGACTTCACTGCCCTGTCCGCAACTGACGGCTATGTCGAACTGCCCAGGGGGCAAGATGACTTTGCAGCCGGTACACCGGTATTCGTACAGCGCTGGTAAGTGCGTCGAATAGTCTTGCAGGCCGCCGTCGGGTACCAGATACTGCTTAGCTATGACGTCCCCGACTGATGCTCTGAACGAACTGCGCGACGGTAATCGGCGCTTTGTTGCCGGTGAAATCGATGCCGAGTCGCTCGCGAAACACGCACACCAGGTTGGCATGTCCGGCGGTCAGAACCCGTTCGCCATTATTCTTGCCTGCTCCGATTCGCGGGTGCCGGTCGAGCTGGTATTTGATCAGGGTTTCGGCGATTTGTTTGTCATACGGGTCGCCGGCAACATCGTGGCGCCTTCACAGATTGGCAGCATCGAATTCGCCGCCAGCCAGTTTGGAACGCAGCTGGTCGTTGTCCTCGGCCATTCCAATTGCGGCGCCGTGGTTGCCACACTAAAGGAGCTCTCACTGGAGCAGACGCACCGCTCACCGAACCTGCGCGCCATCGTTGATCGCGTACGCCCTGCTATCGAGCCGATACTGGCAGCACATGCCGGGAACGACGAGGACGCGCTGGTAGGAGCCGCTGTGCGTGCCAATATCCTCGCGTCCGTGGAGCGGTTGTCGCACGGCTCACTCATCCTCGAGCAACTGATCGACGCGGGTAATCTCGTCATCGTCGGCGCCGAATATTCGATCGAGACGGGCAAGGTCGAATTTCTCGACGACCAGCAGGAGTAGCCATTCAGGTGATTCAAGGCGGCTGTTTCTGCGGAGCGATTCGATACGCGGTTGTCGGCCCCGAGAAATTCGCCTGCTTCTGCCATTGCGAAAGCTGCCAGCGCGCGGCCGGCGCACCGGTCGTAGCCTGGGCAACCTATTCGCGCGACAGTTTCGATGTTAAACAGGGCGAGATGCACTGGCACGAGTCCTCGCCGGGCGTCACGCGCGGTATTTGCAGCAACTGCGGAACGTCGATCACCTACGAGAACGACAATCGTCCCGGCGAGATCGACATCACCCTCAATAGCCTCGATGAGCCGGATCAGCCCGTGCTACGTGCCCATATCTGGACTGAGGACAAGCAGCCGTGGCTCACGATTGATGACGCGCTACCCGTCTACGCTAAGAGCATAGGCTAGCCGCCGCAGTCACCCGGACGCGCGTCCGGGTCCTGCTGCCCTATTTCGTTAGCGCTTTGGCCATGACCAGATCAGTTTGCAGCTCAGGTCCCAAGGCAAACTGGCGATTGCCTACAGTTACGAAGCCCCAGCGCTCGTAGAAGTGGATTGCACGTTCATTTCGCTCCCAAACTCCGAGCCAAATTGCGTCGCACCCAAGATCATCCGCTGTTGCCAGGCAGGTGCGCATCAACGCCGCGCCAATTCCACGGCCGATTTCTGACTTATCGGCGTAGATTCGTTCAATCTCGATGGTGTACTGACCATCGACACTCGGGTCGTCGGTTGTAGTGCTCAGTTTCGCATAGCCGACGGGATCGGCTTGACCGTCGCGGCAGACAATCAGAAATATGTTGCTACTGTCATCGAGCTCTTCGCGAGTGCTTTCAACAGATAGCGAAGACCGCAAATAGTCCTCGACATTCTTAGCGTCGTTGTCGGCCTCAAATGTGTCACGAAACGACCTGGCCGCGAGATCCGCCAGACCATGAAGGTCGCCCACTTTTGCACGTCGAACGATGATGTCTTCAGTCAAAATTAATGTTCTCCAACCTGTAGTTCAGGGCGAGAGCAGCGCATGACATTTCGTCAGCCACAACACACGGGTTTTCGGCTTTGCAGGATTAGCAGCCATCTCGATGCATCCCGCAATTTTAGCATCTGAACCGATAATACTGTTTCGAAAGCAGCCATTTACGGACCGCATGTTGCGGGTGCGATTCGCCGCGATTGAGCCTGAATATAGCAGCTCATTATCCGGACCCTGCTCAAACGGTGTAGCCGGATTGCCCATTGCCTGACGACCGATTTCTCCCATTGCGTCCGTCTGAATACATGGAGAGCGCTCTTTCTGCCAGGAGGTAGAGGCGGCGATGCGATCAGCGCATTGTCGCAATAATTTATGTACATCGGTCACATTAACCTCGCAAAAGCCTTCAACGGCACGGGCGAGCATTTTGTCGAGCTGATCGAAGCGTTGCGTCAGCTCGGCGTGCAGCAGTATGTTCTGGTCAGGAACGTTGAACTTGCGAAGCAGCTCGACCGTGTCGACAACGTTACTGTCGGTCCGGTCGTCAGATCAGCTGTTACGGCTTATTGCCTGATGCCGACTGTCGACGTGGTACACATTCACAACCCTTCTGACGGACAATCTGGCCTGCTATTGGCGCTTACGCGCTCTATTCCATTCGTGTTAACCCATCAGGACAAGGGGCCAGGCAGCGGTCCGCTTGCAAAGGCGATTTATCAACGAGCTTCCGGAGTCGTCAATCGAGGCGATGCGGATGCCGCCAAGCACATGCGTATCTACAGGCGTGCGCTCGAATCATGGCGCTCGGCGACAGCAACGCCCTGATTCTAGAATTCCCAGAGTATGCCTATCGCAGGCAGCAGCGGCATCCAGTAGTCGTTGCTGAATTCCAGCGCTTGATTACCGCCAGAGTCTTCTTCGAGATCCCAGTCGATGCAACAGACGTTGCGACGATTGAACAGGTTTGAAATTTCTACAAACGCCAGCAGTGAACCACGGCGGACATCAAACTTGCGACTCAGGCGAATGTCCGCGCTCGAGAATGTCGGGTGGCGAAACTCGTTTCTCGTTCCAGGCACCGCGATACTGACGGGCTCTCCATCAGCATCAAAACCGCCGTCGACCAAACTGAGATCCGTCTTCGGCCATCCGCTGTGGACGCTTGCCGCCATCGAAAAATTCCACATCTCGTTCTGCCACGCGAATCCGCCCTGCAGGGCGTGCCGCTGATCCCAGCTTCGCGGCACATCGCGACCTTCGATCCGATCGCTGACGTTCGACCAGGTGTATGCGGCCCACCAGCTCCATGCACCTGCCACGCGGTCGGCCGACAACTCGACGCCACGCGCTGCGGCTTTCGACGGATCCAGCCGTACCCTATCCGGCTGCAACTCGGGCATAAGGCCCAGCGGGTCATAGAGATTTTCGAATCGCGGTCGCACGTCGCGCATTTCTTTCTGGAAGACCTCGAGCCGGACCGCCGTGTCGTTTTTGATGAGATGCTTGATCCCGGCGATTATGTGATCGGCTCGCTGGGCCGGCCAAAAGTTTGTGATGCCATCCTCTATTTGCAGCGACTGCAAAGGCTGCGACTGGTGGTACCGACCGACACTAAAACGAAGCTCTGTTGCCTCCCCTGTTCGCAGCAGGAAATTCAGGCGCGGACTCAGTTGAGAGTCTGAACTCAGATCCGTGTACGTCTGGTCATCCCAGCGCAAGCCCCATTCGACGACCGCGCCTGGCGAAAGCCGCCAGCGGTCCGAGACATACAAAGCGTAGCTGCCACCTTTTGGACTTGCCGTGGCGGAGCGGCTGACACTGCCTGGTTGACCGTCATAAATCGCCTGCAGTCCGAAATAGTCCGCTGACGCAGCGTAGACGTAGTCGGCTTCGCCGTAGGCCGCATGAATACCCCACTGTGTGCGGTGCTCTTCCGACGGACTCCAGACCCAATCCTGGCGCAGTGCGAACTGGCTGATATCCCTGCTATCCATTACCGTTGCGACCATCTTCTCAGGATCGTTGGCATCGCCTTCGCGCGTATTGCTGTAGTCGACCATCGACAACACCGTACTGCTGCTCAGCGTTTGCGACCAGTTGCTGTCAAGCCGCACCCAGATCTGCATGTTATTCGTGTCACTTACGACCTGCTCGCGCTCCGCCGGGTCAGCTTCGAGCACCAGCTTGATTTGATCGTTTGCGAAGAGCGCGTTTAGTGACAGTCGCGTGCTGGGCGAAAGCTCGAAGGTGTACTCGCCGAACACGTCAAAATACGATGGCTGGCCGAACTTGGGGTCTATGATCAGGTCGAGATTGCCGCGCCGTGCCGAGAACAACCAGTTGCGACCACCGCTCTCGCCAGCCGACAGCAACGAGGTATTGAAGACACTGAGTCCGATCTCGGTATGTCGGGGTTTCTCGGAATCCAGCGAATTCATCAGGACCAGTCCGCTCATACGATCACCGTAGCGAACCGGGAAACCGCCCGTGTACACCTCGACCCCCTGGATGGCACGGGCGTCGATGGCGCTAAAGATGTTCTGGTAGTCGCGAATGTGAAAGGGATCGAACAGCCATTGGCCGTTCAGCATGATGCCGATTTCGTTCTCCTCACCGCCGCGAAAGTGCGCGACAGCCGACGCCCCGCTTGCAGCGGTGCCCGGCAGACGTTGCGTCACACGAATCGGATCTTCACCAACGTCCGGCATGTTCTGAATCGTGCGCCGATCAAGCGCAAATTGGGACGTAGATATATCGCGGGAAATCTCATAGCGACTCGCCGCAACAACGACGGTTTCGATCTCCGGGCGAGCGGGCGTTGCCGCAGGAGCGCTGGCCGATGTCCGAGGACGGGCCTCTGACTCCGCCTTTACAACCAGGTACACGCCGGATTCCGCTCTTAGCGCCAGGCCGTGTGGGCGAATAATCTGCTGCACAATCTCTACCGGCGTGCCTGGCCGCGGTTCTTCGAGGACCCGGATCTCGTTGCTAACCACGTTGGTGCTGTACGCAAAGCGGTGACCCTGGTCGCGAAATCCATCGATCACATTGGCCACGGTCCGGCCGGCGTAGGGTACAGCCTGCCCGTCGTCAGCAAAAACCGCCGACGAAAACAGCACTACCGAAAGCAGCAGCAGTCGTATCATGTGTCCGGTTTAACGTGTCCTCTACGCTCTGATTTTGTCCTGCTTATCGCTCACTTCTGGTCGCTAACAATAATAACGCCCTCCACGATGCGCCATTCCAGCGCTGCCGTATCCAGTCGTAGCTTCAAAGCGTCCAATGGAGCAGTGTCGATAGCGCCTTTCAGAAAAGCCTCATGTTTTGCGACCTGCTCGGCGCCGCCTTCATAGCGAAGCTCCAGCCCGGTTTCCCGGCAGGCCCAGAGCAGGAATTGATGCAGCGACTTGCCATCTACATCCGCTACGGGTGAAGTGCGACTGACCCAATCCCAGGCTTCGCCGCTTCGGCTGATGCTCAGCACAACTGGCTGGCCGCGACCGGTCATTGTTACTTGCTCGCCAGGCGACGCAACGTAGTCCTGGTAGAGACCTTCAACCGCCACCCTGCCTTCCCTCACACTAACAATCAGGTTTTCGTCGCCGATGCGTGTCATGAACTGCGTACCTACATGCGTAACCTCGCCATAGTCGGTGTCGATCACGAAGCCTGCGGCACTACCTCCGCTGGTACCGGTCAAGAGTGCCGACGGGGCAGAATCGAAATACACGCGCCCCGACACCAGGAATACCGACGCGTCGTCCAGGAACTGCACGCGCGTATTGGCATCCATGCGAAGAGAACCTCCGTTACCCCATGCCAGCGCCATGCCCGCACCCTCGCCCGTGACGATCGTCTGCCCGGAAAGCACGCCGGACAGTGAATTTGTTTCCCGCAACTCCGATGCTTCACCCAGCAAGTAAATGGAGCCAAAGCTCTTTTCAATCGTCGCCACCTGCACAGCATCTGTCGTCGGCAGGCGAATCAGGCTTATGGTCGAGACCACGGCAAGAACGACGGTAGCGGCGATCGCAAAAACGGCAACGCGTCGACGCGACACGCGCCTGCCGCTTATCGCCTGCCACTCGGCGCGCACCGCCTCTCGAACGGCCGCCTCGTCGGAATCCGAAGGCATAGTCCGCGGCGACGCATGGCTGAGCAGTTGCTCCAGCACCTCATCTGACCGTGTACTTGCGCCTTGATCAAAATTACTCATGGTTTCACCAACCCGCTCTCGTTAAGTTCCATGCCATCCGTCAACGACGAATACACGTCAGCAAATGCCCTCTTGGCACGTGCCAAGAGGGACTGCGTTGCTTCGGCACCGATATCCAGGCGTTCCGATATTTCCTTGATAGAATGGCCTTCAATGTATTTCCACTCCAGAACATCCCCGTACCGAGCCGGTAATTTATCCAGCGCCACCTGAATCAGACGCAGCACTTCAACACGGCGATAATGACGTTCCGGACTCATTTGCGACGGCGCCTGGAATGAGTCGACAGCGGCCTGTATCTCCGGAAAGTCTTCGGTCAGCACGATGTGTTCCCGATATCGCCCCTGTTTCGCCAGCCAGTCGCTGGTCTCGTTGCGACAAATCGCGCACAACCAGGTGAACAGGGCGGATTCGGCCCGATAGGTATGGAGTTTTCGAATCGCTCGCGTGAGGCTAATCTGGGCGACTTCACGTGCGGCATCCGGATCGTCAGACAGGCGCGTCAGCGCAAAGCGATACAGTCGCGCAAAGTTTTCATCGAAGAACTGGTCAAACGCCCTGCCATTGCCGGCAAGTAGCTGTTTTACAAGTCTTTTGTCTTCGAAATAGACCGTCATACCGAATTACCCATATCGATTCGTCGCGGGGTACTCGACTGTTTGACCGCTGCTGCAACAAGAATCGGTCGGCTAATCAGACCAGTTTACGCCTGCAGGCTCTTGTCGAGGCCTGAATTGAGCGAAAACTACCTAATACGGTACGGTCCCTTACTGATGGACAAGCCATCGGCGCGCAGTCTAGGCTGATGTCATGCCGCTGAAGTACTCAATAAAACACGAGAATTCGCTTGTCCGGGTGAGCGTTACCGGTTCGCCCGACTACCTGGAACTCGATCGGCTTTGGCACGATATTGTTGCCTACTGCAAACGACACGATATTTTCAGGATCCTCGGTGAATCGACGACCGAGGAGTGGCAGGACGCTGATGCGTACGATCATGCGCCTATCTTTGAGGCGGCTGGCGTGACCAACGACTATCGCGTCGCATGGGTTGAACAGAATCCTGCGGCAAGAGAAGCTATCAAGCTCGCGGAAGCAGTTGTAAATAACAGAGGCCTTGAGACGGCTCGGGCCTTCGATAACATTGCGGACGCAAAGCGTTGGTTGGCGAGGTAGGGGACATTCTGCTTCTCTGCACAGCCTGGGGACTTCTGCGTTAATACGAGAAGCAGAATGTCCCCAATTGCATCCGGCGAAACTGGTCGAAGCTGTTGTTCGCAACCGTGGTTTGGCCGAGGCGCGCGTCTTCGACAACGTTCAGAAGGCAAAAAAATGGCTCACGAAAGCCTCTGCCGCCAACTAGCTGATTAGCCGGCGCAACGCAAATTCTGGCCCAATCCGGGCCGGGAACATTCTGATTTTTGTAGACTCGCTGGGAAGCTGACCGGGGACATACTGCTGTTCTGCAAAACACAGAATGTCCCCTGCCGGTTCAAACTACCGCTTCATGGCCTCGAAGAACTTCGCGTTCGTCTTCGTATCCTGCAGCTTGTTCAGCAGGAACTCGACCGCTGCCAGTTCGTCCATCGGGTGCAGTACTTTTCTCAAAATCCACATCTTCTGCAGCTCATCCGGCTCCGTCAGGTACTCTTCCTTGCGCGTACCGGAACGATTGATGTTGATCGCCGGGAAAACGCGCTTCTCGGCAATACGTCGATCCAGGTGGATCTCCATGTTACCGGTACCCTTGAACTCCTCGTAGATGACTTCGTCCATCTTGGAGCCAGTATCGACAAGCGCGGTCGCGAGAATCGTCAGGCTACCGCCTTCCTCGATGTTGCGTGCCGCGCCGAAGAATCGCTTCGGACGATGCAGCGCATTAGCGTCAACACCACCGGTCAACACCTTTCCGGAGGACGGTACAACCGTATTGTAAGCGCGCGCAAGACGGGTGATCGAGTCCAGCAGGATGACAACGTCGCGTTTATGCTCGACGAGGCGTTTCGCTTTCTCAATGACCATCTCCGCGACCTGCACGTGGCGACTGGCCGGCTCGTCAAAGGTCGACGAGACTACCTCACCGCGCACAGTGCGCTCCATTTCGGTCACTTCCTCAGGACGCTCATCGATTAGCAGTACGATGAGATCGACTTCCGGAGAATTGGCGCAGATCGCTGATGCCATGTTCTGCAGCAACATCGTTTTGCCCGCTTTCGGCGGAGACACAATCAGGCCACGCTGACCCTTGCCGATAGGCGCGACCATATCGATGATGCGAGCCGTCAGGTCTTCGGTACTACCGTTGCCCTGCTCGAGTACGAAGCGCTCTTTCGGAAACAGCGGCGTCAGGTTTTCGAACAGAACCTTGTTGCGCGCGTTCTCCGGTGCGTCGTGATTGATCTGACCAACCTTCAGCAAGGCGAAGTAACGCTCGCCTTCCTTCGGTGGACGAATCAAGCCAGAAACAGTGTCACCGGTACGGAGATTAAAGCGACGAATCTGACTGGGGCTGACATAGATGTCGTCAGGTCCCGCCAGGTATGAGCTGTCAGCCGAACGCAGGAAGCCGAAACCGTCCTGCAGAATTTCGAGTGCGCCGTCACCGTAGATGTCCTCGCCCAGTGCTGCATGCGCCTTCAGGATCGAAAAAATCATGTCCTGTTTGCGCGAACGGGCGAGGTTTTCGACGCCGAGCGACTCGCCGAGCTCAACAAGTGCCGCGGCCGGACGGGTCTTTAATTCCGTCAGGTTCATCACGTTCTTGGTTTGCTCGAGTTGCTCGGGCGTTATTACCTCGAGGCTGCCCTCATCATCCGGATATTCGCTTTGCGGCGGCCGACGACGTCGTCGGCGATTCGGATTTCCCTTGCCTTTGTTACCGGCCTTACCCGATCTAGTCGGATGATTTTTTGTTGAAGTACCCAAGTACCCTCTCACAGATTAGTGTCCAGAAACTCTTCGAGCTGCGACTTTGGCATCGCGCCCATCTTTTGCGCTTGTACAGCGCCGTCCTTAAATAAGATCAATGTCGGAATGCTGCGAATACCAAACTTTTGAGCTGTGTTGGGATTCTCATCCACGTTCAGCTTCATGACTGCCAGCTTGTCCGCATGCGATACAGCGACCTCTTCCAGCAGCGGCGCGATCATCTTGCAGGGGCCGCACCATTCTGCCCAGAAATCGAGAAGCACTGCCTTGTCGTTTTGTAATACGTCGGCATCAAATGTGCCGTCCGATGTGTGCACAATATTGTCGCTCACCGGTTACTTCCTCCCAATGAAAGTGAAAATTGATGGTAGTTTTGCCCGTTGCGCGGCGTGCCGACGAACGAACATTGCAAAAACGGATGACGCTGCCTCAACTATCAGGCACTATGTCGCAGCTCAATTGCTGGGTAATCCCGGCTGTTTCCGGCTTCTTTGTGGATCGTTTAGAAAATCGAAATTGGCGGGTGCGACGGTTGTCGCGTCGAATTGGCCCAATTTGACCGTTTCGCGAGCCATATTGCAAGCTTTTCACGAATATTTTCTGGTCTAAATTTTATGTCTGAAAACCATCTGAGCGACCTCAGATTCGACGCGTTGCCGCTGCACGAAAGCATTCAGGCGGGCATACGTGATGCGGGCTTCGAGTTCTGTACGCCGATCCAGGCCAGCACTCTACCCATTGCTCTGGAAGGCCATGACGTTGCCGGCCAGGCGCAGACGGGCACCGGTAAGACGGCAGCCTTCCTGATTGCAGCCTATCAGCGGCTCCTGAACACGCCGACCGATCCCGACGAGAAGCGTCAGCCCCGGCTTTTCGCCCTGGCGCCGACGCGCGAACTCGCCGTGCAGATCGCCAACGACGCGGAGGTGCTTGGCAAGCACACCGGGCTAAAGATCGGCATCGCGTTCGGCGGTACCGACTACGAAAAACAACGCAATACCCTGGCGGGCGGCGTAGACCTGCTCATTGGCACACCCGGACGGATCATCGACTACTTCAAGCAGGGCGTGTTCAAACTCGACCAGGTTGAGGTGGCGATTCTCGACGAAGCAGACCGCATGTTTGATCTCGGCTTCATCAAGGATATTCGCTACCTGTTACGGCGACTTCCAGACCCTGACAAGCGGCTCAACATGTTGTTCTCGGCAACGCTGTCGCAACGCGTCATGGAGCTTGCTTACGAGCACATGAATGAGCCGGAGTTAATCCGTATCGAACCGGACAAGGTCACCGCGGATCGCGTGCGCCAGGCCGTGTTCTTCCCGTCCAACGAAGACAAGATGCCGTTATTGATCGGGCTGATCCGGGAGATGGGCGAAGGTCGCATCATGATCTTCGTCAACATGAAGCGTGAGGCTGAACGCGTGCAGGACTACCTGGAGGCCAACGGTATTCACGCAAAGGCTATCTCCGGCGACGTACCGCAAAACAAGCGCCTGCGCATGCTTATGGATTTCCAGAGTGGCGAGCTGGCGGTTCTTATTGGTACAGACGTTGCATCGCGCGGCCTGCACGTACCGGACGTTCAGTACGTCATCAACTACGACATGCCTCATGACGCAGAGGACTACGTGCACCGTATTGGCCGCACCGCACGCGCCGGAGCCGCAGGCGACGCGATCAGTCTGGGTTGCGAGACCTATGTGATGATACTTCCGGACATTGAAGCGTACATTGGGCATAAGATTCCGGTCGTTAACTACAATCACGAAGACCTGCCGGAAATCGTCAAGCCGAAACCACGCAAACGAAAACCGTCACAGCAGCGCGGCAAGCCCGGTGGTGGCCGGTCCGGTGGTGGTCGAAGTGGTGGGCGGCCCGGTGGCGGTCGAAGGGGTCCGCCGAAACGATAGAACCATCGGGTTCGCCGGGGCGCACGGATTGAGAATTTTCAATGCCGGCGTTATTCGCGACCTATCGATCGTAACTGTCGCTTGCCCGCTGGCATTGCCCCCTTCACGGGGAGGCGCCCTCCTACGGCAACATGTCCGCTACAGACTCCACGCCGCGGAATTCTGACCCGCGAACGGCCGGCAGAGACGTGTCCGGTCGGGTTATCGTTACCAGCATCGTCACGCCATACTCCCTGGCGCTGTGCAGCACAGCTTGGCTATCGTCAACGAAAAGCGTCGTCTCGCTGTCAAATCCGACGTCATCCTGCAACGCGCGCCAGAACAACTGACTTTCTTTCGCGTGGCCATACTGGTGTGAGCTGAACACACCGTCAAAATAGTCGCCAAGGCCGGTTACAGCATCTTTCAAGGCCAGTGTATCGGGATGCGAATTAGTAACCAGGAGAACGCGGGTATCCTGCCCTGCTACGCTGCGCAAGAAATCCAGGGCGCCCGGCAGATAGCCGATTCTATGCGTAACGTCGTGGTGCAACTGAACCACATCAAGACCGAGTCGCTCACTCCAGTGATCGAGGCAATACCATTCCAGGTCGCCCTGCACGGTCCGGTACTGCTCAAACAGGTGATCACGCGCATCGTCAACACTCATGTCCCGCGCGGCGGCAAATCGACGCGGCACGAGATCCTTCCAGATGTAGTTGTCGAATGCGAGATCGAGCAAGGTGCCGTCCATATCCAACATTAACGTTTCGGCGCGCTGCAGCGCAGTTTTCGGCTCGATTTTCATTGTTATACTGCGCGTCCAATGGTTGCCAGGAAAAAACATGGATCTCAGGTCGTTAATTGAACCCATCGTCGTGCTCGCTGAGGATGCCGGCCGCGCGATTTTGCAAGTCTACGCGACCAATTTTGAGGTGCAAAGCAAACAGGACGAGTCGCCGCTCACGCAGGCAGACCTGGCGTCAAATCAACGTATCGTCGCAGGCCTCGAGGCGCTGCAGCCTGAGCTGCCCATCATCACCGAAGAGGCTGGGCTGGCCGACTTTGAGGAACGCCGCAGCTGGGAGCGCTACTGGCTGATCGACCCGCTGGACGGCACC
Organism: uncultured Gammaproteobacteria bacterium; assembly: GCA_963760395.1. Taxonomy (GTDB): domain Bacteria; phylum Pseudomonadota; class Gammaproteobacteria; order Steroidobacterales; family Woeseiaceae; genus UBA1847. The sequence continues at coordinate 266,743 of CAVXCX010000006.1, forward strand.
AAGGAGTTCGTCAATCGAAACGGCGAGTTCACGGTCAATATCGCGTTGATCGACAATAACCGGCCGGTGCTCGGCGTGGTTCATGTACCAGTACAAAACAAGACCTATGTCGGCTGCGATGGCGTAGGGGCAGAGCTGCGTGAAGGAGACAAGCCGGCCGCGCCGATTCGCGTCAGCACAGCAAGTAGCGATCCTGTACGGGTCGTCGGTAGCCGCTCACACCGCGGCGCAAGCCTGGATGCGTATCTCGCGCGTCTCGGCAAGCATGAAATGGTACCCATGGGCAGCTCTTTGAAATTCTGCGTCATCGCCGAAGGCGGCGCTGATCTTTACCCGCGCCTCGGACCAACCTCCGAGTGGGACACAGCAGCGGCACAGGCTGTCGTCGAACAGGCGGGCGGCCGCGTCGTCACTCTCGACGGAAAACCGATGACATATAACGCAAAATCGGACATCCTTAACCCTCACTTTTTCGTCATCGGCGCCGACGACAGGGACTGGTTGGCGCTGCTACCTGACAGCGAGTAGCATGTTGGAATGACCGATAAGATCGATACCGAAGCGTTCCAGCAACTCGAGCGACTGCGCGAGCTGCGAGTCAGTCACAGGGACCTCGACTACCTGATCGACCGGCTGCAGCACGACCCGATGGTCGACCAGCTGCGTATCCGACGCCTGAAAAAACGCAAGCTGCTGCTGAAAGACATGATCTCCAATCTGGAAAGCGAGTTGATACCCGATCTCGACGCGTAGCAGCTCTCACAACGTTACTTTTCGCAGTCTAAGCGCGTTACCGATCACCGACACCGAGCTCATGCTCATGGCGGCCGCTGCGATCATTGGACTCAACAACAGTCCGAAAAACGGGTACAGGATGCCAGCCGCAACAGGCACGCCGGCCGTGTTGTAGGCGAACGCGAAGAACAGGTTTTGACGAATATTCCGCATAGTGGCCTGGCTCAATGCGCGCGCCTTCGCGACGCCCAGCAGGTCGCCGCGTACTAATGTGATGCCGGCACTTTCCATCGCTACGTCAGTGCCCGTCCCCATGGCAACACCAACATCGGCCTGCGCCAGCGCCGGAGCGTCGTTAATTCCGTCTCCCGCCATGGCGACAATTGAACCATTGGCCTGTAGCTCGCGAACGATGCGACTCTTGTCTTCCGGTGAGACATCGGCATGTACTTCGTCGATACCAATGCTTCTTGCTACCGCCTCTGCCGTCGCAGCACTGTCACCGGTCAGCATCACGACACGCAAGCCGGCACGATGCAATTTTTCTATCGCTTCCGGCGTCGATGCCTTGATGGGATCCGCAACGCCAATCAGCCCCGCAGACTTGCCATCCACCGCGACAAACATGACTGTCTGACCCTCTTGCCGATAAGCTTCTGCGCTTTTCGCAATCTCGGAATCATGCGCGCCTGTCGATTTCATCAGTTTTTCGTTGCCGACAACGACCCATTTGCCATCTACCATCGCCCGCGCGCCTTGTCCCGTGACAGACTCAAAGTTCTCGTGCGCAAGCAGCGACAGCGATCGCTTTTTCGCACCCTCGACGATGGCACTCGCCAGAGGATGTTCGCTCGCATTTTCGACGGACGCCGCCAATGACAGCAGCGATTCCTCGCTGAATCCTTTGAGCGGACTGATCATGACGAGTTCAGGATGACCCTCGGTCAATGTGCCTGTCTTATCGACGACGATAGTGTCCACTTTTTCGAACATCTCGAGCGCCTCGGCATTTTTTATCAGGATCCCGTTTTGCGCACCCTTACCGGTTCCCACCATAATCGACATTGGCGTTGCGAGACCCAATGCGCATGGACACGCGATGATGAGCACTGCTACGGAATTTACGATCGCATAGGCCATTGCCGGATGCGGACCGAGCCATGCCCAGAGTACAAAAGTTACGACAGCGACGGTAACGACAGCGGGAACGAACCAGGCCGCAACCACATCGGCCAGTCGCTGAATGGGGGCACGACTGCGTTGCGCCTCCGCAACCATCTTCACGATTTGCGACAACAACGTGTCGTCACCGACGTTGGTAGCCACCATAACAAACCCGCCGGTGCCATTGACGGTGCCGCCGACAACCGTATCGCCTGTGTGTTTTTCGACCGGTATAGGCTCGCCGCTGATCATCGACTCATCAACATTACTGCTGCCTTCCGCGACGGTCCCGTCGACCGGGATCTTCTCGCCGGGTCGAACACGCAGACGATCGCCCGTTGCGACGTCGTCGAGGGATACCTCTTCTTCCGTTCCGTCCGCCCGGATGCGATTGGCGGCAGGAGGTGCGAGTTCGAGCAATGCCCGGATAGCACCCGAAGTCTGACTGCGCGCGCGCAGTTCCAGTACCTGGCCCAGCAATACCAACGTAGTAATGACTGCCGCCGCCTCATAGTAGACGGCAACCTCGCCCGAGGCGTTTCGAAACGCCTCGGGAAAGACGCCGGGCATCACCGTCGCTACGAGCGAATAAATAAACGCAACGCCCACACCGAGCGCGATCAGCGTGAACATGTTGAGGTTCATCGAACGAATCGAATTTGCGCCGCGCACGAAGAACGGCCAGCCACCCCACAATACAACCGGGGCTGCGAGCGCGAATTGCAGCCATGATGCCCAATTAGCTGGCACGAGGTGCGTGAGCGGCTGCCCCGGAATAAGATCGCCCATCGCATAGACAAACAGCGGCAACGTCAGCGCGGCACTGATCCAGAATCGCCGCGTCATATCGTCCAGTTCAGACGTATCTTCTTCGCCGGCTACGATTCCTGCGGGTTCGAGCGCCATGCCACAAATGGGACAACCCGAGTTTCGAATGTCGCGAACCTCCGGGTGCATTGGGCAGGTATAGACGGTGCCGCTGTAATCGGCGGGCACAAGATCGTAGTCACCGCTCGGCACAGGCGCCGCGGCATCGTGTCCGCTGTGACAGCATGCATGGTCATTCGATTCGTTTGTTTTCATGTCATATTCGCTCTAACAGATTGCCCGCGCCAAATCAGGAACAGTGCGGGAATTACAATTAAGGTCAAAATAGTGGCGCTCACCATGCCACCAACCATTGGCGCCGCGATGCGCCGCATTACCTCCGATCCGGTGCCCCCGCCCAACATTATTGGCAGCAGGCCTGCGATAATCGCGGCAACTGTCATCATGATCGGTCGCACACGCAGCAGCGCGCCGTCGATAACCGCCTGCTCGACGTCGGCCCTGGTGAGCGCCCGATCTTCCGACTTCGCCGTCGCCATGTGCTCTCGAATGGCCTGATTCAGATACACCAGCATTATGACGCCGATTTCGACAGCAACGCCCGCCAAAGCAATGAATCCGACACCCACGGCAACCGAGAGGTCGTAGCCAAGCAGGTAGAGCAGCCAGAGCCCACCGATCAGGGCCATCGGTAGCGTGCCGATAATGATCGCAACCTCCGCGAAGCGGCGGAAGCTGAGATACAAGAGCAGGACAATAATTGCGAGCGTCACCGGACCGACGATGGACAATCGCTCCTTCGCACGCACCATGTACTCGTACTGGCCGGACCAGGCCAGCGAATAGCCGGCTGGCAGTTCCACGGAGTCCGTGACCACTTGCTGGGCCTCGGCGACGTACGATCCAAGATCCCGCCCTGTGATATCGACGTAGGTCCAGCCATTGAGTCGGGCGTTCTCGCTCTTGATCGCGGGCGGGCCATCAACCACTTTAACGTCGGCTACGTCGGCTAGAGCGATTCTGGCACCGTTTGGAGTCACGATAGGCAGCAATCTTAACTGCTCCACCGAATCGCGTACTCGCTGCGGGTAGCGAACGTTGACCGGGTATCGCTCAAGGCCTTCCACCGTTTGCGTTACGTTCATGCCACCAACTGCGGAACGAACAACGTCGTGCACGTCGTTGATGTTCAGGCCAAAGCGCGAGGCGCGTTTACGATCAATGTCGACATCCACGTAGCGTCCACCGGCGACACGCTCGGAATACACCGAGGCGGTACCGTCGACATCGGCGAGCACGCGCTCGAGATCCTGGCCGATACGCTCAATCACTTTGAGGTCCGGCCCGGCTACCTTGATGCCGACCGGCGTCTTGATGCCGGTCGCGAGCATATCGATGCGAGTCTTGATGGGCATCACCCAGGCATTGGTAAGACCGGTATACCTGACGACACGATCGAGCTCGGCGCGCAAACCCTCCGGCGTCATGCCCGCGCGCCACTCCTCGCGAGGTTTTAGCTGGATCACAGTCTCGATCATTGTGAGCGGCGCCGGATCGGTGGCGGTCTCGGCGCGCCCGATCTTGCCAAAGACGCGCTTCACTTCCGGCACTTCCTTGATCATCTTGTCAGTGCTTTGCAGGATCTCGCGCGCCTTGTCGATCGATACGCCCGGGTAGGTGGTAGGCATGTACATCAGGTCGCCTTCGTCGAGCGGCGGCATGAACTCCGAACCGAGTTGTGTCGCCGGCCACAGGCCGATCAAAAGGACAATTCCCGCCAGTGCCAGCGTCCCTTTCGGAAAACGAATCACTGCATGGATGACTGGCTGGTACGCGGCGACGAGTATGCGATTGATGGGATTTTTGTGCTCGGGCGTCACTTTGCCACGAATGAAGTAGCCCATCAGCACCGGCACGAGCGTGATGGACAGCCCGGCTGCGGCCGCCATCGCGTAGGTCTTGGTGAAGGCAAGCGGCGCGAACAGTCGGCCTTCCTGTGCCTCGAGCGTAAACACCGGCAGAAAGCTCAGCGTGATGATCAGTAGCGAGAAGAACAATGGCGGACCCACCTCGGTCGCCGCATCGCCAATTATGCGCCAGCGATTTTCGTCCGTTAGCGGTTCTTTTTCGATGTGCTTATGGACGTTTTCTATCATTACAATCGCGGCGTCCACCATCGCACCGATTGCGATCGCGATACCACCCAACGACATGATGTTGGCATTGAGGCCTTGTAAATGCATGACGATGAAAGCAGCCAGAATTCCCACGGGTAAACTGAAAATTATTACGGCCGACGATCGCAGGTGGAATAGAAAGACCGCGCACACCAGTGCCACCACGAGGAATTCTTCCAACAGCTTGCCCTTGAGCGTTGCAACGGCGCGCTCGATCAAATCCGATCGGTCGTAGGTGGTGACAATTTCGACGCCATCGGGAAGGCTGCGTTGCAGCTCCGCGAGTCGAATTTTGACGGCGCTGATCGTTTTCAACGCATTCTCGCCCCAGCGCATGACGATCACGCCACCGACGACCTCACCTTCACCGTCGAGCTCAGCAATACCGCGTCGCATTTGTGGGCCCAGACGAATATCAGCGACGTCCGACAACACCAGCGGCGTACCCTGCTCGTTGACGCCCAACGGAATATCGCGAAGATCGTCGAGGTTCTCCAGGTAGCCACTTGCGCGCACCATGTACTCGGCCTCGCCCATTTCAATGACGGAACCGCCGGTTTCCTGGTTGCCCTGCTGTATGGCCATCTTGAGTTTCGAGAGCGGAATGCCAAACGCTCGCAGCTTGTCCGGATCAACGACCACCTGGTACTGGCGCACCATTCCGCCAATCGTCGCCACTTCGGCGACGCCCGGTACGGTCTGCAGCTCATACTTTAGGAACCAGTCCTGCAGACTTCGGAGTTCTGCCAGATCGTGCTGTCCACTGCGATCAACCAACGCATACTCAAACACCCAGCCAACGCCCGTGGCATCCGGTCCCAGCGCCGGTTTGGCATTGTCCGGCAGTCGTGAGGCCACCTGGCTCAGGTACTCGAGTACTCGTGATCGAGCCCAGTACAGGTCCGTCCCATCCTCGAAAATGACGTAGACAAACGAGTCGCCGAAGAAGGAGTAACCCCGCACCGTTACCGCTTTTGGCACTGACAGCATGGCCGTGGTCAGCGGGTAGGTGACCTGATCTTCTACGACCTGCGGTGCTTGCCCAGGAAACGACGTCTTGATTATGACCTGCACGTCGGAGAGGTCGGGTAGCGCATCAACCGGCGTTTGTTTCACCGAGTACACGCCCCCGGCGACAAGGAATCCGGTTGCGATCAAGACCAGGAAGCGATTCTCTATCGACCAGCGAATAAGTCCGGCTATCATTAGTCGGCCCTCATCTGATGCTGGCTGTGATCCATGGGCTCCTCCATGGGATCGTCCTCTACCGATTTATTAGTCACCTCACTGGAGGCGTCCTGCATTCGCCTCAATGCAGATTCAATGTTCGATTCAGAGTCGATTAAGAACTGTCCGGAGACCACCACGAGCTCGCCAGCCTCAATGCCCTTGCGAATCGCAACACGGTCTCCCGACTCGATACCGATCTGCACAGGCTGGGCCCGGAAACGACCTTCTCCCAGTGCGACCACTACCCGATCAACCGAACCACCTCTAATCAGCGCCTCGCGCGGCACGTGCACGACTTCACCAACGCTGTCACCCTGAATCGTGACGCGCGCAAACATGTTCGGCCGCAGCGTTTCTGCCGCGTTGTCGAATCGAAGCCGGACTTTCAGCGTTCGCGTCTTCGGGTCGAGTTCGGGGTACACGTAGTCGACGCTGCCATGCCACGTCTCGCCGGGCAGGTATTCAAGCTCGACCATCGCGGTCTGACCCGGTTTTACCCATGCCGACTGTCGCTCGAATACCTCGGCCAACACCCAGACTTTGTCGAGTTTTGCGACGGACATGATCTCGGTAGCCGGGGTGACAAAGATGCCTTCGCGCACCCCCAGATGCACGATGACGCCGTCCGACTCGGCGTACACCCTCACCCTTTGTCGAACGGTACGTTCCTTGTCCAGTCGGGCAATCTCGCTGCCCGATACTCCAAGCGCGGACAGACGTTCTTTCGACGCTTTCAATAACGGCTTGTTGGCACTGCGCAGCGCGATGAGGTATTCCTCCTGCGCGTTGACGAGCGTCGGCGAGTACAGCTCGAACAGCAACTGGCCTTTCTTGACCGCATCGCCGCTGGCCTTTGTCGCCAGTTTTTCGATCCAGCCGTCGACACGCGTGTGCACGTGTTGCACCGTGTCCTCATCGTATGCGACGTAGCCAACCGTCTCGATGCGCTGCGACAACTCGCCACGCTGCGCCCTGGCCGTGCGCACGCCGAGGTTATTGACTATGGTGGCGTCGATGGCGACCACGCCGGGTTGGCCATCAACCTCGTCTGCATACACAGGCACCAGATCCATGCCCATCGGCGACTTGCCCGGTTCATCGCGGCGGTAATTGGCATCCATGGGCGCGACCCAATACACCACCTCGCGATCGCTGCCAGCCGCCGCCTCACGGGAAACACCAGCCTTCGGGTTCATGGAGCGGCCGATCAGGACGCCGATAGCAATCGCAATAAGGATTGCGCCGATAACAAACGTAATCTTCTTCATCGTGGAAGATCTCCGAGGTTGGCGAGCACCGCATAACTCTGCGCGCGCTCCACCTGCAGGCGAATGTGCTCAATGCGGGTATTCAAATCGTCGATATAGGCACGCATGACATCGGCGAAATCGCCTCGATCACTTTGATACGCAAGCATCGATGCCTCGGCGTTATCCGTGGCTTGATCGAGAATGCGCGCGTCGTACAAAGACACGCGGCGCGTCAGATTTCGCCAACGGGCATGCTCCGCCAGCAGTTGGCCTTGCAGGCCCCGTGAGGTTTGTTCCCGGCTCGATATGGCAGCGCTACGCTCGTGCAGTGCGGCCGAAAGGGTGCTGTCGACCGACTTCTTCCTGAAGAATGGCAGGTCGACGCTCACCCCGAGGCTGACGAAGTCCGACCGTGGTACACCGTTGGGCAGGAAGCCCTCGCGATAGCTGTAGCCGAGCTCGAGCGCCCAGCCGGGCTTCGATCGCTCATGAGCCAGGTCGACACCCGCGCTGCGCGCTTCAATCTGCGCATCGGCGGCTCTTAGCGCGGGATGTTCCGTCAGCGAACGCTGTAGGGACTCGAGCGGCGGCAGGCGATCCCAACTCGGTAACTTCAGAGCAAGCGGCCGCGTGGCGTCGCTACCGATCCATTCACCCAGCGCGGCCTGCGCGCGTGCACGCTGTCGTTCGATGTCTATCAGCCGATCCTGAAGGCGGCTCAACTCGAGCTCGGCGCGCAATACGTCTTGCTGACTCTTGCGACCAACCGAGTAAAGCGAACGCGTGACCAATGCCAGGTCGTCAAAGAACGGCCGCGACTCAGCTACCAGCTTGTGGGCCCGGTCCCAATAGTAGAAATCCAGCCACGAATTACGTACGGCGGTGAGCACATTGCGACTCCGCGCCTCCGCGTTTTCGTTCATCTCGGCAGCAAGGAAATCGAATTGTCGGGCACTGAACGAGCGAGTCTTGCCGGCTGGAAATACCTGCCGCAGCCCGATGGCCGCATTCGTCATGCCTTCCGTGCGAAAACCGCCGGATTCGATGGGAAAATTGTTCAGGCCGACGCGCAGCATCGGGTCGGGCAACTCGCCGGCAAGCACCGCGCGCGCGTCAAGCGCGGCGGCTTTGGCCTGCATGGCTTGCTGCCCCGGCTCTGCCGCAAGGGCCAGATCCTCGGCCTCTGCCAAGGTCAACGGAACTCGATGCTGCGCCTCGACGTTTGATGCGACAAGCACGCACGTCATAAACACGGCAATCATTCGGTGCGAACGCCGCTTTGCGGCGCGAACGTTGTTGATTTCGGGCAATCGCCCGCACAAAGAAAACATTGATCCAACTCCTGCGTGAAAAACCGGAAGGGTTTACAGCAAGGAATTGGCTATTTCAGATAGACGCAGTACAGGATGTGTAGGGGCGGCGAGCTGCCGACTATGTCAGGTGGATCTACCGCAGCCTGCCCTGCCGCCGCAAGCCGGCAGCTGCTGCGACCGGGAAACGGCGCTGTAGCAAATGCGATGTCTGAGGCCGGCTTGTAGTCAAGCTTGCCACCGCGAGCATCGACGCTGGCCGTAACAACATCGCAACATTCAGCCTGCGTGGTCGAGCAGGAAGGTTTGACTTCGACCTGGCCATGATCATGCCCCTGGCTGGCGGCCATGCCGTGATGCATTTCGTGCTGCTCTGCCGGCGGACAATGCGGACAATCCTCGTCACCGGGAAACGCCATCGCGCAGGGCAGGATTGCCATGTTCAGCCACAGCACCGCAAGCAGACCCAGGACGCCTCGTCTCCGGGCCCTGGCTTTCGGACCGACTTGCAAACGGTTGAACATCAGCCTGTTTTAGTACGTTCGACGTGTTTGTGCAAGGAACCAGCCTAGATTTTGGCCCCGATATGCGCCTCGCCTCGCTCTGCAGCGAGCCGCACTTGCCGCCGTCGCTCCTCGAGGCGGGCACGACGATCCTCATCGCCTTCATCGACGCAGCGCGGGCAGGAGACGCCCTCACGGTAGTCCGGCGACTCGATATCCGCGGTGCTCAGCGGCCGGCGACAGGCATGGCATTGCACATAGCCCCCTTCGGAAAGGTCCCGGTCCACCGCAACCCTTGTGTCGAAGACGAAGCACTCACCATCCCAGTGATTTTCCTCGGCCGGGACCGTCTCGAGGTAGTTGAGAATTCCGCCCTGCAGCTGGTAGACCTCGCGAAAACCGAGTTCAAGCATGAGTGCCGTGGCCTTTTCGCAGCGAATACCGCCGGTACAAAACATCGCGAGTGGCCGCTCTTTGGATGATTCCGCCAGCATTTTCGCGAACTCGGGAAACTCCCGAAAACTGTCGTTGCCCGGGTCAATCGCGCCCGGAAACGTGCCGACCTCATGCTCGTAGTGATTACGTGTGTCGACCAGCAGTACATTCGGATCGTCGAGCAGCGCGTTCCACTGCTCAGGCGGCACGTGTTGTCCGGTCGTTTTGTGCGGCAGGATATCTGGTCTGCCGAGCGTCACGATTTCCCGCTTCAGCCGGACTCGCATGCGACGAAACGGCGGCTGCTCCGCGCTGCTCCAGCGTGCGTCGAGCTCGTCCGCAATATCGAAGCGAGACCTGAGCCACTCGAACACGGTGGCTACTGCGTCGGGCTGGCCGGCCAGGGTGCCGTTGAAGCCTTCCGTTGCAACGAGAATAGTGCCAAGCAGGCCCTGCTTGTCACAAAGCCCCTGCAATTCATCGCGCAAGGACTCCGGATCACTAATATCCAGGAAGCGGTAAAACGATACGACGTTCATTCTGTGGGCGGCTCGCTGTCTTCGGGTACTGTCAGTGACAGGATACTGTGGCGTATCTCCTCGCCAAGCACGAGCCGCGCGTCTGCACCAATGTTCTTGATCGCGTCATCGTACTCGATCAGACCCTCGGCGTTACGGCGAAGCACTTGCTGATCCTGCAGACCGCGAATGAAATCATGAAACAGCGTCTTGTTAAAGAAGTCGGGCGAGTGCAGACCGTAAATCATCGACAAGCGCTCGGCGCTTTGCTGACAAATCACTTCGAGGCGAGCTCGCGACAACGTTCCGGAACCGTTACTGACCAGTATTGCGACAACCAGATAGAAGCGTTGCAGCATGGGCACCATCGATTGCCCGAGCATCAATAACTGGAAAGCCTTTTCGGAACCGGCCGGTGGTCGCACGAGTATTTTCTTGCGCTTGCCGTAGGTCAAAAGCTCGAGGTCAATTAGCGACTTGATCGCTTCTGATGTGATCGCATCAACATCTTTGATCGACCATTTCAAATTGAGCTCTTTTTGCATGAACGGATAGATCAGGCGTATCAGACGCTGCAGTTCGCTGTGCTCGAGCTGACGTCCCTGGATAAAGCAACAGGCTACGGACGCCGGCACTGCCAACAGGTGCAAAATGTTGTTACGAAAGTACGTCATCAGCACCGCAGTGCGCTCGGTCATATGAACGACCTCGCCCATCGGGTGGCGCGTGCGACTGATGGCATTGAGCTCCTCACCGTGCGTGATAATCTCGTCGGCGCTCCAGTCGGGCATGGTCACTGAATCCGAGTACTTAAAACGCTTGATAATGCCAATGCTCAGATCTATCTGCCTGCGCAACTCATTGATGCCAATCTTCTGCTTCGGCGTTGCCAGCAGCGTGTATGCCAGCAGGCTGATCGGCGTCACTGCAGCGGCCGAATTGATGCCGCTCATAATTTCGGTACCGAGCTGATCGACGACTCCCGCCAGCCACGGCGGGCGTTCGCCATTTTCAGCCTTATGTTCGTGCCATTGCGGATACACACGATCCAGCACCGCTTCGAGCTCTATCGGTTCGCCGATATTTACGTACACGCGGCCGAACTGATCACGCAGCGACTTGATCGAGCGAATGAGACCGCCCAGCGACTCTTTTTTCTTTGCGGCGCCGCCCATTTCGCTGATAAACGAGTCGCCTTCAATCAGCTTTTCGTAGCCGAAATAGACGGGCACAAATACGATCGGACGCTGGCGATTTTTGATAAACGAGTTGACCGTCATGACGAGCATGCCGCCCTTCGGGGCCAGCAATCGCCCCGTACGGCTACGGCCACCCTCCACGAAGTATTCGATCGAATGGCCCCTGGCGATAATCTCGTTCAGGTAGGCATCAAAGACAGCCGCGTAAAGGCGATTGCCTTTGAATGTACGACGCAGAAAGAACGCCCCGCCACGACGCAGAATGCGGCCAACGACCGGCATATTCAGATTGATGCCTGCAGCGATGTGCGGCAAATGCAGGCCGCTCATATAAACAACGTAACTTAGTAACAGGTAATCGAAATGACTGCGATGACAGGGCACATAAACAAGCTCTTTGTCTCTCGCAACCTCGTGCAGGCGGTCAATATGGTTGAGCTCGATGCCGTCGTAGATGCGGTTCCACAGCCATCTCAAAAAGCGTTGCGCGACACGAATGAATGGATAAGAAATGTCGGCAGCGATTTCCACCGCGTATTTCTGCGCCCTGTGACGTGCAACTTCCTGTTTGCGGAAATCATCGCCCGCCTCGGCCATGATGGCACGGCGTACGCCGGGCGCCCGCAGCACCTGATTGACGAGCGTGCGGCGGTGAGACAGATCCGGCCCCACCGTAGCAACGCGACGTTTTCGAAAGTGGACGCGCAGGATTCTGGACACCTTGCGGCCGACGATTTCCGATGACTGACCCTTCGCTTCGATCGATCGCAAGGGCAGTGCATGACTGAAACGCAGCAGCGTATCCCGGCCCAGCAGGATAGATTTGAAGAACTTGTTGGTCCTGCCGGAGACATCCCAGTCTTCAGAAAAAAGCAGCTTGACCCACGACCTTTCTTTTTCCGGGGACCGGCCCCAATAAATCGCAACCGGAATCAGCAGCAGTTCCTGATCGCCTTTCTCTGCCGCCTCAACCAGTCGCAACAGTCGCTGCGATCCTGTCTTGCGAGGTCGCCTGAAAACCGTACCTCGCATGCGCCGCAGCACGACAACCCGTTTGTGGTCACGCGTGCCGCAAAAGTCAAAGCGGCTGGTTGGCGATGGCAGACCGTGTACGGCACAAGCCTTTTCCAGTGCAAGCAGGTCGGCCAACCCACCGGTTTCGAGCACGTAGCAAATAGCCGCATTGCTGTCGGTTATCAAATCGCACGGCGTCTCCGGCTGCACCACCGGACGTGCCCAGAGCGAGAATATTTTTCCTGCCAGCCAGTAGAGCGGGCGAACGAAGAAGGCGGCGAGGTTCATGGCGCCCAAGTCTACCGGAATCGCGAATCTGTGACTCCCTTCGTATGGCAAGCCGTTGTTTTGAGACATAATTCACAGGACTGTAGCGACCCCGAAGCGTGGGCAGATTATGAGAAACCTGATTATTGGCATAGCCATCCTGGCGGCCGTCGGCTACGGCGGATCAAAACTGCTGCTGCACCACAAGGTTGAGAAGGGCGTCGATCAGGCTGTTCTGGCGGTCTCTCCGTTTGTGAACGTCAAGTATTCCGGTGTCAGCTCAACGATGGGTGGCAAGCTGACTGTCGATGGGATCGAAGCGAAGCTCAACGACTTTAGCGACCCGATTGTGATTGACCGGCTTGGTATCGACACGCCGAGCTATTTCTCGCTCCTCGGGCTCGCCGACATGGCCGAGAAGCCAGGAAACCCCGACGACGTGATACCGGAGTACTTCGGTTTTATTGCCGAAGGCGTTCGAATGCGTGTCGATGCTGATTACTTCAAGACGCTCCACGCCCAACTACAAGAAGCCGTCGACGCAGCTGACGCCGACAAGCCGACCGCCGTGTGTACTGGCAAGTACGGCTTCTCTCCGGAAACACTGGGCAAGCTCGGCTATTCTGAACAGGTCGTTTCGATGTCGGCGTATTTCCGCCGTGACGCCGGAAGCTACTCGGTATCCGTAACGTCATCGGTAGAGGATATGTGGACGATTGACGCCGAGCTCTCGCTGGCAGGCAATATGATCGCCGAGCTTTCGCAGGGCCCCCGGGCACGACCGCGGCTCAGTGCTATGCGTATCGAATACGTCGACCAGTCGCTGAATCAGCGCGTTATGGACTATTGCGGACGCCTCGGTTTGTCAAACGAAGAAATCGTTGCGGCGCAACTCGACAAGCTCGCACAAATCGGCGAGTCCTTCGGTATCGAGTTCGACGAATACGTAATCGATCCGTACACCGAGTTCGTCAATGGCAAGTCGCGACTCGTCATTACAGCAAAGCCGGTCGAGCCCATATCCATCAGTCAGATCAGCCTGTACAAACCCAGCGACGTTCCGGCGCTGCTGGACCTCTCTGCCGAGGCGTTCTAGCCAATACCGAAATAGCCGTGTGTCATACTGGTTGCCCGCAAAGGCTGGAACCGAAATCCATGACACGACCCCTGCTTGCGATAGTCACACTACTGCTTGGCGGCGGTGTCTTTGCCGATGAAACAAGCTTCATTGAGGTTCTTGGCATAGCCCAGGACGCCGGCTATCCGCAGGCCAGTTGCTATGCGCCGCATTGCGATCGCGCCTGGGAAGACGCGGCTCTGCGGCGGACAACAAGCTGCATTGCCGTGGTGCATACGTGCTGCCCGCACAAAGTACCTGTTTGATGCCACCCCTGATATTCGTGAGCAGTTATACAGGCTGCATCGCGTAGCCGACGACAGTGACTATCGACTGGGCGGAGTCTTCCTGACTCATGCTCACATCGGTCATTACACTGGCCTCATGCATTTCGGTCATGAATCGAGCTCCACCCGTGACTTGCCGGTTTACGCAATGCCTCGAATGCGCGAATTCCTGTCGAGTAATGGGCCGTGGGATCAACTGGTTCGATTCCAAAACATCGAACTTCGCGAACTAGAAGACGGTCGCGAGATTTCATTACCGGGCGGCATCAATGTAACGCCGTTCCTTGTACCCCATCGCGATGAATACTCAGAAACGGTGGGCTATCGAATCCAGGGACCGCGCAAGACCGCGGTTTTCATTCCCGACATTGATAAGTGGGATCGGTGGACCGTCGATATACGGACGCTGGTACGCTCCGTCGACTATGCATTGCTGGATGCGACATTCTTCGACGATGACGAATTGCCGGGGCGTGACATGAGCAAGATACCGCACCCGTTCGTCGCCGAGAGCATGAACCTGTTCGACGATCTTACGGACGAGGAAAAGTCGCGCGTGATCTTCATTCACATGAATCACACGAATCCGTTGTTAATCGAGGGTAGCCCGGAACAGGCCGAGGTTGAGCGGCGCGGCTTCAGATTCGCGCGGCAGGGAATGCGCCTGGAACTCTAGGACGGGCGTCCCGGAGTCCCAGGCGCAGTTCTTCAGTCTTTCATGGCGTCTTTGAGTGCGGCGTCAACGTCGTCTTTCTTTTCCATCAGCTTGTCTTCGACACCTTCGGCGTCGTCCATCGCATCCTTCATCATGTTCGTGCCTTCATTCATCGCGTCTTCGGCAGCGGCCTTGGCATCACCGGCCATCTCGCCCGCGGCTTCCGCTGCATCATCCATGGCACTTCCTGCAGAGTCCATAGCGTCTCCCGCAGCTTCCATCGTGTCACTTGCGGCTTCTTTCGCAGCATCAGCTGCAGAGTCCATGGCGTCTTTCGCGGAATCACCGGAATCTTTGCCACCACAGGCAAATAGGGTCAGGCTCGTTAACAGAATCAGTACGTATCTCATTTGTTCCTCCCAAGTCTCCGAATTATTCGGATGTAATCGTTATAAAAAAACTCAAGTACTCGTTAATCTCATCGATATTTGCAGTCAGTCGATGGTCTCCATCGACCAGATGAAGCGTGGCACTGCAGCCCTGAGCAAAGCGAATACTATTCTCAACCGGCACAATATCATCATGCCAGCCATGCACAAGGCAAATCGGCAGTGAGGGCGGTGTTGGCGTCAGCGCCTCGTAGCCTGGCATATAGTAGGCCGGCGCCAGCACGAATAGTCCGACGGCCCGCAGTTCCTCTGCCGCCGCTGTTGCTACATGACCACCCATGCTCGATCCGACGAGGATCAGCCTGTCGTCGATATCCCTGCATTCGCTGACCAGCTTGAGGACTCGCTCGGAGGGATCAGCGATACCCTGGTAGTCGATACTCTCGACACTGCAACCGAGGCTCTTGGCCCGTTCGGCCATGGAGCGGATCTTTGTTCCCCAGGGCCCGCTCTCCTGGCCGTGTGAAAAAACCACCGTTGTCATACCAGTATCCCGTCCCCTGTGTCACACAATTCTTCGATATGGCGCACCAGCAACCAGTCGCGATCCTGTCCCCAGGTAACGAATTCGCCAAGACGCAGTGTCGGCACGCCCCAGCTCCCGGACGCCATCATGGAATCACGATTCTCTGTCACTTCATCCCGCCACTCATCGGATTCCATTGCCGCTTCGACATCCGGCCACGACAGGCCGCTTCGTTCCGTAACTTCGCGCATCCCCGCATCCGTAGCCACGTCGATCCCGTTGGCGAAAATAGCCTCGCCAGCGTTGACCAGGAACTGCCTGCCGCGCCCCTTCGACTCCGCATGAAAAAAAATGGACAAGCAACGTTCCGCACCGGCGCCAACGGGATCAGCTATCTTTCCAAACGCGATGCCAAGTCGCTCCGCTTCGCGTGCCGTGTCTTTGACGATATAGCGGAGCTTGGCCCCAGGCACCTTCATGCCGCGCATAACCATCGGCAGAACGGGCCTGACTCTGAGCTCCAGTCCAAATGCGTCGGCGATCTCGTAGGTGCGCGCCAGCGCCAGGTAGGAATACGGACTGCGAAAGGAGTGAAACAACTCGAGCGCAGGCAATGGCCTGGCAGCTGTCGGCGGCGCGACCGGCAGCGTAACCTGCATTGCCTGGCTGACCGAAGACAACAACGGATGATGCGTGTCCTTTCTCGCGACGGACAGTTCGTCCAGCCGCTCGAGCAGGTAATGCAGACGATCGACTCCCCAGTACCATTCGCCGGCACAATGCAACGACGCACTGTTGTAGTGGCCGAGCTGCTTTTGCAGTTTCTGTGATTCTTCGATGACCTGATCCGACAGCCCTTTCATTTCGGCGCCAGCACTGCGACGCGATGCCCCTTCGGCATCGCCCCGCCAGAACACGGCTAACGCTTGCAGTAGTTCTTCATCGAAACTCGCCCCGCCCTGGCAGCTCGCAATCGTGTCGAGCATCGAGCGACGGTACTCAACTGGCGGACTCGCGCCTTTGTCGAGAAACGGAATGCCGAGTTCGCGAGCGAGTCGCTCACAGTCCCTGACCGCATATTCGGCCAGCAGATCCGGGGCTGGCTGATAGGCTTCGCCGCGCGATTCCGAGAGGTATAGACGAAGCTCGATGTCGTAGTGTTCCCGGAGGCTCGGCAGATAATGCGCCAGCAAATAGGAATACGGGTCGTCGAGCTGCAGGAACGCCGAGACAACGTGCGGCCGCCGCAGCAAACGACGGCGGCTGTCATGCAGAGCACGCGCGACGCGTCGTGTTTTGGGGTGCAATAAAACATTGAGGAAATGCGATCGCAGTTTTCGCCGGATGCTCAAGATTCGTCCCACATCGATGATGGCTTCCACAGTAACTCATCCAGGTCTGGCTGCCAGCGAAATTCCTGCATATTGACCTTGCCATTCCTGACCGTGACGCCCTCCTCCGTCAGCCGTTCACATTGCATCCTGAAGTGCCGACTGTTCGGGTCAAAAGCACTTTTTCCCGACGCAGTAATGATGCGATGCCAGGGCAGCTCCATGTCCTTGGGTACATGGCGCAAGGCGTACGCCACCTGTCGCGCACCGCGCGGAATGCCGGCGATTTCCGCGATCTGCCCGTAGCTCGCGACGCAGCCACGCGGGATCTCCAGGATGGTTTCCCAGATTCGGCGCATGCGTGTTTCCCGGTCCATTTCAGCCGCCTCAACTTAGCCCTAGCCGTGCCTGAATTTCGCGTTTCGCATCTCGCAGCACGGTGTCCCGATCCAGCGACTCCAGGATTTGTTTGACGACCTTTTTCGGCCCCCCATCGCCCCAGGACTTACCTTTCGACAGATACTCACCGGCAGCTCGGCCCACAAGGTAGGTACTGTAATAGGCAATGGCGCCCTGCGCTCCGGCGGTAAGAATTGTCGACAAGCCCAGCGTACCTACTTTCAGAGCACTGGAAACGAAATGCAGCGCCCAAACCGTGCCCATCAGGGCAGCAGACTCCGCGACAATAACCTTGACGATTGATCCGGCCTCTTTCTGGCTAAGCGGCAGGTCATAAACACGCGACAAGTGCACGACCATGCCAACATCGATAAAGGCGGCCGCGAACAGGTCGGCAACCGGGACGGGATTGAAAGCGACAGCAATACCCTTACCGACGCAATAAGTCCGCACCAGCTTTTCGCCAAGCTCCCGCCTCGCCGCCAGAATTCGCCGGCCAACCTGGTCGGAGAGATCGGCAGCAAACAGGCTCGCATTCAGTGCCGCCAGCGTCTTGCCCTCCGCCTCGAGAATCTCCCAGAGCTTGAGACGTAATTCGGCCACATCCGGCTCCTGCGCTCTCGTCGACGTCGTCTCGCCGCCATCGGCCGCGATCTCGACGACAGTTTGCCCGCGTGGTTCTGCGGCTGATGACACGACGTGAGTAGCGTCAATAATACCTTCGGTCTTGGTTCGTATTGATCGCAGCAGCGCGGCGTTTTCGTCGGCCGTGTAGAGATCCGACTTGTTCAATACAAGCAGTACCGGGCGACCCTGAGCCAGCACGGCCTTCAGGGCATCAAGTTCAGAATCGGTAATGTCGCTGTCCAGCACAAACAGGACGAGGTCGGAACGACCGGCAACCTCCTTGGCCAGGGCTTCGCGATCCTCGCCGCCGGCTTCGTCAAGCCCGGGCGTATCAATCAGGAAAACACCGCCCGCCTCCACCTGGGTCCAGGCCTGCATCGAAGAATGCCGGGTTTCACCGTGCAGCGGACTGACCGAAAATTTCTGTTCTCCGATCAGCGCGTTGAGCAACGAGGATTTGCCGGTACTGACGCGGCCGAACACGGACAGGTGCAGATGACCATGCTCGAGTTTGTCGAGCATGCCTTGAACCGCTTCGTAGTCTTGCGCCAGCGAATCGCGCACACCGTCAGGAAGGCGCGAATCCTGAATCAGGTCCCGCAGGCTCTCGCGGGCAAGACTCAGGTGGTCAGAGCCGCCGTCCGGCGCCGACTCACTCGACCTTTTCTTCCAGGGCCATTCTGGCAACGCGTCGAACGCCCGCTTCCAAATGCTCACTGATGCCATCCTCGAATTCTTTGCTGGCCGTAGCGGGCACCAGCTCGCCATGACGGGTTAGCGACAACACCAGGCTTCGCCCCAGCGCGTCAAAAATGAGTCCGTACGCAACCGCGTGCACCAGTCCGCCCGCAACTGTACCGACGCCGGGAAAAGCTTTCAGGCCGTTGCCGGCGACCGCCAGCGACAAGGGCAGCGCCCGGCCTACCCGACTCTGGCTCATCGACAGAAACTCCTCAATATCGAGATCGCGTGGGGCAGCACCGTACAGGTCGCACAGCTGCCGCGTCATCATCGTACCGATGTAGCCCTGAATAAGAATATCGGTACCTGGACTAATCGCTGCAAGTGCCCCCACTATCGCCTTGCGTGTCGCGTTGCGGACGATCTGCTCGGAGCGTTGCAAACGATACCGGGCCTCGGCCTCCTCCAGGCGCGCAGCGGCCATCCGGAACACGGCCCGTTCGCGACGCTGATCCAAAGCCTCGATATCGCCGGACATGAGGCGATTTATCGCCACAACCAGTACGCCGATATCGGCAGGTCGCCTGCGTTTCACGGCCTCCTCGCGGCCATCCTCACGTCGCTCGATGATCTCGGACTCGCCACCTGCACTCACTGCAACGACATGGTCTCGCTGCAGTTTGCCGCCGACGCCGGCGACACGTTCAAGCAGCTTCTCCATTAGTGCTGCCTGCTCTTCAGGATTGAATCGATCCGCTTTGTTGAGAACCAGAACCAGCGGTTTGTCGAACGCCAGCATCGCCTCGATCGCACGAACCTCGGAGCGTGTGAGGTCACTATCGCAGACAAAAAGAACGATGTGGGCGCGTTGCGCTTCTGCGCTGGCTACTGCGGAGAGCTCGCCATCAACGCCGCCAATTCCTGGCACGTCAGTCAGCAAAATCTCCGCATCGGCCTCGTTACGCCAGCGATAGTGACGAATATCGTCGGTAGAACCACCGACGACATCGACCACGACGTTCGCCTCCGGCACCAGCGCCTTGATCAGCGAACTTTTGCCCGTACTGATTTCGCCAAAGAAGCACAGATTTATGTTGCCTTGACCCTGCCGCACGGCAAGCCCTTTAAGCTCGGCCTGCGCTTCGCCAACGTTGACACCGGCGGCTTCCGCATCGCGAATGCGTGTCTCGATTTCCTGGCGCGAAAGCACCGCAGATTTTTTCCGCCGTGTTGGCCTGATCCGGCGTCGTACAACCAGTCTCCAGATCAGCCAGATCGCGGTGACCGCCAGTAGCAACATCACGGCTATATACGCATACAGCAGCGCGGGCGGTCCTGCCTTGAGACGATCCCAGACATTGAGCGCCGACTCGGAGATGAACAGCAACGCGCCCGTTGCAACCACAAACACCAGTGCAATGGCGATGGCGATCGCAATACGAATGAAGCGGTCGAGTTTCATAGTACCTACTGTAGAAGCGGGCCGCGCCCGCGACAAGTGCGTCGCGGTGCTTGCCCGCTAAAGCTGCGCCTCGATCCAGCGGTCGATTTTCGCCTCGAGGATCGATAATGGCATTGCACCGTCCTTCAGCACCTCTGTATGAAAGCCCTTGACGTCAAACCGCTCACCCAGGCGGGCCTCCGCAGTGTCGCGAATTGCGCGAATCTTGAGCTGTCCGACTTTGTAGGCGAGTGCCTGCCCCGGAATCGCCATGAATCGCTCCGCTTCGGCAACGGCACGTGCCTCGACGACAGCCGAGTTGGCATACATGTAGTCAAGCACCTGCTGACGCGTCCAGCCTTTCGCGTGAATGCCGGTATCGACGACGAGCCGGATAGAGCGCCAGAGCTCGGCATTCAGACCGCCGAAATACTGGTAAGGATCGGTATATACGCCCAGTTCCTTGCCGAGCGACTCCGCGTACAGGCCCCAGCCCTCCGAAAACGCAGTGAATCCGCCGTAACGGCGAAAGTCCGGCAACGCTTCATTCTCACGTTGAATCATGATCTGAAAATGGTGGCCTGGAATCGCCTCATGCAGGAACAGGGACTCCATCGCCCATTTTCCCCGCGCCTTGATGTCGTAGGCATTGGCGTAGAACACACCGGGGCGTGAGCCATCAGCAGTCCCGGACATGTACGAGCCGCCTGCTGCAGATTGCTCGCGAAATGGCTCAACGCGGCGCACTTCGAATGCCGTTTTCGGAAAGATCTCGAATAGACTCCTGGACAGCTCGCTGATGTGATCGGTCATATCACGGTAGCCCTGGATCAGTTCTTCAGCTTCGTCGTAGAAAAACTGTTCGTCGGTATTCACGAAGTCGAAAAAGTCGTGCAGGTCACCTTCGAAACCAACCTCGGTCATGACGCCACGCATTTCGTCATGAATGCGCGCTACCTCGTCGAGGCCCACCTGGTGAATCTCATCCGGCGTCATGTCGGTGGTTGTACGCAACCGCACCATGTATGAATACCAGGCCTTGCCGTTCGGCAGCGCGGAAAGCCCCACGGTCTCGCGTGCCGCTGCCAGGTAGTCATCGCCGACAAAATTATTCAGCCGCTCGTAGGCCGGAATGATGGTATTGCTAATCTTGTCCTCGTAAGCCGCCACCAGCCGCGCACGTTGTTCCTCGTTGAAGTCAGAGGGCATCGCTTTTATCGGTGCGTAGAAGCTGCTGTCCTCGGCGTTATCGACGATCTGCGATTCCAGCTGCGGGACAAGCTTGGCCATCAGAATTCTCGGCTGCACGACGCCCGCGCGCATACCGTCACGCATATTCGTAATGACCTGGTCGACATTGATCGCAAACTGATCGGCACGACTCAGGAAATCATCATAATCCTTGACCGTCTTGAAAGGGTGCGCGCTGGTACCGCTGCCTAGCTGCACGAACATGCTTGTCAAAGAATAGAACTGATTGATCGGAATCAGGTGAGAGGGAAACTGGTTGCCTTCCAGCGACTCCTCGCGCTTGATGCGGAAAAGGTCGTAACTAAGCTGGTCCTGGTAGCCGAGCTGCTCGCGATCAATTTTCGAAAGGCGTTGCAGGAATTCTTCATCCATCGCCGTCGCGGCGGCACGGTATTCCGGGCTGTTGGAATTTGCCATACGGTCGTTGTAGCGGTAATCGCCGATAAACGTCGCCCGCAGCGGATTCATCTCAAGACCGCGCTCGAAATGCTCCTCGAAGAGCGCTGCCAGCGCGGCGGATGCATCGATCGTTGCAGTTTCAGGCGCTGCTGCATCGTGCGTATCACCGCACGCAGATACAAGCAGCGCGACAGCCAGAAAGGCTGAGGCAAGTGGTTTCATGACGGGAATTCCTGACTTCGAGTCAGGCGATCATAAACCCTAGGTCTCGATCAGCAAAATTCATGAGGTTCGGCGCCACAACGTCCAGATCAACATCCGGGATACCGAACCACTTCGCCAGCGTTGCCGCGTATTGATCCGCGGACGTTGACGGGATCATGCGGCCGCCCGAAACGTCCTCGGGGCCGTCAATGGCCAGCAGCGGATAGTTGCCGTACAGCTCACGTCCATTGACCGCACCACCAACGACCAGCTGGTTGCCGCCCCAGGCATGGTCGGTGCCGTCGCCATTTGATGTCAGAGTCCGGGCAAAGTCCGACTGCGTAAAGGTCGTAACGTTGTTTTCCACGCCAAGATCAACAGTCGCAGCATGGAACGCAGCAATCGCATCGCTGATACCGCCGAGCAGGCCCGGCTGGTCGTCGAGTTGGTTGTCATGCGTATCGAAGCCACCGGTTGCGACGAAGAAAATCTGCCGCTTCATCTGCAGTCGGTCGCGAACGGCAATTAGCCGCGCAACGGTTTCCAGCTGAACGCCCAGCTGCGATTGCGGGAATACAGCGTTGATCGGTGGCGCCGAGTCGATGGCGGCAGTCACCACATCGGCTGCGTTGATGGCACGTCGCTGTACCTCGGCGAAACCGCGCTCGTACACCGTTCCATATTGCGCATTGACGATTCGACGGAACGCCTCGCGCTGCTCGAAGAGTATGCTTTCCGGGTCGGTCGAGAAGCCCTCAAACTGGATCGGGCCTCCCGGTCCCATCACGTACGCCACCGTTTCATCGGCCGACTGCAGCAGATTGGCGCCGAATAACGACGCGTTCGTTGCCATCTGTTGTTCGGTGACACCCGTACGAATCAGGTCTGCCATGCGTCCGGCCCAGCCGGTCTTGGTGGGCACATTGCCTGCCAAAGTCGTCCACTGCTCCTGCTGGTTGTTGTGCGAGAAAAGTTGCGGCGGAAGGATTACGGAACCGTTGAAGTACGCATCTTTTGTTGTCGGTTCCACGAGCGGTCCCACGTTGGTAACGAATGCCGCATCGCCGGCGTCGAAGAGCCCTTTTATGCCGCCCATTGACGGATGCAGACCAAAGTCCTCGGTGGGCTGCGATGCCTGCATAATCGGTAGCAAGTCGTTCTGCGCGATCGCCAGGTTCTGCCGCGAAGCCGCATAGGCCTGGTATTCCGCAGGCGTATTCGGCACGAGCATGTTGTAGGAGTCGTTACCGCCGAACATGAACACGCAGACGAGTGCGCGATAGTCATCAAAAGGTCCGGCACCGCCAACGACTTGCGAGTATGCAAGCCCCGGGGTCGCCGCGAATGCCGCAGCCGCGCCGCTGGTCTTCAGAAAATCACGTCGATTTAAAGTCTTCATTTTCGTTCTCCGCGGCGACTAGCGCTGGTACGCGTATTCGGGTGATGTAACGACAAAGTAGATGGTCTCGGCAGCGCGGATGGCAGCGTCCGTTTCCGGAACGCGTGCCAACATGCCGGCGATCTCCTGTCGTAACGTGTCGGAGATCTGTCCCGCAAGCAGTTTTCCAGCGACCATATCGATCAGCGCGTCAGGGTCCGCCGCGATTGCCATCTCTTCTTCGAAGTTGATGAACACGTCGTCGTCTTCGAGCGCGTTGTTTGTGTGGTTGAGCGCGAACACCTGGTAGAACATGTAGTTGGTAAACAACGTGTTCTGGTATTCGGTAGCTATCTCCAACTCCGGCGCGACCAGGCTGCTGTCTCGAATCTCACCCGGCGGCGCGTAGAACGGGCTAAAGAAATTGAAGACAGACGGAGACTGCAACGGGCCCTGGCCGAACAGGATGTAGGACGCCACCAGCGGAAAACGGCCACTGTTCGACGTCGCGTTGTAAGCCTTCCATAACTGCGTGAGACGCAGCAGCGGCTCTTTGACCTTGCCGTCGATTTCCATTGCCATCGTCGGATGGGCCTCTGCGTCGAGCAGAATGGCTCGGATAACGGCCGCCAGATCGCCGCGCACGCCAGAGCCATTATTGTTGAACACTTCTGCAACGCGTCGAACGTAGCCAGGGGATGGATTGCTGTTCACAAGTCGTTGAATTAACCGGATTGCGATGAACGGTCCGACGTTTGGGTGATTGAAGATATTGTCGAGCGCATCGCGTAAATCCTGATCACCGCTTTGGCCCGCCGGCAACGTGACACCGTTAAGCAGGGTCTTAGCCTCCAGGTCGTGGAAGCCGGGATACAGCTGCATTGGTATGACCTGGTTGAAGCGCGTGGGTCGCGCCTGCCGAAAACTCGGTGCGCCGGCGAACGTCCAGCCGGTGTATACATGCGCAAAGCCTTCGATGATCTCCTGATCATAGGTCGGAATCGGCTGGCCCTGCATATCCAGCTTTTCGGTGCCGTCGATATTCAGCTCCACGAGTCCAATCGAGAATAGCTGCATGACCTCACGCGCGTAGTTCTCATCGGGTCGGATATTCAGAACCGGATCGGGCTTTTCATTGCCGAGCATGCTCAGGTAAACGCCCATCGCGGGATGCAGCGTGACTTCCTCGAGCAGCTCACGATAATTGCCGAACGCATTCCTCGCGAGTACGTCGTAGTAGTCAGCCACTGCATACGGCAGGTTCCCGAGCGCACCCAGTTGTGACACGACCATGACTTCAGACAGGGCGAACGCGACACGCTGACGAAGCTGGTCCTCACCGTTCAGCGCATTGCGAAACCAGATATCGACACGATCTTCGTGCAACTGGAACGGGAACTGCGGCGGCGGCAAAGACTGCAGATGCGGCAATTGCAGTGACAAGGGCTTTTGAAATTGCTCTTCGACCCAGGCCTCCTGGCGCATCGAGATAACACGCTCAGCCTCCGACTCTGTCGCCCCGAAAGAGCCCTGGTTCAATAGCTGGTAGGCCTCTGCTTTGGTCACGGGTGGTGGTGGTGGCGGCGGCGGAGGTGGCGTTGTGGAGCCCCCTCCACCGCCTCCACAACCGGCCAGGGCCAGCATCAGCGACGCCGTAATGGATATCAGTCGGATCGTATTCATAATCGTGTTTTACCCCGTTTTGTTCTCGGGTTCGAGGAACCAGGTTGCGTTACGCTCGAGTTATTACTGTACTGATTCCAGGTAAGCTATTTGCTCTTCCGTGAGCAGGTTCTTCAGCCGCACCAGCATCGACATCTGCTTCTTTTTGACCTGGTTCTCAGCCAGCAGTGCCTTGTCAGCGTTCTCCATCACCCGGTTTTCATCGATCGGCGACTTGTCCAGCTCCTGCATCAGCACCTGGTAGGCCTCCTGCATGTCCCATTCATGCTCCGCCACGCCGGCCTGTACTTCGACGACCGCGGCCCGTATCGCCTTGAATTGCGCCTTGCTGAGCCCAATCTCCGCCCGGTGCTCCAGTATTACGTTGGGCGGAAACAGCTTGCCTTTGAAAACATCCTCTTTGGGTCCGGCAGCCAATGCCGCACCCATGCCGAGACTGGCCACGGCCAGCACTAGAAAAATTCCCTTCTTCACAATAACGCTCCTCCATAGGTTTCGGTTGACTCAATCAACACCGGAACATTCTGATATATGTCAAATTCATGCGCGGGCAACAGACTGTCACTGGGCGCCGACCAACCGGTGGTTTCCAGTAGCTCGTATTCATCGATGTAGAGCCATTCATTCTCGGTCGGCGCACGCAAGCTGAAGGCAATCGCCAACACGACGGCGACCGCTGCCGAGCCGGCCAGCAAGAAACGACGTTTTCGTACCGACCCGACCCGATCACTGGCCGCTGCCCAGACCTGATCGAAATCCGGTACAGGTAGTGGCTCCGCATGTGCCTGCGCTTGCCGGACTGCGTCGCGCAACGCGTCGTCAGAATTAGTCATTGAACCACTCCCCGTGATTGCCGAGCTTGGTCTTCAGCGCCTTTTTGGCGCGATCGTAATGCACGCGTCCGGTCCCTGTAGTCACGCCCATGACGCTGGACGCCGCCTCGATTGTCATGTCGCGACAGAAAACGAGCTCGACGATGTCTCGCTGTCGCTGCGGCAGTTCCTGCACTGCGCCCCAGACAGCCGATTCCTTATTGGGCTCGACCGGCTGAACCACGTCATCAATTGCGCTATGACTGGCAGCCTGGACCAGGCGCAGTCGTGACGCGATTCTGCGGAATCGACTGCGCGCAAGATTCTGCACCACGGAAAAGACGAAGGTCTTCAGAGACGACCTGTTGTCGAAACGCGCCTTTCCTGTCAGTAGTTCCATGTAAGCCTGTTGCACCAGGTCCTCCGCGACCGGTCGATCGTAGTCGGTACGGGAGAGGGCCCAGCCAAATACCTGGCCGTGAATGGCTTCCAGTGCCGATCGAGATATGTGCGGGTTGTTGTCCAGAACATCACTTTCTCTCATACCCCCTCCCAAAAGATTGGTGGCATCAGATGGATGCTTGTATGACAGGCCACGGATGCAACCTGTCGTACTTATGTAAAGTCGCTTCAGCCTGTTTCAGGCTCATTCCCGGTCGGCGGCGCAAACGCCGTGTTGCCGACACGACAGCCACCCGGCGTGAGATGCAGCGTCAATGCAATCGCTTCCTCGCTACCCGTCGGGTGGAATGCGAGCAATATGTTTACGCCGGGCGCCTCGCTGTCTGACCGTTGCTGCGCGGCCAAATCGCAGCGCACAGAAAAACGCGAGTCAACGAAGGCACCCAACTCATCCAGACCATGAAGGTACGCCAGCACCTGGGCGCGAATTCGCCGAGGCAACTTGTCATTGTCGAATTCGAACGCCGCCCACTGTGTAGCCTGCGTAATCGCGTTGATGATCTGCAGACAGAATCGGCGAACCGGCAGACTCGTATATTCACGATGGCTCTCGGTACCCCGCCCCATCGTGACCGATCCGCACATTCGAACACGACCCGCCGGCCCGCGCGCCAGCACATTCAGTCCGGCGCGATTCAGTGCATGCACGTCTTCGTCACTAACCTCCACGGCCGGCATCAGGTTGCGTTTCAGGCCCATGCCTTGCTGGTTCATATCCTGCCAGGCACCGTAAGTTCTGTCGTGTTTGCTCAGCAGGCCCGCGATGGCGCCGCCCACATGCCGTTGCGACGTATCCGCTCCGCCACGCTCCGTAACCCGGGGAAAGTAGCCCAGCATGTTAGGGCTTGCGTAGCCGAGATCGCGAACGCCTTGAACAGCTTCCTCGGCACTGCTCCAGTCTGAGCGTGGATCTACGATCAGCATCGCACCGCGCCGCCGGCAATAGAGCTCCGCCGCCAGAATGGCCGTTGGCCCGACATCCACGCCTCTGCGCAGAGGCGGCAGATAGAGTACGTCGAAATTCTGCACGTCCTGCAGCGCGAACAGGCCCGTATGTGCTTTACGGGATCCGATCAGGTCATAATCAGTCAGCTCAGTGCCGTCGGTTCCCGCCTGGGCATGATCAATATATTCGGCGTCAAATTGCTTGCCCTCCCCAAACGTTTTTTCCGGCCTGTGTGTCGGGTAAGGATGCTCGAGTCGCGCAAGCGACGAGGTCAGCAGGGCGTCGCCAATAAACTTTTCCCCTTCCTCCTCGAAAGACAACGCTCGAAACAACTCCTGATCCAGAACCAGGCCGGTCGACGGGTCGATCCGCTGTAAGGTCAGATTGAAGAGCGCGTCGTCTTCGACCGCATCGTAGTCGACGGCCGCGCGGATGTGTTCTGTAGATCCGGGTTCGACGGCCCGCAAGACGACAGCTGAACCGCTGGCGGGCAGGCAGACCATTGCACCGCGCGCACTGTTGGCGACACGAACGATGTACAGTCGCTGACCGCCGTGCTCGAAAAACTGTTTTACTGCAGGGCCAAGACTTGAGTGCGGCCAGACATCGCCAAATCGGCGTCGGAACTCACCAAAGTTGCTGACAAGTATCGGCGTATTCAGCGGACCACGAAGTGCACGACCAACGAAGGCGGCCGTGGTTTCCTGCAATACATCGATGGATTGATCCATCGCTGCGATTTCGGTAACGGTGATACCGTGGTCGACTGCTTCTGACAAACCTGTCTCCGCGTCAGGCCAGATAAGCGTGTCCGCATTCTAAAGCATTCGCGATCCACAGTGCACTTCGATAATCTGTGCGCATGAACGATTTCCTGTCTGCGGCATACCCGTTACTGACTGATCGTCTTAGAAAGGTGGCGATCGCAGACTTGCCAACGCCTGTTACAACAGTGCAATTCCAGATACCCCAGGGCACACGAGACGTTCTTATCAAGCACGACGACGTCAGTAGCGCACACTACGGCGGCAACAAGATTCGCAAGCTCGAGTATATTTTTCAGCGCGCCAGAGAGCGCAACGCGCGGCGCGTCGCAACGTTTGGCGCTGTTGGCTCCAACCACGCACTGGCCACCTCGATCATGGCCGGGCAATGCGGCTTCGATTCAACCTGTTTCCTGGTGCCACAAAAGCGTACACCGAACATTCCACGCACATTGAATATGCACCGCAGGATCGGCACGGAACTCGTGCCCTTCGGTCGCTCGGTCGAGCCGCTCGCAACACTGCGGCGTTACCTGCACGGTCGCCGCTGCTGGGTCATTCCGATGGGAGGATCAAGCTGGCTTGGCGCCGTTGGCTTCGTGAACGCCGGCCTCGAACTTGCACAGCAAATCGAATCGGGCGATATGAAGACGCCGCAGCGTATCTATATTGCGAACGGCACGATGGGAAGCTGTGCGGGCCTGGCGCTGGGTCTTGCGCTCGCGGAGCTGCCTACTGAGCTGCACGCCATTCGTGTCGTGGATACCCGTTTCGCGACACCGCGCGGTTTTCAGCGACTCATGCGAAAAACCGCGATGATGCTGCACCGTCTTGATAGCTCGATTCCCGCCGACCTGGCAGATCGTACACACATTCGTTGGCGCGACGAATTCCTCGCCGGCGGCTATGCGGCAACGGACGTAGTTACGGAGGATGCGGTTGCCGTTGGTCGGAACGAACTGGGGCTCACGATCGAGACGACCTACACAGGAAAGGCTATGGCCGCTCTGCTACACGATCTGGCTTTGCCGGACTATTCAGGCGAAACCTGCCTGTTCTGGAACACTTACAATTCCAGGCCGCTGCCAGTCGGCAGCGATCGCCCCGATTCGCCTGACAACATCCCGTCGGAGTTTATGCGCTACTTTGACTGAGAGGTTTCGGAGGGAGATGCCGGCTTGCTCGCATCCTTACGGCGCTCAAGTTCTTCTTCGGCCTCTTGCGACTCACGTTTTTTGCGCGCGATTTCGTCGAGCATGATATCGAGCCATTCGCTCACATCGACTCCTCTTCCATTTCCGCAGTAACTTCGTCCATCATCTCGCGCACCTCGATCAGCGTTGGCGCATTCGGATCGAATTCCACGGTGTTGTGAACGACCCGAGCCCGCGCCAGAAATTCATCGGAGTCATACATGATGATGCTGACAGGTACACCGGACGATACGTCGGCAAGCGCTCGGACATGACTCTCAAGGTGATTGTTTAGTGGCCGGCCAGACTCGTCGACCTGTCCATCGAGCAAAGCCAGCAGACGATCTTCACTTGTCAGAGTGTCATCCTCCAGCGGAGCATGCGCTTCGAAATACAGGACACCATCACGCCGGCCCATCTGGTAAGGCTCATTGATAATCGTGACGGTCTCGCCAACGTCGATCAGCGTATACAGGAACTCGATGTTCTCGGGATACAGGCGTACGCAGCCGTGACTGACGCGCATCCCAACACCATACGGTTGATTGGTGCCATGAATCAGGTAACCGGGCATCTCAAGTTTCAGAACACGCGTACCGAGCGGATTATCGGGCCCAGGTGGAACCACGGACGGCAACGGGTTGCCCATCTCGGCATGCTCTCGTCTTACCGACGCCGGCACCCACCAGTGCGGATCCCTGGCCTTGGATACAACACTGGTAATACCGAGCGGTGTCTCCCAACCTACACGCCCGATGCCGATCGGGTAGGTCAGAACCTGCTGTAACTCACCTTCCGCCGGCGGCGGGAAATAAAACAACCGCTTTGTGGCAATGTTCAGAACCACGCCGCTCTTAGGAATGTTCGGGAGAACGTATTGCGTCGGCAGCATGACCGCCGTGTCTTCGCCCGGCAGCCAGGGATCAATACCAGGGTTCGCGGCCAGCAATTCGTCGTAACCCAGCCCATACTCGCGAGCAAGGTCGGAAAACGTGTCGTTTTCGCGCATGAACACAACCTGCGGTTCACCGACGACCGTTTGTTCAGCGTCCAGCAAGGTAAAAGTGTTGGGAGCGATCGGATCGACAACAGGCCGATCCTCGAACGCCACCATGTCCGCGCGCCTGCCCTTCTTGAGGCCTGCCAGGAAATCATCGAAGGTTGCGCAGCCGCCGACAGCCAGTATCGGCAGCAACAGCAGCAGGCGTTGATTCACAGTAGCACCTACTCTTTCGAACAGGTCGGAACTCTGCCTTCGTCCTGCGCCTGGTTATACATGGGCAGCGTCTTTTGCCATTCGGAGACCAGCGCTTCGATTCGGGTTTCGCTTGACGGATGGGTCGACACAAATTCCGCCGGTTTTTTGTCAGAAGCGGCATCCATACGCTGCCATAACGTTACGGATTCACGCGGATCGAAGCCGGCTTTGGCCATGTACTCCAGGCCGATGATGTCAGCCTCACTTTCCTGTCCGCGGGTGTGCGGCAGAGAAATGCCCAGGTCCGCGCCCGCCTTCAGTGCCTGCTGTGCGGTATAGGTTGCGCCACTGTAACCGCCGCCAAGAATGATCGCAGCCACGTTGATGCCGTAGCCGGTCAATGATGCTCGGGAGGCGCGTTCATTGGAGTGCCGCGCTGTGACGTGCGCAATTTCATGTCCGATCACAGCAGCAAGTTGATGCTGGTTCTCGGTCACTTCAAGAATGCCGGTGAACACACCGATTTTGCCACCCGGCATGGCGAAAGCATTAACCGACTGGCTTTCGAAGACGGCGAGCTCCCAGTCGATATCGCTGAGTGGCGGATCGAGAACACCGACGACGGCCTGCGCAACACAGGCGACAAAGTCAATTTTCTTGCGGTCCGTCGATAGCGGCATGCCAGCCCGCATCTGGTTGAATGCACGCGTGCTTTGCGCCACGAGTTCGGCATCGGATTTCCAGATCATCTGGCTACGACCCGTCGGAGAGGTCGAGCACGACGCCGTCACTAGTGCGATAAAAACAAACAAAATCAGTGACTTGAATTTGTACATGCGAATGATAGCTCCTCCGGTATCGCTGGATTATAACGCCTCGCAGCAACGCAAACCTGCGTACCCTTCGACCGAAACTGGTCGGGTCAGTTCCTCGGCGCTAGCGGGGCAGTCGAGACTCGAAGCGCCGCCGCCACCCGGCCGCATCGGCCTTTTCGAGCAGGCTGTCGATATTCGACATGAGGCGCTTCTGCAGCGGTTTCTTGATGTTGTAGGTAACGCGGTAAAGATCGCGCCCCTCGGCGAGCCCCTTGAGGACCTCGTCGCTGGTCATGATTTCATCAGCCAGGCCGAGTTCAAGCGCCCGGGTACCGTACCAATGCTCGCCCGTCGCGATTTTCTCGAGATCCAGTTTCGGACGGTATTTTGAGACGGCGTCTTTGAACAAGGTGTGCACATCTTCAAGCTCTTCTTTCAGCTTGGCGCGATCCTCATCGGTGTTCTTGCCAAACATCGTGACGGTTCTCTTGTATTTGCCGGCCGTCACCTGCTCGAACTCGACACCATGACTGTCGAGCATGCGGTTAAAATTGGGGATCTGCGCGAGCACGCCGATCGAGCCGAGAATCGCGAACGGCGCGGCATAGACTTTGGAAGCAACACAAGCCATAAGGTAGCCGCCGCTGGCAGCAACCTTGTCGACACACACTGTCAGCGGAATGTCCCGGTCACGTATTCTCGCCAGTTGCGAAGCCGCAAGTCCGTGCTCATGGACCACACCGCCGTGGTTCTCGAGGCGCACAATCACGTCATCGCCGTCTGACGCGACGTCGAGGATCGCGCTGACTTCCTCGCGCAACGACGGAACAGCGCTCGCTTTCAGGTCGCCTTTAAAATCAATGACAAAACTGCGCGGTTTCGTGGACGGCGTCTTGCTTTCAGCCTTGGTCTCTTTCTTCCTGGCCTTGGCGGCTTGCTTTTGTTCGCCTTTGCTCGATATTGCGGCGCGCAGTGAATCAGCAAGTGACCTGAAATTCTTGTTCAGGTTTTCAACTTCCAGACCTTCGTGGCTCGCTCTCCGTCCAGCTGACGCAGCAACCACGATCACGACAACGAAAGCCGCAAGTATCGTGATTACTTTTAAGAGGAATAGTCCGTATTCAGCAAAAAACTGGCCCATAGGTATCCTGGCTCTGTCTGGTGGTTAGGCTGGCGTTAAATTGCGATGCCGACGTTGTTCTTTTGCAGCACCTGCTCGGCGCGGTAACTCGAGCGCACCATCGGACCGGCGACCACCTCGAGGAAGCCTTTTTCGAGGCCTTCAGTCCGATAAGCCTCAAACTCCGCCGGCGTAACGTAGCGCTCAACCGGCAGATGGTTGGGGGTCGGTCGCAGGTACTGGCCCAGCGTAAGAATATCGACGTTTGCTTCTCGTAAATCATGCATCGTCTGCATGATTTCGTTGTCGCGCTCACCGAGGCCGAGCATTAGACTGGTCTTGGTCAGGACGGAAGGCCGATGCGCCTTGGCATGTCGCAGCACCTCAATCGTCTGCTCATAGCTGGCCCGAGGATCCCGAACCGGGTGCGTCAATCGGCGCACCGTCTCGACGTTCTGGGCAAACACCTCCAGCCCCGAGTCCACTACAAGCTCCACGTGTTCTTTGACGCCATTGAAGTCGGGCGTCAGCGCCTCGACAGCTGTGTTCGGATTGAGTTTCTTGATCTCGCGAACGCACTCCGCGTAGTGCGAAGCTCCGCCGTCGGCAAGGTCGTCCCGATCCACCGACGTGATTACAACGTATTCGAGACCCATGAGCTTTACAGCGCGAGCCGAATTCGCGGGCTCCTCCGCATCAAGCCACCCTTTCGGGTTGCCCGTATCCACGGCACAAAAGCGACACGCTCGGGTGCAGACGGAACCCATGACCATAAACGTCGCCGTTCCGGCATTCCAGCATTCCCCGATGTTCGGACACATCGATTCTTCACAGACGGTACTCAAGCGATGCTCGTGTACGATCTTCCGGGTGCCGGAATAACCCGATCCCGAAGGCAGCTTTGCACGCAGCCATTTTGGCTTGTCGCCATGCACCACCGGCTCGGCGTCACGGCGCTGCTTGACGCCGTTCTTGATGGCGGCGAAACCGACCTCCGTCGTATACTTCTGGCCGCTCTGCACGATCGGTATGCCCTGGAATTGTTTGTCTTTGTGACTCATTGCAACTGTGTTTCGGGTTTCTTGCGCGGGGACGCATTGTCGCATAAAAAACGGACAAAAAAATCCCGGCCGAAGCCGGGAGAGTCAGGGGGAAATCATTAAACGCCAGAAGTGTTAGTGGAGTCTCGACCAGCTGACCAGTCTTACAGCACTCTGCTGAAGGTCAAAATTGCGGGCCAGAATCGCTTCGATGTCGCGCTCATCTGAATCATCTTCCATCGGTTGATTCAGCTCTACAACACCGCAAAACTCATTGCCGTCACGATAGTCCGTGTCGGTGAGAACAAACTGTGTGTAGTACTTTGCAGACATGGATAAAGACTACCGACGGCGGTCCCCGGTATCTGTGAGCCAGAGCACAAATTGCCGTTATGACCTCGCAAATGCCCAAAAAATAGACCCAAATCACAATTCTGCTTGAGATTAATGCTGTTGCTGCCGTTTGGATGCATCGAGGAAGATTGCAAACAATTGATACCGATGCCCTCTAAGCGTGCGATTTATCGGGACTTTTTCCTCAGAGAGCGTAAAATTCGTGCAGATCATGAACGCGCTGCACAGAATTTGTGTCATACCATATGTAATATCACGCCCGGTCCGTCGCCATTGTGGCAGCCGCAAACAGTAAAGAAACATGAGGATTCAATTAATGGTCGCAAAAGCCGGTCTCCCCAAACTCATCGTACTCAGCCTGCTCGCCCTCGTAGTCGGCACGGCCTACGCACAGGACGAACTGCGCAAGACCTTCTTCAAGGAAGCGGATGCTGCCAAGGCCGCCGCTGAATCGGCCAACGCCGAACTGTTGGCACCCAGGAATTTCGAGCGCGGCATGAAGGAATATCGCGACGCGGAGACCGCTTTGCAGCGCGGCCGCAACATCGAAATCGTCCGCAGCAACGCCGCGGATGCGACCCAGTATCTCAGGACGGCGACGGAAAAAGCCCGGCTTGCCTCTACAGCACTCGCGCAGGTGATGAAGAGCCGCCAGGATGCAGCTAACGCCAAGGCGCCCGAGTTATCTACGGAAATCTGGCAGGAAGCGCAGCGCAAGTTCGCCGACGCCATTCGCCTGCTGGAACGCGGCGATCTGAAGAACTCCAAGCGCTACGACATCGAAGCGACGAGCCTGTATCGCGATGCCGAACTCGTCGCCATTAAGGCGCAGTATTTGACCGAGACCCGGCGACTGCTGGCGGACGCCGATCGTGCACGGGTTGGCCGCTATGCGCCGATCACGCTGGACAAGGCCAAGCAGCTGCTCGCAGATGCCGAGCGTGAACTCAGTGAGAATCGCTACGACACCGATTTGCCGCGAAGCCTTGCCCAGCAGGCTAACTACGAAGCCAAGCACGCCATCTACCTTTCGGAGGTTGTGCGCAAGGTACGTGACAAGAAACTCACGACTGAACAGCTGGTGCTGCAGTGGGAACAACCGATGCAGGCCATTGCCGGGGTAGCCGATGCCGTGCCCAACATGGAAACAGGGCCGGACAGGCTCACCGTCTGAACTCGTGGCTTTCTTCGAGTCACAGCGTAACGAGCTGCAGAGCCTGCAACAGGAAAAGGCCGAGAACGAAACCCGCATCGCCGATATGGAAGAAGAGTTGCGTGCGCTTGACGAGCGGCTCGGGGGCGCAACGGCGGAGCGTGCCGCTCTGGTTCAGCGCCTCGAGGCACAGGCCCGTGTGAAGCAACAGTTCGCACAGATCGAAAAGATGTTTTCGAATGAAGAAGCCTATGTATTCAGAGAAGGCAACAATGTCATCATGCGGCTGGTCGGTCTGAGCTTCGACAGCGGCTCGTCGCAGCTGAAGTCAACAAACTTCGATTTGCTGGCAAAAGTAGAGAAAGCAATCGACGTATTTCCACGCAGTGAGCTAATCATCGAAGGCCATACGGATTCACACGGCGGTGACGACTTTAACCAGACCCTGTCGCAGGCGCGTGCGGAGTCAGTACATCAGTACATGATCAACGCGATGCGCATACCGACGTATCGGCTGATTGCGACGGGCTTCGGCGAGACGCGGCCGGTCGCCAGCAACGAGACCGCGGCGGGTCGTGCTCGCAACCGACGCATCGACATCGTTATCAAGCCGAATCTCGAAGCGAACTAGCTGTTCGACAAGCCGGGGTCATGGTGGCGCCACCAGTCAGCCACGGTGCGCGCCGTTTCTTCGTTGACGAGATAGCCGTATTCAGCGTGCACGTTGAGCACACCTTCAAGCCGAAAGTAATTGTAAACGGCCTTGTCTTTGAAGCTCTTCACCAGCCCGAGCTTCGGCATTTCGCCGAAGTCATTCTGTAAGCGCGGATCGATCGCAGTCATGTCGCCGACAGCGGCAAGATTCTTCCAGTGGCCAATGTTGGCGGGATAACGAGCCCGGCCGGTCAAATCGTGGCCCTTGATGCGCTTTTGCATGTAGCGCTGGCCGAGCGGGCTGCCCATCGTCAAGAGCAGATCGATCTCTACATGATCGCGCTCGTCGTGCGACATCTCCCAGAGCGTGTCGTAGGCAATGACGGACCCCATGCTATGCCCGATCAGTAACAGCGGATGACGACCCTCGGTCGCCGCCCGCAGCGGGATCTTGAGCATGCGTCGCGTGTGCTCGGCGATGCCGTTGTCGTCGGAGACGTAACGCTGCAAGTCTCGCAGATGCAGCTCCGTGCGCTCGCTGGCGATGTGCGGAATCAGAAATGGCAGCCGATCACCGAGGGTATAGATCCAGCGTGACAGGCGGCGCTTCCAGGAGCTTGCTTCCGCAATATCACGCTTGCTCGCAGTCGGCTGGCTGATCACCTCGTCAATTGCAGCATTATCGACGCTGATATCGCGATGCTCACCGTAAAAATCAAAGGTCCATGAAACAACGTCGAAGCCGCCCGTTGTCGACGCCACGGCCTCGGCAACTGATGCGTCAACGCGGCGCAGGCCGGCGAGCAGGCAGCGCAACAGCGCGTCACTGTGAACGCCCGGCTCCGGCTTTGGCAGCAAGCCGGGGACGTACAAAACAATGGGATGGGCGGTGTTGGTCATTTCAGGCTTCGCCCAAAAGATCGTGCAGTTGGCCGACGTGCTGGACTTCGCCATCCGGCCGCTGAAATTCATCGGGCCAGTCGTCGCCATTCCGATTGACCCAGACGGCACGCAGGCCGGCGTCACGCGCGCCGCGCACGTCATATAGCGGATGGTCACCGACATGCAAAGTCTGCTCGGCGCCGACACCACCTGCCGTAACCGCCATATCGAATATCGGGCGCTCCGGTTTGGCCGCGCCGGCCATTGCCGCCGAAACCACCCCATCAAACAAATCTCGAATGCCGATTTTCTCGAGGTTGGCATTGCCGTTGGTCACTGCAATCAGGGTGAAGCGCTCTCGCAGCGCGACAAGCGCCGGGCGGGCCTCGGGAAACAGGGTTACGTCGTTGCGGGCTTCATCGAACACGGCGAAAGCATCATCAACGTAAGCAGATGTCATAGCCGGCGGCCTCCCCAATGCGGGCAAGAATGGTCCGCCGCATAAACGTCAGATCGTACGCGCGGGCACGGAATTCAGTGATCACCTCGGAACGCACCTTGCCGATATCTTCAGGCGCGAACTGCTCGGTGATGCGTGGATAGTGCTCACCCATCCAGGCATACAGCCGCTCCTCCGCGCGCTTTATGACCGGGTGTATTGCCCAGAGCGTGTCATCCAGGTCCAGGGTGATTGTGCGAATGCCTTTCATGTATTGCCCGCGAGACGCTGATCAAGGACCATTGTGGGGTCAACACCTGTCCGGAGCAAGACAATGAAATACCTGCACACGATGGTCCGCGTTCGTGACCTGGAAGCATCACTCGACTTCTACTGCAAGCACCTCGGCCTCGTCGAACTCAGGCGTCATGACAGCGAACAGGGGCGCTTCACCTTGATATTCCTGGCCGCGCCAGGGGACGAAGATGCGCAGGTCGAACTGACGCATAACTGGGATCCCGAGGAGTACGGCGAAGGCCGCAATTTCGGTCACCTCGCCTATCGGGTCGACGACATTTACGCGCTGTGCCAGAAACTCATGGATGCTGGCGTAACGATCAACAGGCCGCCGCGCGACGGCCACATGGCGTTCGTGCGCTCGCCGGACAACATCTCGATCGAGCTGTTGCAGAAAGGTGACGCGCTACCACCGAAGGAGCCCTGGGCATCAATGCCGAGTGTCGGCCACTGGTAGATGCCGGCTATCTCGTGACAACAATCAAGCGATAGGTAAACCTGATTCTGACTTGCACATCGAGTCATGAACCGAACGGACCGCCTCGCAGGGACGCGATGGCCTGCCCTTTCCAAGCGTCTTCTCATATTTGCACGATGCGTAGTCAGCGGCTTTTTCGTCGTACTTTCTGACCCAGCTTTGCCTGTCCGGCAGTCGCTCTTTTTTGATCGGCCAGACACCCGGGCGCGGACGAATATGCTGCATGCCGATTCGCCACGGCTTGGGACTTACCCTGGCGCGAAAACAATTCTGATTTCGACACATTTGTACGTACAGCTCGTCCGACTCGATCTGTTTCATGAACCCAAGAGCCTCAGGCGCGTCGGGGCTGAATGTGCTGTGCATCACCAGAACCCGGAACCCCTGGGGTGTTCGATAGACGCGCAGCAGCCAGGAAGTATTGGTCTGGGCAAACGACTCAATCCCGGCCAATGCCTTGTCAAATGGGTCTGCGCGCCCCGCCGAAAACAGCTGTGACATCCGCATACCGAGGGCGGGCGCGAGGATTGCGCCTGAGACTACGAACAGAACGAACGGCCACCACGCATTCATCTCAAAGCGCAGCCAGAAGCCTACGAGCGCAGCAAGCAGAAATATCACCCAGGCGAACGTCGTATTCGCTCGCTCGTCAACATCGACGTCGGCAAACAGCACGTCCGGCGTATTCAGGCATAACGCTCCGTACGAGTTCCGGGTGATCACGGTGTCGCCATGACGCGCGATGATCTCCTCACGAATCGGCAGGCCCTCGGCGCCATTGTATGAAACCTTATGATCGACCAGGCGCACCTTCTCGCCTTGCCGCGCGAGGGCAGCGGCCTCGGCAACCCGTTCCCTGGCATTCTCCATAGCCACGGCTTCACTGACATCCGACCAACCGAATCGCTTGTAAGTGCGAGACTTGCCG
This sequence comes from uncultured Gammaproteobacteria bacterium, assembly GCA_963760395.1. GTDB lineage: Bacteria > Pseudomonadota > Gammaproteobacteria > Steroidobacterales > Woeseiaceae > UBA1847. The sequence goes on from CAVXCX010000006.1 coordinate 305,276, forward strand.
TCAATCACGACGCTCTCTTTTGCCTCTGCCCAAAACTCAGGAACAATCATCAGACACCTCGCAGCAACAGATCGTTAGTCGGGATAGTAACGTGAAACGAATAGTTCGGGCCAAGAGGAATGCAGCAAAGTAGTGTCCGGAGCCTCGACGCGGTATCGGCATAACTTCCCGCCCGTTATACTCAGGCGCCTCATAAAACAGTGGACTGGATACCATGAAAAATTTCGTTGTGCTGCCGATTCTGTTGCTGGCTCTGACAGCATGCTCGACAGAGAAAGACTCAACGTCCAGGCCCTCGCCGGAGAAACGACCCGTGACACTCGAGATTCATGGCGACAGCCGCGTCGACGAATACTTTTGGCTTCGGGAGCGCGATAACCCTGAGGTAATCGCTTACCTCGACGCTGAAAACGCCCATACCGAGCAAGTGCTGGCTCCATTCAAGGGCCTGCAGAGCATTCTGTTCGACGAGATTAAAGCAAGAATCAAACAGGACGACGAATCGGCTCCGTATCGACACGGCGACTATTTCTACTATGTTCGCTACGTAGAAGGCAGCGAGTACCCGATTTACGCTCGCAAGCTAGGCTCGCTGGACGCCGATGAACAGGTCATTCTCGACGTCAACGAACTTGCGGGCGACGCCGACTATTATCAGGTAAGGGGACTCACCGTCAGTCCGGACCATCGCATCGCGGCCTACGGTGTTGATACGGCCGGCCGCCGATTCTATGACCTGCACTTCCTCGATATCGAATCTGGCGAATTGCTCGATGACAAGATCGACGATACGACGGCCAACTTTGAATGGGCCAATGACAGCAAGACGATTCTATATACCAAGCAGCACCCTGAAACTCTGCGCTCTTACCAGGTCTATCGGCATAGCCTGGGAGACGCCGAAGACTCGCTGGTCTACGAGGAAACGGATGAAACCAACTATCTGTCGGTGAGCAAGTCGCTATCCGGCGCCTTCATCTATCTCAATAGCGAACAAACGCTGTCGACAGAAGTACGCTACGTACCGGCTGATTCGCCCAAAGATGCTGCAACATTATTCCTGCCACGCGAACAAGATCACATTTATTACGTTACGGATGGCGCGGATCGTTTCTACGTGTTGTCCAACGCTGGCGCGGAAAATTTCAGACTGGTCGAGGCGCCGCTGGACGACACATCCAGGGACGCCTGGAAAGAAGTCGTACCGCACAGTGATGATGCGTTACTCGAGGACGTCGAAGTATTTCGCGACTACCTGGTTGTATCGCTGCTCGAGAAAGGTCTTACGCAGATGGATGTCGTCGATCGCCGATCGGGCGCAACCCGAAGGATCGAGTTTGATGAAGACGTCTACGTCGCGTACGCGGACGACAACTATGAGTTCGGGACGAAGCAATTCCGTTACGTCTACGAATCCTTGACCACGCCGGAGTCCGTTTACGACCTGGACCTCGACAGCCAGAATCACACGCTTGTAAAGGAACAGCCGGTTGTAGGCGATTTTGATCGAAGCAACTATGTGACCGAGCGATTGTTCACGACGGCGCGGGATGGCGCCCAGGTGCCAGTGTCAATCGTGTATCGCAAGGGCCTTGAAAAGAACGGCGAGAATCCTCTGCTGCAGTATGCCTACGGCTCGTACGGCTCGAGTACGTTCCCTTACTTCAATGCCGATCGACTCAGTCTTCTGGATCGTGGTTTCGTGTTCGCGATTGCTCACATTCGCGGTGGTTCCGAGATGGGCCGACAGTGGTACTACGACGGAAGGCAGCTCAATAAAATGAATACCTTCACCGACTTCATCGATGTCTCAAAGCACCTGATCGATAAGGACTATACAAGATCGGAGCAGCTCTACGCCTACGGTGGAAGTGCCGGTGGGCTGCTAATGGGTGCGGTGCTCAACATAGCACCGGAGCTATACAACGGCGTGTTCGCAGCGGTGCCGTTTGTCGACGTCGTCACAACGATGCTCGACGAGAGCATCCCGCTGACTACCGGTGAGTGGGATGAGTGGGGAGACCCCAACGAGAAAGAGTTCTACGAATACATGTTGTCGTATTCACCCTACGATAATGTTGGCGAGACCGACTACCCGAACATATTGGTAACGACCGGGCTACATGATTCGCAGGTGCAATACTGGGAACCGGCCAAGTGGGTTGCCCGACTTCGCGATCGCAAGACGGATGACAACTTGCTGATTCTGAAGACCGACATGTCGGCAGGCCACAGCGGCAAGACTGGTCGGTTCCGTCGTATCGAAGACACGGCGCTGTATTACTCGTTCTTCATGGGACTCGAGGGGATACGCGAATAAGGCCTGTAGCTTCTGTTCTTTGGCGCACAGGCAGTAATCACCGGGATTCGTGAGCTACTGTGTAAGGAACATCAGCTCCTCATCCGCTATTCGCAAGAGGTCGGCGACGATATCTGCTCGTCCGGGCTGGATGTGCAGGCCCTCGGTATAGCGCAAGCGCTTGGGCTCGCCCGCCGCGTCGAACAGCAGTTCCGCCTGGCCGGCCGGCGTTCGCTCGTCCTCGGTCGCCGCGATTATCACGACGGGTCGCGGCGAAATCATGGCAACGAATCGGGGTGTATCGAACACGGATCCATAAGCCAGCCAGTTCAGGATATTTGACAGTGGATAGTGCAAAGCCTCGTTCTTGATGCGGCGGGCAACCTGAACCTCCAGCCATAGCCGGTTGTCGGCGGCGCCATGAACAAGAATCGCGCCACTAATTCGCGGCTCGCGCGCCGCAGCAGCGGCGGCGAACGGTACGCCCAGGCTCGCACCCACGATGATGATGCGATCGCTGTCGACCCATGGCTGTGTCAGCAGCCAGTCGATAACCAGCGACACCGCTGGCACCGTATCAAGAATGGCCTGTCTCGCCAGCGGGATAGTCTTCGCGATCGCCAGGACTCCCCGCACCTTGTCCGGTCCGTCGTAGGGGTAGTCGACGCCGACAATCGCGCGACCGCCCACGTCACCAAACAGGTCGACGGCGTCGCGCCCGGTGCGGTGGCCGCCAAGTATCAGCAGGATCGGTAAGGGTGCCGTGGCGTCGGACTCACGAAGCACCCGGAAAGACACCTGCAAACCGGTATCCGATACCAGCCGAACCGCCTCCGCTAGCTGCGCGCCATCAAGCTCAGTCTCCTCGCTTGCGATTCGTTCGATTCGACCCTGGCGCTCGGCGAACCAGACGTCTCTCGGTTGAGCGGACTCCCAGCGCAGCCACGACAATCCCAGCGTCGTCACAAGCAAGACGGGTAAGAGAATATAGACCGCCAACAGGCGAACCCAGAAGCCCGCATTCTTTGTGTCGCGAGTGGACTGCCTGGCGGCCGGCGATCGAGGCACGTCCACTAGCCGTGTGCTGCGATGGTCTCTCGCAGTAGATCGCGATTGTCGATCATCCACGGATGAAAGTCGTCGCGAAAGAACATGCGGAATTCGGTACGTATTTCTCGAACAACGCCGTCCCGACCAAACAGGAAAGCGTAGCCCTCACGCCAGAATGACCACGACAGAACTGGCTTGTCCTCCATCCTGCGCATTTGCACGATGGAGCGGAATACATTGAACGGAAATCGGATACGAACAATACGCATGATCTGTCGCAGCAGTTTTCGGTCTCCGCCAATCGCGAGGTACACGTCGTAGGCAACCGACTTGTGCTCAGTCTCTTCAATCGCGTGCCATAGCCAGAGCTCGGCTATCGCCGGATTAGCGCCTCCCATCCAGCGCGGATTGCGCATGGCGCCCGCGGCGAACATCGCGGTGATATGTTCCAGCACCACGGTCGCTGCCAGCCTTGCAATCGGCGGCTCTTTGTTAGCACGCTCGATTTCACGATTGTAGAGCCCCTCGAGTATCTCCAGATCGAACCCCCGAGCTTCGGCAAGCATCTGGTTGTATCGGTGGTGCTCGCGCCGATGGACGTACTCTTGCTGTACGAACGCAGCAGCATCGCTTTTCAGCTTCGGATCATCGATACGCGGCAGGTAGTGCCTGACACTGTCGACAAAAAATTTCTCGCCACTCGGGAACGACAGCGAAAGCGCATTAAAAAAGGCCGTCTGGAAAGCACAGCCACCATGCCAGTCGCCGCCCAGCGGTTCGCGCAAATCGAAACTACGGTTGCGCGCCGCAAGCCCGATGTCTTCCGGTGTCTTGCTGAGAACTGCCTTGCCCATCGAGTCTGCCGCTATTGAAAAGTCAGAGACGTCATTTTAGCAGGGAATAGCAGGTGCCAGTTGCCGTTTCCAGCACCCATCGATACCTCGGTACAAATGCGTATCGATAGGCACAGCCGTCGCCCCCATATACAGGGCGTAGGGTTCAGCGCGCCGAGTCCTGAGGCGGCTGAAGCCGAAGGAGGTGCACAATGAGACGATTTTCAACACTCCGCTTCTCCGGCCTGGTGAAGGCGATTTTAGCGGCCGTTTTGCTGGTCTTGTGCGAAACCGCACTCGCTCATGAGCACGACATAAAGACGACCGAACCCGGTTTTCGCCCGGAAAGCCAACATGCGGCGGCGTTTCTGGAAGCGCTGGATACAGCGACGATCGCGGTTTACCCAACGATTATCCGCCGGGAGAGCCGGACAGCCGCCTCGTTCGCATCGCAAAAGCAAATTCTTGCCTTGCTGAATGAAGGTGGTTTGCTAACGGTAAGGACCGCGCCGAACCGGGTCGACCTGGGAGCGCTCCGAGGCTCCTCGCAGTGGGAAATCTTCGAGAGTGACATGCAGCGTATCGGCGAGAGGCTGAAGAATTGGCGGACGAATGCACCGTACCACCTGTTTATGGAATTCCTGTTGCCCGTCAACGATCAGACTATCTTCGGCGTGCACCTGTTCATTCTCGATGCAGACGGTCGCAACGCTTTCTCCTTCCTGCTGAATTCGCATCACCAGTCGTTCGTCGACGCCGGACTGGTTGCTGACGACGCGTCCGAAACCGCACGCGCGAAACTAATGGAACGGGCTACAGGCCTTGGCGTGGCGGCGCTGCAGGCACAAATCGGGCAGGCTCGGGAGCGAGCTGCACTCGGACCGCCTGTCAGCGCTGTGAAAGTCGAAGCGGGCATCTTTGATGATTTCGAGTCCGGGCTTCCCAAGGCAACCAGCTGGCGCTGTGGGGATTTGCCGTGATTGCCCTTGAGCGTGACCAGGTCGAAGAGGCCATTCAGTATTTCGAGATGGCCCTGCAAAGCGGACCCGAAAACCCGGCGTTACGAGAAAACTACGAATATGTGTCTGGTCTGCGATGACGAAACGACGGCTCTCGCCGTCGATCCCTGAGTTAATTGCAGGAGTTTCGCCGGATCTAGGCGTTGCCGCCGTTAGCCGCCCATAGCGCAACACCGAAACCCGCCCCGAGCGCCGTGCCAAAAGCAGCGCCCAGCGCGACATTGCCAAATGCCGCACCGAAAGCGGCGCCCAGCGCGACTCCAACTCCCACCCCCAGCGCTATATACACGCCCACATCAGCTTTGTTCTTGTTGTCTTCGCTCAATGCCCGCTCCTCAAAGATGACCGGTTCGCTTATGCAGCGAGTCGCGGAGTACAGCATACCCTGAAGCAGCGCCGTTCTTATGCAAGACCTGCGGATATCGGCCTAAACGGCGGGCGGCATTAACGGCGGCAACAAATCCTGGCGGCCTGAGTCAGCATCGTCGCTCCGGATCACAATGGATCTGAGCGCTCTCGCCAGCGCATCACGATCCCAGTTGTTGCTGCCGGGACCGTAGCTCGCCCTGGACAATCGGCCAAGTTCGTCGGAGAGCGGAGCAGCCACCCGCGTCGCCAGCGCACCGACGCTGCGTGGTGCATCCTCGGGCCATTGCAGTCGCCCCCACTCCAGCAGAGCGGAACGCAGCGCCGCGTCATCGCCAGCCAAGGCGGCTTTACGAGCGGCTTTCGCCAATTTTGCCTGCTGTTTGAAACGGGGCAGCGGCTCCGGCTCACGAGGCGCTCGCTCGCGATCACGAGACGACCACCACCAGGCAAAAATCGTGAGCAGCCACGCTGCAGCTAACAGCTGGCTTGCACGCTGCCAGAAACTATCGGGCACCAGCTTGAGTTCCGGTGCCTGTGTAACGGCACCTGCCGGTGGCGCAGTTGCTGTGGCGGTCTGAACCGGTGGCGGCGCCGCATCCGCTTTTACCGTAATCGTACGGGCGGGAAGTTTCGCAACGCGCCACTCGCCGGCGTCGATATCCCACCAGGGCACCTGCAGTTCGGGCAAATCAATAGCGCCGCCGCTAACGCCGATCATTGCGTACTGATCCTTGCGAATACCGCGAATTCCATCCGCTTCGATACGACGACTGAGCTCTGGTTTGTCCTCGTAGATATTCAGGCCGGCGATTTCGGGAGGATCGATCGCGGGTATCTGGGTTTCAATCTGCCCCAGCGCGGAAACAGTAACGCGCCGCGTCACCGGCTCACCGGCATTGATACGGTCCGGTTCGCGCGACCACTCCTCACTAAGCTGCACGTCACGTGCCGGCAACCAGATCGCATTGGGAAATTCGGCAGGCGGCGCAGGAATCGGTATGACTTTGACGGTATGGGCATCGGACTGGAAAACCTTCCGCCCCGTTATGCGGCCGTCTCGCAATACGCGCGCTTCAAATCGTGCCGGCGAAATCGAGATCTCGCCGCTTTCCTGGGGGTAAATAGCGATGACACGCTCAACGACGTTATACGCCTTGCCATTCAGTATGGACTCGTAGCTGCGCTCATCGCCTGCCAGCTCGACCAGCACTTCAGCGCCACTGATGGTGGGCTCCCGTAGTGCAGGCTGCCGCGTGGCAACAGCGCGATACACTTTTATACGATAGAGAATCTGCGCCTGTACGTAGGCCTCCGACTGGTCGACCTCACTGGAAACGAACACATCCGCCTCTCCTGGCGGCGCGTCAGATGGCTTGTTAACGACGATGCGTACCGGCGCGCTCTGCTCATTGCCAATACTGATAGGCGGAATTTCCTGCGCACCCGTACTCTTCGGCATCAACGCAATCGTCCAGGTACGACTGCGCCTGATTTCGCCGTTGAAAATCGACGTATTGCTGAGCTGGCTTACCTGCCCAAGATAAAAGGCCTCTTCCAGCACCGTCAGGTCGGGCTCCAGGTCAGTGTTGGTATCGACCGTGACCTCGAGCATGAATGACTCGTTCAGGTCGACGGACGGTCGGTCAACCTTTGCGCGAACAGCAGCCGATGCGGTTGACGTGCCGATCGCGATGATCAGCAAACCCAGGGCGATTCCTCGCAGCCACTCGTTCATTCTTATTACCACGGTTGTACCTCGTCATCAGGCCAGACGTCGTTGCCATCCTGGTCTTTGCCCGAACGTTGATATTGGTGTCGAAACTTGCGCCTCAGCAAACCGCCCGGATCATCGGGAATGCGTCGCAACCACTGCTCCATCGCCTGCTGTTGCTCCTGCTGCTGACGCAGCTCGGCGAGCTCTGCCTCAGACAGCTGTTGTGGCTGCTCGCCGTCTTGGGCTTCCTCTGCGGCACGCTGTAATTCCTGCTGTAGCGCCTCGAGGTCTTCGTCGCTCATTTCTTCGTCACCGCGCTGTGGTGCGTCGCCATCTTCGGACTCATTCTCCGACTGCGACGCGCCTTCCGAGCCCTCCTGGTCCGGCTGGCTTTCGGACTCGGACTGTTCACCCTCACCGCCCGGATTCTCTGTCGACTGCTGATCGTCGCCCTGATTCTCCTGCTGTTGCTGTTCCTGCTGATCTTTCAGGCTCCTGACGAGCTCGAGGTTGTACGCCGCGTCCTCGTCCTCCGGCCGTATTTCCAGGACCTGTTCATAGGCGTCAATTGCAGCATCCAGCTCTCCCTGAAATGCCATCGCGTTGCCGAGATTGTAGAGATTGCGCGCGTCGCCACGTTCCGCAAACTCGGCCGAACTGCCCGCATAGTCTTTTGCACGATAGCGTGCGACCGCACGCCATTCCGAGTCCTCGAATAGCGCAGCAGCCTCCTCCGGCTTGCCGTCTTCGAGCTGCTCACGCGCCTGCTGATTCTTGTTCTTCCAAAGGTCATCCCAGAGCGACGCCTGTGCAACCTCGGGTAGCGGCAGCACGACCACCAGCAGCACGAGGACCCAGCCGCGCCGAAACGCGAGCGCCGCTACAGGAAGTAGTAATAACAGCAGCCAGGGCCCCTCTTCGCGCCACTGATCAGTGGCCAGAGACTCGTCGCTAGCGGACCGCCCGGCTGAAGACAGCTCACCGGACAAAAGTATGTCCAGATCGCGATTGTCGGTGGACAACACAGCGAAACGACCGCCACCGGCTACGGACAGTTTCCTCAGGCCCGTTTCTTCCAGTCTCGGCACCGCGATCTGGCCTCGATTGTCGGTGACGAACCCGCCAGATGCTCGCGGAATGGGCGCGCCGTCACTCGTTCCAACGCCAAGTACCGACAGTGAGTAACCAGCCCCCTTCAACTTCCGCGCTGCCTTTTCCGCAGCCGCCGACGTGCCACCGTCCGTGATCAGCAAGACCTCGCCGTAAGCGACGCCCGCCTGCTCCAGCAGCTGCGCGCCCTTGTTGATTGCAACCTCCGGATAGCTGCCTCGGCTTGGCATGATATCCGTGCTCAGGCTGTTGACGAGCGCCGCAACCGTGTCGGTATCCGTCGTGAGCGGCGTCACGGTGAAGGCATTCGCCGTATACACGACGAGCGCCGTTTGCCCGCTCTTGCGTCGCTCCAGTATGTCGAGAATCTTGAGCCGCGCCCGCGCGAGCCGACTGGGCGAAATATCTTGTGCATCCATCGAGCGCGACAGATCCAGCGCGACTACCAGCGCCTGTTCCGCACGAAAAACCGGTTGCTCAATGCGTTCCCAGGCCGGGCCCGCAAGCGCCACGGCGGCAAGCACGCCACCCAGCCCTAGCAGCCACCAGCGATAATCCGTGCCGCGGCCTGGCGCACGCGACAACACGTAAGGCATCAGGGCCGGGTCGATAACGTCGCGCCAATTGCCGGAGCCGAGCCGTCCCCGACCCAGCATAGCGGCGAAGAAGATGACCAGCGGCACTGCCAGCAGCCAGGCCGGACGTAGCCAATGGAATTCAGCCAGCATTGCTACGTACCCCCGCTGAGCGTCGGCGCACAAGAAGTTGCAGCAGACTGATCGCGCACATCAGAGTTACCAGCGCGAACGCACCACCCAGCGGCCAGAAAAACAGAGACTTGATCGGCCGGAAACCGGACTCCGGCTCTTCCACGGGTTCGAGTTCGTCGACCAGCCGATAAATGTCCTGCAAGCTCGCCGTATCCGTCGCCCTGAAATAACGGCCACCCGTCAAATCGGCTATCTGGGTCAGCGTTGCCTCATCGAGGTCCGCCGATGGGTTGATGCGGCGGCGACCGCCAATGAGTGAGGCGACTTCGAGCTGCTCCGCGCCGATGCCGATCGTATAAATGCGCAGCCCAACCTGCTGCGCCAGCTCGGCCGCTTTGACAGGTTCCACTTCGCCCGCCGTGTTGGCGCCATCGGTGAGCAACACCAGTACCTGGTCTCCCGCCTCTTCGGGTTGCTCGTGCACGCGACGCACGGCCAATGTGATGGCGTCTCCTATCGCGGTCTTCTCACCAGCCAGACCTATGAACGCCTCCATGAGCAGGACGTTCACCGTTTCACGATCCAGCGTTAGCGGCACCTGCAAGTAGGCACGTTCGCCAAATAGAATGAGGCCTATGCGATCACCCTCGCGCCTTGCGATGAAATCGCTGGCAACCGCCTTGGTCGCTGTCAGCCGATCAACTCGGCGATTACCAAGCTCGAAGTCTTTCTGATCCATGCTGCCCGACAAATCGACAGCGAGCATCAGGTTGCGGCCCGAAACCGGTACATCGAGTTCGTCACCGATACGCTCGGGCCGGGCTGCCGCGAGCACCAGTAGCAGCCAGGCAAGCACGGCGACCCAGAAACGCCAGTTGAGAAGCTGCTCCGTATCCGAGCGATCTCTTAAGTGTTTCAAAGCTGTTCAGCGTTGGCACTCGAAGTCCAGCCTGCGACAAACCGTGCGCCTGCGGCATCAGTGCGCGCAGGATCCACGGCAGTGGCAATGCAAGCAGCGCCCAGGGCCAGGCGAGCGACCACATCAGACTGCCCCCCGCAACGGCACGCTCAGGCGCATGCGAACCGCGGACAGCATCGCATCGATGTCGACATCCGAAAAATCGCTGTTCGGATTACGGTAGGGAAGCTCCAGCAGGCTCTTGCCGCCCTGCGTATGGAAATACGGCAGTGGCATGCCATTATCCAGCCAGATCAGCCAGGCGTCCCCGGTCAGGCCCGCGATCTCACCTCGCGACGCGTAGGCAAGCATGCCGCGTCGCAACAGTTCAGAAAGCTGCTTGCCAAGCGTCACAGGGTCGCGGTGCTGCAGGTACTCTTTCTCGTAGCGTGCAAGTTCTGCCAAGGCGAAGCGACGCGGCGCATTTTTTTGCCACGCCCGGAAAGCCCGCAATAGCAAATACGTCAGTGCACCAGCGGCCAGCAACAATAGGAACCACCAGCCTGGCGCAAGCGGCCACCAGCCGATCGCATCCGGCAAGTGCAAATCTCTTAGCGGAAGCTGCGTTTCATCCATCGTCAGCGCGCCCTCCGGCCCAGTGCCTGCTGCAGCGTGCTGACCGGATCGTCGTCCGTCGACATTGGCATCAGGTGTATGCCGTAACGCTGGCAAAATGTTTCGAGCTCGGTCTGCCGCTGCTCAAACGCACTGTGATAATCGCGGCGCGCGCCGGCCGAGTAGGTATCGATCGCAAGCTCATCATCCGGCGAGACGAGCCGATAACGTCCCGGTGGCGGCAGCTCCTGTTCGAGCGGATCGTTCAGGAACACAGCGAGGACTTCATTGTGTCGCGCCACGCTTGAAAGGTACGACTGTGCACTCCTCGTGAATCCGGCGAAGTCACTGATGACAACCACCAGGCTGCCGGGTCTGGTTACTCGCCGCAGAGACGACATTGCCTGCGTAAAGGGCTCGGCGCCGTCCTTTGCCGGGGCGCCATCTTGCTGCCAGTCGCGGTGGCCGACCAATTGGTGGACGAAACGCAGAGCTGCCTGCCGACCGAGTCTCGGTTTGAGCTCACGGTGCGTCGTATCGCCAAAGATAATTCCGCCCAGCCGGTCGCCCCGATGGTGCGCCGCCCAGGCGAGCAAAGCTGCAGCACGACTCGCGTTAACCGACTTGAAACATCCCTGCGTTGCGAAATGCATGGTCGAGCGCAGATCCACGACAACCAGTACGGGGCGTTCGCGTTCTTCACGAAACAACTTCGTGTAGGCAGTCGTGCTGCGCGCCGTGACGCGCCAGTCGATACTGCGCGGATCGTCGCCGGGCTGGTACGGCCGCGACTCGTCAAACTCCATACCACGGCCGCGAAAATGCGAGACGTAGGCGCCAGTTTGCAACGATTTGACGCGCAGTACGTCGAGCGCAATAGCCCTGGCGGGTCCGCTCAGTCGGATCAGCCCGGCCTGCGTAACGCTTACCGGTGAGGCATCTTCAGGTATGTGGTCAACCCGAGCCACTACGGCACTCCGACACCGTCCAGCACGCCTTTGATAATAGAATCCGCATCGACGCCATCCGCTTCGGCCTCAAAACTCAGGACCAGACGATGACGCAAGACGTCCGGCGCGACCGCCTGGATATCTTCCGGACCGACGAAATCGCGGCCGGCCAGCCACGCGTGGGCACGCGCCGCACGATCGATGCCCATACTCGCGCGCGGGCTGGCACCGTAAAGGACCTGTCCGTCCAGTGCCTCATCGACGCCGCCCGGATTCCGAGTGGCGACGACGACATTGACGATGTATTCCTCAAGCTCGGGCGCCAGGTGCAGGCCCAGAATTTCCTGGCGCGCCTGCATGACCGACGCTTTCGCCAGTAGCTCGGGCGGTTGAAACGGGTCGCGCTCGCCCTGCTTCGCCTCGTCGCGATTCAGAACAAGAATGCGCCTTTCGTCTTCAATCGTTGGATAACCGACCTGTACGTGCAGCAGGAAGCGATCGAGCTGCGCTTCGGGCAAGGGATACGTGCCCTCCTGCTCGATCGGGTTCTGTGTCGCCATCACCATGAAGAGGTCGTCCAGCGGGTAGCTCTTGGCGCCGACGGAAATTTGCCGCTCTTCCATCGCTTCCAGCAGCGCCGACTGCACTTTCGCGGGCGCGCGATTAATTTCATCCGCGAGGATAAGATTGTGGAACAACGGGCCCTTGCGGAATTCGAAGGTTCCTTCCTGCGGTCGGTAGATATCGGTACCGGTCAAGTCGGCCGGTAGCAGGTCCGGCGTGAACTGCAGGCGGTGGAAATCGCCTTCGATACTTTCGGACAAGACCTTGATCGCACGAGTCTTGGCCAGGCCCGGCGCACCCTCAACCAGCAGATGCCCGTCACACAGCAACGCAATCAACATCCGGTTGATCAGGTGAGCCTGACCGATAATCAGCCTACTCGCATGTGCTTCGAGCTTCTGAAACTGTTCTGCAACGGTCATTAACTACTCCGATCTGTTAGGCGGCGTGACATTCTAGTTGCGATGCCTGATAACGCCAAATGGTCGCGCGTTTTTTTACTCACAATTGTGCCCGATTCAGTACTATTGACCCCTCTTCCGACAGCTGCGAAGGCGATACATTGCACCCAGGCACCAAAAAGACCGCTCGCACGGGCCACCTTTCGGTCGTCAGCATGGCGCTGCTGGCCCTGCTCGGCGGCTGCGAAAAAGCGGCGGAAACGCCAGCGAAGAGCGCCGAACCCGAAATCACCGCGGCGCCCGGCTGTGGCAACGGTGCCTACCTCAGGACGACGCTGTTCGGCGCCATAGAGCGGCAGATCGCCTGGTCCCCGGAGGACCTGCGCTGCGAGAGCATGCTGCGGCCCGATGGCAAGGGCGTGCGCTTGCGCTTTATCGGCGAAGCGGCCGGCAGTCAGCTCGCAATTATCCTGGCACTACCCGAGCTGCAACGAGGCGAGACCAGCACAGAAACGCCTGCCGTGGTCACGCTGACCGTAGAAGGTAGCGGTCGCTTCTTCAGCACGCCGACAGCAGATTTCTGCTGGTCGGACATCGACGCCCAGGAACCGATCGCAGAAAGCGACCACAAATACACTATCGACGGCACCCTCTACTGCGTTTCACCGCTCGGAGAAATCAACGGTGATGCCGCGATCTCGATCCCCGAAATGACGTTCCGCGGTGTTGTCGACTGGAGCGCAAAATGAGCCGGCCGCTGCTGTCGTTATTCGTCTGCGCCACATTACTCGCCGGCGGCTGCAGTCCGCAGCCAGAGGCGAGAGCGTCACAGCTAGCAAGCATCGACGAATTCTTCGAACGGGACGAACTCACCATCCTGGCTAGCGATGGTAGCTCCCATGCATTTGATATCTACCTTGCAACGAGTTTCGAGCAGCAACGACGCGGACTCATGTTCGTTCGTGCGCTGCCGGAAAAGACCGGCATGCTGTTCGTCTACGACGATGAGACGCTACACTCAATGTGGATGAAGAACACCTATATCCCGCTCGATATCGTCTTCGCCCGTCGTGACGGCACCGTCTCATCAGTTATTCACGATGCCCAGCCGCTGTCGCTGAAATCTCTGAGTTCAATAGAGCCGGTAACGTTTGTTCTCGAGCTTAACGCCGGCGCCGCCCGACGCTACAAGATTGGCGCCGGAAGCCGACTGGACTGGACCAGGAAGACGAACTAAAGCACCGCCGCAATCGAGTCCGCGAGATAATTCACATTGCCGGCCGTAATACCGGCGATATTGATGCGACTCGAGTCAACCATGTATACGCCGAACTCTTTCTTCAACCGCGCGACCTGTTCCGCGTTGACGCCGAGGAAACAAAACATGCCGGTCGCGCGTACCAGATGAGAAAAGTCATGGTCCGGCGCCCTTTCCTTTAGCGCATCGCAGAGCAGTACACGCATCTCGCGCAAGCGAGCGCGCATCGCTGCGAGCTCCAGCCGCCAGGCGGCTTTCAGTTCAGGATCGTTAAGAATCAGACTGACGACTACGGCACCATGATCCGGCGGTACCGAATAAATCGTTCTGACAACGTTATTCACCTGGCTATAGACAATATCCCGTGTCTTGCTGTCGGCAGACAGCACTGACAACGTGCCCGACACGATCGCGGTACAGACCAAAATTCTTCGAACATGAGTTCGAGACAATCATCTCGGGAACGATGCCAGCCAGGTGTCTGACCGCAAACGCATCTGCCGCGAGGCTCTTTGCGAAGCCCTGGTAGGCCATATCTACAAACGGTGTCAGTTCGCGTTCGACGATGACATCGGCGATCGCCCGCCACTCTTCTTCAGACGGGTCCAGGCCGGAAGGGTTGTGGCAGCAGGCGTGCAGCAACACCAGGTCACCAGCCGGAATACGGCTCAGCGCATCAAGCATCTGCTCAATGTTGATAACGTGTTTCCGGGTGTCGTAATAGGGATAGGACTTGAGCGTCAGGCCAGCGCCACCGAGTAATGGAATGTGATTGGCCCAGGTCGGCTCACTGGCCCAGACCGCCGCGTCCGGACGGGCCCTTAGAATCAGGCTGGCCGCCACGCGCAGTGAGCCGGAACCGCCTGGCGCCTGTATTGTCATCAACCGATCAGGATCGACCGAGTCCGCAAATGTCAGCTCCTGCATCGCGGCGTTGAAGGTCGGGTCTCCCGCCGTGCCTATATAGGCTTTGCTGATCTGGGTATCGACGAGACGTTGCTCGGCGGCCTTGACGACGTCGAGAACCGGTGTCTCGCCTTCGGCCGTGCGAAATACGCCGACACCAAGGTCGACCTTTCGCGCGCGGGGGTCGTTGTTGTGTTCGGTAATCAGGCCAAGAATGGCGTCGGCTTTGGCGGGCTGCAGTGTTTCAAACAAGGTTGGTCTCCATCAGTGCTTTTCTGGCAAACACGCTGCCGACAATTTCTGCATTGTACAAATGAAAACGCCGGCTCGATAGCCGGCGTTCTCTGTCAGCATATTCCGGACCGGATCAGGCTTTAGGCGCCCAGACCGAACACCAGCCGGCGGCGGCAACCGCTTTGCCAGGGAAGATCTGGCACGGACGCCAGGCGTCGCCATCATTGCCCTGCACCAGCGCACAGTTCGCGCAGCTTTGATCCGCTGCTGGATTGTTGCGTGCCGAAGGATCAACCGTGGACGCATCGTCCGTGTATTTCATGGCGGCGGCCATGGGGTCATCAGCCGACAAATGCGGTAGGTCGCCAGCGTGAACCTCGCGGCCGGCCTGAACAAAATATCCAGCGGCGGCGGCAGCTGACAGTTGCATAAATTTGCGTCGTGCGATCTTGCTCAAAGGAATCTCCTTAAAATTCGTTTTTGCGCCGGCACCTCCGGCGGCATCTATTCTATACCCATCGGGTAACCAGGGGCGCATTCTAGAGCATCAAACTGAACGGCGGCAAAACAGGATAGGCGCATGATTTCCATGGTCTTTTGAGAACGATTCTCATTTCGGCGTGCAACCCGCAGCGCTGCGATATACTGCCCCTCCACAGGCCGGACAGCAGTGCCGAATGACGAGCAACAGTCAGCCAGTCACAATCAGTGTCGTTCGCGGCTCATCACGGCAATTGCGGGACGACCGCGTAGCCGTAGAGGAGCCGCTGGAAATCCGACTTGGTTACGAGCTCCCCGAGGGCCGCGCTGAAACCAGTATCTCGATCACGATGCGTACACCGGGCAACGATGCCGAGCTAGCCACGGGTTTTCTTTTCACCGAGTCAATTATTCGCGACCCGTCCGATATCGCGTTGGTCAAACCCTGCGGCTCGCCGGCGCCGGACAGCGGCAATACCAACGTAATCCGTGTCGAACTCGAGTCTGGTATCAGCGTAGATCTCGATCGCCTGCAGCGACACTTCTATACGACCTCCAGCTGCGGCGTTTGTGGCAAGACGTCGCTTGATGCGCTGCGCGTGTCCGGCGCCAGCTCGCGCCCCCTCGACGGCACGCGCTTCGATCGGGCAATGCTCGCGGGACTTCCTGACAAGCTGCGCGCCGCACAGAAGGTCTTTGATGAGACCGGTGGACTGCATGCAGCGGCGGCTTTCAATGTGGCGGGAGACATTATCGTCTCGCACGAGGACGTCGGGCGTCATAATGCCGTCGACAAGGTGGTCGGCACGCTGCTATCGGAGGGGCAATTGCCCGCGAATGAACTTGGTTTGCTCGTCTCCGGGAGGGCCAGCTTCGAATTGATGCAGAAAGCGCTCATAGCAGGCATGCCGCTGCTTGCCGCCATCAGCGCGCCATCCAGCCTTGCAGTAGATCTCGCACGAGAGTTCAATGTAACGCTGGTGGGTTTTCTTCGTGATGACACGTTCAACATCTACGCTGCCGAGGAACGAATAAGCTGATGGCAAGACCACACATCGACAAACAAGCGACGAGCGGAATTGTTCGCGAATTCGGCGCCAGGGCCGAGATGCTTGTGCAGATTTTGCAGACCATTGTAATGCGGCACGGCTGGATACCCGAAGACACGATCCGGCAACTTGCCGGCGAGCTGAACCTTTCTCGTGCGGACGTCCACGGCGTGGTCAACTACTACCACGACTTTCGAACTGAAGCGCCGGGCAAACACATCGTGAAGATTTGCCAGGCCGAAGCCTGCCAGGCGATGGGTAGTCGAGAGCTGACTGACCACGCGCGCGCCTCGCTGGGTGCCGATATGCACGAAACCTCTGATGAGGTCACGCTTGAGCCCGTTTATTGCCTTGGCAACTGTGCCTGCGCGCCGGCCGTGATGGTCGACGGCAAGACGCACGGACGCGTTACTCACGAGCGCCTTGATGAACTGGTCGCCACAATCAAGGAAGCCCGCTGATGGATGCCACCCGAATCTATGTTCCACGAGAGACATCGGCTGTCTCCGTCGGTGCGGACGAGGTCGCCCTTGAGATTGCGCGCGAAGCCAAGCGAACCGGTACGCCTGTCGAATTGATCCGCAATGGCTCCTGGGGTGCAACCTGGCTCGAGCCGCTCGTTGAAGTCGAGGTCGACGGCGCACGAATAGCTTACGGCAACGTCGCAGCCGCCGATGTGGCTGGTCTGTTCTCGGCCGGCCTCGTGTCCGGCGGCGAACATGAGCGTCGCCTCGGCCCGATCATGGAGATCGACTACCTGATCAAACAGGATCGCTGGACTTTCTGGCGCTGCGGTCTTACCAACCCGCTTTCGCTCGACGATTTTCGCGAGCACCACGGCTTCAAGGCGCTCGAGAAAGCCTTCGCCGATGGGGCTGAGGCCGTTATTGACGCCGTAACGGCATCGGGGCTGCGCGGCCGTGGTGGCGCCGGTTTCCCAACGGGCATCAAGTGGCGCACCGTCGCCGATACCGATGCCGATCAGAAGTACATTGCCTGCAATGCGGATGAAGGTGACAGCGGCACGTTTTCCGACCGCATGCTGATGGAGGGCGATCCGCTTGGCCTGATCGAAAGCATGGCCATCGCCGGATTTGCCGTTGGTGCAAGCAAAGGCTACATCTATCTGCGCTCGGAATACCCGTTGACACTATCGATACTGTCGCGAGCACTCGATATCGCCCGCGAAGGCGGTTGGCTCGGCGAGAACATTCAAGGCAGCGGTTTTGACTTTGACATCGAGCTGCATCTTGGCGGCGGCTCGTACGTATGCGGTGAGGAAACCGCGATGCTCGAGAGTCTCGAAGGTAAGAAGGGCATCGTGCGCTACAAGCCGCCGTTGCCGGCGCATGAAGGTCTGTTCGGCAAGCCGACGGTGGTGAACAACGTCGTGACACTGGCCTCAGTTGGCAACATCGTCAATCTGGGTGGCGAACGGTACGCCGGTATGGGCGTAAATCGCTCCAAAGGTACGCTTGCTTTTCAACTCGCCGGCAACATCAAGCGCGGTGGCCTTGTCGAGAAATCCTTCGGCGTCACGCTACGAGAACTGATCGAAGATTGGGGCGGCGGTACGGCCAGCGGCCGGCCGGTAAAAGCCGTGCAGGTGGGTGGCCCGCTGGGTGCCTACCTGACCGCGGGACAGCTCGACATAACGCTCGACTACGAGGCCTTTGTCGAAATCGGTGCAATGATCGGCCATGGCGGTATTGTTGTTTTTGATGACACGGCCGATATGGCGCAGCAGGCACGCTTTGCGATGGAATTTTGTGCGATTGAGTCCTGCGGCAAGTGCACCCCTTGTAGAATAGGCTCCACGCGCGGCGTCGAGGTCATCGACCGGATTATTGCCGGTGAAAATCGGGACCAAAATTATGATTTACTGGTCGAGCTGTGTGACACGATGGAGGCCGCCTCCCTTTGTGCGATGGGCGGCATGACGCCCTATCCTGTCAGGAGCGTGCTGAAGCACTTCGCAGAAGACTTCGCATCATCCGGAGATGATCGATGAACAAGACCAGACAATCTGACCTGGGAACACCTGCGAGCAGCAGCGCGGAAACGGTTAAAGTCGAAATCGACGGCCTGCCGGCGACGGTCAAAGCAGGCTCCAGCATCCTGCGCGCGGCACGCGAGTCAGGCGTCGATATACCGAAACTTTGTGCGACCGACATGCTGAAACCGTTCGGCTCCTGCCGGCTATGTCTCGTAGAAATCGAAGGGCGCAAAGGCTACCCCGCCTCCTGCACGACGCCGGTTGAGGCTGGCATGAAAATCCGCACGCAGACTGAAGCGCTCTCGACAATTCGCCGCAATGTAATGGAACTCTATATTTCAGATCATCCGCTGGATTGTCTGACCTGCTCCGCCAATGGCGACTGCGAGCTACAGGACATGGCCGGCGCGGTCGGCCTGCGTGACGTTCGCTACGGCTTCGACGGCGAGAACCACCTGCAAGCCGACGTCGATACCAGCAACCCCTATTTCCAGTTCGATGCATCGAAGTGCATTGTCTGCTCTCGATGCGTGCGCGCCTGCGACGAAGTCCAGGGGACGTTTGCGCTGACAATCGAAGGGCGCGGTTTCGACTCAAAAGTTTCCGCCGGCATCGGCGAGAGTTTTCTCGACTCCGAATGTGTTTCCTGCGGCGCTTGTGTGCAGGCCTGCCCGACTGCGACGCTAATGGAAAAAAGCATCGTTGATCATGGCCAACCCGACCATGCGGTCGTAACAACCTGCGCCTACTGCGGTGTTGGCTGTTCGTTCCAGGCAGAGATGAAGGGCGACCAGGTGGTGCGCATGACACCTTATAAGGACGGTCAGGCCAACCATGGTCATAGCTGTGTGAAAGGTCGTTTCGCCTGGGGCTACGCGTCGCATCGCGACCGCGTTATGAGCCCGATGATTCGCGACAACACCAGCGACCCATGGCGCGAGGTCGGCTGGGAAGAAGCAATTGCTTATGCAGCCGCTCGATTGAAGGGCATTCAAAAACAGTATGGCCGCAAATCGGTCGGCGGCATAACCTCATCTCGCTGCACCAATGAAGAAGTCTTCGTCGTACAAAAACTGGTGCGTGCGGGTTTCGGCAATAACAACGTGGACACCTGCGCACGGGTTTGTCACTCGCCGACCGGCTACGGGCTGAATACGACACTCGGAACGTCGGCCGGAACGCAGCCGTTCGATAGCGTCATGGACGCCGACGTCATTATGGTCATCGGCGCCAATCCGACCGTGGCGCATCCGGTGTTTGCATCGCAGATGAAGCGGCGACTGCGCGAGGGTGCAAAGCTTATCGTTATCGACCCGCGCGAAATCGGCCTGGTGCGCTCACCACACATCGAAGCCTCGTATCACCTGCCTTTGCTACCGGGCACAAACGTCCCGGTCGTTAACGCGCTGGCCCATGTCATTGTTAGCGAAGGCATGGTTGCCGAAGAATACGTGCGCGAGCGTTGCGATATTGATTCTTACGAATCATGGAAAACCATGATTCTCAAACCTGAGAACTCGCCTGAAGAAGTGGCGAAAAGCTCGGGCGTCGATGCCGAGACGATCCGCGCAGCGGCGCGACTCTATGGAGGCGCAAAAAACGGTGCGATCTACTACGGACTTGGCGTAACAGAACACAGCCAGGGCTCGACAATGGTCATGGGAATGGCGAACCTGGCGATGGCCACAGGCAACCTGGGTCGCTCCGGCGTCGGTGTAAATCCGTTGCGCGGTCAGAATAATGTGCAGGGCTCGTGCGACATGGGCTCATTCCCTCACGAGTTGCCGGGGTATCGACCCGTCGGCAACGATGACGTGCGGGGTCAGTTTGAAAAGCATTGGGGTGTCACAATCGACCCCGAGCCGGGCTTCCGTATCCCGAACATGTTTGACGCGGCTTGCGCCGGCGAATTCAAGGGCATGTACATCCAGGGCGAGGACGTCGCGCAGTCCGACCCGGATACGCACCACGTTGAAGCCGCACTCAGCAACATGGAGTGCATCGTCGTGCAGGACTTATTCCTGAACGAGACCGCAAAATTTGCTCATGTATTCCTGCCAGGCACGTCATTCCTTGAGAAGGACGGCACGTTCATCAATGCCGAACGCCGCATCAACCGAGTGCGTCCCGTGATGCCGGCGCAGCAAGGCAAAGACGAATGGCGCATTACCCAGGAGCTCGCGCAGGCACTGGGCTACCCGATGAACTACAACAATGCGGCCGAAATCATGGACGAAATTGCCGAACTTACACCGACGTTCAACAACGTCAGCTTCAAATTTCTTGACGAAGTGGGCAGCGTTCAGTGGCCCTGCAACGACGATGCGCCGATGGGCACACCGGTCATGCATATCGACCAGTTCGTTCGCGGTAAAGGGCTGTTTGTCGAGACCGACTACGTGCCGACCGAAGAACGCACTAATCGCAAGTTCCCGTTGTTGCTGACGACCGGCCGCATCCTGTCGCAGTACAACGTCGGCGCACAAACCCGGCGCACTGCCAACAACGTCTGGTACGGCGAGGACCTGCTGGAGATACATCCCAGTGACGCAGAGATGCGCGGTATCGAAGACGGTAAGCTGGTTGCGCTCGCCAGTCGCAAGGGCGACATCACGTTACGCGCCAAAATAACGACCCGCGTGAAGCCTGGCGTGGTCTATACGACGTTCCACAATCCGGAAACCGGCGCCAACGTAGTGACGACCGAGTACGGCGACTGGGCAACCGACTGCCCCGAGTACAAAGTGACGGCCGTGCAGGTTGCTCCGGCGTCGCATCGATCGCAGTGGCAGGAAGAATTTGCGACGCGCGCCGAGCAGCAGGGCAAGATCATTGAAACAAACTGATATGATGATTTGCGGACGCTAGCCGTTCGTTGAAAATAATAACAAGGGGAAGACTCTGAAACGCCTAACTTCCGCAAGCTTCGCGGGCATTCTAGCGTGCCTGTCACTCGTTTTACTCGCACCGGCGGCTCTCGCTGCCGATGTCACTCTCGACGCACCGAAGGTGCTTCTGACCGACGTCGGTTTCGACGTCACGGTCAACGGCCTCGATGCGGAAAGCCCTGCCGAGCTGCGATTGAATGGCCAAGTCATCGCCGCGGGGTCTGGCGCTAACCTTGCCATGACGAACATATCGGTGCCGGAGTCCGGCACGATGTCATTCGAGGTG
Organism: uncultured Gammaproteobacteria bacterium; assembly: GCA_963760395.1. Taxonomy (GTDB): domain Bacteria; phylum Pseudomonadota; class Gammaproteobacteria; order Steroidobacterales; family Woeseiaceae; genus UBA1847. Next base: position 326,905 of record CAVXCX010000006.1, read on the forward strand.
CTGCAAAACGGACAGACCGTTCTGCAGCAGGAAATCACTGCAATCCCGGCCGCCGTATCGGTGCTGCCGCCATTGGTCGCGATTTTGCTGGCTTTCCTGCTGCGCTCGGTAATACCGGCGTTGTTCGTAGGCCTGTTCGTTGGTGCATGGGCCGTAAACGGCCTGACTGGCTATGGCGCATTCATCGGTTTCTTCGAGACCGTCACCGTTTACATCCTCAATACGGCCATCAACCCCGACCACATGGCAATTATGGTGTTTACGTTTCTGATCGGCGGCATGGTCGGCGTGATATCCCGGAATGGCGGCATGGTTGGCATCGTGGAACGCATCATGCCATTCGCACGAACGCCTCGTCGCGGCCAGGGCGTGGTCGCATTACTGGGGCTGTCGATCTTCTTCGACGACTACGCGAATACGATGATCGTTGGCAACGCGACGCGGCCAATGAGCGACAGGCTGCATATCTCTCGCGAGAAACTTGCCTACCTCGTTGACTCGACTGCTGCTCCGGTATCAACGGTTGCGGTGATCACGACATGGATCGGCTTTCAGCTCGGGCTCATCGATACGGCGGTCAAGGGTCTCGACGGTATTAGCGAAACGCCCTACGTACTGTTCCTGAATTCCATTCTCTACAGTTTTTACCCGTTCCTTGCGATCTTCTTCGTGTTTCTCGTCATCTATACGGGCAAGGATTTTGGGCCGATGTACAAAGCCGAAATCCGGGCGAGGCACACCGGGGAGGTCAAGCGTACTACGACGGCGGCTAGCACCGATAAGTCCGGCGACGAGTTCTATCACAAAGACGCAATCCCATGCCGCGCGATAAACGCAGTACTGCCGATCATTAACGATGGTACTGACCGTGATCATTGGTCTGTTTATCAGCGGCGAAGGCGATACCCTCACCGACATCATTGGCAGCGCCGACGCTTTTGCCGTGTTGATGTGGGCGTCCCTGCTGGGCTGCCTGATGGCCGCCGCCCTGTCGCTGGGGCAACGTTTGCTGACGTTGGATGAGACCATCGATGCCTGGCTTGCCGGCGCACGCTTCATGATGACCGGCCTCGTCTTGCTGGTTCTTGCCTGGGCCATCGCTGATGTTACGAACGACCTGCAGACGGCACCCTACCTGATCTCCGTGTTGGGCAGCTCGCTGTCGCCGTACACGCTGCCGGCAATTGTATTCCTGCTGGCTGGCGCCACGGCTTTTGCTTCGGGTTCGAGCTGGGGCGTCATGGCCATCCTGATGCCGCTGGTAATTCCACTCTGTTGGGCGGTACTTCAGACCAACGGTATCGCTGATGCAGAACACATGCATATCCTGTATTCCTGCATCGCTTGCGTGCTGACCGGCGCTGTCTGGGCTGATCACTGCTCACCCATTTCTGATACGACGGTGTTGTCGTCACTCGCGACCGGCTGCGACCACATGGACCACGTACGAACACAGCTTCCGTATGCGTTCATCGGCGGTGTCGTCGCTGTGACTATTGGCGTTTTACCGGCAGGATTCGGACTCCCCTGGTATCTGCTGCTACCCACGGGTGCAGTGGTACTGGTCGTCGTGCACCGCTTCCTCGGCAAGCCGGTTGGTCCGGCATCCGCCTGAGTTCAGGCAAATTAACGAGCAGGAGAATTGTCTTGTCAGACGAATTTCAGATTCGCAAGGATAACTTTGAAACCCATCGCGTGGTTGAGGCTGACGCGAATAACGAAGCCAGAGATCTTGCGGACGATCAGATTCGAGTAAGCGTCGAGCGATTTGCGTTCACAGCGAACAATATCTCTTATGCTGCCACTGGTGACCAGCTGGGTTACTGGCAGTTCTTTCCGCCGACGGGTTCCGACACCGATGGCTGGGGGATGATGCCGGTCTGGGGGTTTGCCGAAGTCATACAATCCAATGTCAGCGACGTTCCGGTCGGTGACCGTCTGTTCGGCTATTTCCCGCCGGCGAGTCATCTCGACATTACACCGACGCACATTAGCCCACTGCGTCTCGTAGATGGTGCCGAGCACCGCGCCAAACTTCCGCAAGGCTACAACACTTACTACCGCGTCAAAGCGGAGCCCGGTTACGACATGGCGAACGACGACCTGCGCATGTTGCTTTGGCCGTTGCACATTACGTCGTTTTGCCTGTGGGACGTACTTCAGGACAACAACTGGTATGGCGCCAAGCAGATCATTATCGTGAGTGCATCAAGCAAGACCAGCATCGGCCTCGCCTATGCGCTGGATGACGACGCAACCTCCCCGCCGGCTGTGGCCATTACATCCAAGCGTAACCTGGACTTTGTGACAGGCCTCGGACTTTACGAGCAGAGCCTCACTTACGAATCACTGGAGGCGATTGATATGACCATCCCTTCAGTCATTGTCGACATGTCCGGTAACGGCGAGGTACTCGGACGGCTGCACTCGCTCCTCGGCGACAATATGATTCGCTGCATCAATGTCGGGCTCACGCATTGGGACGAAGGCCTGTCAGGCGAAGGTATTATCAGGGAACGCAGTGAGTTCTTTTTCGCACCGACACATATTCAGCGACGGATGCAAGACTGGGGGCCTGACGGATTCGCCGAAAGAACGTCGACCTTCATGCAGGAAACCGCACTAAAGAGTCGCGGCTGGTTAACGCTGAAAAAAATCGACGGACTGCAGGGCCTCGCCGACATCTATTCTGATGTCTGCAAGGGACGCGTAGCCGCCGACCAGGGACTCATTGTCGAACTATAGAAGAGATTACGGAAATCGCGATGAACAAACCCGTTTGTTTCAATCCTGCAGCGGACTCTGTTGGCCTTGGTCATGACTTTATGGCATCGCTGGTGCCCGACAGGCCCGATCCGCCGATTCCTGTAGACGGCGCAACATTTGGCGTCGCCACGATGTCCGAAAATTCCCCGCACGGCGGCGAAATGCACCCGGACGGCGACGAGGTCCTGTACCTGATCTCAGGACGCATCCGTGTCGTTTTCCTGGACGACCCCGTCGATGACATAGAGGTTATGCCGGGTGCTGGCCTTATCGTTCCGAAAGGTATGTGGCACCGCGTCGATATCCTCGAGCCAAGTCAGATTGCATACCTGACGCCCGGCCCAAACAACGAATTCAGGCCGCTGGCCGACGACGCCTGAGCGCAACCTTCAATCGTTTTCAGGCTCTTGCGAATAGACCTGCGCCACCAGCCCCGCCAGATCTTCGCCGCACTCGAGAAACGCTCCGTCCAGTTTTTCGAGCTGCGCTGTCTTTGTGTCCCAAAGATCGATAAACGACTCGTTCGCGCCTTTGAGTCCGACGGCCTCGGCGAGAATACGGGCGATGCCTGTCGCCCCGACGCTCTTCAGCGTGTCCATAGTCTCGTCCAGGTATCGACCTTCGGTGTTGGTCAGGTACTGGCCCAGGCCGCCGTTCATCACTTCAGCTTCGAGAAGCGCGACCAGGTAGACCGCCCTGTCGGCCTCGCTCCAGGTGCCGACTTCCTCGTCAAAGTCCATTCCCAGCATCGCTTCCCACCGTTCGTAGAACCAGCGGTGACGAGGATCCGTTGGAACCTGTTCGGGCTGCGGTTCCTCCGTGACTACATGGATGGAAAACAAATCCTCCATCTCGAAAACGTAGACCAAAACGCTTCGATCGCCTAGCTTGCAGCTAATTCGGGAATCGGGTGGTTCTGACGACTCAAGGGAAACAGAATCCAGTTTGGGAAATCCCTGCATTTTTCGCAGCAACGCCGCACCACCCTCCGTGTTCAGAACGGAGAGAAGATACATCTCGAGTGCTTCGTGGACTTCAGCAGATACCGGACCTGCACACATTTGCACAATGGCTGCAGCCGCTTGTTCGCTATCGTAGGTAATGTCGTAGACCTCGCGTAGGACGTCATTGGTCGCCAGGCGTCTGCCTTTACGGCTGGTTTAGCCAATCCAGCGCCTCAGACTTCGCTAAAGAAGATCCGGATACTCTTGCGCCGACGCGTCGCAACAGTTTCAAGGAACGCCACGTCATCCGGGGTATTCTTTCCGACCAGCACCGCTAGCCAAATTGTTGTCGGCCAGGCGTCGCCGAAGTCGAGGATATCGAACAGAGCAGGTGCTACCTCCTGTTCGCGAACATCCACCAATAGCCTGTTCGCGCCGTGCATCTCGTGCAACTGCATGACCTCTTGCTTCGAGACTATCCAGTCGCTAATCGGATCATCGCCCCACACCCGAATTCGTATCAGGCGACTAGCAGGGTCGTATGTAACTTTCTCGGTCATTATCTTCCAATTCGACCTTTCCGAAATGACAGACTTCGGGCGATTAAGAGATCGTGGCCCTTCGTCGCATAACCTTATACAGACCGAATAATCACTGCAACTGGAGCTTGTTTGCGAGAGCCACGGCTTTGTGTCGCATCCGTTTCGGTATTCGAGTCTCAGGGTCGCTGGAAATCAATCCTGTAAAAAGTGTGCCGACAGAATCTGCGCCGATAGCCTCGCCGTCATCTTCAGCTGTTTGTTCGTCTGATAGAGCAAGCGGCCCATCAGCCCCGGCGCTGCGCAGGACGAGATCAGCATCGCCTTTTTCTGCGGCAGTTTCGCCTTGCGATCCTTAGGCCCTGGTGCACCCCATGGCCAATAACCATAGACCGTAAGCCGCTCCATGAAGCGTTTGAAGATTGCTGTCACCGAACCGAAGTTGGTCGGCGCCGCGAGAATATAGGCGTCTGCCTGCTCGATTTTCTCCACCAGTTCTTGCATGCCATCGTTGTGCACGCACTGCCCCGGCGCATCACCAGGGGTTTGGCAACAGGCTCGACAGTTCAGACAGAATTCAATCGGATAGTCGCGGAGGGCTACGGACTCCACCTCGGCGCCTGACTCGCTAAGCGCACGGACCGCCAGCGCTATTGCCTGGTCGGTAATTCCGCCGTCTCGATAGGAGCCGTTAATCGCAAGAACACGGGTTGCGTTAGTCATCGTCAACCTCCTTTGCAGTCGCTCTGCTTCTGCAGGAAAACGATAGCATCGGGACGTGTTGTCAGCAGTAGCGGCTTGCCGCAAATCGGCTTCGGTCGCCAACTGGTTTACCAGCGTCGTGGCTTCATTCTGACACCCAAACGCCTTCACTTTCCCGACCTCTGTGGTTAGGTCGCAACAAGTCGATACCTGGCGGCCGATCCCGGCCAGAAGGTGCCGCTCGACCTTTCACGGTGTTCGCAAAACCGGTCGCTCACGAGGCGCCGCTTCCGGCGGCGGTGACCGTCTGCTATGCGCCCAACTCCGGACGCTCGAATATAGATTTTCGTGTATCTTGAGCGTATGGAAATGACCCGAAGCGGCCGTTGGAAAATCTCCTGGATAGCATGCGACTGGTGGTAAATCTATTTGATGTCGACTGGTAAATCGACCTTAGGAATGTAATTGACGACCTTCGAGTACCTGTCCGTATTTATCTCCATCGTTATCGGCTTAGGAGTCGTACGTGTCCTTGGAGGCGTCGCAAAACTACTCGACCGGCAAGAATCGAAGGCTTATTGGGTCCATTCGACCTGGGTCGGGTATTTCATATTTTGGCTACCCTGGTTCTGGTGGTTTGAATTTGACTGGCGGCTCCAGACTACCTGGACGTTTCCGGTCTTCTTCTTCGTGGTTATTTTCGCGATGTTGTTCTACCTTGCCGTAGCTGTGCTTGTTCCCACGCGTGAGGCGGACTACAAGGACCTGGAATCCTACTTTTATAGAGTACGCCCGCGCTTTTTCGTGCTCTTGACACTCATCTACATTGCCGATGTCATCGACGCCTTTCTGAAGCCTGGAAACCTGGAGGACGTCGGTCCAACGTACGGACCGGTCATGGCAATCCATATAGTCGGTAGCGTGGTTGCTTCATTGACCGAGCACCGTCTATTTCATCAAATCTGGGTAATCGTAGTTGGTCTGATGCTTGTTTTCTTTTCGCTCGGAATCTATGCAGACGTCTTTACGACTCAATGACATTCAGACCACCGTCTACTTCTGGCCGGAAACAGCCGGCAAGGTGCTAAGATATTGAGCAGCTGCTACTGCTCCAGAACGGACGGTCGCCAGGAAGATGAATAAAAGACCACTATGCACTTGGAAGCAGCCGCTAAAGGATACTCAATTGCCAAACCGAATATTCAAATTAAGAGTCATCGTATTCGTTGTTGTTTTGCTTGTACTCGTCCTGCTCGCGTATTTCTATGGCGCTAGCCCGCCATAAGTGCACGCCAGTGGCCGATCTGTGCGATCGACTGCTAAGCACTGTATAGCCGACGGTCAAGTGACCTGACGAATGATGACGGCTACTGACCCAAAACAGACATTCGGATAACCTTGTACTAAGCTATATGCCTCGTCTGTTTTCGAATGGACTCGACTCCTTCCGAAACCCCTGACAATGCCAACCATAGAAACCCTACGCTTAACACTGCGGCCGTTTGACGCGGCAGACGCTTTAGATGTACAGCGATTGGCCGGAGTGCGTGAGATTGCTGATACCACGCTGAATATTCCACACCCGTACAAAGACGGCATGGCGGAGGAGTGGATTGCCTGTCACAAGGCAGAGTTTGAGGCCGGAACAAATGTTGTGTTTGCGGTCGTGCTTCGCGACAAAATGCAATTGATTGGTGCGATAGGACTCACGCTTGACGGCAGCGCCAAGAAAGGTGAACTTGGTTATTGGATTGGCAAGTCGTTCTGGAGTCGAGGTTACTGCACAGAGGCGGCTACTGCTGTTCTTGACTACGGATTTATGACTCTTGGACTAAACCGAATCTGCGCCCGACACTTTGCCCGCAATCCCACTTCCGGACGTGTGATGGAGAAAATTGGCATGATCGTAGAGGGAACAGCGCGACAGGATAAGATCAAGTGGGGCAACTACGAAGACCTGGTGCTTTACGGCATCCTTCGGAATGAATGGTCAGCAGAACGAAGCGAGTAAGCCTTAGGGTGTCCGCTTCTGGCCGTAAGCTGCCTGTCACTCTGGCTGAGAATGAACAGCTGGCAAGCGCTCGAAAGCAACCCGTCGAGTGATAAACTTTTCATAGACTGCTACTGACCCGAAACAGACATACGCATTGAGGTGGGAAGCATCGAACCTGAAGATTGTGCACGAGGGCTAACACCAGTGAATCATGTATTGAGGCTCGACGAGATAAAGCGACTGGTTGATAAGTCGCAATTGATACGTGAAATCGAAACCGGATTCACACTCTATTCGTCGGGCAAGGTGAATATACCACCCGTCGGTTTTCTGCATTTCGATGCGCCGCCGGGCGATGTGCATATCAAGTATGGTTCGATCGTTGGTGACGACTACTACGTTCTGAAGATGGCGTCTTCGTTTTACGGCAATCACGCACTGAACATTCCCGTTGCTGACGGCCTGATGTTGCTTTTCAGCCAGAAGACAGGACAGCTCAAGCGTATTTTGCTGGATGAGGGCTGGCTCACCGATATGCGTACCGCCGCCGCCGGCGCGGTTGCGGCAAAGCATTTGGCGGCGAAAAACGTGCAACGAATTGGAATCGTCGGAACCGGAGTGCAGGCAAGACTGCAACTTGAGTTCTTGCGCGACGTCACAGACTGCCAGAGCTGCATGGTTTGGGGCAGAGACCATGCAAAGGCGCAGCGAATGATCGAGGAACTTCAAGCCCACAGTCATTTTCGCGAGTGGGGCCTGAAGATGGAGGCGGCAGATAAGCTGGACGACCTGCTTGGCAGCTGCAAGCTCATAGTTACCACGACTCCTTCAACCGCACCGTTAATTCGTGCGGATCAGGTTCGTAAGGGAACACATATCACCGCTATGGGTTCGGACGATCATGGCAAGCAGGAGCTCGAGGCGGAGGTGTTGGCAAGAGCGGATATCATTGTCGCCGACAGTGTGTCGCAGTGCGTTGACCATGGTGAATGTTGCGCGGCCGTCAAGGGCAAACTAATCGAGAAGAATGCCATCAAGGAGCTCGGCAGCATTATAAAAAACCCCAACATGGGTCGCAGCAGCGATGATCAGATCACCGTGGCCGATCTAACCGGGATCGCCGTGCAGGATATTCAGATTGCCAAGATGGTAGACCGCGCACTACGCGCAAAGGTCGAAAAAGGAGCCCTAGATTGACGATGTTGCCGGACTTCAGGCTCGAAACGCACTTCTCAAAGTGGGAGTTTAAGGCGCGTTATCACATGACTGCTTCGGATGCCGAGAGCATGTCTATGCGAGAGCTATTGGCCATGGCGACGCCCGAAGAGCGCGAAGAGTTTGAGGGGCTGTGGCTTGGTTACACGGAAACCTTCGGCGCACCGGATCTTCGTGAGGTAATTGCTAGTACGTATCAGCAGCGTTGCGCTGCGGATGTGCTCTGTTTCGCCGGCGCCAGCGAAGGTATTTTCGCGGCAAACGCCGTGCTCCTCGACAAGAACAGTCACGCGATTGTCGTAACGCCAAATTATCAGTCTCATGAGACCCTGCCTGCAGCGATCTGCGAGGCGACGGGCGTTCCGTTGGACCCGGACGATAACTGGTCGCTCGACATCGACCGCGTGGCGGATGCTATCAGGCCAAACACCAAACTGGTCACGATCAATTTCCCGCACAACCCAACTGGCGCGATTCTCGCAGTCGATCGTTACCACGCGCTTATCGAGTTGTGTCGCAAACACGGCATTTACATCCTGCACGACGAGATCTTCAACGGCCTGGGTCCGACCGGCACAAAGCACTTACCCTTTGTCGCCGATATTTATGAGCGCGGTTTGTCATTGAACGTCATGTCGAAGTCCTATGGTTTGCCAGGCCTTCGCATTGGCTGGATCGCCTGCGCTGATCACGACGTACTATCCAGAATGGAGCGCATGAAGCACTATCTTTCGATCTGTAGCTCCGGCCCGAGCGAGCGACTCACCAAGATCGCGCTCAATCATCGCGACAAGCTGCTCGCGCGCAACTGCGGGATTGTTGATGAGAACCTACCGAAGTGGGACGCGTTCTTTGCGCGCTACCCTGAATTGTTCGACTGGCGTCGTCCGGACGGCTCGTGCATGGCATTTCCAAAGTACAAAGGTTCGGAGGGCGTTGAAAAATTCACCCGATCACTCGTGGAAGACAGCGGCGTATTGCTGCTACCAAGCACAATTTACCGGTCGGAACTTTGCGCGACGCCCAGCGACCATTTCCGGCTTGGTTTCGGGCGCAAAGGATTGGACGAAGGACTCGCGGCGCTCGATGCGCACCTCATGCGCAGTGGCCGTTGAGAACGACAAGCCATTCTGATTCCCGACTGGCCGCTTCCGGCCGTAAACAGCCAGGTAATTATCTGTTCAGCGACGGCGACTTTCCCACAACGAATGTTCAATTGGGCACGACTGCGCGAGATATTGTCTTTCATTCACGAAGACGAGTTCTTTAGCTGCGCATATCGGGAAGTCCTTCGGCGCTGTTAGACTTCAGGAATGACACTTGCATTCATCGGCGCAATCATCGGTTTGCTCACAGGTGGCCCAATAGGGCTGCTTGTGGGTGGAATTATCGGCTATCTCGCTAGCTATGCGCTGCAGCGAACTGTGGTCGGCGGGCTGCGCGTTGCGCAAACAGAGCTGATCGGATCCGTCTTTGCTGTAATGGGTGCTCTCTGCAAAGCGGATAGCGTCGTCACACGCGACGAGATCAATACCGTTGAGCAGATCTTCGGCATGTTGCGCCTCACTGACGAACAGCGCCGTCTGGCCAAATCCGCATTCAGCGAAGGGAAACAGCCGCATTTTGATCTTGATGCCGCAGTGGATCGATTTGCGGCAATCAGTCGCGGGCGTGCGCCACTCGTTCAGCTCTTTCTGCAATTGCAGTGCATGGCAGTGGCCGCTGATGGACAATTCCACCCGGCGGAACACGCCATGCTGGTTCGTGTTGCGGGCCGGCTGGGACTGACTGAGGGAGACGTTGCTCAGCTCGAATCGCTGTTGCGAGCGGCAACCGGTGGCGCTGCAGGAGGTCCGTCTGGCAGGCCTCCTCAAGATCGACTCGCCGATGCCTATGTCGCATTGGGTGTGCCTCCGGAGGCCGCTCCAGCGGATATCAAACGTGCCTACCGCAAACTTATCAGCAAGAACCATCCGGATAAGTTAGCTGCTCGCGGGCTGCCCGAAAGCATGCGTGCCGTTGCTGAAGAACGATCACGCGAGATAAACGCAGCCTATGACTTGATAAAGAGTTCGCGAGGGTTCGTTTGAGAGGGGACTATAGGCCTCGATGAGCGGCCGCTTCTGGCCGATAGCAGAAGTTCAGATATTAAACTGATGAACGAATGCTGCCGACCCAAAGCAGACGACCAAGTAATAGATCCGATGGCCGGCCGCTAATAGAAGTCAGAATCCCGGGCTTTCCGCATTCTTTCTGGTCTGCTTCGCGCCGGATTATTCGGCGGTTGGACAGGCGATATAGACTGCGAATCTCGCCCTAAAGATAGGGGGCATCATCGACGTCGAACTCGACCTCCTCGCTAGCGCTCGGAGGCAGTTTGGTCATTGCCTCTCGCAGCATTTCGACGTGCTCAGTCTCTTCGTCTCGAAGCTCGGTGAACAGTTCCCGGACCTCGGGATTGGTGATGCCGGGCAAGGCCATGTCATAGAAGTCGTAGGCCTTCTTCTCAGCGACGAGCGCGACCTCAAACGCCTGGACGGTGGACATGCCGCGGCGCGTCGCCCCCATCTCCGGGGCCTCTACATCGAACAGATCATCTAGCGTCAGACGCGCGGGGGCGTCACCGAACAGAGCCTTGCGCCGGGCCTCCAGCTCTTGGCCATGTTTAGCCTCATTCTCGGCCATGGTCACGAAGAAGGCTCCAGCATCGTAGCCGCCGGTACGACCGAACTGGGAGGCGAACATTTGATAGCGGTGGCACGCCTCCATCTCAATCAGCTTCGCGAGGTCGAGGGCGTCCATTATGCTGAGCTTGGACAGGTCAAGGCGAGTGGACATTGAGTGACTCCTGGTCTGGGTTTAACGTATCGAAGCAGCCCGCCAGGTGTTCCTTAAACGACCCGCTTCAGCCGAGTCCCATCTGCGGGCCCTGCGGCGGTGCGGTAATGATACTACCGATCGCATTGGAGTTACATTGCAGCAGCGTCTGCATGTGGCTGTAAGCTGCCGTTCAGGCGCTGGATTTGTGAGCGACTGCTCTTGACATCAATCGGTCGTTCGCTCACTCCGTCATGTATAACGCGAATGTGTAGCCGATCGGAGTATCCAGACCTTCAGGTCAGTTCACTCGGTGGGTAAATTGACGCTACGATCACCAATCGCAATCACGACCGCCCCAAGGCGCTGCTCTGTCTCAACCCGTCGATGGGCGTCGGACGCCTTCTCCATTGGATAGACTCTATCCACGATCGACTTGATTTTTCCGTCTTCGATCATCTCCTTGAGCGTGAGCAGGTCCGCTTTCGTCTCCCCGGCAAATGCGAACCTGGCCGTTTTGTCAGTAAATCGGGTAGTGAACATCGAGCGAATCATGACAGAAAGGCGGGGATTGCCTGACAGATAGCGTCCGTTTTCATTGAGTATCTTGATGCAAGCGGAATAGGAGCTTCCGGCGACCATGTCGAAAATGACGTCATACGTTCGACCCATTGCCGCAAAGTTCTCTTTTGTATAGTCAATGAAGTGGTCCGCTCCCAATCGCCTCAACAGGTTCTCCTTGAGCGTGCTGTCCACGACAGTGACTTCCGCGCCCATTGATTTGGCAATCTGAACGCCGTGTGCTCCGATGCTACCGCCTGCACCATTGATCAACACCGTGTCCCCTGCCCTAATACCTGCGAGTCGCATAAAATGGAGCGCATTCAGCCCCCCGAGCGGTACCGCCGCGGCTTCTGCAAAACTCATATTGCTGGGCTTGGCGACGATCGCGTAGCTTGCCGGCAGGGCAACATACTCGCCATAGGCGCCCAGCCGGAGAGCGGCTGCGCCAAAAATCTGGTCTCCCGTGGAAAACTGAGTGACGTCTTTTCCGAGAGCTTCAACCTCTCCTGAAAAATAGCCACCCAGGATTTGTCTCCTTGGTTTTCGTACGCCGAATGCGATCCGCAAGGGCAACCAGAACCACTTCACTGCAAACCTAAAGCTACGCATTTCGACGTCGGCTTTAGTCGCCTCTGCCGCCTGTACCCGAATCAGAACCTCATCGTCTTTCGGTATGGGCTTTTCCACCTCTCTGAGCTGTAGAACGTCGGGTGACCCGTAGTTTGCGTAAGTGATGGCTTTCATGCGCTCATTGATGTGTTGGTGAACTCGCCCTGCTACCAAGCCTATCAGCTTGAACATTTGGACGTCTGCTTGTGGTCGGTAGCAGCCAGTCGAGTGCTAAACTGCGGAGAGGCTGCTACTGACCCAACGCAGAGGTAGATCCGCTCATGCTATCGTCGTCGCAAAGTGGATTTTGTAACAGGTAAAGATCCATGGGACTAGCGAAGTGGTTTAGGAATCTCGGCCGACGAGATGATCGATTTGACCCAACCATTACGGCCGGAAAGATCCCGTCAATTATAATTCGTGAACTCAAGCCCAACGATGTCGATTCCTGCGTCGATATCTACTTAAAGAATGAGCCTGGTCGGTTTCCCGAAGGATATTTGGAAGAATTCAAACGGAGTATCGTTTCGGATTCATTTCTTTGGCTTGTCGTTGAAGATGCTGACCAAATTGTTGGTATCGGTGGGATTTGTCGAGATTCGCAGGACGCCACGATCTGCCACCTTTCATTCGGCATGATCCGCCCAGACCGACAAGGAGAGGGATTGGGCTCTGCGCTGTTGCTCGCGCGTCTAGCCGCGCTTCCCGAGCCTCAGCCCAGCGCGCGCGTATTCATGTCATCTGTTGACGGTTCAACCCGGTTTTTTACTCGATTCGGATTCACTTTCTTCGGACGTGCGCCGATGGACTGGAGACCAATGGAATTCGACATTTACTACACAGTATTAAGCAAGCCAGCCTGGTCGGCATGTGCTGCGATTTTGTCCGCGAATAAAGTCATTTTTGACCCTACGAAAGTCCATGTACCCGGAGGCCCGGAGCAAATGTAGTCGCATGGAATGTGATCCGGACGCATTTTCGCAGCGGCCGGTACAATGTCGGTTTCTGGCCGATATCGGAAGGTCGGACTTTCGAATTGTCAGCCCGTTGACTGACCGCTCATGGGGAAAGCGGTGGTTGGGCTCCTGCGCTGTGTGGACGCTGTATAAAATTTGGGTCCCTGGCCACAATTGCTGCTTGTCGCCTCCGGGTCTGGGGCGCCGCATACGCAGGAGCAACAATTATTCTACGCCTGCGGCCGCTTATCTGCAATGGCCGCTTGTGGCTGCGACCTCTACCGGCCGAGCGATAATTCGGCCAACGGCTGCTGATGGAATCGTCGTATCGACACCTTTCTATCTCTGTTGGCGCCGGGGCTTTTGAGTTCGCGCTTTACTGGTTCTTTTGTGTTCGACGTTGCAGTGTGCGCTCGCGCCCTTTGCGCTGCCGAACTACGTGTGCGACGCCACTTAGCAGCAGCCAGCCCGTAAAGGCACTCCTCATTTCAGGTGATCCCGTAACCTTTATTCGGCCGGATCTCACCTCCTGTTTCAACGAACGAAAGCCTCGCCACGAATCTATGAAGCGACGCAGGTCGGATGCCACGCAAACATCCGGTTCGTACCCTGGGTGCTTTAGACACACATCGACCTTGCTCTCGTTGACGACGATCCAGTAGTAGCGGTCGATTTCACGCACGTCGGTGAACTCAAATTGAATCGTTGTTCTGCCGGATGGCATTGCCTCGAGGTTCAAACGCAAATGCACACTCCAGATCAGATGTCGCGGATCGAGGTCCTCCACTTCAAGATCGCGCGCCCAGCGTTGCCCCCACTGGGCCATACTCTTGATTATCGGCACGAAGTCTTCGCCCGAATCAGTGAGTTGATAGTCGACCGCGCCACCGTTAGCGCTCTTTTGTTTGCTGATGACTTGCGACTCTTCCAAAGATCGTAGTCGTTGCGTGAGCGTTGACGCCGAGATTCGCGGCAATGCGCGCTGCAACTCATTGAAACGACGGCTGCCATCGCATAAAGCAAAAATAATGAGGTTCGTCCATCGCTCGCCAAGGATCTCGGTTGCGAGGGACAAAGGGCAATACTGTCCGTACATACTTTTCATGAGTCGATGCTCGTACGAACCTCGTTAAGGTTCAACTTCGAAAATACTAGTGGAATTCTTCCTCTTGCGATACGAATATGGCAGTTATCTTGTGGGAGAAAAGCCATGCTTAGACGTACATTCTGCAATGCAACGCTTGCAGCTGCCGTTGCCGCTGCATTACCCGGTTGTGGGTCCAGATCGAAAACTGATCTCGGTAGCCTGATTCCGGCCGTTTCGAGCGGCGGTGAAGAGCTTTCAATCGAGTCGGCGGCGATCTCCGAACTCGCCGGAAGTCTCGACGGGCGGGTGTTGTTGCAAGCCGACAAGGGCTACGCAGCTGCGAAACAGATTTGGAATGGCATGTTCGACAGTAAGCAGCCTGCAATGATCATTCAATGCCTGTCGCCGGACGATGTCGTAAACGCCGTCAATTTCGGCCGCGAACGTGATCTGCTTTTGTCTGTGAAGTGCGGTGGTCATAGCCTGCCGGGAAAATCAACATCGGATGGCGGCATGATGATCGACCTTTCACAAATGCACTCGGTTGACGTCGATCCCCAGGCGATGAGCATGCGTGCCGATGGCGGCTCGCTGCTCGGCCACCTGGACGTAGCGTCAACTGCTCATAATTTGATGACCACGACCGGTATTGTTTCGCACACGGGTACAGGTGGGTTTACGTTGGGCGGTGGCATTGGCCGTACCGATCGCAAGATGGGTCTTGCTGTCGACAACCTGCTCGCTGCAACCGTCGTGACTGCTGCCGGTGATGTCGTTCGTGCCAGCGAAGATGAAAACAGCGACCTGTTCTGGGGGTTACGAGGTGGCGGCGGCAACTTTGGCATAGCTACCGAATTCGTATACCGGCTACACCCCTTCAATCCGATGGTGTACGGTGGCAACCTGATTTACTCGGTCGACAAGGACTTCCTGGAGTTTTATGCGGAGCTGCACGAAACGCTACCCGTTGAGGCGAACGTCGAGCCGCAGTTCGTTCCGGGTGCCGGCGAAAACGGTGAAACCCTGGCAGTCGTCGGCGTCACCTGGTGCGGCGATCACGCTGCCGGTGAGAAGGCGCTCGCCCCGATGCTGGCGTTTCCTGGTCTCAAAAGCGGAGAGTTGGCACCTTTTGCCTATCACGACGTTCAGACAGGCGCCGACGGGTATCTCGGCCACGGCAGGCAGTACTATCTTAAGTCCGGCTTTCTCAATGAGCTCACGCCGGACGTCATCGATATCATCGTCGAGTACGCAAACCGCGGTGCGGTTAGCTCATGGTTCCAGCATATGGGCGGCGTCACATCGACCGTTGCTCCCGACGCGACCGCTTTCACACATCGCGGCGCCGCGTTTAACTTCGGTGTCATGTACATCGGCGACGACCCAGCTCAAAACGAGGTCAAGATCGCAGCCGTTCGTGAGTACTACAAGGAGATGGAGCCGCACATGGCGGGCTTCTACACCAATCTCAACGACGAATCCGAACAAAAAACCTGGGGTAACTACGGGCCAAACTACCCGCGGCTCGTCGAGCTCAAAAACAAGTACGACCCCAGAAATTTGTTCAGGCTGAACGCGAATATCAAGCCGA
>CAVXCX010000007.1:0-23109 GCA_963760395.1 uncultured Gammaproteobacteria bacterium
GCCGCTCCTACAGGAGCTTCTTGATGCGATTGCGGAGAGCCAGGGTGGACGGGTTGGTGCTCGAGGGATTCGCGGCGAGCTTCTTGCCCAACTCCACGCCCCACTGGTCGAACGAATCGATGCCCCAGATGACACCTTCGACAAAAACCTTGTGCTCGTAGAGAGCGATCAGCTGACCCAACACTTCAGGTGTGAGCTCCGCGAACAGGATCATGTTGCTCGGGTTGTTGCCCTTGTGAACCCGGTAAGGCTCAAGCCCCTCCTCATCACGCCCATCCATCAGCGCTTCCGCCTGTGCCAGGCAGTTGTTGATGGCGAGGTCCTGTTGCGATTGATCGCCGCCGGATGATTTCGCTGGCAGAATGAAGTCAATCGGCACCAACCGCGTTCCCTGGTGCAACAGCTGATAGAACGAATGTTGTGCGTTGTTGCCCGCTTCGCCCCAGATCACCATGCCCGTGTCGCAGCGCACTGGCTTGCCGTCCATGCGCACGTTCTTGCCGCTCGACTCCATCTGCAGTTGCTGCAGGTATGCCGGAAAACGATCCAGTCGATTGTCGTACGGCAGGATGGCCTGGCTTTGGGCGCCGAAGAAATTGTTGTACCAGACGCCCAGCATCGCGAGCATCACCGGCATGTTCTCATCGAGTGGCGCCTGCCGAAAATGCAGGTCCATGCGGCGACCGCCTGAAAGAATGCTTTTGAACACATCCATACCGACGACGAGCGCCAGCGACAGCCCCACGGCTGACCAGAGTGAGTAGCGACCGCCAACCCAGTCCCAAAAACCAAAGCGGAAATCGGACCGAATGCCAAAATCGTCCATGGCTTCATGATTGGTGGATGCAGCGACGAAATGGTATTGAACAGCGACCTCGTCCAGTTGCTCAACAACCCACAGTCGCGCCGCTCTCGCGTTCGTCATCGTCTCCTGGGTGGTGAAGGTTTTCGAACAAATAACGAAAAGCGTCGTCTCGGCGTCCAGTTCCTGCTTCAGGTCAGCGAGCTGGGTGCCGTCGATGTTGGAAACACTGTGAAAGCGCATGCCGTCTTTCCAGTACGGCCTTAGCGCCCGGCTGGCCATAACAGGTCCAAGGTCGGAGCCGCCGATGCCGATGTTGACGACGTCGGTCAGTCGCTTGCCGGTGCTGCCCTTGATCTTGCCGATCTGCACATCGTCGACGAAGGCCTCCATGCGGGTGAGCACTTCCCAGACTTCCGGGACGCCGGGCGTTTCAAGCGCGACCGTGTCCGAGATCTTCGCACGCAGTGCGCCATGCAGCACGGCGCGATCCTCGGTCTTGTTGATGCGCTCGCCGGCGAACATCGCATCGATCGCGGCGGGCACGTTTGCCTGCTTCGCAAGCTGTACGAGCAGCTTACGCGTCGTCGCGGTGACGTGGTTCTTCGAGTAGTCGAGAAACAGGTCGCTGGCCGTGAGGCCAAAGCGCTCTACTCGCTTCTTGTCACGCGTAAATAGCTCATGGAGAGTTCGCTCGCGCATGTCCTCACGATAATGCGCCTGCAGTTTTTTCCAGGCAGCAAGATCAGTGGGATATCGGGCGGAGAGTTTTCGGTCGGTGTAGGCGTTCGGCACGCTATTCGCTCTTAGGTAGTTCTTTTGATGTCGTCCTTGTAGAACTCAAGATACCACTCTACGAAGTTCTTCACACCGACTTCGATGGGCGTGCTGGGTTGGTAGCCGACGTCAGCCGCCAGATCTTCCGTGTCCGCCCAGGTATCCGGCACATCGCCAGGTTGCAATGGGAGCAAGTTCTTTTCGGCCTTCTTGCCGAGGCAATCCTCGATCGCGCCAATGTAATCCATCAACTCAACCGGTTTCTGGTTGCCAATATTGTAAATGCGATAAGGCGCCATGCTCGTACCAGGATCGGGGTTCGCGGGGTCCCAGTTTTCGTTCGCCGTCGCCGTGTTGTCCATCGTACGAATAACACCTTCGACGATGTCGTCTATATAGGTGAAATCGCGTTTGTGCTTGCCGTAGTTGAAGACGTCGATCGTCTTGCCTTCGATTATGGCCTTCGTAAACAGGAACAGTGCCATGTCGGGGCGGCCGTACGGACCGTAGACCGTAAAGAATCTCAAGCCCGTCGTCGGCAGTTTGTAGAGATTCGAATAGGTGTGCGCCATCAACTCGTTGGCTTTCTTGGTGGCGCCGTACAGCGCCAGCGGGTGATCGACATTCTGGTGAATGGAAAACGGCATGGTCGTGTTAGCGCCGTACACAGAACTTGATGACGCGTAGACCAGATGTTCGACGTCGTTGTGTCGGCAGCCCTCGAGCACATGCAAGGTGCCGACAATATTGCTCGATATGTAGGAATGCGGATTTTCGATCGAATAGCGCACGCCGGCTTGCGCCGCCAGGTGCACGACTTTGTCGAACTTCTCTTTGACAAAGAGTGCGTCCATCGCAGGACGATCGGCCAGGTCGATGCGAACCATCGAGAAGTTGTCGTACTTGTCGAGATTGGCAGCGCGTGCTTCTTTCAGTGATACGTCGTAGTAGTCATTGAAATTATCGAGGCCGACAACGGTGTCGCCGCGCTCCAGGAGTTGCTTTGCGGTGGTGGAACCGATAAAGCCGGCTGCGCCTGTGACGAGAATTTTCATAGTGCATTGAACCTCTTTAGTTGTCGCGGCCAATGGCCGCTCCTACAGGCAATGTTCAACAAATCGGTCCAACTGTCGCGGCCTGTCATTGTCCCCGCATGGGGAGGCCGCTCCTACAGGCGATCGTCAACCTCTTCGGGCGTCAGTACGTACTTGATGTCATAGAGCACGGAGTCTTTCTTGCCGAAGCTACGAATACCCTTCGCGCCCATCGCACGAAACTGGTCATGGGCCACGGCGATAATAATGCCATCATACGCACCTTTCTTCGGCTCGGTGACAACGTCGAATCCGTATTCTTGCTTCGCTTCCTCAGCGTCCACCCAGGGATCGTGCACATCTACCGTTGCGCCATACGATTCCAGCTCTTTCTTGATATCGACAACCTTGGTGTTGCGAAGATCCGGGCAGTTTTCCTTGAACGTCAACCCAAGAATCAGCAATCGCGATCGACAGTGGCTGCAAGCCCCTGGATAGCATCTTCTTGATGACCTGTGACGCCACGTACAGCGACATGTTGTCGTTGATACGCCGACCCGCGAGGATCATCTGCGGGTGGTAGCCCAGCTGCTCCGCTTTGTAGGTCAGGTAGTACGGATCGATTCCAATGCAATGACCGCCGACCAGGCCCGGTCGAAATGGCAGGAAATTCCACTTGGTGCCGGCAGCCTCCAGGACTTCTTCGGTGTCGATACCCACACGCTCAAAGATCATCGCGAGCTCGTTGACCAACGCAATATTCACGTCGCGCTGGGTGTTCTCGATGACCTTCGCCGCTTCCGCGACCTTGATGCTCGAAGCCTTGTGCGTGCCGGCGGTGATGATCGACTTGTAGACCTGGTCGACGAACTCGGCGACCTCCGGCGTGGAGCCGGAGGTCACTTTGAGAATAGATGGTAGCCGATGTTCCTTGTCGCCCGGGTTGATGCGTTCCGGGCTGTAGCCGACGAAAAAGTCCTGGTTCATTGTCAGACCCGGAGTCCTTTTTCAAGCAGCGGCACACAGAACTCTTCGGTGGCACCCGGATAAACCGTGGACTCGTAGACGACAATGTCGTCTTTCTTTAGAACAGTACCCAGCGCGTCACTGGCGCCGACGCAACGGTGTCAGCAACGGACGATTGCTGTCATCGATCGGCGTCGGCACCGTCACAATGTAGAAATTGCAGTCGGCAATCGCATCGACGCTTGACGCGTACGTCAGGTGCTTCGCCTCGGCGAGTTCCTCGCTGGAACACTCCAGAGTGGAATCCTCGCCACCCTCCAGCTCCGCAACACGCGCGGCGTTGATGTCGAAACCGATGGTCGGGTACTTCTTGCCGAATTCTACAGCCAGCGGCAGGCCGACGTAGCCAAGGCCGACAATGCCGATGCGCAGGTTCTTGATGTCAAAGGACATAGGGGTTCTCGTGAAAAAGCAGGGGCTTAAATACCATAGTCAGGCTCGGAAGTCTGTGCGGGATGTCACCAGCGAAAATGCGACCTCGTCATACCAGATAGTCGGAGGAAGTCCTGGCTCGGGGTCGCGGCCACTGGCCGCTCCTACAAAACCCTTCTAGCCGTGCCGCTGGGTCGCGGCCATTGGCCGCTCCTACAGACCCTTCGAGCCGTGCGGCAGCCGGAGAAGGTCTCGGCTCGGGGTCGCGGCCATTGGCCGCTCCTACAAAACCCTTCGAGCCGTGCCGCAGGGTCGCGGCCACTGGCCGCTCCTACAAAACCCTTCGAGCCGTGCCGCAGGGTCGCGGCCATGTGGCCGCTCCTACAGCTTTTCAATTGGACGCCAGACCGTCTCCGTCACCTCAACCGAGGTACCAGAGCGCCAGCAGGCCCGTGATGCTCATCGTAATCGTGTACGGGATTGCCATGATCACCATGCGACCGTAGGACAGGCGAATAAGCGGCGCCAGCGCCGACGTCAGCAGGAACAGAAACGCAGCCTGGCCGTTTGGCGTCGCAACACTCGGGATGTTGGTGCCGGTGTTGATGGCAATCGCCAGCGCGTCGAACTGATCGCGCGTCAGGTCACCGGCCTGGTACATCTGATCGACCTCGCCGATGTACACGGTCGCAACGAAAACATTGTCGCTGATCATCGAGAGCACGCCATTAGCGAGATAGAACAGCGCCTCCTGCGTCTTGCCGTCGTAGGTCATCACCCAGTGGATGACCGGTGAGAACAGACCCTGTTGATGGATCACCGCGACGATCGCGAAGAACACCACCAGCAGCGCGGTGAACGGCAGTGCCTCTTCGAACGCGTGACCAATGCGGTGCTCTTCGGTAATACCGTTGAAGGCTGTCGCCAGCACGATGACCATCAGACCGACGACGCCCGGCTCTGCGAGATGCAGTCCGAGCGATATGATTAGAATAAGCGCGACAACCGCCTGCACCGCAATAGCAACCTTCTCGTGAAGCGTGCGCTTCGCACTCATATCGTTGTCGTACTCCTCGAGTACCTCGCGCACCTTGGGCGAGAGCTGCTCGCCATAGCCGAAGGTCCCGGTCAGCTCCAGCGCGGCACAGGTCATCAGGCCCACGACAAGCACGGGCATCGAGATATGCGCCATGCGCAGGAAGAACTCGACAAACTCCCAGTCCATGACCTCGGCGATCAAAAGGTTCTGCGGCTCGCCCACCAGCGTGGTCACGCCGCCCAGCGCCGTGCCGACGGCGCCGTGCATCATCAGGCTTCTTAAGAATGCGCGGAAATTCTCGAGGTCGTTGCGATGCAGCTCGACCACCTGGTCATCCGTCGTCGGATCGTGATCGTGGTCGAACTTCTTGCCCGACGCCACCTTGTGATAAACGCCGAAGAAGCCGGCCGCGACCGTGATGATGACCGCCGTCACCGTCAGCGCATCGAGAAATGCGGAAAGGAATGCCGACGTGAACGAAAACAGCAGCGACAGCAATACCTTGGAACGAACCCCCAGCAAGATCTTGGTGAACGAGTACAGCAGCATCTCGCGCAGGAAATAGATGCCTGCCACCATGAACATCAGCAGCAAGATTACCGGGAAATTTGTCTCCGCCTCGTGGAACACCATTTCGGGCGTGGCAAGCCCGAGGACGATGGCTTCAACCGCCAGCAATCCGCCCGGCTGCAGCGGATAGCACTTCAGCGCCATTGCCAGCGTAAAAATGAATTCGAGGACCAGCACCCAACCGGCGAGAAATGGATCGTAAATCACCAGGATCGGATTCAGGATCAGGAAGCCGATGATCGTGAGTTTGTACCACTCCGGTGAATTGCCGAGGAAATTCTGGCGAAAGGCGTCTGTCATCGTATGAACCATGGACGGTTTATCCTTTTTCTTATTATCTAAGCGCGGTTTTTGTTCGGTGTGCTATCGCGAACGGTCGATTCTAGTCAAAATCCCAGACGCACGCACCGGATTCGCGGATTTTCTCAAGCATAGCGTTGTGTGCCGCCACTTCGTCGTCGTCCGCGCGCAGTACAACGAGGTCGAGAGCAGCGTTAGATCCGCTTGCAGCAGCCAGGCTTGCGCCCGCTTGGTTGTCGCCGGTGGCTGCTCCAGCACTCGTCTCTTCCTCCAGCAATAGCGCCGTCTGGCCGCCAGTCATGGCGAGGTAGACGTTCGCCAGCAGCTCGGAATCGATCAATGCACCATGAACGTCGCGCTTCGAGGCATCGACTTCGTAGCGCTTGCACAGCGCGTCCAGGCTGTTGCGCTGCCCCGGATGAATCTTTCGCGCCAGAGTCAGCGTATCCAGAACCGTGGCGTGCTTGTCGATCTTCGGCTGCGGATGCTTCATCAAGCGCAGTTCGTGCTCCAGGAAGCCGACGTCGAAAGACGCGTTGTGAATAATCAGCTCAGCGTCTTTCAGAAACTCGAGCAGGTCGTCCACGATTTCCGGAAAGCGCGGCTCGTTCTCGAGATCCGCGCGGCTGATGCCGTGCACCGCCTCGGCACCCTCGTCGATATCGCGATCGGGATTCAGGAAACGGTGAAACTCACGACCGGTCAGGCGGCGGTTGACGAGTTCGAGGCAGCCGATCTCGATGATGCGGTGGCCATGCGCGGTGGAGAGGCCGGTGGTTTCGGTGTCGAGTACGACTTGTCGCATGCGTTTTCCCTCTGTCGCGCGCTAGAGCGCGCTGCTGCACATTATTTTTCGATCAAGGCCTAGCGCAAGGCGTAGTGTCGCGGCCACTGGCCGCTCCTACAGAGCCCTCGTCAGCCCCACCATTTTCGGCGGGCGGGGTCTTTTTTGCTGGCAGTAAAGCGAAACGAAGTAAGCCATTCCAGTAAAGACGATCTCGCCTGCCGTGCGAATTATAACCGTAGTTCGTCGATGCCGCGGTTCGCCAGCGCGTCCGCCATCTCGTTGCCTTCGTTGCCGTCGTGACCCTTAACCCACTTCCATTCGATGTCGTGACGGCCAACCGCTTCGTCGAGCGCCTGCCAAAGGTCCTTGTTCTTCACCGGCTTCCTTGCGGCCGTCTTCCAGCCACGCTTCTTCCAGTTAGGCATCCACTCGTTGATGCCGTCCATGACGTACTTGGAGTCGGTGTGCAGGACAACCTTGCGCGGACCCTTCAGGGCATTCAGCGCCTCGATGGCCGCGGTCAGCTCCATGCGGTTGTTGGTGGTTTCCGGATCACCGCCGTGCATCGTCTTGGTGCGTTTGCCGGCGATCAATAAGGCGCCCCAGCCGCCCGGGCCCGGGTTTCCCCGGCAAGCCCCGTCGGTGTAGATTTCAATTGTCTTCAAAACGGATTCGCGATACTCGTGTGGAAGGTTCGGCCAGCCCGGCAACGACTTTCGGCTGCGGTCGCCAGAGTGGTCGCACCGGCGTCAACGTCCTGACCCTTTTCTGCGCGACGAGCATATAGCAAGCCGCAAGCTCCGGCCACCAGACCTGACCGCGCCGTTCCCACTTGCTGGGAGCGCGTACCTTGTTGCCCGGCAGTGGCCAGTGAAAGAAATATCGTGAGGCGGTCTGGATACGCATGTCGAGCAGCTGCAGCCAGTCACGCAGGCGTCGATCCGAGATCAGGTGATCTGCCCCGGGCGGCATCCCCGCGCCTGGCACCAGCCGGCGCAGTCCCCAGAGACCGCCAGGTTTGAAGCCCAGGATAACGACCTGGCCGTTCGAACGCAGTACCCGGTCGACTTCGCGAAGGATGGCGTGGGGGCGATCACTGTAATCGAGCGTGTGCGGCAGCAGAATCGCGTCCAGCGAGTCGGTTTCTACCGGCAGCCTGTGCAGTTCCGCGACCGCGGACGGCTCGCCTGCGGCCGTCTCGGCGATCAGGGCACAGCGCTGCGTGCGCGTGAAGCGCAGGAAACTGCGGTTATCGCCCCACAGACCGAGCTGCAGGCAATGCTCACCAAAGATACCGTCGAGCGCCTCCTCAACGACCCTGGCTTCCTGCAGCAGCAGGGCTTCACCCAGCGGCGTCGCCAGCCAATCCTGCGATTTGTGTGAACGATCCCCTTGCACAACCGGATTCCCTAAGTACGATAGCTCGATGCCTTACATAACCCAGACACCGATACCCCGATTATTGCAGAGATTCAAGCGTTCGCGCGGCACCTGCATCACCTTTTTGTGCCTCGCCGGGCTGCTTGGCAGCGGCACAGCAGCCGCCAGCCACTGGTTACTGGGCGCGGCAACGGGCACAAGCGACGATTTGACCGCCTTAGCTGAAGCAACGGCGCCAAGTCAGCCTGCCGACGTTCTGGCCAAGCTGCGGGACGGCTTTGCCCTCACCTATGAAGACAACGCGCGCACGGCTGCCGAACTGAAGTGGTTCGCCAGGCACCCGGACTACCTGAATCGGGTATTCACCCGCGCACAGCGTTACATGCCGTACATTGCCGCCGAGCTCGAGCGTCGCGGCATGCCGCTGGAGCTCGCGCTGTTGCCCATCGTCGAGAGCGCTTACGATCCGTTCGCTTACTCGCACGGTCGCGCGGCGGGACTCTGGCAGATGAT
The DNA here is from genome assembly GCA_963760395.1 of uncultured Gammaproteobacteria bacterium. GTDB lineage: Bacteria > Pseudomonadota > Gammaproteobacteria > Steroidobacterales > Woeseiaceae > UBA1847. The sequence continues at coordinate 8,601 of CAVXCX010000007.1, forward strand.
TCCTGGTACCGCGAAGCGTTTCGGCATCAAACAGAACTGGTGGTATGACGGCCGCCGCGATGTCGTGGACTCGACACGCGCGGCGCTGGATTACTTGCAGTACCTCGAGGGCCTGAACGATGGCAACTGGCTGAACGCAATCGCGTCCTACAACTCTGGCGAAGGCAACGTGTTGCGCGCGGCACGCAAGAACCGCAAGGCGAGCAAACCGACCGACTTCTGGTATCTGAAACTGCCGAGAGAAACGAGCATGTACGTGCCGAAGTTGCTGGCGCTCGTCGAGATCGTCGCCAATCCTGAGAAGTACAATTTGACGTTGCCCGTCGTCGCTGACGAGCAGCAGTTCATGGTTGCTGACATCGGTAGCCAACTCGACCTCGCCCTCGCCGCCGAACTCGCCGGCGTGGATGTGGACACCGTGTATCAGTACAACCCGGGCTACAACCGCTGGTCGACCGATCCGTCGGGACCGCACCAACTGGTGATGCCCGTTGACGTTGCCGATCAGTTTGTCGCCGCGCTTGATGAGGTGCCTGCCGCAGACCGCGTGCGCTGGAAACGTCACAAAGTGAAAGAAGGCGAAGCTATCTCGCAGATTGCCGAGAAGTACAACACCACGGTCTCGGCACTTCGTGCCGCGAACAACCTGCGTGGCAATACTATTCGCGCGGGTCATCACCTGATGATCCCGGTCGCGACCAAGCCCTTGAGCGCCTACAGCAAGAGCGCCGATGCGCGGCTTGCCAAGACCCAGAACAGGCAACGCGCGGGTAACAAAATCGAGCACGTTGTACGCAGCGGCGAGAGTTTCTGGACGATTTCCCGGCGCTATAAAGTTACGCATCGCCAGTTGGCTGCGTGGAACGGCATGGCGCCCGGCGACACGCTCTCGGTCGGCCGCAAGCTGGTTGTCTGGACCAACGTTGACGCTGTCGCCAACGTTATCGACGAGCCACGCATGTCCCCGACTGCCGCGTTAGGCAACACGACACGCAAACTGAAGTACACGGTCCGTAATGGTGATTCGCTGTACCTCATCGCCAGCCGTTTTCGCGTCACGATTGCGCAGCTGGCGCGCTGGAACAAGATCGATACGAACAAGATCCTGCGGCCGGGACAGAAGCTGACCATGTACGTGGATGTGACCGCACAAAGCAGCTAGATCACCCTTCCGGATAGAAAACATGTCGCGGCCACTGGCCGCTCCTACAGTCTATCTATCTGGACTCCGTAGGAGCGGCCAGTGGCCGCGACCTCTTCTTCGGCTGCGGCCTGGCGCAGAGCCCCTTTGCAGCCTGCCGGCTGTCGCTGCGCTTCGCGACCTGGGGGTCGCTCCTGCATTGACGCTGCATCCGCCGTGCCACGCACGACCCGGAAGTAGTAACCCTGCCCTGTAGGAGCGGCCAGTGGCCGCGACCTCTTCTTCGGCTGCGGCCTGGCGCAGAGCCCCTTTGCAGCCTGCCGGCTGTCGCTGCGCTTCGCGACCTGGGGGTCGCTCCTGCATTGACGCTGCATCCGCCGTGCCACGCACGACCCGGAAGACTTTTCAGGTAAGATACGCCGCAGCATCCCAAATAAAGACAAGGAAAAACCATGGGTTTTATGGCGGGCAAAAAAGCACTGATCGTCGGTGTCGCAAGTGATCGGTCCATCGCATCGGGTATCGCGGAGGCATTTGCCCGCGAAGGCTGCGAAATCGCATTCACCTACCAGAATGAAAAGCTGAAGAGCCGCGTCGAAAAGTTGGCCACCCGCCTCGGCCAGAACACCGATCTGCTGTATCCGTGTGACGTAAGTTCCGATGAAGAGATTGACGCCGTGTTTGCCGCTCTGAGCAAGGAATGGGACGGCCTCGACATACTCGTGCATTCGGTCGGCTTCGCGCCGCGTGAACAGCTGGCCGGCGGCTTCGTCGAGTCCATCACGCGTGAGGGCTTCGCCATCTCGCATGACATTTCGGCGTATAGCCTCGCGGCGCTGGCCAAAGCTGGCCTGCCCATGATGGAAGGCCGCAACGGCGCGATCCTGACAATGACCTACAACGCCGCAACGCAGGTTGTTCCAAATTACAACGTCATGGGCCTCGCCAAGGCGAGCCTCGAGTCCTGTATGCGCTTCCTGGCCGCGGACCTGGGACCGAAGGGCATTCGCGTCAATGCGATCTCTGCGGGCGCTGTGAAGACGCTGGCTGCCGCCGGCATCGGTGGTTTCCGCAAGATGCTGGGTTATGCCGAGAACGCGGCGCCGCTGAAGCGCACCGTGACGATCGATGAGATAGGCAACACCGCCGCGTTCCTGTGTTCAGACCTGGCTTCGGGCATCACCGGCGAGACCACCTTCGTCGATGCGGGCGTCAACATCATGGGCATGGTCTTCGACGAAGACTAACGGGGACATTCCTGTGGGGACATTCCTGATTAAATTCTTTAATCAGGAATGTCCCCAATGGGCCGTAGTCCAATGAGCCCCTAATCAGGAATGTCCCCAACGTTGGTCGCGGCCAATGGGCCGCTCCTACATTGCTGGCTGTTCTTCAGCCTCACTGTCGATGGCCACTTTCGTCGTCTCGCCCTCCAGGCGCGCAACGATCGTTGCGCAGCACGCATCGCCCCACACGTTGATGCTGGTGCGGCACATATCGAGGATACGGTCGAACACCATCAGTACACCGATGGCCTCAACAGGCAGCCCGACTGCGGCAAGGATGATCGCGATCGCAACGAGCGATGCTGACGGTACGCCGGCGACGCCGATGGACGTCAGCAGTGCAATGACGACGATCGAAAACTGCACGCCCAGCGTGAGCTCCAGACCGTAAGCCTGGGCAAGGAAGACTGCCGCCGCACATTCGTACAGCGCCGTGCCGTTCATGTTGACAGTCGCACCCAACGGCAGCACGAAGCTCGAGATCTTGTTGGAGACGCCGATGTTGTCCTCAACGCAGTCCATCGTTACCGGCAAAGTCGCCGATGACGACGCCGTCGAGAACGCCGTCAGCATGGCCGGCGAGGCACCCGACATGGTCTTGAACGGACGCACTTTGCCGACATACCTGAGCAGCAAGGGCAAGGTAATGAATGCGTGTATGAGCAGTGCCGCAAGAACGCAAAACGCAAAAATAGCAAGCGGTTGGACGGCTCTGAATCCCGCGGTGATCATGACCTCCGCAACGAGTCCGAACACGCCGATCGGCGCAAACTTCATTATCCACTCGGTCATGCTCATCATGACGTGGAATACGCCGTTCCAGAAGTTGAACAGGGGTTCGGCGAACTGATGCGCCAGATGGGTCATGAAATAGCCGAACAGGATCGCAAAGAAGATCATGCCGAGCATCTGACCCTCGGCGGCGGCTTTGACGATATTGGCCGGCACCATGCGCTTGAAGACTTCGGCAACGTCGTTGACGCCTTTGCCTTCCACCTTGGCAGAGATGTCCGCGGTGTCTGCTTCAAGTGCAAGCATTTCGCCCGCCGGCACGCCATCGGCGATACCGGGTTTCACAAGGTTGATTACGATCAAGCCGACGAGAATCGCAGCCAGCGTGGTGGTCGCGTAGAAGAGCAAGGTCTTGCCGCCAAGCGCACCGAGGTTGCCGCCTGAACCGATGCCTGCGACACCGACGATAATCGATGAGGTGATCAACGGCACGATGATCATCTTCAGGCCGTTGAGGAATATCTCGCCGATATAGTCAAAGATCGAGACGAACGGAACGCCCAGGATGTTTGGTGCAAAATCGTCGGTCGTGTACGACCTCACGACCAGGCCAATCAGAACCGCCATGATTATTGCGATCAGAATCTGCCAGTGCAGTGCCAGTTTTCGCATAGCTCCCCCGCGCGACGCTCAGGCCGCCGTCGATTTTATTATCGGGGCAGCTTACTGGAAGAGGTCTTGTGCGGCCAGCACGTCCTGATTGATGCCAATCTCCGCAGCCGCGCGCAGCGCCTGAACGAACGCCACGAAATCTCCGATTCCGGACTGATCGGCAAGCTGCAACCTGCCAGCATCGCGGTCCGCGAGCGGAATAGACTCAGGCCGTCCCGGGATAACTGCATCAAGGCTGAACACGGTGAAGCCGCCGGCCTGGTTGCGCGTACTGCCGGTCGTCGGTTTGTCCTGCGCAGGCTTCAGCGCCGTGAACACGGCAACCGCAACAGACTGATCGAGATCCTGCGCATCGCGCATCATGACCTTTGGCTCCGGACTCCCGGCACCGACACTTGCGGCCGCCTCGGCGAATGTCTGCCCGGCCTCGAGCGCTGCGAGCATCTCGTTGGCTTTGTCGCTCATCAGTGATTCCGCCTGCTCGCTCTTGAGCGTTTCGGCAATAACGTCACGCACATCTGCAAGCGGCTGACGCGTTGCTGCAACATGATTCGTAACGCTGAAAACGGCTGAACGATTCGCATCGATTTCTACAACAACTGACAGCAATCCACCCTGCAATACCGACTCGTCGAAAATTGCATCGATTGCCGCCTGGCTCGTGCCGATCGGCTCACCACCCTGTCGTGTGAAACCTGCTACCGACTTCACTTCAACACCAGCTGCTTCGGCAAGCGTGCGGATATCGGTCGCATCGAACAAGGCGTCTGACAGCTTGCGTTCGGACTCGCGGAACAGGCTCTCAGCCTGCTGTTCCTGAAGTTCGGTCGTTAACTCGCCGCGAACCTGGTCGAGCGGCAACGGGCCGCGCTCGAGGATTCGATCGAGACGAATCACGTGAAATCCGAAGTCGGTCTTGATGGGGCCGACGATTTCGCCTTCGTCCATCGAGAAGATGGCGCCGCCAAGTTCGCCCGGCAACTGTGTGCGCGTCAGAGTGCCGAGGTCGCCACCGTTAGGCGCCGTGCCGCCATCCTGCGAATTGTCACGCGCCAGCGCTTCGAACGAGTCGCCGCCCTTTGCGCGAGCCGCGAGCTCACTTGCCTTTGCTTCGGCTGCCGCTTCATCGTCGCCGAACAGTATGAGAATGTGGCGCGCCTGGCGCTGCTCATCCTGCAAATAACGGTCGGAATTCAGGTCGTAGTACTCCTGCAAATCCTGCTCGCTAACGCTGACATTAGCCGCGACTTCATTGCGCGAGATTTCTACATACTCAACGTCGGCCGTCTCCGGTAACTGATAGAGCATCGCGTTGTCATCGTAATAAGCGCTGATCATCTCGTCCGTCACGACAACTTCGTCCGCTACGGTGGCAGGGTCGATGGTAGCCATCGTCACCACGCGCTGCTCGGCAGCGAGGTTCAGGTAGCGTCGATAACTCGACGGTGTCACCAGCGCCGAGCCGCGAATGGCTCGCTGCAGCTGATCGCGTCGCAGCGACTGCCGTTGCGCCGCTTCGAACCGCGCGGGTTCATAGCCGATCTGTGAAAGAAGCGTACGGTAGCTCTCGATATCGAACTTGCCGTCCACCTGGAAATCCGGTGCCCGCTGGATCATGTTCGTGACCTGCTCGTCACTGATCTGGTAGCCGGCCTCATCAAGGTAGTTATCGATGACGCGTTGCTGAATGAGCTGTTCAAGAACATTCGAGCGCAGCTGCTGGCGGAACTGCTCGGGCAACTGGGCCAGCTGCGGGTTGTTCTGCAGCTGATCACGATAGGCATTCTCGAATTGCGCCACACCGATATCGACACCGTCGACCTTGGCCGCAAAGCTGTTGCCAATGAAGCTGTAGTTCAGGCCAACGAAGACGAACGAGAGGCCGATGACGGCGAGAATCGAAATCGCGATCCAGCCGGTGAATTTTTCACGAATGTTCTGCAGCATGGTTTGGGAGTCTTTTTGACGGGGGCGCGCGGCCGGGAAACAAGGCGACGCATTCTAACGGACGTGGCTCAAGAGGCCAATAGATAGGGCATATGAATATGTTGGCGAATTGCGAGAGCCAGGGGTGTGGCGGGGTCGATTCGAACGACCGTAGGAGCGACCCCAAGGTCGCGAAGCGCAGCGGCAGCCGGAAGGCTGCAATGATGTCGCACCTCCAGGGGCGGTCGGGGCACATTCAGGGGACATTCTGCTTTTCTGCCTGCGAACACTAGTTCCCCGCTGCACATTGGCCAGAAAAGCAGAATGTCCCCGATACGCGCACCGCCAGAAGGTCGCAATGGTCGCCCAATATGGCCGCTCCTGCCAGGGCTCAAGGTATCGCGGCCAAAAAAAAATCCCCGGACCCAAGACGGGTCCGAGGATTCTTCATCAGTGGCGGAGCGGACGGGACTCGAACCCGCGACCCCCGGCGTGACAGGCCGGTATTCTAACCAACTGAACTACCGCTCCGAATCTGGTGGGTGCTGACGGGATCGAACCGCCGACCCTCGCCTTGTAAGGGCGATGCTCTACCAGCTGAGCTAAGCACCCAGAAAGCCCGTGCTTAAAGGCTTAACCCCCCCAATCACGAGCCTTTTCGAGGGCTGCTGCCCCGAAGGGCGCGCTAGTTTACGGCATCCTTCAGGCCTTTGCCAGCCTTAAATCCGGGCACATTACTGGCCTTGATTTGGATGGTTTCACCGGTACGTGGATTGCGTCCGGCGCGGGCTGCCCGAGCCTTTACAGAAAACGTTCCGAAGCCAACGAGAGAGACCGAGCCGCCATTGGAAAGCGTCCCAGTGATGCTGTCGAGCACCGCGTCGACCGCCTTGGTTGCATCAGCGCGTGACAGTCCTGCAGCACTTGCAACCGCGTCTATAAGTTCACCTTTGTTCATGCTTTCACCCTTGCAGATTGATTAGAAGATTTGTCATCAATCCAGCGAGCCCCCCCTTTGGTGCAATCCGCTGAATGGCTGTTTGCGACTCCGTGCATCCGCGCACAACTGCGATGCTTATACCAACTGGCATAAATACCGTCAAATATCGCTCAACCATGCGGGTTTCAGCGCATCAGTGCGGGCGGACGACGTCCTCGTTTTTTTGCTCGTCAGCGGGTGTTTTGGCTTCCGGCTCATCATCACCTGACTTGGCCTCGGGAACCGGCTGGTGAACCAGCGCATGCTCCATCACCTGGTCGATCCATTTCACTGGAACAATCGTCAGCTTGTCCTTGATGTTCTTCGGTATTTCCGCGAGATCCTTCTCATTCTCCTCGGGGATCAGGACCTTGCCGATACCACCACGGTGGGCCGCCAGCAGCTTCTCTTTGAGACCGCCAATGGGCAGTACTTCGCCCCTCAGCGTGATCTCGCCGGTCATCGCCACATCGCTCTTTACCGGGATACCGGTCAATGCCGAGACCAGGGCCGTACACATGCCAACTCCCGCACTCGGACCGTCCTTCGGCGTGGCCCCTTCGGGCACGTGAATGTGCACGTCGACCTTCTGGTAGAACTCTTCATCGATGCCAAGAACCGTGGCACGGCTTCGCACGACGGTCATCGCCGCCTGGATGGATTCGGTCATGACTTCGCCAAGCTGACCGGTGTGCGTGAGCTTTCCTTTACCCGGTACCACGGCCGCTTCGATGGTGAGAAGCTCGCCGCCGACTTCGGTCCAGGCGAGGCCGGTAACCTGCCCAACCTGATCGTTATCCTCGGCTTGGCCGTAGCGGAAGCGCCGCACGCCCAGGTATTTTTCCATGCTCTTTGGCGTAACCAACACACGGCTTGTGCGCGGTTTGAGAAGCAGGGATTTCACCACCTTGCGGCAGATCTTCGAAATCTCGCGCTCAAGGTTGCGAACACCCGATTCACGGGTGTAGTGCTGGATGATGTCGCGCACCGAGCTCTCGGTGATCTTGAGCTCGGTTTTCTTCAGGCCGTTTTCCTTGAGCTGTTTCGGCACCAGGTACTTGAGCGCGATTTTGGTCTTCTCGTCCTCGGTGTAACCCGGGATGCGAATGACCTCCATGCGATCGAGTAACGGCGCCGGAATGTTCAGGCTGTTCGCGGTGCAGACGAACATCGTGTCTGACAGGTCGAAATCGACCTCCAGATAGTGATCGGCGAACGTCGAGTTCTGCTCGGGATCAAGCACCTCGAGCAGCGCCGACGACGGATCGCCACGGAAGTCCATGGCCATCTTGTCAATTTCGTCGAGCAGGAACAGCGGGTTGCGTACACCGGTCTTGGAAAGGTTCTGGATGATCTTGCCCGGCATCGAACCGATATACGTACGGCGATGACCGCGAATCTCCGCTTCGTCACGCACGCCACCAAGCGACATGCGCACAAACTTGCGATTCGTTGCCCGGGCGATGCTCTGGCCCAGCGAGGTCTTGCCGACGCCCGGCGGTCCGACGAGGCACAGAATCGGTCCCTTGAGCTTCTTTACGCGCTGCTGCACTGCGAGATATTCGAGGATGCGTTCCTTCACCTTCTCGAGACCGTAGTGATCCGCTTCAAGCACGTCCTCGGCTTTCTTCAGATCCTTGTATACCTTGCTGCGCTTTTTCCACGGCGCCTTGACCAGCCAATCGACGTAGTTTCGAACCACGGTCGCTTCGGCAGACATCGGCGACATCAGCTTTAGCTTGTTCAACTCGGAGGTGGCCTTTTCTTTGGCCTCCTTCGGCATACCTGCTTTTTCGATCTTTGTTTCAAGATCGGCCAACTCGTTCGGCGCATCTTCCATTTCGCCGAGTTCCTTCTGGATGGCCTTCATCTGCTCATTCAGGTAGTACTCGCGCTGGCTCTTTTCCATCTGCTGCTTGACGCGGCCGCGGATACGTTTCTCGATCTGCAGTACGTCAATCTCGCCTTCGATAATGCCAAGCACCTGCTCGAGACGGCTCTTGATGTCCTGGATCTCGAGGATGCGCTGCTTTTCGGACAGCTTGAGCGCCATGTGCGCTGCGACGGTGTCAGCCAGTCGCCCCGGCTCGTCGATGCCGGACAACGAGGTCAGGACCTCCGGCGGCACCTTCTTGTTCAGTTTCACGTACTGCTCGAATTGCGAAATGATCGAGCGCACGAGGACGTCGATCTCGCGCTCGTCGTGACGATCGTCTTCGCTGAGCAGCGTGATTTCGGCCGAGAAATGGTCGCCAACGTTGAAACGGTCGATCAGCGCACGTTCACCGCCCTCGACCAGCACCTTAACGGTGCCGTCAGGCAGCTTCAAAAGCTGCAGGATGGTCGCGAGCGTGCCAACCTCGTAGAGGTCCGACGGTTGCGGATCGTCGAGATCCGCGGTCTCCTGGGCCACCAGCAGGATGCGCTTGCCGGCATCCATCGCCTTGTTAAGCGCGACGATCGACTTTTCGCGGCCCACAAACAGCGGGATGACCATATGCGGATAGACGACGACATCGCGCAGCGGCAGAACCGGCACGCCGGACAAATCGTCGCCCGCGTTTTCCTCAATGGATGAAATCAGATCTTTCTCGGACACCAGGTTCGACCTCGCTCAAATACAGTGTTAGTGGAGATGCGCCCTTTCGGCCGCATTTCAAGCGGAATTGCCACACTAAAGTCTATCGGCCGGTAGCCCGTGGGACTTAAGCGCCGTCCGAACCGGTGGGCCGAGGCGGCTGTTCGATGTTGACCGTCGGCGGCTCGTCTGACTCGTAGATGACGTAGGGCTGCGTCTCACCGGTGACCACGGCCTCATCTACAACAACCTTCTTCGCTGTGGTCGAAGAAGGCAGGTCGTACATCGTATCGAGTAGTACGTTCTCAAGTATGGTGCGGAGCCCGCGAGCACCGGTCTTGCGCTCCATGGCCTTCTTGGCGACGGCGCGCAAGGCGTCCTCACGGAATTCCAGTTCGACGCCCTCCATCTCGAAGAGTCGACCGTACTGCTTGGTGAGCGCATTCTTCGGCTCCAGCAGAATCCGGATCAGTGCATCTTCGTCGAGTTCCTCAAGCGTCGCGACCACCGGCAGGCGGCCGACGAACTCAGGGATAAGGCCAAATCGGATCAGATCCTCGGGCTCAACATCGACCAGCAACTCGCCAATGCTTTGCTCGTCTTCGCTGGTCTTGACCTCGGCGACGAAGCCAATACCGCTCTTGGTCGAGCGATTCAGGATGATCTTCTCGAGACCGGCGAAAGCGCCGCCACAAATAAACAGGATGTTGCCCGTATCTACCTGCAGGAACTCCTGCTGTGGGTGCTTGCGACCGCCCTGCGGCGGTACCGAGGCGATCGTGCCTTCGATCAGTTTCAACAACGCCTGCTGCACGCCCTCGCCCGATACGTCGCGTGTAATCGACGGGTTGTCCGACTTCCTCGAGATCTTGTCGATCTCATCGATGTAGACAATGCCCGTCTGCGCTTTGTCGACGTCGTAGTCACACTTCTGCAGCAGCTTCTGGATGATGTTCTCGACATCCTCACCAACGTAACCGGCTTCGGTCAGAGTCGTCGCGTCCGCGATCGTAAACGGAACATTCAGCAGGCGAGCCAGCGTCTCCGCGAGCAGCGTTTTGCCGCAGCCAGTCGGCCCGATCAGGAGGATGTTGCTTTTCGCGAGCTCGATGTCGTCCTTGCCACGTTCTTTCTGACGCTCATTGAGCCGCTTGTAATGGTTGTAGACCGCGACGGACAGGACTTTCTTCGCACGCATCTGGCCAATGACGTACTCGTCGAGTACATCCTTGATCTCTTTGGGTTTGGGGAGCTTGTCCTGTGCGGTGTCGCCGGTGTCCTCGAGCTCTTCGCGAATAATGTCATTGCAAAGCTCGACGCATTCGTCGCAGATGAAGACGGAAGGTCCGGCGATCAGCTTGCGAACCTCGTGCTGGGATTTGCCGCAAAAAGAACAATAAAGGAGTTTGCCGTCCTCGTTCTTACCGCGGGAATCGTCGCTCATGCTGTGCCGGCCTCTGTGTCTAAAAAAATCAGTCTGTTACGTGCACTTAACGAGACTGGGGATGTATATAACATGCGCTCTTTCGAGGTGCAAAGCGCCACGTCTCGGAAGTGAGACGCTGTTCTGTAAGTTATTGATTTTTCGACTATCAGTCGTCGTCTTTGTGAGCCATGTCCTGGCGCTTGGCCAGCACGTGGTCAACCAGCCCGTATTCGAGGGCCGCCTGCGCGCTCATGAAATTGTCGCGCTCGAGATCCTGCTCGATTTGCTCGACTGACTGCTCGGTGTGTTTGGACATGATCTCGTTCAGACGGCGCTTCAGCTCCAGCACTTCCTGGGCGTGGATATGGATGTCCGTGACCTGCCCCTGGTAGCCGGCGCTCGGCTGGTGAACCATGACGCGGGAGTGCGGCAACGCATAGCGCTTGCCTTTCGCGCCGCCGGCGAGCAACAGTGCGCCCATGCTGGCTGCCTGGCCGACACAGATTGTGGAAACATCACAATTGATGAACTGCATCGTGTCGTAAATCGAAAGGCCCGACGAGACCACGCCACCGGGCGAGTTGATGTAAAGATGGATATCCTTGTTGGCGTTCTCCGACTCCAGGTAGAGGAGCTGGGCAACAATCAGGTTGGCCATCTGATCTTCGACCGGACCGACGATAAAGATGAGACGATCTTTCAGGAGCCTTGAGTAGATGTCATAGGCACGCTCACCGCGCGCCGTCTGTTCGACGACCATCGGGACGAGGTTCAATGATGTTGCGCTCATAATGTCATTTCCGTTTTAGCCGACGCTTGTCGATTACTGGCTACGATTGTCTCACGAAGCCGGTGCGTTCATGTAGTCCTTGAACGAGATCTTCTTGTTCTTAACCTTACCGTTTTCCAACAGCCAGTCGATTGCCATTTGTTCGACAACCATGGGCTCAACCTGTTGCATGACCTGCGGGTTGCTCAGGTACATTTCAACCATCTCACCGGAATTCTCGTAACTCGCACACATCTCTTCTACGTGAGCGCGCAGCTCGGCCTCTTCTGCCTTGAGATCCTTGTCCGAAATCACCTGGCGCAATAACAGGCCCAATCGCACACGCTTTTCGGCTGCCTCTAAAAAATTCTCGATCGGCGGCGCCTGGTCGTGATCCTCGATACCCATGCGGCGCATTGCGTCGTGCTGCAGTGAATGTGCCTCCTGCTGCCTGAGCGTTTGCGGGATATCCAGAGGGTTGTTACTGAGTAGTGACTCCATCACCTGCTCGCGCACGTCATTCTTGACCTTTTGCTCTGACTCGCGCTGCATATTTTCACGAACGTCCTTAACGAACTGCTCAAGGCCACCCTCCGCGACATTGAACATCTCGGCAAACTCATCGTTGAGTTCCGGCAGCTGGCGTTCTTCGACTCGGTGCGTCTTGATCGCAAAGTCGGCCTTCTCACCGGCGAGGTCAGCCGCATGGTAGTCCTTCGGAAACTTGACCTTGAAGGTCTTCTCGTCACCGGCCGCTGATGCCCTTCAGCCCCTTCTCGAAATCAGGCAGCATCTGTCCCTCGCCAAGAATGACGGGAACCTCTGTTCCCTGCCCACCGGGGAAAGCCTCGCCGTTCAGTGTGCCGTCAAAGTCGACAACGACCCGATCGCCATCTTTGCTCTTGCGATCGACAGTTTCCCAGCTTGCCTTCTGCGTGCGCAGGTTCGTGAGCATGTCGTCAAGGTCGCTGTCGTCGATCTGCACGTCAGGCTTGTCGACCTTGATCTTATCGAGGTTCTTGAGTACCACTTCGGGCATGATTTCGAAGGTCGCGACGTAGGTGAACGTCTTGCCGTCCTCGTCCTCGGTCTCGATCTGCGGGCCACCCGCCGGCCGCAAATTCTGCTGGGTCACCGCATCGGAGTAGCTCTTCTGCAGGATTTCTCCCAGGACCTCTTCGCGGACCTGCTTGCCGTAGCGCTGCCGGACGACCTTGGCCGGCACCTTTCCGGGACGAAATCCCTTGATCTTCGCTGTGCGACCAACCGACTTCAGTCGGGAGTCTACTTGCTGCTCGATAGGCTCGATGGGTAGCTCGACACGCATGCGGCGCTCCAGAGCACCGGTCGACTCGACAGTGACATTCATTCTATAAATTCTCTTTAAATTAGTGACTTATGATTGATTTGGACTTGGTGCGAAAGGAGAGACTCGAACTCTCACGGGTTACCCCACTGGCACCTAAAGCCAGCGCGTCTACCAATTCCGCCACTTTCGCACGACGCGTGCGACGCCGAAACCCGCACTACCTGTCCAGCCGGCCATTATATAGTGCTATTTATCGGCATTGCACGCCCGGCGTTGCGGCCAACGGCGCTGACGCACCTGGCGCGCAGTAACGACCCGGCACAGCGGCTGCAGATGCGGCTCAGGACAGGAAGCGGAAGCGCTTCGACAGGCGCTCATCAAGGCTGTGCGCCCTGCCCGCATGCACGGTCGCCAGCACCACGAAAATCATGAACCAGATAGCGTCGTGATTCTGTGCGTCGAGAAACCCCTGGCCCTTGGTCGCCCAGAATACGCCAACCAGCAGAGCGCCGGCGATCGAGGCCCAACGCGTCGCAAGCCCCATGATCAGCGCAAGGCCCATCGCAAGTTCGCCCCATGAAACCAGAAACGCGAACACGCCATTGTTGGGCAGCACCACCGATTCCAGGAACGGCCGAATGAAGCCGGCGCTGTTCTCCAGCCGTCCGGACACGAACCCAGCCAGCCCATTGGCGAAGTCGGGGTTCCTGACCTTGCCGAAGCCGTAGTAGAGAAAAAACACACCCGTGTAGACGCGAAGCAGCGTAATCGGCCAAAGGTGCACGGATTTCTTGCGGCGAAATTCGTCGAGCCGTGACATGGTGCTTCACCTGCGATCTGGAAGGCACTCGATAATACCGCGAATAGTTGCTTATGGGGCCGAGACGCTTAATATCTGACGCATGTCAGACGACAGGAAATCAGAAAAAGCGCCGAACGGTATGAACGTGGCGGGGCTGCGGCGCTCGGCGACCGGCTTTGCGCTCGACCGTGAAGATCTCGCCGACGACCCTTATGTTCAGTTTGCCGACTGGTTTGGCTACGCCTGCGAGACGGTACCCATGGACCCGAACGCGGTGTCGATTGCCACGGTCGACAGCGAAGGCCGGCCTTCGAGCCGTACGGTGCTGCTGAAGTACTTTGATGAGAAGGGCTTCGTATTTTTCTCCAACTTCGAGAGCAAGAAAGCCCGCGATATCGAGACCAACCCGAATGTAGCTCTGTTGTTCTTCTGGTCGGACGCGGCAAGACAGGTACGCATCGCAGGCACGGCAGAAAAAATACCGACGAGCGAAACGCTGAAATATTTTATGACCCGCCCTCGCGGCAGCCAGATCGGTGCCTGGGTTTCGGCGCAGAGCAGCGTGATCTCGTCACGCTCCTTGCTCGAGACGGAATTCCAGAAACTGAAAGACAAGTTCCGCAAAAAGGAAGTGCCACTACCCTCGTTCTGGGGTGGCTATCGCGTCGTGCCGCAGGAAATCGAATTCTGGCAGGGCCGGCGCAACCGCCTGCACGATCGTTTCCGCTATGCGCTGCAGGATGATGGCAGCTGGGAGATCGAGCGCCTGGCACCCTGAACTTCCGCTCATAGTCTACGAGGATAAGAAAAGGGCCGCCGACAAGTCGGAGGCCCTTTAGTATTACCCGAAGTCTCGGAGGCTACGGGACGTTGTTGTGATACTCGTACG
>CAVXCX010000008.1:0-56346 GCA_963760395.1 uncultured Gammaproteobacteria bacterium
AGGGTCAGGCTTCCATGGCCGTCTCGATTGCCGCGACCGTGCGATCGATGTCCTGAGCCGTGGTGCGGAAATTACTCAATGACACCCGCATCACGCGCATGCCTCTCCACGTCGTCGGCCCAAACCAGGCTTCACCACCTTCGTTGATGCGGTTGATGACCTCACCGGTCCTTGTGTCGTGATCACCATCGGGGTCCAGGAACCGCACCAGGCCCTGGTTGATGATCGGTTCCGAAAGAACTTCAACGCCGGGTAGGCTGCCAAGCCTGGAGACGAGATCGCGGGTCAAATCGCAGCAACGTTCAATGATTTCGGCAACACCGTTGCGGCCGAGTGTCCGCAAAGCCGCATACAGTGGAATACCACGCGCACGTCTTGACCACTCGGGTCCCCATTCGACCTGGTCGCGCATATTCTCGACCTCTATTTTATAGGCAGCCGGTATGGTCATGGCGGTTTTGTGGGACTCGGGATCGGCAACAAACGCAATGCCGCTGTCGTAGGGAACATTCAGCCACTTGTGTGCGTCCGTTGCCCAGGAATCGGCTTTTTCAATGCCTTTCACCAGGTGGCGGTAACGTTGGCTGGAAGCCACCCACAGGCCAAAAGCACCGTCGATATGGACCCAGGCATTGTGCGCATGGACCAGGTCGCAGATTGCATCGATTGGATCGAACGCGCCACGGTTCAAATCACCGGCGGCCAGTGAAACAATCGTTGGCATGGTCGGATTTTTCTCCAGTTCAGTTTTCAACGCATCGACATTGATCGTGCCGTCGTCGTGCACTGCTACCTGGACAACTGCATCGGTGCCGATACCGAGGTGACGCAGAGCGCGTAAAAGGGTTTCGTGGTGCTCACCGACCAGTACCCGAATCGGCGGACTGCCAGCCAGGCCCTGCGTTTCGGCCGACCAGCCCTTGTCGGCCAGCACTTTATGGCGGGCGGCGGCAAGTGCGGTGACATGCGCCATCTGGCAACCCGTGACGAATGCGTAGGATGCCTGCTGCGGCAGGCCAAGGATTTCTTTCAGCCATTCGGCGACCACGTCCTCAATGACCGCAGCAGCCGGTGAACAGGCGTAGGCAGCCGCATTCTGGTCCCAGGCGGAGGTCAGCCAGTCGGCCGCGATAGAGACCGGGACACCGCCGCCAATAACCCAGCCGAAAAACCTGCCATTGGCGGTATTTAACAGTCCGTCACGGGCGTCTTCGGCAAGTTCTTCGATGACCTGCAACGGCGGCAGGCCCTCGTTGGTCAGTTTCTTGTGCAGTCTGTTTCGAATTGCTTGCGGGTCGGGTTCTTCGCTGACTTTCTGCTGATCGAGAGAGTCCAGATATTCAGCGGCGAGTTCCGCCGCGCGTTTGAGTTCAGGGTTCACTCGCTATTCTCCCAATGCGTGAGACGTGATTATTGCCCAACACATACCTATTGACCACGCGCTTGATGTTGAGCCCGGCAGAACAAGCTTACGCTCGTTTCAAAAACGCTCATCCTGGATAATGACAGGCTCGTTTGAAGGATAGGAAATTCTATCGCGTCGTTGAGCCGCGAAGAACGAAAAACGACCGCTTCTGGCCGTAAGCAGACTGTCGGAGAGGCCAGGTATTCGTCGTTCGATCGGCCGCTTTTGGAAAAACCTGACCTTCGAGCTCAGCGAAATTCGATTCTGCCAACTTGTATGTCAAGAATCAGGCAGCGCCATTAAAGATCGTCCGAAATCCGTCACCGCCCCGTTGATGTCAGAATATTGACGCTATCTGCCGCACATCACTTATCCCTAAGTGATTGAAATATCGAAGAAACATGTTCTGGCACGCTCCTTGCATTTTCCTTTGCATAGATAGGTTCATACGCAACGGAGAATTATTTTGGCCACGACGTCGCTGGATGCGGAGCAGCTGCAAAACGCATTCGAGATATTCAATCAGCAGTCCGGGCTTCTCGAGGAGTCGTACCGGGACCTGCAGGATACGGTTGAATCTCTGACGCGTCAGCTCAAGCGCGAGCAATCGGCTCGGCTTACCGAGTTGGTCAAGAAAGAACGTCTCGGCCGGCGGCTGTCGGAACTCCTGGAAACCTTGCCGGGCGCGATTGTGGTTATTGATGGCTCCGGCATCATTCGCCAGCAAAACAGCCAGGCAAGTGCACTACTGAATCAACCCCTCATCGGCTGTTCATGGGCCGCCATCGTGCGACGCGAGGTCCGCGAGGGCGGCAGTGAGGACGGCAATATTCAGCTCTGCGATGGGCGTTGGCTCAGCCTGTCTCGCCGACCGCTAAAAACAGAACCAGGCGAGGTGTTGTTGCTGGCCGACGTGACGGAAAGCCGGCGCATGGCCGAGCTCAGGCAGCGCAACGAGCGGCTGACGGCCGTCGGCGAGATGACCGCCGAATTTGCCCACCAGGTGCGCACGCCGCTGGCGTCCACCATGCTATATGCCGACAAGCTTGATCGCAGTTCGCGTGCGAACGCCAGAGTGGCTGACAAGATCAACGCCGGCCTGCACGAACTCAAGCGCATGGTTAACGACATGCTGGGATTCGCTGCGGGTGCGCGCCGCTCCCAGCAAAAAATCAGCGTTCCAGGGTTGCTCAATGACGTCGCCAGGACACTGCAGGGACAGCTTGGAGCACAAACCGAGCTCCGCGTATCGGTCACAGACGAGACCTTGGGCGTCGCAGCGAATCAGGATGCCCTGAAAGGCGCGTTGCTGAACCTGATCACGAATGCCGATCAGGCGGGTAGCGGCCAGACCAATATCCTGCTTCATGGGCACCGATTCGGCGACTCAGTTCACCTGTGTGTCACCGATGACGGTCCTGGAATACCGGAAGCGCTGCGTGCGCGCGTGTTCGAGCCGTTCTTCACAACCCGCCCGCAAGGCACGGGACTCGGCCTGTCCGTGGTCAAGGCCGTTGCGACGGCACACGGCGGTGAAGTCTCCGTTGCGACATCAGGACGTGGCACCTGTTTCACGATACAGCTGCCTGCCGACACTGACGATGGTCTGGAGAATGACGACTCATGACACAGCCTGCCGTATTAATTGTCGAGGACGATGCCGCTCTGCGCGAGGCGCTGTTCGATACGCTGAGCAGTGAGGCGCAGCCCGTACTGACAGCCGAAAGCGGACCCGCCGCACTTGAGATAATTGACAGCGCGCTGGTCGGGCTCGTCGTTAGCGACCTGCAGATGGAGCCGATGGACGGCGTCACGCTGTTGGAGAAAATTCGCGAGCGTCACCCAGGTCTGCCAGCGGTACTGATGACCGCTTACGGCACGATCGAGAGTGCCGTTGACGTCATGCAAAAGGGCGCTTCCGACTACCTGATCAAGCCTTTCGAGGCTGATGACCTGAAAGCCATCGTAGGCAAGTACATCAAGGCACCCCAGCAAGACGGTATACCGGTTGCAGCCGATGCCGCTACCCTGCAATTGCTGCAGGTTGCCCGCCGTGTTGCCGGCACCCAGGTTACCGTGACCATTAACGGACCCAGCGGTTGCGGCAAAGAGGTGTTCGCTCGTTACATACACGACCAGTCTGGGCGCCGCCAGGAACCGTTTGTTGCCATTAACTGCGCCGCCATCCCCGAGTCGATGCTGGAGGCGGTCCTGTTCGGTTACGAGAAGGGCGCTTTTACCGGCGCAACCAGTGCACACGCGGGCAAGTTTGAGCAGGCCGAAGGCGGCACTCTGCTACTCGACGAAATCTCGGAAATGGACCTCGGTCTGCAGGCCAAGTTGTTGCGTGTTATCCAGGAGAAGGAAGTTGAACGCATAGGTGGTCGAAAAGTCATTCCGCTTGACGTTCGAATTCTGGCGACAACGAACCGCGATCTTCGGCAGTATGTTACTGACGGTCGCTTCCGTGAAGACCTCTACTACCGACTGAACGTTTTCCCGCTGCATATTCCAGCGCTGAAAGAGCGTCGCGATGACATCCTGCCGCTGGCCGAAATGGCATTGGCGCGGTACGGCAATGGTGCATTGACACTGTCGACCTGCGCCCAGCAAGCACTCCTCAAACATGATTGGCCCGGCAACGTGCGCGAACTGGAAAATCTGATCCAGCGTTCTCTCATTCTTGCCAGCGGCGCAGCAATTTATGCATCGGACCTTGCATTGGAAGAAAGCGTCGCTGCCGTTGAGTCGGACGGGGACCTCAACGAGGGCCTCCGAAACCGCGAATTTCAGCTAATTATCGACGCGATGAACACGCACCACGCCAAGCGTGCGCAGGTCGCCGCGGCGCTCGGCATTAGTCCCCGCTCTTTGCGCTACAAGCTGGCGCGCATGCGCGAAGAGGGCATCGCTATTCCTGGAGAAGGCTCATGAATGAAATCAATGCCAATCAATTGCTAAGCCAGATTCGAACACTTGGCCGTGAATTGCAGCCGACACAGATGCCCGCGGAGCCTGCGGTCAACAACTTTGGTGACATGCTGAAAACAACCATCAACGCTGTTAATGACGCGCAAAAAGAAGCCGGCGCGCTAAAGGTTGGTTTCGTCAACGGCACGACGGACAAGAGTCTCGCTGAAGTCATGATTGCATCGCAGAAAGCAAGCCTGTCGTTCACGGCAGTTACCGAAGTCAGGAACAAGCTGGTCTCGGCGTATCAGGACATTATGAATATGCCGGTGTAGTTGTCGGTCGTTCGATCAACCCAAGGAACGTATAAGAAATCATGGAAACCGGAACATTAATCGAATCATCAGCGGCGCCCTCGAGCCAGTTGAACCTCGCGGGCGTAATGCGGATCCCAGCCGTGCGACAGGTCATTTCACTAATCGGCGTGGCCGGCGCCGTCGCAGTCGGCTTCGCCATCGTTCTTTGGTCGCAAACACCACAATTCTCGCAATTGTATGGCGACATGAGTACGGCTGAGGCGGCCGACGTGGCGGAGGCGCTGCAGGCCGCTGACATAGACTACAAGCTGACCGGGAACGGCAGCGTAATGGTCGCCGAGTCAGAACTGCACGACGCCCGTATGCAACTCGCGGCGATGGGTCTGCCGCAAAGTGCATCTATCGGAATGGACCTGATGCAGGAACAATCCAGCTTCGGCGTGAGCCAGTTCATGGAGAGTGCTCGCTACCAGCATGCACTGGAAGCTGAGCTGGGTCGCACGATTTCTGCGATTGGTTCGGTCCGCGAGGCACGCGTGCACCTGGCATTGCCAAAGCAGACAGCGTTTATTCGGGACAACAAGGGCGCCAGCGCCTCCGTTCTCTTGCAACTGTATGGTGGCCGGGCGCTTGAAGCCGACCAGGCATCGGCAATCGTGCACATGGTCGCCTCCAGTGTCCCGAACCTGATGGCTGCTGGCGTGACCCTGATCGACCAGAATGGCCGGCTACTGAGTTCCGGCGACGAGCAGGTTGCGGGTGCGCAGGCTGCAACCCAGTTCAAGTTTTCCCGTCGCCTGGAAGAGACCTACAAGAAACGCATCGAAGACCTGTTGACGCCGCTCGTCGGTGCTGGTCGTGTGCGCGCCGAAGTGGTTGCTGATATTGACTTTACCTACACAGAAGAGACCCGCGAGTCGTTTGATCCGGCGCGTGCTGTCGTACGCAGTGAGCAGATTAGCGAGGATCAGACCAGCGGTCTCGGTTCCTTGGTTGGCGGCATACCGGGCGCGCTCAGTAATCAGCCGCCGGAAGCAACAGGGGCTGCGGCCAACGGTGTTGCCTCCGAATCGCAGCAGGTTGAACCAAAAAACTCATCGCGCAGCAGCGTGAGGAACTACGAGGTTGATCGCACGATACGTCACACCCGGCCGATGTCGGGCGCGATTCGCAAGCTGTCCGTCGCTGTCCTCATCGACAATGCGCCGATCGGTGACGCTGAATCACAGTCCTCGCCGAACACCATTGATGTCGAACGTTACACGTCGCTCGTAAAGGAAGCGGTCGGCTTCGATGACGCGCGTGGAGACTCAGTGGTTGTGCTCAACGAGGCATTCCTTGAAGCCGCGCCGGTTGAAGAGGCGCCAGCCCCGGCGCTATGGGAGCGTCCGGAACTTCGCGACGTACTGAAGCAGGTGCTTGGGGCGATACTGGTGCTGGCAATCGCATTCGGCGTTGTCCGGCCGATGTTGCGCGGCGTCGTATCCGGTGGTGCGGCAAGGGGCGAGTACCTCGGTCCCGCCGGCGACTTCAGCGGAGCGATTGGGTCGTCGCACGGTGCTGGCGGAGCGGCGGCTATTGCCGGTCCCAACTACGACGAAAAAGTCGCAGCGGCAAAAAACATAACGGGCACCGATCCGGCGCGTGTAGCGCAGGTCGTCAAGAAGTGGGTATCGAACGATGGCTGATGTCTCAAACAATATGACAGGCACTGAAAAAGCAGCATTGCTGCTGATGACACTCGGCGAGCGCGAAGCGGCAGAGGTGCTGAAATTCATGGAGGCCAACGAGGTGCATCAGCTTGGTACCGCGATGGCGACGCTGAAGAGCGTGAGTCGTAATGATGCTGACCAGGTACTCGACATATTTATTCTCGACGTGGAAGATCAGACGGCGTTAGGGGTCGATACCGAAAACTACGTTCGCAAACTACTCGGTAATGCATTCGGTGCCAGCAAGGCAAACGCGTTCATCGAGCGCATCGTCAGCGGCGACGACGCGAAGGGTCTGGAGGCGCTGAAATGGATGAGTTCGCGCGAGGTCGTGGACATTATTCAGGATGAACATCCGCAAATCATCGCCATCGTGCTCGCCTATCTGGAAAGTTCGCAGGCTGCCGAGGTTATTGAGAAACTGCCTGACGAGATGCGCGCTGATATCGTCATGCGCGTCGCCCGATTGACAGATATCCAGCAGAGTGCCCTGGCCGAGATTGAAAATCTGATTGCAAACAAGTCCGCCGATACCAACCGCGGAGTTACTCGCAAGGTTGGCGGCGACAAGGTTGCAGCCGGTATCGTCAACGCGCTGAAGCCGGACCGCGGCGAAGCATTGCTCGAGCAAATTAAGGAACGTAACGAAGAGCTGTCCGTTCGGATCCAGGACATGATGTTCGTATTCGAAACCTTACTCGAGGTTGACGACCGCGGCATCCAGGCGCTGTTGCGCGAGATCTCAAATGACCTCTTGGTCGTCGCGCTGAAGGGTTGCGATCCGACAATAAGTGACAAGATTCTGGGCAACATGTCGAAGCGAGCGGCTACGTTGTTGCGCGAAGACATGGATGCGAAGGGTCCGATCAAGCTCAGCGACGTCGAGCAGTCGCAGAAGGAAATTCTGGACATCGCACGACGCCTGGCCGATTCGGGCGACATCAACCTGGGTCAAGGCGGCGAGGAATATGTCTGACGAGGCGGCAGCAAAGAACCCTGCTACATGGGACGTTCCAGAATTCGATGGCCCAGGCAATACGGCGTACCCGACAGCCGGTCATCTGGAGAAGCTGCAGAAAGAGGCCTATGACGAGGCATGGCAAAGCGGTCATGCGGAAGGCCTGGCGGCTGGTGAGGCGGCGGTTAGTGCACGGGCCGAGCGCTTCAACGAATTGTTGCACGCTTTGAGCGAACCTTTCGACCGGCTCGACGATTCAGTCGAAAAGCAGCTTGTCGAACTCGCGGCCGCAGTCGTCAAGCAGCTGTTTCGCCGTGAAATAAAAATTGACCCGAGTCACGTCATCGGAGTCGTTCGTGAGGCCATCCAGCTTCTGCCGATCGCAAGTCGCAGTGTGCAGGTTCACCTGCATCCGGACGATGCCACACTCGTTCGCGAGACGCTGTCGCCGGCGGAAGGTGAGCCGGCGTGGACAATCGTCGAAGATCCGTTGATCGCGCACGGCGGATGCCGCATCACGACAGAGAACTCCCAGATCGACGCGACAACTGAAGCCCGGCTGCAAGCCGTGATAAACGCAACCCTCGGTGATGAGCGCCGCTAATGACTGAAGACACTAACGTATTTGTCGGTCCCGACCCCGATCGTAACCTCGAGCGTTCGTTGCGGCTCGGCGCATTTCTCGATCGTGCCTATGATGACAAACCTGGATTGGTCGTCGAAGGCGTGTTGCGCCGGACGGTTGGCCTGGCAATGGAGGCGGAGGGTTGTCACGCAACTCTCGGCGGGCGCTGCGACGTTGTCGCCGCCGATGGCCGCCATGTAGAAACGGAGGTCGTCGGTTTCTCCGGCGAACGTCTGTTCCTGATGCCGGTCGCTGACATGCGTGGTGTCTCGCCGAATGCGCGGGTCATTCCTGTTTCCGGATCGCCCGAAGTCGTCGTTGGTGACGACCTGCTCGGGCGGGTACTTGATGGTCGCGGCAATCCGCTGGACGGCGGTAAGCCGATAGTCCGCGGCAAAACTGTGCCGCTAATGGGCGAGTCGATTAACCCGCTCAATCGCCAGCCGATTCGGACCCAGCTCGACGTCGGTATTCGCTCAATCAACTCCTTGTTATCAATAGGTCGCGGACAGCGCATGGGCCTGTTCGCCGGCAGCGGTGTTGGCAAAAGTATGTTGCTGAGCATGATGACTCGAAATACCGAGGCCGACGTGGTGGTGGTTGGACTGGTTGGCGAACGCGGCCGGGAAGTACAGGAGTTTATCGACCACTCGCTCGGACCCGAGGGTATGAAGCGTGCGGTGGTCGTTGCCACGCCGGCCGACGATACGCCATTGATGCGCATGCACGGCGCCTGGCTGACGGCCGCAATCGCCGAGCATTTTCGCGACCAGGGCCAGAATGTCTTGTTGTTAATGGACTCGCTGACCCGGTTTGCACAGGCGCAACGCGAGATCGCCCTGGCGATTGGCGAGCCACCTGCAACCAAGGGATATCCGCCCTCCGTATTCGCGAAACTGCCACAACTGGTGGAGCGCGCGGGCAACGGCGCCGCAGGCGGTGGTTCAATTACGGCCATCTACACCGTACTCGCCGAGGGCGACGATCATAACGATCCTATCGTCGATGCTGCACGCGCGATTCTCGATGGTCACATCGTCTTGTCACGCAACATGGCAGACGCGGGTATTTATCCGGCCGTAGATATTGAGTCGTCCGTGAGTCGAGCGATGAACCAGTGCACGTCAGCCACCCAGCAACAGCTGGCGTCGAGATTTCGACAGGTGTATTCCACGTACCAGGAGAACCGCGACCTTGTCGCCGTCGGTGCGTATCAACCCGGATCGAATCCGCAGCTCGACGAAGCCATCGCGCTTTGGCCGTCGATTATCGATTTTCTGCGACAGCATCATCATCAAAGTATCGATTCGGTACACAGCCTTGCGGGGTTGCGCGAGCTATTCGATGCCGTTCCGACCGCGGATTCTGCCGATCAGGCAGAACTGAGCACGTAGCGTGACCAGCCGGTCAAACAAAATCGGTAAAGTGGCGAGTCTTGAGGCCGCCGAAGAGCGCAGTCTCGGGCAGACGGCGGGGCGGGCCCGACAGCACCTCGACGAACAGCTGGATCGGCTCGGAGAACTGAACGCTTTCAGGCACAACTACGCTGAGAAGAGCACCGGCAAGTCAACGCTGCGCGCCGCACATTGGCAGGACTACCAGGCTTTCCTCCACCGCCTGGATACCGCGGTTAAGGCGCAGCAGCAAATTGTTCGTGACAGCGAACGGATGCTGGAGGCGCATCGGCAGCGCTGGATCGCGAAGCGGCAGCGGCTGGACTCGCTCGAGCGCGTGCTCGAGAAATACCAGGCGGAAGAGCGGGCGCAGGAGGCGCGCCGGGAACAGAAGCGGCTCGACGAATTGCCGAAAAATCCATCCGTCTTCCTGGATGATGAGTGATCTCCTTACGACCTCGGCCGTAGCTAAAGCTGGCACGCATCTTGCTATTAATCTTGTAGGACACTCAATACGCTCAGAGGAACCCGCATGCTCGCAACATTGAATCTGCAACTCTCGCCGGTAGAACTGCTCGACGACAACACCCTTACGCCTGTATCGCTGCAGCCTGGCGACACTGGTGAGGCTGCGTCTGGCTTCGCCGACCTGCTGCGACTGCGTGTCGATGCGTCAACGCTTGCCGAAGACGCCGGCGGCGAATTGTTGCCGCAGGGCGGCAGTGGCTTGCCGATCTCTGCCGAACTGGATCCGCCAGAGATCCCGGCCGAGCTGCTTCCGATGACCGATATTGACGCGGGACTTGTAAAACTGGCGCCGGCACCGATCGATGATGAGGGCCTTGCAGCACTGGACGAAACGTCGGAAATCCTGCTGGAGACTCTGGTTCTGTATCCGCCGCCAAACCCCACGGCTGGCGCGGAGGCCGAGCCGCTGACAGCACCGCCGATCCTGGCTGGAACAACGCTGCCGGCGGCGGAACTGAACGAGCAGCGTGCGCGGCCTGAAGTGGCGGCCGAGGGCCGCACGAACGTCGATGTCGATACCCGGTTGCGGCTGAACGGCAGGCCGGTAACGCCGATCCCTGCGCCGCTTATTGATGGCCGTGAAGCGCGCGCACAGAATCCGGCGACCGAGGCAGGTGTACTAACAGCTGCGAGCATGGGGCTTCGTGAGCGCGGGCAACACAGTGAGCCGGGAACCCGGGGGGCGCCGATCACGGTGGCAAACACGATTCTCGATGGCGAGGACAGATCGCCTCTGACGGATTTCGCACGGCGGTTTGAGCTGACGCCATTGCAGCGCGCCGAGCCGGGCACCGATGCCGTGCAGCCGAGGATAGCGGTAGCGCAGGCAACTCAGGCACTGCAGTCGCAGATCAACCCGCAACCATCGCAGCCAACGTTGTCGCTGGCATCGGCGGCGACTGCGGACACTAGCTATGCAGCGTTAGCGCAACAAAGTACCGATTTGATCGGCACCTCTGTGCGCGATTCTGCGTGGGGTGAAAAAGTCGGCGATCGCGTCGTCATGATGGCTGCCAACCAGCTCAAGCAGGCAGAGATCCGCCTGACGCCAGCCGAACTCGGTCCTCTGCGGGTGCGGGTATCCGTTGAAGACGGTAATACTCATGTCACTTTTCACGCGCAACACGCGGTAACCCGCGAGGCGCTGGAGCAGGCATTGCCGCGATTGCGGGAGATGCTCGCGGAGAATGGCCTTTCGCTTGGCCAGGCGGACGTTAGCGATCGCGGTGTCAACGATAGCGGCCGCGAACAGGACTCGGACGGCAGCGCTGCGAACCTGGGGGCGGATGATGCGAACGATGTTGCCCTTGAAGTGAGCTCGGAATCCTCGCGGCGCGTGAGCAGCTCCAACGGGCTCGTTGATACGTTTGCCTAGCAAATCTTAAGGCACGTCAAAAATCTGACGGATTCCTGGCCGTACGCTGATGCGCCTGAATAGCGACGGATTTCCGACGCCGTCAGGTGCTTGAGAGAACCTCTAATAATCTTCTAATACCTTGAAAAGGTTAATAAAAAAACCGTCCTAATAAGCTTGGCATGGCACTTGCATTATCCCTGGTAGTAATCATGGGAGTGAGTGATGGCTGAGGAAGAAAAAGACACGGAAACCGTTGCCGAGCCCGGCGGCGGTCTGATGAAGAAGCTGATGCTTGCCGGCGCAGGCCTCGCCCTGCTGGGTGCCGGCGTGTTCGGCGGCATGATGTTTTTTGGCGAAGAGGCACCCGCTGAGGACGCCGAGGCTGCGGAGCAAGCGGCACCGAGCGACGGTCCTGCGCTTTACACGAGCTTACATCCCCCGCTGGTCGTGAATTTCAAGGACAGCGTCGGCGACTCGCATTTCATGCAGGTCACGATGGAAGTGATGTCGCGTGATCAAAACGCTATCAACGCGGTTCGTGAACATACGGCGGTCATCCGCAACAGCCTGATCCTGCTCTACAGCGGCGTTATCTATGAGGAAATCACCTCGCGGGAGGGCAAGGAAAAGATGCTGGCCGACGGCCTGGCGGAGATTCAGAAGGTAATGACCGAGCAATTTGGCGAGCCCGGTGTTGAGGCCGTGTATTTCACGGCGCTGGTTATCCAATAGGGCCTTATCCATGTCTGATCCGATACTCACAGAAGAGGAAAAGGGCGCATTGCTGGAGGGCATGTCCAGTGGCGAAGTTGAGGTGCACTCAACCAAAGGCCCCACGTACGCCGCGGTCACAGCGTTCGAGATCGGTCCACGATCACGACTCAAGACCAATAGCTTTCCTCGCTTGCAGAGCCTGAATCGGCAGTTCGCAAGCCGTATGAGCAAACAGCTCGAGTTGTTGCTCAACGTCGACTCAAAGGTGACTTTCACCACTACCGAAATTGCGAGCTATAGCGACGCCAGCGAAAACCTTGAAGGGCTCTCATTGATTGTGGAGTTTCTGCCGACGCCGCTTGAGGGGTCTGCCTTCATCACGCTGACTTCCCCAACCGTTGGCGACCTTGTCGAAACGTTCTACGGCGGCCACAGCAACGATCCGGCGGATCATCTGCCAGAGTTCTTCACACCCGGAGAGATCAGTGTCGCGGCGCTCTTTAGCGAAGCGGTTCTCGCGGTTGTCACCGAAGTCTGGGCGCCCATGGCGAAATTTGAACCCACCCTGGCCGGTACGCACCTCAATACCGGCGTAGTCGACAGCGTCGACGGAGGTGACTCGGTCATTCAATGCGGATTCAACCTGGAGTTCGGCGACAAACAACGGGCATTCCACATCTTGTGGCCACTAGCGACGGTTGCGTCATTACTGCCGGTCTTTGACGGTCAGAAGCGTGACCGCGATCCCGCCGAGGACGCGCGCTGGCGCGAGTCACTGCGTGCGGGCGTAACCGAATCGATCGTACAAATCTCTTCCGACGTTGGCCATACACGCATGACGCTTCGCGAAATTGCGGACCTGGCACCTGGCGACGTTATCAACATTGGCAATCCGAAGGAGGGCACCGTCAGCGCCAGCGACGTGCCAATTCTGGCGGGTCGCTTTGGCATTCACGACGGTCACTACGCCGTGGAAACGATGAACTGGCTGGAATCCGCTAACGGATCGCCAGCCGCACACAGCAAGCGATAAAGAGGAACTCCCAAGATGGAAAGTGATACACCAACTCCCGGTAACGAGACCGAACAACAGGAGACCGCCGAATCATCGAGCGCACCGCAATTCGCCCCCGATGAACTCAACGAGGGCGGTAAGTCCGCTGCAGGCGCGCCGGCCGATGTCAATCTCGACCTGGTACTCGATATTCCGGTTGACGTTTCACTGCGCGTCGGCTCTACAGATATCTCTATCCGGGACCTGGTGTCGCTGGTGGAGGGTTCGGTGATTGCGCTCGACCAGGATGCTGGCGCGCCAATGGACGTAATTGTTAACGGCACGCTGATCGCGCATGGCGAAATCGTCGTCGTCGATGACCAGTACGGCGTGCGTCTGACCGATGTAGTAACACCGGTCGAACGCATTGAGCAGTTGCACTAGGTCGCGTCGATGCTTTCAGAATCCTTAAGCTCGGTCGGCGCCGCGGTCGCTGCAGAAGCGGGTCCGACGCTACCGTCCACGCCCGGCCTGGGCGGCGGCGATGTCCTTAACCTGGGTGTCAGCATGCTGTTCGTCATTGCCGTGATCGTCGTGCTCGGCTGGCTTTACTCGCGGTCGCGCTTTGTCGGCGGCGGCAGCAATGACGCCATTAACGTCGTTGCCACTCGTGCCCTGGGGCCGAAGGAGCGGCTAATGATCGTCGAGGTGGCGGATCAACAGCTTCTTGTCGGTATGACGGCAACCGCCGTACAGACGCTGCATGTCTTTGACAAACCCGTTGCTATTACGAAGCCGGAAGACGCACCGGCCGGATTCGCCAATCGACTTCGCACGGCCGTTCAGGAGATCGGCAAGTGAGGTGGTTGCTGCTCATTTTAACGTTGTGTCTTACGTGCACGAACGCTGAGGCGCAGACAGCGCCGCTGGCGCTGGCGGCGGAAGCAGCCCAGGGGCAGAGCTATACACTGAGTATCCAGATACTCGTCCTGATGACGCTGCTGACACTGTTGCCCGCCGCAATCCTGTCGACCAGCGCATTCGTACGCATCATTATCGTGCTGTCCATTTTGCGGCAGGCGCTGGGCACCGCACAGACGCCGCCAAACCAGGTGCTGCTGGGCATCGCCCTGTTCCTTACTTTTTTCGTCATGTCGCCGGTTATCAGCGATATTCATGAAAACGCGGCGACGCCATACATTAACGGTGAGATTTCGGCACCGGAGGCATTGACCACCGGCATACAGCCGTTACGGCAGTTCATGCTCGACCAGACGCGCGACAGCGACCTGCAGCTATTCGCATCGATAGCAGGCCTCAACGACATCACTTCCGTCGACCAGGTGCCGTTCGCCATCGTTGTCCCAAGTTTCATGGTGAGCGAGTTGAAGACCGCATTTCAAATCGGTTTTCTCGTCTTCATACCATTCCTGATTATCGATCTCGTCGTCTCCAGCGTCCTCATGTCGATGGGCATGATGATGCTGTCGCCGATGCTGATTTCCCTGCCTTTCAAAATCATGTTGTTCGTCCTGGTCGATGGATGGGCGCTGCTACTTGGCACACTCGCATCGAGCTTCTACGCCTGAGGATCCCACTTATGACACCGGAAACCGTAACCACGATAGGCCAGCAAGCACTATGGGTGACGATCATGATCGCCGGGCCCTTGCTGGGTTCCGCGCTTGCCGTCGGCTTGCTGGTCGGAATGGTGCAGGCGGCCACCCAGATTAACGAAATGACACTGAGTTTCATTCCCAAACTATTGGTCCTGGTGATGGCGTTAGTTGTCGCCGGGCCCTGGATGCTCAGCGTCATCGTGAATTACACGCGCCAGCTAATGGAGCAAATTCCTTCCCTTATCTCGTAAGCAACGAGCAAGGACCGAGAGATGTTATTGAGAACAGACTGTGAATATCGAGATACCAATAGCACCGATTATCGAAACGCTGGCGATGTACATATGGCCATTCGTTCGAATCGGCGCGTTCCTGATGGTGATGCCCTTGATTGGCGGCAGCTTCACCCCGGTACGCGTGCGGCTGCTGCTCGCGATTGTATTGACCGTAGTTATCGCGCCAATCGTCCCACCTGCGGAGACTCGGGATGTGTTGAGTGTGGCGGGTCTGGTCATGATGACTCAGGAGATCGTGATCGGCGCCGCATTGGGATTCTTAGTGCAGCTTGTCTTCGACTCGATAGCGCTCGGGGCGCAGGTGATCGCCATGAGCATGGGTCTCGGCTTCGCCGTCTTCTTGGATCGGGCTCGCGGAGTCAGCGTGCCGGTACTTGGACAGTTGTTCCTGATGCTATCGATGTTGATCTTCCTCTCGCTGGACGGGCATCTGGCAATGATTCAGTTGCTGGCCGACAGCTTCGAGGCCTGGCCGATGGGCGAGGGCGGCCTGACGATTCCCGTTCTTCACGAGCTGCTTGTATGGACGGCGAACCTTTTCATCTTCGCGATGAAAATTGCATTGCCGGCAGTGACGGCGCTGCTGATTGTGAACCTCTCGTTCGGAATCATGAGTCGAGCGGCGCCGACGTTGAATCTGTTCGCGGTCGGTTTCCCCGTCTCCATGTTGTTGGGCTTCGTGGTCGTTTTTCTAAACATGGGAGCGCTGGTGGAGAACGTGGCGTCTTTCCTGGAAATGACGTTTTTGAAAATTTCGCTTTTGCTTGAAATGTGAGCAAAGAGAAAACCCTGAGGAACGCAAAGAGTGGCTGAAGAAGCGCAACAGGATCGTACCGAACAAGCGACACCGAAACGTCGCGAGGACGCCCGCAAGAAGGGCGATGTTCCGCGTTCCCGTGAATTGACGATGACTGGCGTCATGTTGTCGGGCGCCGGCGCGATGCTGCTTCTTTCGGATTCTATCGGTAGCAATCTTGCAGGCGCTTTCAGGAGTGGTTTTTCCATCGAGCGCGCATTGTTGCTTGACGAAAGCTACCTGGTGCCGGCGCTGGCCGAGCTGGGGTCACAGATGCTCCTGAGTATTGCGCCGCTGGCTGTTGTCCTGCTGTGCGCCGTGTTCTTCAGTGCCGCGGCGATTGGCGGTTGGTCATTCAGCCTGAAAGCCGCGGCGTTCAAAGTCGAAAGGCTTAACCCGATCAAGGGAATCAAGCGTGTTTTTGGCCCGAACGGATTGAATGAGCTCGTTAAGGCCATCGCCAAGTTCTCGCTGGTCGCAATTTTCGCGGTCTCGTGGCTCTGGTACTCGGCCGACGACCTGTTATCGCTGGGGCGCCAACCGGTTGGCCAGGCTATTCAGGATTCGTTGAAGCTATGTGGCATGTCGTTATTGGTCGTCAGCTTGGGACTTATCGTGATCGCTGCCTTCGATGTGCCATTTCAGCTCTGGCAGTACGAAAAGAAGTTGCGCATGACGCGCCAGCAGGTCAAGGACGAGTTCAAGGAGTCTGAGGGTCGTCCCGAAGTCAAGGCGCGGATCCGCACACTGCAGCAGCAGGCGGCAACGCGACGCATGATGGAAGAGCTGCCGACCGCCGATGTTGTCATTACCAACCCAACCCATTTTGCCGTTGCGCTGAAATATGACGATACGAACATGGGCGCGCCGAGAGTGATCGCAAAAGGTAAGGACCTGATTGCCAAGCGCATTCGTGAGGTTGCAGAGGAGCACGGCGTGCCGCTGTTCTCCGCGCCGCCGCTGGCACGTGTGCTGTTCCGCACAGCGGAGATCGGCGATGAGATACCGGCCCGGCTGTACACCGCGGTAGCGCAGGTTCTGGCGTATATCTACCAGCTCAATGAAGCACCCAGACCGGGACAACGCAGGCCGGAGCGGCCTGTGCCGGACATCGATGAAGACGACTTTCCAGGGCCGAAGCGCTCGGGATGAGTAACCAATAATGACGAATGACACAACAAGAGGTTACCTGACAGATATCCTGCACGGACTGGGACTGCCATTCCTGGTGCTGGCGATGCTGGCGATGATGATGATCCCGCTCCCGCCGCTGGCGCTGGATGTGCTGTTCTCCTTCAATATCGCGCTGTCACTCGGCATTCTGCTGACCACGGTATACGTCAAACGACCTCTCGACTTCGGCGTTTTTCCTACGATCCTGCTGGTTGTTACTTTGTTGCGCCTGGCACTGAATATCGCCTCGACGCGCGTCGTGCTCCTCAACGGTCACAGTGGCACAGCGGCCGCAGGCAAGGTCATCGAAGCATTTGGCGAATTCGTGGTTGGCGGCAACTACGCAGTTGGCCTGGTCATCTTCGGTATTCTCGTCATCATCAACTTCGTGGTTGTCACCAAGGGCGCGGGTCGCGTCTCCGAGGTTTCCGCGAGGTTTACCCTCGACGCTATGCCCGGCAAACAGATGGCGATCGATGCGGACCTGAATGCTGGAGTTATCGATCAGGACGAGGCGCGCCTGCGACGCCAGGAAATCGGCGAGGAAGCGGATCTGTATGGCTCGATGGATGGTGCCAGCAAGTTTGTCCGCGGTGATGCGATCGCCAGCATCCTGATCCTGTTTATCAATATCATCGGCGGCCTGATCATTGGCACGTCGCAGCACGACCTGTCACTGTCGGAGGCGGTACACAACTACACGTTGCTGACGATCGGCGATGGTCTCGTCGCCCAGATTCCGTCGCTGCTGTTATCAACCGCCGTTGCAATCATCGTTACGCGCGTCACGCGTTCGCAGGACATGCGTCAGCAGATCTCCAACCAGTTGTTCGAGGATCCGCGCGCGCTGATCGTCACATCGGCGATTGTCGGTATCCTCGGCCTGATACCGGGCATGCCGAATTTTGCTTTCCTCAGCCTGGCAGGCCTGTGCGCTTTCGCTGCCATACGGATCATGCGAAACAAGCGCGAGGTGCCCGAGCCCGAGGTGCGTCCAGCCGATCCCGATTCAATTTTGCCCGATCTTAGCTGGCAAGATGTCGATCCTGTCGATCTCATCGGCCTGGAAGTCGGTTATCGACTTATCCCACTGGTCGACTCGCAGCGCAATGGCCCGATGGTCGGGCGCATCAAGGGCGTCAGAAAGAAGCTGACCGAGGAACTCGGGTTCCTGGTTTCGCCGGTTCATATTCGCGACAACCTGGATCTCGCACCGAATGCATACCGTATCTCTCTTGCCGGCGTATCAATGGGCGAGGGCGAAGTTCATATCGACAAGGACCTCGCGATAAATCCGGGCCAGGTCTTCGGCAAGATCAATGGCATTGAAACAGAGGACCCGGCGTTCGGCCTGGAGGCCTACTGGATCGATGCGTCGCAACGCGAAGAGGCGCAGATGCTCGGCTATACGGTGGTCGATCCCTCGACGGTTGTAGCGACACATCTCAGTCAGCTGCTGCAGACCAACGCTCACGAGTTGCTGGGCCACGAAGAGTGCCAGCAGCTAATGGACAGACTGGCGTCAGCGTCGCCCAAGCTCGTCGAAGAGCTTACGCCCAAGCTGCTGCCGATGAGCGTCATCACGCGAGTGCTGCAGAACCTGCTGGAAGAACACATTCCGCTGAAGAACATCCGCAAGATCGCCGAAACCCTGGCGGAACACGGCGCGCGCAGTCAGGATCCCGACGTTTTGTCGGCCGCCGTGCGCGTCGCGCTGGGTCGCTCGATCGTCCACAACGTAGCAGGGACGCGGCCTGAGCTACCAGTTTTGACGCTGGAGCCAGAGTTGGAACGAATCTTGAATGAGTCAGCACAGGAAGGCGGAAATATTGGACTGGAACCAGCCATGGTTGAACGACTGCATCAGACATTGACGGACAAAGCACAAAGCCAGGAGATCGCGGGCGAGCCGGCCGTATTGCTGGTGGCGCCGCAGATACGGCCCTGGATGTCTCGCATGATGCGCAACATCCGCAACCTGCATGTCATCGCCTACAACGAGGTTCCGGATGACAAACGCATACAGATGATTGCGGCGGTGAGCTGACAGACGAACAGAATTTCAGGAAGTGCAAGGGTTGAAAGAGCGAATAAGTAAGGAAACGAGCGAGTAATTCAATGAGGAAAAACGGTGAAAATCAAACGATATTTGGATAAGGATATGCGACACGTCCTGCGTCGCGTCCGCGAGGACCAGGGGCCCGACGCGGTGATCCTGTCAAACCGGCGTGTCGACGACGGTATCGAGGTGATTGCGGCGATAGACTATGACGAGGCGCTGGTACGCCAGGCCATGGGCGTGCCTGCGGACACAAAAGACAGTCTCGACACCGATATCCTGGCGCAGTTTGCGGAAGACGATGTCGCCTCGCCGATCCAGGCGCCGGTGGAAATCGTCTCTTCAGAGCTCGTGCAACAGCCGATCGGCGACCACGCGGTGCAGCAATTGCACAGCGAACTGTCGTCGATGCGAGAGCTGCTGGAAACGCAGCTGTCCGGCCTGGTCTGGAAGGATGCCTCACGGCGCTTTCCGCTGCGCGCGCAAATCCTGCGAAACCTCTCGCTACTGGGAGTGGCTCCCGATATTTCCAATATGATCGTCGATCGCATCGGACCTGCCGACGACGTCAAGAACCTCTGGAGCGCACCGCTAACTGAGCTCGCTCAGACGCTGCCTGTCGTTGACGATGAGTTACTGCAGAGAGGCGGCACAATCGCCCTGATCGGGCCGACCGGCGTTGGCAAGACAACCACCATCGCGAAAATTGCGTCCCGATTCGCTATGGATACCTGGTCGGATGACATTGCGCTGGTTAGTGCCGACTCCTATCGAATCGGTGCCAAGGAGCACCTCAAGGCGTTTGCAAACATCATCGGTGCCAAGGTCTATTCGGCGAGTAGCTTCGACGAGTTATCGGAAACACTGAACCGGCTCAAGGACAAGAAGCTAGTCCTGATTGATACCGAAGGTCGCAGTCAACGCGATCGTGATTTATCGAGCCGTCTCGCCGCGTACGGCCGGAATGCCGACCGCGTCAGTTTCTACCTGACGCTCTCCGCAGCGACGCAGGAGGCTGCGCTCGACGAGACGATCCGGGAGTTCAGCAAGGTTCCGCTGAAAGGCTGCATCGTCACAAAGATAGACGAAGCAGCACAACTTGGCTGCGTGATGAGTGCACTGATACGCAATGACTTGCCGGCGGCGTGGTTCTCGGACGGACAGCGCATCCCTGATGATCTGCACTCAGCCGCCCGCAAAAAGTTGTGGCTGGTCAACCAGGCCGTTGGTTGTATGGAAAGTAGCCATCCTCGTATCGACGAGAGAACGATGGCCGAAGACTACTCAAAACAGAAGTTTGCCCATGTCCAATAACTCACAACAAGCGAACCTGACGCGGTTCATGAAACAACGAGCGGTCAAAGTACTGGCTGTTTGCAGCGGCAAAGGCGGCGTCGGCAAGACCAACGTTGCATGCAATGTCGCCGTAGCACTCGGTAGTCGTGGCAGGAATATCTGTCTGCTCGACGCGGATTTGAGTCTCGCCAACGTAGACGTGTTGCTCGGCTTGCAGCCGCGCTTCAATCTGTCCCACGTCCTCAATGGCGAAGCGGACCTGCAAAGCACAATACTTCGCGGTCCCGGCAATATTCGAATCATCCCCGCATCGTCCGGGAACTTCAGCATGACTGATCTTCCTCCGGCAGCGCAGGCCGGCATCATTCAGGCATTCAGCGAGCTCGATGATCAGCCGGAAATCATGGTCGTCGATACGTCGGCCGGAATTTCCTCGAAGGTCGCTCGATTCGTGCAGGCCGGACAACATCCGATCGTTGTCGTCTGCGATGAGCCCGCCGCACTCACAGATGCGTATGCGTTAATCAAGGTCTTTAGCCAGCATTACGGTATCTCGCGTTTTCAGATCGTCACCAACCAGAGTCGGCGTGCCCGCAATGGCCGTGAGTTGTTCAAGAAACTCTCGCGCGTAACGGACACCTATCTCGAGGTTGTTCTGCATCATCTCGGCGACATCCCCAGGGATGACTACCTGGTCAAGGCCGTTCAGGAACAGCGCGCAGTAGTCGACGCGTACCCGAAGAGTGCGTCCGGCACCGCATTCCTGGAGTTGGCTTCCAGCATCGATGCGCTTCCGGCGGCACGTGGGGCCAGCGGCGGCATCGAGTTTTTTCTTGAACGTTTGCTGTCGGCGAACCCGGTCTCGCGAGGTAAGGTCGCATGAATACATACAGTAACGTTGTCACCCGCAATGATTATTCAGATGGCGATCTGGTGATGCGACATGTCGATCTCGTTAAGCGCATCGCCCACCATCTGGCTGCTCGATTGCCCGCCACGGTCGACGTCAATGACCTGATGCAGTCAGGTATGGTCGGACTGCTGGAGGCCGCTGGCAATTTCGACGCGTCCCGCGGCGCCAGTTTCGAAACCTACGCAGGTATTCGCATCCGCGGCGCCATGCTCGATGACATTCGCAAGCACGACTGGACACCGCGCTCGGTGCACCACAAGTATCGTCAGGTCACCGACGCCATCAATGCTATTGAGGGAGAGACCGGCCGAGCGGCAACGCCCGAGGAGATCGCCGCACAAATGGGGGTCACGATCGAGGCGTATCACAAAATCCTGGCCGACAGTGCATGCAGCCGTCTCTTCAGTTTTGAGGAGACGCTCGAGGAGCCAACGCTGCAGCGTAAGCCACCGTCATCGGATGCGCCATTGCCTGACCAGGAGCTCTATCAGTCACAGTTCCGGGCACAGCTTGCTGACTCAATCGACCAATTGCCAGAGCGCGAACGCCTGGTTTTGTCTCTCTACTATGAGCAGGAGCTGAATCTCAAAGAGATTGGCGACGTGCTCGACGTTTCGGAATCGCGCGTCTGTCAGATCCACGGTCAGGCGGTCATGCGCCTGCGCGCGGCGTCGAAACGCTGGAGTTGAGGAGCCGTCAGGATGGCCGACTATATCTCAGGTATCAAACACATTACGCCGTCGTATCCGGTGAAGCCGGTGCAGCCCGTGCAAAAGGATCGGGAAACAGATCGTCGGCAAAAACCCAGGGAAGAGCGGCGCGACGAAGATGAAAAGCATGGGCCGGACGATCAGGACGGTGAACGCAAACCTACGATTGATGAGCATGTGTGACTATGAGTAACGATTACTTTTTTGTGTATTTGCTGCTGGCCTCCAATGCAACGCTGCTGATGATTGCAGCGGTGGCCATTCTCCGTTTCGAACGGCGCTGGCAACGTATCGAGAGTTTCTGGGACAGTCCGACCGGCGCAGCCCTCAGCGACGACAGCGACGAAGAAATTCGCGAGCAAATGGAGGCAACCCGGCGACTGGAAAAGCGTTTGGGCGAACTGCAGCGTACGGTCAGGCAGATGGAGTCAAAGGCGCCGCAAGAAAGGCCAACTATTGAACGCAACCTGCCTATCGAAAATGCTGTGCGTATGGCGCGGCTTGGTGCCAGCGTCGAGGACCTGACGCGTAATTGTGGCTTGAATATGGGCGAAGCGCGTCTAATGAAGACACTGCATGGGCGATCTCCGACGGCGGCCACCAGGCACTAATCAGCTATGGCACATACTGATGAGTTCCGCTTTGTAAGCCTGCTGGCGCTCGAACTCGACAACGGTGACATCTATCTACCGTCATTGCCCGATGTTGTCTTGAAGATTCGAGCGCTACTGGAAAAAGACAACTGCGATTTCGCTACAAGATAAAATCAATGCAGCAGCTATTCGCCTGGCACGGGTGCCTGAAGTTTCCCGATTACATGGCATCCATATCGAGCCGGCGCATTCTCAGTGTTTCCGATTCACGACTGAACATGTGTTGTATCAGTATTTCGCGCTGCGCCGGCGACAGATCGAGGAACTCAACGGCGATTCCATAGGGAAGATCCTGACCGCTGGTATCCGGCGGGTCATCGAGACGCACCACCCGGGAAAATGACTCGAAGTAGCGGTTATCGGAAGACAGCATGAGCTGGATGTAGAGTTTGTCGCCAACTGATAGCGGACGCTTGCTCGAGAAGCTAATCCCGTCGGCGCTGACGTCGCAGGTCTGCGGCGGTGTCTTCGCCAGGCTCTTCTTGGTTTCGCGTAGCGACGGCATTTGTTCGATAACGATGTTGAGCTTGTCATTAATCAGCGTCACGCATCTGCCAATCTTGCCATTTTCTGCGCTGAGCAGGAACATCGCTTCGCCGAGACGAGCCTCGATCTCGACGAGCTTGGCTTGCGCGCCATCGCTGATGCCCAGGCCCAGTTTATAGTGCTCGAGGCCGTTCTTGACCGTCTCATCGTCAACGACTTCATACTTAATATAGACGGACTCGCTGATGCGAAATGACCGCCTGTTCTCTTTTCCGTCTGTCATTGCTCCAGTTCCTCGGTTGATTCGATTGTCGCGGATCCGGCCGTGAGGCTCATGCTTCGATATTCGTCAATTTCCTTACCGCGTATGATCGCAATATCGACGCGCCTATTTTTCGCCCGGTTTTCGTCGCTGTCATTGGGTGCAACGGGGCGAGTGTCTGCATGGCCAGAAACGATTATGTTCTCAGCGCTTACTTTGGAGACCTTCAGCAGTTCGTGTGCGACGGAAACTGCTCGTGAGGTTGACAGGTCCCAGTTAGAGCGAAACCGTTCGTTTGCTATGGGTACATTATCAGTGTGTCCGGAGATTGTTACTTCGCCGCTGTTGCTGTCGATCAGGTCGCCGATCTTCTTTAGTGCGGGCAGAAAGGTCTTGCGCAGGTCTGCCATTCCGGAGTTGAAAGAGGCGTTCTCCATGATATGAATGATGACTTTCATTCCTTCGGTCTGAATCGACACATCGCCTTTGTTCAGTTCATCCTTCAGAGCGATACGCAGGCGTTTGGCGTGCTTGCGTGCCTCTTCTATTTCGCGGGCCTCGCGTTCAAGGGCGTCGAGGGTGTTCTTGTTGGAATCGACCGTAAACTGACGTACCTGTGGCAGTGCCGTTGGGTCAGGTCGGCCCGGGCTGAATTCCTGCGCCACGACACTGGTGCCCTTTGGAATGGTTCGCACCTCGATTTCTGCCTGCACGCCGAAAGCGTCCTTCATGGATCCGGAAAGCTGTTTGAATTTGGCAGCGTCCATTTCGGAAAACGCCAGTAGCAGAACGAAGAAGCACATTAGCAGGGTCATCAAATCCGCAAAGGTCATGACCCAGGCTGGAACGCCGGCGCTTTCGGCTTTTTGGGGTGCACCTTCCGACACGACTAATCACGCGAAGCCGGTCAGGCTTCGCTGTCCTCTTCGGCGCGTTTCGATCGCGGCAGGTACGCTTCCAACATGGCCGCAATGATGCGCGGGTTTTGTCCGCCCTGGATACTGAGGAGCGCATCGATAATCAACGTCTTGCTGGTATTTTCTTCACGGCTGCGCACGGCCAGTTTGTCAGCGATCGGCAGTGCAAACATGTTGGCGAGGATTGCACCGTACAGGGTCGTCAGGAGGGCGACGGCCATTGCCGGACCGATCTGTTTAGGATCGTCCATGTTTGAAAGCATCTGTACAAGGCCGATGAGTGTGCCGATCATGCCCATCGCCGGGCCGACGTCGCCGATCGCCTTGAAAATATCCTGGCCGTCGCTGTGACGCTTCAGGGTTTCGTTAAGATCCTTCTGCAGCATGGCGCGAACCGTGTCGGCGGGGTGGCCGTCGATGAGAAGACCCAGCCCGGTCTTCATGAACTCGTCACTGATTTCGCGATCCTCAAGTGCGAGAAGGCCGCCCTGGCGTGCAGCTTTGGCCAGTTCGACCGATTCTTCGATCAGGTCCTCGGGATTGGAGGGCTTGTACAGGAACGCCTTGACCGCAATGGAGGCCGCCCCGGCGAATTTGCCGAGGCTGAATTTCATCATGGTCACGAGCACGGTTCCGCCGAGCACCACCAGCAAAGATGGCGTATTCACGAACGTGCCGGCAGAACCGCCCAGCATGAT
This sequence comes from uncultured Gammaproteobacteria bacterium, assembly GCA_963760395.1. Taxonomy (GTDB): domain Bacteria; phylum Pseudomonadota; class Gammaproteobacteria; order Steroidobacterales; family Woeseiaceae; genus UBA1847. The sequence goes on from CAVXCX010000008.1 coordinate 24,793, forward strand.
CGACGTCAGGACAATGCCGAACGCGCCGATCAGGCCGATGAGTGTCGCCAAATCCAAAGTCTAGCCCTCCGCTCCATGGAATCAGACGGAATCCGTCTCTTAGGTATTTATCGGCAGGTTTGGCCGTCTCTTTAGGCCTGTGACGGACTGATTTTCGGTTAATTCTCGGCAGGCGAGGCCGGCAGGAAGACCGCACGGTCACGACCGAGGTGTTTCGCCTTGTAAAGCGCGTCGTCCGCCCGCTTGACGAGGTCGGCGACGGTGTCGCCAGCCGCGATTTCGGTATAACCCGCTGAGCAGGCGACCAGGTCCATACCCGGGGCAGAAGGGACCTGGATTTTGCGGGCATACTCGAGGAAGCGATGAATCAGCGAGTCGCAGTTATGTGCCGGTGTGTCCGACAAAATTACGGCGAACTCGTCACCGCCGTAACGAGCGACGAAATCACTCTTGCGGATAAACGAGCGTGCCAGGCAGTCACCGACCGCACGCAATACCTCGTCGCCCGCTGTATGGCCATAGGAATCGTTGATCTGCTTGAAGTTGTCGAGGTCGACCATTACCAGCGTAACCGGCTGCTGCATGATGAAATGCATGTTTACGCTCTGCGCGATTGCGGCGTCGAACGCACCACGGTTAAACGCGTCGGTCAGTGAATCGCGTTTCATTTCTTCGCGAGCGGCAACCAGGTCCTGTCGCATACTTGACATGCGCTCGTTGAGCTCCTGCAATTGCAGTTCATAGTCTTCTTTTTGGCGTGTAAACGTGTCGTTTATTTGCGAGACCGTTTGTGTGAACGCCTCTCTTATCTGCGGCAAGGCGCCGGTCGCCACGGCTTCTTCAATCGCGCGAAGGCTGTTGCGAATAGCTGTTTCCGTGAGTTGATCGCGGTCGCCGATGTCTCTGAGGCCCGCGACGAGATCGTCAACGACGCCACGGTAGTCCTGCAGACGTTCGGTTACGAAGGTCTTCTCGGCGTGACGCCGGTCTGCAAAGAAACGCTGCACCCGATTCCATTGTCGCGCGCCATTTTGCGATTGTGGAATGTCGAATGAGGGCACTGCCGCACCATTTTCGATATGACCCGCAAACTGTGCGCAGATAGCCGGAAAAACGGCAGGGTCAATGTCCTTTTCCAGAGGAAAGGACTCATCACCCATCACACGCATCACGCTACCCAGCGTATCCAGCGCACCGTCAGCGAGAGACTCGATCGTCACCGGTTGACTGCTGTCTGAGGCATCCGCGCGGTCGCCAAATAATCTTGAAACCAGATTCATAGATGAAGTGATCGGCCTCGCGGCCAGTTTCTTTAAGCGGGTCCTTGGAGTGACTCTTGCGGCAAACGCGACCAAACGCAGGAGGGAGTCGCGAAAGTCAAAAGAGAGCGAAACAAAAATCCCAGATACGGATTATTGACGCATTAATTCTATCTAATATGGGAAAGCAGACCTATTATCGGGGCTGTTACTGGGTAAAAGCCGTATTTGTATGTGCAAATTACATATTTGGAAGTGTTTCTGAAAAATACAGAATAAACAGCAGGGTACGCGGTTTCTTCCCGAATGGTAGATCGAGGACTCACCGCCCTTGCGATGGCTTCAGACGATATCAAAGGACGCGAATTGGAAAGTTCGGAGAGCGTGATAATGGTGGTTAATCGGGCCGGTGCTGCCGCCGATAATCTAAAAGAACTCATTGAGTTCATGGATGCCCCAAACGTCTGCACCGCGACGCCTGCCAAGTGGCGCCAACAGATCGGGGACAGCCGCCTCGAGGCTGTGTTTATAGGTCCCGACCTGAGCGATAAAGACGTTCGCGCGTTGGTCGACGATATCGGCAAACTGGATCCCAATATCCCGATCGTAATGCTTAGTGAGGAGGATGAAGCATGATCGCAAGCGATCTGCATAAAGAATATCCGTGGGCCCGGCTCCATTCCTTGCATTATCCCGTCCGACTTGACGCGCTCGGCGAAGTACTCACGGAAATTCGTGCGGCGCACCGCCAGACGGATCATTCCGACCCGAAGCCTGACGCCGGCCGTTTGATCGGAAACAGTGCTGACACGACAATCGTTCGTCGTCTGATCGAGCAGGTTGCCCCCTCGCTGGCCACCGTCCTGATCACGGGCGAATCGGGAACCGGCAAAGAGGTCGTGGCTCGTCAAATTCATGAAAAATCAGGACGCAAAGGACCATTTGTAGCGGTCAACTGCGGGGCGATCCCTGAAAATCTGCTCGAAAGCGAGTTGTTTGGCCATACGCGCGGAGCGTTTACAGGGGCCGTCAGCGCTCGTTCTGGTCGCTTCGAACAGGCCAAGGGCGGCACCTTTTTTCTTGATGAAATCGGCGATATGCCGACCGTCATGCAGGTGAAGCTACTTCGCGTTCTGGAAGAACGCGTGATAGAGCGCGTTGGTAGTGCCGAGAGTATTCCGGTCGACGTAAGGCTGATTGCGGCTACGCATCGCGATTTGCCCAAGCGTATTGAGGCCGGCCGATTTCGCGAGGACTTGTATTACCGGCTCAGCGTATTTCCAATCGAAATTTCGCCATTGCGAGACCGACCGGCGGACATCGCGCCGCTGGTTGATGAATTCATTCGCCGCTTGTGCGCCGAAGAATCGGTTTCGATACAAATAGCTGGTGATGCAATGGACGTCCTGCAGCAGTATTCCTGGCCCGGCAACGTTCGTGAACTCGCCAATCTTATCGAGAGGCTGGTCGTCGTCAAACCGAACGGCAACGTCAGGAGGCGCGATCTGCCCTGGCCGATCGTCGAGCGCGAAGAAGCGCAGTCTGCGGAGCCCCGGGTACTGAGCAGTAAACTAAATGCCGTGTCTGGCGGCGTGCACGTCAACCTGCCCAGCAATGGTCTCGACCTCAAGCAATATCTCGCGAAGATAGAGCAGGACATGATCCACCAGGCATTGGTCGAATCTGATGGCGTCGTGCAAAGAGCGGCGGAACTACTTGGCGTCGGACGAACCACACTGGTTGAGAAAATTCGTCGTTACGAGCTCAACACGGCGAAGAAAAAGGCTCACTAGGCGGGCCGCGGTCGCGGCTTCACCGCCTGATGACAATGGGGACAAACGTTCCGTTGTTCCTGCAGCATCTGTCTGACTCGGCCTTCGTCGAGAATCTGGCTTGCCGTATGTTTACCGAGACCCAGGTCGACACGTAGTTCCTCGAGGTCACGGATTTCATCGTCGCTGAGCACGCCATCGTCCAGCGCCTCGGCCGCCTTGCCTTCATAGACGGCGGTGCTGACTTTCAGCTGCTGGGTGTAGCCGCTGGCGAGAATACTGGTTGGCAGTGCAACCATGCCGATTCCCACGACGGTAATTAGTGCGCCGAAGATCTTGCCGCCAACCGTGATCGGAGTTACGTCGCCATAACCCACCGTTGTCAGCGTCGCGAATGCCCACCACATCGCTGCCGGGATGCTGCCGAAATCTACGGGTTGTGATTCGCGCTCGAAATAATACATACCTGATGCAGCGAGCAGCATTACGGTCAGGAGAATCAGGAAAGCTGCCGATAGCGCCCGGCCGTTTTCTCGGAACGTGATGAAGACCATATTCATCGCAGCGGAATAGCGGGTGAGTTTTAGTACCCGAAGCAAACGCACGGCGCGCAGGAAGCGCATGTCGACACTGCCGGTAAGTCCAAGAATAAGGAGATAGAACGGCAGGATCGCGACAATATCGATAATGGCATGAAATGAAGTCATGTACCGGAGCCGTGCCTGAAAAGGTGATTTATGCGTCTCCGACTCGTCCTCGACAGAGCTCCAGAGCCTCAGCAGGTACTCCACAGAAAAGACGGCGACTGTGAATATTTCGAAGATGGACAGTAAGCGAAGGTTTTGTGCCCGAAAAGAGGGGATGGACTCCAGAATGACCGCGATCACGCTGGCAGCGATCAAGGCAATCAGAAAGACGTCGACGACCCGGCTGAGGCCGGAGTCGCCCTGCGCGGTTTCAAGCGCGCGAAATACATACTTGCGCAGCGTTACAGGTGGCTCATTGGCCTTCGCTGCGGTTGATACAGATCCATGCACGAAGCTGGCTCCGTCCGCCTTTCCTAAGAGAAGTTAGCGGCAGACGGCGCCGGTTCTTTAGAGGCCCGGTGCCGACTCAAGATTTGCGCCGCTACGCCGATAACCAACGCGTATTTCTCTGCTTTTTCAAGGCCTCGCGTGATGCCGCTCACCGCACACAAAAAGGATTCGTAAATGACGATGCCGTCGTTGTACGCCCTGCGCGAGGCGCAACCCAATGTATCCCTGGTCGAGCGACTGATAGCAGCTGGCGTCATAAGCGAGCATCAGCTCGAGCGCGCCCTGCAGGAAAAGCGGCGCGAGGATCGGCCCCTCGGCGAGATACTTGTCGAGCTCGGTCTCATTAGCGACAAGGTGCTTCGTGAAACGTTGCCGCAGTTATTTGGCGAAGGCATAGTCGACCTGCGGGAGATATTGCCGAATCCGCACGCCGTCGCGCAGGTTCCGAGGGAGCTTGCCGAGCGCTACAGTGTTCTGCCGATTGACTATGATCCGATGGCGGAGCTGCTGACACTGGCAGTGACAGAGTCTTTCGACCTTGCGGCTGTCGATGATTTATCACGAACCCTGGGTGCCGAGACAGGTATTGGGACGTTGATAGCGGCTGAAGTCGACGTCAAGTCTGCGATCCGCCGATTGTACGATTTCCCGTTGAGCATTCCCAAGATTCTCAGCGAGATTGACGGGGACGAAAGCGGCATTCTGAATGCCGCTCACGATCTGGAACTCCATAGCAATCCGCTCAATCGGCTCATCAACGCAATTATCTTCGACGCCGCTCAGCGCAGCGCGTCGGCCATACATTTTGAGCCGGAGGCGGGTTTTCTGCGCGTGCGTTACCGAATCGACGGCGTGCTCAGCCAGGTAATGGCGCTGCATCGAAGCTACTGGCCGGGAATGAACACCCGACTGAATGCGATGCTCAGTGCAAATAGTGACCCGGACGTTTGCGCCAATGAAGGACGATTTTCGGTGGTGCTTGGCACTCGGCGCAGTACCTTGACGCTATTCCGACAGGCGACTCAACACGGCGATCATTTCGTCGTCCGAATTGCCGCTGAGGACCAGGATGCAATGCCGCTGGAGCAACTGGGTCTCAATACGGACGCGCTGGCAAAGCTGCGCCTGATGATGGCGCGGCCCGATGGTCTGCTGATCGTTGCCGGTCCCGCCGGTAGCGGCAAGACGAGCACAATTTGCTCCATGCTGCGTTATCGCAGTGATGAGTCCGTCTGCATCACGGCGCTCGACGAAGGCCTTACGTATGCAATCCCGTTGGTTCGCCAGGCCTCGTTTGAAACCGCCGACCGGCGTGATCAGGCTGACCGCATTCTGGAGCTGATGGGCCGGGATAATGACGTACTGATGATTGGCGAACTCGTTGACCAGCCGTCGGCGATTATGGCGATGCGAGCCGCCGTGAGTGGCAGGCAGGTCTACACGACGCTGCAGGCGAGATCGGCTTTCGCCGCGTTGCCACGCCTACTGGATATGGGTGTGCAACCGCAGAGCCTGGCCGGGAATATCAGCGGTATCATCGCGCAGCGTCTGCTTCGCAAGCTGTGCAGGCATTGCAGGCAACCGTATGCGCCCGAGCCAAATGAGCGAAAGCTCCTGGGTATCGACGATTCCAGGCCATTGCGCCTTTATCGTGAGGGCGCCTGTGAACATTGTGATTTTCTCGGCTATAAAGGGCGGCAGGGAATTTTTGAGGTCGTGATTATCGATCGAGAGTTCGACGAGCTGCTTGCACGTGGCGCGAGTATTGACGAATTACAGCAGGCTGACACGGCAGCTGGTTTACAGGACCTGGCTGGAGAAGCCATGCGCCAGGTGCTTGCGGGTGTAACGAGTCTTTCCGAAGCTTCGCGTGTTGTCGATCTTTCAGTAAGACTGGAGCAGCCCTAGCTGGATCGTTCGGGCGCGCCCGATCAGGCAGAAAGCGCAGCCAGGTGGCTGTTGCAGCGCAGAGCGGATTCCGGCGACCGTACCAATATAGGTCCGTACTGATATAGCGTATGCAGCGCTTTGAAGAATGACGGTCGCTTGTCAGTTTTCATTTTACGGATAAATGACGTCAGGCTCGTCGGCGAAAACATGACGGCCGAGTCTTCCGCGACAGTGCCATTCTCCAGCAGATCCTGGGAATCCGAGCTCGTTATCAGAACAACGGGAACCTGAGTTCGCTGCTCGCCAAAGGCAATGGCCTTAAGCACCGAGATGTCTTCTTCAGTGGGCGCCGTGAAGTCCAGGAAGAAGAGGTCGGGCAGTGGCTTCTCGCAATAGGAGCCTTGCTGGCGCGCGCAGGCGACGGCCGGTGCACCGGGGCCAATACGGCGTATGACGCCATCGATTCCGAATCGTGCCATCGTGTCGCGAAGCATCGACGCTCGTGCCGAATCCTGGGCGATCAGTACGAGGTTGATTCCATTAGGTGACATTTGCACGGTCTTACTCCCTGAATTTCACTGAATGCGGTTGCGCAAGTTTGGGCAAAGCAAAATAATTGAGCCCTGCAACCCATATAGTGCAGGTTCTGTGCCAAACGCGATTAAAGTCCACGTTTCCGTCAAAATTCCGTAGCTTTTCAGCAAGTTGCGTAAGTGACTGAGGAAATGAAGAAAAATCATCTTGTGTCGCGAAGCCGCGACATTTCATAGAAGTCGCGAAATATCGTGACTTTTTTCGTGGCGTGGTGTTAAAACACAAGTCAATCAAGGCTTTAACGAAACATCGATGAGCAGTAGGCGCCGGACGGCCGAGCGATTGTGCCGAGACCGCGTCAGATTCGCGTTCGGTCGTGTTTTGTTCTTCAATTCCAGCTAGGAGCGGACTGGTGATTGACGCAATAAGCTTTGAAGCGGTCGTCGGTATCGTCGAGATTGTGGCAATCCTCGCGTCCGTCGCACTGCTCCTTGCCGTAATCTCCGGACGACCCCTGAAAAGCAGAATACTGGCCCGTGGCGGGCTGCTGGTGTTCTTCGGTTTGTTCCTCGCGATCCTTGCCCATTTCTGGGAGGTCGGCTACCGACTCGCGCATCCAAGCGCGCTCGATCGCGCGCGCACATTCCCTTACGGTTTAGTTTCACTTGAGCAAATGCACACAGTGCTGTCGCTCGCCGGATTCTTTATGGTTGCGCTGGGCCTGTTCTTCGCATTGAGAAATCGCCGTAGCGCCGATACCGAAATTCTCGACACGCGCCGCGAGCTGGAGGTTTCGAAATATTTCGAATATCAGGCGGAGGAGCGATTTCGCTACCTGTTCGATAGCACATCGAATTCCGTCTACTGCTATCGCTTCGACCCGCCCATGCCGACTGACCTTCCTGTTGACGTTCAGGTCACGCGAAGCTACGGAGCGATACTGCAGGATTGCAATGTCATCTTTGCGAGGGAACTGGGTGCCGATGATCCCTCCGAAGTGGTCGGAAGGCCTATGCACGAACTTGATAGCTCCAAAGACACCGCCGCCCACGAGGCCTATTTTCGGACCTTTGTCGAGAACGAATACCGCCTGGATCGCTATAACCTGGAGTATGCAGCGCCGGACGGCGAGCGCTGCTCTCTGCAGGTTAATCTGGTGGGTATCGTGCGGGGCGGCCTGCTGCATCGAATGTGGGCCGTTGAAAGCAATCTCACGTTGCTGCGCCAGACTGAGGAGGCGCTTGAGCGACAACGCCGTTTTCAGGAGCTGGTTGCCACGGTATCGGCACGCCTCGTTACGGCGCCGGATGAAGAAGCGGACGTTATCGTCCAGGACTGCATGCGATTGGTCTGCGATTTTGTGGGCGCCGATCGTTCGACGTTATTCTGGCTCGACGCAGAAAAAAACTCGGCATCCATTGCCTATATCTGGAGTCCCGACGGCAATCCATTTGGCGCGGTCTCGATGGATCAGTTCCCGTCCTTCGGGGCAGAGCTCATGGCAAAGCGCCCGGTTCGCATAGACGACGTTGCGAACATTTCGGAGAAGTACCAGACAGACCGAGAAAACCTGCAGCGATACAATCTCAAGTCCTTTATTGCATTGCCCATGGCCGTCGGTGGCAAGACTGTCGGCGGTATGACCTGCGGAAGACTCAAACAGCAACAAGCCTGGAGTGATCAGCAGGTGCGGGATCTGACGGTATTTGCCGAGCTCTTCGCGAATTTCGTATTGCGTCTCAAGTCACGACGGGCGCTGGACGACGCAATGTCGCAACTTGAGGTTGCGAAGGAGCGTCTCGAGGCCGAAAACGTCTACCTGCGGCACGAAATTGAACTGACACACGGCTTTGATGAAATAATTGGTCGAAGCGACGTCGTATTGCGCAGCCTGCAGCTCGTCGAACAGGTGGCGCCGACCCGGACACCGGTATTAATAGTGGGCGAGACCGGAACAGGCAAAGAGCTGATCGCGCGTGCCATCCACGAACTCAGCGACCGCTGCGACCGGCCGCTTGTTAAAGTAAATTGCGCAGCATTGCCGGCGAATCTCATAGAAAGCGAGTTGTTCGGGCATGAAAAAGGTGCGTTTACAGGCGCCAACGGCGCCAAGCGGGGTCGCTTCGACCTTGCGCATGGCAGCACGTTGTTTCTCGACGAGATTGGCGAGATTCCGATCGAGCTGCAGGCAAAACTGTTGCGCGTCCTGCAGGAAGGCGAGTTTGACCGGCTGGGCGGCAGTGAGACGATCAAGGTTGATGTGCGATTGCTGGTCGCGACCAATCGGGATTTGGCCGTGGCAGTGCGAGACGGCGAGTTCCGATCGGATCTCTTCTACCGTATCAATACCTTCCCGATATCGTTACCGGCATTGCGTGATCGCGGGGATGATGTCGATCTGCTCGCACAGCATTTCATAAGAATGCATGCGCCGAGACTCGGTCGGGATGTCAGTGAAATTTCGGCAGACATGATGCAGCAGCTGCGCCAGTACAGTTGGCCGGGCAATGTTCGCGAATTGGAGGGCGTTATTCAGCGTGCGCTGATTTCGTCGACCGGGCCGGTACTCAATCTGGCGGTGCCGTTGGCCGCAAAATCCCACAAGGACGTGCCGCCGCCGCTAGCGGCGCCTGTTTCAGATCTCAAGCTCATTGAGCGCGAGCACATTGTCGCAGTGCTTGAGGACGCGAAGTGGAAGATTTCGGGCGGCTCGGGCGCGGCCGCCAAGCTGGGCATACCGCCGAGCACTTTGCGCTCAAAAATGAAGAAGCTCTCGATCATGCGCCCGAACTGAGCCTTCCCACGCAGTTACAAAGACTGCTGCGACGCCTGATTGACATATTGAACCCACATCAAGTCGCCTCGTTTGCCGAAAGGCCGCGCCCCTCAAGGCATCCGGACTGTGAGCCGTTTCACGGCAAAAGTGAGAGGCCAATCACACTTTGAAAACATAGTCGCCGAAAAGAATGCGAGCGACGCAATTTTCCATAAGAGTTCCGCCATGGCTCGCAATGATAGCGGGCAGGCGACAGGTAACGCGCCAGTACGTTGCCTTGAAAGGAATGAACCTTGGATACGGCAAACCCGATGTTTGCGTCGGCTTTCGCATGGACGCGACGATTATCTTTTCTGATTCTGTGCTGTGTATTCAGTGCCCCTGCGGGCGCTGTGGGTACGGCGGTTGGCACTGTTATCGAAAATACGGCGGTCGTTGATTACGACCTCGCCGGCACCCCCCTAAGCATCCAATCAAACACGACGACGCTCGCTGTTGCCGAGCGTATTAACGTGACCGTGACGCTGCAAAGTCCGCAGACTCCGGTTGCGCCTGGAGATACGTCGCGGGCGTTGCTGTTCACGGTGACCAATACCGGTAACGGTACAGAGACGTTTCAGCTGGCGATCGACAGCCTGATTGCCGGCGATGATTTTGACCCTGATCCTGCCATTCCTGCCATCTACTTCGACACTGACGGAAGTGGCGACTTCAATGCCGGCGACCAACCCTACACGCCCGGCAGTAATGATCCGGATCTGCTTGCCGACGAGTCGATCAACGTATTTCTGGTCAACGACATACCAACTGGCCTGGCAAACGGCCTGACGGGCCGGAGTGAACTGACCGCCACGTCAGCGACGGGTATCGGTACGCCGGGTACCGTGTTCGCGGGCCAGGGTGACGGCGGTGTTAACGCCGTAATCGGCTCGACCGGCGGCGAAGCCGAGGACACCGGCGAATACCTCGTATCTGACGTGCAGGTCAGCGTGGTCAAGTCACAGCTCGTGAATGACCCATTCGGTGGAAACGAGCCGGTCCCGGGAGCGACGCTGACCTACAGCCTTGTTGTAACGGTCAATAGTCCGGGGGTCGCCACCGCAAGTACTGTGCGTGACGCGATACCCACATTTACATCCTATGTCCCCAATAGCATCACATTGGATAGCGTGGCTATTTCTGACGTGGCCGACACGGATGAGGGTGAATTCGATACCTCGGGCGTACCGTCTGTTGTTGTTCGGCTGGGCGACCTGACCCAGGCGGCGGGCGCACGAACCATAGAGTTTCAGGTCGTTATCGACTGACGAGTTTTTTGAGCGATGAACAAAGCACAGCGAGGAGCTGTTATGAAAGTTTTTATGAGCGTTATCTTAATCGCGTTTGCATCTGTAGCTACGGCGCAGGGGCATCTTGACGTGCGTACGACCGTGCACAAACAGGAAGTCTTTGTTAACGAGGCTGGCGAGTCTGAAACACGACTGGTAGCCGCCGAAGTCGTCGTGCCGGGTGAAAGTGTGATCTACACAATTACGTTCAGGAATGTTAGCGGCGAGCCGGCCGACAACGTCGTGATCACCAATCCGATTGCCGAAGACCTGATGTACGTCGACGGATCAGCATTTGGGCCGGGAATGGAAATTCTTTTTTCGGTTGACGGCGGCGTGACCTTCGCTACCGCAGACGAGTTGACAGTTGTCGAAGACGAGGAAGTGCGCGAGGCCAGGGCAGGCGACTTTACGCATGTTCGCTGGGTAATGCAGAACGACCTCGCCGTCGGCGCACAGGGAACGGCTCGTTTCGCAGCAATATTGGAATAGAAAAACTGGACTATGCGCGCCACCAGATGTGGCGTGCGTTACCTCACAAAGCGGTCTGCAGGTTCCGTTTTGGATTATTAACTACCTGCCCGGCGGATTGCCGGTTTTCGTGAATGGTAAGGAGTACCGTGATGAAACTTTTTAATGGAAGAATGAGCCTGACGTTCAGGTTCGGCGCGTTGGTCGCTGCTCTGCTGCTTGGGCAGCAGGCAATGGCTGCAGGCACGCGTGCAGGCACGTCGATCGACAATCAGGCAAACGTCGATTACACCGTTGGTGGCGTTGATCAGGATGATATTGACTCCAACACCGTGTCATTCGTCGTCGACAGACGCGTCGATTTCTTGCTGGAACCGATTGTACCGGCGACGCTCGAAGACGTGACGCCAGGCGAACAGAATGCCTGGGTCGATTTTCGTCTGACCAACCTTAGTAACTCGGAGCTGGATTTCAATCTCTTGCTCGACCAGGTCGCCTCGACGACTACGGTTGGTCCAGGTACTGACAACGCGGACATGGACAACATCGAGTACGCGGTCAGCACCGATATCGAGTCGGCAACTAATCCGGACCCTGCGCAAACTGGCCCGCAGTATGTTGATGAGCTACCGGCGGATGAGTCGATTCGCATTCGTGTCTGGGGTGACGCGGCGACGACGCTGTTGAATGCCCAGGTAGCCGGCGTTGAACTTACCGCTACGGCAGCCGAGCCGGGTGCTCTGCTTACCGAGGGTGCGGCGCTGAACTACACAGACCCCGCGACCGATATAGATATTGAGAACGTTGCAGGTGATGCTGGTAATGATGGCGTCGAGGTGTCCGTCGACGGTTTCGTCGTGGTTTCGGCCGAGCTGACAATTGCGAAGGACTTTGTTGTCATCGATGACGGTTTCGGCGGCACGGACAATCCGTTGCCGGGCGCGATCGTTGAATACACCATCACGGTGAATAACCTGAGTACGGTTACACCGGCCGATAACGTTGTTATTACGGATACGCTGGACCTCGATCTGGGCTTCCTTGCGGACTGGTCGAGTAACCCTGCCGGCAGCGACATGGAAATCTCGATCAACGGTGCCTCACCAGCTACAGGCTGCACACAGGAAGCAGATGCCGATGGTTGTGAGTTCGACGGTACGAATCTGACTTTCAATATCGGCACCATCAGCACCAGTGGCTCCGCTGAAGTCACTTTCAGGGTCACGATCAACGATCCTGCTACGACGCCTTAAGGTACTGTAGCGAAACATCACGGTGTTCACAGGACGACACGCTTCGACAGGACGTCGGGTCACTCAGGAGAGTGACCTGCGTCTGGTCGCACACGGTACTGAGCCACCTGGCCGGGGTCCGTGTGACGGTGTTAGCGTCGGGTCTCGGGGGGAGCAACAGCTTCCCCCGAGGCACGTCTGGGCAACACTGAAAGCCACACTTCGGGCGTGCAGCGTTGCATTTTTGTCGTCGCTTGTTCTGGCGGGATCGGCACTGGCCGGCCCGCCCGGCGCGGTGATCACCAATCAGGCATCGCTTGACTACCTGAACCTCGGCGGCCAGTTGACGACCGTGCTAAGTAACGAGGTTTCCGTCGTTACGGCCGTCATCCGCAGCCCCGCGACTGTCGATTTCACCCGGGTCGTCGGTGCAGGAACCGGTACCGTTCAGGAAACTGTCGGTCCGGCTGCTTGCTTGCAGGCCGGAGTCCTGGTGACGCTCGGCGATCCTACGCTCGTTGGCGGAACCACAATTGACCCAACGCTGGCGCAGGATGTGCGTTCGACGTCGGCTTACAACTCTGGTGAAGCGGCGTTTATTCGGCTGGTCGACAGCGATCAGAATCTCGATTACCAGGTCATCGACTACGCGACGGTCATCGTCAGCAACGCGGCCAGTGGTGATGCGGAGACGATTCAACTCAGTGAGACCGGGCTCGATACCGGCGTGTTCAGCGGCTACGTGCCTCTGGGAAGTGGCGCTGCTGTGCCGGGCGACTGCGTTCTGCAAGGGGCATCGAGCAGCAGCATTACCGTCTCCTATACCGATCCGGCAGACCCGAACGATACAGCCGTCGACAACGCCGACCTCGATCCGGTTCAGCGTGTATTCGAATCGCGAACCGGTACCGTCGTCAGCGGATCGACGATCGAAATCGTCGACGCAGCGACAGGCCTGCCGGCGGTTGTCTATGGCAATGATGGCGTCAGCCAGTTCCCTTCGGCGATTGTCAGCGGCGGCACAGCAACAGACAGCTCCGGTACCGCCTATGTTTTCGGTCCGGGAGAATATCGTTTCCCCGTTGTTCCCGATGGCGATTACCGACTCATCGTAACGCCTCCGGCCGCATACCTTGCACCTTCGTCGGCGTCGATTGGCGAACTTCAAAATCTTCCCGGCGCACCCTATCTTCTGGGTCCGGCGTCATTTGGCAACGCCTTCACGAAGGCTGGCGACCTTTCGATCGCCGTCGACATACCGCTGGATCCCTTGTCGTCCGCCTTGTTCCTGCAGAAACGGACTCTTACCACCGTCGCTTCCCCCGGTGATTTCGTGCGCTACGAATTGCTCCTCGAGAATGGTTCATCAACGGGCATTGCGAATGACATCCGCATTATCGACCAGTTGCCGCCAGGCGTGCGCTTTGTGCCGGGCTCAGTAACGGTTGACGGGGTCGAGGCACCGGACCCGGTAATCGGCTCCGACCTCAGTACCCTCGAATTTTTCATCGATACAATTACAGTCTCAGGCAGCACCCGCATCGCGTACGTCGTCGAGATTGTCGGCGGCAAGCGCGGCGAAGAACTCGTTAATCGCGCGACAGCCTTCGCTGCCGGCGGCTTGACGTCCAACGAATCTTCCGCGCTGATCCGAATAACCGAGGATCTTTTCAGAACAACCGCGACGCTCATTGGCCGGGTACTGGAAGCAGATTGCAGCCAGGAGACGTTTTCTGAGGAAAAGGGCGTCGCGAACATACGTGTTTATCTCGAAGACGGCCGTTACGCAGTTACGGATGAGGGCGGGCGCTACCATTTCGAGGGACTGTCAGCCGGAACTCACGTTGCACAGCTCGATACTTTCACGGTGCCTGCGTATTTCGACACGATAGGCTGCGCTGACACTCCGGGCTATGCCGGTCGTGCTGATTCCCAGTTCGTCAGGTTGTCTCGCGGCAGCCTGAAGCGCGCTGACTTCTATCTGCGCCGCAAACCCCGTCCGGAAGGTCGTATTGACATTGAAATGCGGCACGCCGGAACGGCCAGCGCCGAGCAAGTCGGCTATGAACTGGTGCTCAATGGTATTGGCAACGTTGAACTTGAAAACATCAGCCTGCTGATTGTTCTGCCTGACGGAGTCGACTACCTGCCCGGGACGCTGCGCCTTGACGGCGCGTCTGTTGGTGAACCGCATCAGGTTGGTCCTTCCTTGTCGATGGCGTTGGACAGCCAGTTTGGCAACTGGACGAGCAACGTCAGTTTTACCGCAACGATTGGCGACGATGTAGACGGCGAACTGGTCAGCAAGGCACTTGCTCGATTCGACACGCCGATGCAAGCGAAGCAAAAGACTCCGATCGTCGAAACGAAGATGATTCGCGAGCCCACCATTCTCGAAAACGATGGTTATGTGCTCGATCTGAAGTTTGCAATCCTGTCCGACGAGCTTTCCGCTGAAGACAAGCTGCAGCTGGACAAACTGGTGGCGGACTGGCGGGGTGTGAGCAATATCCAGCTGTCGGCGATTGGACACACGGACAGCCAGCGAATCAAGCCGGCAAATCGACATATATTCGCGGACAACTATGTGCTGTCGCGAGCGCGCGCTACGTCGTCAGCGCTTTACATAGCCAATGCACTGGGTATCCCAACCGCCAATATTCAAATGGAAGGACGCGGTCCGGATGACCCGGTTGCCGATAATGCAACAACCGCTGGACGACAGAAGAATCGCCGCGTCGAACTGGTGATGAGCGGCGTTCGACCGACACGTCCGTCATTCATCGAGGTAACTCAGGCCAGCAGTGGTACTAAGGAAACCGCAACGGTCGGTGCAATTCCGGGTATGAAGAAACGCAAATCGCGTGTCGCGGACGCAACCATTGGCATGCCCTCGTCACAGATTGAGCCGGGGCTGGAGACGCTGAGTCCCGGTTACTCGATGTTGCTGCCGAAAACGGGATTTGCGCCCGCCATTGCGGCCACCAAAGTATCGATCCAGCATGAGCCCGGACAGAGCGTCGAGCTTTCAATAAACGGCAAGGCTGTAGACAAACTCAACTTTGCAGGCGAGGCGACCAATAAGGCCGGTACTGTTGCCGTGTCTCGCTGGGCTGGTGTTGATCTGGACGATGGCGCCAACTTGCTTCGTGCCGTCATCCGAAATACCGATGGCAGCAAGGTCAAGAGTATTCGCCGTACCATTCACTTCACCGGTGGTCCGATTCGTGCGGAACTGGTAGCTGAGCAGTCGATCCTGGTTGCGGACGGCAAGGACAACCCGGTCATCGCATTGCGCCTGTTTGACCGCTCCGGCAAGCCCGCCCGCGCCGGTGTCGTTGGTCGCTTTCGCGTTGATGCGCCGTATCGGTCTGCCTGGGATGAGCAAAACGACCGCAAGAATTCCCTCGTGGAGATCGGAGAGCGCGCCGCATCGTATCGCGTCGGTGCTGATGGTATAGCGCTGCTCGAATTAGCCCCCACGACGCAGACAGGTGAGGTGACGGTGGTTCTGCCGTTTCAGAATTACCGTGAGCAAGAACTTCGTGCCTGGTTAAAACCCGCACAGCGTGACTGGATTCTGGTCGGATTCGCCGAGGGGACCGCAGGCTACAACACGTTGTCCGACAACGTCGTTGCGGCGACGCAGGCAGGAAACGAGGACGAATACTATGACGAGGGTCGGGTGGCGTTCTTTGCTAAAGGATCAGTTAAAGGCGAATACCTGCTGACTCTCGCTTATGACTCAGACCGCGACCGCGAGCAAGCACGCGAGCGATTCGATACGGTGGTCGATCCAAACGCGTATTACTCACTGTATGCCGACGTCAGCGAACAGCGCTTTGAGGCAGCCAGTCAGCGCAAGTTATACGTGAAGCTGGAACGCAGCCAGTTTTACGCGTTGTTCGGCGATTTTGACACCGGGCTTGCGGTTACAGATCTGGCCCGCTACCAGCGTCGTTTCAACGGCTTCAAGAGTGAATATCGCGGTGACAGCCTGGGCTATACAGTGTTTGCGGCGGAAACGGACCAGTCATTCAATCGCGACGAGCTGCAAGGTGATGGAACGTCCGGTCTCTATCGTCTCTCCAACGCGCCTATCATCGCCAACAGCGAGCAGGTTCGTATAGAAGTGCGCGACCGCTTCGATTCGGGTGTCGTGTTGAGTACTCAGAAACTGACACGCTTCCTCGATTACAGCCTCGATACACTCAACGGAACCCTGTATTTCAAGAAGCCGGTTCCGAGCCGCGACCTGGATTTCAATCCGGTTTATATCGTCGCCGAATATGAGTCAATTTCTTCCGGCAGTGAGGATCTGGTTGCCGGCGGCCGCGGTTCGTTGCGTTTTGCCGACGATTCCGTGGAGATTGGTGTTACGCATATCAACGATTCAACGCAGGGCGCCAACGCGGATTTGACCGGCGTCGATTTTCGCTGGCAGATCAACGAAGAGACGTTGCTCAAGGCCGAAGTGGCGGACTCGAACGCGGTCGTCTCCGGTGTTGCGCAAAGCGGCACGGCTCAGGGGGTCGAGCTGGAACACAATGGCGAGAACGTCGATGTGCGCGCCTTTATTCGCGAGGTCGACTCCGGTTTCGGTCTGGGGTATCAGTCGCAGGCGGAGCAGGGAGTGCGGCGCCTGGGCGTCGATGTCCGTGCCAAGCTCGGCGAGCGGCTCACCGCAGAAGGCGAAGCCGGCTGGCAGCAGAATCTTGCTACAGAGGCCATTCGGAATCTGGTACGTGGCCAGCTCCGCTATGAGCGCGACGATTTCACCGCCCGCGGTGGTCTCGTGCACGCGGAAGACAAGTTTGAAGACGGCGAACGCAATAGCAGCGATCTGGTCGAGCTCGGCCTGTCGCAAAGAGTCTTCGACGGAAATGTCCTGCTGCGTGTTAGCGGCAGTACTGCAATCAGCAAGGATGCAGACAATGTCGATTATCCGACGCAGTTTGTTGTAGGTGCCGACTACAAAGTCAGCGACGGTATTGATGTCGTTGCTGAGTATGAGGACGCATCCGGCGGCGGACTGGATGCGCAGATGACGCGAGTGGGTGTGCGTGCGGCACCCTGGAGTCGTGCCCAGCTCAACTCTTTTCTTACCAACGAAAGCAGCGAATTCGGTCCACGTTTGTTCGCCAATGTCGGCCTTGTTCAGGGCTTCCAGGTCAGTGATAACTGGCTGTTCGACATAGGTGTGGATCAGGCGCGAACGCTGCTCGACCCGGCTGCACGACGGTTCGACACGGACCGCGAACTGACTTCGGGCTCTCGTAACGAAGACTTCACGTCAGCCTTTGCCGGTGCAACGTATACGTCGGAATTATGGAGTGCTAACGGGCGCCTGGAAATGCGCGACTCTGATTCCGAGGATCGCGTTTCAATGTTACTGGGTTGGTATCGCCAGCCGAACCGGGGTCACGGATTATCCGCCGGTGTCACCGTGTTCCAGGCCGAGAATATCCTCGGCAATGAACTTAACCAGGCGAACTTGAAGTTCGGCTGGGCGTATCGTATGGCCGACCGCAAGTGGTCGTTCCTCGATCGTATCGATCTCGTCTACGATCGGGCGGCAACGACGGCCGACGAGGAAAAGAGCTGGCGTCTCATCAATAACTTCAACGCCAATCGCCGCATCAGTGCCGCGTCGCAGCTGTCGCTACAATATGCTTTCAAGTACGTACGTAGCGAATTCTCCGGCGAGGGTTATACCGGCTATACCGATCTTATCGGTATCGATTACCGTCGTGGCCTCGGCGATCGCTGGGACTTCGGCGTGAACACCAGCATCTACCATTCCTATCAGTCGAGGGTCATCGACTACGGCGTTGGCGCGGATATTGGCTACAATATTGGCCGAAACATGTGGCTGACGCTCGGCTACAACGTCCTTGGTTTCGAAGACAAGGATTTCGAGCAGGCCCGCTATACAGCGTCAGGTCCGTTCCTGCGTTTCTCTGTCAAGGCCGACCAGCGTCTTTTGAAAGCAATCGCGGGTCAGCGCTAGATCCAGGGTCCGGTCCGTCGCTTTTGCGGCGTCTTTCGCAGAATTCGATACAGCCAGCACGCGCATAACCGTGTAATCTTTCGGCCGTGATAAATCTCACCGAATTTTTTGGCGAGCAAAGCCCGCTGAATGATCTTTTGCCCGGTTTTCAGCCGCGCGCGGGCCAGGCGTGGATGGCCGAGGCCGTCGCCGAAGCAATCGCCAATAACGACAAGCTGGTCGTTGAAGCGGGTACCGGTACTGGCAAAACCTTTGCCTATCTGCTGCCGGCACTTTTGAGCGGTCGCAAGACCATTATCAGCACGGGCACCAAGGCCTTGCAGGATCAGCTGTATCACCGCGATCTACCGCTGCTCAGCAAAGCCATCGGCCGACCGGTAACAACGGCACTGTTAAAGGGCCGCGCCAATTATCTGTGCCTGCAGCGCGTCGATCAGCTGACCGATGTTCCCACACACCTGGCCGCAGAGTTGAAGAGGGTGCGTGAATGGCGCTATCGCACCGAGAGTGGCGACCGTGCCGAGGTCACGGACGTGGCCGAAGACTCTCCACTGTGGCCGCTGGTAACTTCTACGGCTGACAATTGCCTCGGGCAGAAATGCCCCGAGTACTCGAAGTGCCACGTTGTAAAGGCGCGCCGCGCCGCCCAGGAAGCCGACCTCGTCGTGGTCAATCATCACCTGTTGCTCGCGGATCTGGCGATGAAGGAGGAAGGCTTCGTCGAGTTTCTTCCGGGCGCCGAGGCGATCATTCTCGATGAAGCGCACCAGGTACCGGATCTCGCCGTGCAGTTTTTCGGCGTGTCGCTTGGCAGTCGCGAACTCGAGCGACTTGTCGATGAGGCGCGGGCGGCGACCCTGAGCTTTTCACAGCCGGAACTGCAGCGCCGCATAGACGCAGTACAGACAGCGGTCCGCGTGCTGCGGGCCGAGGCCCCTCGAAAGGAAGGCCGGCACGAGCTGGGTGAAGTGATGACGGAACTCCGTGAGCCGCTCGCCAGTCTCGCACTTGCCTTGCACGATCTGCAGGTAGCTGTCGTCGATCTCGCTGACACCTCGACGGAGCTTGAGAAGATCCACGAACAGCTCCAGGGTATGGCAGAGCGTCTTGCGATTCTTTGCAGTGACGATGCCTGGGACGGCTTGCGCTGGGTCGAGATCAATCCGCGCAGCCTGCGACTGAACCTGACGCCGCTGGACGTTTCTGCCAAGCTCAATGGCCTGATCGATAACGGCTTTCAGGCTTGGATATTCACCTCGGCCACGCTTGCCGTCGGCGAAGATTTTTCATTGTTCGGCTCTCGCATGGGGCTGGCGAACGTAGCCGGCCTGACTTTCCCGAGTCCCTACGACATCCAGCAAAATGGCCTGCTGTACCTGCCGGAGGGCATGCCGCAACCTTCAGATCAGGGCCACACTGCCGCAATGCTCGAGGCCGTCACACCGTTGCTGGACATGACGACGGGTGGAATGTTCTGCCTGTTCACGAGTCACCGCGCGCTGAACAATGCGAGACAATGGTTCAAGACCCACAAATCCAGCCTCGGTGGCCGCACGCTGTTGGCACAAGGAGATGCACCGCGCGACGACCTGCTGCGGCGCTTCCGCAATGCCGGCGACGCGGTGTTGCTCGGCACGGGTAGTTTCTGGGAGGGTGTCGATGTACGCGGCCAGGCGCTGAGCGTCGTCGCAATCGACAAACTGCCGTTCGCGTCACCTGGCGATCCCCTGATGATGGCGCGGCTTGAACACATTCGGCGCCAGGGCGGCAACGGCTTCATGGATCACCAGCTGCCGCTGGCGGCGTTGTCACTGAAACAGGGTGCCGGTCGCCTGCTTCGTGACCAGAGTGACTATGGAGTTATTGTTCTTTGTGACCCACGCGTCTCGACGAAGCGCTATGGCCGCATGTTCCTGCAGTGTCTCGAGCCGATGCCTTCGACCTCGGCGCTAAATGAAGTATCCAGCTTCCTGGCGGCTCACGAGCGCAAGGGCAAAGTCGCATGAAGCTGCTCGCGCTTGATACTTCGTCGCTGGCATGTAGCGTTGCGCTGCACGACGGTTCAAGTGTTTACGAGCGCCATGAAGAGCAGGAACGCGAGCATACGCGCCTGCTAACGCCGATGATTCAAAGCGTCCTGCTCGAAAGCGGGCTGTCGGTTGCGGAACTTGACGCGATCGTGCTGGGCAATGGCCCGGGCTCTTTCATTGGTATGCGTATCGCCGCTTCTGTTGCACAGGGTCTCGCGCACGGGGCTGGACTGCGGATCGTGCCGGTCTCTTCGATGGCGGCCGTTGCGGCACAGGTGTTCAGTGAGACGGATGCGAACGAAGTTGTGGTTACCCAGGATGCACACATGAACGAGGTTTATCTCGGCGCCTACCGGCGCGGCGACGCCAACCGCCCAGAGCCGCTATTCGATGAACGGCTGCACGGCCAGCAGTTGATCGACGACCTGTCCTCGGCCGATGCGTCCAGTCGGGTTGCTGCCGGATTCGGCTGGCAGCGCTACCCTGAACTGCTGGCAATCAATGAAGGGCTGTTTGCGTCTCGCTCCACAGTTCTGCATCCGCGGGCAGCCGTACTTGCTGTCACTTGGAGCGCTGGCCCTGAAAACGGCGAGTCAGTCGATCCGCAGGATCTTGTGCCGGCGTACTTGCGCAACAAGGTCGCCGAAAAGCCGAGCCGCACTGCCTCGTAACAGTCCTGTAATATACAGCTGTTGAAATGTCGGGCTGAAGCGCAAGCCGCCCGAATGACATTGACCAGAGACAGCATGGCCAGCAGCAAAATACTTATTGTTGAAGATGAACAGCCGATTCGCGAAATGATCGCCTTTCATTTGTCCCGGGCTGGCTTCGAAACGCTGGAGGCAAGTGACAGTCGTGAGGCACGCCAGATTCTCGCCGACAAGCGTCCCGATCTTGCCTTGATCGACTGGATGCTGCCCGACAGCAGCGGCCTTGAGTTGACTCGAATGCTCAAGCGCGACAATGACTACGAAGACCTCGCAATTATAATGTTGACGGCGCGCGCGGACGAAAGCGACAAGATATCCGGGCTCGACGGTGGCGCTGACGATTACATTACCAAGCCATTCTCACCGCGGGAGTTGGTCGCGAGAATTCAGGCGGTTTTGCGCCGAGGCGGATCCCCGGTGGATGGTCCGCTCCGGGTCGGCGCGTTGGAACTGGATTCCGCCGGACATCGCGTAATGGCGCAGGGCAGCGAAATCCGGCTCGGTCCAACCGAGTTTCGGCTGCTGCAATTTCTAATGACACATCCAGAACGGGTATATAGCCGCACGCAGTTACTCGATCGTGTTTGGGGCGCGAATGTCTATGTGGAGGAACGCACCGTTGATGTCCATATCAGGCGGCTGCGCAAGGCCCTGTCAAAAGAAAACGCGGATGGTCATATTCAGACAGTGCGCGGAGCAGGCTACCGCTTTTCGACGCGTGATTTAGTGGAGTAATCAGCTGGTGTCGGATGCGTCGCGAAAATTTCTGTTTGGCATGGCATTGTGGCTTGGAGCCGGAGCCGGCATCGGCTGGATCTATGGTCACGCTGATTGGGGGCTGCTCGCAGCTGCGCTGATCGCGTTGCTCTGGCAGGTACGAAAGTTGTTGAGTTTCGAACGGGCACTGCGAACGGGGAACTTCGATGACTTTCGCGATGGAGAAGGCATCTGGCAACAGTTGTTCTCGAGATTTCGTTTCGAACACGAACGGGCGGTGCGGCGTAAACACAACTACAGGATGTTGCTCCGTGAGGTCCGGAAGTCCACGAATGCGATGCCTGATGGTGCCGTTATCCTGAACGCAGATCATGAGATTATTACCTGCAACCGCGCCGCCAAGCATCTGGCTGGCCTCAAGCGCAAGAAGGACCGTGGGCAACGCGTCGACAATATCCTGCGAGCTCCCGGTCTGGTCGAGCTTCTGCAGTCTGATGATCACAAGTTAACGATCGACATCGCGTCGCCTGTTGCAGATGGCCATTGGCTGAATGCACGCATTGTGCCCTATGGCGCTGATCAGAAACTTCTGCTGCTTCGCGACGTGACAGAGGGTATTCGTCTGCGCAAAATGCGACGTGATTTTGTTGCCAATGCGTCGCATGAGTTGCGCTCGCCGCTGACCGTGATCAACGGTTACCTGGATGTAATGGCGGACGACGGAGAATTGCCCGCAGCCTGGGAAAATCCGGTCCGACAGATGCGGGCTCAGGCAGTGCGCATGCGGCAGATCCTCGGGGAGATGTTGGAACTGTCACGGCTCGAAAGCGCTGGCACCGCAAAGTTGGACAAGCCCGTTGACGTGTTGCGTCTCATCGAAAGCACAATAGAAGCGTTGGGTGGGCATTCGGAATTGGCCCAGGTGACTGTCGATGCGACGTCAAGTGCGCAGCTGTATGGCAGCAGCGCTGAAATTGAGACCGTTATCGTTAATCTGCTGTCAAACGCGTTCCGCCATACGCCGGTCGATGGCCGAATTACGGTTAGCTGGCGTACGGGGACGGACGGTGCCGACCTGATCGTAGCTGATACTGGCGAGGGTATTGACCACGAACACATACCTCGTCTTACCGAGCGCTTCTTCCGAGTGGACAAAGGGCGCAGCCGTGATGACGGTGGCATAGGGTTAGGGCTCGCCATAGTGAAGCATGTCCTTGCGAGACATGACGCGGAGCTGACCGTGAGCAGCGAAGCAGGCCAGGGCAGCGAGTTTCGCTGCCATTTCCCGCTCGAGCGTATCGTCATCGCGCCCCCGATCGCCCTGTCATAAAACTGCAATATTTCTGTCACACAGTCGACATCTGGCCTCGTTAACGTGCCGCTAACTTTTTCATAACGTTTTAGAAATAAGGCGCTTTGCCGTGCCGAAAAGGACCAACATGAAATCAATAATAATCGTTATCGCCGGGGCACTTGCCCTTTTTCTCACAGCAACTTCGGCAAGTGCTCAAGAGGAAAGCTGGGCAGATCGCATCAAAATCAAGGGTGACGTGCGCATTCGTCATGAGCGCATTGATGAAGATGGTGAAGAGGACAGGGCTCGTATGCGGTTTCGTACCCGGTTCGGCCTGTCTGCGAAAGTAAGCGATGACGTCAAATTTGTCTTTCAGCTGGCAAGCGGCGGCGACAACCCTGTGTCGACAAATCAGACCTTTGACGACGGTTTTTCGACGAAAGACATTGGCGTAGACCTCGCATATGTCGATTGGAAGATCGGCGATGGGCTGAATGGATACGCCGGCAAAATGAAGAATCCGCTTTTCAAGGCCGGTGGCGTGCCGTTGATCTGGGACGGCGACCTTAACCCGGAGGGCTTCGCGCTCAAGTACACGAGCGGAAACTTCTTTGGCACGGTCGGTGGCTTTTCCGTAGAGGAGCGCAGCAGTTCAGATGATTCCCTGCTGTACGTTGTGCAGGCCGGCATGAAGTTCCCGCTGGGCGACGCAATGAGCCTGACGGCGGGTATCGGCTACTTTTCCTATTCGGATACGATCGGCAACAGCCCGTTTTACGATGGCAGCAGCAACGGCAACTCCGTCGATCTCAATGGTGATTATGTTTACGACTACAACAACACCGAGGTGTTCGCCGAGCTGAGCACCAAGGTTGGTGACTGGCCACTGAAGGTCTATGCGCACGCGACGCAGAACAGCGACGCGCCTACGGAAGATACTGGATTCGCGGTTGGCGCAAAGCTCGGGTCAGCGAAGAAAGACGGTGAAATGGAGTTCAGCTGGACTTACCAGGATATCGAGGCGGACTCAGTCATCGGTACCTTCAATGATTCTGATTTCGGCGGCGGCGGTACCGATTCCGACGGTCACATGCTCAAGGGTAAGTACGCGGTGTCGAAGAAAATCTTCCTGGGCGGTACGCTATTCCTGAATAGCGTCGATCGTTTCCAGGGTACGGAACATGATTACAACCGACTTCAGCTTGACGTAGAATTCAAGTTCGATTGATTCTCTGACAGGCGCAATATGGAACCCGCTGACTTGAATGACCATATCTCGAGGCGTTACAACAAGGACATCGAGGATCTGCGCAACAAGGTCCTGGCCATGGGTGGTCTGGTTGAATCGCAGTTGTCGCAGGCGATCGCCGCCATTGTCAGCGGCGATAGCGAGTTGGGTCTTCAGGTCGCCCATGATGATTACAAAGTCAATAATCTTGAGGTCGAAATTGACGAGGAGTGTGGTCGCATCCTGGCGACCCGCGCGCCGGCTGCGAGTGATCTGCGCCTGATCGTTGCGATAATAAAGACGATTACCGATCTGGAGCGCATCGGCGACGAGGCGGAAAAGATCGGCTTCCTCGCGTCGAAGCTGGCGGCCATGGACAGGCCGGCAGATTCCTATCGAGAACTCAAAACACTCGGTAATCATGTCGCGCACATGGTTCGAGATGCCATGAACGCATTCGCGCGACTTGATGTGGAAGAGGCGCTCGAGACTGTTAGGGAAGATGAGCGTGTCGACGAAGAGTACGAAGCGATAACGCGTCAGTGCATCACTTTCATGATGGAGGATCCCCGCTCCATCAAGCGTGTCATGAACGTCACATGGGCGGCGCGCTCCCTGGAGCGCATAGGCGATCATGCGAAAAACATCTGCGAGTACGTCATCTATATGGTGCAGGGCAGGGATGTGCGCCATACTCTTGCTACCGATGAGAACTGAAACCCCCTGATCCTCAGCCGATGAATTTCCCCAGCAAACGCCTGTCCAACCTGATCGGATTTCTGACCTGCACAGGCATGATGAGCTTCGCTCTTTACGCCCAGTACGTGTTGCTGCTGGATCCCTGCCCGCTCTGTGTGTTCCAGCGTATCGCGACGATACTGCTCGGCGTCGCCTTCCTGGCTGCCGCGCTACAAAACCCGGGCATCATCGGCGCACGTGTGTATGCCGCACTAATCTTCCTGGCCGCAGGTGCCGGTGTTGGCGTTGCCAGCTGGCACGTTTACCTGCAGAACCTGCCCGCTGACAAGGTACCCGGTTGCGGTCCGGGCTTCGAATACATCATGGAAAACTTCGCGTTGTTCGATGCGCTGAGCCTTATTTTCAAGGGTTCCGGCGAATGTGCCGACGTGGTCTGGCGACTTTTTGGCTTGTCGATGCCAACCTGGGTGATTATCGGCCTCGGCGGACTCGGCATCGCCGGCATCTGGAATAACCTCCGCAAAGCCTGACCGACGACTTGGCACCAACACTAAATTGATCAAAGGTCGAGTAGCCGTCCGAGATGTTTTGCTGGCGGACTGTCTCGCTGTCGCTCGCCTAATGTCTCGCCAGCAAACTCTCGACCGCAGACTGACACACAGCGTACTAGGCGAGCATCAGCTCGATGATTCGCTGGTACATGCGCGTCAGCGTAATGACATCATCGACTTTTACATGCTCATCGATCTTGTGAATTGACGCGTTTACGGGCCCAAGCTCGACAACGTCAGTTCCAGCGGGAGAAATGAAGCGGCCATCGGACGTACCGCCTCCGGTCGATAGTTCCGGAGCGCTGCCGGTCTCCTTTGCAACTGCCTGCGAGACCGCATCGATGAGCTTTCCTGGCTCGGTCAGGAACGGTTTTCCCGACAGGTGCCAGTTAAGTTCGTAAGCGATGTCATGCGCATCGAATATGCTCTCTACTTTTTGCTGCAGCGACTCGTGCGTCCATTCCGTCGAGTAGCGAAAATTGAAGCGGGCGCTGAGCGTGCCGGGCGTCACGTTCGGGGCGCCAATTCCGGCTTTTATATCAACAACCTGAAAGCTGGTGGGCGGGAAATGCGCGTTGCCGTTATCCCACTCAATCTGGTGCAACTCCGCCAGAACAGGTGCGAATCGTCGAATCGGGTTATCGGCCAGCTGCGGGTATGCAACGTGGCCCTGGATACCGGTCACAGTCAGCATGCCGCTCAAGGAGCCACGCCGGCCGATACGAACAATATCACCTAGCGCATGCTGGCTCGACGGTTCACCAAGCACACACCAGTCAATAGGTTCTTCACGATCCTGCAGCGTCTCGATCACCTTGAGTGTGCCGTCCCTTGCGCGACCTTCCTCATCACTGGTAATCAGCAGGGCAATACTGCCGTTGTGGTCCGGTTGCGCTTCGAGGAAGTTCTCGATTGCGACCAGCATGGCTGCAAGCCCGCTCTTCATATCCGCAGAGCCACGTCCGTACAGGCAATCGCCCACAAACGTGGGTTCAAACGGCGGGTGCTGCCATTCCGATTCATTTCCTGGCGGCACCACGTCGGTATGGCCGGCAAAACACAGAACAGGGGAGGCCGTGCCGCGTCGCGCCCACAGGTTGGTGACGTCGTTAAATTGCAACGTCTCGCAGTTGAATCCAAGCCGTGTGAGACGTTCGGCAATAAGTGCCTGACAGCCTGCGTCTTCCGGTGTCACCGACTGGCGCCGGACAAGCTCACACAAAAGATCGATTACAGGTTCTTTGGCAGCGTCAGTCATTACTCGAATAATAGTTCATAACATATTGAAAAAAAACAATAAAAAAGAGAAAAGCGGCTCTTCTATCGCATGAATACGGACAGTCTCTTGCAACAATTCGGTAACAATTTATCGCTAAGCTTTGCGCCATCAAATTCAAACACTGGAGATCTCAAAGTGAGCATCCACCACAAAGCAAAAGCGTTCTTCCTTATGGCGGTTCTTGGACTGGCGTTCTCGGCAAGCGCGCACGCACAATCGGGCAGAGACTACGTCTATATTGTTGGATCGTCGACAGTCTATCCGTTTGCCACGGTGGTTGCCGAACGTTTCGGGCGCAGCAGTGAGTTCAAAACGCCGAAGGTCGAATCGACCGGCTCGGGCGGCGGCATCAAACTTTTCTGTGATGGCGTTGGCGTCGATTATCCTGATATTGCGAACTCCTCTCGTGCCATCAAGCAATCAGAGGTCGAAATCTGTGCGGCCAATGGCGTAACCGAGATTGTTGAGGTCAAGATCGGTTATGACGGCATTGTGATAGCGAATGCCGTTGGCGGTGCAACGGTCGACCTCAGTCGTGCCGACATCTTCATGGCGCTGGCCAAGGAAGTTCCTGGTGATGTTGAAGGCGAGTTGATTGAGAACCCATACAAGACATGGGCCGACGTAAACCCGGCATTGCCCGCCGTACGCATCGAAGTTCTTGGCCCGCCGCCAACCTCCGGCACCCGCGATGCTTTCGTCGAACTGGCGATGGAAGGGGGCTGTATATCGGTACCCTGGATCAAGGCGCTGAAAGGAACTGACAAGAACCACTACAAGGCGATTTGCCACACGATTCGTGAAGATGGCGTATTCGTTGAGGCGGGTGAGAACGACAACCTGATCGTGCAGAAGCTTGAGGCGAACCCGAATGCATTCGGTATTTTCGGATTTAGCTTCCTCGATCAGAATCTCGAGAAAGTGAAAGGCGCGCATGTCGACGGTGTCAGCCCGACGTTCGATGCAATCGCCGATGGTAAGTACCCGGTGTCGCGTCCGTTGTTCTTCTATGCCAAGAAGGCCCACGTCGACGTTATTCCAGGCCTGCGCGGCTATTTGCGTGAATTCAGCAGCGAGCGCGCCTGGGGCGAAGAGGGTTACCTTTCGGAGCGCGGCCTGATTCCGATGCCCGACGAGGAGCGCAACGCGGTCGCGACGGCGGTGCGCGACTTGACGCCTCTTTCCATGGCAAATCAGTAGGCTGATTACACTAGCCGAGGCCAGTGCTGTCGCATTTGCGGGCACCGCTGGCTTTCGACATTTTCTCACTTCCTTGTAGCGTCTAGATGCAAAGCACCACACTCATTCTTCTTCTCACTTTCATGTCTGCGGCAGCGTTCTATTTCGGACGCCGGCGCTCGATTGATATCGTGGGCGGACCGGGTCATGGCACGGCTTTGCATTCATTGCCCGGCTACTACGGTTATTACGTGGCGATCTGGTGCATCCTGCCGGCACTTTTGTTGTTGTCGCTATGGTTGATGGTCGAGCCTCGATTGATAGTCGCCTTTGTCGTCAGCAGCTTGCCGGAGCAGTATCAGTCGTTGACCGAGGGCGAACTCGATCTGCTGATCAATAATATTCAGAATCTGGCTTCCGGCGATATCGTCAGCGTCAATGTCGATATTGCGCTGAGCAACTCAGCTGATATGTACAACGCTGCCGTTGTCAGGAGCCGACAACTACTTGCGGTTCTCTCACTGGGTATTGCCGGGCTTGGTGCAGCGCTTGCATGGCGCCGTATTAGGCCTGACTTTCGAGCCAGGAACCGGGTCGAGAATGTCGTCCACTGGGCGCTGATCGGGGCATCCAGCATCGCCATATTCACGACCGTCGGAATCGTACTGTCGGTGTTGTTCGAGGCGATCCTGTTCTTCCGCAAAGTACCCATTACCGAATTTCTTTTTGGTGTGAACTGGAGCCCGCAGACGGCCATTCGCGCTGATCAGGTCGGGTCGTCCGGCAGTTTCGGTGCGGTGCCACTTTTCACCGGCACCCTGCTGATAACCTTTATTGCGATGCTCGTGGCGGTACCCGTCGGGCTGATGACCGCCATCTACCTCGCCGAGTATTCGACGGCGCGTGTTCGCGGCGTCGCCAAACCGTTGCTGGAAGTGCTCGCTGGTATCCCGACCGTGGTCTACGGATTTTTTGCCGCCTGACCGTGGCGCCGCTGGGTGCGCACGTCGGGTGAGTCTGTGGGCCTCGATGTCGCGTCCGAGAGCGCGCTGGCGGCGGGCTGGTCATGGGCATCATGATCATTCCGTTCGTGTCGTCGCTGTCTGACGACGCGATCAATGCCGTGCCGACAGGCGATGCGCGACGGCGCCTACGGGCTGGGCTCGACCGACGTCGGAGACGATGACGCAAAGTCATTCTGCCGGCCGCGTTGCCAGGCATCGTCGGCGGGATACTGCTGGCGGTGTCCCGCGCGA
This sequence comes from uncultured Gammaproteobacteria bacterium, assembly GCA_963760395.1. GTDB lineage: Bacteria > Pseudomonadota > Gammaproteobacteria > Steroidobacterales > Woeseiaceae > UBA1847. The sequence continues at coordinate 54,045 of CAVXCX010000008.1, forward strand.
TCGGTGAAACCATGATCGTTGTGATGGCGGCCGGTCTCGCTGCCAATCTGACCGCCAACCCGTTCGACGCGGTGACGACGGTGACGGTGCAGATCGTCACCTTGCTGGTCGGTGACCAGGAGTTTGACAGTGCCAAGACGCTGGCGGCGTTTGCGCTGGGCCTGATGCTCTTTGTTGTGACATTGTGCCTCAATGTCCTGGGTCTTGGCGTAGTTCGCAAGTACCGCGAACAGTACGAATAATTTTTAAGACTATGGATGCGAAACGGACAACACGGGAAATTGTAGAAGAGGGGCTGGCCCGACGGCGGCGCAAGGAGTACACGTTCCGACTCGTAGGTTTTTTGGCGACGGCAGTTGGCATTTTGTTTCTCGGCGTTTTTTTTGCGAGCCTGATCGCGAAGGGATCAAGCGCTTTCAAACAGACTTTTGTGCAGCTCGATATTGAGCTCGATCCGCAGGTGATTGCGCCTGACGGGGAACTGGATCTCCAGTATGCGGATTTTGATGGCCTTGTTCGCGACAGCTTGCGCGTGCAGTTTCCTGATGTTTCCGGTCGCGGAGATCGCCGGCAGCTTTACCGTCTTGTGAGTGTCGGTGCCGCCTATCAGCTGCGAGCTCTGGTCGAGAGCGATCCATCTGTAGTGGGTACGACCCAGACCCTCTGGGTGCCGGCGTCGGCCGACGTCGACATGCTGATCAAAGGTAATATCGATGCCAGCATCGAAGAATCTTTGCGAACGCTGTCGGATCAACAGATTGGCTGGGTGACGGCCTTGCAGGAGAATGGACGGGTACGATCACAGTTTAACAATGCACTATTCGGCAATGGTGACTCACGCGAGCCGGAGCTGGCAGGTATCAAGGGCGCGGTGATGGGCTCGTTCTACATGCTGCTGGTCACGATAGGCTGTCATTCCCGATCGGAGTAGCAGCCGCGATTTACCTCGAAGAGTTCGCGCCAAAGAATCGCTGGTCGGATCTCATCGAGGTCAATATCAACAACCTCGCGGCGGTGCCGTCGATCGTCTTTGGACTGCTGGGGCTTGCGGTTTTCATCAATTGGTTATCGCTACCGCGTTCTGCGCCCCTCGTCGGCGGACTGGTGCTGACTTTGCTGACACTGCCGGTAATTATTATTGCCTCACGTGCGGCGATCCAGGCGGTGCCACCGTCGATTCGCGAGGCGGCACTCGGGCTCGGCGCGTCGAAAACCCAGGTTGTCTTCCACCATGTGTTGCCGCTGGCCATGCCGGGTATGTTGACCGGCGCGATCATCGGTATGAGTCGTGCGCTTGGCGAATCTGCGCCGTTGCTGATGATCGGCATGGTCGCTTTTATCGTTGACGTGCCAGGTGGCTTTACGGACCCGGCGACCGCGCTGCCGGTGCAGATCTATCTCTGGGCAGACAGCCCGGAACGCGCATTTGCCGAACGCACGTCGGCCGCGATCATCGTCTTGCTGGGTTTTCTCCTGCTGATGAACCTCGCTGCCGTCATAATGCGAAAACGCATGGAGCGTAAATGGTAGGCGCAGCGTTTGAGCTGCGAGGTATCCTGTATGACAATGACCGCTATGACTGAAGCCACAACCGACAATCCTGAATCCGTCCCCGCGCCTGTTATGGGTAGCGGCGACAACGATCCCGTGAGCAGAGATTTTGTGCTCCCCGCATACGCCGGGCAGCATACCGAGCTTGGTGAAAAGACGGTTGGCAATGTGACCTGCGACGAGCCGTTCATGATTGCCGAGGATGTCAACGTCTACTACGGCGACAATCATGCGATTCAGCACGTATCTCTCGAGATTGGCAAGAAAGAAGTCATCGCGCTGATTGGTCCGTCGGGTTGCGGCAAGTCGACCTTTCTTCGCTGCCTCAATCGCATGAATGATTCAATCGAGACGGCGCGCTTTACGGGGCGAATCACGCTCGATGGCGAAGATATCTATCGCAAGGAGCAGGATCCGGTTGCGCTGCGCGCACGCGTCGGCATGGTTTTTCAAAAGCCGAACCCGTTTCCAAAGAGCATTTACGACAACGTGGCTTATGGCCCGCGCATTCATGGCCTGGCCGTCGATCGAGCCGAGCTCGACAATATTGTCTTCTCGAGCCTCGAGCGCGCAGGCTTGCTGAAAGAGGTGAAGGACCGGCTCGACGAGCCCGGTACCAGTCTCTCGGGTGGTCAGCAACAGCGGCTTTGCATTGCGCGCACCATTGCCGTGAACCCGGAAGTCATCCTTATGGATGAACCCTGCTCGGCGCTGGACCCCATTGCGACGGCGCGCATCGAAGATCTGATGG
>CAVXCX010000009.1:0-60995 GCA_963760395.1 uncultured Gammaproteobacteria bacterium
CTGGTCGCTGGCGGCAGCGGCGCTCTCGTGGATACGGTTAACGACATCTCGCACGACAGAACCCAGACAATCGGCACCGACAACCGTGCACCGACCATCTCAGGTACCCCGGCAAGTTCGGTGACCGAGGGTTCGGCGTATACATTTGCGCCGAGCGCATTCGATGTCGACGGCAGCGCGCTGACGTTTGGTATAGACGGCCAGCCATCATGGGCAACGTTCGATACGCAGTCAGGGCAGCTTTCCGGAACGCCCGGCGCTAACGACGTGGGTGTACATGGCGGTATCGTCATCAGCGTATCTGATGGTGCGTTGTCTGCGAGCCTTCCGACGTTCTCGATTACAGTCAACTCTCTCGTCCAGAACTCGGCGCCGCAAATATCCGGCAATCCGCCGGCGAGCGTGAACGCGGGGCAGGCTTACTCATTTACGCCGACGGCGACGGATGCCGATAACGATAACCTGTCATTCGTCGTGTCGGGCCTGCCGTCGTGGGCGAGCTTCAACGAGGGCAACGGCCAGATCACCGGCACGCCACAGTCGGGTGATGTCGGCACGTATTCAGGTATCTCGATTACGGTATCGGATGGCCAGGCGCAGATACGATGTCGGCACGTATTCAGGTATCTCGATTACGGTATCGGACGGCCAGGCGCAGGATACCCTCGGACCGTTTACGATCACGGTGCAGGCCGTCAGCCTCGGATCGGTTACCTTGAACTGGACCGCGCCGACGCAAAATGAAGACGGCACGACGCTGACGGATCTCGATGGCTACAAGATCTACTGGGGTACGACGTCGGGCAGCTATCCGAACTCAGTGACGATCGACAACGAGACTGTCACGAGCTATGTCGTCGACAACCTTGCTCCCGGCACCTACGAGTTTGTTGCCACCTCGTTCAATACGTCGGGTGTAGAGAGCCGCTATTCGGCGCCGGCGACAAAGGTCGTGCCGTAGGTAATTACTTGTAGGAGCGGCCCCAGGCCGCGACACTATGATGTCGCGGCCTGGGGCCGCTCCTACGATATCAACGACACAATCCGATAATTCCCCAATAACGCCAGTTTATGTCCTTGTTGGAACGATGTGATTCACGCAAATTTACGCGTAAACCACAACGACCTTACAAGGAAGTACTGTCATGGGGAGAACCCTGCTAGCAGCGGCAATGATTGCTGCATTCGTTTTTCAATTTCCCGCCGTAGCCAACGCCGACAACAAGAGACATTCAGAAAGAACCTGGCTGCCGCGGCCTGCAAGCGACGTCGACTACTACGACAACGGTTTACCCAATGCTGCCAAAGTTGAGCTCGGCAAACAGCTGTTCTTCGACAAGATTCTGAGCGGCAATCTCAATATCTCCTGCGCAACATGCCATCACCCTTTCGCAGGAACCGGCGATGGCCTGTCGTTATCGGTAGGCGAGGGTGGGCGGGGATTGGGTGTAACGCGCGACAACGGCGCCGGCTCCGATGCGGTTCATGAGCGGGTACCGCGAAACGCACCAGCGCTGTTCAATCTCGGTGCCCGGGAGTTCACGCACTTGTTTCACGACGGCCGCGTGCAACCCAACCCTGTGTTTCCCAGACGGCATCGAGTCGCCGGCGAGCTTCGGAACTTACCCGATGGACTTGATAACGCGCTGGCGGTGCAGGCCATGTTCCCGGTCACCTCGGCGACCGAGATGGCTGGGCAGGCGGGTGAAAACCCGATTGCCGATGCGGCAGCGGCTGGCAATCTTGGCAGGGCCTGACGGTGTCTGGGAACAGCTTGCCGAGCGACTGCAAGGCGAGGACGGCTACGTGGAGCAGTTTGTAGCGGTCTTCGATGATGTCGAGTCCGCAGCCGATATTCGTTTCACACATGCGGCCAACGCCATCGCGGCATTCGAGGCAGCAAACTGGCGTGCGGACAACAGTCCCTTTGATCGCTTCCTTCGCGGTGACAGGACTGCAATGAGCGATTCGGCGAAAGCCGGTATGCGGATTTTCTATTCGCCGAAAAGGGCAACTGCGCGAGCTGCCACAGTGGCGTATTCCAGACCGATCATTCGTTCCGAGCAATTGCCATGCCGCAGATTGGACCCGGAAAAGGTGATGGCGCATATGGTTATGAAGATTTCGGCCGTGAACGTGTGACCGGTCGTACTTCTGATCGCTACAGGTTCAGGGTTCCGTCGTTGCGAAACGTCGCACAGACGGCTCCGTATGGTCACTCAGGCGCGTTCAATACGCTTGAGGCGGTGGTTAGACATCACCTGGATCCGCTTGCTTCGCTGTACGGCTATGACGCGAGCCAGGCTGTGATGCCGTCCCGGCCTGATCTCAATGCGAAGGATTATCGGGCGATGTCCGATACAAACGTCGTAGCAAGCATTGCCAGGCGCGAACGAACTGGCTCCGTCGTATCTGAAGGAGCGGGAGATTCGGCAGCTCATCGATTTCCTGCACGCGCTGACAGATCCAGCGATGCTGGATATGCGTGGTGATGTGCCGTCAGTCGGTGCCGAGCGGTCTGCCAATATACGACTGAACGCTCTCGAACTCGCCCTGTAGGAGCGGCCCGTGGCCGCGACATCGCGAAGATCGCACAGTCGCGGCCACGGGCCGCTCCTACAAGGATCGAATGCGCGACGTAGTTTTGTCGCGGCCACGGGCCGCTCCTACAGGCGGTAGGTCCAACCTAGGTGCCTGCCCAGCGGAATGCCGTTGGGGGAATTGTAGGGCGGCCAATGGGCTCGACGGACTACGCAGGAGTCGACAAGAACATTGTAGGAGCGACCAGTTGGTCGCGAAGCGCAGCGGCAGCCGCCAGGCTGCTAATGGTCGCCGGGAGCATTCTGTTGTCGCGGCCACGGGCCGCTCCTACAGGTCGCGGCCACGGGCCGCTCCTACAAGCCGCTCCTACAGGCGGTAAGTGAGCCCGAGGTACGCTGTTCGGGGCAGTCCCGGCCTTACGCCCGCAGGCCGTCGCGCCGCAACGTAGGTCTCGTCCAGCAGGTTATCCACTTTCACGTAGGTTGAGAGCTTCTCAGTGACGTTGTACGCCGCAACCATGTCCCAGACAGTGTGTGAGCTGATCGTCGTGAGCGGCGCATACGCGCCTTGTCCGGCCTGCGTACGCATCTTGCCAACATAACTTGCCGCCAGGTTGACACGGAACTGCTCGTGTTCGAGTCCTGCTGTAATGCGGAACTGGTTCTCCGGGATGTAGGGAAGCTCGTCGCCTGATTCAACGTCGCCCCACGGCTCAAAGTTCGATTCAAAGGTGTTTTCGAACTCGGCCTCGTTCGTCCACGTGTAGCGCAGCGCAACCGGGATATCGAACGCGCCGACCTTAAAGCTGTAACCGGTGCTGAGTTCCAGGCCGCTTACGATCACTTCGCCGCCGTCGAACTGGTCGCCTATCTGGCCACCGCCGCCGGTGGAGTCAGTGACCGTGCCCACGAGGTTGTCGTAGTCGTTCACAAAGTAGATTGACTCGAAGCTTAAGTTCCCGTCGTCGAAACGCACGCCGGCTTCGATATTGAGGCTGTCCTCTTCGCTGGCGGAGCTGCCTGGCCCCGGCGGATTGAAGCCCTTGTGCACGCCGGCCAACAGCCGCCAGTCCTCATTCAGCCGATACAGCGCGCCCAGGCCGGGAATAAACACCTGCACCGAGTTCTCTCGCACCCGAGTTGGGCCTAGCCGCACGCGTCGGGTCGCTCGTCGAGAAATCGAGTCGCCGCATGTCGATGTCCTCAAAGCGCAGGCCCGGCGTGAAGATCCAGTCGCCGGTGCGAATTTCTGCATCAACGAAAACCGAAGTGACGTCCGCGTCGGACAGCCGGTTCGTTTGCGAGCCGCCGGCGCCTGCCGTCGTCAGCACTAACGTGCCGTCTTGCATGCGGTAGCCATCCTGGTGCTGGAAGCGATCTTCCTCGTCCTCGTGCAGACGCACGCCGGTGTTCAGCGATACGTCGGTTTCGCCGAAGCCCAGATCCCATTCGATTTTTGCCTGCACGCCCTGGGACAGGTACTCGCGATTGTTCGCACGAATCTGAATCGCGTCATCCGGGCTGGTTGTGCCGGTGAGATAGCCGTATTCGGTCGCAAACGTGGTCGGGTCAATGAGCACATCGTGAGCGCTCTCGCCGCCGACCGATTGCACCTTGTACCAGTTGCGCGCGAAGTCATTGCGATACGCCGTGATTTCGCCGCGCCAGTTCTTGCCAGCGTCAATAACGTAGGTGGCCTGATACTGCTGGTGATCGCTCAGGAAGAGGTCATTTGCCGAGGCGGCGTATCGCCGATTGGGGTCGGTGAGGAAATCCGCGTCGGTCAGTCCGAGGTAGGTTTCGTTGGAAACCTGGTCGGTATAGCCGAGCTTCACGCGCAGGCTTTGATACAGGTCCGCTGTCGGATCGCTGTCGAGCTGGAATTTCGCGACGTAGTCTTCGAGGTCATAGCCGGTGTCGCCACCAACCGGTCCGTCGATGGTCTTGAAGCCCTCGTTGCTGGCCTGCACGGTCTCGAGCAACCAGGAGACGCGTTCACCGCGATTGCCGACGTTCAAATGCGCGTCGAGCGTGCTGTGGTCACCGCCGCGGATGTCGAAGTTGGCGCCCAGCGCGTCGGGAATCGGTGTCGAGATCATGTTCATCGCGCCGCCGGTCGTGCGCGGTCCCACCGCAACAGCCGCTGGCCCCTTCAGTACCTCAACCGCGCTCATGCGCCGCTGTGTCGGAAAGTAATAGGCGGAGGAGGCCGCATAGGGTGCCGGCGCCACCAGCACGCCGTCTTCGAGTAACGCGATGCGGGCGCTGCGATCCAGCCCGGAGCCGCGAATGCCGATGTTCGGCCTCAGGCCAAAGCCTTCTTCTTCCTGTATGTAAACGCCCGGCACGGTGCGCAGCACGCGCAGGATGTCGCCGTTGACGTAGGTCTGCAGCTCCTCACTGTCGATTACATGTGCCGATCCCGGCACGTCGGCGGCATCGGTTTGCTTGCCGATAATCGTGACGGTGTCGATCTCCTGCAGGGTCTCAGGCCCGTCCTCGGCCAGCACAGAGACCGAAAAGAGGAGGGCGGTGGAAGCCGCCACGCGAGCGTAAGTGATTATGTTCATTCGAGTTTTGTGACCATTTGGAGCTTGATTCGTTAACGTTAATCGAAATGAGAATGATTCGCAACTGCGGTAACTACGTAGGATATGACTCTGTAGGAGCGGCCCTTGGCCGCGACATCGGAGCGCCAATTCGTGAGTCGCGGCCAGGGGCCGCTCCTACAGACACAAAGCAAAGCTTGCACAGGTCGCGGCGAAGGCGCCGCTCCTACAGGCGAAACAATCCAGACCACCGTGTTCGCGGCCACGGGGTCGCTCCCACAGGAGTACCCAGTCCACAGAACATCGTGTGAACCATCCCGCTGCAAGCCGCGCAGCTTCGTGGCACCATTGCGTATTGTCGCGGCATCCCCATACAGGGGACAATGACAGTCCGCTCCCTAGCCAAAAAGGTTTCATGAACGAGCAAGCGCGCAAACTTCTCATCGTCGAGGACGATCCAGGTCTCCTCAACCAGCTTAAATGGTGTTTCGAAGGCTACGACGTTTACACCGCCGAAAATCGCGAAGCAGCAATCGCGGAATTGCGTCGCCACGAACCGGCTGTTGTCCTGCAGGACCTCGGGCTACCGCCCAAACCGGAAGGCGTCGAGGAAGGCTTCGCAACGCTCGCAGAGACTTTAAGACTTGCGCCGCACACCAAGGTCATTGTCGTTACCGGTAACGGTGACCAGGAAAATGCGATCAACGCGGTTGCGCAGGGCGCTTACGACTTCTACGAAAAACCGGTCGACACCGACACGTTGAAATTACTCGTCGATCGTGCGTTTAATATCGCCGAACTCGAAGGCGAGAACCGTCGCCTGCAACACCAGGTCAACGAATCACCATTGGATGGCATCGTCGCGGCGAGCGAAGCCATGCTTGCTGTTTGCCGCATGATCGAGAAGGTCGCTCCAACCGATGTGACGACATTGTTACTCGGTGAAAGCGGCACAGGTAAGGAACTGCTCGCGCGTGCATTGCATCGCCTGAGTCCACGTGCGGAAAATAATTTCGTGGCGATCAACTGCGCCGCGATCCCTGAAAACCTGCTCGAGTCCGAGTTGTTCGGTCACGAGAAGGGCGCGTTTACCGGCGCGCACAAACAAACGATGGGCAAAGTCGAGCTCGCAAGCGGCGGCACCTTGTTCCTCGACGAAATCGGTGACATGCCGATAGCGCTGCAGGCGAAGATGCTGCGCTTCCTGCAGGAACGCGTTATCGAACGCGTCGGCGGTCGCCAGGAAATTTCGGTCGACGTGCGCGTTGTTTGTGCGACCAACCAGAATCCGCAGGACCTGATCAAGGAAGGCTTGTTCCGTGACGATCTTTACTACCGCGTCAGCGAAATCACGATCAACATTCCTCCGTACCGCGATCGCGAAGAAGGGCGACTTATTCTTGCGCGCACCCTGTTACAGAAATACGCGAAGAGCCAGCGACGTGCTATCAACGGATTTGCCGATGACGCCGTGCAGGCGATCGAAGCGTACGCCTGGCCCGGAAACGTTCGGGAACTCGAGAACAAGATCAAGGGCGCCGTCATCATGGCCGACGGCAAGATGGTAACGGCGGCGGATCTGCAGCTTGAGACCGGCGATGAAGCGGGTGACTCGCTGAATCTTCGTATGGTTCGAGCGAACGCCGAATCGAAGGCGATACGTGTCGCGCTGACGAAATGTTTTGGCAATGTATCGAAGGCGGCTGAGCTGCTGGGCATCACGAGACCAACTTTGTACGATCTCTTGAACAAGTACGGCCTCAGCGCCGAAGGTTATTCGAAGAAAGCCGCGTCGTAGCGCTCTTGTCAGGGCTCGTCCAATGTCAGAAAATTGGGTGTGACTCGAGAACCGGGAAAACGGCATGAGCAAAATAACCCTGACGATCAATGAGCAACAACACCTGCTCGATGTTCCCTCGGACATGCCGCTGTTATGGGCCCTCCGGGACAAACTCAACCTGACGGGAACCAAGTATGGCTGCGGGATAGGCACCTGCGGAACCTGTACTGTGTTGGTTGACGGCGTTCCGATGCGGTCCTGCGTCATGCCCGCGAGCTGGCATGGTGGGCAAGGAAATCACGACGATAGAAGGCCTGGATCCAACCGGGCAACATGTCGTCCAGCGCGCCTGGAACGACGAAGACGTGCCGCAATGCGGCTATTGCCAGGGCGGTCAAATACTCGTCGGCAAGCGTCGCTGTTGCAGAAGAATCCGAGTCCCAGCGATGACGACATCAACGCGGCGATGTCGGTGTTCTCTGTCGTTGCGGCACGTATCACCGAATTCGCAAGGCCATCAAACGCGCGGCACAGTATGCGGCAGCCGAAGGAGGCGAAGCATGAATGCCGCCGGGGTGCAGGGCGCGATCGACCGCCGCTCGTTCTTGAAAGTCACCTTGTTAGCCTCAGGCGCGTTGCTCGTTGGCGTCGGTTGCGAAGATCCGGCAGCAAGTCAACGAGCTTAAGGGCGGTATCTGGACCGCAAACCTGTATGTCCGTATCAACACGGACGGCACGGTCACCATCGTCAGCAAGAATCCTGAAGCCGGTCAGGGCGTGAAAACAGCGTTCCCGATGGTGGTCGCCGAATGCCTGGAGGTCGACTGGACGTCCGTGACATGTTGAGCAGGCGCCGCTCGATGACCGTTATGGCCGTCAGGTCGTTGGTGGCAGCCGCGGCACTCCGGATGGCTGGGATGACCTGCGTATTGCCGGTACGGCGGCGCGCGAACTCCTGATCGCAGCGGCAGCCAGGGAATGGGGCGTTGCAGCGACCGAATGCGAGGCGCGAGCGGGATCGATCCTGCACGCGAACTCCGGGCGCGAACGTCGCTATGAGACGCTGCTAAAGGTTGCGGCGAGCTTGCCGGTACCCCAGAGCGCAGACCTTACGCTCAAGAGCCGACCTTCAGATTTCAAGCTCCTCGGTACGTTCGTTCCGGGCGTCGACAATCCGAAGATTCTAACGGGCCAGAGCGCGTTCGCATCGGATGTTCGCCTGCCGGACATGCTGTACGCCGTTTTTGAGAAATGCCCGACTTTCGGCGGAAAGGTCCTTAGTGCGAACGTAGACGCGGTCGGGAAATTGCCGGGTGTCACGCATGCATTTGTTGTCGAGGGCACCGATGACCTGACCGGCCTTCAGGCCGGGGTCGCGATTGTGGCGGAGAGCTGGTGGCAAGCGCAGTCCGCGCGCAAGCAACTGCGTGTCGAGTGGCAAACGAGCCACTCCGATTCGACAGCCGGTTACAACAGCCAGGCCGAGGTCCTCGCGAAGGAGAAGGGGGAAACGCTGCGTGCGGACGGCGATGTAGACGGTGCGATGGACGCTGCTGCACAAGTCGTTGAGGCGAGTTACTACTATCCTTTCGTATCCCACGCGAACCTGGAGCCGCAAAACTGCACGGCGCTGTATCGCGAATCCGGCGAACTCGAGCTGTGGGCGCCGTCGCAGAACCCCAAGTCGGGTCGTGAGCTGATCGCCAGGACGCTGCGCCTGTCGGAGAAGAAAATCCATGTGAACATCGAGCGCATTGGTGGAGGCTTCGGCCGGCGATTGCGCAACGATTTCATGGTTGAGGCCGCGTGGATTGCGCGCGAAGTGCGGCGGCCGGTGCAGCTGCAATGGACGCGTGAAGACGACATGCAACACGATTTTTACCGTCCGGCGGCCTGGCATCACTTCAAAGCAGGTATCAACGCAGACGGCAGGATGTCGGCGTTCGATCATCATTTCATAACGTTTGGCTCCGATGGCGAGGTGGTCTCGGGAGCAGGACTTTCACCGGGGCATTACCCGGCGGGGTTGGTGCCGAATTTTCGTTTGCGCCAGTCGATCATAGAGACGAATGTGCCAACCGGACCCTGGCGATCTCCGGGACACTCGGCGTACTGCTGGGCTTATCAGAGTTTCTTCGATGAAGTGGCGATGGCGGCAGGGCGTGATCAGCTCGAATTCCGCGTCGATCTGCTGTCCAGGTCCTTCGGTGAGCCACCACTGGATCTTGAGCGCACACGCAATACGCTGAAGCTGGCGGCACAAAAGGCCGGCTGGGGAAGCCGCCAGTTGGGAGAAAACCGTGGACTGGGCATGGCGTTTCATTTTGATCACGGCGGCTTTGTTTCGCATGTCGCAGAAGTCGTCGCGGATGGCTCGAAAGTTCGTGTCGAGAAAGTCTGGTCAGGCATCGACGTTGGACCGATCCTGAACTTGAGTGGTGCAAAGAACCAGGTTGAAGGCGCTGTCGTTGACGCGTTGAGTACTGCGCAACTGGAAATCACGTTTGCCGACGGCGCGGTGCAGCAGAGCAACTTTCACGACTACGGATTGCTGCGCATTGATCAGGCGCCGGAGATCGAGTGCCATTTTATCCAGAGCGACAATTCGCCGACCGGGCTTGGTGAACCACCGATCGCAGCGGCAACACCTGCAATAACCAACGCAATTTTTGCGGCAACCGGAACACGGATAAGAGAACTGCCGTTCAGGCGCTCCGGGATTTCGATCTAGCGCGAGACAACGCCAACCTGTAAGAGCGGCCATCATTGTCCCCGCACGGGGAGGCCGCGACCGAGGTATGGAATCGGACCTCCTGTAGGAGCGGCCGCAGGCCGCGACCGTGTCAGATCCACTTCGCATCCCACAGCGTGTAATCTCGTATCGAATCAACGATACCCGCTCGCCATGGGTTTGCGATGATATAGCGCGCAACGCGAACTATATCGTCGTCTCTCCGGATTGCGCGATCATAAAACCCCTTCTGCCAGACTGTGCCTTTGCGGCGGAGGCTCTTGTTGATCAGTCGGGCCGACTGACACTTCACGTTCCTGACACACTCGCTCACGGTCTTGTCGCCGCTTAAAGCGAACAGCCAGTGAAGATGATCTGGCATGACAACGAACGCCAAAGAATCAATATTTCCTGCCTCGTGTTCGCGGCGCAGTGCCCGTACGACATTCCGGCCGCAGCTTATGTTTGAAAAGAGCGGCCGTCGGTCGTGCGTAGCGGTAGATACGTGGTAGATCTGACCCGAAGCGCTGTGTCTGCCTTTGCGAAGTTGGGATTGGCCGCGCATACGTACAGTGTGCGTCGCGTGGCTACGCGATGGCAGCGTCGCGGCGAATTGCGGTCGCGAGTTAGTGCGGAGTTTGGAGGCGGTCGCGGCCACTGGCCGCTCCTACAGGGGGTTGGTGCGGGGTTCTGGGAAGGGCGCGGTCGCGGCCACTGGCCGCTCCTACAGGGGGTTGGTGCGGGGTTCCGGGAAGGGCGCGGTCGCGGCCACTGGCCGCTCCTACAGGGGGTTGGTGCGGGGTTCCGGGAAGGGCGCGGTCGCGGCCATTGGCCGCTCCTACAGGTGCATTACCTGGTCTTGAACGTATCCGGGTTCAGGTCGTGGCGTGACAGCAGCTTGTAGAAGTCCGTGCGATTGCGTTTTGCCAGGCGCGCTGCCTGGCTCACGTTGCCCATCGTGATTTGCAAAATCTGCGACAGGTAGTTGCGTGTAAATTCATCGCGCGCGTCTGAGAACGACGCCAGTTTGCCGGCATGTTCGCCGAGCGATTGCTGCACGAGCTCAGCGCTGATAACCGGTGAGCGTGACAGCGCGACGTTTTGTCGCACGACGTTATAAAGCTGGCGGATATTGCCCGGCCACTCTGCAGTGACTAACATCTCGACCGCTTCCGGTGCGTATACCTTGCGTTCCTGATCCGCTTCCTGCGCGATCGAACGCAGGAAGTGCGCTGCGAGTAGCGGGATGTCTTCACGCCGATCGTCGAGCGTCGGCAATCGGATGTTCACGACGTTCAGGCGATAGTAAAGGTCCTCGCGAAAACGTCCTTCGGTCATCAGTTCCTGCAGGTCGCGGTGAGTAGCTGAGATAACGCGTACGTCGATATCCTTCGCCTCGGTACTGCCGACCGGACGCACCTGGCTCTCCTGCAGCACACGTAAAAGCTTGACCTGCAAACGCATCGGCATGTCGCCGATCTCGTCGAGCATCAGTGTGCCGCCCTCGGCCGCCTGGAACAGGCCCTCGTGACTGCGCGTCGCGCCGGTGAAGGCGCCTTTTTCATGCCCGAACAATTCTGATTCGAGCAGGTTCTCCGCCATCGCGCTGCAATTGATCGCAACAAACGGTTTGTCTTTTCGGTCACTGGCGCGGTGAATCGCCTGTGCGAGCAGTTCCTTGCCGGTGCCGCTCTCGCCGGTGATCAGCACGCGCGCATCCGTTGCAGCAACCATCTTGGCCTGCTGCAGGATTTCTTTCATCTGGCTGTTACGCGTAATGATTTCTGAAGACCAGCCTTCCTCAATCTCGATAGATCCGGAGAATTGCATCGCGCGCTCGACCAGCGTGATGAGTTCGTCTTTGTCGATCGGTTTGGTCAGGAAGCCGAACGCGCCGTGCTGTGTTGCTGTGACCGCATCCGGGATCGTGCCGTGCGCGGTGATAATGACCACGCGCAGGCCGGGCGAGCGCGACTGCAGCTCTTTCAGCAGGCCGATGCCGTCCATCTTGTCCATGCGCAGGTCGGTAATGACGAGGTTCGGGCTGAATCGACCCAGTGTCGCCAGCGCCTTGTGCGCCGACTCTACTGCTTCCACCTCGTAGCCTTCGGCACGCAGCCGGATGCTTAATAGACGTAATAATCCAGGGTCGTCATCGACGAGCAGGATCTTGCCTTCGCGCTGGGATTGTTTGGCAACCATGCGGCGTAGGTTAGTGATATTTAAGGGGTGCGGCAAGGGCAGGGGCGGTTTGGGGGTGCCGGGGGGTCGCTCCTAGAGGGGCGATGGTGCGGGGTTTTGGGAAGGGTACGGTCGCGGCCAATGGGCCGCTCCTACACGGGGCGTTGGTGCGGGGTTTCGAGAACGGTACGGTCGCGGCCTCCCCGCACGGGGACAATGAATGAGCCGCTCCTACAGGGGGCGATGGTGCGGGGTTTCGAGAACCGCAGGGTCGCGGTCTCCCCATACGGGGACAATGAATGGGCCGCTCCTACAGGGGCGATGGTGTGGGGTATTGAGAACGGTACGGTCGCGGCCTCCCCGTACGGGGACAATGAAAGGGCCGCTCCTACAGGGGGCGTTGGTGCGGGGATTTGAGAACGGCAGGGTCGCGCGCGAATGGCCGCTACTGCATTACTCCTGTTCGCGGATCGAGCGTTCGATCGACGTAATCGCTTCCAGCTTGTCCTCGGCAGCCGCGAGTTCCTGGCGGAGCCGCCGATTCTCCGCTTCTACCGATGCGAGCCGCTGGCTGATCGCCTGCTCTTCGGTACGCGCGGCCTGAGACGTCGAAACGCGCAAGCGTCGGGCTTCCGCATTCGAGACAATGAAACGCTCCACGTTATTAAGATAAATCGTCGCCAGCGAAATCTCCGCGGTCGTCAGCAGCGCCGTCTGCGCCAGCACCTCGCGCAAGATGCTCTGGGCTTTTTCGGGATTTGATTCCGGGTGGCCGGGCGTCGCCAGAACCAGGCCGAAGCGTAGCTCCGTATTCGGACCCGGTGTCAGCAATGCGCCGGACTCGGCATCGGCGAATATCTCCGCCTGTCGCGCTGGATCACCGGCGGTGAGGTCGTAGAGCTCATTCAGGTAGGAATTGGCCTCCGGCGCGCCCAGGATGATCGGGTCATTGGCTTTCGCAGTGCGGCGTCCCTGCAGCCAGTCCGTCGTCTGCGTACAGCCGGCCATCGTCGCAATGATCACGCCGATCACCGCAATACGCTGTACCCCGTTTTTACGCATCTGTTTATCCATTTGCCGCCAACTTCTGCTGTCGCATTGCGCGCGTCTGTGGAATGTGAATCCTGAAATGTGCACCAGGAAACTCATCCGTCTTAATCAGTTCCACCGAACCGTCATGCGCCTGTATACATTCCAGCACTACCGACAGTCCGATGCCCGTGCCACCTACCTGGCCGCCCTGTTCACGACGGCCCTGGAAGAATGCCTCAAAAATCCTCGGGCTCTCATCGTCCGGAATGCCGGGCCCCGTATCGCCAAATTCCAACAGGAAACTGACCGGCGTACGACTGGCTCGAATCGTGATCACGCCGCCGCGCGGCGTAAATTTGATGGCATTCGACAGGAGATTATCAAGCACCGTGCGGATTTTGTCCTGATCCGCGTTCACAATTATGTCTTCAATTTCGAGTTTTAACTGGATATTGGCGGCCTTCAGCGCCAGTCGCTGCGATTTCGCTACGGAAATTACCTGTGCGCGCAGCGGAAAGTCGGACAGCGTCAATACCTCGCTCTTCGCCTGCCAGGCGCTGAACGACAGCAGGTTTTCGATGAGTTGCTGCAGTTTCACGCCGTTCATGCGCAAAATATCGGTCACTTCGCGCTGCGGGCCTTCGAGGTCGCCCACCGAGCCGTCGAGCAGCAGTTCGGTGCCTTCGCGAATGTTGGCGAGCGGCGTCTTGAGTTCGTGCGACATATGCCGCAAGAACTTGTTCTTCTCCTGCGCGAGTTCCAGCAGCCGCAGTCGCAGCCATTCAAGCTGCCGGCCGAGGCGTTCGAGGTCGGTTGGACCCTTGATCACGATCGGTTTCGAAAAGCCGCTTTCGCCGAGTTGTCCGATGGCGTCGTCGATTTGCCTGATCGGGCGCGCCACCAGAACCGTGAAGATAGACACGAGAATAATTGTGCCGGGGATCAGTGCAGCGACCTGCCAGGCGGAGAATCGCTGTGCCTTTCGTGCGGTCTCCTGCAGGCTGCTCAGTTCGGTATCGACGTAGGCCGTCGTGGCACCCGTCAGTCGGGTTACGCGCTCTCTGAGCGGCGAGAATAGTGCAATGGTTGCCTTGACTTCCTCATCGCTGAGCTTGGTGTCGCGTAACGCGTTGACAATGCGACGCGCACTGGCACTGATCGATATCGCGAGTCGCGTGGCGTTAGCCTGTTCGGCCAGCGGCGCCATGTCCTGCAGATGCGATTCCAGCGCGGCGAGGTCCTGCGCCATGAGTTGCAGGCTGTCGGGGTTCTGCAGTACCTGGTATTGGCGTGCTACGCGCTCAAGCGAGTTCAGTTGTTCGGTCAGGCGACGATTGTTCTCCGCGGCCGAGACGCCGGTGGTCACCAGGCGCTCACTTTTTTCCGCTACACGGTCGAGATTGTAAAGAGCGCCGAGCACTGCGACCAGCAGCGGCAGCGCCACGAACCCGAAGCCGACCAGTATCAGTCCGTTAAGCGATCGTGGGCGATGAAATCTCATTGTGAAAGTGTAGCACCAGCGTGCTGTCAGTCGTCCTCAGGCCGGCCAGTAGGCCGATGGATCCTGCGCCGCGATCTTGCGTTCCCAGGCGAGCGCTGTCTTCACGATCGTGTCGAGGTCGTCGAAACGGGGTTCCCAGCCGAGGACCTCGCGCACGCGCTCTGCAACGGCGATCAGTTCAGGCGGGTCACCGGCTCGACGCGCTTCTTCCAGCACATTCAGCGGCGCTTCGTTGGCTTTCTCCACCGCTGCGAGTACATCGCGGACGCTGTAGCCGTGGCCGTAGCCGCAGTTCAACACGGCCGGCTCGCCACCGTTCCGCAGGTAGGTCAGTGCGTTGAGGTGCGCCGCGGCCAGGTCCTCGACGTGAATGTAGTCACGCAGACCGGTGCCATCCGGTGTCGGGTAATCCGTACCGAATACCGAAACGCTTGGACGACGTCCGGTCGCGGCTTCGCAGGCGACCTTGACGAGCAGCGTCGCTTTCGGCGTCGACTGCCCGATGCTGCCGGTTGGTTCACAGCCTGCAACGTTAAAATAACGCAGCGCCACGTAGTTGGGTCCGCCCGCTGCGGCCAGGTCCCGCAGCATCCATTCGGTCATCAGCTTCGATGTGCCGTAGGGATTGATCGGCTGCGTCGGCGAGTCTTCCGACGCTTTGCCACCCTCCGGAATGCCATAAACGGCGGCAGTCGATGAGAACACGATGTTTTTCACGCCTTTGTTGTTGGCCGCTTCCAGCAAGGTGCGGCTCGAGGCCGTGTTGTTGCGATAGTACTTCAGCGGGTCGGCAACGGATTCCGGCACGATCGTGTGCGCCGCGAAGTGCATGACGGTGTCTATGTCATGCGTCGTGAAGATATCCTCGAGCAAAGCCGCGTTGCCGGTGTCACCGATAATCAGTTCGCCGGACGTTACCGCCGCTTCGAAACCGGTAGAGAGGTTGTCGAGGGTGATCACGGACTCGCCCGCAGCACCGAGCTGCCTGACGACATGGCTGCCGATATAGCCGGCGCCACCGGTGACCAGTATCTTCTTATTTTTCATGTAGTTACATCCAGAAACAAAAAACTTCGCCGAAACTGTGAACCGAGCGCTGGTTCAGCGGACAAAGTTTATCAATAGTTTGTGCCGGGAATATGGACCTGCATCGCACTCTGCCGGCCGGACTTAACATTTTCACTGTCGTCATTGTCGCACACCTGGGGTTCTGTTCTGGTTCAGCTATCCTCGTTACAATGGAAAGGGTCTAAGTCCTGCCCGCCTGTCGAAATTTGCCCGGAGTAGCCGTAAGACCATGAAATTCGATTCATTCAGCAAGCACGCATTACTCACGAGCTCACTCCTCATTCTGGCTGCATGTGGCGGCGGCGGCGGTGGAGGGGGCGCGCCGGCGGGCGGCGGTACCACCAACACAGCGCCGGTCTCCAATGCGGGCACTGACCAGTCGGTCGACGAACAAACTTCGGTTACGCTCGACGGCACTGGCAGCAGCGATCCGGACGGCAACACCTTAAGCTACAGCTGGAGTCAAACCGGGGGCGTGTCGGTCACCTTGTCGAATGCCACCTCGGCACAGGCCAGCTTCGACGGCCCTGACGTCGGCATCGGCAGCAGTACGACGCTGACTTTTCAGCTGCGCGTTGGCGATGGCAATGGTGCTTTTGATACGGCCACCATCGACGTTGCCGTCAACGGCGTGACCAATACCGATCCGATCGTTAACGCCGGGAGCGATCAGGCCACCACCGAGCAGGCGACAGTGAACCTGAGCGGCACCGCGACGGATAGCGACATCGGCGACAGTCTTAGTCTTCTCCTGGACGCAAAGTGCGGGTCCGAGCGTGACAATTATCAACGCGGACCAGGCTGACGCCAGCTTTGAGGCGCCCGCCGTAGGTCCCGCTGGGGCGACGCTTACCCTGCAGTTGGCCGTCAATGACGGCACCGCAACCGTCACCGACACGCTCGAAGTCGCCGTTTCCGAAGCCGCGGCTGTCGTGGATCATCTCGGGCAAGGTGCAGTACGAGTTCGTGCCACCCAACGTCAACTGCAACGGCCTGAACTTTCTCCTGACCGAGACCCGGCCCATCCGTGCAGCCACCGTTCAGCTCATTGATGACGCGACTGGCAACGTGCTGGACACGACTGTGGCGTCCGACCTCGGCGACTACGCCTTCAACAACGTTGCGGGCAACCTCGATGTCCGCATTCGCGTGCGTGCCGAATTGAAGCGCAGTGGTGCGCCGAGCTGGGACGTGGAAGTACGCGACAATGTCGATACCTCGGCCAACCCGCCACCACTCGGCAGCCGCCCCTTGTATGTGTACGAAGAGACTTTCAATTCGGGTGGTGCCGATCTGGTTCGCAATGTCACAGCGACCACGGGCTGGGACGGCACCGCTTACACCGGTACGCGAGCAGCGGCCCCTTTCGCCATTCTCGACGCGATCTATGCAGGGATGCAGCTGGTACTGACGGCGGACGCAAGTGCCATCTTCGGCCCGATGGATGCTTTCTGGAGCATCAACAACACGCTTACCAGTCCGTCGGACATCGACGCCGGTGAGCTGTCGTCGTCGTTCTACAGCGGCAGTATTGACTCGCTGTTCCTGCTCGGCGATGCCAACACCGACACCGAAGAATTCGACGATCACGTCTCCATGCACGAATGGGGGCACTATTTCGAGGACGTGTTCTCGCGCTCGGACTCGATTGGCGGTCCGCACGCCATCGGTCAGAGCATCGACGCCCGACTCGCCTTTGGTGAGGGCTGGGCCACGGCGCTCGCCGCAATGGCGCTGGATGATCCGCAGTATTGCGATACTTCGGTCCCTGGCACGACCGGTGGCTTCGGCATTAATACCGAGACTAACAACTCAGGGCCGCAAGGCTGGTTCAACGAGATGTCGGTTGCGACCTTTATCTATGATCTTTACGACACCAACGCTGACGGTACTGACGGCGGCTCTATCGGCTTCACGCCAATCTTCGAGACGATGACCGCGACCGGATCGCAAAAGGACACTGATGCGTTCACATCGCTATTCTCATTCGCTACCGACCTGCGCACGCGAGTTGGATCCGGCCGACCTGGCGTTCTTCGATTCGCAGCTGATCCGAGAGAATATCGACGTGGCCGGACTCGACATCTGGGGCTCCAGCCAGAACAACATCACGACATCGCCCAATCAGGCGCGCGACGTGTTGCCCTTGTATACGACGTTGCCAACGAACGGCACCGTCATCAACATTTGCAGCAACAGCGACTACGATTCTGGTCGCAACGGCAACAAACTGGCTGAGTATCGCTATCTGCGTTTCACGACGACGACGCCGCAACGCTTTCACGGTGACCATGACGACGACAACGCCGACGCCGGTGACTCCGGATACGGATGACCGCGATCAGAGTGATCCGGACATTTACATCTTCCGTCGCGGTCAGGTTGTCGCGGCCGGCACCAGCGGGGATGAAAATACAGAGGTCTTTACAACGCAGACGCTCCCCGCCGACACCTATGTGGCGGATCCGCGTGAGTTTCGTTTTGAAGACGAGGACGGTGCGCCTCCGGACTACCCAGAGCAGATTTGTTTCGATATTTCGATGGTTCCGGCCCCGTGATATCGCTTAAACCAGAGGTCGCTACTACGGCCGCCCAATGGATGAATACTATGAACAGAGCGAAGACCCTTGTTTTTTCTACCGCCGTTGCGTTGTCACTCGCGGCCTGTGGTGGTAATGATCAACAGGTGGCCGTTGACGCAACCGATGCCGTGGAGAAGGATGTGTCGACTGTCGCAGCCAAACCGACGTCGAGCTACGATGGCACCATCGCGAAACCCGGTGCGCCGTTCAGTCTTAGCTACAAAGTTATCGGCACGCCTATTGTCGGCAGCCCGGTAACGGTCAACCTGCGTGTGACATCCACGCTGGGGTCGCAACCGGTGAAAGTCAGTTATCGCATCAACGATGCATCCGCCTTGATGTTCCATGAGGCGCAGCCGTCGGAAGTCGAAATAGCGCCCGCCGATAACGAAAGTTTTGTATTGCAGCAGGTCACCGTGATTCCGCAGCGCGAAGGGCGGCTGTACCTGAATGTTGGCACTTCTGTAGAGACTCAGGACGGCTCGATGTCCAGCATGATGGCCATTCCGATCCAGGTAGGCAGCGGCGGGCGCGATTTGCAGGAGCAGGGTGAAGTGCAGCTCGACGAGAACGGCGAGGCGATCCGGGTCCTGACTCCGGATTGATCTTGTAGGGGACATTCTGCTTTTCTCTGCGAGAAAAGCAGAATGTCCCCTAATAAGCAGAATGTCCCCTAATAGTATGATGAAGGGAAAAGTAGAGTGCCCCCATCCCAATTTCGGAAACTACTTACATTTCCGGGAAAAATTTCCCAAAAAATGTTTCAAAATTGAAGTCGCGTCACAGACTTCAATCGCTTGACTCTTTAATGTTATCGGCCATAGCTACAGGAATAGCTGGCCGATGCAACAAGACTTGCGGAACAAGATCAGGGCTGCCACAGAGCAATCCGGAATTTCGAAGCCGGACTTCATCGACCTCCTGAAACTGATCGACCAGCATTATGACAAAATGGAAGCGACCATAACGCAGTCGATCCAGACGCGTACCTTCCAGGACAACACCCCGATCGAAGCCATCTTCGACAGCGTCACCGAGGCGCTGATGTCGGTCGGCCCGGACGGCAAGATTCGCAATTGCAATAAAGTTTGCCCGCGCTACTTCGATACGAAAAAGAGTTCGCTCATCGGTTCGAATATCTCGAGTATTCTGCCGGGCTCGAAAGGCAGGGATCTCGATGAGTTCCTTGCGCCGTACATGTCTGACCTCGACGACACTCAGGTCAACCTCGCTGGCGGCGAGGTGCTGGCGCTTCGCTCCGGCGGTGAGTCATTCGTTTCCGAAATCAACGCGACCGAGCTAAGCACGCCCGGCGGCCCGGTCTTCGTCATAAGCTTGCGCGACATTACCGGTCGCAACGCGGCAGAGAGCGCACTTCGCGAGAACGAGGAACGTTACCGAGCGCTTGTCGAGAACGCGCCGGAAGCGATCATCGTTTTCGATGTCGACAACAACCGCTTCACCGACGCAAATGACAATGCCTGCACGCTGTTTAATCTTTCGCGATCGCGCCTGCTGACCGTCGGTCCCGAGGCGATCAGTCCGAAAATGCAGCCCGACGGCACGCCATCGTTCGGTGTGCGCCGCGGCTTCGTTGATCGTGCGCTTGCTGGTGAACATCCAACCTTTGAATGGATGCACAAGGACTCGAACGGCAGAGAACTGCCGTGCGAGGTTCGTTTCAGCTGTCTGCCGTCTGACGAGCAGCGCCTTATTCGTGTGAGCATTACCGACATCGCCGAGCGTAAGCGGGCGGAGTCATTGTCTTTCGCGCAAAACAAGGTGCTGGAGATGATTGCCTCCAGCGCACCGCAGGAAAAGACGCTGCGGGCAATTTGCCGGGTTGTCGAGATGATCGGCGACAACTTCAAGGCGGCCGTCATGCAACTGGACGGCAGCGGCCATTCGCTTTCGGTAGCACAGGCGCCCAGCCTTTCCGATGCATTCAAACTGCACCTCGATTTTGTCAGCATAGACGCATCCAGCATCAGCTGTGGCTCTGCGGTGCATGATGAACAGGATCGCATCACCAAGAACCTGAGGTCGGAGCCGAGCTGGTCCAAAGCCGTCCCGGAAGCAGTCAAACACAACATCATGGCCGCCTGGTCCTTTGTGGTTAATGGTGAGGCCGGCCGAATCATCGGCACGCTGGATGTCTACCTCGATGAGAGCCGTGGACCCACAACCGATGAGCTCGATCAGCTCAGCCGCATGGCGCGCCTGTCCGGCATTGCGATCAAGCGCCAGCAGGACGAAGAGAAGCTGCGCAACAGTGAGGCGCGTTACCGTGGCCTGTTCGAGAACGTCGTTGACGGCGTCTACATTGCGTCGCGCGAAGGCGAGATCATCACGGCGAATCCCGCGCTCGTAGAGATGCTCGGCTACGCGGATGTCGACGATCTTCGCGATGCGGGCCTGACCTCTGTGCTGTACGTCAATCCGATCGACAGGGAGCGCGTGCTGGCACGGCTCGAAGCAGAAGGTGTCGTCAAAAATTTCGAATACCGCTTACGTCGTAAAGACGGCAGCAAGATCGTCGTCCTGGAAAATTCGCGCGCCATTTATGACGATGCGGGCGTGCTGACGGCGCACGAAGGCACGATCACGGATATTACCGATCGCAAACACGCCGAGACCCGCGTTTTCGAGGAAAAGGAACGCGCGCAGGTAACGCTGCAGTCCATCGGCGACGGCGTCATTACTACCGATGCCGACGGCCATGTCGACTATATCAATCCGGTCGCACAGGACCTTATCGGCTGGGACATGCGCGCTGCCAAGGGTTCGCACGTGAGCGACATCATGATGATCGTCAACGAGCACACGCGGGCTACGGTGGATAACCCGGTCGTGCGCTGCCTGAAAGAAGGCCGTGTCGTAACGCTTGCCGAGAACTCGGTGCTGATTACGCGCAAAGGCGAGGAAGTGCCGATCCAGGACTCGGCGGCGCCGATTCGCGATCGTATCGGTAATATCATCGGCTCGGTGATGGTGTTCCACGACGTCAGCAAGGAGTCGCGCCTGTTCCGCCAGCTCAGCTACCAGGCATCTCACGATACGTTGACAGGGCTTGTTAACCGGCGTGAATTCGAAAACCATCTTATCGGCGCACTTGACCGAATCCGTGACAACCCGGAAGAAACGCATGCGCTGCTGTATGTCGATCTTGATCAGTTCAAAGTCGTCAACGATACCTTCGGTCACAACGCCGGTGACGCGCTGCTGCGCCAGCTGACAGAGTTGATACAGACGAACATTCGTTCAACCGATGTGCTGGCTCGCCTCGGCGGCGACGAGTTCGGAATCATGCTCGAACGCTGCGATGAACAACGCGCGATCGAGGTCGCCGAAGCGATTCGCGGTTCGATAGAGGGCTATCGCTTCGAGTGGCAGGAATCGTTTACGACCGTGCGTTGCTCCATCGGTGTCGTACTGGTCACCAGCGAGAACGCCGATGTCGCAGGCGTAATGAGCTCCGCGGATGTCGCCTGTTATTCGGCCAAGGACATGGGTCGTAACCAGGTGCATCTGTATCGCGATACGGATGCGTCGATGCGGCACGAAGAAATGAAGTGGGTCTCGCGAATCACGAGCGCCGTCGAGGAAGATCGTCTCGAACTGTTCTTCCAGCCCATCATCGGAATCGGCGCCGATAACGGCAAGCAGCGCGGCCACTATGAGTTGCTGCTGCGCATGCGCGATGAGGATGGCCAACTGGTCAGCCCCGATCAGTTCATTCCGTCTGCAGAACGCTACAACCTGATGTCTACGCTCGATCGCTGGGTCATTCACGAGGCACTTTCACAGCTTGCCGACCGCAGTGGCGATGGCGAGGCGCGATACACAATCGCGATCAACCTGTCCGGCACATCTCTCAGCGAGGATCGCTTCCTCGATTTCGTTATCGACGAGCTTGAGAAACAGAAGCTGCCAAAAGGTGCGATCTGTTTCGAGATCACCGAGACGGCTGCGATCTCGAACCTGTCGCGCGTCGTGCATTTCATGAAGACGCTGAAGAATCTCGGCTGCAAGTTTTCACTGGATGACTTCGGCAGCGGATTGTCGTCGTTTACCTATCTGAAGAACCTGCCCGTGGACTACCTCAAGATCGATGGCCAGTTCATTCGCAACGTGGTTGAAGATGCGGTTGACGAGAGCATGGTGAAGGCGATCCGCGAAGTCGGCCATGCGATGGGTATCGAGACGATCGCCGAGCGCGTCGAAACCAAGCAAGTGCTTGATAAACTGGGGTCTTTGGGCGTTGAGTTCGCACAGGGGTACTATATTGCCCGGCCGGCTTCGGTGACGACATTCGAGCCCTGGCGCGACGATGATTCCGAGCAGCTATTGGCCTGAGCCCCGTCCGCAGGTGGCGCCGGCGCCGGGATACGGTACACTGACCCACACTGTGCGAGCTCAAGGTCAGGCATGACGGAAGGCGTCAATAAAAAAACAATAACATCGCTGCTTTCTGCCGAAGAACCGGGGCCATTCCGAACGCTGCACCCACTTGCTGAAAAGCCGATACTGCTGGTCTGTGATCATGCCAGCGACCGCTTTCCAAAGTCGCTCGGTGACATGGGCCTTGACCCGTTTGCACGCCGTTGTCACCTGGCTGTCGATATCGGCGCCGGTGCGCTGACCGAGAGCCTTGCCGAAAGCCTGGGCGTTACCGCCGTGCTGCAGAATTACTCACGTCTGGTCATCGATTGTAATCGCCAGCTGATGGATCCCGGCGCATTCCTCGAGTACGGCGATGGCATCCTCGTTCCCGGCAATCGTAATCTGCATCAGGCCGACAAGGACCTGCGTGCCGATGCCCTGTACTGGCCGTACCACCGGGCCATTGATGAGCAGGTCAAGCGGCTTCACAGCCTGGGCCCGGCGCCGGCCTTCGTGGCGATCCACAGCTTTACGCCGGTGCTCAATGGCGAATCGCGCGCCTGGCAAATCGGCGTACTCTGGGACAAGGATGAGCGCCTGCGGCACCTGTTCCTCGAGGGTTTTCGTGAGGCCGGCTATTACGTCGGCGATAACGTGCCGTATTCGGGCAAAGCGCCGCAGGATTTTACGATTGATCACCACGCCGAAGAAATCGATTTGCCACATGTCGGTATCGAGATTCGCCAGGACATGCTGCGTAACAAGAAAGGTGTCGCTCAGATCGCTGGAGTCATGCACAAGATTATCAAATCGATTCCGGAACGCCTTGGTATGAAGGACGAACGCATAAGCGCCTGAGGTGCGCATAAAAGAACACGTGAAGATCGCAGCCAAGGGGGGCTGGTGATGGCTCGAAACGAACCGACATTTACGCTCGGCATAGAAGAAGAATACCTGCTGGTCGATAAGGAAACGCGCGCCCTGGTGATCGATCCGCCGGCCACACTCATGGCCGAAGCTCAAGAAAAATGTGGTGAGCAGGTAACCTCCGAACTGCTGCTGTCACAAATCGAAATCGGCACCAAAGTCTGCAACAACATCCAGGAAGCGCATGAGGACCTGGTGCGGCTGCGCAGCAACATCATCGAGGTTGCCAATCGTCACGGTCTGGCTCCGATCGCTGCGTCCACGCACCCGTTTTCGAGCTGGACCGAGCAAAAGCACACGCGAAAAGAACGCTACGACACGCTGACGCATGAGATGCAGGGTGCCGCGAGGCGGCTGCTGATTTGCGGCATGCACGTGCATGTCGGCATCGACGATGACGAACTTCGCATCGATCTGATGAACCAGATGTCGTACTTTCTGCCGCATCTGCTCGCGTTGTCATGTTCGTCGCCATTCTGGAACGGGCGCGACACCGGCCTGAAGAGCTATCGCCTCACCATCTTTGATGCCCTGCCACGCACCGGTTTGCCCGAGCGTTTTGCGAGCTGGGCCGAGTACCAGCGACACGTGGGCATACTGATGAATGCCGGCCTTATCGAGGATCCGACGCGCATCTGGTGGGACCTGCGCCCGAGCGCGCGATACCCGACGCTCGAGACCCGCATTATGGACGTCTGCACGCGGCTCGAGGATACCGTTGCACTGGCATCGCTGCTGCTGTGCATCCTGCGGATGTTGTACCGACTGCGCACCCACAACCAGCGCTGGCGTATATACACGCCGATGCTCATCCGCGAGAACCGCTGGCGTGCCATGCGCTACAGTTTTGACGAAGGTCTGATCGACCTCGCCAAGGGAAACGTCGTGCCATTCGATGAGTTGCTCGACGAGCTGTTGTCTCTGGTGGCTCAGGATGCCAGGGCACTGGGTTGCGTCGATGAGCTGGCTGGCGTGCGTGACATTCTGACGCGCGGCACCAGCGCTCATCGCCAGCTCAAGGACTACGAACTCGAGCGCGCCAACGGTGCCAGCGTCGAGGACAGTCTGAAGTCGGTTGTCGACACGCTTATCGCTGACACCGCCGAAGGCCTGTAATACGACTGTTCCTGGCACGTCTCGCAGGCAAAACCTGGCCGAAAATGTGACGCGCGGCCCGTGCAATACGCGGTTATGCGGAACACGTCGCATTATGTAGTGTCGACGGTCGCTAGCATGGCCAGATGCGTGTGAAGACTCAATTAATCGGCGGCGGGTCTTGGCTAATGCTTGAAATGCTGCCGACATTGCTGCCGCCGTTCCTGGGCGTCGCCGCCGTGGCGTACGCCGGACTCGCTGTGAGCGTATCGCGTTCCGGACCCCAGTACGCCAACAGCATGGTCAGTTTCCTGATGTTCCTGTTCGCAGGATTGGTGCTCGGATCGGCGTTTTCCTACGGCGCTACCGACGCCAATATGTACAGCATCGGTCGCGTCTTCAGCTTCTTCTCGGCGGGATTCATCCCGATTGCCTTCTACGTCATCTACCGCGAGTACACGGTCGGCGCGCCAAATCCGTTGTTCATCGTCGTGCTGTCAATTATCCCGGTAGCAACTACCGCACTGGCACTGACGAATTCGCTACACAACATTCTCTGGACGGTCACCGAGATACCTGGCGGCCTCGAGTTCTCGGACGTAACGGAACATTCCTGGTACATGCAGGTGTATGCGCCATTCGTCTACGGGCTGATCGCGTTTTCCGCGATCGCGCTTGCGGGCCGGCTACCATCGATTGCTTCGGCTCATCGCAAAACGGTGTCGTTATTGCTTGCCTGCGGCATGCTGCCGTTCTTCGTTAGCATTGCCAATACATTTTTCGGTATCGGTCCTCCGGAGTTTCCATTCGCGATTATCGTCCTCACACTGTTATGGCCGTTCTTCGCCTATCTCAGCGTGAAAGTTCGTGTTCATGAATTCAGTCCGCTCGCCTATCAGACCTTGTTCAATCACGTCCGCGACCCGATCTTTGTGATCGACAACGAGCAGCGCATCATCTGCGCCAATCACGCGGCGCAGGATCTCCTGGGCGGTGAGGAAAAAGATCTGATCGGCTGTCAGCTTTGGGAGGACTTCCCTGTAGCACGCGCTATCCTCGAACAGGCACGCGAACTTGACATGACGCAGACCCTGCGGATGGATACCAACACCGTTTACGAAGTCAGTGTTGGCCCGTTGTCCGGTCCTCGCGGCCAGAACATGGGTATGGTCGTCGTATGTCGCGATGTTACGGATCGACGCAAGGTCCTCAGCCAGCTGGCTGATAGCGAGCACCTGATCCGCACGCTTATCGAAACGTCTTCAAACGGTATCTTGCGCTTCAAGCGGGATGAGTCGGACCCGCTGCACAAGTTCCGTTGCGTATTTGCGAATCGGTCCGCGCAGACTTTTATTGGCGACGGCGCTGGCACACTGGTTGGCATGCCGCTGGAAAAACTTGAGCAGCTCGATCCCGAGCGATTATTGAAGCACTTCATGGCCGAGGAGCAGCCGTCCCAGCAGATCAGTTTCGAGACCTCGGCCTGGGGTGATGATGGCGACAACTGGCTGCGCGTCGTCGCAGAGCCCGTTGGCGAGGATTTCTCGGTGACGCTGGTGGACATCACGCAACGCAAGCGCAACGAAGACAAGATGCTGTCGGATGCCCTGCGCGATCCGCTGACCGGAATTCTGAATCGACGCGGTTTCGAGAAAGAGGGCGTCACAAGCCTGCGAAATTGCTCCGAAGGCGCCGTGCTGTACCTGGATCTCAATCAGTTCAAAGCAATCAACGATCGCTTCGGTCACCAGGCAGGCGATGCGCTGTTAAAGGCCTTCGGCCATCGGCTCGGTTTCTGCCTGAGACCCGAAGACACGTTGGGTCGGCTAGGCGGCGACGAGTTTGCCATCGTGCTGCCCGATGTCTCCCTGGAAGACGTACGCCATATCGCTGAACGCCTGGTGCAAACCTCCTCCGAGGCCTACATCATCCAGGGGCAGGAGATAAAGTGCACAGCAAGCGTCGGCATTGCACTGCTGCCGAGACACGGTGAAGAGCTCTGGCATCTGCTGAGCGTTGCTGACCAGGCCATGTACGCGGCCAAGTCTATTTCCGATGAGGATGCGGCTAATGACCCTGCTGCCTATGTGGATGCCGCCACGGCCGAATAACCCGCCATGCTACGATTGTTGCCATGGCGACAGACTTCAATGTTCTGGTTTTATGCACCGGTAATTCGGCGCGCAGCATTCTCGGCGAAGTGCTGTTGAATGAGCTGGGCGGCGGCGACATTCGTGCATTCAGTGCCGGCAGCCAGCCGGTGGGTCGTGTCAATCCGGGCGCTATCGACAAGCTCAATCGCGAAGGGCACCCGGTCGCAGGCCTCGAGTCGAAGTCCTGGGACCTCTTCAGCGGGGCCAATGCACCGAAGCTCGATCTGGTCATAACAGTCTGCGACAACGCCGCCGGGGAGAGTTGCCCGATCTGGCGCGGTGCGCCGGTCACCGTTCACTGGGGAATACCCGACCCGGCGGTCGATGGTGACTTTGACAGTGCCTACGCACGCCTGCGAAGCCGCATCGAGGCACTGCTGCAGCTGCCATTCAGGACGATGAGCGCTGCCGAACTAAGCTCGGCGCTCGCGGCAGTGCATCGTTCAGGGGCTGGGGCCGCCTGACAGGAAGAGTACTTCGAGGACGGTTGGGTCTGCAGTGTCAACGATGACCAGGTCGACAACGTCACCCGCAACCACGTCGATGACGTAGGGTCCTGCCAGAACATCCTTTGCGAGGGTCTCCGTGACATACAGTTCGTAGGTGCCGGGCGGCAGTACGCCCGACGTTGACGCAATGCCTGAAACCAGTGCACCGCGAATCGGCTGGACATCGTCGATACTGGTGCCGGGCTCGACTGCGTAAATATCTACGAAGCCATAGTTGTTTGAGGTCTGAAACGGAGAAATCTTGGCGCCGGTCTCGACCGATCGCAGGTCGGGCAAGAACGGCAGGCTGACAGGGTTACCGGCGGCGCCAACAACAATAGCCCGGTAGCGCAGGCCGCCGAATCCGATAAGCGGTGTTTCGATCAGAACGGCGGAGGTATCTCCAGCCGGTGTGTAGTAGAAGGTGTTGGTGCCGACAACAAGATCGACTTCCGCCTCGACATCCTTGAAGTCATGATCGGCAACCACGAGCGAGGTCAGCATTTCATCGTTGTAGATGTCGACTGCGCCAAGATCCATGGAAGCGTTTATGAACTGCACGGTGGGTGGGAAATTTACGTCGGGAAGCTGTCCTGATCCTGACGCTTTGCCGAAGCGGCTGACAATGACCGGTGCGGTATCACTGGCGTCCCCATCGAAGGCTGTTAACAGGTAGGTATCGCGCGCTCCGAACGTTGTTGTTGCCGACGTATAAACGACGTCAGCAGGATCGCCCGCAGTGGTTATCGTCAGAACATAGTCGCCCCCAGCGAAATCCGCAGCAACGGCGACTTCGCCAAAGGTGAGTGTTGCGGCCTGGTTGCCCAGAGCTGGCACGACCGCTGCGTCTGCAAAATAGTAATCGAGTCCGCCGAGACTCGCAGAGGCGTGCGCAAACTTGGCGGCAAACACGGTATCGGCCGAATCAAACGTGCGCTCATCGTCTTCCCAAAGTGTCAGCGTGGGGCTGGCAACCGTGCCACTCAAAAGAAAGGTGTAGTCCCTGTTCGCCACGATGTCGACGTTGCGACTGGCGATGCGCCGCAAAGCGGTCTCGCCGGCGTAGAACACCTCGAAATTGAACGTGTAGTTAAGGTCGTCGTATTCAACCGGATTGGTCGCACCCTGATAGTTGACGTTGCTTAAGGTCTGTTCTTCGATCAGGAAGTTGATCTCAGGCGATGTTGGAATCGCATTAATGGTGCGAATGCTGCCCTTGCCTGTCGCTTCGGGCAGGCTGGAGTCTCCGCCGCAACCAGCAGCCAAAAGCACTAGCGCACAGCTAAGGATTCTTAAGATTCGTTGCATTATTTTTTTCTCTTCTCGTAGCCGTACACCGACTTCACTTCCAGAAACTCATCGATTCCATGCGCGCCCCACTCACGTCCGTTGCCGGACTGCTTGAAACCGCCGAACGGTGCAGCAGGATCGAGCCAGGCACCGTTGATGTGAACCATCCCCGTGCGCATTTTCGACGCAACGCGACGTGCGCTGTCCAGGTTACTCGACGAAACATAACCCGATAACCCATACGGCGTGTCGTTAGCGATACGCACGGCATCGTCTTCGTCGTCATACGGAATGATCGACAGTACCGGACCAAAGATCTCTTCGCGCGCGATGTTCATGTCATTGCTGACACCGGCGAACACTGTTGGTTTCACAAAATAGCCTTTATCGAGGCCTTCCGGTTTGCCGGTACCGCCGGCGACCAGCGTCGCGCCCTCATCGATACCCTTCTGGATGAGGTCTTGCACCTTGGTCCATTGCTGCTTGGATACCAGCGGCCCTACCGCAACGCCTTCCTCACGCGGATTGCCTACTTTGGTGTTCTCGGCGACTTTCGCCGCGATGGCGGCCGCTGCTTCCATGCGCTCGCGCGGTACCAGCATGCGCGAGGGCGCGTCGCAGGACTGGCCCGTGTTTTCGAACATGTCGCTCGGCACCAGAGGCGACTGCTTTTTCGAAGTCCGCGTCGTCAAGCAGGATGTTCGCCGACTTGCCGCCGAGCTCTTGCGCGACACGCTTCACGGTTGGTGCGGCGTTCTGTGCCACCAGTACGCCGGCACGCGTCGAGCCGGTAAACGACACCATGGCAATATCCGGGTGGCCGCTCAATGCGCTGCCGACACCCGGGCCGTCACCGTTGATCAGATTAAAGACACCCGGCGGAACGCCGGCTTCGTGCAGAATCTCCGCGAATATAATGGCATCGAACGGTGCGATCTCGCTGGGCTTCAACACCATCGTGCAGCCGGCGGCGAGCGCCGGTGCGACCTTGACCGCGATCTGGTTGATCGGCCAGTTCCAGGGCGTGATCAGGCCGCAAACGCCGATCGCTTCTTTGACAACCAGCGTCGTGCCAATGCGTTCTTCGAATTTGTAATCCTTGAGGGCTTTCAGGGCCGCTTTCAAATGTTGCGGACCGCTGGCGGCCTGGGCGTTTTTTGCAAGGCCCCACGGCGCGCCCATCTCGTCCATGATGGCTTCCGCGACTTCGTCATGACGCCTGGCGTAGACATCGAGGATCGACTGCAGCAGTTGCATGCGTTGTTCGCGTGTGGTGACGGAAAAACTCTCGAAGGCGCGCTTCGCCGCGGCAACAGCAATATCGACGTCCGCGGCTGAGCCCAGGCTGATACGCCCGTACACTTCTTCCGTCGCCGGGTTGATAACATCGAGCGTTCGCGGTTCAACGGGGTCTACCCATTTTCCGTCGATGTAAAATTGCAGCTTCTCAAGCATCCGGAGTCCTCCTCAAACGTGGCGCGCATCATATCGTAAAACGGATCGCGCGGCTCGCCCCGGCGGCGTCTGTAATGCCGCCAGTATCCGGCTATTGACGGTACCGGTAGCAGGAATGCGACAATGGCCGCAGACCACCGTATTCGGGACCATGAAACGGTCCTATCACACTGATAGTTATGGAGAAGTCCGGTGACGACCAATAAAGAGCTTTTGACACGACGCGAAGCTGCGACGCCGCGCGGGCTCGGCACGCAGACGACGGTGTTTTCGGACAAGGCTTTGAACGCCGAGATTTGGGACGTTGAAGGCAACCGTTACATCGATCTTGCGGCCGGTATTGCTGTGACCAATACCGGACATAATCACCCGAAAGTGCTGGCCGCGGTCAGGGCGCAGCTCGAGCGTTTCAGCCACACCTGTTTCCAGGTTACGCCCTACGATGTTTACGTCGAACTGGCTACGAGGCTCAACCAGGCAGCACCCGGAAGCACTCCCAAGAAAACGATTTTCCTGACGACCGGCGTCGAGGCGGTCGAGAACGCTGTCAAGATTGCGCGTCGACACACCGGCCGAAGCGCAGTGATTGCGTTTTCCGGCGCTTTTCACGGCCGCACCATGATGGGCATGGCGCTGACCGGCAAAGTCGTGCCCTACAAGGTTGGCTTCGGGCCTTTTCCGGCCGAGGTATTCCATATCCCGTTCCCGATCGACTACCACGGCATATCCGTAGAGGATTCGCTGGCGGCGCTCGACAAGTTGTTCAAGTCAGACGTCGAAGCGTCGCGAATTGCGGCCATGATTATTGAGCCCGTGCAGGGTGAGGGCGGTTTCTATCCGGTGCCAGCGGGATTCCTGAAGACGTTGCGCAAGATTTGTGACGAGCACGGCATTGTCCTGGTGGTCGACGAGATTCAGACCGGCTTTGGGCGCACTGGCAAATTGTTCGCGGTTGAGCACGCCGGTATCGAGCCGGACCTCATAACCGTCGCCAAGAGCCTGGCAGGTGGCTTCCCGCTATCCGGCGTCATTGGCAAGGCCGAAATCATGGATTCAGTCGAGCCGGGCGGGCTTGGTGGCACTTACGCGGGATCGCCGCTGGGCTGTGCCGCGGGACTCGCGGTTCTCGACATCATCGAAGAGGAACAGCTGTGCGCGAAGGCTGAAGCCATCGGTGCGCAGATTGAGCAGTGGGCGAAGCAGGTGCAGTCGGACACCAGTTGTATCGGACACATCCGGATTACAGGCGCGATGTGTGCGATCGAGATCGTTGATGACAACGATGCCGACAAACCCAACGCCGACCTGACGAAAGCGATTGCGGCTGAGGCGACGAAACGAGGCGTCATCCTGTTGACCTGCGGAGTTCGCGGCAATGTGATTCGCTTCCTGCCGCCGTTGACGATTGGTGAGACGTTAATGGATGAGGCCCTGCAAATTCTTGGCGGCGTTATTCGCGATCTTGTCGGACAGGTGCGCAAAGCAAGCTGAGGTCGGGGTCGCGGCCATGGGCCGCTCCTACATAATCCCCGATTAGACGGTTTCATGCGTGGCAAACGCTCGCCATGCCCCCTGTAGGAGCGGCCCATGGCCGCGAAGCGCAGCGGCGGTCGCCAGACCGCAAACGGTCTCAGCCCCGTGCCATGGCCAATCGCGGAAATGTAGGAGCGGCCCATTGGCCGCGAAGCGCAGCGGCGGTCGCCAGACCGCAAACGGTCTCAGCCCCGTGCCATGGCCAATCGCGGAAATGTAGGAGCGGCCCATGGCCGCGAAGCGCAGCGGCGGTCGCCAGACCGCAAACGGTCTCAGCCCTGTGCCACGGCCGACCGAGGAAATGTAGGAGCGGCCCATGGCCGCGAAGCGCAGCGGCGGTCGTCAGACCGCAAACGGTCTCAGCCCTGTGCCACGGCCAATCGCGGAAATGTAGGAGCGGCCCATGGCCGCGAAGCGCAGCGGCGGTCGTAAGACCGCAAACGGTCTTCCAATTCCTGCGGCGGCTCGAATAATGCCACCAACCGAACGCGGCGGTCGTCAGACCGCTTACGAGATGGCGAGAAACTTCTGCCGGTATTCGGCCGGCGGCAGGTTGTACCAGGACTTGAACGCGGTCGTGAATGTGCTGATGTTCGAGTAACCCAGCAGCATCGCAATCTCGAGTGATTTCAGGCGCGCATCGCGAAGGTAGTTAAC
Organism: uncultured Gammaproteobacteria bacterium; assembly: GCA_963760395.1. Taxonomy (GTDB): domain Bacteria; phylum Pseudomonadota; class Gammaproteobacteria; order Steroidobacterales; family Woeseiaceae; genus UBA1847. The sequence continues at coordinate 31,946 of CAVXCX010000009.1, forward strand.
GGCCAGCTCGGCGCGGACTTCCTGCAGAATTTTCTGAAAGCTGGTGCGCTCGGCTTTGAGGCGGCGTTGCAGGGTACGGCGGCTGAGTTTCAGTGCCCGGCAGGCAGCATCGGCATTGGCCTCACCATAGGACATCAGCTCGGCGAGTTTGCGTTTCAACTGGGCGGCGATGTCGTCCTGCTGGTACAGCGATCGCAGGTATTTATCAGCCTGGTCTGTGAGTTGCCGATACATCGTCGTCGTTTCCAAGGCCGCAGTGGTCTGGCAGGAAACATTACATTACAGTGTGCGCCGGCATTTGCAAAGGAGCGACCATGTCGCAAGTCGTGAATTATGTTATCGAGGGCACCATCGGTGTAATTTCGGTCGATTATCCGCCGGTCAACGCGCTGTCACACGCGGTCCGCCAGGGCCTGCATGACGCGATTACCGCGGCACAGACGGACGCCAGCGAGGCGATCGTGATCGTCTGCGAGGGGCGCACCTTCATCGCCGGCGCGGACATCACCGAGTTCGGCAAGCCCCCGGTTGAGCCATTCCTGCCCGATTTGCTCAATGTCATTGAAGACTCGAAGAAGCCTGTTATCGCGGCGATCCATGGAACGGCGCTGGGCGGCGGCTTCGAGACGACGCTTGCGGCACACTATCGATGTGCGCTACCGGGCGCCAAAATCGGCCTGCCCGAAGTCAAACTAGGACTGCTTCCCGGCGCTGGTGGCACGCAGCGTACGCCGCGGCTTGGCGGCGTCCAGGCAGCGCTGGACCTGATGACCAGCGGCACTCCCATCGGCGCTGCCGCCGCCCTCGAGCTTGGACTGATCGACCGGATAGTCGAGGGCGATTTGCGCGCGGAAGCGATTGCCTGGGCGCGTGAACTGGTAGAGCAGGGCGCAACGCCGCGAAAGTCCAGCGAGCAGGTTGTACCCGACTTCGATGCGGCGATTTTCGATACTTATCGAGCGACGCTGGCGAAACGGGCTCGCGGCCAGATCGCACCGCAGAACATTGTCGCCTGCGTTGAGGCTGCGACCAAACATCCGTTCAAAGAGGGCCTGGCGGTCGAGCGCCGCTTGTTCATGGAGTGCATGCAGAGTCCGCAGTCTGCGGCGCTGCGCCACCTGTTCTTCGCCGAGCGACAGGCGGCGAAAATCAATGATCTGCCGAAAGACACGCCACAGCGTTCCATCGACTCGGTCGGCATTATCGGTGGCGGTACGATGGGCGGTGGTATCGCGATGAGTTTTGCCAATGCGGGCATTCCCGTCACGTTGATCGAGATCAATGACGATGCGCTGGCGCGCGGACTGTCGATCGTTGAGAAAAATTACGCGGCCAGTGTAAAGCGCGGCAAGCTCAGCGAAGACAAAGCGACGGAATGCCGCGCGTTGATTTCGGGTTCGACCGATTACGGCTCGCTCGCCAACCTGGATCTGGTCATTGAAGCAGTATTCGAAGATCCCGAGCTGAAGAAGAGTATCTTCGCGCGTCTCGATGATGCCTGTAAGCCCGGCGCTATCCTTGCCACCAACACTTCCTACCAGGATGTTGACGCGATCGCCGCGGCAACGCAGCGACCGCAGGATGTTATTGGCCTGCACTTTTTCAGTCCCGCCAATATCATGAAGCTGCTGGAAGTTGTTCGCGGCAACAAGACCGCCGACGATGTGCTCGCAACCTGTATGGCACTCGCGAAAAGAATAAAGAAAGTGCCGGTCATGTCAGGCGTTTGCTATGGCTTCATCGGCAATCGCATGTTGCAGCCGTACTTTCGCGAAGCACAGCTATGTCTGGTCGAAGGGGCGACACCTAAGCAGGTTGATAACGCGATGGAGGCGTGGGGCATGGCGATGGGGCCAATCCGCGTTGCCGATCTTGCCGGCATCGACGTCGGTTACAAGGCCCGCCAGGCGCTGCCCGAATCGGAACGTGGCGATCCTCGCGCTTCTCGTGTGGCCGACGTGCTCGCCGAGATGGGTCGGCTGGGCCAGAAGACCGGCGCCGGCTTCTATCAGTACGATGCACAGACGCGTAAACACGTAAGCGATCCGGTGGTGCAGGAAATTATTGAGCGCGAGGCAGCGGCGCTGGGCGTCGAGCGTCGTGACATACCTGATGATGAAATCGTTGATCGCCTGATCTATGCGCTGGTCAACGAAGGTATGCGCATTGTCGAAGAGGGTATTGCACAGCGCCCCTCCGATATCGACGTTGTGTATATCTACGGCTACGGTTTTCCAGCCTGGCGCGGCGGACCGATGCACTACGCCGATGCGGTTGGTCTAGAGAAAGTCCACGCGCGCGTTACCGAATTCTGCGAGCGTTTCGGTGCGGAGGCCTGGGCCCCCGCACCGTTGCTCGAAAAACTGGCGAGCAAATAGCGGCTACGATAGCCGACTAGCGAATCGCAACCTGTACGAGCTCTTCGCCGTCAGGATCGGTTACGTGGACTGCGCAGGCGATGCACGGATCAAAGCTGTGAATCGTGCGCAGAATCTCCAGCGGCTGTTTCGGATCGTGCATGACATGCGCGTCCTCAAGCGCCGCCTCGTAGGCGCCCGGCTGACCATTCGGATCGCGCGGCCCGGCATTCCACGTGCTCGGCACTACCGCCTGGTAGTTTGCGATCTTGCCGTTTTCAATGACGATCCAGTGCGACAGTCCGCCGCGCGGGGCTTCCATGACGCCAACGCCTTTGCAGCTTGATGGCCAGGTTTCGGGTTCCCACAGCGTGTCATCAAAGGTCTTGGTGTCACCAGCCTTGATGTTGTCAATCAACGCATCCAGCCAGCCCTGCATGCTCTCGGCGAGGATCGCCGTCTCAAGCGTGCGCGCCGCCGTTCGGCCGAGCGTCGAAAACAGTGCGCGTGGTGGTGCGTCAAACCGTTTCAGCGTGCTGTTGACCAGGTCCACCGTCATTTCGTGACCCTTCGCATACAGCATCAATACGCGTGCGAGAGGGCCGACCTCCATCGCCTTGCCTCGCCAGCGCGGTGACTTCAGCCAGGAATAACTTTGTTCGACGTCGAGGTGCTGGTAGGGCGGTTGCGGTCCCGAGTAGTTCAGGTTGGTCTCACCGCTCCACGGATGCAGGCCGACTTCCTTGCCGCCGGTATAGTCGTACCAGGAATGTGAAACGAATTCCTGGATACCGGATGGGTCGTCCATCCTGAGTTCGTGGATCGTCGTCAGGTCGCGATCGAGAATGATGCCGCGCGGGAACAGGAACGAGTCGGGATCATCCATGCCGGTTGCAGGCAGGTCGCCAAAGCACATGAAGTTGCCCAGACCCTCGCCGCGCGCGAACCAGTCCTTGTAAAAGCCGGCGATCGCCAGCGTATCGGGCACATACACCTGCTCAACGAAGGCCTTCATCTTGTTGATGATTTCCTGGACCTGGCTCAGCCGCTTGCTGTTGATGGCCGAGTCAGAATTCAGGTCGATCGGCGACGGTACGCCGCCGACAACAAAATTCGGGTGCGGGTTCTTGCCGCCGAAGATGGCATGCAGGCGTGCCACATCACGTTGCCACTCGAGTGCATCCAGGTAGTGCGCAACCGCCATCAGGTTGGCTTCCGGCGGCAGCTTGTACTCGGGATGACCCCAGTAGGCTTTCGCGAAGATACCGAGCTGTCCGGCGGCCACGAAATCGGCAACTTTTTTCTGTACGTCCTTGAAATAGCCGGTGGACGAACGCGGGTAGCTGCTCAACGATTGCGCCAGTGCGGCCGTTGCGGCCGGGTCGGCTTTCAGTGCGGAGACGACATCGACCCAGTCCAGTGCGTGCAGATGATAGAAATGCATGACGTGATCGTGAATGTACTGCGCGCCGATCATCAGGTTACGAATCAGCTGTGCATTGGGCGGCACCTTGGCACCGATGGCGTTTTCTACCGAGCGGATCGATGCGATGCCGTGTACCAACGTGCATACGCCACAAATGCGCTGTGCGAATGCCCAGGCATCTCTTGGATCGCGATCTTGAAGAATAATTTCAATACCGCGCACCATGGTGCCGGAGGAATAGGCCTGCTCGATCTTATTGCCATTCATCTGCGCTTCGATACGCAAGTGGCCTTCGATGCGGGTGACCGGATCTACGACGATTCGAGCGTTCATGCCTTGCCCTCCTCAAGGTTCTCGGCAACCATCTCCATCAGGCTGCCCATTTTGTAATCCCAGCTGAAATGCTCCTGCGAGTCATCAAAGCTCTGTCGACAGTTGGCGCAGCTGGAGATCAGTTCGTCTGCTTCCGTGGCTTCCACCTGGTCCATCTTCAACTTGAAGACCCGGTGACGCAGCTCGTCGGCGCGTTTGATGGTCACGACACCGCCACCGCCGCCGCAGCACCAGTTGTAGTCGCCGCCATTTTTCATTTCCCGGAAATCGACGCCGAGGTGCTTTATCACGTCGCGGGCAGCCTGGGTTGCACCACCGCGTCGCGAGACCTGGCAGGGATCATGGTAGGTAACGCTCTTGTCGAGCTTCTTCACCTTGATCTTGCCCGAGTTCAACGCATCGGCCAGGTACTCGGAGATATGCACTACTTTGAACGGTAGTGGCTTGCCGTACATATTGGCGCCCATCCAGCGCAATGCCATGTAGGCGTGGCCGCACTCCGGCAGTACCAGCGTCTTCGCACCGATCTTGATAGCAGCATTGATTAATTTCATGCTGGCTTCTTTCTGCCATTCCGAGTTACCGGAAAGCATGCCGAAGTTGGTTGCTTCGAAGCCGTCGCTGCGGAAGGTCCAGGACTCGCCCGCAGCGTTCAGTATCTTCGCTGTCGCGGCCATCGATTCCGGATATTTCTGGATCTCGATCGACGACATGACCGCAAGCACGTCGGCTTTCTCGACGTTCAGCGGAATCTCGACGTCGTGTTCATCGGCCATCCACTCGAGACGGTCCTCGAACTTATCCGGTGTGATGCCCAGGGGACTGCCGGTTTCGGCCGCGCGCTTCGCGGTTTCGTGCAGTTCGTGCGGAATCAGGCCGGCTTTGAACATGCCGTGGCGTGCCATCGAGACCATGCCCGCGATATCGATGCCCATCGGGCACACCAGCGAGCATCGCCCGCAGACTGTGCAGCTGTCATACAGGAGGTGCTGCCATTCTTCGAGCTGTTCGATCGTGACTTTCTTCTTGAAGCCAAACAGGCGATAGAAGAAGGCGAACGGCCCGACTTCGCGTTTGTAAGCCTGCTTGAACAGTTCGATCTTCCAGATCGGCGTATATCTCGGATCGTCCGTGCGCACGTGATAGTGACAGGCGTCTGCGCACATGCCGCAGTGCAGGCAGCCGTCGAGATACGACGCGGTCTGCGTATTGAAGTCCTTGACGAAGTGGTGCATCGCTGTCTCGACGCGCTCTTCGGTGCTCATGTCACCCTGTGTATCGTGACGGATCTCGGGAGGCTTGTACGCAATACGCTCTGCTTCCCGGTCCAGCGTATGTCTGCCATCTACTGTGGTCATGTCTTGGCCCCCCTGCGTTCAAAGACCATGCCCGTGGTACCGCGGGTAATGAAAACGAGGAATGTGTGTCCCAGTTTGCCGAACGGCAGCCAGATCAAGAGCAGTGCAACGCTCAAGATGTGTATCGCCATCAGGTCTTCGTAACGGAAAAATGCGCGAACGGGAATCAGCAGGCCGGTTATCAACGGCAGCATCGTAACGAACCAGCTGAAGTAGTCGTCAAAGTTGGAAATCAGCTTCAATACAGGGCTGGTCATACGCCGGATGATCAAAGCGAAACCGGATACAACGGTGGCAACGCCGATGAAGAAGATGACGCTGTTGGGCAGTCCGGGCCAGTCAAATCCTGTCCAGCCTTCAAAAAAAACGATGTGTGGCGTGAACAGGAAAATCGTTGCGAACAAGCCGATGTGCATGACGTACGCCATGATCTTCGGGTACAGCGTCGCTTTCTTGAACGGATCGGCTGTAAAAGCGCGCGTGTATATGACCTTGAGCGCAGCCAGGTAACCGCCACGATGACGCGGTTCCGAATAATCGGGCTTCTCTGCCAGCATGACGATGCCGACGATGCGCCAGATTGTTCCTGCCACGAGTATTAGCGCGGCAAATTGCAGTGCCGGTCCCCTCGCAAATTCCAGAAGGTCCATGTCATGCCTCCTTTGTATATTTAGCTTGTCGACGCTTCCCGGCCGCAGCGGCTACTACGCCGAGTGCGACGCCGGCTACTGCTGCGCCGGCAACCGTGGCGCCACTACCGAAGTGGCCAGTTGACAATGGTTGATAGAAACCGCCCTTGTCCCAGAACCGCGGTTCCGAGCAGCCCAGGCAGGGATGTCCCGACTCGATCGGGAAACTCGTGCCCTGGTTCCACTTAACCGTCGCACACGCGTTGTAGGTTGTCGGGCCTTTGCAGCCGAGCTTGTAGAGACACCAGCCGGCTTTGGCACCTTCGTCATCGAACGTTTCTGCGAACTTGCCCTGCTCGTAGAAGGGCCGCCGATAGCAACGGTCGTGAATCGTGTTGCCGAAGAACGCCAGCGGTCGGCCGTGTTTGTCGAGTTCCGGAATCTGGCCGAACGTCAGGAACTGTGTCAGGACAGCCGTCATGACCATCGGAATGGGCGGGCAGCCGGGCACATTGACGACCGGTTTGTCCTTGACGAGATCCTGGACAGATACTGCCCCGGTCGGATTCGGGTCCGCACCGGGCAGGCCGCCAAACGCAGCACAAGAGCCGATCGCAACAACGGCGGCAGCGCCTTTCACGGTATCCATCAGCATGTCGACATTGCTGATCCCGGCAATCGTCGAGTAGCCTGGATTCGCCATGGGTATCGAACCATCGACCAGAACCAGGTACTGGCCGTCATTCTCTTCCATGGCAGCGTGGCGTGCGGCTTCCGCCTGTTCGCCTGCGGCAGCCTGCAGCGTGTGGTGGTAGTCGAGCGAGATCGCGTCGAAGATCAGGCCTTCAACCGTCGGCGAGGCCGAACGTGTTAGCGACTCGGTGCAACCGGTGCATTCCTGGAATGAGAGCCAGATGACCGACGGGCGTCGCGCATTCTCTATGGCCTTCGCGATCCGTGGAATCATGCTGGGTGGTAGCGCCAGCAACGAAGCCGTTGTTGCGCAATACTTGAGGAATCCGCGCCGTGATACGCCTTTGGCTTGCAGAATCTCTCCGACGGTCGGTCTGTAGTTCATGCTGTGTTCCTCCCGCTTAACTATTCGAACATTTCCCCCAGGCGTGCACGACCCGCACCAATGTCCGCGTCCTGTGAGCAAAGAATTTCCGGAAGCCGCGTGACTTCAACATAACGGCCCACAATTTCGTCATTAACGTTGCGATGTTCTATCCACCAGACACCGGGGTAGGTCGTCTCGCGAATGCGGCTGTTTCCCAATGCGTCAGCTTTGCGACCAGCTCTCCCTCTCCGAGCGCTGCCTCCAGCGCATCGAGTTCGCCAGGGCCGAACGGCAGGCTGGCAAGGTCGATGGTGGTGGTTGCGTTTTCGTCGAGCAGCTTGTCGAGCGCATGCAGTATCTCGGAGAGTATTGGACGCACGTTGCCGTGCGTTGTCTCCACCCCGACCGGGATTTCGTTGACCGAGTTCACGCGACGGCGTCCATCGGTGCCGCGGCGCGCCAGCGCCGAACCAGCTTGCGAGCCTCATGGACGGCTTCTGACAACGACGCCGCGACAGCTGGCGTCGGCCACGTACCCCAGCCCATGTCCTCGGGCTCGATACCTATCAGCGCACGCCTTGCCGGCAGGTCGCCGCGCAGACGTAGCGCGTCCATCAAATCAGAGAGTCCGACCTCGTGCACGCTGCCATGTTGATTGAGCAGGTGGGCATCCATCGTTTCGCTCTCCAGGACGGTGACCGTCCCGGGTTTTAGCTTTAGCTTCATGGCATCGAGAACGACGAGGCCGTCGAGGTTCGAGAGTCGATCCAGCAATGCGAGGCCGACGGTGCCGCCGTCGATACAGATGACGTCGTCGTCGTTCTTCTCAGCGAAGCGCTCAAGTGCGTGGATACCGGCACCGTCGTCTGTAAGAAGACTGTTGCCGATCCCAACGACTGCGATAGTTTTTGTTTTTGAGGACACTTTGACGGCCTATTTATTAGTGAATCCTAATGCGACATATGCTCCTCCGGTATACTGGAATCTACCGATACCACAGTGGCGAGCCAGAAAACGGCGCGGTCCGGTTTCCCGCCTGGCGCAGCCCGGCGACTCACTAGGTAGGAACCACGATTATTAGGACCTTTGGGGTAGCGCAGCATGCTCGTTTCTGCGTGATTCCGTCCGCCCCGAGAGGTGGCTGCAGACGTCGAAATACGCCGAGTCTGTTGTCTGACTGAGGGATATGGTGATGCCTTGGAGACGCCGCGGAGTTCCTTTATGCCTGAACAAGACAACTTGAAGGTCGATACCGTCGCGGCGCTGGTGCGGCAATTCGAGCTAATTTACCGCGAGCACATGCGGGGGCTGCCCATCGTTAACACGCAGCTGTCGGTCGAGGCGGTCGGATTTCAGACCTTCGAGGCGCATCAGCTGGGTGTACTGATTACGCCCTGGTTCATGAACCTTATTCTGCTGCCCGGCAGTGACGCCTGGTCAGGCAACTCGCAGGGTGACATGTCGAGCATCGAGTTCCCGTCCGGATCGATGGAATTCACAATCTGTCATGACGATGTGCTGGGTACTTACCTGAGCGCGGTGCTGTTCCGCAGCGTTGCTGACTTGCCCGATCAGCCGACGGCGCTTGAGGTTGCAGAGCAGGTGATGAAGAACCTGTTTCTAGCCAAGCGACGTGAACGCAAACTGAGTCGTCGCGAACTGTTGATGGGGCTGCGGAGTACCTGATGCACGAATTGTCGGTATGCCTTTCCCTGATGCAACAGGTCGAGAACATCGCCCGGGAGCGTGATGCGAGTCGCGTAACGAAAATAGTCCTCGCAATCGGGCCGTTATCCGGCGTTGAAGCGGAATTGCTGCGTCACGCCTACCCGATGGCGGCGGCCGGTAGCATTGCTGAAAATGCCGAGCTCGTCATGGAGACGTCTTCGATCGTGGTTCGCTGCAGCCAGTGCGACGTTGAAACGACGGTGGCGCCGAACAAGCTCCTTTGCGGCAGTTGCGGTGACTTCAGGACGCGCGTCGTCTCGGGTGATGAGCTAACATTGATGCGTGTCGAACTCGATCGTTCGACAGATTCCGCTGCGGCGTCCTGATCAGGTAAAGAGCCCGACAATGAAGTATTCAATCCGACTGTTTCTACTACTCTTCATGCTTGCACCTGTTCTCGGCGCCTGTGCGCAGCCCGCGCGATCGTGTCCGCCGGCGGATGGGCTGGCTCTGCAGGTCCTGGGTTCCGGTGGTCCGATCGCAGATGACGCTCGCGCGTCGGCGAGCTACCTTGTATGGATCAACGGTGTGGCACGCGTGATGATCGACACAGGCGGTGGTTCTTTCCTGCGGTTTGGCGAGGCTGGTGCGAGTTTCGAAGGGCTCGATTTCGTCGGCCTGAGTCATTTCCACACCGATCACTCCGCCGATTTTCCGGCGCTGCTGAAGTCGGGCAGTTTTTCGGATCGTGAACGTCCGCTTTTCGTTGCCGGTCCCGATGGCGACGGCGCCTTTCCGGGCCTCAAGAGCTGGCTACGCAGCATGCTGGACCCGGACTCCGGCGCTTACGCCTACCTGGGGGGCTTTCTCGACGGCACCGGCGGCCAGCCGATGGTGGTTGCGAGAGAAGTCAGCGGCGAAGTACCCGTCACCGTTTACAAGAACAAGGATTTCAAAGTAGAGGCAATGCATGTGCCACACGGAATCGTTCCTGCCGTCGCGTTCAAGGTAATTGTCGGAGACGAAACGCTCGTATTCGCAAGCGATCAGAACGGTGGCAACCTCGGGTTCGCGGAATTCGCGCAGGGCGCCTCAATTCTCGTGATGCACCTGGTCGTTCCGGAGAACGTAAGCGGAGTAGGGCGCCGCTTGCACGCGCCGCCGAGTATTGTTGGCGAAGTCGCGGCTCGTTCAGGCGCAGAGCGACTGGTGCTCGGTCATTTCATGGCGCGCAGTCTGCGGGAGCTCGACGAGAATGTCGCGTTGGTCAGGCGCGCCTACGACGGCACTGTTGAGCTGGCTGAAGACCTCGCCTGCTACACGGTTGACGCTAACAGCGGTTAGTGAGCCTCAGCAGGGCAGGTCGACCGGCAGTCCTGCAGCCGACCAGGCCACGATACCGCCGTCCATCGACCGCACATTGCGATAGCCCATGTTGGTAAGCGTCTCGGCGGCGAGCGCCGATCGCCCACCGGTGCCGCAGTAAAGAACGATCTCGCGTTCCTCGGGGGCAACGTCAGAAGCAGCTGCCGTGCGCTCGACCAGCCCGTGAATCTCGAACTCAAGCAGGCCCCGCGGCGATAACACGCCGCCCGGAATATGGCCACGGCGATATTCAGCTTCTTCCCGAATATCGATAAGCAAAGTGCTCGGCGTCAGGAATTGCTTCGCTTCGGATACCGTGCATTCCTTGATTGTCGCCTTGGCGCGGGCAACCACATCGGAAGGGTTTACAAGCATGGGTTTGGCCTGTCCTTAATTTACGTTGGCGTTCGAGTAGGGATTCGGCGGCATCAGCTCGTTCGGGATTGCCGCGCGCCGACGGGCTTCGTCCGGCGGATAGTTGTCCGAGAGGTAGGTGATGATCCGGTCTTCGGTACCCGGATCGAACGGCCAGAGGTTCTGTTTCTTCTGCATCCAGCGGATCATTGCCAGCCACTGCTGCGCGGTACCGCGCTGTTGCGTGATGAGCTTGGACGAATGACAGCCAGTACAGTGGGCGCGGACCAGTTCCCAGTCACCGCTCATCTTGAAGCCGGTAGCGGGATCAATGGCAACCTCGGTCGTCGCTGCGACGGCCGGCGCATTCTCGCTGATCACTTTGTGTTCCGCGGCAGGTTCGCGACTGCAGGCCGCCAGTAGCAACAGCAATAGCAACAGGAGCGCCGTGTGGAATTCCTTCACTAGACAACCTGTACGGCAATGCGATGACAGGCGTTATTCAGGTAGCCCTTCGGATTCCAGCCAGGCAGTACCATAGGCTGCGAGCGGCCCTTACTGTCTGTCGCTTTCGCCCAGATCTCGTAATAGCCGATCTGAGGAAACGTGACATCGGCACGCCAGTGCTGCCAGGCAAATCGATTTGCCGGTGCTTCGAGCGCCGCCTTGTTCCAGGTGGCGCCGAAATCTGTCGATACGTGTACGTCGCTGACCGCAAGATCACCGGCCCAGGCATGGCCGCGTAGTGACAACGCACTGCCATTCGCTTGCTCGATGCCGGACTTCGGAAACGTGATCAGCGATTTCACCGGCATCGATTCGATGATGCACATCTCATCATCTGGCACGGTAGTGCCAGGGGCGACGGTTTTGCAGGGGACCCGGTAGGATGTACCGGTCATCTTCGGTCCGTCGTGGACCTGGTTGCGGACCACGATTTTGTTGAGCCATTTTCCACTGACCGAGCCCGGCCAACCGGCACAGACCAGCCGCAGCGGATAGCCGTTCATCAAGGGAATGTCCTCACCGTTCATCGCCCAGGCGATCAACGTTTCCTCCTCGAGTGCTTTCTGAATGGGCACGCCACGTGAGATAGGAACTTTCGCGCTGTCGCCGCTCAAATGTCGATCCGCACCGTAGTAAGCGACATAAACGGCATCCTCCTTGACGCCAACGAAGTCGAGCACGTCTTTGAGCCGCACGCCGGTCCATTGCGGACAGCCGACCGCGCCGATAGACCACTGGTTGCCGGAAGCGGGCGGCACAAACTCGCTGCGGCCGTTACCGCCGCACTCCAGCTGCAGTTGGTACGTGTAATGCTTAAATTGCTTCTTGAGGTCGGCAATGCTCAGCGTGATTTCACGTTCGATCGACTCACCGCCGAATGCAAGTTGCCATGCATCGACGTCGATGTCAGACATTGCCGGTGGCGTGCCGTTGTTGCGCACGAACAGGTGTTTCGCGGGCGTAATCTTGTCGTCGAGAAGATGTGCCGGGGTTTCGGCGTTCACAGGCCGGTCGTTGAGAATAACCAGGCCTTCCTTGCCCGGAATTTCAAAGGGCTCGGCCGTCTGCGCCAGCGCCGCGGGGATGAGGCCGGCAGGCATCAAGTGCGCAAACGGGATGCTTGCGCCAACGGCTGCCGACATCGCAACCAGGCTGCCTTTCGTCAGAAATCCGCGTCGGGTGACGGGATCGCTTTGTCGTCCCCATAGGGCTTCGTCGGCCACCAGCGGATCGGTTTTGTAAAGCTCATGAATGCCACGTTTCTTTCCAGCCACAAGTCGCTCCAGTATTTAACCTGAGTGCTTCCTCAGAGAACGTCCTTAGTAAAGAACCGTAATCAGCGTAATGCTGACAGCGCCGACCAGCACGGCTGAAAACAGGCCAACACCCAGTGGTTTCAAGCCGATGTCTTTCAGTCCCTTGATACTGGTGCCGAGTCCCACGGCCGCCATCGCAACGGCCAGGCAGATCTCTGCAAGTTCCTTCGTGTTGGAAACGATCGCTTTCCACGTCTCTGGTTCGAGAACGCCGAACGGCTGGTCGCCCATGTCGCCAACCGTGCGCAACAGGCTCATGCAAGCAAAGCCGATCACAAACAATGGCACCATCGTCCACCACTTCGGTGCCTCGCTGCCGCCCGCTGAATTGCGGTGATAGATGATACTCATCACCGGGATAACGATCAGCATGCCCAGGTTGCGAACAAGTTTCGTGACCGTCGCTACGTCAAGTGCGCCGGGGTCATTGTAGTACTGCTGATAGACCAGTCCGGCGCCAGCAACCTGTGCGGTTTCGTGCACTGAGGTACCAAGGAACAGGCCGGCTTTGACCGTGTCGCCGTCGAAGATCCAGTTGCCGGCAAACGGGTACACCAGCATGGCAACAACGCCAAACAACGTAACGCAAGCGACTGAGTAGGCGACTTCATCGTCGCGTGCGCCAATCGTGGGGGCTGTCGCGACAATAGCTGTGGCACCGCAAATGCTGGTCCCTACTGCGATCAGTGTCCCCAGCCTGCCGCTCAGCCCGAGTCTGCGGGCAAGGAAGGTCACGATGAGGAGTGCGGCCGTGACCGCGCCGATGATAATGGGCAAGGCTTTCAGGCCTATTGCGCCGGCTTCACCAAGGCTCAGGCGAATGCCGAGCAGCACGATGCCGAGCCGCAGCACACGCACCAGTCCGAAACGGATGCCGGGCTGCAGTGACGCCGGCAATGGCAGCGTGTTGCGAACAAGAATGCCAAGCAGGATAGCCATCATGATGGCGCTTATCGGGCTCTTGGGAAGCCCCATCAGATCTTTGCCAATGAAGTCGGAGAGGAACTGGCCAGCAAATGCCAGCAGCAGCGCGAGAATCAGTCCAGGTAATATGGCCATGAGAGCACTTTGCGCCTGTTGCGATGAAACCAGAAAAGGCCTGGACGTGCAGAAGAATCTGCACGCCCGATGTGAGTGTTAAGCGGTCTTCTTGATCAGAAAGCGGTAAGTGCCGTCGTCTTCAGAATGTTCCACGAGTTCGTTACCGGTCTGTCGGCAAAACGCCTCAAAATCGGCTACTGAGCCGGGGTCCGTGGCAATAATCTCGAGGGTTCCGTCAGCCGGAATATCTTTGAGGGCTTTGCGCGCTTTGAGGATCGGCAACGGGCAATTGAGCCCTTTCGCGTCGAGGGTGTGGTCAGCCATGGTGTTTTTACTCCGTGTTTCTCTGCCAGTGCAGATACTACTAAATGAACAGATTAATGTCGGATTGAGTGGCGACTTCAATGTAGGTTGCGGCACCACCGAGCTCCGGACCCTCAATCATATCGTCAAGCGAATACTCAAACAGGTCCATTGTCATCTGACAGGCGATCAGGCGAACCTCCGCCTCGACTGCGAGCTCTCGCAGCTCATCGATTGACGCAACGCCTTTCTTGCTCATGAGATTCTTCATCATCTTGGTGCAGGCGGCATCGACACCGGGGACGGCAGTGAGGAGGTTTGGAAGGCCCATGTGAGCGCCCATCATCGGCATTTTCATCGCCGGGTTGCCCGCAGCAGTCAGCTGCAGGTTAAGGTCTTTCAACAGCAGCGGCAGGCCATAGAAAGTAAAGAACATCGTGACAGGCAGGCCCATCGCGGCGGCAGTGGTTGCCAGGATAAAGGGCGGATAGGCCCAGTCCAGTGACCCTTTGGTCACAATGATTGACATGCTTTTTTCTTCAGCAGACATTTGACAACACCTCTCTTTTAACTGGGCATGCAAAGCATATTAGATTATCAGAATTGTCTTTATTAGTGAAATATAATATTCTCGAAACGTACTTTCAAAGGTCCTAATCGCGTGCAGGGTTTACCATCCGATAGCATGAGCCAAATCGATACCCGCTCGTTCCACGGAGCGCTGTCGGCGGCGACGACAAGACCGCCGCCAGTGTTCGTCGGCAGCGACATTTATCGTAAGCCGGCGTTCGGCCTCAATCACCCGCTCAATATCGTTCGCCATTCGGCGGTCGTGGATCTCCTCAATATGCTGGGATGGCTAGGCGACGATCACTATCGCGAAAGCGAAGCGGCCAGCGTCAGGCATCTTTTCGAATTTCATGATCGTGCTTACGTACGGGCTCTGCAATACGCAAACTCCACAGGGTCTGTCGAACCCGCTGCTCGTCAGCGGTATCAGATCGGTACTTTCGAGAACCCGCTTTTTCCGGGACTGTTCGAGCGCGCGACCATGACCGTGGGTGGCTCGATCCTGGCGGCCACCCTGGCGGCGGAAGGCCGCGTCGCGTTCCATCCCTCCGGTGGGACGCATCATGGGCGACCGGATCGTGCGGCCGGCTTTTGCTACCTGAACGACCCGGTGTTCGCGATTCTGAAGTTGCTCGATCTCGGCATGGAGCGTGTCTTGTACATCGACCTCGATGCCCATCACGGTGATGGCGTCGAGGATGCGTTCTACGAGGAGCCGCGGGTTACGACGTTATCCATTCATGAGAATAACCGCTGGCCGTTCAGTGGCACGCGTTCGCATCCGCACGCGGGTGCCTATAATTTCAGCGTGCCAGCGCAATTCAACGACAGCGAATTCGAATTTCTTATGCAGCACGCCATACTGCCGATGGCCGAAAACAAGGACGTCGATGCACTGGTGGTTTGTTGTGGCGCTGACTGTCTCGCGGGCGACCCTCTCTCTCACATGGAGCTTTCCAACGTCGCCCTCTGGGGCGCGGTGACCCAGCTCATCGCTCTCGGCAAAGCAACCGTGGTGCTTGGTGGTGGCGGCTATAACCCCTGGACCGTGACGCGCTACTGGGCCGGCCTGTGGGGGCGAATCCTGGGCAAATCCATGCCGGAACGCCTGAGCAAAGAAGCCAGTGACTTCATGAAAGGCATGGAGTGCGACCTGATTGACGAAGAAGACATCGAAGAACAATGGCTTACGACGATCGCGGATACTCCGTATCCCGGCCCGATTCGTGACGAGATAAGATCGCTGATTAAGATCGCTGCTTGATAGCAAGCGCGCGCAGCTCCAGGCCGTCACCGCTGCGTTTACCGACAAGAGGACCCGTGTATGACATGGCTTGACGCATTGTCTGAAATCGAAGATCTGGAAGACGCGGATTTTGATGCCCAGCTGGTGGCCGAGTACGAGCGCCGAGCGAGCGGCCGCGCACCCCGGCCGATCCGCTTCTCGACGCCGACGTTCAAAGAGTATTCCAGCACCGAATTAAGTGGTTGCAACAAGAACAGCTTCCCGGCTTTTTCGATTACGGCAGGGGCCTGTGGGCTGAACTGCGATCACTGCCAGAAGAAGATCCTGGAGCCGATGATTCCGGCAACAAATCCAGCGATGCTGGATGAAAAGGTTCGGCACCTGATCGAAACACAGGGACTAAACGGTTTCCTGTTGTCAGGGGGTTCGAACAAGAAGAATGAAATCGCCTACGGTCGATATCTGCCAACGGTCGAGAAACTGAAGCATGATTATCCGGAGCTAAGAGTCGCTGTACACAGCGCGCTGCTCGACGAGCAGCGTGCGAGAGACATGGAGGCCGCCGGCGTCGATACCGTCATGATGGACGTCATCGGCGCAAACGAAACCATACGCGATGTCTATAAACTGAATCGGCCCGTCGAGGATTTCGAAACGACGCTGGCCGCCTTGTGTACCACGCAGATGGAAGTGACGCCGCATATTGTCATCGGCCTGCATTACGGCCAGATTCTCGGCGAGGAAAATGCGCTGGATATCGTCAGTCGTTATGACGTCACGGCATTGGTGCTGGTCGTCATCATGCCGTTTTATGCCAAGCCCGGTACTTTTGTAACGCCCGAGACTACCGACGTGGGACGAATTTTTCTGGAGGCGCGCGAGCGCCTGCCGGACAAGCAGGTGTTACTCGGCTGTGCGCGACCGCCGGGCATGCACAAGCGCGTAACCGATGCATACGCCATCATGGCCGGGCTGGACGGAATAGCATTTCCGGCAGACGGTGCGGTTTCGGTGGCGCACACTATCGGCCGGTCTTTCGAACAGGCGCACTCATGCTGCTCAATCAAACTCGGCAGCCACTTGAAAAACACAATGCAATCGTCGTTCGCGGCGTGACGGACTCTATTCAGGAACGAATCCTATGAGCTGTATCGAACACAAAACCACGCCGGCCTCAGACAAAGGCGACAAGGGCAGGGACTTCAACCCGTTTGAGGTCATGGAGCCGCGGGCGCCAGAAAAGACACCGACCGATCGCAAGAACGGCAAGCCGGTTAAGGCCAATGATATTGCACCGCAGGGCGTGTATCTGCCGAACAACAATATTCTCGCACCGCACATGAAATCACCGGAGTATGTGCAGCTTTCGACGGCGGCCGCGATAACGCTCGGCATCATGGGTGGACGCATGTACGGCTGTGAATGTACGCGTTGTCTGAATCTCTTGCTGACATACCCGGAAGGTTGCCGCGCTAACTGCGCGTACTGCGGACTTGCGCGCCATCGGGAAGCCGATCGCGACTATGCCGATCGCAACTTTATTCGAGTCGACTGGCCGGCCGTGCCTATGGCCGACATCATCGATATCGTTGCGAAGGATCCGCAAAACAGCCCGTTTCATCGCATGTGTATTTCGATGATTACGCACCCACGCTCGGAGGACGATACCTTTACCGTGCTTGAGCAATGGACCGATCGGATTGACCCTGACGCGATTCCCGTGTCGATTCTTTCGAATCCGACGACAATGACGCGCGCCGACGTTCAACGAACGCGGGACCTGGGCGCCGATATCTTTACGGTTGCGTTGGACGCCGCCACCCCTGAGCTATTCGATCGTACGCGCGGCAAGGGTGTGCAGTCGCCGCACAAATGGTCCAAGTACTGGGAGATCATGCTCGAAGCGCGCGATATCTTCGGGCCGCAGAAATTTGGCGCGCACATCATCGTCGGTATGGGAGAAACTGAAAGCGAGGTGCTCAAGGTCGTGCAGGAGATCGTCGACCTGGGTGGCCACAGCCACATGTTCTGCTTCTTCCCGGAGCAGGGGTCATTGATGGATCACCTGCCGGCAACGCCGCGCGATCAATGGCGTCGTGTGCAGCTTGCCCGTTACCTCATCGACTACAGGGGCGTGCGCGTAGAGCAGATGCGCTTCGACGAGCTGGGTCGCGTTACAGACTACGGAATCAGCGGTTCCGAGCTGGCGGACATTGTCGACGCGGGCATCGCTTTTCGCACATCGGGATGCCCTGGTAAATTCCAGGATGACATCTCGGCCTGCGATCGCCCCTACGGCGACTCGCCGCCCAGCGACATTGCGAGTTATCCGTTCCAGCCAAAGAAGAGCGATCTTAAACGCATCAGAAAACAGCTCGATATCCCCGTGACCCTCGAATAACGACGGGCACGAGGCGTTCGCGTGGAAAAGTCGTTTCGAATCATCGATACAGGAGTGCGCGAAGGGCGCTCCAATATCGCTTTTGACGCTGCGCTGATCGAGCTGCGTCAGCAGGATCGGGTGCCCGACACGATTCGTTTCATGCGTTTTCCGCCGACGGCGCTCATTGGACGACACCAGGATCTCAGCCGCGAAATCAACCTGGATTATTGCGCCGCCGATGGCGTTGGCACCGTGCGCAGGATTACTGGCGGTGGCGCCATCTACCTTGACGAAGGTCAGCTCGGTTGGGAGCTCGTTTTTCACCGTGCCTCGCTCGGAATTGCCGCACTACCGGACCTCGCGCGCGAGATCTGTAACGCGGCAGCAGCGGGACTGTCGCGACTCGGCGTGAATGCGAAGTTTCGGCCACGAAATGACATCGAAGTCGACGGTCGAAAAATCAGCGGGACAGGCGGCTTTTTTGACGGCGACATACTGATTTACCAGGGCACTGTGCTCGTTGATATGAACGCCTCGCAGATGGTCAAGGCGTTGAATGTGCCGCAAAGCAAAATTGCCAAGCATGACCTGGATTCAGCGGCACAACGCGTCGTCACGCTCAAGGAATTGCTCGGCGATGATCTGCCCGACATGCAGACAATCAAGGCGGCGTTGCTGGAAGGATTTGCTGAAGGGCTGGGTATAGTCGCAGAGCCTGGTGAAATTACGGAGGACGAGGAGACGCTTGCCAAAGAGCACTACGACAGTGAGATTGGCACGGATGAGTTTGTCGCCGAGATCGACAGCCCGGCAGATGCGGCCGGCGTGCTGGCGGGCAGCCACACGGGAGCGGGCGGCACGATCGACTCCTATGTAAAGCTCGAAGGTCCGACGCGGCAGATTTTGCAGAGAGTTCTTATCACCGGTGATTTTTTTATAACGCCGCCGCGCGTCGTTTTCGATCTGGAGGCGCATCTGCAGGGCGTGCGCCTGCCGGAGATTGAAGCATGTATAAGACAGTTCTTTGACGACACCGACATCGGCATGCTGAGCGTTACGGCGGATGACTTCGTCGCGTCGATCAGCAACGCGATCGAATCCGGACAGGTGGCTCGGCATGGCTGATTGCAAAAGCAGCGACGACGCTTTCCAGCTGGCCAAACGCGGCGACTCGCCGATGAACGTTGTTGCCGTTGTGCAGCACACCTCAGGCGAGTATCTCGGACTCATGGAGGACCATCTCGAGGGTCGCCGCATTCGCTTCCAGTATTTCAGACCGTTCGCTGGCGGCCGCAAGCTGCCGGCACCCGACGTCGCCGCCGACGCGCTGCTGCTGCTGGGTGGCGGTCCGTGGGGATCCGCCGGGGATCGTGACCTGCCCACGCTGGCTGAGGAAGTTGAGCTTACGCGCGCCATGCTGGCGTCGGGTACGCCCGTCATCGCTATCGGTCTCGGCGCGCAGATACTGGCTATCGCAGCCGGTGGCAGCTCGCAGCCTCGTGAACTCACGTTCGAGATGCTGAATGCCAGGCGTACGCGAGATGACGCACTGAACGGCTTTCTGCCTGATGCGTTTCACCAGGTCATTTATATGCGCGACTGGCCGGTGCCGCCGGCAGAGGCAATTGTGCTTGCCGAAGACGAGGCGGGTCGACCGCTGGTCTGGCAGGTTGGTGATAATGCTTATGGTTTTTGCGGCAACCCGGGCATTAAGCTCGGCATGATCGAAGACCTGATCATGGAATTCGAGGAGGTGCCGGACGACGCGGTTATGAAACTCGAGCAATTTCGAGCCTTGCAGCCCGTGCTGGAGGACGAGTTGGTACCCGTTATGACCGGACTGGTGCAGTGCACATCCCTGATGTCTTCGCCGAGGGCCGCAGAAGCCGCCGATCCGGCGTTGGATACGCAGGTAGTTTAGTATATGCTAATGAGCTGTTGGAGCGCCTTCTGACAGCAAAGGACGAAGAAAAATGGCTGAAAAACTGATTATTGTCATGGCGAATACCGACCCTCGAAACGGTGAGGAACTTGGGGCGCCGATTTTTCAGGCGACCGTTGCCGCTGCGATGGACTACGACGTCGATGTTATCTGCACGGCCACCTCCGGACGCCTGATGAAAAAAGGCGTTGCCGAGAAATTGTTCGTCAAGGAAGGCTCGCCGAAATCGGTTCTTGGCTTCATCCAGGACGCTCACGAAGCCGGCGTGAAATTCTTTTGCTGCTCGCCCAATCTCGATTTATTCGACATGACCAAAGACGATCTTATTCCCGAATGTGAGGGCATCGTCGGCGGCGCGCACCTGATTGAAGAAATCATGGAAGGTGACTGCAAGGTGCTGTCCTACTAAACAAACCGGGTTCAAAATATGTCCCATTCAGCAACGTCTCGAATTCAGGAACACATCGGCGATCCGGTCTCGGATGCACCGCCGGTCGGACGCGACAAGCTGGAGGAGATCTTCCAGGATATCCAGGCGGACATGCGCTATGACCATGAACTCAATGGTTGCCTGAACTGCGGAATCTGTACCGCGACCTGCCCGGCCGCGCATTACTACGACTTCAGCCCTCGCGAGATCGTGCAGCTGCTGTGGACCGAGAATCTCGAGGGCATCTACGACGCCATGCAGGAGAAGATCTGGTCCTGCGCGCAGTGCTATACCTGCGCGGCGCGTTGCCCGTTCAGCAATTCGCCGGGCGGCCTCATCATGCTGATGCGTGAGACCGCGATCAAACACGGCATGGAGTCGGCGAAGAACGTGCTGCGACCGTTCAGCCGCGTGATGCTCAAGCTCATTTCAACGGGCAACCAGCTGTCGCCCGATATGATTACTCCGGACGGTTTCGCCGACTGGGGCCCCAATGTCGCCAAGGTCGACGCTCCACTGGAGCTTCTTCGCAAAGCGATTCCTATGCCCACGCTGCACACGACGAAAACCGCGTGGGAAGTTAATCTCAAGACCTCCGTTGAGCTGTACACCATCTGGGAAGAAACCGGTGTGCTCGACAGTCTTGAGACCATCGATGAAAACCTGTTCGATGTAATCCTCGACATCATGGATGAAAAACGTGATGACTATGAGGACTGGCTCGACGATCAGGATGACGACTAGTACTCCACCTCGGCGGAGTACCTGGATCGAAGTCAGGAGATAACTATGACTGCAGGTAACGGAAACGGAAACGGTAGCGGCAAAGAGCGCTTCACTGGCCATGGCGCCGAATGGACAGACGCGAATCTCTCGAAGGACGATGCGCATGTAGCAACCGTCTGGGTCGACCAGATCATCAACAAACGTTCGATGCTGACCAACAAGGATCGCGTCGAAGACGTGCGCGACATCATGTGGCAACTCGAGAAAGAAGGCGAGATCGTCGTGCATCGCGTTACCGACGAGCATAAGCCGACCATGGTTAAGACGCTGTACGGTTGGGACAAGAAGATTCCGACGACGCGTCTTTGGCATCACAAGTCCTGTGGGCAGTGCGGCAACATCCCGGGCTACCCGGCATCACTACTCTGGCTGATGAACGAGATGGATATCGACTATCTCGATGAGACCGATCAGACCTCTTGCACGGCCTGGAATTATCACGGCTCCGGTATTGGTAACCTGGAAAGCCTCGCCGCTGTTTTCCTGCGCAACTTCCACCAGGCTTACGTCTCGGCGAAAGCGCAGGGCCTGCCTGACGGCTTTTTCTACCCGCTGGTGCACTGCGGCACGTCCTTTGGTAACTACAAGGAAGTCCGCGGTTACCTGCTGCAATCCGCGAAGTTGCGTGAACGCGTCAAGAAAATATTGGGCAAGCTGGGCCGCCTGGTCGACGGCAAGCTGCTGATACCGGAGGAAGTGGTGCACTACTCCGAGTGGCTGCATGTGATGCGTGACGAGATCAAGAAACACCAGGTGATCGACTGCAGCCACATTCGTGCGACCGTGCATCCGGCCTGTCATGTTTACAAGATGGTCCCCGAGGATGCGATCTACGACGACGACGTTCTTGACGGCAACCGCGTTGCGGTAACGACCGGATTGCTGGAGACACTCGGTACACAGGTCATCGATTATTCCACCTGGTATGACTGCTGCGGATTTGGTTTCCGCCACATTATTTCCGAACGTGAATTTACGCGATCGTTTGCGATCGATCGCAAGCTGCGCGTTGCACAGGAAGAGGCGCATGCCGACATGATGGTCGGTCACGACACCGGTTGCATCACGACCCTTGACAAGAACCAGTGGATCGGCGCGGCAGTCGGCGAGCCGATTGAGATGCCGGTGCTGGCAGACTGCCAGTTTGCGGCACTGGTCTGCGGCGCGCATCCCTACAAGATTGTGCAGTCACATTGGCATGCTTCGGCACTAGAAACCCTGATGGAGAAGCTCGGCATTGACTGGGAGAAGAAGAAAGCAGAATTCGAGGCTTATCTTAAAGAGGTCGAGGCAGGAAGGGGTGAAACGTTGTATGACCCGCGCCTGATGATCACCTCGGGCCCAGGATTCAAGCCTCTTCTTCGGCAGCAGTCGACCGACAAATAATTGAGCAAATAACATGAGTAAACCAATTCTGATCGTAGGTGGCGGGCCCTCGGGACTGGCGGCGGCGCATAGTCTCGCAAGCATCGGCAAGAAAAGCATTCTGGTCGAGAAAGAAGACAGGCTGGGCGGCGCGCCGATTCTGTCCGGCTACGCGAAACTCGTGCCGACCGGCGAATGGGCGAAAGATGCCATAGGTGGCATGGTCACCCGCGTCGAGGGGGACGCTAACGTCGATATCGAGACGGGCGCCACGGTCAAGTCATTCGATGGCGCGCCCGGAGATTTCACCGCCGAGCTCTCGAACGGCAAAAAGATTGAGGTTGAGGCCGCGATCCTGTGTAGCGGCTTTACGCATTTCGATTCGGTCAACAAACCCGAGTGGGGCTTCGGTACTTATGAAGACGTTGTAACGACGACGCAGGTCGAACAAATGATCTCGTCGGGCAAGGGCGTGCGTTGTCCTTCCGATGATCGTAAGCCGGAACGTGTCGCGATCCTTCTGTGTGTCGGCTCGCGTGATCGCCAGATTGGTCGCGAATGGTGCTCGAAGATCTGCTGTACCGTGTCGTCGAACATCGCAATGGAAATTCGCGAGGAATTGCCGGAATGTCACGTCTACATCTACTACATGGATATTCGAACGTTCGGCCTTTACGAGACCAAGTACTACTGGCGCAGCCAGGAGGAATTCAAGGTCAAATACATCAAGGCGCGTATTGCAGAAGTCACATCCGACGGCGAAAAACTAATCGTCAAGGGTGAGGATACGCTCGTCAAACGACCGATCACCATTCCATTCGACATGGTCGTGCATGCAATTGGCATGGATCCGAACGTCGATAACCCGACGCTCTCCGAAATTTTCGGTGTCGACCTCGAAGTCAACGGATTCGTCGACGTCGCAAACCGTTACGGCGCGATGGGAGAAACTTCGCGTCCGGGTGTGTTTGTCGCCGGTGCCGCGACGGGGCCCGAGACCATCGACGATTCGATCGCGCAAGGTCATGGAACGGCGATGGCTGTCCTGTCGAGCCTTAAAGAATTCAGCAAGACCGCTTGAGGTACTGATGGCATCCAGGTCGGCAATCCAACCGCATGAGTTCGAGCGTCCCGTGCTCGATCTGTCCGCCGATGCGTTGCGCGCTGGATTGCAAATTATGCTCCGAGGCAGCGAAGATCACGGTGGCATCGAACGCTACATCGATGCCGTCAAACTCAAAAGCGTGATGTTCAAGCAGGCGTTGATTGAAAACGAGATCGCGGAACTCGATCTCGAGACCTTCAAAGGTCTGTGCACGTTCATGGCAACGGTTCGTCGCAGAATTGGTGACTGGTTGACCGGCGACCGTTTCCCGGAAATGCGCGACGGAATCGTTGAGTTATTTAACGAAGACGATCATATCGACAGCCGTATCGGACGTTTTTGCGATCGCTTCCCGAATGACAAGAAGCACCGCTGGGTACGCGACCTGGCCGTCGAATTGCTGCACAACGCCGATCCGGAGCGTGTGCCGCTGATGAATCGCTGGGTCTGGGACTTGAAAGCCAACACCGGCGTGATTCGCGAGATTTGGCACGGCGAAGATGTGGATCACATGTCCCTGAAAGTGCCCGATGGTTATGGGACTTACCTGATGCTCCGCGAGGAGCTCAGCCAATTTTTGAGTGACAACGGTTTCTTTCGCGACGTGCTGTTTTATGTGGATGTCCTGTGTGCGCAGATCTATGCCCAGTACATCTGCGAGCAGGGCGGTAGCTACTTGCGCGTCGACTTTTCGGCGCCCGAGGACCCGATGCAGCACACGCGGCGCTTGCTGGGCCTCGACGGCGTTCAGCCGGGCAACGGCCGCACCCGCCTGAAATCCATCGACGGTGTCGCGTTCGTCATCGACGACCAGCAGACACTGAACTAGGAATTAGCCCATGCCAATTCATGAAAAATCGCTGATTCGTCCCGAAAACCTCGAGACACACGAGAATTTGGTTATCGATGGGGTGGATGTCTCCGGGCATTGGAGCACCTTCATCAAGACGCGTGTCGTCAGTGACTACAACGAGACGCTGCAGGACGAAATCGCCGCTTTGCCTGGCGGCGAGTTGATTCATCGTTGCTGGCAGTGCGGTTCCTGCACCAACGCCTGCACCGTCAACGAGGTTAACCCCGATTTCAACCCGCGTTACTGGATCTACCTGATCCGCATGGGCATGGAGTCGGAGTTGTTACGCGACAAGGACATCATTTGGCAGTGCGTGTCCTGCAATAAGTGCACCTACGCCTGCCCACGGGACGTGTATCCGGAAGGCGTTATGAAGGCAACGGCGCATTGGCTGGAGAGAAAAGGGCATACGCCGAAGTCACCCTCGACGCATTTCGACGAGGTCTTCACCGAGCAGGTTCTTGCGACGGGCAAGATCGAAGAGAGTCGCACGATGCGCCGCTTTTTCGCACGAACCAAGCAGAAGTTACTGCAGCCCTGGATGATCGAGATGGTCAAGCGAATGATCAGTGGTCTGCCGGTGGGCATGCTGACGCGTATGGGGCTTGCGACCCTGGTTGCGCCGCGTACCAGCGACTGGTCGAAGGCATCAGCGGCGATGCAGGAATACATTGACGAGCAGCATGAAAAGCAGGAGCACGCGCTGAGCCTTGCTGAGCTGGTTGAAACGGCGAAGCGTGACGCCGCCTGACAAGGACTCCCGATCGATGACAACGAAAGACAAGTACAAGAAAGTCGCCTACTACCCGGGTTGTGCCCTGGAAGGCAGCGGCCATTCCTATAACCGCTCGACCAAAGCCGTGGGCAAGGCGCTCGGGCTCGACCTGGTCGAAGTGAAGAACTGGAACTGCTGCGGCGCTATGGAAGTAAAGAACGTCGACCCGAAGCTGCAGACCTACCTGTCTTCGCGAGTGATGTCGGTTGCCGCGAATGAGATGGACATGGATGTTGTGATGGCGCCCTGCAATGGCTGTTATCACAATCTGAAGAAAGCCGAGTACGATCTCAAGAATGACGCAGAGTCGGTCGAGGTTGTGGATCGCCTGTCGCAGAAAGCAGGGCACAAGACCTACGAGGCCGGGCAGGTTGAGACTATCCACGCGCTGGACTGGATCAAGGACACGATCGGTGAAGAGGGGCTGAAGGAGCGCGTCAAGAATTCTCTTAGCGGCATTAAGGTCGCAAATTACTACGGCTGTATGTATACGCGACCGCGGCACATCTTCCCGGAGAAAGATCAGGGACCGGGCAGTGAGTCGACCTCAAAACCGCATTTCATGGACGACCTGCTGGCGGCCGCCGGTGCCGAAAACGTGGACTTCCCGTTGAAGACGGCCTGTTGTGGCGGCGCGCATACGCTCTCGGACAGCGACCTGTCGACAAAGCTGGTGCTGAATATTCTGAAAACGGCCAAGCTTGCCGGCGCGGACGTGATTGCCACCGAGTGCCCAACCTGTCACTCAGGACTGGAAATGCACCAGATTCGCGCCGAAAAGACGCTCGGGGAAAAGGTCGACATCAAGATCCTGTATTTCACGCAGCTGCTCGGCATGGCGATGGGGCTTAAAGCGAAGAAGGTCGGCGTGCACGAGAACATCTCGGATTCAATCAAGTTCCTCAAGGAAAGAGGCCTGGGATGAGGTCGCTCGCCGAACTCGAGACGGTGTTCGAGTTACCGCGCGCGACCCCTGATGCAGACGCCAGGGCGGCTGAGCTACTGCAGGCCAGCGAAGAGGTTCTCGAGCACTGGATAACGGCCCGCGGGCGACGTTCCAACGAGCGACAAGCGCGAGGGTTTTCGACTACTCGCGCTGCACCGGCAGGGTGCAAAAGGCGACCCAAGCTTCAATGCCTGTCGTGAAACCTGCCGGGAAATTGCCTATCACTACAACCTGGTGACAATGCGAGACGTATATTCGGATATTACGGATCGCTTAAGTATGTTGGCAATGATATCTAATCACTTGTATTTATTCGTCAGTGGCAAAATGCAGGTCGCCGAGCTCGGCGAGTTCTGCTGTTCGGCTAAATCGGTCCGTGCCGCTGATGTTATTACTCCTCCGCAAAAGGAAGCCTGAATATGCCATCTGTACGTGGATGTAATCTGCCCGACGAACTGCTCTACGACGTTGACAACCACATCTGGTTTTCCGAAGTTGGCGACGGCACCGTCAAAATCGGAATGACGGCTGTCGCGACGGCGATGTCCGGCAAGCTGGTCTCGTTCACGCCGAAGCGCGTTGGCCGCTCCGTCCGTGCCGGAAAGTCCTGTGGCACGCTGGAGTCCGGTAAATGGGTCGGCCCCGCAAAGTCGTTGGCGGGCGGCGAAGTCGTCGCCGTGAATGATGCGATGGTCAACGAGCCCAGCACGGCGAATGACGATCCGTATGAGGCTGGCTGGCTGCTGATTCTGAAGCCGGATGACTGGGATTCTGTAAAAGGCTCGCTGGTAGTTGGTAGCGACGTTTCTGCTCCG
This sequence comes from uncultured Gammaproteobacteria bacterium, assembly GCA_963760395.1. GTDB lineage: Bacteria > Pseudomonadota > Gammaproteobacteria > Steroidobacterales > Woeseiaceae > UBA1847. The sequence continues at coordinate 58,879 of CAVXCX010000009.1, forward strand.
TACGAGGCGAAGATGGATGCGGAAGGATTTGGAGGCTGCGCTTGAACACCAGTGCAGACGCAAGCGCAGTAAGCGATAGCGCCGAGCAAATGCAGGAATTGCATGACATGGCATCGCACGCCGTGGAGCTCCTGAAGGCGATGGCCAATGAGTGGCGCCTGATGATTTTGTGCCAGCTCGCAGAGGGCGAAAAGACGGTCAGCGAATTGCAGTCAACACTGGGTCTCAGCCAATCCGCGCTGTCGCAGCACCTGGCCATTTTGCGACGCGAAAAGATAGTGCGTGCGCGTAAACATGCGCAGTCAGTGAGCTACTCACTGTCGGGAGAGGACGCGACCAAGGTTATGGACACATTGCACGACGTATTCTGCGCCGCGCAGGGAGAAAAATGATGAACGTTAGAAGAGTAAGGGGCTTTGCCGCATTTGTGGGTATGGGTATGTTCATATTCAGCGGTTCTGCGCTGGCAACGAACGGCTATTTCACACATGGCGTGGGTACGCAATCGAAAGGCATGGCGGGAACAGGCGTCGGCTCGAACGCTGATATGGGTGCCATCATGTCGGCCTCCAATCCGGCGCTCGGCGTATTCGTAGATGACAATTGGGAAGCAGGTCTTTCCATATTCAGCCCGCGCCGCAGCTTCGTCGCTTCGGCAAGTCAGCTTAACGGCAGCCTGATCGACCTCGGCGGCGGAGCTTTCCTGCCATCACACACCATCGCCCCCGGTGAATACGACAGCAGCAGCGAGTTTTTCCCGATTCCGTTCGTGGCCAAGAACTGGAGCCTGGCGAACGATGCGAATATCACGGCCTCGTTTTACGGTCGTGGCGGCATGAACACGGATTGGGACAATTCGAACCTGACCGCAACGTCGGCATTCTGTGACCCCGCGGGCCTCGCTGTCGTCACAGGCCCGGGTCCGTACTGCTCCGGTAAGGCCGGCGTCGATCTGTCGCAGGCGTTCCTGAGCCTCAACTACTCGGCAATGACCAGCGACAAGTTTGCCTGGGGATTGGGACCGGTGTTCGCCTTACAGTCGTTCGAAGCTAACGGTGTAGGCGTATTCACGCCTATCACGAAGACATTTGCCGCATCCGGTGGCACGACGTTGCCAACGGCGTTGAGCAATAACGGCCATGAGATGTCATTCGGTTTCGGTTTTGCAGGCGGTATCTGGTTCGCGATGAGTGACACTGTCAGCGCGGGCCTCTCGTACCAGTCGAAGATGTCAATGAGTGAATTCGACGACTACGCCGACCTGTATGCTGAGGCTGGCGGCTTCGATATTCCATCAAGCATCAAGGGTGGTATTTCGTTCGTCGCGAGCGACATGTTGCGCGTCAATTTCGATATCGAACACACCGCGTTCAGCGAAGTCGACTCCGTCGGCAACCCAATGGCGAACATGCTCGGTTGCCCGACCTTGCCGTTTGGTGGCACGGATCTCGAGAGCTGCCTGGGTGGCGCTAATGGCGCCGGTTTCGGCTGGGAAGATATGACGACCTTCAAGCTCGGATTCGAGTGGCAACGCGACGAGGCTAACACCTGGCGATTCGGCTACAGCTACGGCGAGCAGCCAATCCAGAGTGCCGATGTGCTGTTTAATATTCTGGCGCCCGGCGTCATGGAGCAGCACGTTACGCTCGGCCTGACACGCAAGGCGGCCAGCGGCGGCGAATGGAACTTCTCGTTTATGTATGCGCCCGAGAACTCTGTAACCGGACCGAGCATGTTCGATCCAACGCAGACGATCGAACTGACGATGAGTCAGCTCGAGTTTGAAGTCTCGTACAGCTTCTAGGAGCCAGGCATGAAGGCCAGAGTATGGATGGCCGTAGTTACGATTGCGGCGCTGATTTCAGCGCCGCTTTCGTTTGCGGCGAATGAAAAAGTCGGTGTCTTTGAGACAATTCTGGAATCGTCGCAGTCGTTTTCCGAAACCACACAGGCACTTGAATCGGCGCTCGATGAATCTGCGTTTAAATTGCAGGGGTCCCACGACGTTCGCGTACCTGATGGCGCGCACCAGGCCAGGGTTTACGTGTTGACGTCACCGGCCTACGTCGAAGCGGCCGAAGCAGAGCCCGCACGGACGATCTCCGCGCAAATATTGC
>CAVXCX010000010.1:0-35717 GCA_963760395.1 uncultured Gammaproteobacteria bacterium
ACCGGGCTTTGTCGCGGCTATTTTCGCGGCTACTCGAGTCGGAGGGCTACGAAACGGTCATCTGCGAGGAGCCTGAGAATCTGGCGTCTCGCGTATCCGACCCGTCTCCCGCGGTCGTTGTTGTTGATGCCGCGCTGGCGGCAGATAGCCCGTTAAACCTGTGCAACGACGTCCGACGATTGCCCGGATGCGATTACATTCCCCTGATCCTGGTGACCGAGAGCTGCGATAGTTCGGCGGAGGAGCGCGCCTATTCGCAGAACGTCACGACGGTGGTGACCAAGCCCGTCAACGAAGAGGCATTTCGCAAGAATATTCGTTCGCTGGGTGATACCGGACGTACGCTGAGCGGCATTCGCGCGCTGCGGACCTCGGAATCGCAGGTGCTACGAACCATGCCCGATGCGTTCTTTATCGCAGGCAGCGATGGCTTGTTGCGACAGTACCTGGGCGGCGCCAACGATGATCCGGTCCTGTGTCCGGAAGAGATCGAGGGTAAGAATATTGCTGACGTCTGGCCCGCTGATGTTGCACGGCGAGTACAGCAGAGCATCAAACGAGTGCTCAGGTCCCGGGACGGCGATTCATTCAACTTCGAGCTGCAAGCAAGCGACGAAAGCCATACTTACCGTTGTTGTTGATGCCGCGCTGGCGGCGGATAGCCCGTTAAACTTGTGCAACGACGTCCGACGATTGCCCGGATGCGATTACATTCCGCTGATCCTGGTTACCGAGAGCTGCGACAGTTCGGCGGAGGAGCGCGCCTATTCGCAGAACGTCACGACGGTGGTGACCAAGCCCGTCAACGAAGAGGCATTTCGCAAGAATATTCGTTCGCTGGGTGATACCGGACGTACGCTGAGCGGCATTCGCGCGCTGCGGACCTCGGAATCGCAGGTGCTACGAACCATGCCCGATGCGTTCTTTATCGCAGGCAGCGATGGTTTTTTGCGCCAGTACCTGGGCGGTGCCAACGATGATCCGGTCCTGTGCCCGGAGGAAATCGAGGGAAAGAATATTTCCGATGTCTGGCCGGCAGACGTTGCAGGACGAGTGCAGCAGAGCATCAAGCGTGTTCTCAGGTCTCGAGACGGAGACGCCTTCGAATTTGAGCTGCATGACGATGACGCCAGCCACCTTTACGAAATGCGGCTTCTGGTCCAGGGGCGCGACAAGGTGCTGATGGTCGTTCGCAATATGCAGAATGCAGGCTCGAAAGCGAGCGGATCCGCCGGTCGAGACCTCGCTGATACCGTGACTGGCCTGACGACGCGTGCCACTTTCGAAAGCCAGTTTGACGCGATTATTGCCGATGCGAAGCTGCGCGAGCGGGGCGTCGCCGTATTCTGCATCGACATCAATCGATTTGGACGCATTAATGACACGCTCGGTCGGGCCGTGGGCGACGCAGTTCTGAAAGTCACGGCGCAACGCATCGAGCGATGTTTACGAAGCTCCGACAAGCTGGCGCGCCTGAACGACGACGAAAAATCGACCCTGACAAGGTTGGGCGGTGACGAGTTCATTCTTGTCCTGGCAGACATCGAATCCAGGGACGACATTCGCACCGTGGCAAACCGCGTGCAGGAGGCGTTTTCGGAGCCCGTTTCCATCGAGGGGCATCAGCTCAAGGTCACGCCAAGCGTCGGCATAGCGATTTATCCGCTGGATGGTAGCGACATCGAAGAGCTGATAAAAAACGCTCGCGTTGCGCTCGATGAAGCCAAAGTCATGAGCGTGGACGGCCGAGAGTTCTTCTCGAGCACCATGAAGTATCGATCGGTCAAACGCCTGGATGTAAAGAACGAGCTGCGTTGGGCGATCGAAAAGCAGCAACTGGAATTGCATTACCTGCCACGCATAGATTTGAACACGGGTCGCGTCGCTGGCCTGGAAGCGCTGCTTCGCTGGATGCATCCGTTGCGCGGTAGCGTCCCGCTCAGCGAGGTTTTGCCGCTGGCCGAGGCCACGGGCCTGATCTTTCCAATCGGCGAGTGGGTGGTACGCACAGCTTGCGAGCAGGCGGCTGCCTGGTATCGCGAAGATGACGATGCGCCGGTCGTGTCCATCAATCTTTCGCAGCAGGAGTTCACGCGGAACGATCTGGTTGACCTGATCGATCAGTCAGTCAAAGCCAGCGGCTTGCCGCCGAGTCAACTCGAGGTGGAGCTGACTGAGGGCATGCTGATGCGGAATCGCCAGTCGCATGCGATGTTGAAGGCCCTGAGCAAGATTGGCGTGGGAATCGTGCTCGACGATTTCGGCCAGGGCCACTCCTCGATTGCCCATCTGACCAGTCTTCCCATCAAGGCAATCAAGATCGATCGTGCCTTTATCGACGGCGTCATGGAGCCGGGGGAGAAGCAGTCCATCTGCTCGGCGATGATCGCGATGGCCCGTGAGCTCGGGATCCTGGTGATCGCGGAGGGCGTCGAGAGTGAGCTGCAGGTCGAGTTCCTGCGAGAGCGCGGCTGCGACGCGGTGCAGGGATTCCTCTATACGGAGCCTTTGCCGGTCGACAGGGTTGCTGCGTTTCTCAATGCATGCGAGCTGGTGCTGGATGAGACCTCGGTCGTTGATCTGCACACGATCCGTCAGCAAATAGCGGTAAAAACAGCAAGTTAACCACCAGCAACAGATTATTGGGGACATTCCTGATTTACCGCGATACCAGTCTTGCGCGCGCTATTACGCTGAATGCAGGAATGTCCCCAAAAGCAGAATGTGCCCAATAGCAGCAATGTCCCCAATAGGCGCCGCAATTTAACGCCACCATTATGTGATCCACGTCACACTCACAGTAGCGACGTCGATCGGCTCCGCACCTCCCAAAACGTCCTGTCTCTGATGAAATACGTCCAAGCTACGAGGACATCATCATGGAACGCAAAACACTCTTTACTTTTATCGCCGTTTACAGCTTTGCTCTTGCCGTAACGCTCTTTTTCAGCAACGACGACGAGATCAATGCCACCACGGTAGTAGATCAGCCATCTTCCTACATCCTGCAGGGTAACTCGACGGATGCGGTTGTAGCCGCGGTGCAGTCGGTAGGCGGCACCGTAACGCACGAGCTGGGCATTATTAACTCGGTCGCGGCGACGCTGACGCTCGAGCAGCGCAATGACCTCCTTATTAATCGTGCGATCCTGCAAATCAGTGCTGACGCGCCGGTTAAGACGGCTGGCGGTGTTTCGGGCGGTTCACCCGGGGCCTACGCGAATTTCCCAAGCCTGGTTGGTGCTGATGAATTGCATGCGGCAGGCATAACCGGGCGCTCAGTAACGGTCGCGATTCTCGACAGCGGCATGGCCGCGAACGCAGAGCTGCAACAAGGATACGAACGGTGTCGGCCGCGCGTTGTGAAGCGCTACAACGCCATTACCGATCAGTCGAGGGCGACATATTACTCGACAAGTACGGTCACGGCACCCACGTTGACCAGCATCATCCTGAATACGGACTATGCGGATGATGGCACGATGCGCAGAAACAGTATTGCACCGGATGTGCAAGTTATTCCTGTCAAGGCATTCAATCAAAACCGGCAACGGCAACTACGCGAACGTAATTCGTGGCCTCGAGTGGATTCTGAACAACAAGGAACACTACAACATCCGGTATTGAACCTGTCATTCAGCGCACCGGCACGCTCGCACTACTGGGACGATCCGATCAACCAGGCGGTTATGAAACTCTGGCAAGCCGGCGTCGTTGTAGTCGCGTCAGCCGGAAACAACGGACCTGATGCGATGACCATTGGCGTACCGGGCAACAACCCTTACGTTATTACGGTCGGCGCGATGTCTGATAACTACACACCCGCCGACGGTTCTGACGACGTACTGGCGTCGTTTAGCTCGGCGCAGGCCCGACGGTTGAAGGCTTCGTCAAGCCTGAGGTTGTCGCGCCCGGTGGCCACATCGTTGCGCGCAGTCGTGCGAAGAGCACGATCGCCACGCAGCATCCGGAGTTTCACGACCACGACAAGTACTTCACGATGTCCGGTACGTCACAGGCGGCAGCGGTTGTCAGCGGTGTAGCAGCCTTGGTGCTCGACGCACACCCTGGCATGTCGAATGACGACGTCAAGTGCCGCATCCTTTCCGCATCCGCCCGGCAGCCGTAGACGGCAATGGCGATCTGGCCTACAGCGTGTTTCAACAGGGCGCCGGCATGGTTGACGCGGTTGCCGCGGTCAACAGCACCGCCAGCGGTTGCGCAAACGGTGGACTGGACATCAATCTGGACATCACCGGCCAGCGTCACTTTGGTGGCCCCGCGAACATGGACGAAGATGGTAACTACTACATCATGGGCATGGACGGCTACCTCTGGACGAATGGTTACCTCTGGACCAACGGTTACCTCTGGACCAACGGTTACCTCTGGACCAATGGTTACCTCTGGACCAATGCCCACTACTGGACGGACGGCAGCGTCGGCGCGGATGGCTACCTCTGGACCAACGGTTACCTCTGGACCAACGGTTACCTCTGGACCAATGGTTACCTCTGGACCAACGGTTACCTCTGGACCAATTCGCTGACAGAGACGGCCAGCGTCAACCACTGGGTTGAGCAGGAGTAAGCCTGGCAGACTTCTCGTAGCGGCGGCGCCCCTGGCAACAGGGGCGCCGTCTTTTTGATTGGGGACATTCTACTTTTCTGCGGACAGGGGACATTCTGCTTTTCGCACGCGAAAAGCAGAATGTCCCCAATCAATTTGACACCCGCGTTATGTGACGCCCGTCACAAAAACCCAGAGGTCAGCCCTGTCGCCTGCACCGGGCAAATGCCCCTTTATTTGGTGAAATACACCCATCAACAAGAAACGTCTCACAAGGGATATCGACATGCTTCGCACAGCACTTATTACTTTCATCGCCATACTCGCCTCAGCAACGGTTTGCGCTGCTGAACAGCCCGAGCCAACGGTGGCGACAGCCAGCTACATCGTGCAGGCAGACTCCTACCTGGTCGCCAAGAAGGCGGTCATCGGTGTAGGCGGAGCGGTATCCCACGAACTCCGAATTATCAACGCAGTCGGCGCCACCTTGTCTGTCGTTCAGCTCGTCGAATTGTCGAAAGACAGCCGACTGAAGATTCAGAAGGACCGCAGCGCCGGTGTTGCCGCAGCAACCCTATTGAGTTCTACCAACCTCTCCAGAACAACCAACGCAGGTGATGGCCCTAGCAGTTACCTGTCGACAATCGTGGGTGCCGCCGACATTCATCGCAAAGGCATCACTGGCAAAGGCGTTACGGTCGCGGTGGTTGATACCGGCTATTACGAGACAGAAGATATTTCGAAGGACCCCGACGGTTCCCGACGCGTGCTTGCTCAGTATGATGCGATCGCCGGCCAGGTGGTTTCTATTAGTGCGGCTTCAGGCGCACCCGATGCCAACGGCCATGGCAGCCATGTAACCAGCATTATTGCCAATTCGGAGCGCGACCAGAACGGCAACTACCTCGGTGTAGCTCCCGGCGTCAACATCGTCGCGGTCAAGGCATTCGATGGTAACGGCAACGGTACTTACCTCGACGTTATTCGTGGCTTGGACTGGATCCTTACTAATGCCGATACCTACAACATTCGCGTCGTAAACCTGTCGTTCAGCGCCGAGGCGCAGTCTCACTATTGGGATGATCCGATCAACCAGGCCGTTATGCGGCTTTGGTATGAGGGCATCGTGATCGTTGCGTCGGCAGGTAATAAAGGGCCGGACGCCATGACCATTGGCGTACCGGGCAACGTACCGTACGTCATTACGGTCGGCTCCATGAACGACAACGGCACGCCGCTGCATGGCGAAGACGATACGCTGTCTTCGTTCTCATCGGCTGGCCCGACTGTTGAGGGCTTCGTAAAGCCGGAAATCGTTGCGCCAGGCAACAGCGTCATCGGCCTGATGGACAATGGTGCTCACAAGATCACCATGGATCATCCCGAGTTCATGTTCTCGTTCGGCGATTCCGACAAATACTTTTCAATGTCCGGAACGTCACAGTCAGCCGCCATCGTTTCTGGCGTCGTCGCGCTTATGCTGCAATACGACGACAAGCTTAAGCCCGACGAGATCAAGTGCAAACTGATGAGCGGCGCAAAACCGGCCGTCAACGACGCCGGGGAACTGGCCTACAGCGTATTCCAGCAGGGTGCCGGACTGGTGAATGCCTACTCAGCACTCCGCAGCCAGGAAGTGAACTGCGCCAATGCAGGCATGGACCTCAAGGCGGATTTGAACGGCAAGCTCCACTACGGTGGTCGCGCCAATGTTGATGAGGACGGTAACTACTACCTGATGGACCTGGACGGCTACCTCTGGACAAATACTTCGCCCGGCACCGACGGCTACCTGTGGACAAACGGCTACTGTGGACCAACGGCTACCTCTGGACCAACGCCTATCTATGGACGAACGGCGACGTTGGCACCAACGGCTACCTCTGGACCAACGGCTACCTTTGGACAAATGGCTACCTCTGGACAAACGGCTACTTGTGGACCAACGGCTACCTCTGGACCAATTACAAAGAGGGCGAGGCCGGGATCAATACCTGGGTTGAACCGGAATAGCCCGAAATTGGCGACAAGTGCTTATTAGCTAAGGCTTATTTACCGTGCGGCCAGAGCCAATCAGGCGCTTGTTGGGGCTCAAGATTCGATTCCCAGAGCCGATACATCCTCTACGAGCTAAAGGAATGCCCATTCACATCGGAAAGTAATGACGACGATAGTTCCGGAAATCAGGCGGCATCTGGCATCGACGGGCATCCTGTTGGTGCTGTTGTCGTTCGTGAGCCTCGTTCGCGCCGACGATTTCGAGGCGACGACCATGCGTTTCGACCGGATTACCGTTGCAGACGGCCTTGCTCAGGGCACGGTACTCGCGATCGAACAGGACAAGTCGGGGTTCCTGTGGTTTGCTACGGAAGGCGGACTTGACCGTTACGATGGTTTCACCTTCAAACACTATCGCCATGAACGCGGTAATCCCAATGCGCTGGCGAGCGATTTCGTCCGCGACCTTCACCTGGCCGAAGATGGCAGCCTCTGGATCGCTACCGATGGTGGTGGTATTTCCCGTTGGGATCCGGCAACGGATGGAATCACTACCTATCGAGCCGTGGATGGGGACAGCACCTCGCTCGCGACGGACAAAGTACGCACAATACTTGCGGATAACGATGGATTCGTCTGGATTGGCACCTATGACCTGGGGCTCGACCGGCTCAACATCGCATCCAATGAAGTCACACATTTTTCCGGCCAACCCGATGATCCCGTTTCCCTTGATAGTAACGAGATCTTCGCACTGGCCCTGGATGGCGACAGCGCCCTCTGGATAGGCGGCAATGCCGGCCTTAACAGGCTCGATCTGGTAACCGGCCTGTTCTCGCGTATCGCGCTCGATCTCTCCGCTCACGGTCAGCCGATCGTGCGAAGTCTTAAATTGACGCCCGACGGCACGCTCTGGATTGGCACCGACAGCGACGGACTTTTGGCTCTGGATATCCAGTCCGGAGACATTCGACGTCACGTGCACGATCCCGAAAACCCGGCCAGCCTCAGCAGCAACGAGGTGATTTCGATTTTCACGGACGACCGCCGTCGCTTGTGGGTCGGGACGGCTAACGGATTGAATCTGATGGACCATCATAGCGGCGATTTCGCCGTGTATCGGCATGATCCGACGGATGCGACGAGCATCGGGGCCAACGGTATTTTTTCGATCTACCAGGACCGCGGTGGCTTGATGTGGTTTGGCACGCTGACCGGCGCCGTCAGCAAATGGAATCCGCGCTCGTGGTCGTTTGGTCACTACAAACCCCAGACCAACGGAGCCCGCAGCTTTAGCAACTCAAACATAACGACCTTCACCGAGGACTTCGACGGCAATACCTGGGTAGGAACATTCGGTGGCGGTATCAACATTATCGATCGTGATGACGGTTCGGTACGACAGCTTCGACACGACCCATCCGATGCTGCTGCCGGAATCGGCGGCGATCGTGTCATGGCAATGATCACGGATCGCGATGGCAATATCTGGGCCGGCACAATGCGTGGCGGGCTGAGCCGTGTCGACTCGCTTACTGGCGATGTCCGGACGTACCGTCATGATCCTGCGGATGCAAACAGCCTTGCCGCGAACGGCGTGATGTCTTTGCTGCAGGACCGAGCCGGCTATATCTGGGTTGGCACCTTCGGTGGCGGTGTCAGCCGCCTGGATCCACGCAACGGGCAATTTACCAACTACGGTCACGATCCGGACGACTCAACGACACTTTCCAGCCCAAGAGCCACCGCTCTTGCACAAGGCAAAGATGGCTTTATCTGGGTCGGCACCGACGGCGGTGGCTTGAACTATCTCGATGCAAGCAGCGGTGAATGGCAACACCTCGAACATGACCTCGACAATCCGGAAAGTCTGAGTGCGGACACCGTGTATGCGCTTCACGTCGACCCGGTTGGCCGTCTCTGGGTCGGTACGCGCCAGGGCTTGAATCGGATTTCCATGCGCAATCGCCTGGGCGATGTGAACGTTGAAAGCGTCGTTGGCTTCAACGGCATGGCCGTGTTCGGTATCCAGTCTGACGGCGACGGCAACATCTGGATTTCCTCAACGCAGGGTTTGGCGAGATTCAACCCGCAGACAGGCATGACAAGGACATTTCACGAGAGCCAGGGCCTGCAGGGCGAAGAGTTCAACTTCGGAGCAAGCTACGCTGATCGCAGCGGTACCCTCTACTTCGGGGGTGCGAATGGTTTTAACCGTTTTAATCCAGCCACCCTGGAACTCAATACTACGCCGCCGCCTGTTGCACTTACGTCACTGGCCATTATCAACGAGCCGGTCGATTCGGAGCAGCCCTACGAGCTTATTCAAAGTCTGGACCTTGGTTATCGGGACAATGTCGTTACGTTCGTCGTCGCTGCGCTCGACTTCACCGCGCCCAAGGAAAACCGCTACGCCTACATGCTCGAGGGTTTTGATGAGAACTGGGTAGACGCCGGCAACGAACGTCGCATCAATTACACGAACCTCGACGGTGGCGAGTACATACTCAAGGTGCGTGCCGCTAACAGTGATGGGGTCTGGAATTCCACGGCAATCGAAATGCCGCTAACGGTCGCGCACGCGCCCTGGAAGACGTGGTGGGCATATCTGACTTATGCCGCGCTGTTTGTGCTGGCGATTCTCGCATTCTGGCGCCAACAGCAAAGAAAGTTGCAGCGCGAGTTTGAGTACAGCCGCCGCCTCGAGCAGGAAGTCGATGAACGCACCGAGGAACTGAACAATCGTAATCGCGACCTGAAGGTCGTGAACTCAAAGTTACACGAGGCCAGCACTACGGATGCGTTGACCGGGCTGCGCAACCGCCGCTTCCTGTTCCAGCAAATCGGTAAGGACGTCGATCTTGTTCTTCGCCACTACCGCGACGGTACCGAGACGCTGCGGCCAGACGGTAACAACGACTTGTTGTTCCTGATGGTCGATCTCGACAACTTCAAACCCGTCAATGACAACTGCGGGCACGAAGCTGGCGACAGACTGCTGCTACAAATTCGCGATGTGTTGTTGGAGGCGTGTCGCAAATCGGATGACGTTATTCGCTGGGGCGGCGATGAATTCCTCATTGTCGCCAGAGAGGCAAATCGACAATATGCAGCGACCCTGGCTGAGCGCATTCGACACAGTCTGTCCGATCGCGTGTTCCCTGTTGGCGACGGCCAGGTTGCACGAGTCACCTCGTCCATCGGTTACGCATCGTATCCATTTCTGGAGGAACGGCCTGACCTGCTTTCCTGGGAGGAGGTGCTGGGTATCGCCGACGCCGGCATGTATGAGGCGAAGAAAAAGCGCAATGCGTGGCTGGGAATCGAGGGTATCGAATGGAAGGGCAGTGGCGAAGAGCTCTATCGCAGCGTCAAATCCGACCCCGGCGCTCTGGCTGAGCAAGGCGCAATCCGGGCGATAGAGTCAGTCGATGATGTCGAAAAGGGCTACGCCTAGCGCCGGAAAAGTGTGCGTTACATCAAGTTTCGCGGATCCCTGCACTAAATCGCGTTGTTTGCGTGATCTCCATCACAGTAGAATTTCCTGCGGGCCAGCACTATCATTCTCGATATAGTTAAAAACGAGTATTAAATCATGTGGTTGCCAGATCCCATCTACAAGTCACTGCCGACGCTTTATGCCGCGGCAGGCGCCGTCTTTATTCTGGGCGTGTTCTACCTTGGTCTTGAGGCACCCATGAGTCCTGTCTATCTGTCGATGGGCCTGGTTTCGATTCTCGCATCAATAACCGTCTCGGTCTGGCGCTCAAAAAGCAGAGGCAAAATGCATAGCGGTGACAGCGACGAAATGCAGGACGGCTGAAACACTTCTAGTCTTTGAGCTGATACGTCCAGCGACCGTAGGCATACAGACCTGCGGCAGCAACCAACCCCACCGATCCCATGATGTACCAGGCAACGCCGACGTTGTTTGCGGCATAGAGCTCCGTCGTTAGCGCCTCGCCTGTCTGACCCGAAACCTCGATCAGTTTTTGAAAGGCTTCGCCTATTGGTACGGCGTCGACGTCGACCGGGGTTAGTCCCTCATCAAGTAATGAGCGGCGCGCAATCGTGTCCTTGGAACCGAACTCGCCGTAAAGATACTGCCCGAGAAAACCCTCTATTGACCAGCCAATTCCCAACGGCAGCTGACTGAAGCCCAAGTACATCGCTTTTTTCTGTTGCGGCGCGATATTGCCAAGATATTCCGAGCTCTTGGGACTTGAGAGCATCTCACCCATCGAGAAACAGACGATCGCCAGCACCATGATCCAGACGTAGTTGAAACCGCCGACTAGCAGTAATGCCGCCGCCGCAAGAAACGTCCCCAACGCCATCGAGTTGGTGGCGCGCATCAGCGCGCTCCATCCCGCCACGATGAAGCAGAAGATCATGATCATCATGGCATTGAGATTAACCAGGCCCTCCGGCTGAATGCGTTGCCCGTCCTGCGACATGCCGAGCAGGAAGATCCACAATCGATTCGAGGTGCCGTCGGCGCCAAACAGGTGCTGCACCATGACCGACGTGTCGACCCAGTCGCGGAAATACAGTGGTGCCACATCCCAGAAAGCCATCAACATGAACCAGAAACCCGAGAACAGGACCATGTACCAGATCATGATAGGCCGCAGCAGTTCCTTCAGGCTATCGCGCCACAGGCTGGTCTCCGCAATCTCACCCGACTTCACTTTTTCGCGATGCGCCAGGCGCTCTTCCTTGTCCTGCTCCTTGTAGGTCAGCAGTAACAGAAAGTTGATCGAGATGATCGCAGCGCAGGCATAGAAGACATGTGACCATTCGAGCTGACGCAGCTGTGCGGCAAGCAGCGGGCCGATAAAACCACCAATGTTCACGGTCTGGTAGAAGACGCCCCAGGCCATTGAGCTGTTCTGGCGGTTCGTGGACTTGACGATCGTGGCCTGGATGCCGGGTTTGAAAATACCGGTGCCGAACGCCAGTACCAGCGCACCCGCCATGAATCCCCAGAATGTCGGAAACCAGGCCATGAGAAGGTAGCCGATAATCTTGATTACGGTTGACGCGAATATTGTCTCTTTGTAGCCGACGCGGTCAGAGATGCCGCCAGTCAGCACGGGCACAAATGACTGCATCAGTGCCCAGAACAGGAAGATGATGCCAACATCCGAGCCTGCGAGTCCGAGACCGCCATTCGAGGCCGCATCCGTGGCGTACAGGCTGGAAACCTGGCGGACGCCGTAATAGGCAAGGCGTTCGACCATTTCCATGGCGCCACACACCCAGAACACGTACGACAGGCTGGCCAATGCCGCCCATATGCCCAGCTGCTTTACGTCTTTGACAGTGGTGCTGCCGTTGCCAGGATCGGAATTCGCCATCTGACCGCCTTGTTCTTTTTGTTAGTGGAGTACGTCGAAGATGTGACTGTACTTGAGTATAAACTCTCGGCCGTCGGGGAGCGCACCAACACCGCGCTCGTCGACCTCGTTATAGACGAGATATAGGCCGGAATTGGCCGAGCGCAGCCAGGAAAAGCGCAGATTGGTGCCGAGCGTGTCGCTGGTTTCGCTGTATTGGCTGAGCATCTGCAGCTGCATCTTGGGGGTGAACGAATACGACACTCTGAGGCGCAGCAGGTTTGCCGTAAAATCGCCGCCCGCGACGGGCAGATCGAAATCGTTGTATTTGAATGACAACTCGGAGCGGAATTTTTCGCCGACCCGGAAGTTGACTGTCGGTGAAATCGAGACCCGATCACCGCCGAACTGTCCGCCGACAACGCCTCGAATACTGAAACTCAATGGTCTGGATTCGTCGCCGAAGTAGTTGAGCGCGACTTCCGCATGATCGTAGGTGCCCGCAGCGATCGTGACGCCGTCGATGATTTCAAAAGCCTCGACGACACCCGCGCGCGTAAAGTTGATGCCGGTGTGTATCTCGGCGCCGGTCTTGAACTCCCAGTGGCTGTCCAGATGCAGGAGGCCGGTCTCCTGGAAGCCGTCGAACTTCCAGAACCCGGTATAGGATGCATGCGGACGTATTTCCAGTAGCCCCCAGAGTTCTTTTGGCCGGATCCGACGCAGTGCCGACAACCTGGCCTTTCGGTATTCGCTGCGTGCCAGAAAGCCAACTTCCGGGTTAAAGTCTTCGCCAACTTCTGTGTAACTCGCGCCGTACGACCATTCGGCAGAGCTCCAGTCCGCGGACAGCGCAAACGCGTCGTCTCTGCCATCGAGACCCGGCGTCTCTGTTTTCGCAACCCAGCTCTGCAGCAAGAGGTTATCGCCGATACCCCAGCGGCCGTCGATTGCATAGGTGCGATTGTAATCGTCAGCGGCAGTCACCAGGTTGCTGCCGTCGCCATCCCTGTTGACAAAAATTGCCCCGATAGCCGATCGATTGGCGAGGTCCCGGCTCACTCTTGCAACAGCGAACTTATTACCCGGCGCGATGCCAGCTACGCTCTCGGTACCCATGTAGAGAAAGCCCAGGTTCGTTCGTTCGCCCAGTTTTCCGGATAGGCGCGCGCCGCCTTCCACCGGTAGCCGATCGCCATCGTCGCCAATGCCGATACGGCGGCTGAAAAACATCTCGACTTCCTCGCCATTGCCAACACTGAACTGGCCCGCGTTTTCCAGGAAAAAGGGTCGCTTCTCTGGAAAAAACAGGTTAAAGCGGTCGAGGTTTACCTGTTGCTCATCCGCTTCCACCTGCGCAAAGTCAGTGTTGTAAGTAAGGTCGAGCGTCAGGCTGGGCGTGATCGAATATTTGATGTCGAAGCCAAAATCCGAGTCCGTTTCCGTTCCGGCCAGCTCACCACCACGACGCGACTGGCCCAGCACATACGGCGTGATTTTGAAGTTGCGCTGCGGCGGTGGCTCGATGCCGCGCAGGGTGCCGGCTTCGGACACGCGATACAGATTTCGGTTGCGCTCGAGCGGTGCCCAATACGTTACCTCGTTCTTGCGGCGAACAATGCGCTGAAAGTTGATTCCCCAGTCCTGGCGCTCCTCGGAGCCGTATCGCAGTGTTCGGAACGGAATCTCAAATTCGGCGCTCCAGCCGATGTCGCTGATTTGCGATTTCACAGACCAGGTGCCATCCCAGTTGCGGTTGAAGCCACCGCCGCCGGAGCCGAAGTCGTCGGAGCCCTCTTTTGTTACCTGACCGTCGTACTCGATGCCGGCCGCATTGGTCGCGAAGACATAGCCGTTCTGACGATCGAGCAGGCCGTCAATGACGATGAAGAACGCGTCGGTATTGTTGAGATCCGAATCGCGCCGGCTGTCCGACACGATGACCTCGCTCGGCTCATCGTCGTACGCAACGACGCCGATGTGTAACGCAAAGTCGGTGTAGGCGACGAAGACCTCGGTCTTCTGTGTTGACGGCATGCCCTCATCGGGCTGCACCTGCCAGAACTCGGTGGCCGGCACGACGTCCGCCCAGGCTCTGTCGCCCAGCACGTCGCCGTCGAGCGTCGGGGCAAATTGAAGCCTGCTCGCGCCGATGTCCGGGGGTACCACCGGGCGCGCAGGCGCTTCTCCGGAGGCTGGAAGAGACATCAGGAATAACGCGACCGCGGCCAGGGAGCGCTTCAATTGATTCTTTCCTGAGAGCATAGGTTGGCAGTCAACGTTTTGAGCGGGTGAGTATACCGATCCATGCGACGAAACGATCAGAAGCTATAAATTATTCCGGCGCCGAGCGTGCGCTCCGTGCCGTACAACTTGCTTCCGATTGCGATGTCCGAACCGCCGGCCCGGTTAATGCCCGCGAGGTGCTCTTGATAGGTTGCATCGAAGAGGTTGTCAATACGGGTCTCTATCCGCAACGTCGATGTTGGCATCCATGCGAGAGCGGCACTGACGATCTCATAGCCTGCCGTTGGCTGCTCATCGCCGCCGGCCTATAGCGCAGCGGCGTGACGGCACGCAGCGCCAGACCCGCGAGCAGGGCCCATACCGCCAGGTGCCTGGTGGATACTCGAATCTTCACACCGGTAGCGTAGCGCCTGTCAGCGCAACAGGAAATACGTGATTTGCCCAAGGACCATGGGGTGTTCACCCCATGCGGTCAAAACACCGAGGCTTTAAGAAATTCGCGTAGCGCGGCCTTGGCTGTCCTTTGGTTATCCCAAGGTTCGTAGGATACGGTTCGTGAGCCGGTCGCCTGGATTCGAACGTCCCTGGCCTCCGCAATCAGCCGGATCTGATCGGCGCTCACTGCGTAGTAGGCATCTGCTGCCGACGCAACCGGTTTCAGATAGATGGGCTCACTGGCGCCTATCGCAGCAACCGTCCAGCCGGCGATCTCTAGCGGTAAGGGCTCGCCGTCCGCGAAGATGACGACCGATTCGAAGCCGTCGCGGGACGGGCCGGACTGAGCATCCTCCATGGTGTTCCAGATGCCGAGCCAGAGGTAGTAGCGGTAGTCGCCGCTGCGATTGACCTCCAGCGGCGCCATGTGAACAAAGTCGCGCGCATAGGCGGCCCTGCCGGAGACATCACGATAGAAAACCAGCGGTGTCTGGCTGTAGCTGACCGTCACGCTGGTGACAGGATCCATCTGATCCAATACGACCGCCGTATTCGAGGAACAGCCTTGCGCAAGCACGAGGAAAAGCGACAGTGCCGTTGCCGGAGCAGCGCAGACGGGCCAGCGTCTTGAACGTAAAAGAGTCATCAGAAAAAGGACTGGTAGCCAATGTTGATGAAGTAGGATTCGCGATCCAGGTTCAGGTCCACAATACCCGAGTCCCGTTGCACAAATTGTTTTCCTGCTTCGAATTCGAGCCTGAGTTTCTGGCTGCGACGGTATTGTATACGTATGCCCGGTGTGTAAAGCCACTCATCATTCGGATCCGATACACGCTGGCGACGGTCCACCCGCAGCCTTGGGTTGATGCGCCAGGTCCGGCCAATCGGGTAGCGGCTGTCGAGAGACAACGACAGAACCTTGGAGGTACTGGAGTCCGACATGCGCATGCTGACGATAGAGACATCGCCTTCTTTAAAGACGCTGCTCGCCACCAGGCTGCTCGAGTAATAGTTGTACGTGTTTTCTTCTGTCGCAGCGACGCCGCCGGATGCCGGCGTTGCGTCGATGGTCGACTGACTGGCGTCGACGTTGATTTGCAGCTTGGGGCTTAACGGGTAGGAAAGGCCCATCGTGTAGGTTGTAGACAGGGCGGTTCGGTCCCGCCCGAGCTGGCGCAGCTCGTCTTCGCTATAGATGACGGCAAGTTCTTCAAACGTCGCAACCGGCTGGCCAATCAGCGCGTTCCCTGCGCTCATAAATGGGCTGCCGCGGCGATCGACAAGCCCATGTATCGAGAGGCGTGAATCAAATCGCCAGCTGCCCTGCAAAAAGGCACTGGCGAGTTCGCCAAAGCCGAGGTCGTAATCCACCATGCCCCAGACGCTCTGGTTGGTTCCAAAGTAGCGGAATTCGCCGCCAATGGCCTGCCGGTCCTGGACGCCGTCGATATCCTGAGCGATGTAAAACAGACCCAGGTCAAGGTTTTCGAGAACCGGCCCGTAGTTCACGCTTGCACCGTAGAAGGATCTCGAGGAGTCAATTCCATCGGAGGACGAGTAAGCAGGCGTACCAATCACGGTATTGAGCAGCACGCGCTCATTGAGCTGGTAGCCAAGGTTAATGCCGTCAAATCGTCCGAGTACGCCGCCAGTGTTTCGCGACTGGCGGCCAATGCGACCTCGCAAGCCCGTTGCCGCATCCGCGAGGTCGGCGTAGGCATAGGAGATCCGCGTTGAGTTGCCGGAGCTCAGGGTTTCGTCGAGAAAGTCATTGCGGTACCCCGCTGAAAGACGGCTGCTGAAATCGAAACGCTCACCACGACGCCTCGCGTCGATATTGACATCCGAATACAGAGCCGACTGGCTGATTAGCTCCTCCTGGTCATTCTGCTGGTTTGCGTCGCGGCGGTAATACTGTGAGAAGTAAGACTGGATGCGCCAGTCACTCTGTCGTGACCTTCGTGCGCCGGATGTACTGGCTGTCGCAGTCCCTTGACTGTTCTTTCGGTCCACTGCCAGCAATGCTGCCAGTCGCTGGTTGACCCTGGCCGTGCCCTCACTGTTCGGGTACAGCGAAAGGTAGCGCTGATACTCCGCTTTCGCATGGGCTACCTGACCATTTTTCTCACGGGCCAATGCGAGGAATTCCTGTGCTTCGGCAAGGCGCGGGTGTTCGGGTTGCTGAAGTACCTTGGTGTAGATCTGGATAGCCCTGGATACCTCTCCGGCCGCCATCGACTTGCGTGCATCCGCCATCAAGGCATCGACTTTCGAGGGAGTCGAGACATCGTCGTCAGCAAGTTCGGCCGGCGTCGTGGCGGCTTCCTGCGGTGCCGATTCGAGTTCAACAATGCTCGCGCCCTGGTCAACCTGGTCAATCCATGCGCCCGGGAATCGGTCATTCATACCATCGAGCGCGGCCGCCGCGGCGGCGCCTGTTGCGTAGTTACCGAGTCGAAGGCGATACCAGGTTTTGCCGTTCACTTCGACCTCGGAATAGAAGAGTCTCTGATCGGGGTTGAGGTCCAGACCAAGGGCATCCGCAACTGTCGGCACGCGTGTGAATGAGGCCAGGTTAATCGCGTAGTCCGGATTGTCAGGTCGCACACGGGGTACCTGCCGGTGGCTCACTGACGGTGTCACCGGCGGTCACGGCAGGCGTCGTGCTGCCATCCATGGTTGCATTCACGGTCACAACGAGGTCGAAAGACACACCGGTCATGTCAACATCGAAGGTGACTGCCTGGCTGAAGTTGAACGTCAGCATTGGGCCCGCTGGCGAGTCACCGTCGTACTCCATGTCCACGAGTTGCGCATTGTCCGAGTTGGCGGGCCGCAGGCGGCTTCTCGACTCGGCCACAAGCGGTGATACACCGTTACAAATTCCGGTTGGCTCGAGGTAGATTCGCAATCGGTCGCCACCACCCTGTGGTTCATGTCGCAAGTACTCAGCCTTGCAGTTAAAGCGCACTTCAATGGTGCTGGCGGATGAACTTCCCGATACTCGAGAACTCTCGATAAAGCCGGGGCCCGCGGTCGCGTTGGATGCCGCGCCAATGAGCAGTACTCCGGCTAGCCAAAGACGAAACGATCGAGCGTCTGTGCGGAAAATCCGCCTATTCATACACAACGTCATGCCTACCATTCATTGCTGCTGATTCGATGGCAGCCGCTGCTCGCGCAGTTCAGGTCGTTTTGCAGGCCATTGTGTTTGTCTACACTCGCTTTGTAATCGCGTGCATGGCAACCGGCACAGGTGGGTGCATAACCGGGCGACGACCAATTCACCGCATTCGTGTTGGAATTGTGGCAGTCGGTGCAGGCGAAGTTGCCGCGGTGATCGAGCGGTTCATACGTCAGGCCGCTGTGACTGAAACTTGCCGGGGTCCAGCCGTTCGGCGAGTGACACTCCCCACAATCGACGGACGTGGCGAAGTGTCCCGGATTCATCCCGGTAGCATCAGTGCCGTTATGGCAGGACGCGCAGGACCCCAGGACCTGGTTGTGGTCGACCGTTGTAACAGGGGACCAGACGATCGTACTGTGGCAGTCCTCACAAACGTTCGTCGTCAGGACATGCGTCGGGCCCTTGCCCGTTGCGTCACTGCCGTTGTGACAACTGGAGCAGTTGTCAACGATGTTGGCATGGTCGAAGGTCGCCGGTGTCCATGCAACCGTCGTGTGACAGTCATCGCAGTTATTGCCGCTGCTAATGTGCGTCGGATGCTTGCCGGTCGCGGTCGCGCCATCATGACAGGAGCCGCAGCTGCCGAGGACCTGGGTGTGGTCGACCGTATAGGCAGGATCCCAGACGTTCGACGTATGGCAGTCTTCGCAGACATTGCTTGATTGAATGTGTGTCTGGTTTTTGCCGGTGGCATCCGTGCCGTTATGGCAGCTGGCACAGTTACCGGTGATGTTGACGTGATCAAAATTCGCCGGCAGCCAGCCAGTGGTTGAATGGCAGTCGTCACAGTTGTTACCACTCGTAATGTGATCCTGGTCCTTACCGCTCGCGATGTTGCCATCGTGGCAGGATCCACAGGTCCCAATTACCTGGGTGTGATCAACCGTGTAAACGGGAACCCATACGTTGGATGTATGGCAGTCCTCGCACACGTTACTGGTCTGGATGTGCGTCAGGTTCTTGCCGGTGGCCTCGGTGCCGTTGTGGCAGCTGAAGCAATCGCCCGTGATATTGACGTGATCGAAGTTCGCGGGGACCCAGCCAGTTGTGGAATGGCAATCATCGCAGTTATTGCCGCTCGTAATGTGGGTGGGGTTCTTGCCCGTGGCGGTAAGCCCGTCATGACAGGAACCGCAACTGCCAATAACCTGTGTGTGATCGACGGTATCGGCGGGCGCCCAGACGTTGCTGTTGTGACAGTCCTCGCAGACGTTGCTGGTCTGAATGTGGGTCACTGTCTTGCCGGTGGCTTCCACACCATTGTGGCAACTGAAGCAGTTGCCGACGATGCCTGCGTGGTCGAAGTTGGCGGGCCGCCAGGCGTTGCTGGTATGGCAGTCGTCACAGGTATTGCTGCTATCGATATGCGTCGGGTGCTTGCCCGTCGCCGTAATGCCGTCATGGCAGGAGCCGCAGGCGCCCAGGACCTGTGTGTGGTCGACGGTAAATACCGGCGCGAACACATTGGTGTTGTGGCAGTCCTCGCAGACGTCCGTCGTGGTTATGTGCGTCGGGGTCTTCCCCGTTGCTTCCACCCCGTTATGGCAGTCGATGCAATTGCCGATAATGTTCACGTGATCGAAGTTCGCGGGGAGCCATCCGGTCGTTGCATGACAGTCGTCGCAGGTATCGCCACTTGTAATGTGGTCCGGGTTCTTCCCTGTCGCCGTGAATCCATCATGACAAGATCCGCAGGTACCGGTTACCTGCGTATGGTCGACCGTATCCGCGGGCGCGAACGCGGTCGTGTTGTGGCAGTCCTCGCACACGTCCGTGGTCGTGATGTGAGTGGGATTCTTTCCCGTCGAATCGGTGCCGTTATGGCAACTACCGCAGCTGCCGACAACGTCTACGTGATTGAAGTTTGCCGGCACCCAGCCTGTCGTCGCGTGGCAGTCGTCACACGTATTGCTGGTGTCCAGGTGCGTTGGAGTCTTGCCGGTGGCCGTAACGCCATCATGACAGGAGCCACAAGCTCCGATGACCTGCGTGTGATCGACTGTAAACACCGGTGCGAATACGTTTGTCGTATGGCAGTCCTCGCAGATGTTGGTGGTCTGGATGTGGGTAACATTCTTGCCGACGGCCTCCGTGCCGTTGTGGCAACTGACACAGTCACCGCTGATATTTACGTGGTCGAAATTCGCCGGTAGCCAGCCAATGGTCGAGTGGCAATCGTCGCAGTTGATGCCGCTGGTGATGTGGTTCGGAGTCTTTCCCGTAGCCGTGACGCCGTCATGACAGGAGCCACAGGTGCCCAGCACCTGCGTGTGATCGACAGTAATGACTGGCTCGAAGGTTGCTGTGCTATGACAGTCTTCGCAGACATTCGTCGTCTGTACATGGGTCGGGCTCTTGCCGGTCGCCGTGGTGCCGTTGTGGCAGCTGACGCAATTGCCAACAATGCCGACGTGATCGAAGACGGCCGGCAGCCAGGCGGAAACGGTGTGGCAGTCGTCGCACTGGTCGTTGGATGAAATATGTGTTGGCGTTTTTCCCGTAGCCTGAATGCCGTTATGGCAGCTGCCGCAGCTGCCGGTAATCGACGAGTGATCCATAAACGTAACAACGGCCCAGTTTGCGGTGATGTGACAGTCTGAACATTCGCCGCTGGTCGTCACGTGATTCGATGGCTTTGACGACGCCCTGACGAGCCCACTCTGTGAGTGACAGCTGTTGCAGGAGGGGTTGGTCGGTCCAAAAGTGCCGCCGATATGGCAGCCTTCGCAGGTCACATTTGAGTGTGCGCCATCGAGGATGAAGCCAGTACTGAAATGGTCGAATGTCTGCTGCGACCACGCGTCATGAGGGGCGAGCAGCACAACAATGACCGCCGTAGCCAATACCAAGCGCCAGAGCAGGGCGGCGGCAGCTATCGGGAAATGGGACGTTCGAGTTGAGGTATTCATTGTAGTGACCTCACTTCTTTAAATGAGTCAGCGGTGTGGCAGCGCCCGCAGTCGGCGCCGAATTCACCGTCGTGTACGTCGTCGGCGCGATGACAATCGCGGCAACTTCCATCGAGGGCTTTGATTTTTACAAGAGGCATACGGTGACAGTCGTTGCACCCGACCTCGACGTGAGCGCCATCCAGCTGGAAGTCGGTCTGCAGGTCGTGATCAAAGGACCAGATTTCCCACGCGACGGGGTTATGACAGGCATCACAGCCGTCACCCATATTGCCTTTGTGCGTGTCATCGTCGCGGTGACAGGAAACGCAGTCGACCGATTCATTCGCATACGCCTGACCTGTGTGGCAACCATCACATTCCTGTTCCTCGTGGTTGCCATGCAACGGGAATCGGGTCAGGTCATGGTCGAAGAAAACCGGGTCCTGCCAGTTAACCTCGGTATGACAGCTTTCACATTGCGTACCGAGCATGCCTTCATGGGGGTCATCATCCAGATGGCAGGAATCGCAACTTGTCTTAGCAATTCGACCTCGAAGATCGGGTCGACATGGCAGTCGTTGCACGCAATACCCTTATGCCCGCCCAGCAGTTCGTAATCGGTATCGACGTTGTGGTCGAAGATTGGCTCTTCCCACGCTACGCTGACGTGACAGGTATCGCACTGGTCACCGCGATGTTCGTCGTGTGCGTCATCCTCGAGATGGCAGGACACACAGTTCATGTCCATCTCGTCCTCGAAGGGATTTTCCGAGTGGCAGTCGCCGCAAGATGCATCCGCGTGCTTCCCTTCCAGTGGAAAGTCCGTATCCCGGGTATGGTCGAAACTTGAGTCGTGCCAGTCCGTTGGGTTGTGGCAGGTCTCGCATTTATTACCGCTGCGGCCATCATGCGCGTCGTCTGCTTCATGGCATCCGAAACAGGTCGTTGGCGGTGCAGGGAATGTCCGGTCCTCATGGCAGTCCAGGCACGCCGCCTCCTGATGCTTGCCAAGCAGAGGATAGTCAGTCGTATCGTGATCGAACTTCGTGTCAGCCCATTCAGTGGGTTTGTGACAGGAGGCGCAATCGTCATCCATCGTATCTTCATGAGGCTTGTCATCGAGATGACAGCTAACGCAATCGGACTGTGCGTCGCGATGTTTCTCGTCCTGCACATGACAATCGGCGCACTCGGCTTCCAGGTGTGCGCCAAGCAATTCGAAATCCGTGAATTGGTGCTCGAAGGTGTCCTCGTCGAGTACGACTACTTCGGCGTCCCGACCTTCGTGGTCTGTGTGGCATGACGCGCACTTATCGTTGCTGGCGTCGGGGTGCAGGCCGTGGTAGCCCGTAGAGGATTCAACGTCTTCTCCGATATCCTCGTGGCAGTCCATGCAAAGCTGGCGCTGCGCCGATTTGTCAAACATGGCGTGGCATGATGAGCATTCCGGCTCCAGGTCGGCGTGGCCTTCGATGACTTTGCCAGGCATGAGGACCGTCTCGATCTCTTGCGCCGAAGCCATTGAAGTTATAAAGACAGCTGCTGTCATCATTACACCGAACCGTATGTTTCTCCGCCAGGTCATTTTGCTCGATCAGCCTTCTAGTACATATGCACTGCAAGGACATGCACGAGGGCCGATATCACAAGAACCAGAAAGAGCGGCATGTGAAATACGTGCCAAAGGGAAAAAAGTTTTTCATAAAAGGATATCTGCGCGACTTGTCGCATCAGGCGAACCTGCTTCGCAGCATAGGCGTTTGCAGCTTTCCGCAGGCTGTTTGTGTTGGCCTGAACAGTGGCAGAAATTACTGCGCGGGCGCGTAGCTCGCGACGAATCGAAAAATAGAGGCGCGCACGTACGGCATAGTATTTGAATGTCCACGAGAGACTTTTCCGAATACTGATACTGCGGGTGAACTGGTCGCCGAGAAGTTCTGCCGATATTTCATGAAGCTCGTTGATGAATCTGGGCAGAATCGCGGCTAGTCCACGGCTGTTTTCCAGCGATTCCGAAATCTCAGTTCTGAGCTCTTCGATTCCGGCGCGTTTGCCGTACAGGCCCCGATGAATGCGAGCATAAAAGTGTTTGCCGATAATGCCGCTAATGGCCACTGCGAGCATGCTGTAAAACGCCACTTTGCTGTTCATGGCGTCCACTCTGAAATTGCAGTGGTAGAGGATAAGCAATGGTCCGACAAGGCCGAAAATCATGTGCACGCGAAACCAGTGTTTCACAAGACCAAGGCGGCGCAATAACGCGGATTTCTTGCCGGCAGGATAGAGCAGCAAAAACAGCATCAGAGATCCACCGATAATGCCCAGCCAATAGCCGACGCCGTCTTCTGGCGTGATTAAACCCCGGTCCTTGATGAGCCATCCGACACAAAGTGCCGCAAGGAGGAAGGTGTAACCATAGAATGACCGGCGGGATTTCTGTTGCGGCGGGCGTGCCTCAGTCTCAGAGCTCGCCGTCTGCGCCGCCGGAATATTCAGTGCTGTTTCTAACATCGATTATTGACCTTATTATTCGATTAGTAGATCTAGGTGCCGGTTTTCGGCAACAACGATCGGCTCGGATTTTGCTTCGAGATCTTGTAGCGCAACGGTCGCCACGTCCCGAACGTGATACTCGCGCCGTGACCACGACGCGCTCGAAGTTTGAGAGCTTCATGTCTGCGGACATTGCCTGGCTGTCATTCAGGAGAAAGTCGAGCGGCAGCTCGGAAACCGGTCGCTGCAGCACAGCAACGGGCATCGGCGGCCCACCTACAGCACGCGCGAAAACAAACACCGTATCGGTTGGCTTGACGATCGCCTTTGACCGCTCGGAAAGTTTCACATTGCCGAAAATTCGTGCTCCCGTTTCTTCCGCAACCGGGGCGTCGAAAGATGTAGCCAGCATTTCGTCGTACTCGCCGAGAGCGACAGCTTTCTCGTAGGCCTCCCTGGCCTCTGGCAACCTCTTCAAATGGTGGTAGGACTTGGCGAGAAGCAACCAGCTTTTGCCGTCGTCAGGGTTCTCTACCAGCCGTGCTGCGAGCCCGTCAGTCATGCTGGCAACCGAGCCGACGGACTTGCCTGATTTTATGTTCGAGTCGCGGCTGGCCGGTGCCGCGCTGGCGGCGGGTGGATTGATACTGGCCGCTTGGGGTGAGCCGACCAGCCAGTACAGGCCGGCCGCAAATGCTGGCAATGCGAGGGCAACGCCAACAAGGCCAAATCGCCGATTGTTTCGCATCAGCGGTGGCGCGACGAAGCCAAAGGCCAGCGTCGCCATGACAATCGTGGCAATCCAAAATACAGCAGACATATTCGTTTGAAACCCAAGTCGGTGAGAGTCAGCAGACGGCACCTCTCATTAATACAAACACGAAATTCGGCTTCGAAAGGTTCCCGTTCCTGGGAAGAAAAGTCTCGGATTCTGATATTCCGGTTGTGCAAAGGCGCGCCCGCGCGACGCATACGCAAATTGTGCTGTTTTGGCATGAGTCTGTAAGTGTCGTCGTTCACAGACATAAGCTAGCGATTGCGTATATCGCGTTGAAACTGCAGGTCTGTCGATGGATGGAAGTAGGGGATCTGCTGTCGTTTTCTTGCCGCTGTTACTCGCCAAAGTCCGATTTTGCGTTGCTTTTGGGGCGTCGTTATGTGAAAAGACTATGAAATTCAATATTCGCCGTCGTAATGCGCAGGATAAATTGAGCACTGTAATTCTTGGCGCCCGGACGAAGGCCGCCGGCAATCAGGAGCGACAATTTGTGAGCTTTGTCACACTAAGAAAAGTGCGTGGTCGTATTCTTCGCTTCTGCTTGCGCAAAATAGAAAGAATCCTTGAGTAATATTCTCCAAATCCTGCTTTACGTCGTGCCGGTTCTGCTGATCCTGCTATGGTATTTGCGTGCTCACGGACGTAAGGAGTCCACCGGTCTCGCAGCGCTGAAGACGGCGACCGAAGAGGGCATGATTGAACCTCCAACGCTGCATCCGGAGATCGATCCCAACAAGTGTATTGGCTGCGGCAACTGTGTCGCAGCATGCCCCGAGCAGGGTTCGCACCAAGTGCTCGGAATGATCCGGAAGAAAGCCGTTCTCGTCGGTCCTACCAATTGTATAGGGCACGGTGCGTGTAAAGACGTATGTCCTGCCAACGCAATAACACTCGTATTCGGCACGTCCACGCGCGGCATCGATATTCCACGCGTAAACCCGGATTTTCAAACCAATGTGCCGGGCGTATTCATTGCTGGCGAACTCGGAGGTATGGGGCTCATCAAGAACGCCGTCGAGCAGGGTCGGCAGGCGATGGTGTCCATTAGGGAAGCTCCTGCAAACGCCCCATAAGAACGCACTCGATATCGTCATCATTGGCGCCGGGCCTGCCGGTCTTTGTGCGACGCTCGCAGCAACCGAGTCGAAACTGAAGTACGCGACGATCGAGCAGGAGGAATTAGGCGGAACCGTTGCGCACTTCCCGCGCCGCAAACTTGTAATGACCCAGCCCGCTGTCCTGCCCATCGTAGGAAAAATGAGCTTCAAGGAAGTGCAGAAGGAAGAACTCATTGATTTCTGGCGCGAGGTCGAAAAAAAGACCGGCATCGTCATTAATTATGGCGAGAACGTTGAGACGGTCGAGCCCGCCCCGAACGGCGGTTTCGTCGTAAAAACAAGCAAGCGAAATTACAATGCCAGGACCGTGCTACTGGCCATTGGTCGACGCGGGTCTCCTCGAAAGCTGGGTGTGGCGGGCGAGGAGATGACCAAGGTTGTGTATCGTGTGATCGATCCGGCGCAACACAAAAACCAGCATGTCCTTGTCGTTGGTGGAGGTGACAGCGCGCTGGAGGCTGCGACCACGATCGCGGAAGAGCCCGGCACGACTGTTACTTTATCGTATCGTTCCGAGGCGTTTTCACGTGCCAAGCCAAAAAACCGACAGCGTGTCGAGGAGATGGCGGCCAACGGACGCCTGCGCGTCCTGTTCAGTTCGAACGTAAAGTCGATCCGCGAGGGCGCGGTGGAGATTGCTCACGAGGACAAGTTGGAGGAAATCGCTAATGATGCCGTTGTCGTCTCTGCCGGCGGTATCTTGCCGAGCGCCTTTCTAAGGACTATCGGAATTCACGTTGAGACTAAGTGGGGCACCGAATAGCGCGTGCCAGAATTCGATACTACTTTCTACATCATAGTCGCCGGCAGCTTCATCGCCGCCCTCGTGAATGCGGCGTTCTCCGCCGGTGGCGCGCTGATCATTCTTGCCGTGACCAGCTTCGTACTGCCGGTTAGCGCAATTGTGCCGATTCACTCTACCTTGCTCATTGGCTCGACATCATCCCGCACGTTGTTTTTCTGGCGAGACATTGACTGGAAGATCGCCGGCCCGTTTCTGGTCGGCAGCGTCTTCGCCGTGGCGATAGGCTCACGAATCTACGTTGAGCTTCCGGACAGCATCATCGCCACGGCGATCAGTATCGTGATGTTGTTTGCGATCTGGCTGCCCCAGGTTCGCTGGCGACCCAGGCTCAAACATCCCTGGGCGATCGTTGGATTCATACACTCCCTGTTGTCGACGCTGTTCGCGTACGGTGCTCTGTTGCACGCCGTCATTCTCCATACGGGACTAAAAAAACGACAGATCGTTGCTACCATGGCCGCCAGTCTTACAGGCATGGGTATCTTCAAGATATCCGGCTACACGCTGAACGGATTCGACTATGGACCGTATTTGCAGATTATTGTCTTCGCGATTGCCGCGGCCTTTCTCGGCACCTGGATCGGCAAGATGATCGTCGACCGAATTTCGGAAGCGCTGTTTCGCACGGTTTTCAGGGTGCTGGTCACGGTGACCGCGCTGCGGCTCCTGTACGTCGGCCTGTTCAGCCAGCCATGAACCTGCTGCAGTTCTTCAATGCGCGTTCTTCACGCGGCCAGCCGATGGTGCTTGCGACCGTCTACGAGACCGTTGGCTCGACCTACAGCAAAGCAGGCGGGCAGATGCTCATCGATAGCGCCGGAAATTTTTGCGGCATGTTGTCCGGTGGTTGCCTGGAAGGTGATCTTGTTGAACGCGCGCGTCGCGTCATCGAAAGCGGCGTCGCGGAAACCGCCAGCTACGACCTGGGAGCCGATGATGAGCTCTGGGGCCTGGGTGTTGGCTGCGACGGCACGATGCGAGTGCTGCTGCAGCTCATCACGCGCGAAAATAATTATCAACCGTTTGCTGCCATTGCAGACATCATCGGCAAGGGCAGTACCGCCAATATGGCGCTCGTGATCAGCACCGAGACTTCGACAATCAGCGTCGGCGCGTCGTTGCTTTCACAGGACGGTGGTAGACGCTGTTTCGGCATCGGTGAGGCGCCCGCCGATGCGATTGAAGACAAACTGTCCGAGAGCGCAACGGCATCGATCAGCGAGGTCGAGACGACCGGCGGTCACTGCACGGTGCTATTCACACGAATCGCGCCACCCCCGGCGATGCTGGTACTCGGAGCCGGGCCGGATGCCGAGCCAGTGGTTCGAATTGCAGATGAACTGGGTTGGCGATGCACAGTTTGCGACCACCGTCCCACCTACATCGAGAGCCGCAAGCTGCCGCGCTCCAGTCGTGTGATCTGCTGTCCGGTTGAGGAGCTCGCCGGGCAGGTCGTGCTGGACGAGTTCGATCTGGCTATCGTCATGAGCCATCACCTCGCAAGTGACCGGTCTTATCTACGGCAACTTGCAGTATCCACTATCGGCTATGTTGGACTGCTGGGTCCGATTGGGCGCCGTGAACGTCTTGTGACCGAGCTCGGTGACGAGGGAAGGGCACTGCGTGACCGCCTGCACGGACCGGCGGGCATCGATCTCGGCGGTCGCGGTCCCGGGCCCATTGCGTTGTCTATTATTGCCGAGATGCAGCAATACCTGAATCAGCGCGACTGACCCAGTGCCGCCAGGTCGGCCGGTGTATCAATGTCGATGGCGGCCGCCTCGCAGCGGACGGTCTTTAGTCGAAAACGTGAATCCCGGAAGAGTGCGCGGGCACCGGAATCGCCCGTCAGTTCGCGAAGATCGTCAATAGTGTCCCGCGGCAGTAAAACGGGTGGCCCCTCGGTATCGGCGAAGGTCGTCGCGACAATCTCGTTGTGCGCACCCGACCAGTGCTGCAACAACGACTGCAAATGCTCAGGCGTAATCTGCGGCGCGTCAGCCAATAGCACCAGCAGGGCATCGGTCTGCGGCGGACACGCACGCGCGGCCGCCGCAATACTGCTCCCCAGCCCTGACTCGTAGGCCTCGTTGACGACCAGGAAACCGGTGTCCGCGTTCATGGCGTGCAACACGCTCGCAGCGTCATGTCCGATGACTGTGATCACGCGCTCCCCACACACCTGGGTGGCGGTCCTCACAGCTCGCCGCACCAGCGGCACGCCGTCCAACTCGGCGATCTGCTTGGTTGCGCCGAACCGGGAAGAAGTGCCGGCCGCAAGGACGACGGCGAATACGACAGGAGGAGGAGAGTTGCATCGTTAATGGCTCAAGTGTGCAGAACCCGTAAATTACCACTAACCCGCAGACGTTCAGCGGTTTTTCGTGTTTTGACAAGCAGTGGGAAGTCGTAGTTCTACGCAGTGCACCCTGGCCTCAAGGGGATTACACTACTGTTGCACGGTTGCGAGGAGACGATCATGGCAAACCCGATCCTGTGTGTAGTCGAGTTCGACAATAACCCGGAGGTTGTCGTCGCGCGGGCGACTTGGCTCGCGAAACTCTTCGGTTCTGACCTTGAGCTCGTATTGAGCGAGCCCACCACGAATTATCTCGGCGACAGTGTCGTTTATCTGCTGGAGATGCAGATGCTGGCCGACTCCATCAGTAACGAGCAGGAGGCCATGCTGCATCAGCTGGCCGCATCGGCTGAAGAGCAGGGTGTTACGGTTCGCACGAGCGTGTCGACCGAGCGCCCGGAGGCGAACGCGATTGTCGACAAAGCGGAGTCGTGCGACGCGTACTTTGTTGTCAAGGGCACCAACTATCACAGCCCTTCCGAGCGTGCTTCATTGGCCCATACTGATTGGCAACTTATACGCAAACTGGAACGCCCGCTGTGGTTCGTGAAGCCTTTCGACTGGAAGGATTCGCCTGTCGTCGTCGCGGCCGTTGACCCTGTCCACACTCACGACAAGACTGCCAGGCTGGATCACGAGATTATCAAGAGCGCTCAGAAGCTCATCGATAAGTGCGGTGGCAAGCTGCTGCTATTTCACAGCTACCAGAGGCTCGAGGAGATAGGCGCGCGCGTGACCTGGAGAATTAAGCCGGAAAAACTCATCACCACCAAACTGGACAAGAAAATCAAGCAAGAGCACCGCGACGCACTGGATAGCCTGGCGAAGGAATGTGGGATCGACGCCAAAGCCGTCCATCAACTTCCAGGGCGGACACACGAATTACTGCCGACGTTCGCACGCGCTAATGGTGCAAGCCTGGTCGTCATGGGTGCGCTGGCGAGGTCCGGGCTGCAGCAACGTATCCTGGGCAGCACGGCGGCGAAAACCCTTGACCACCTGCCTTGCGACGTTCTGGTCGTGCACGCCTGAGACCGAGTACGTGCGCTAGCCGTAAATGCGCTTCATGAGGGGCGCCATTTTGCGCGGGCCGACCATGCTCGTCGTTGTTAGCATGCCGGCCATCATGGCGCCGGTAACGCCACAGGTCAGCGTGTCCTGACCAGTAAGCCAGAGTCCCGGAATCTTCGTCTGCGGGCGCAGCCACTCTTGTTGCATGCGCTCGGCCGTATGCTCCAGACCATAAAGCTCGCCCTGGTGGTAGCCGCCAAACCAGTTTGTGGATAGCGGCGTGGAGACCTCGTAGTAATCGACTTTGTCACGAAGCTGCGGCAGCTTGTCGTACAGATGCGCCATCAGGCGCTCGCCGAGCTCGTTCTTGAATGCGTCATAGTCGTCGCCGCGTTTTCCCCAGGTCGTATCCTGCCATTGGGCAAACCACTCGTATGGCGCTGGCGCCACAATCTCAATCGTTGCCGTACCAGGATGCCGATTCAGGTAGTCCGGGTCTTTCGCCGAGGGAAATGAAATGTAGACAACAGGGAAGGGCGCCTCGTGGTCTGCGAGGAATGCCTCGACCGCGGCGTCATAGTCACTGCCCGGATAGATCCAGAAGTTCGTTTTTGGCAAACCAAGTTCTTCGGCGGTTTCTTTCAGGCCGATATAGACGCCGAGGTGCGCGAAACTGGGTTTCACGTGTTCGAGCTTTGTCTCATAGCCGCTGTTCGCGACCACAGTTTCTGGCAACAAGTGCCTGAATGTATTTTCGACGCCCGCCGACGATATGACGCATTCGCAGTCAATACGGTGGCCGTCTTTCATGCGCACACCGCGGACCCGGCCGTCCTCTACCAGTATTTCGCTGACCTCGGCATACGTAAACACCTCGCCGCCGGTACTCTGGATCTTCGGAATTATGCTATCGGCGATTTTCCACGCGCCACCAACCGGATAGTAGCCACCGTACAGGTAATGGCGCGCGATCATCGCATGCACCATGAACGTCGATCGTTTCGGCGGCAAACCCATATCGCCCCACTGGCCACACAAGACGGCGATCAGTTCCTGGTCGTTGGTGAGCTCACTCAGGACATCGTAGGTGTTGCGGAAAAATAACGCGGGCGTCTTCCACTTCAGGTATGGCTTGGCGAGCGCCTGTTGCCAAGGCTTGAGCGCTCGTCCCATGCCGAACGCTGACAACGCACTCCCCGTGCTGGCAAGCAACGTCATATAGTCGTCGATAGCCTGCTGCTCGTTCGGAAACTGCCGCAGCAGGTTGTCTCGAAATGCCTGCTTGCCGGCGATCGCGTTGAAGACCTTGTCACCGACATAGAAACGATCGTACTCGGCATCCATCGGCGCCCATTCGAGCTTGCCAGACGAGAGAAAGTCGAACATGCGCCGAGTCTGTGTCTGCGCGCCGACATCGCCAATATAGTGCACGCCGACATCCCATTCGTAGCCGTTGCGCTCATAGGAGTGTGTGTAGCCGCCGGCCGTGTAGTGCTGCTCAAGTACGCAGACGCGTTTGCCGAGTTCACTGAGAAGTGCCGCGGTTGTGAGCCCGCCCATCCCGGAGCCGATAACGATCGCGTCGTATGTTGGCGCAAGTCGCTTGGGACGGTATCGGTAACCGATACGCAGCGTGCTGGGTTTCATTGCCGGCATGAAGGGGGCGCTACTGCTTGTAGACCTTGCCGCCTTTCATGACAAAATCGACATCGAGCAGCTCCTCGATATTCTCCAGCGGAGAACGGTCGACGGCGATAATGTCCGCGAACTTGCCATCCTCGATCGTACCTATCGAATCCGACATATCGATAAGATCCGCGGCATTGATGGTCGCCGAAACAATGATATCCATCGGTGACATGCCGGCTTCGGCCATGAGCACAGCCTCCTCGGCGTTGGTGCCATGTGGCGAAATACCGCTGTCGGTTCCGTAGGCGATATTAACGCCCGCCTTGTGTGCCTTTTCGAAACTGCCAGCCATATCGTTGCCAACACGTATCGCCTTTTCCCTGACAGCGTCACTCATGAAATCTGCTTCGACGGCCATTGCCGCGACCGTCTTGCCGGCCAGCAAAGTCGGTACCAGGTAGGCGCCGGTCTCCTTGAAAAGTTTGATCGCGCGAGGTCCGGTATAGGAGCCGTGCTCGATGCTGGCAACGCCCGCTTCGAGTGCGGCGACGATGCCGTCTTCGTGATGCGCGTGCGAAGCAACCTTGCGTCCCATGCGGGCAGCCGCCTGAACAACTTCCCGGAGTTCATCCATTTCCATCTGTTGTCCCGTGCCAGTAGCGCGGTCAGTCATTACGCCGCCGGTAGAAGTAATCTTTACCAGGTCCGCGCCATACTTGATCGCGTTTCTCGCAGCGCGTCGACAGTCGTAGGGGCCGTCACAGACATTCGCAGAGGTATAGATTTCCATCAGGTTCGGGCTTACGCCGCTGATGTCTGCGTGTCCGCCGGTAATGCCGACGCCACCGGCCGCTATGATCCGGGGACCGTCGATCCAGCCATTGTTAATGGCATCGCGCATGGCATACATTTCCTGTGCCGATGAACCGACATCGCGCACCGTGGTAAATCCCGCCTTGAGCGTATTCATTGCGTAGTAGAGGCTACGCATCTGCATTAACTGATCCGACATTTTCAAGGCGTCGCGATCATTGTTCGGGCCCAGCTCGCCCTGCAAATGAACGTGCATATCCATGAGCCCCGGCAGGACAAACTTGTTGCGGAGGTCGATAACGTCAGCGCCGTCCTCGAAACTGTCCGCGCTGACAAAGCCCGCGCGTATGTCGACGATACGATCGCCCTCGATCACGATCGTCCGGTTCCTTAAAGGAGATTCGCCCGGCACGGCCAGAAGTTCGCCCGCATGGATCAGGGTGACGTCGTCTGCCGCCCACAAAATCGGGGCAATAAAGAACAAAACGGCGGCGATGCCGTGCTTCAGATGGTGCATTGAACGACTCCTAGTAGCTGGCGTAGTAGTTCACCAGGGCTTCGATACCGTCGGAGTCTACCTGTTTTAGTTTTTCGCCCATAGCGTCGAGAAGATTCTTACGGCGCCCATCTTTGTAGGACTGCAGCGCGTAACGAATATAGACGCCCCTTTGGCCGTGCAATGGAATGCCGAGAGCCTCGGCGACTTCCGGGTCGTCCGGTCGCACGTGGCACTGAGCACAGTTCTGTTCATGTATCTTTTCGCCTTTCGCGGCGAGTTCGGCGTCGTAGGGCTCGTTTGAGGGGCCGCGCCGCTGACCGGCGTAGTGTTCGGCAAGATCCGCGATACGGTCGTCGCTGGTATGCAGTACCGTCTCGCACATCAACGGTTCATAGCGACACTGCCGCGCGCCATCCCTGTACGCATAGATGGCTTCCTCGATATGAGCCGCGGGCATGCCGGCAATTACCGGCGCATCCAGGTTTTCGCGGGCAAGGCCGTCAACACCGTGACAATCGGCACAGCCGCTGGTCAGCGCCGTCGCCGAACCGGCGGCGGCGGACGGGGACTCATCAGCGACACCAGGGGCCGGGAAAACGACCAACAGCACCCCCAGCAGAGCCGAGCAAAACGGCCAGCTTCGGGCCACCGCAGTCGTTTTTGATTTCAAAAGGGCTTGGTGTCGCATGTTGTCCTCTCCCGGCTCTGGGTAGGCGTTATTACCTACAGGTTCGATGCATCCCACGCTCCCACCTGGGACAGTTACTTAGTATATTAGCGCCAAGTCATATGCAATGTCGGAGTACACCTATGTGCCTGGCTGTACCCATGAAAATAACAAAAATTGACGGCTTTCAATGCACCTGCGAGGCCAAGGGCATAGAGCGCGAGGTCAGCCTGTTCATGCTTCAGCACGAGACCGTGGAGCCCGGCGACCACATACTGGTGCACGTTGGATACGCCATCCAGAAAGTCTCGGAGCAGGATGCGGCTGATTCCTGGGCGATGTTCGACGAAATTCTGGCGGCCCAATCCTGAGTCGGTCGCCTGCCGATTATACGAGGACGACGCGATGTGTGACACCTGCGGCTGTAACGTAACTCCGGGTAACGAGCATCTGGTTGCCGCTGGCGGACACCTGGCGACGACATCGGCCGGCCACGAGTCGGTCGAGGTCCTGAAGGGACTGCTCGACGCCAACGATCACCAGGCCGCGCACAATCGCGAGCATTTCGCTCGTCACAATGTGCTGGCCATAAACCTCATGTCATCGCCGGGCGCGGGCAAGACGGCGCTTCTGGAAGCGACCATCGATGCGTTGGGCGGCGCGCTGCAAGTGGCGGTCATCGAGGGCGATCTGGAAACGGAGAACGACGCGGAGCGCATTCGCAGCAAGGGCGTAGCCGCTGTACAGATCAGTACCGGTAGCGCCTGTCATCTGGATGCGCACATGGTGCATTCCGCGCTGCACGATCTCGATCTCGACGACGTCGACGTCGTATTCATTGAAAATGTCGGCAATCTCGTCTGTCCTGCCAGCTTCGATCTTGGCCAGCATCTAAACGTCACATTGCTATCGACGCCCGAAGGCCACGACAAGCCGGCGAAATATCCGGTTATGTTCCGCGCTGCCGATCTGGTCGTCATAACGAAAGCGGACCTGCTGCAGGTCCTTGACGATTTCGATCCCGAGTACGCGACGTCGTGCTTGCGGCAACTCGCCAGCCAGGCGCCGGTAATGACCATTTCGGCGAGAGCCGGGACCGACATCGATTTGTGGCTTGCGTGGATTAACGACGAACTCGCCAGAGTCAGAACGTCGTCTGATACTCCAAGGCAGGCGAGCGGGGACACGGTTTGAACCTTGACGCGGCCGAGCGACTGAAAGCGCTGCAGGCGCTGCAGACAGGGCGACGTGTGCGCATCATGAATGTTTGTGGCGGGCACGAGCGTTCGATTTCTGTTGCAGGGCTGCGCAGCATCCTGCCAGACAATATCGAACTTGTTCCGGGGCCTGGCTGCCCCGTCTGCATTTGCCCGGAAGAGGACGTCTACGAGGCGATTCAGATTGCGTTGCACGAAGACATTACGTTGGTCGCTTTTGGCGACATGCTGCGTGTTCCGGTCAACGCACCGAAGCGCGAACCGCGCTCGCTGGAGCAGGCCAAAGCGGCCGGTGCGGATATTCGACCGATTGCATCGCCCATCGACGCGGTGCGTATCGCTAATGAGGACCCGGGCCGAACGGTGGTATTTTTCGCGGCGGGTTTTGAAACGACGACTGCGCCAGTCGCCGCGATGCTGGCAGAAGGTGTGCCCGAGAACCTCCTGGTGCTGTTGTCGGGTCGGCTTACGTGGCCCGCCGTGGCAATGTTGCTGGATTCCGGGGAGCCGGGTTTTGATGCGCTGATAGCCCCGGGGCATGTGTCGACCATCATGGGTCCGGAGGAGTGGCAGTTCGTCGTGGACAAACACGACATTCCCGCTGCGGTCGCAGGCTTCACGCCGAAGTCACTGCTGGCGGCAATGTACTCCGTGCTGCGACAGCTCGATGAGAATCGTCATTTTCTCGACAACTGTTATCCCGAGGTTGTGAGACCGGGTGGCAACCTCGAGGCGCGCCGGCAGTTACAGCAGGTCATGGAGGTCGTGGATGCCAACTGGCGCGGCATTGGCATCATTCCAAAGTCCGGCTTCGCACTTCGCGAAGCCTATGCGGCGAATGACGCGCGCAAGCAATTCCGCTCTTATGCCGACGAGTCCCGCAAGCGGGTCGGTGAAATGCCGCCCGGATGCGACTGTGCCAAGGTCGTGTTGGGCAAAATCTATCCCAATCAATGTCGACTTTATGGCGCCGCCTGTACGCCAAGAAAGCCAATCGGTCCGTGCATGGTATCGGATGAGGGTGCCTGCAGAATCTGGTGGTCGGCCGGTTATCGTGACAACGAATGGGAAGGGCGCAAGAAGGGGAGTGCCATTGGCTGATGTGGCGAAGCGCGCGAGACAGGAGCTTGCAGCCGCCCGAATAACCCTCAAAGGCCATGTGCAGGGCGTCGGCTTTCGCCCCTTCGTTTACCGGCTTGCCATCGAGCACGGATTGCAGGGCTCGGTGCAAAATCAGTTGGGTGAAGTTGAAGTCGTTGCGGTCGGCCCCGCCCTCAAGCTCGAGCAGTTTCGTCACGACCTGATTGCGAAGGCGCCGCCGTTGTCGCGTCCGGCAATCACGGACTTTGGCTGGATCGACGTTCCGCCGGTCGACAGCTTCGAGATTGCGAGCAGTTCAGCGAATGCGAACGCACAGATTTTCGTGCCGCCGGACTATTTCATGTGCGACGACTGTCGCTCTGAGCTGACTGATCCTGAAGATCGTCGTTTTAACTACCCGTTTATTAATTGCACGCAGTGCGGGCCTCGTTACACACTGATTGAGGCGCTGCCCTATGATCGAGCTAACACCAGCATGGCGCGCTTTCCCTTGTGCGCAGAATGCGCGCAGGAATACGGTGACCCGGCCGATCGCCGATTTCATGCCGAGCCTGTCGCGTG
>CAVXCX010000011.1:0-28383 GCA_963760395.1 uncultured Gammaproteobacteria bacterium
GTTGGCCAGTAATCGTCGCGCCGTCAACGAGCGCGAGGTTCCAGTCGAAGACTCCCCAGTAGGGATTGGGGCCGCCTGCCATACCGAACAGGTGCGGTACCAGCATCGTCTGGTTCACTGCGTCGGCAGGTTGATTACCGATCATTTTCTTGAACGGATAGATCATGGCATCCGTATCGGTGTAGTCGCCCTGGGGCTCAGCAAGCATTGCCGGCAACGTGCTGTAAGTATCGTTGTCGCCGATCAGGAATTTGCTGTATTTGCCATTGAAGAAGCGCAGCGTTGGCCTGACGTCATTCGCCCAGACAAATGTGCCTTTCTTCTTGTCATACGTCGGGCGGCCCGTAGCGGGGTCCACCGGTATCGGGTCGATATTCTGGCCTGCGTCTTCCCAATACCACTCCACCTTGGTAGACGTATTACGTGCGAACGCAGGAATGTGACAGACCTGGCAGGCGAGTTTGTCGTGCCCTGCAAGAGCAATGACCGGCTCAACAGTGGTTCCGATGTGGATGTTGAATCGATCGCCATGGCAGTCGTCACATTGCTTCATCACGCCTTCATCAACGGAGTGATACGGCATACCACCGATTCCGTGCGATAGCAGGTTACCGTCGGTATCACGTTTGACCTGGTGACATGCAACACATTCGAGGTTGCCGCCGTCGGTGCCCATATGAACATCGAAGTCACGCGTCGTATCGGCCAGTGACAGGCTCAGGTCGCCGTGCTTGACGTTGTCTCCGCCGCCAGCCAACGCGTGGCAGTCGATGCAGTTGTCAATTGTCGGCATACCGGAATTCTCGGCGACGCTTTGGGCGACGAGTGACAAATCAACGCCGGCGGCTGGCAGGCCAGCCGTGGTTGGTGCTTTCGAGTATGTGCCGGTCTGGTCGTGGCAAACGAGGCAGTCGACGCTGTCCGGATTCGAGAAGTCATACGTCGCGTCTTTGTAGTCATAGCCGATGTGACACTGCGTGCAGCGACCTTCGTTAGACGGGATTGCGATACAGAAGTTATTAATGATGTCTTTCTTGCCGTGAATTCCACCCTCGAAATTTTCGATATTGGACGAGACGCCCTCCCACTTGAAGTGGCCGGTCGTTATTACGTCATCGGCGATCTTGCCGTGGCAGTTCAGGCAGGACTTCGTGCCCTCGTAAGCATGTTCGGTGAAATAGCCTTTGTGCAGTTGTGCCGCCTGGTAGGCACCGCTCGCCAGCGCATTGCAGTCCAGCGTATCGACTACACCGTCACCGTTAAGGTCTTCGTCAGGCAGATCACCAATACCGTTCTGGTTAAGGTCCCAGCAGCTGAAGCCATCGGTACCATCGGTACCGTCGATACCGGCGGTACCATTCGCACCGGCAGCGCCCGCAGCGCCATCGTCGCCGTCACAGGCCGAAAGCCCGAAAGCCGCCACAAAGGCGAGCGCGATAACGGCAGGTGGAGAAAAGCCTTGCCAAAAGAGTTTCATGATGGTGACTCCCAACGTGAGTGAGAAAACAGGGGGTCGGGCAGGTTCAGGAGGAGAATATGCCCGGGGGAATCCGGAGCGGGAACTGCTAGGGCGAGCGCGCTTTTTGTTGATGAGCGCTTCATGGTCTTGCTTAAACGACAGTCCTGGCTTATTGAGAATCCCTAACATTAGGATATTCTAATTATCTGATGGGTATTCTCTCTATGTGGGTGCGAATCTCAATACGGTAATTAGTGAAGCCGGATAGGGAGATTTACGTACGCTGAGCAGCGCATTGATTCTGCGACCGATATCCCCCATGTTTGGGGCATGAAAGCCGACACCCGCACCCGAATTCTCGTTTCCAGCCTGCTGCTATTTAATGAGCAGGGCGAACCGAATACGACGACGAACGAGATTGCCGACGCGGTCGATATCAGCCCGGGAAACCTGTATTACCATTTTCACAAAAAGTCGGATCTCGTGGAGGCGTTGCTCGCCGAGTTTCAGGCGGACGCGCGCCGGGTTCTGCAGCCACCGGAGGATACGCATGGCTCGCTCGATGATTTCTGGGTATTCCTGCACAGATTGCTGGAGCTGACGGCGGCTTACCGTTTCCTGCTGAGGGATATGGAATCGCTGGCGGTCGAATACCCTAAGGTCAGAATCGCGCTGAAACACTTCGCACGGGCGATCACTGCCTCGTTCGAACTCAATCTGCACGCCATGGCCGGAAGCGGTGTGATTCGGCTGGGTAGCATCGACGCCCGTCTTGTGAGTCGAAACCTTGCGGTGATCGCCTTGTTTTCCGAGAAGTTCGATACGCTCACTGATTCGTCTCCCAGCTCGGATGATTCGTCGTTGCGTATTGCCGGATCGGTGTTGAACGTTCTCAAACCGTTCGTCAGCGAGAGCGCTGCGGAGCAGCTTTCGGAACTGGCCGCGTACTACAAGGTATAAGCAATAAAAAAGGGGCCGCAGTCGCGGCCCCCTCAGGTCGAAAAAGCTCCGTGCCGCTACTTAGCGACGACAGACTCTACTTTCTCAACGACACGGTCCTTAGCTTCGACTACCTCTTCGACGATGTCCTCGCCGAAGTCTTTAACGTCTTCGCCGAAGTCCTTGACGTCCTCGCGGAAGTCCTTGACGCCTGCGCGATAACGAGCGCGAGCTTTTTCACCGTCTTTTACGAGCTTTTCAAAGGTCTTCTCGAAGTCAGACTGGAACTTCGTGAATTCCGTCTGCATCGTGGAAACCAGTCCGAGGCTTGCCAGGAACGTCCGGTTGACGATCTTGATCGGCTTGCCGACGACGGTGCTTTCCAGGCGGTCAAAGACCGACTGCGGCTGCGCCTTCTTGGTCACTTTCTTTCTCGTTGTCACTTTCTTCTTCGTCATTTCATTTCTCCCAAGCGGTCAGGTATCAAGCGGCTTTCTTCGCCGTTGCGCTGACCTTCTTTTTGCTAACTCTTTTCGCCGTTACTTTCTTTGCCGGGGCTTTCTTCGTCGAAACTTTCTTCGTCGAAACTTTCGCAGCCACTTTCTTTGCCGGCTTCGCTTTCTTTACAGCCGGTTTTTTCGGCGCAGCTTTGGGCTTTTCGTCCAGCGCTCTCAAGATCTTGTTCAGTTTCTTGTTGATCTTGTCGACGTCGTTCTTGCTCGGAACGTGCAAGCGGTCCATTGCGTCAGCGACTCGGGTATCAAACGCGCCCTGTAGTTTGCTGATGTTGGACTTGTCGCGAACCTGGTCGAGTAGGCCGGTCGCTTTCGACTGGGCGTCGTCGCTCATGTCGCGAATAGCGTCCTGTACGTTGTCGATGAGGGACTCGGTCCGCTTCGTGGTTTTCTTACGAAACTGCTCGCCCTGCTTAACGAGGGAGTCAAACGTCTTTTCACCTGCCTTCTGGGCATTCGATAATGCGCCGAGCCCGGCGAGGAACGCGTGCTCGAGCTGTTCGGCGACGTTCTTGTCGCTAACTTTCCGTTTTGTAGTACCTTTCTTGCCAGCCATGGTCATTCTCCTTTGAATGGGTTGTCTGCCATGAACGAATCGTAGCTGCTAGGATTAGGGTGTTCACACTAATCCCAGGCCCCCAAGAGACTTATTTGCATGAAATTCAGACGCAGCCACAAGCTGGACCACGAGGAGGCGAAACGTCGTGCCGACGAGATCGCTGAAGACTTGTGCAAGCAGTTCAGGCTGACCTCGACCTGGCAGGGCGACTACCTGCTGATCTCGGGCAACGGCGTGAACGGCCACCTGCATGTAGCCGAGGAGAGCATCGAGATCGAGATAAGGCTTGGCTTCGCCCTGAAGTTGATGGAAGGGCCCATCCGCCGGGTGATCGAGACCGAGATAGACCAGCACCTGGTCTGAATACCGCTGCTGGCGGCTCAGGGTCAGTCTCTGTTTATCCCACGCAAGTGGCTACGCAAAGCCGACAGGCGTCAAAGAAAACCGAATTTCCTCAGGGCAACAGTCATCATCGCGACGGCCAGGAAGATGAAGAGGGCGCCGATCGCACGCTCCATCGTGCGCTGCGAAACAAGTCCCTGCAGCCGCGGTCCAATCTGACCCCCGATCACAACGCCCGGGACTTCGTAGCAGATGAGGTTCCATGGGATCGCGCCGACGCCGCCATCTCGCACCAGTTGTGTGATCAGGGTCGCGGTGGCCAGCAGGATCGTAAACATTACGATAGCGACGGAGGTGGCGGCCGCCGTGCCGACGGCAACGCCGCGCTTCGTCAGTCGCGAGACGATGACCTCACCGATACCAACGGAGACCATGCCGGTCAGAAAAGCGCCAACGCCGGTCAAGGCGAAATCGCGCGCCGGAAAATGCGGATGTGGATTCGGAGAGTCGTAGTTGGGTCGCGTCGCTCGACGGCCGCGCAGGAAAAGCATGCCAATCGCCAGGATAAAGACCAGAGTCGCATAGGCCGCGATCAGGATCGCATCATTCACCCTGTGAGCGACCAAGGCGCCTATAACCGCAACGGGCGCCGCGATCTTTATGAATCGCAGAGCAAGATCGAAGTCGATCATGCGGCGACGGTAGTAGCCGACAAAGCCGGAGATAAAGCCAAAGGTCTGGGTGAGCAGGGCGGTACTGATTGCCGCGAACGTCGAGGCAAGCACATACTCCGGGCCGAGCAGCGGGAACAGCAGCACGAATATTGGTGTGAACAAAGCGGCGCCGCCGATGCCGCTCAGCATCGCGCAGGTGGCGACACAGATCGACACCGGGAACATGAACCAGTAAAGCGTGAAGTCCATCAACGAGCTTTTTTCATGCGACGGCTGGCACGCTGCCGCCGAATCTGAGATCGCCGATCGCAGCAGAGTAGGGCAGTGCCATTACGCGGTTCAGCAAGTGTGCTCGAGAATAGGGATTGCATTCGAAGTCAAATCCAATACTATGACCCGTCTCAGGCAGGCGATCAGGCAAATTTTGATGAGTACGGAGAAGCTACAGGCGGCGAAGGCCACCGTTCGCGAATTGTACGCTGCTTTTGATGCGGCTGACGACAGCGACCTTGCCGAAGTATTGAGCCAGCGCACATCGCCCGACTATTTTTGGCGCGGCATGCATCCGTTCTATGAGCAACACGGTGCCGAAGCTGCTGTGGATGTGTTCTGGATGCCTCTCCGGCGATCATTTACGTCGCTGCAGCGTCGCGAAGACGTTTTCATGGCTGGTCTCAACGACGTCGACGACGGGAAGACAGTCTGGGTTGCCAGCATGGGTCATATGATGGGCCTTTTCGATGCTGATTGGCTTGGGATTCCACCGACAAACAAGATGGCGTTTCTGCGTTATGCGGAGTTTCATCGGGTGGACGGCGATCAGGTTGCCGAGTCAGCCTTTTTCTGTGACGTCATCAGCGTCATGCAGCAAGCCGGACACAATCCGTTGCCGCCGCAGACGGGTGCCGCGTTCCTGCATCCGGGGCCACGAACGCACGACGGAATTCTGCTCGATCCGCAGTCATCTGAAGAAGGCGAGCGAACAAAGGCACTTGTAAACCGGATGATAGCCGATCTGAGCACGCTCAACGTGGGCGATGCTCACGACTGCCCGCCAGAATTACTCGCGGAAACATGGCACGACGACATGATCTGGTACGGGCCCACGGGAATCGGCGCGACTTACACCATTCCGCGTTACCAGGAACAACATCAGTATCCGTTTCGGCGGCACATAAAAGACAAAGTCTTTAATGGCCACATTGCGCGGTTCGCGGAGGGCAACTACGCAGGCTTCTTCGGCTGGGCCAATTTGACGAATACGCCAACCGGCGGCTTTCTTGGCCTGCCGGGCAACGAAGTCAAGGCGGATATGCGGGTCGTTGACATCTATCGGCGAGACGGCGACAAGCTGGCGGAAAACTGGGTCTTCATAGACCTGCTGCACTATCTGAATATGCAGGGTCTGGACATACTCGGTCGTCTGCGAGAGCTGCGCAGACTGGACTGATACGATCAGGTTCGTGCCTTCTCAAACTTGGCCCACGCCGTTTCCAGCTTCTGGATATCGAATCCGCTATCGCGCGCAGGCCCGAGAATGATCTGCTCGGTAGATAGCAGTTTTTCGATGGCTGAACCCAATCTCGGAATGACATCGGCTGGGACAACCAGCGCACCATGCCGGTCGGCATGTACGAGATCATCCTGGTCGACACTCATCCCGAAAATCTTGACCTGACTGCCGATTTCGCGAACATGAACAAAGCCGTGGCTGGGTCCAACGGATCCTGCAATCACGGGGAATCCTGGCTCCAGATCGCCCAGATCTCGCATCACGCCATTCGTAAGTGCGCCGGACACCCCCAGACCTTTATGCACAGCTGAATGGACCTCACCCCACCAGGCTGCGATGCAATCCGGGTGATCCATATCCTCAATAACGGCTATCGCCGGGCGGGGCCCGGCCGCCATCGATCGAAAATACGCCATGCGACGCGCCGTGATTTCTTCCTGTGTTTCATCGGGCGGATTTCTTCCTGCAATCTTCGCCGTTCTGGCAAAACCAACAACAGGGCCGTCGTCAGGCGCAGAGCACAACATCGTTGCCCTGGTGAAACCTGCAAATCCGCGTTCGCCCTGTGCAACCTCGATCGCATTGCAGATGGTTGGCGTATCGCATTGCCGCATCGTCTCCAGAAGTTCTGCAGAAATTCCTGAGTCTGGCACGTTCATTGCGACCTGAACCTGTACATCAGCCAGTTTTTCCCTTGAGGTCCAGTTCAACGACGACGCGCTCGAGCGTCTGATCGAAAACAAACGGGGCGTCGTAGTCACGGCTTATCGGTGCGTGTCGATTTTCGCCGCAGCGAATGCCTGAATTAGGAGCAAATACCT
The DNA here is from genome assembly GCA_963760395.1 of uncultured Gammaproteobacteria bacterium. Taxonomy (GTDB): domain Bacteria; phylum Pseudomonadota; class Gammaproteobacteria; order Steroidobacterales; family Woeseiaceae; genus UBA1847. Next base: position 6,823 of record CAVXCX010000011.1, read on the forward strand.
GCCACATTCTTGGCAGCTCAATAGATGCAACTTTCGTGTCGTTGATCAACATACTAACGTCGGCGCTGCTGGTACCGCTCTTGTCGAACTGTAATCCAAGTACAGATCTCCCCGATTTGACGCGCTTGGGCGACTTGAGTGTATAGCGCTGAAAGCGTGTGTACACATAAACGAATACGAGGTAACCATCCTGCATGAAGAATTCGTAGCCGGCCCCGCTGTCGCCCGACGCCAAAATCACGCCTCCGGCGCGACTGTTGTCAAGAATCACGTCGGCACTAAATTTGCCATTGTATGTGTAGATATCCGGTGCGCTCAGGCGATCCAGGCGCGTCATGCCGGGATAAAACGTGTAGCGCGGCCGCGCCTTCGGAACGACATTCTCATACAGCGTGAGCAAATCGTCTTCCATTGGCAGGACGTTGTCGCGTATTGCTTCCTGGTGCCAAAGATCGACGAGCTTGCCTAGTCGCTGCGGGTTCGCAGATGCCAGATCATTGATTTCAGAAAAGTCTTGAGCGGTGTTGTAGAGTTCCCAGACGTCCGATTCGTAAGAGTCGCCAGCTACGTGTTTTGTTACCGCTTTCCAACCATCCACCCAGATTGCGCGGTCTCCGGCAGTTTCGAAATACTGGACCACCTTGTTCGTTGGCGCTGCAGGTTCGTCGAATGAATAGGCGAAGCTTGTTCCCTGAATTGGCAAGACGTCTTGATCCGGGATCCTGCTCGGCGCTGGTTTGTTGATCATCTCGAACAGACTTGGAACGACGTCGATGACGTGGTGATACTGATCGTTAATGCGCTCGGAACCGATCTGGCCGTTGGGCCAACTAACAATCAACGGAGCGCGAGTTCCGCCACCGTAGGTATCTGCCTTGTACCATTTCAGCGGTGTATTGCCAGCCTGCGCCCAACCACTGGAGTACATTCCGTAGGAGTCGTCGCTACCCAATGCGTCGAGGCGCTCGGTCAACTCCTGCAGCGTTTCTTTTTCATAGTATGCATTTCTGCGTACGTCGAGAATTCCCTCAACGGAACCTCCGCCGCCGGCGGCACCGTTATCGGACATGACGATCACGATCGTATCGTCGAACTCATTTTCGGCTTTCAGGAAATCGAACAGTCGGGCGAGCTGATTGTCGGTATGTTCGAGAAATGCCGCGTACACTTCCTGGCCCCGGGCAGCGATCTTCCGCTGTTCATCGCTTAAGTCTGACCACGCGGGCACATTCGAATTCCGCGGCGCCAGCTGTGTGCCATCAGGAATTATTCCGATTTGCTGCTGGCGTTCGAAACGTTGGCGTCGAATCGTATCCCAGCCGGCATCGTACCGTCCACGATGTCGCCGAATGTCGTCCGCCGGTGCGTGCAACGGAAAATGGCAGGCGCCAAATGCAAGGTACAGAAGAAAAGGATTATCAGGGGTAGCGGCGAGGTGATCCTCTATGTAGTGGATAGATCGATCTACGAGATCTGTGCTCAGGTGATAATCAGCGTCCTTTTCAGGGTAGGCGGCGACGGTGTTCTCAAACATTTCCGGATGCCAGTGATCCATGGCGTTTCCGTGAAAGCCGTACCAGCGATCGAAACCGCGCCCCACCGGCCAATGGTCATAGGGGCCGCTGCCGTTTTGATCATGAATGGCCGACAAATGCCACTTACCCGTGGCCAATGTCGTGTACTTGTCTGTTCGCAAATGCTCCGCCAGTGTTGCGGCGTCTTTTCGAATCCAGCCGTGATAGCCCGGGTGGTCACGCCCCCACTCGGCGATGTTACCGACGCCCGCTGCATGCGCATTACGGCCCGTCAACAGGCAAGCGCGTGTTGGCGCGCACAGCGCCGTGACATGGAAATTGTTGAATCGGACGCCGGTCGCAGCCAAAGAATCGATCGCGGTGGTCGTATGCTCCGCGCCATAGCAGCCCAGGTCACCGAAACCGACGTCATCGAGAACTGCGATTACGATATTGGGTTTTCGGATGCCCTCGCGGGGTCGCCACGCCGAGGTGAGTCGCGCCGAGGAGTTTTCATCACTCCTTGCAGCACCAGGAACTTGCGCAGAAACAGCAGCAGTAACAGCTGCGCTCAGTTGCAGAAATTGTCTACGTCTCATTAAGCGGCCCCAAAAAGAGGTTTCCAAAAAAATGAAGGGGCCGAAGCCCCCTCACTTTATCCAACCCACGCCGAAGCACGTTCTAGAAGAAGCGTGCCTTGAACTTGATGCCGTAGTTTTTCGGGTACAGGTACGACGTCTGAACGATATCGTCGCTGTTGTTATTGCCGCGCGCCAGAACGTCCGAGTCTTCGATGTTCTCGAGGAACGCCTCGATCGAGTAGCGTTCGTCCGGAGAATCCCAGATCAGACGAATGTCTGTCTTCGAGAAGGAGTCCTGATCGTGCGACGGATCGGTAGCCAGCAGGTTGGATGTGTTGTAGCCATCCGAGTAGTAGGTCTGCAGGTATGGCGTAAGCGTCCCCTTGTCAGCCATATCATGACGGTAGGCGACGCTGCCGCCGAGCGTCAGCTCCGGTGACCAGGGGGTCGTCTGTCCGGCCTGGTCGATAAAGGACCTTAGCTCGCCGTTGTACAGCTGGTAGGGGTTGCCCTGACCGTAGGTACCGAATTCCGAGTCGAGATAGGCCAGCGTGCCGGAAAGGGTCAGCTCATCGGTGGGTACCCACACGGCGTCAAGTTCAATGCCGAATGCGTCGATGTCACCGCCGTTATCCGAGAACGTCAAAGCGATACCGGTGTTCGGGTCGATGCGCTGCCTTTGCGTCAGCAGGTTGGTGTATTCCGTGAAATGCACCGCGCCGTTGAGCTGCAAGGTGCTGTCCAGAATCACACTGCGGAAGCCAAGTTCGATTACCTGTGACTCCTGCTCGTCCGTCGTTGTCGTCGTGCTGGCCGATCCTGACAGGTAACCCGTTGATGCACTGAGGTACAGCATGACGTCTTCGTTCATGTCGTACTCGACACCGGCGCGCCAGGTAACGTTGTCGAACTTGCCCGTGCTGTCTGTACCCAGGAAGTTATTGGCGCTGGTTACGGCGTCGGATGCGCCACAGTTGTAGCTGAATACATCGCGAGCATTGCTTGGCAGCACAAACGGCGAAGTGCCATCGATGCCCGGTAGTACGTTGACAACGCGGTCTACCGTACCGTCTCCATTTTCATCACCGGTGAAGTTCGAGCCGCCGCAGCTCGCGGACTTCTGCTCGTCGTTATAGCGGGCGCCGGCAATCAGGCGCGTCATGTCGTTCAGTGAGTATTCGACCTGGCCGAAGACGCCGTAGTATTCGGTGTCGACCTGCACGGCATTGGCGAAGAAGTTATTCAACAATGTCGCGTCTGATACAATGTCAGTACCCGTGAGAAGGGTGTAGTCCTCTGGTGTCCCATCTCCATCGAGATCCAGGGATACCGTCGGTCGAACTGAATTGGGTTCCCTGACCGTCTGGTCGTAGACATAGAAACTGTTGAAATCCTCAAGATCCGAGTAGTAGGCACCTGCGGTCCACTGCAGCGCGCTGTCGCCGGTCGAGGTAAGCACAAACTCTTGGGAAAAGCCCTTTGACTCCTCGAAGTAGCCGCCATTCTGCGTCGGAGTCTCGCTGAAATCGAAATCGAAGTTGATATCGTTGTCGAAGTCATTCGTCGATGTAATTGACTTAACAGACAGGGCATCGAAATCGTAGTTGACGGTGAGAGATACCTCCTCGTCTTCCAGTATCACCGGCTCCACGTAGTTCTGGCTGGTTACCCAGGGGTCGCCGCCGGGACCGTTCGATGCGATGCCGCGACCGCCCGAGCCGCGCACAGGGTTAGCACAGTTACGAACCGAGCCAAACGGATCGGTAAGGCCGTCGGGGGTTTCGTTGCGACAATTGAATGTATAGCCAAACAAGCCCGCCTCGTTGCCGTCTTCGGTGACGCGGGTGTATCGGCCTATCAATTCCAGGCGATCCGTGGGTGTCCACAATGCTGACAAGCGAAAGCCTTTGTCGTCCTGCGCACCAATATCCGCGCCTGCGACGTTGCGAATGTAGCCGTCGCTCTTGTCGAAGAAGCCGGCGAGACGAACCGCAAAGTTTTCGCTAACCGGCAGGTTGATATGCGCTTCACCACGTTTGCGATCAAAACGCTGGGTGCTGATGCTGAGGCCGCCGCTGAAGTCTTCCGTATCGGGCGTGTGCGTGTAGACATTCAGAGCGCCGGCAAATGTATTGCGACCGTACAGCGTACCTTGAGGTCCGCGCAGGAACTCGACGTTTCTTACGTCAAAAAAAGCACGCGTCTGCTGCGATGCGCGTGCCTTGTACACGCCATCGACAAAGGCGCCAACAATCGAACTGTTGTCGCCAAAAGTATTGGTCGAGTTCGCGCCGCGCACGTTGAACTTGGCATCGTTACCAGCGAAGGCGTAATTCAGTCCCGGAACCAACAGTTCCAGTCGCGATACGTCGTCGATGCCGCCGAGTTTCAGGGCCGCCTCGTTGAAAGCTGACACGGAGATACTGACATCCTGCAGACTCTCTTCGCGTTTTTCTGCGGTAACAACGATTTCTTCGATTTGCGCATTGACGATTGGCGCGAGCAAAAGAGTTATTCCGGCGATTAGTGCCTGCACAGATGTGATCACCTGCTTTCGTAAACGGATATTGGTCATTGGAGCCCCCTGGCCTGATAAAGATGTGCTGCGCAGCTCTTTGGCTGCACCGCATAAGTAGAATCCGCAATCATTGTGCCGTGGATGTACTTCGAATGCAATTCGAGCCGGGATATCGACGTGTTATCACTTGATTAAGTGATTAAAATCAGACAGATAGTACTTTCAAGGTCTTGCATTCGAAGTTAATTGGAGCTGATGGCGCAGGTTTGAGTTTCGCAGCCTCACAATGACTACCTGCCGATAAGAGTCGATTTATCTGGATATATCCCTGGGGCCGGCTTATGGCTGGCGTCCCGCTGGTTGCAGTTAGTCCTGCATTCGCTCAAACAGATCGATGCCAAACTGGCGAAACAGGTGGATCATGTCGACAAACACCCAGTTTTCGACGTATTGGTCGTTCTCAAGCTTCCAGAAATCCAGCCCGTTAAACTCGACCGGCCGGTTAGTGGCCGCAACATCAAGATAGTCGCCGGTATGGGTGGCCTTCACCCCCGCCCAACCAGGCCCGCCGCTGTACGGGCCCTCGGCGATCAGGGCGTCTAGGTCCTGAACCATTCTGTCCGGGTAGGCGCGCAGCCAGTGCCTCTGATGATTGTCCTCGAACTCCTTGAGGCTCAGGCATGCACCGATACCGCCCGGGCCGTACCACTGCACCTCCGGGTGAAAATAGTCGGCGATCCCCATGCTTTCCAACTTTGATTCGTCGTAGCTGTTCAGCGCATCGAAAATAAATCGGCGAATATGGTCCAGTGTGTGCGCCGAGGTCTGTTCGTCCTGGGCTTCCAGCATGACACCGTCATTTGTACGCGGCGGTGGATACAAACCGTCAACGCCGCGACTGGGAGGCAATACCTCAATCCCTGCCTGTTGCATTAGGTCAATGAAGTCAAGCAGGAAATAGCTTTCAACGATTTTGTCCTGGTCAATGCGACAGAATTCACACCATCGGATACTGACTGTTTTTCTGCTTGCAGGAATGCCGAGGTAATCATTCGCAAAACTTCCGTTCAAATTGCCGGTTCCGGCCACCCACAGTCGGCCGTCGTTCGAACCGTCAACACGTCCGCTCGATTTGCCGCCCATGAAGATGTGTGTCTGGCGCTCCAGGTCAGGAAAGGAATCGATGAGTGGCCGCCAATAGTCGTCTATGAATGCGTCTATGCCCGATAGCTCGTTTATCGGGTCTGGCCCATGCCAAACAACGTCCTCTGACACGAAGTCGCGGGCGATAGTGGCTGCGTCGCTACTGTCAGCGCCTTCCAGGCGCTGCCAGAATTCCCAGACCCGTTGCTTGTTTCTCTGATTTTGCGCATCGCTCATAGTCGCATTGTCCTTGCTACTCGCCATTCCTGACCGGCATGCGGCCTGAGTCACGGCCTTCCCATCCCTGGCCGCCAAACGGGTCGACGCCGAGCTGTTGCATGACATACGGAAAGTCGACCATTACCCAGTTGTCGACAATCTTGCCGTCGACGACCTTCCAGAAATCCATGTACCGAATCTCGACGCGCTTACCGGTCGGCTCGATACCCATGAAGGTGCCGCTGTGCACGGCTTCCTGTCGTCCGAACGCCGCGCACCACTCGCCCTGCGTGATGCGCGCTTCATCAATACATACCTTGTCCGAAAACGCAGCTTGAAACGGGCGCTGCCAGTTGTCCTGAAACTCCTTCAGGCCCTGTTTGAAACCGCAGCCCGCGTTACCCATCCAGCGAAATGATTCGCTGAAGAAGCGTCCCATGTCGGCAATGTCATGGTCGTTGAGGCCATCGACCATTGCGTCGATCGTCGCGAGCGTTTCCTCGGTCTTGTGCAGCTGATTGTCTTTGGTGAGCGCTGCCTGCTCGGGTCGTGAGCCTTTCATTATCTCTGCCTGGTTGCCGCATCGTCGCGCGGCCGGGTTGGCTCTCTGACCAAACCGGCACCGGCGATGATTCTAGTTAACGATCAAGCCGCTTTCGACTTGTATCTGGCTATGCGCAGGTCGGCCTGTGCCTGGTGGCCGGCGAATCCTTCGAGCGCGCACAGCCGAGAGCAATATTCGCCGATAGTGGCCGTTGCCTCAGGTGTGACACGCTGATAGGTGCAGGTCTTGATGAACTTCCCGACCCATAATCCGCCGGTGTACCTGGCAGCCAACTTCGTCGGCAATGTGTGATTGGTGCCAATCACCTTGTCTCCGTAGGCGACGTTGGTTTCCGGCCCCAGGAACAACGCGCCATAGTTCGTCATGTTATCGAGAAAGTAATCCGGATCGCGCGTCATGACCTGCACGTGTTCACTGGCGATGCGGTCTGCTTCGGAAAGCATTTCTTCATCAGTGTCGCATAGGATTATCTGACCATAGTCCCGCCAGGCCTGCCCCGCGACATCTGCTGTCGCAAGAGTCTTTAATTGACGCTCAATTTCGGTCTGCGTATCGGCAACGAGTTTTTCCGAAGTCGTCAACAGAATGGCCGGCGAGTTCGTGCCGTGTTCGGCCTGACCGAGAAGGTCAGTCGCTGCCATCTCACCGTCACAGGTGTCGTCCGCAATAACCAGCGTTTCCGTCGGCCCGGCAAACAGGTCGATGCCAACGCGCCCGTAAAGCTGCCGCTTGGCCTCGGCGACGAAGGCGTTGCCCGGGCCCACCAGCATATCGACCGACTCAATAGACTCCGTGCCCAGCGCCATGGCTCCAACGGCCTGGATCCCACCAAGACAATAGATTTCGTCCGCGCCCGCCAGGTGCATAGCCGTAACAATGGCGTCGTTCGGTCCGCCAGAGTGGGGCGGGGCACAGGCGATGACCCGCTTTACGCCGGCAACCTTAGCGGTCAGCACGCTCATGTGTGCGCTGGCAACCATCGGGTATTTTCCGCCCGGGATGTAACAGCCAACACTGTTCACCGGGATATTCTTGTGTCCGAGCACTACGCCAGGAATGGTTTCTTCCTCGACGTCTCGCAATGCAGCCTTCTGGATCTCGGCAAACCTGCGAATCTGGGTTTGTGCAAAGCGGATGTCGTCGATGGTCTGTTCTGGCAATCGTGCCATGGCTGCCTTGATTTCATCATCGCTCAGGCGAAAAGATTTTGGCGACCAGCTGTCGAATTTTTCGGACAACTCCCGCACCGCTGTATCGCCTTGCGTCTCGATGTCTTTTAGCGTTGCTTCGACGGTTGCCTTCACCTTGGCGTCCATATCGGCGGCAGCCTCCTGGCTGATGCCCTGCTTGATTACCTTTATCACGCTGTTACCTCAAATAAATTGTTGTTGAACTGATTTTCGAATTAGTCGACGAGCCTCGCAGCCTTCGGGTGATCGCCACCGCGAACGACGTAAGCCTCAACAAGCTCGTCGCCGAGATTAGAAAAACTGCGACGGGATTCGATCGGAACGGTAAACACATCGCCCGGGCCGATTTCCACGTCGCCATCGTCGGTGCTGATGCGAAGCCGTCCTCGGTGCATGAGGATGACTTCTTCTTCGGCTCTCTTGTGTTGTTGCGTTGCTGCGCCCGGGCTAATTGTCACGTGCCGGACCTGAAAGCCATGCGCCCAGTCCATTTGCCCCGCGCCGAGCCCTTCGTCCGGGCTCTCCGCACCAATAATCGGGAACTCACTAATCTCCGGCAAGCCACGCGATTTAATCCGCTGCAACTTGTTGTGGGTTAGTACGCAGCCGGCCATGTCACTGGCTGTCAAGCGGTCCAGGCGCGCCACATCCTCCGCCGTCGTCGGCGGCATCGGCCGTTTACCCTCGGGAATCGCCTCGCCTTTGGTTGTGTCGACGAGGCTGCCATCCTCAAGGAGAATCAGTCCGTATTTTTCGGCATTGTCGAATACATAGGGTGCCCAGGTGACATGACCAGGATCATCGCCTCCGAGCACCGCAAACAGGAATCCGACGTCATCACCGACGTTTTTGAATCCGCGAAAAACATGAACCGGAATCGATATCGTATCGCCTGGCCCGAGACTAACCTCGCCATCTTCTTTGTTCGGCCCGAGCAAAAAGGCCCATCGCCCCGAATGGACAACAAAGACCTCGGCAGTCTCATGACTGTGTTGCGAGTTAATGCAGTTGGGTGGCTGACGTGCGCCGCCAACATTGAAACCATGTGGAATTTCGATGTGCACATGCTGATCGGGGTTTTCTGCGACGCCCGGACCGATAATTGTGAAATTCTCTTTTTCGACACTGCCGGGAGTGCGTGTATCGATGAATGCAGTGGTGCAGGGCCTGAGGTCGTCATATCTTACGAGCCGTTCGGCGACTTTTTCGGCGGATGGAGCGGACTGGGCCATGCGATTCCCTGACTTTCGACATACTAAAATGGTGCCGGCGAATGTACTGCGAATGCAAAATGAATTCAAGGGCGCTTGGGATGTTGGTCGACTAGTTAGCAACATGACTGAAAATTACTAGGTATCTGCATTGCATTCGAAGTACAATCTGCGCCCCATAACCGATCCTCATTACGGAGACCCTTTCGCCCATGAATGTCCAGAAAACCGGGGCCTACAGCGCCGATGACGATGTCGTCGATTACATTCTTGGTATCACCTTCGAAATCTGGGAGGAAGGTGGGGTCGAGCTGATACATCAGTACTACGCGCCGGACTGTGTTGTCTGGGGTCTCGACGGCATCACGCACAGTGCGGCTGAGGTCGTGGCCGGCACTCGCGAAACCTTGAAGGGATTTCCGGATCGGCTCCTGCTGGCCGAAAACGTCATCTGGTCCGGTAACCGGGAGGATGGTTATTATTCTTCGCATCGACTGTTGAGCCTGGCGACGAACAACGGGCCGACTATTTACGGGCCGCCAACCGGCGTACGCATACGCATGACCAACATCGCTGACTGCGTCATCGAAGATGGGATGATTGTCAAAGAATGGCTGGTGCGGGACAACATGACGCTGGCGACACAGCTGGGCGCCGAACCCGTCAGCGCGGCCCGCGATATGGCCGAACGGCGAAGTCCGGAACTTGCGGCCTGGATCGCGGACGAGACCGCACGCGTACAAGGCGTGGAGATGCCCGATTGGGTGGACCGGCCAGTGACGCCACGGGAGGATCCGACGGCGTTCGCCTGGAAGGTCCTCAAGAGCTGCTGGCGCGGCGATCGTAAACTCTTCGATACAACGCACGCGCCCTACAGCGTGCTGCACCGTTCGCCACTCCGGCATTACTCCGGACGCGGCGTCGTTTATGACTACTATCAGAGCTTGCGGCGCATCATGGACGACCCGCATTTCAGCGTCGATCATGTCTCGAGCCAGCCGTTCGCGGAGAATGGCATTGATATCGCTGTGCGATGGACAGCGACGGGCGAGCATCGGGGCGAGGTGTTTGGCGTCCAGCCCACCGGGAAGCCGATGTTCATCATGGGTGTCACGCATTGGCGCTGCATTAACGACAGGATCTCGGCAGAGATGACCATCTTCGATGATCTTGCCGTACTGAGTCAGACACTGGTTGAGTGATGCGACGCATAGTTGACGCGCATCACCATCTCTGGGACCTGAGTGCCTGCCACTATCCGTGGCTCATGGCGCGTGGCGTAACCCGCTTCTTCGGTGACCCGACGCCAATTCAGAAAGACTACCTGGTCGTTGATCTGTGCGACGATGCTGCTGATTATGAACTCACGGCGTCGGTGCATGTACAAGTTGGTGTTGCACCCGGCGATGAACTGAAGGAAACGGCCTGGCTGCAAAAAACCGGCGACGACGGGGGACTGCCCAGTGCTATTGTCGCTTTTTGCGAACTCGACTCTGCCGATGCGCCGCAGCAACTGGCGGCACAGCTGCAGTTCTCGCGCCTTCGCGGCGTGCGCCAAATCGTCGGTCGATCCGCTGAAGAAGACGCGGTCACCGCCAGCGGTGGTCTGATCGATGAGCCGGTGTGGCGCGAACATCTCGGCTTGCTGGGGGAGCTTGGATTGTCGTTCGATCTGCAGCTCACGCCCGGGCAGGTGCCGCGCGTTGCTGAGGTACTAGCCGAATCGCCGGATACCGACGTTGCGCTTTGTCATTGCGGCTCGCCGTGGGATCAGACGGAGGCCGGACTGGCATCGTGGCGAGAGGGTTTACGATTGCTCGCGTCACTGCCCAATGTGTACTGCAAGATATCGGGGCTCGGCATGTTCGATCACAACTGGACGGTTGAATCTATCCGCCCGATAGTTGAAGCCTGTATCGAGTGCTTTGGTGCGGAACGTTGCATGTTCGGCTCCAATTTTCCAGTAGATAAACTACACGCGAGTTACCGGAATGTCTGGCAAGCTTATGAGCACCTGTCCGCGGACCTGGGCGAGGATCAGCAGCAGCTGTTGTTTGGTGATACGGCGCGCAATTTCTACCGGATTGCCTGAGCCAACGCGTTAGCGCCGTCCAGGATCATCGACTGGTCAGACCCCAGCAGGAAAAGACTGGCGCCGGCTTTTTTCCATCCTGGCAGCTCATCCAGATCAGGCGTGAACATGCCGACTGCGGTTCCTTCGCCGTGTCCTGCGGCGCAGATATCCTGCACCGTCGCAATAACGTCTTTGTCCATGGGGCTCTTTTGCATCGCGACAGCGAGATCGACTCGGCCAACGAAAATGGCGTCAACGCCGTCCACCGCTGCGATTTGTGCGACATGCTCGAGCGCCTCAATATCTTCGATTTGTACGATTACGGTGGTCTGCTCGCGACTGTCTGCAAGGTGATCAGTCATTGATTTATTCGTGAATTCGGCGGCGCGGGTCGAGCCGGCATAGCCTCGCCCGCCGTCGCCGAAGTGAGCGGCTTTGACAATCGCTCTGGCCTGGTCTGCAGTGGTCACGTGCGGGACGAGGATCCCCGTTGCGCCGCTGTCCAGTGCGCTGCGTATCTCGGTATTGGAATCGTCTGCAACTCTGACCAGGCTCGGCTTGTCCGCAGCGCGGAACGCTGCCAGGCACTGGTCGGTCTCCAGTCGACCAAACGGGGCGTGCTCAGTGTCGATACAAAAAACGTCAAGATCGGAGTAACTCAACACTTCGGCGGCAATGGCCGAGGGTGTCTTGAGAAAAGTGCCGATCAAGGGCTCGCAATTGGTGAGCCGCTCACAAAAGGTGCTTATAGTAATTCCCATTTCATCATCCCCATAGTTTCTCGCTGGCGATTGCAGCACCTTCGGCCATGCTGGCAAGTTTTGCGTAAACAATATCCTGATCGACGGCGCCGAATCCCGCGAAGGTTGAGAAGCCGCAGTCGCTGCCCGCGATAACGCGTTCACGACCCACGATATTCGCAAATCGCTCGATGCGCTCTGCGACCAGCTTCGGATGTTCGACGAAATTCGTGGTCGAGTCGATCACGCCGGGTACAAGAATCAGATCATCGGGTAGCTTGGCGTCGGCAAAAGTCTGCCATTCGTGCGCGTGCCTCGGGTTGGACGACTCGAAAAGCAGGGCGCCGACGTTGGCTTGTAGAGCGATGGGCAGGACCAATTCCATCGGTGCATCGTGGTGGTGCGGTCCTTCGTAGTTGCCCCAGCAAACGTGCAGTCGCACCATGTCCTTCGAAATTCCCGCCAGGGCGTGATTCAGGGCCTCGACGTGTTGGGTTGCCAATGCCTGGTATTCCTTCTCGCTCTTGTCCTTGAACATCATATGGCGGCCCAGGCCGAGATCCGGCGAGTCGAGCTGCAGCACGATGCCCGCCTCTACGATGGCTTTGTATTCGTGCGCCATGGCATCGGCCAGTGCGGCCAGGTAGTCCTCGTGCGTCGCATAGTGTTTGTTCGGCTGAAACAGCGCGATAACGCCTGGAGAGGCGGCGTTCATGAAGCTTTGCGTTGGTTGGTGCTTCGCAACGGCGCTCAACAAGTTGTCGATATCCTGATGTGCCGGCCCCATGTCTTTTACCGCGATGTCGCCGACACAGCAGGGACGCCGGTAGGTCGGCGTGCCGCCCGAACTCGCCTGGCGTCTGAGAAAGCCCGGAAACTCCTCGAGATCGCTCGGCGGCTCGCGTTCGCTGTCGCCGTCAAAGCCTGTGATGCGATCCTTGATATAGGTTGCGTAACTGATCTTGCTCATCTCTCCATCGCTGACGAGATCGACACCGGCTTTCACCTGGTCCCTGACAACATCGTCTACGGCATCGCGAATAATTGCCTCGGCGTTTGCGATCGATTCCCCCTTCTCCTGAGAAAAGACCACATCGGTGACGGCCTGAGAGCGCGGCAGACTGCCGACGTGCGTGGTGAGAATCCGGTCTGTGCTTGATTTCATGCCGATACCTTTATCCTTATTGTGCGAAGAGTTGCAGGAGTTCTGTCGTCACTGTGCCAGGCTGTTCCATCGATGACATATGTCCACAGTCATTTATTACGACGAGCCGTGCGCCGGTAATTTCCTGTGCCATGAGTTCGTGAAAGCGCGGTGGGCAAATCGAATCCTCCCGGCCGCAAATGATTGTTGTGGGGCAGGTTATAGTTGCCAGCGTGGGAACGCTATCCGGACGGTTCATAACAGCCAGCGACTGGCGTTCGAATACCGCCGGCCCCAGCGAGAGGGCCATGTCGAGGATGGTCTTCAGTATTATTTCATCGTCACGGCTCTTCGCCGCGAGATACAGTGGCTTCAGTGATTCAACGGCCAGTTGTTCGAGCTTGCCGGATGCGGCGGTCGCGATCTGTTCGAAGCGCAGCGCTTTTTTGTCCGGACTATCCGGGTGCGGATTGGTGTCGAGCAGTGCCAGGTGCGTGACTCTCTCGGGCGCCTGTCGCCAGATCTCAAAAGCCAGTATCCCACCCATAGATAATCCGGCGATCGCGAACTTCCCCGGTGCCGCGGCGATCGTTTCCGCGGCCATCGATTCGATAGTGTCGCACCGGCTCAGATCGGCCACCTGTACCGGCACCGACATAGCAGCTATCTGATGGGACCAGAGACGCTCGTCGCACATCATGCCTGGCAGGAGCAAGATATTATCCGCGGGCATACTAGGGCCGCGCTACGCGTCTTTGGTTTGCAGTCGTGCTGAACCACCGCGTATCAACATGCCGGAAAACGACCGCTTTTCCGGTGACAGTTCAGGGTTCTCTATTCGTTCGATCAACATCGATGCAGCTGACTGGGTCATACGTTGCACAGGTTGACGGACCGTGGTCACGGAATAGGCGGCATAGCGAGCTGGCCCGACACCGTCGAAGCCCACAATCGAAATGTCTTCCGGCACACGCAAGCCGAAATTTTCGCGTGCTTCGTCAATGCAGCCGATCGCCATGACGTCGTTTGCCGCGATTACGGCATCGGGTGAGCTGCCGCGCTTTTCCATCAGCTGTGCAAAGCACTCTCTGCCGGTTTCATAGCCGAAGTCGCCGCTCACACTCGTAATGTCCGAAATCCCCTGCGCGTTCAGCTCGTTTAGTGCACCCGTCTTGCGCTCAAGTCCGACGACGGAATCGGCTGGGCCCTCGACAATGCCGAACGTCTTGTGACCCGCAGAAACCAATTCGTCGACCAGCCAGCGTTCGCCTTCTTCCTGGTCACAACGCACTGAACTGACCAGCTGGTCCTGGAATGACCGGTTATAAAATACGACGGGGATGTGTGCGTTCTCGATCGTCTCTAGCTGATCGGCGGTGAACATGGCCGCCGTCAGGATCCCGTCAACGCGAAATTGCAGCATCTGGTCGAGCACCGTGCCGGTATCACCTTCGTTTTCGAGCGCGAATAGCAACACGCGAATGCCGTGCTCGGAGAAATGCTGCGTTAGCTGTACCAGCACCTCCGGATAATAAAGATTGGTCAGCTTGGAGATGACAACAGCGACCATGTTGGATCGTTGCGTGATTAGACCTCGCGCGATCGCGTTCGGCCGGTAACCGAGTTTGTTGGCTGCGGCAACGACCCTGTTGCGCATCGCCTTCGAGGCGCTCGCGCCGTCCTGGAATACACGCGACACCGCCGATTGCGATACACCCGCAAGGGCAGCCACATCGTAAGAGGTGGCGCGTCTGCGACCTCTTTTGTCGTTGCCGTTTTCGGACTTGGCGGCTCTGCTCATAGTAGGCGCTTCAGTGGCATGGCTTCCATTTGGTCCTGATGCTAGGCAGTATTGACTGCGGATGCAAACCGGGAAACCCCATGTCAGCAGTGCTTGACGGACAAAAGGCGCTCGTTACCGGCGCCGGTCGCGGTATCGGGCGAGCCTGTGCCGAAGCCCTTGCCGATGCGGGAGCACGCGTCATCGCTGTGGCACGATCCGAGGGCGACCTCGACAAGCTCCGGGCGCATACGACGAATCGCATCGAGACGTGGTCGGCGGACGTTACCGACGACGAGTTCATTGCACGCGTCCAGGACATTGACGGCCTCCATATTCTTGTCAATAACGCTGGCGGCAATCGCCCGCAGGCTTTTGTGGACGTTGATACCGACTTCGCTGGATTTCGTAATCGACTTGAATGTGCGCGCCGCCTTTCGTGTAGCACAGGCTGCGACTCTGGCAATGCTCTCGCAGGGTATCAGCGGCTCCATCGTAAACATGTCCTCGCAGATGGGCCATGTCGGTTCGCCGGAAAGAACGGTGTATTGCATGACCAAGCACGCTGTCGAGGGATTGACCAAAGCCATGGCAGTCGAGCTCGCGCCGCATGGAATCCGGGTGAATACTGTGGCGCCGACTTTCGTAGAGACGCCGTTGACGAAGCCAATGTTGGACGACCCTGAGTTCCGTGACTTTGTGATGAGCATGATTCCGCTCAGGAAACTCGCAACCGTCGACGATGTCGTTGCAGCCGTGCTTTACCTGGTTTCACCCGGTGCGGGAATGGTGACGGGCCATAGCCTTAAAGTCGATGGCGGCTGGACGGCACGCTAAATAATAATAACGGGGGACTTATGTCAGAATTCGGGACTTTAAACTGGTCGATCCTTATCGCCTACGTCCTGCTCAATTTGCTGCTTGGCTGGGTATTGAGCAAGAAAGTCGATACAGCGGAGGACTTCTACCTGGGGCGAAGAACCACGCCCTGGTGGGCGATCGGCATATCAGTGATCGCAACCTACGTCAGCGCCCTGTCATTTCTCGGCGGTCCGGCGTGGTCCTATTCCGAAGGCCTCGCCGTCATCGCTATTCACCTGAACTATCCGATCGTCGTTTTTTTCGTAATCACGCTGTTCCTGCCGTTCTTTTTCAACAGCGGTGTGGCATCGATTTATGATTACATGGAAAGTCGTTTCGGGCCCACCTCCAGGCTGGTGATCTCAAGTGTTTTCCTGATTTCGCAAGCACTGACGTCGGCGGCAATCCTGTATGCCACGTCGCTGGTGATCGAGTTCATTACGGGTATCGACGTTCGCGCAGCAATCGTGATTGTTACGGTAATCGCCTTGGTCTACACGATGATGGGCGGCATAACGGCCGTCATATGGACGGACGTGATACAGGCGGGCGTCCTGTTCGTTGGAGCCTTCATCATCCTGTTTGCGCTGTTGGACAGCATGCCGATGCCAATCGGCGAGGTACTGGCCGATCTGAAAGCGCAAGGTAAAACGAACCCGCTGAATTTCTCATTCGACCTGAGCCTCGAGGCAACCGTCTGGTCGGGCGTAATCGCCATGTCGCTGTTTCACATCACCGTCTACGGCGCCAATCAGATGATGGTGCAACGCACGCTGGCGGCCAAGAATATAGGGGATGCGAAGAAATCGTTCCTGCTGATGGGTTTCATCGCATTCTTCATCTATTTCCTTTTCTTCTTCCTCGGCATCCTGTTCTACGGTTATTACGGCGGGCAGGAGTTCGAGAATGGCAACACGATAATCCTGGATTTTGCCGCCAACTATGGTTTGCCGGGGCTGATGGGCATTATTGCCGCCGCAATTGTGGCGGCCTCGATGTCGACGCTGGATTCGTCGTTTAACTCTCTTGCCACGATCTCGACCGTGGATTTCTACCAAAAGTATTTCCGTAAGGACGAGTCGCCCGAACACTATCTTCGGGTGTCGCGATTGTTCACCGTCTTCTGGGCGATAGTGATCATCATCCCGGCGATCATGTACTCGGCGCTGGAGGGGTCTGTGCTGCAGACGCTGAGCAAGATAGGCTCGTACTTCGTCGGCGCCAAGCTCAGCATGTACGGTCTTGGCTTCTTCTCGAAGCAAACGACGGAGAAGGGGTTGCTGGTTGGTGTTGTCGTCGGCTTTGTCATGGTCTGGTATCTCTCGACGCAGACTGACATAGCCTGGCCGTGGTACTGCCTGTTTGGCGGGGGTGTCAATATCGCTGCTTCGCTGCTCGCAAGTCGCGTGATCGACGGAGTGCAGACCGAGTGGTCCGAATTCTCGATTGTCGGACAGCAGAAGAAGTTCCGCGATGAGGGCCTGCCGGAGAAACAGGACGGCTGGTATCTCGTTCCTGGTAAGGTCGACAAAGTCAGCTATCTACTGCTCGTCTTCTTTGGAGTGACAATGCTTTTCCTTTTCCTTTTCGAAAAGTTCATCTAGCGACGAAATATGCGGCAGTCGATGCTCATGGTTTGTCTCATGCTGATCTCGGTGATCGCATGCGCCAAACAACCACCGAAGTCGATCATGGAACTGCGTGCGGGGACGCGCGATGTAGTCTTGACGCGCGTCGGAGCAATCGACGGCGGTCCTGGATTCGCGGCCTGTCTGTATTCATACCCCTCGGCCGGCCTGAAGGTTCATGCGATGGTCGCGACTCCGACCGGACCGGTGCCCGAGGGAGGGTACCCGGTTCTGATTGCAAACCATGGCCATCACCCGGAACCTGTGAAGTACGGCATTACGG
Organism: uncultured Gammaproteobacteria bacterium; assembly: GCA_963760395.1. GTDB lineage: Bacteria > Pseudomonadota > Gammaproteobacteria > Steroidobacterales > Woeseiaceae > UBA1847. The sequence continues at coordinate 24,274 of CAVXCX010000011.1, forward strand.
CGGAGGGCAGGGACTGGCGCCCGGGAGACTATTATCGGCGAATTCCGGGGTTATTCACCGCGCGAGGTTTCTTGGTGGTGATGCCGGACTTTCGTGGCCACAATAATTCCGACGGCTTCGATTTTACCGATGGCATGCTCGAATCCAGCTACTACACTGAAGACGTACTTAACTTGCTCGCGGGACTCGCGTCGCTCGAGCACGCCGACTCGGAGAACCTCTTCATGTGGGGTCATTCCATGGGTGGTGAAGTTACCTTACGTACGCTGGTCGCGACTGATGTCGTCAATGCGGCGTCGATGTGGTCAAGCGTCGGCGGCGATATATGGGACCAGTCTTACTTCTACTCACGCGATTCCGATGCAGCCGCTTTTGATAACAGCGAGACTCTGAAACCTGTCGTCGAACAGCTGCGTAAGCAAATTGCGGCTCTGGATGGAGATTTCGACTACCGCGACAGTGAGCCTTTGTTGCACCTTGATAATCTGACGACACCAATTATTATCCAGCATGCAACGGGTGATCGCAGCGCGGCTTACAAATGGTCGGAGCGGCTCGCCAAGGAACTCTACATGCGCGGGAAGGCGTACGAATTCTGGAGCTACCCCGGCGACGATCATTTGTTCGAAGCCGCCATGCTGGACCAGGCTGCCGATCGTGACGCACGCTTCTTTCACAGATATATGAAATAGCGGCAACGGTCAGAGCATTCGAAATGACGCCTGAATGTATCGCTCGACGGCGTTACCGTATTCTGCATTTAGCGGGCGCTGCAAATGAACTCCTCGCTCAAGCATCGTTACAACGAGCAGCTCGGCGGCGATTCCTCCGGCAAATTCCATTTAGGTTCGGCTGTCGTCGAAAAATCGTCCGGATCAAGCGATCCACGCCGCTGACGGAACCAGTCGACTAACACATCGCGCACTAGCGGCTGCTGTTCGTCGATTGCGTAGCCGGCCTCAGGAATTACCGGCGTGAAAACTCCGTCTCCGCCAAACGCAAGGAAGTCGTTGGCTATTACAGAAACGTTGTCGTCGTCCTGTACCGTGGAGCCGTCGCTCAGTTCGATACTGACTTCCATAGCGCCATTGTCACAACTGACGAACACACGCATACCAGAGAATCCCGCCCGGCGCCCATGCCGGTGCGCCTGGTTCGCGATCAGCTTGCGTAAATCATGGCCAGTAAGCTCAAGTTTTACGATCCGGTTATCAAACGGAAACATCTCGTAGACGGCGCCGAAGGTGAGTTCTCCGGCAGGCAGGATATTCCTGATGCCGCCTACGACGTTGTGAATCGCAATGTCACCACCGGTCTGTTCGAGAATCGCCAGAGTCATCAAATTCGCCAGCGCCGATTCCGTGGCCGGCGGGTGCGGGAATATCGCTTGCAGATATACGCCCAGCTCTTCATTCTTGATTTCCTCGGCAAATGCCGCCGCGCGCGCGGCGATGGCAACGACGCCGGCGTTCGGTACAACTTCCCTGCCTTCGTACACTGCGCTGACAACGTCGACAGTAGTGCCGTCGGCCGCAACGCATTCGCCAGTGGTGCTTAGAATCCGAAGGCATGCCCAGTGCGGAGGGTAGATCTCTCTATCGACAATGCGACCCGCGCTTCGGTCAAACTGGAGATCAACGCGACTGAACGCACGCATATTTGCGTAGCTCGATGAGATCGATATTCCGTTCACAATATGTGCAATGCCCTTGTGAACGTGGCCTGCAAAAATGTGGTCGACCAGGCCTCGCGGTACCGCTTGCGCGAGCCGCATGATTTCACCACCTGCATCGCACGATGACAGGTCCAGTGGGTCATTGAACTGTGTGCAGGAGCTGCCTGCATGGGCTGTGACAATAATGATCGAGGCACCCTTGTTGCGCAGCACCGTGGCCTCTTTTATGACGGTGCTGGCGAGCGGGGCGACACGCAGACCTCCGACGTTTGCAGCCATCGTCGTTTGCAGCGCGTGGGCGGTCATGATGCCGACAATGCCAACCTTGACGCCCTTGACGTTGAGGATGACGGACGGGCGGACGTTATCCCATGCCACGGGCTCGCCGGTGGACTCATCGATGAGGTTCGCCGCAAGTAACGGAAACTGCGCCTGAGATGCCTGTTGTCTGAGCGCACCGCGCGGATCGTCTGCTTCGCTTTCGGGAATGGCCTTACTGCCAACGGGCCCGAAATCAAATTCATGATTGCCAATTGCCGCCGCGCTAACGCCAATCGCGTTGAAAGCCTCGACAACCGCTGCACCCTCGACCAGGTTTGACTCAAGCGTGCCTTGCCACATGTCACCAGCATCGATTACGAGTACGGCACCTCCGTCCTCGTTTCGTGCTGCGCGCAGCGCATCAACGTAGGCGGAATAGGCGACGAGCCCACCCCGGTCTCCGTCCGGCAGTAGCTGGCCATGTACATCATTAGTGCCTAGCAGGGAGATCGTCAGTATATCGCTCGGCACACTGCGCTGGCTGGCGCAGCCCGCGAACAGCAGCGCAACGGCTACGGCCGCCACGGCCGCGCCGTATTGGCGTACATGCAGTTTTGGACTGGCTGATGTCAATTTTTACCCCTCGGGACTTAAGGAGCCTGATTCTACCGCGTGCCGAGAATGGCGCGAAATCGGAATCTTCCAGCAGGGCGGGTCGGTATGATGTCGATAATGGCCAGTCATCCGCATTCCAGCAGAATACAGTGTTCTGGAGGAGATCCTCCACTCGGGTACGCACGCACTCGGCGTAGTTCTTAGCGTAGGCGGCCTGTCCTGGATGCTGTATCTCTCCATCGCCGCTGGGGACCCGTGGCGGATCGTCGCGAGCTCTATTTATGGGGCGACTCTGATTGCGCTTTTTCTCGCGTCCACGATTTACCACGGCATGTACGCGTCCCGGCATCGCGAGATCTTCAAGCTGCTGGATCACTGCGCGATCTACCTGCTCATTGCCGGCTCCTACACGCCGTTCCTGCTGGTCGCAATGCGCACCAATACGGGCTGGTGGCTGTTTGGAACCGTCTGGGCATTGGCGACGGCCGGCATTGTGAAGAAGCTCTGGTTCCGCCACCGTTTTCCGAAGATTGCGCTGGCGAGTTACCTTGCCATGGGCTGGCTGATCGTCGTTGCCGCGCCGCAAATGGCTAATGCTATCGGTGCCAACGGCATGGCCTGGCTGATTGCCGGTGGGCTGTGCTACTCCGTTGGCGCAATTTTCTACGCGCTCAAGCGTATCCCTTATAACCACACGGTCTGGCACGTTTTCGTTCTGGGCGGCGGCGTCTGCCATTTTCTGAGTGTGGTCTGGCACGTTCTGCCAACCCAGCTGCCCGCCTGAGGCGAACATCCCGCTGTAAAGATTGGCGCTGATCGGCCGATAACTCGAACGATTACCGCTTTCCAAAACGGCGCTTATGTCGAACACCAATTCCAGCCAGTCTGCAGGCCAGGCTCTGATCGTTTCCGGCGACCGGGCTTTGTCGCGGCTATTTTCCCGACTACTCGAGTCGGAGGGCTACGAAACGGTCATCTGTGAGGAGCCTGAGAATCTGGCGTCTCGCGTATCCGACCCGTCTCCCGCGGTCGTTGTTGTTGATGCCGCGCTGGCGGCAGATAGCCCGTTAAACCTGTGCAACGACGTCCGACGATTGCCCGGATGCGATTACATTCCGCTGATCCTGGTGACCGAGAGCTGCGATAGTTCGGCGGAGGAGCGCGCCTATTCGCAGAACGTCACGACGGTGGTGACCAAGCCCGTCAACGAAGAGGCATTTCGCAAGAATATTCGTTCGCTGGGTGATACCGGACGTACGCTGAGCGGCATTCGCGCGCTGCGGACCTCGGAATCGCAGGTGCTACGAACCATGCCCGATGCGTTCTTTATCGCAGGCAGCGATGGCTTGTTGCGACAGTACCTGGGCGGCGCCAACGATGATCCGGTCCTGTGTCCGGAAGAGATCGAGGGTAAGAATATTGCTGACGTCTGGCCCGCAGATGTTGCAGGCGAGTGCAGCAGAGCATCAAGCGAGTGCTCAGGTCCCGAGACGGCGATTCATTCGAACTTCGAGCTGCAAGCGATGACGACAGCCATCTTACGAAATGCGGCTGCTGGT
>CAVXCX010000012.1:0-224230 GCA_963760395.1 uncultured Gammaproteobacteria bacterium
CGCATGATCCAACTGGCGCGGGGCTTGAGGAATTCCGGTCGCGAATATGTTGCGACGCGCACCGAATATTCTCCGTTTCGGCCACACACCGAGTCGATGCTTTGGATCTGGCAGGTCCGCACCGGCATGGTCATGCTCGTGCTCGGTAGTTTTCACCTTGTGCTGCTGGGCCTCGATATATTTACGCCGCTATACGGCGATATAGCAGGCATCGAGTCGCAAACGTCCATGGCGCGCGTCGGTGCCGGACTCTGGCTGCCCTATGCGGTGTTGTTGATCTGCGTGGAGTTTCACGCCAGCGTCGGCCTGTATCGGCTGGCGATCAAGTGGGGCGCCGACCTCTGGATGTCGCGCAAGACCATGCATCGCCTCGAGCAGGTTATTTTCTGGGTTGTGCTTGGACTCGGTGGTTTGACGCTGGTCGTGCTCGCCGGATGGATCGATCCGCCGCTGCAATTCCTGCTGGATGGTGGCTCGTCATGACTTCGCGACTCGAAACAACCGATGTGCTCGTCATCGGCGGCGGTCTTGCGGGTGAGCGCTGCGCTATAGAAGCCGCAGCAGCCGGCCACGAGGCAATGATCCTGTCACTGGTGCCGCCGCGTCGCAGTCACAGTTGCGCGGCACAGGGCGGCATGCAGGCGGCCCTGGCTAACTGCGTCAAAGCCGAAGGGGACAGCCCCACCGTGCACTTCCTCGACACCGTGCGGGGTTCGGACTGGGGTGCTGACCAGGAGGTTGCCACTATCTTCGCCGAAGAAGCGCCTGTTGCGGTTCGCGAACTTGCGCACTACGGCGTGCCGTGGAGCAGAGTCAAAGGCGGGCGCAATCACTATTTTATCAAGGGCGAATCTGTTGACATCGATGAGTCACTCGAGAACGACGGACTGATCGGACAAAGGGATTTCGGTGGTACCGCCAAGTGGCGGGCCTGCTACGCGGCCGCAGGGACCGGGCACGCGGCGCTGTACGCAGTCGACAGCGAGGTCGTGAGGCTTGGCATTACCGTTCGCGATCGTACCGAGGCAGTTTCCCTGATTCACGATGGCACGCGATGCCTCGGTGCCGTCGTGCGTTGCCTCAGGACAGGCAGGCACTTCGCGGTGATGGCAAAAACGACCGTCATTGCCACTGGTGGCTACGGACGTATTTACGGCCAGTACACCAGCAACGCGACGATCAATGAGGGCAGTGGCGCTGTTATTGCTCTGGATACCGGCATCGTGCCGTTGGGTAATATGGAGGCGGTGCAGTTTCATCCGACGACGTTGTCGCCAAGTGGAATCCTGGTGACAGAAGGCTGCCGCGGTGACGGTGGCTACCTGCTCGACAAGAATCTCGAGCGCTTCATGGTCGAGGCCGAACCCGAGAAGCAGGAGCTTGCAAGTCGCGACGTAGTTTCGCGTCACATGGTGCAATGCATGCGCGACGGTAAAGGTGTCGACTCGCCTTACGGGCCGCATTTGTGGCTCGACATTCGCCACCTTGGTGAGGAGCATCTCAGGACCAAGCTGCTCGAGGTCTGGGACATCTGCCGGGATTTTGCCGGCATTAACCCCGCCAAAGACCTGGTGCCGGTGCGGCCGACGCAGCACTACTCCATGGGCGGCGTAAGAGTTAACAAGGACGGCGAGGCGTATGGCCTCGCCGGGCTGTTCGCGGTGGGTGAGGCGGCCTGCTGGGACATGCATGGCTTCAACAGGCTCGGTGGCAACAGCCTGGCTGAGACGCTCGTGGCAGGGCGTCTTGTCGGGCGGCGCGTCGCCGAGCACGCAGCCGGTGTTGCACTGCGTGCGGATACCGGATTTGCCTTCGATGCGATTGCCGTGGCCGAGCAACGTGCTGCGGACTGGCTGGCGCGTACCGGCAACGGGCGAAGTGTCTATGACATTCGCGATGCCATGGGTGAAGCCATGATGTACAAGGTCGGCATTTTCCGAAATGGCGAGGAGCTTGACGAGGCGGTCAATGAGCTGCAGCAGTTGCTCGATGATTGCGACAACGCTGTGCTGCGATGCAAGGATCCGGGTGTCAATCCGGAGCTGGCATTTGCGCTTCGCCTGAAGGGTATGCTGCGTCTGGCGATGACGGTGGCAATGGGTGCTCGAGCGCGCACGGAAAGCCGCGGCGCACATTTCCGCACGGACTTCCCGCTGCGTAACGACCAAGAGTGGTTAAACCGCACACTGGTCCGCTGGCCGCATGATCAAATCGCGCCGATATTCAGCTACGAGCCAACCGGCCTGATCGACCTGCCGCCCGGCCACCGCGGTTACGGCAGCGACAAGCGCATCGAAATGACGCAATCGATCGACGGCTACAACGAATCCGTGCTGGATGAGCAAACCCGACACGGGCGTCTGGCGACATCCGAAACCATGGGCAGTCGGCTGCGCCGCGGCGCATGGCAGACGCTGGCGCAATGACGGGACATAGAGAGATGAGCCTGGAAGACAAAAAAGCCCCGCGCCACCTGCGCTTCGAGATATTTCGCTTCAATCCGGAAGATCCGAATTCTGTGCCGCACACCGACGTTTTCGAGATCGAAGAGACGCCGTTCATGTCGTTGTACATCGCCCTTAACAAGATTCGCGAAACACATGATCCGGGCCTGCAGTTCGACTTCGCGTGCCGCTCCGCGATCTGTGGATCCTGCGGCATGATGGTTAACGGTCGCCCGGCGCTTGCGTGCCGAACGCTGACCTCGGACCTGCCCGATAACATTCAGTTGTACCCGCTGCCGGCATTCAAGCTGGTTGGAGACCTGTCCGTGGATACGGGGGCCTGGTTTCGCGGTATGGCGGAGCGTACCGAAGCATGGATTCATGAACGCCAGGCATTCGACCCTGAGGCTCAAGAGGAGCGCATGAGCGACGACATTGCGGAGGCCATCTACGAGGGAGACCGCTGCATCGAATGTGGCTGCTGCGTTGCCTCCTGCGGTGTGGCAAACCTCGACGCCGAGTTTCTTGCGGGCGCCGGTCTGAATCGCGTCGCGCGCTTCATGATGGACCCGCGAGACCAGCGTTCGGATGCCGACTGGTTCGAGGTTGTCGCCGGCGACGACGGCGTTTTCGGTTGCCTCGGGATGATGGCTTGTGCGGATGTCTGTCCGAAGGAGTTGCCTTTACTCGAGGTTTACGCGTACCTGCGACGCAAGACGCTCGGGGCTCGATTTGCTGCGCGTGCGGATCAGGCATCGAATAAGAAAGGTGAGACTGACAGCGCCTGAAAAGTAGGTAACGATACGCACTGTTTGTTCTGCAATACGCCGCTACATCAAAAGAATCTGGTGATAGGCTGCTATTCGTGCGCAAAAATGGCGAGGTCTCCTTTTCGGAATTGACGTTTCAGCGAGCCGTTCTCGATTCGCTGGAGGCTCACATTGCGGTGCTGAATTCTGAGGGCACGCTGCATCGTCGTCGGTCAACCCGAGTTAGCGAGCCAGTTCAGCGGCACGAAGCAAATGAACGCCGGACGCGGTTATGGTCCGGATGGCGGAACTACTCGATAGACGTCGAGACGCGAAACCACCGATCCCGATCGCTGATCTGAAGGCCGGTATGCGAGCGGTCATTCGGGATGGTTGATCACGCCGGCCGTCGTCTCGGCTCGCTGATTTACCTGAGGAAGCCTACATGCCACAGTGCATCAGAAACGCGCTGGTATGCCAGGACATCGATATCTTCGTCTCGCCCACCTCGGATCATCCTCAGACACCTGGTTAGTTCCAGCAGCGAGCATATAACGATCAAGGGCGGCTGCTGAGAATCCCGACTGGAACTGCCATTCAAGGCGGTGACGTACCCGACCGATCGTCGAGCGCGACAGGCTATTCGACGATGAGGAGTGGATCAACGTCGGCAATGCGGTGGTGGTCAAGCCCATGGGTGAGGTCATCGACGGGCCACTCAACAAGGAACACGGCGTCCTGTATGCAGAGATCGACAGGGAAGTCGCGCGTCGCGGAAGACGTTAATTCGATGTCTGAGGGCACTACTCGCGGTCGGATAGTTTGTCGCTCTCTGTCGATCGCAGAGCGTTGGACCCGGTGCAGTTCTCCGACTGAGCCGGCGCCAAATTAGTCCTTGGCTTAGTCCTTGGCAAGGTGCTCCAGCGCACGCAGTACGTCGCGGCGACTGATCTGGCCAACGAGGCGGGTGCCTTGCATGACCGGGAAGCGTCGATACCGCGATGTAACAAACTCCTGCGCAAGATCGATGATGCTCATGTCGGCATCGACCGTTTTCACACCCTCGCTCATGAAATCCCTGATAGGCCCGCCCCAGTTGCCGTGATAGCCGGCATCCAGCGCGACCTTCATGCAGTCGAGTTCGGAAAGCATGCCGAGCAGGTTGCCGGCGTCGTCAACGACAGGTGCACCGGCTATTCGTTTGTTCACAAGTACGTGAACGGCATCCAGGACGTCGGTTTCGGGTTTGAAGGTCACGAGCGTTCGCGCCATGTAATCTTTGACCAGGGCGGATTTGCTAATCATGCGATTTCTCCATCTTGGTTCGCGGCAGCCTGTTTGCGTTTTCTCTTGCAATTGTTGCTGCAGAGTTCGCAACCACCGCTATTCAGTCCGCCACAGCTGCCACTGATCGCTCTGCGACCGTTCAAGACGCCAATGCTCATGCCGGCGATAACCAGCAGGATGACGACGAAGCTGAGAAGCAAAGTGGAAAATATGACGTTCATGAGGTTTTCAGCCGTTCGAAGGACGTTGTAGTCACGGTTTCAATATTGGTTTCATTGCGAATCAGGAAGTGCGCGGCAAGGTTGAGTTGCTCTGCCCGTTGCGGGCCGTCGGTTGGGCCGAGTACGAGTAAAGCCGTTGCCATGGCATCGGCATAGGCCGCTGACGGGTTCACCACCGTAACCGCGGCGAGCGAGTGCGATACTGGCCATCCGGTGCGGGCATCAATCGTGTGCGAGTAAAGTCTGCCATCGTGTTCGAAAAAATTCCTGTAGTCGCCGGAAGTGGCAACACCGGTGTCCGTTACGCGCAAGACGGAATGTGGCACGCGCCTGGTCGTCGATGGCAACTCGATTGCGACAGCCCAATTCAGGCCTTCGGCGTTATGGCCGCGAACGCGCAGCTCACCACCGATCTCGACAAGATAGTCCTTCAGTTCGTTGCGGTCGAGCATTGTCGCTACCTGGTCGACCGCATAGCCTTTCGCCCAGCCGGAGAGATCGACGTAAATACCGCGACTCTGCTTCTTTACAGCCGGAATATCGCAATTTGCCTGCAAGTTCTGATAGCCGGTCTCCGCCTTAGTCGCGAGCACGTCGTCCTCTGCGGGCGGCTGGCGAACCTCGCCGCCCGGACCGAAACCCCACAGGTTCACGAGGGGCCCGACAGTAACGTCGAAAGCCCCATCGGTTAGCTCGCTGATTTCGAGAACTTGCTGAATCGCCTCGCAGAATTCGATCGACGTCGTGACCCATTCCGTCTCTTCGCTGGCGTTGAAACGGGACAATTCTGAATCGTCGCGCCAGGTGGAGGCGAGGTGGTCGACGCGATCAATGGTTTCCAGGATGCGGGCCTGCAATGGCTCTGCCGAGAATTCTTCGCCCGGCGCGACCAGCAAGACACTGAAAGTTGTGCCGAGCGCGCTGCCGGTCAGCTCATATTGGGGCAACTTCGAGGTGCTGTCGCAAGCCGCAAGCGACAGCGTCACGGTGAGCAGGCAGAGTTTCAGCGATCGCAGCACTGGCCTTAGCCGCCGAAATCGTCGAGCAAAATATTCTCTTTTGGAACCCCGAGGCTATCCAGCATCTTGATAACGGCAACATTCATCATCGGCGGGCCGCAAAGGTAGTACTCACAGTCCTCCGGTGCAGGATGCTGGGACAGATATTCATCGTGCAGGACGCTGTGGATGAACCCAGTCAGCCCGTCCCAGTTGTCCTCGGGTTGCGGCTCGGAAAGCGCGAGATGCCATTCGAAATTGTCATTGAGCTCGGCGAGTTCGTCGAACTCATCCTTGTAGAACATCTCCTTGAGGCTTCTTGCTCCGTACCAGAACGACATTTTACGTTTGCTGTGCCGTCGTTTTAGTTGGTCGAATATGTGCGAACGCATGGGCGCCATACCGGCGCCGCCGCCGATAAACACCATCTCGTTGTCGGTCTCTTTCGCAAAAAACTCGCCGTAAGGCCCGGAGACGACAGTGTGATCGCCTGGTTTCAGGTTAAAAATGTACGACGACATGATGCCGGGCGGCACGGAATCATCAGCACCGGGTGGTGGCGTGGCGATTCGCACATTGAGTTTGACGACCGTTTTTTCCAGCGGGAAGCTCGCCATGGAATAGGCACGCGATTCGGGTTTCTTTACGTGCGACTCGTAGCGCCACATGTTGAATCGATCCCATTCATCGCGAAATCTCTCATCGATGTCGAAGTCTGTGAATTTGAGATCATGCGGCGGACACTCGATCTGGATATATCCGCCGGCACGGAAATCGAGTTCCTCGCCTTCGGGAAGCGCAACCACCAGCTCTTTGATAAAGCTCGCGACGTTGTTGTTCGAGATGACTGTGCAGTCATAGCGCTTAACGCCGAAGACTTCGTCAGGTACTTGGACCTCCATGTCCTGTTTGACCGCAACCTGGCAAGACAGGCGGTAGTGATCGGCGGCATCGCGTTTGTTGATCACCGAACGTTCGGTTGGCAGAATCGCACCGCCCCCGGACAAGATACGTACCCGACACTGTCCACAGGTGCCGCCGCCGCCGCATGCAGACGGTACGAACAGCTCGGCATCAGCCAGTCCCTGCATGAGTTTGGAGCCAACGGGGATGGCCAGCGTCCGTTCGTCGTTGACGACGACATTGACGTTGCCCACGGACACGAGCTTGGAGCGCGCGGCGAGGATAACAAAGACGAGTACCAGGACAACGGTCGTAAATAGACCGACGCCCAGCAAAACTTCCAGCAATACGGCGGAGTCGATGTTCACTTCAGATTCCCGAGAAGCCCATGAAGCTTAGCGACATGAGGCCAACGATGATAAATGCGATGCCGAGTCCCTGCAGACCTACAGGGACGTCGGAATATTTCAGTTTTTCGCGAATGCCCGCAAGGGCGATCAGCGCGATTGCCCAGCCCGAGCCGCTACCGACGCCGAATACGACCGACTCCGCGAAGTTGTATTGCCGCTCGACCATGAACAGAGTGCCACCGAGGATCGCGCAGTTAACTGTGATTAGCGGCAGGAAAATACCGAGTGCGTTGTAGAGCTTCGGGAAGTACCTGTCGAGCGTCATTTCAAGAATCTGCACGAGCGCCGCGATGACACCGATGTAGCTGACCAGCCCCAGGAAACTCAGGTCGACATCGGCGAGGCCGGCCCAGGCCAGCGCCCCGTCGGCAAGCAGGTACCTGTAGATCAGGTAATTCACCGGAACGGTGATGACCTGGATCGCAATCACCGCCAGACCCAGGCCGATGGCCGTCTCGACGCGCTTGGATACCGCGAGAAACGTACACATGCCCAGGAAGAATGCTAATGCCAGGTTCTCGACGAAGGCAGCCTGGATGAAGAGGCTTGCATAGTCTTCCATTAGTAGACCTCCGTCCGGTGAACTTCGTGAATCTGGTAGTCAGGTTTCTCGACCTGCTGCGTGCGCCACGTACGGATGCCCCAGATGAGAAGACCGATGATGAAGAATGCACTCGGCGGAAGCAGCATCAGGCCGTTGGCTTCATACCAGCCGCCGTTGGAGACGAGTTCCATCACCGGGTAGCCGAGCAGTGTGCCGGCGCCGAATAACTCGCGTAGCGTGGCGACAATGATCAGGATCAGGCTGTACCCCAGCCCGTTGCCGAGCCCATCGAGAAAACTCATGACGACGCCGTTCTTCATCGCAAACGCTTCGGCGCGACCAAGCACTATGCAATTCGTGATGATCAGGCCAACGAAGACGGATAGTTGCTTGCTGGTCTCGAACGCGTAGGCTTTCAGGAGCTGGTCAACCAGAATCACGAGCGACGCGATGATCGTCATGTGAACAATGATGCGAATATTGTTCGGTATGCGATGTCGCAGGGCGCTGATGGCAGCGCCGGAAAGAGCGGCAACGCTGGTAAGCGCGACGCACATGAGCAGCGCCGGCAGCAGCGAAGTCGTAACCGCCAGCGCGGAACAGATGCCGAGCATCTGCAGCGTAACCGGGTTGTTATCGACTAGTGGATCGATAAGTACTTTGCGAGCTTCACTCATAGCTGACTGTCCTCCGCCGCGCGGAACGTTTTGAGGTAAGGACCGAAGCCATGCGGTCCTGTCCAGTACTGCACCAGGCCGGTGACGCCGTTGGCAGTCAGTGTGGCACCGGACAGACCGTCGATCATGTGCCTGGCGTCACGCGCGTCGGCCGGCACGATGCCTTTAATGACGCGTATCTGCGGCTCGTCGCCACTGTCATAGACGAGTTTGCCGACCCACTGCGCGCGCCACGGTTCCTTATCGATCTGGTCGCCAAGGCCTGGGGTTTCGGCATGGGCGTAAAAGCGCAGACCCCTGATGGTGTTGCCATCAGGCGCTACAGAGAGGTAGCCGAGCATCGTCGACCACAGGCCCTTGCCGTAAACGGGCAGAATAACCTGGTCGATGTTTGCACCGTCCCTGACGATATAGACCGGTGCGTACTTCGCGCGGCGACCGATGCCGGCGATGTCCTTGTCGTCAGGTATTGCGATACCGAGCTCAGGATCGCCGGCGGCCATCAATGCGTCAAAAGTCTCCGCGTCCACGGCATCGCTGTACTTGCCGGTTTCAAGTTCGACTATGCGCGGCTCGATCGCGGTGAACAGTTCCTCGATATTGCCGTCCGGCTGCATAAGCCCGGCGACATCGAGAATAATCTGCTGGCGAAACTCTTCCTCGTTCTTCTCTTGCACGGGCTTCAGAACGATGGCCGCGCTCGACACGATGACGGAACAGACGAGGCTCAGCCCGATAGCAACAATGAGCGTATTGGAGATGCTGTCGCGGTCAAATTCTTTTTTCTCAGGCATTGCGTTTCAACCTCCGCCGGACATTGGCGCGGATGACGAAATGATCGATGACGGGTGCAAACACATTCGCGAACAGGATCGCGAGCATGATGCCCTCCGGGAATGCAGGGTTGATGACTCGTATCAGCCAGGTCATAAACCCGATTAACAGGCCGAAGACCCACTTGCCTGCGTTCGTCTGCGCGGCGCTGACCGGGTCGGTCGCCATGAAGATGGCGCCGAATGCGAATCCGCCGAGCACGATATGCCACTGCCAGGGCATGGTCATCATCGGGTTGCTGCTGTCCGCACTGCCGAACAGCAGCGCCGGGATAATCAGCCCGGCGAAGCAAGCGACAATGATGCGCCATGACGCGATTCGCGTGTAAATCAGGATGACGGCACCGAGCAGGCAGGCGGCTGCCGACGTCTCACCGAGCGAGCCTTGCATCTGGCCGATGAAAGCCTGTGTCCAGGTCAGTCCCATGCCTGCAATGCCTGCCATACCCTCAATGGCCGATACGCCAAGGGCGGTCGCGCCGCTGAAGCCGTCAACGGCCGTCCAAACGGCATCACCCGAGATTTGCGCCGGATACGCGAAATACAGGAAGGCGCGGGCCAGCAGCGCCGGGTTGAGGAAGTTTTTGCCCGTGCCGCCGAAGACTTCCTTGCCGAGGATGACACCGAAGCTGATACCGACCGCGACCTGCCACAGCGGAATCGTCGCCGGCAGGATCAGCGCGAACAGCCATCCCGTTACGAAGAAACCCTCGTTGACTTCATGGTTACGAACGCCGGCAAACAGCACTTCCCAGAACAACCCGACAACCATCGTAACGACATAGATCGGCAGGAAGTACAGCAGCCCGTGCACGAAGCAGTCGTAGATGCTCGACGCGTCGTAACCCGCGCCAAGCAACGGTAGAAGAACGCCACGCCAGCCCTCGATCCCGACGAGGCCAAGGCTCTGCAGCGCCGTGTTGGCCAGGTAGCCGGTGTTCCACATACCAAAAATTGCCGCCGGCGATGACGCGATTACGACGATAATCATAACGCGCTTCAGGTCCAGCGCGTCGCGAACGTGCGGCGAGCCGCGCGCGAGGTCGGCGGGCGAGTAGAAGAACGTGTCGACCGCTTCGAACAGTGCGTGCAGTTGTTCGAATCGGCCACCTTTCGTGAACAGGGGTTCCAGTCTGTCGAGGAATGAGCGTATTGCTTTCATCAGCCGTTCACCTCGATCTCATGGAGGTTCTTACGAAGATGCGGTCCATAGTTGTACTTGCCGTTGCAGACGAAGGAGCAAAGCGCCAGATCCTCCTCGTCGAGTTCCAGACAGCCGAGTTCGCGCGCGCCGTCGGTATCGCGGACCAGCAGTGTCTTGAGCAATGGTGTTGGCAAAATGTCGAGCGGCATCACCTGCTCGAAACTGCCTGTCGAGACCATTGCTCTGGGGCTGCCGTTCTGCGAGGTCGTGAATTGATAGTCCTTGCCGAACAGCTTGCCGGCGAACGCGCGCGCCGCCGAGAACTTGCCAAACCCGGGTCGCATGAAAGACAGGAACTCCCGTGGCGTGCCTTCTTGCAGGACAGTGATCTGCTGCTCATAGCGGCCCAGGTACGCGGCCCAGTCGACTGCGCGGTGGCCGTTTAGCACCGAGCCGGCCACGACACGCACGTTGCCTGGCGTTAATTCGCCGCGCACCAGGTCGCCGGTGTTGGCGCCGAGGCGTGTCGTGATGAGCCGCGGCTTGCTCACCTTCGGTCCGCACAGTGCAATAACGCGTTCGACGGGCAGCCGGCCCGTGGCGAACAGTTCGCCAATGGCGATCACGTCCTGGTAGCCAATGCTCCAGACTGTCTTCTGTTCGCTGACAGGTTCGAGCAGATGGATGTGGGTGCCGGCCAGGCCCGCCGGATGCGGTCCTGAGAATTCGGCACGCTGGAACTGCTCGCCGTCCGGGCACGCAATGCCGGAGTCGACGGCCGTGCACACGTAGACCTTACCGTCGGTTAGCTTGGAGATAATTTCGAGGCCCTGCGCGAAGGCTTCTTTTTTGGGCTCGACGATGACGGCCGGGTCGGCGGCAAGCGGGTTGGTGTCGATTGCCGTGACGAACAGTGCGCTAGGCGATGCGTCGACGCTCGGTATCTTGCTGAACGGCCGCGTGCGAAACGCCGTCCACAGGCCGCTAGCCAGAAGATTGTCGCGCACGGCCCCACCTTCGAGGCTGTACAGGCGTTCGGTCGCAAACGTATTGAACTCCTCGGCATCATCGCCCTCAAGGCTGACAACGACGGACTGCAGGACACGTCGCTCACCGCGATTGATGGCTTTCACGATGCCGCTGCCCGGTGACGTGAAATGCACCCCCGGGTTTTGTTTGTCCATGTACAACGGCTGCCCGAGTCTGACTCGTTCGCCTTCCCGTACCAGCATGCCGGGCTTCAGGTCATGCGTGCTGGGGCCGAACAGGGCGACGGAGGTGACTTCTGCGCCTGCGCTGATGCGCTGTTCGGGCCGCACCGGCCAAGGGAATGTCGAGCCCCTTCTTTATTTTGAATTGCATCTGGATTTACTACCGCTTACCACCAAAAGGAATACAAAGCACAAGCTGCCAGCCACAGGCATCCAACCGTGTGAATGGCGAGCGTCGATTCGATTGCCCGCGTCATCGGCTCTCGTTCCTCGACGCCTTTTGTTATCGCAGCAGAAGCTCGCCATGCCAGCAGCATCAGGCCGGCGGGCAGCAGCGGCGCTAACAGAGGCAGTGCGCCCTGAACTGTCAAGGCCAAAATGACGAGAAACGCTGAGGCCTGCATCGCTAGATAAAGGCGCGATGTACCCTGCAGCCCGAAGCGAACTGGCAGCGTGGCCTTGCCACAGGCACCATCGGCCTCAATGTCCGGAACTTCATTGATCAGCAGGATCGCCGCGACCCAGGCGCTCACCGGCAGCGAATACAAAAACAACGTAGCGTCGATTGCGGCGCCTTGCAGCCAGGCGGCTCCGATCACAGGCAACACACCCAGACCAATTGCCACGGACAACTCGCCGAGTCCGAGTGAGCTGAGTTTTACCGGTCCCAGTGAGTAGAGCACGCACAAAGCGATGCCCGCGAGGCCGAACCACAGGATCGTCGGGCCTTTCTCGAAGAACAGGGCCAAACCGGCCAGCGCCGCGACGACCAGGAGCCCGGTGCCAAGGCGCGCCATGCGTGCCTGGCTCAGGATGCCCGTCTGAATAAAGCGGGAGCCGCCGGTATACGGGTAAATGCGCTGTTCGTTGCGGCGATCGGTGCCGATGGTCTCGTCGCCAACATCGTTGAGAACGTTGCTGGCCGCGTGAACGCAGACTGTCGCCAGCAATGCGAGAACGAACAACGACACATCCAACTGGCCTGATGCATAAACTCCCCAGGCCGTGCCAACGACAACCGGCAGTACGGACGCCGGAAAGAACTTCGGTCGCGTCGCATGGAATGCGCGTTTCACCATCCTGGCGAACGATGCGCCGGCAAAATCCTCGGCAACCGGGTTGATGGGTCGGACTGACTCTTGTGGCATTAACTTTCCCCGCAGCTTGCCGACAGCTGGACGGCAGCCGGGTGGTGTTGTTGGTGTGTACTTGTTGTGAGCCTTTTATACCGGAAAGCGCGGCCAGTTACATACGCGCTTACCGATAAGCCGGTGCGGCTAGGTTTCGTAGATCGAGACGCTGTACAATAGCGGGCTTTGCCAGCGCTTTTGCCTGCGGCAAGCGCTGCTAGACCAAATAACTAAACAGGAAAAAGCGATGAAACTCAGCAGCTTGTTTGCTCTGTCGCTCTTGGCGGCGATGCTCGGCGCCTGCAGCGGCGGGGAGCGCACGGAAGACGCGACCTCAGAGGCCCCGGCAAGCAGTGATGAAATCACTGTGACCGCGGCGGAACTCGAGGGTAATCCGTTCATGGAGGAATGGACCACGCCTTACGGCGTGCCGCCGTTCGCCAGAATCGAGAATGGCCACTACATGCCAGCCATAAAGAAGGGGATTCTGGAGCTGCGGGCCGACATTCAGGCGATCGCGGAAAACCCCGAGGCGCCGGGCTTTGAAAACACGATCGTGGCACTGGAAACCGCTGGCGAGACGCTGGACCGCGTATCTTCAACTTTCGGTAATGTCACGAGTACAGACATCGATGACGAACTTCGCGCGTTGCAGACTGAAATCTACCCGCTGCTGACACGCGAATTTGACGCGATATCGCTGAACGGCAAGCTGTTCGATCGTATCCGCACCCTGTACGAGCAGTCCGATAGCCTCGGCCTCGACGAACAGGATGCGCGCCTTCTGGAACTGCGGCATCGCCAATTCGTGCGCCAGGGCGCCGCGCTCGATCCTGAGACGAAAGATCAGGTGGCTGAGATCAATGCCGAAATCTCGAGCCTGACGACGCAGTTCGGGCAAAACCTGCTGGCGACCACCAAAGCATTCAAGCTGGAAATTAAGGACGAGACAGATACCGCAGGCTTGAGCGACGATTTCAAGGCCTCGATCTGGAATGAGGAAGCCGGCGCATGGGTGGTTGGTCTGAACCGATCTGCCTACGAAACCTTCATGACACAGTCCGAGAATCGTGAGCTGCGCGAAAGTCTGTTTAATGGTTATCGACTGCGCGCCTCGGCGGGCGAGCACGACAACGGCCCGATCGCGATCAGGATCGCGCAGCTGCGTGCCGAGGTAGCAAGACTCAAGGGCTACCCGTCGCACGCGCATTATCAGCTCGAAACCCGCATGGCGAAAACGCCAAAAGGTGCTGAGGACTTTCTGCTGCGAGTCTGGCGGCCGGGCCTGGAACGCGCCAAGGAAGAACGCGCCGATATGCAGGCCATGATTGGCGACGAATTCACTTTTGCAGCGCATGACTGGTGGCACTACTCGGAGAAAGTGCGCAAGGCTCGTTTCGACCTCGATGAAAGCGAGACAAAGCCGTACTTCGATCTGAAGAAGGTAAGAGGTGGTGCGTTCGAGATGGCGAACAGGCTTTTCGGCCTCACGTTCGAGCCGGTTGACATCGCAGGCTGGAATCCGGTGGTGACGTCATATGACGTAAAGGACTCGGAGGGAAATCACCTCGGGCTGTTCATGACCGACATGTATGCACGCGATTCCAAGCGTGGGGGCGCATGGATGAACAACTATCGCCAGGCGTCTAATATCGGTGGCAACAACATTCGACCCATTGTAGTAAACAACCTCAATCTGTCGACGCCACCGAAAGGCGAGCCGACGCTGATGCGATTCTCGGAGGTAGAGACCCTGTTCCACGAGTTCGGTCATGGTCTGCATGGGCTGATGACGAAAATCGATTATCCGTTGTTCTCGGGTGTCGACGGACCGCGCGACTACACAGAGTTTCCGGCGCAGATACTGGAGCACTGGACGGCTGAGCCGGAAATGCTCGCAATTTATGCACGGCACTATGCCTCCGGCGAGGTCATTCCCGCCGAGCTTGTCGAGCGTATGCGTATCGCATCAAACTTTAACCAGGGATTCGCGACCACCGAGTTTATTGCTGCCTCGCTGCTGGACCTGCGTTGGCACATGCTGACCCCGGAAGAGGCTGCGGCGATAACGGATGCGCGCGCCTTCGAGAAGAAGGTGCTGGACGAATACGGGCTGATCGACGAGATCGAGCCTCGCTATCGCTCGCAGTATTTCAGCCATATTTTCGCGGGCGGCTATTCCGCAGGCTACTACGCCTATCTGTGGTCGGAGATTCTTGACGCCGATGGTTTTGCGGCCTTCAAGCAGGCTGAAGATATCTTTGACCCCGAGACGGCGGCGCGCCTCAAGAAGTGGGTGTATGAGGCTGGCGGTCTTCGCGAGGCCGATGAGCTGTATCGCAACTTCCGCGGCCAGGATCCCAGCATCGAGCCGCTGCTGGAAGGTCGTGGTTTCGCGATAGAGGAAGCTGGCGACGAGACCTGATCGGTCGTTGCGACGGATGCGCAAGCAAGACGCCGGCTATTTGCCGGCGTCTTTCTTTATGCAACCACGCGACTGACGAACCACCACAAACCGACAATGCTGATCAGTAGCGAGGCGGGTCGCGCTACTATTTGCCGGTAGCGACCGGTACCCGCTGTGTCGTGCAGGAATCGTCTCAGGGCCAGCCCGAGAACAGCGGCGATCGCGATTACCGAAAGCTGACCGATCTCGACGCCGACGTTGAATCCGATCAGCGCGCTCCAGAACTGGCCGGGCGGCAGGCCGAGTTCGCCGAAGAAACCGGCAAATCCGAGGCCGTGAATCAGCCCGAACCCGAATACGACCACGGGTCGCCATCGGGTCATGTCCTTGAAAATCAGGTTTTCGATGGCGACGAACGCGATCGTCAGCGCAATGAGCGGTTCCACAATCGACGTTGATGGCGTGATTACGCCGCTCGCGGCAAGCGCGAGCGTCGCCGTGTGCGCGACAGTGAAGGCGGAGATCTGAATGACGAGTGCGCGAACACGTGTCGATGCCAGGAAGATTGCCAACACGAAAAGGATGTGGTCGGAGCCGTCCGGGAGTATGTGTCCGACGCCGATCGTTACGTACAATGCCGCCGTTGACCAGAAGCCCCGCTCCTCGCCGCCCTCGTCAAGCAGCGGCTTTAGCACAGCCGGGCTGACGTCACCTTCAGAGTTGTTAAGCTCGGCCAGCGCGGCGCAGAGCGCCGGATCCATGCCGTCTTCGCCTGGCGTGCAGAATTCGTCTTCAGGATGCCCGAAGGCCGCAAACGAAATCAGGATTGACGCAAGCGCCGCAAATAGCGTCAGTTTGCCGGGCACAGGCGGGCGTCAGTCCCGTTGCAGGTACGGCCGCAATTCGTTACGGGCGACGACCATGCGGTGCACTTCGTCCGGACCGTCGGCAAACCGCAGCGTTCGTGCCGACATGTACATGGCTGCCAACGGGAAGTCCTGCGAGATTCCGGCGGCGCCGTGTATCTGAATCGAATCATCGATCACTTTAATGGCGATGCTCGGGACGACTGCCTTGATTTTCGATATCCAGACCTGTGCTTCCTGCACACCCTTCGTATCGATGATGTGCGCGGTCTGCAGTGTAAGAAGGCGCGCCATATCGATGTTCATGCGCGCCTTTGCGATCACGTCATAGTTACCGCCGAGCTTCGCGATCGGTCGGCCAAATGCGGTGCGCGAGACGGCGCGTTTGCACATCAGATCCAGCGCGCGCTCCGCCATGCCGATTGCGCGCATGCAGTGGTGAATACGACCCGGCCCCAGGCGTCCCTGCGCGATTTCAAAACCGCGACCGGCGCCGAGGATGATGTTCTCCTCCGGCACCCGAACATCCTTAAAGCGAATGTGCATGTGGCCATGTGGTGCATCGTCCATCGCAAAGACCTGCATGCCACGGACAATTTCTACGCCCGGCGCGTCGATCGGTACCAGGATCTGTGAGTGCTGCGTATGGCGATTGTTTTCCGGGTTTGTCTTAACCATGCAGATCATGATTTTGCAGCGTGAATCCCCGGCGCCGGAGATGTATGTCTTCTCACCGTTAATGACCCATTCGCCGTTCTCGAGTATCGGCCGATGTTGAGATGTTGGTTGCGTCGGAAGAGGCCACGTCCGGTTCCGTCATTGCATACGCCGAGCGAATCTCACCATTCAACAGCGGCTTCAGCCACGCTTCTTTCTGTTCGTCAGTGCCGTAACGTTCCAGCACTTCCATGTTGCCTGTGTCGGGTGCGCTGCAGTTAAAGGCTTCGGCGGCGAGGTGCGCGCGGCCGGTTTCTTCGGCAAGCCAGGCGTACTCAACCGTACTGAGGCCAAAGCCACTGTCGCTGTCCGTCAGCCAGAAGTTCCACAGGCCTTCTTCGCGTGCCGCTGCCTTGAGCCCCTCAACAATTTCCGTCTGCCGATCGGTCAGCGACCAGCGATCACCTTTTGAGACTTCGTCAAGAAATTCCTCATCGACGGGTAATACCCGCTCGGTAATGAAGGTGCGAACGGCCTCCAGTAAGGGCCGCACGCGGTCGCTGACGCCTAAATCCATGATGTTTCCCCTCTCAAATCTCAGCGCGAGTGTACACCTGTCATCGTTTGACTGCGCGCTCGCCGAGCTTTGTATTAGAATCACCGGCCGCCCGATTGTTCGAGTCCGAGGAAGTCCAATGCGTTCAAGATTCAGCCTGATAGTGATGGCAGCCGTGCTGTTGTCTGCCTGCGCAGAAAAAGGCGCCGAAGTAGAGCCTTATGATCCGGCAAGAGACTATTTCTCGTTCGCCAATACCGATGAGTTTCTAACAGAGCACCTGGCGCTTGATATCGATGTTGATTTCGACGCCGAGGAGCTTCGCGGCAGCGTCGTACTGAGGCTGCGCAGGATCGACTCGACGTCAATGCAGGTCATACTCGACACGCGGGATCTCGCGGTCAGTGACGTTCAGGTGTTGCTGGCCGGAGGTGACCCGGTTGCCGCCGAGTATCACTTTGGAGAAGGCGACACTGTCAAGGGAACACCTTTGATCGTCAGCCTGCCGAAGGCCGTAGAAGCCGAGGCCCGATTCGAACTGAAGATCCAATACAGCACAAGCCCTGACTCGACCGCGCTGCAATGGCTGCCGCCCGGTCTGACGGCAGGTGGCAAGCACCCGCTGATGTTCTCGCAGTCGCAGGCCATTCATGCGCGCAGCTGGATTCCGCTGCAGGACACGCCGGCAGTGCGTGCTACCTACGAGGCCAGGGTAAAGACGCCCGCCGAACTTCTCGCGGTGATGAGTGCAAACAACAACCCTCTGACTCCGCGCAGTGGCGAGTATCAGTTCGAAATGCCGCAGCCGATTCCTTCCTACCTGATGGCTATTGCAGTGGGCAACATATTCTTTGCGCCACTGGGGGAGGACACCGGTGTATACGCCGAGCCCGAACTCCTGGAAGCGTCGGTGTTTGAGTTCGCGGATACCCAGGAGATGCTCGAGCAGGCCGAGGCATTGTTTGGCCCTTACGAATGGGGCCGCTATGACCTGCTCGTGCTGCCGCCGAGTTTTCCGTACGGCGGTATGGAAAATCCGCGCCTGTCTTTCATAACGCCGAGCCTGCTTGCTGGCGATCGCAGCCTGGTGTACGTCATCGCGCACGAACTCGCGCATTCCTGGTCGGGCAACCTGGTGACTAACGCAACGTGGCGGGACGGCTGGCTAAATGAAGGCATGACGAGTTATCTCGAGTCGCGCCTCATGGAAGTGATCTATGACAAGGATCGTGTGGACGAGCAGCGCGTTCTTTCATATCGCGAGCTGTTACTGGATCTGGAAACGGTGCCGCTCGAGATGCAGGCGCTGGCGCCACGTCTGGATAGCGGCGATCCGGACAGTTTCCAGGGCGGTATTCACTATAGTAAGGGCGAACTTTTCCTGCAGTATCTGGAGAACGCATTTGGTCGCGACGTGTTCGATAATTTTCTCTCTGATTATTTTGCGGAATTCGCGTTTCAGACAATAACAACGCAACGCTTTCTCGATTACCTCGAGGCGAAATTGTTGCAGGTAGAAGGCAGCAAGGTCAGTCGGACAGATGTTGAGGAGTGGCTCTATCAGCCTGGCCTGCCGGCGAGTGCGCCGCTGCCAACGTCAGCGACGCTCGACGCTGCTGCGGCGATGGCGAATGCCTGGGCAGAAGAGCGTGTTGATGTCAGCGAGATTCCCGTTGCAAGCTGGAGCCCACAGGCGATCGTCCATTTCATAAACAGCCTGCCGGAGGACCTGGCAGAGGAACGGCTCGCGGCGCTTGATGAGTCTCTCCGACTTAGCGATACCCACAATGCTGAAATTGGCCGCACCTGGTTTATTCAGGTTGCAGAGCGTCGCTATATGGATGCGTACGAGCCGATGCGGCAATACCTCAGCCGTCACGGGCGAGGGCGATTGATCTACCCGATATATCTTGCTCTGGCGGACAACGGCTCGGATCTTGAGCTGGCGCAAGAAATATTCGAAGGCGCTCGCGGTGGCTACCACCCACTGGCAGAGGCGGGTATCGCGCGAGTGCTGCAAAGCAACCGGGATTAAGCTCGACATTCTGTCCCGCTCCGACGGCAGCCATGTCGCCATAGACAGACGCTATCGGGTGCCGGATCGTCGATACGGGAGTGCTACTATCGAATGATTGAGGCCGACGGCTCCAACCGTATAGGTTGGTTCTCGTGGGGCTTGGGCATTCGTGGCGATCAGGCGTGGCTCGTGCTATTGCCACCGATCGATTTGCGTCTGGTTCATCACCGAAGACGATGCGGCGACTGAAATGTCGTAGAACGCCGTACGCCAGTGAAGGAGAGCAGCTAATGAAGACCCTGATGGTGCTGTGTATAACGTTGTTGTCGTTTGCATGTCTTGCAAGTGAGGTGGCCCCAGCTGAGAAGGTGAAGGACTCGATAAATATCCGCCTTGAACCGGACACCAATTCCGATGTAGTTGGGCGTCTCAGGCAGGGCACGTCACTGCCTCTTGTTAACTCGCTGGATGGTTGGTACGAGGTGCAGCTCGAAGGGGACGCGACGGGTTTCGTCAGCGCCGACTGGGCGCGCGTCCTTGCTATAACAGCCGCGGAAGCATCTCCTGAGGAAGCGTCTGACAGCGGCGACGAGGCCGCGCTTGCAGCTGCCGATGAGTCAGTAGCCGACGAAGTCGACGATGTTGTCGATGCGGAAACCGTCGAGAACGTCGAGCCGGTTGCTGCGGATATCGTGGAAGAAGCCGTGGCGGCAGTCGAGGTCGAGGTCGAGGTTGAGGTCGAGGAGACCAACCACATTGCAGAGCCGGTCGCCGAAACGACCGTAGCCGACGTCGCTACGGAAGAGGCCGTAGCCGTCGAAGTGGCGCACGAGGCGCCGGCAATGGTTGAAACACAGGTCGTCGTCGGACCAGCCGGCCCGCCTGGTCCGCCAGGCGCGGCGACCATCAAAGGCAGCCAGAATTTCCTCGTCAAGTTCAAGAAAGAAACCGAAGGCGGCAACTCGCAGATTTTCGACGATGGCAATCAGGTCGGCATTGGCACGACCGAGCCCAAGCAGCGCCTTGAAGTCAACGGCAGCATTCAAATTCACGAGCAAAACAGCAGCGTCGCCGGCCTGATGATTACGCAGTCGTCTGGCGAGACCGGTTATATCATGCACAATCGTGCCAGCACGCTGACGATCGGCGCCGGTTCTCAGGATCGCATCACGATCGATCGCGAAGGTAATGTCGGTATAGGCGTTTCCCGCCCCAGCCACCCGCTTTCGATGGCCAGCGGTGCACATGTTACGGCGGGCGGTGTCTGGACAAATAGCTCCTCGCGACTGAAGAAAGAGAACATCGCCGCATTATCGGAGGGGCAGGCAATGGCCGCATTGGCGGAATTGGAGCCTGTGTTATTTAACTACCGAAACGAGCAGCACGAGGACTACGTCGGTTTCATTGCTGAGGATGTGCCCGCACTTGTGGCAAGTCGGGATCGCGAAACGCTGAGCACAATGGATATCGTCGCGGTGCTTACCAAGGTTGTGCAGGCGCAGCAACAAAAGATCGAGGAACTCGAAGCACGACTTGATGCGGCTCAGCCCGGCCAGTAGGCAGGTCGCAACACAACTCGAATCGAACCCCCGCCGCTGACAATGATGGAGCGGCAACGAGAGAGCGGTTAGCCGCCGAGCTGACGCTCGCCACTATTGGCCACAATCTGATCACGATGGCGACAGGATTCGCTGTTTAACTCTCTTCCAGCCATAGGGAGAGCTATCGTGAGAATTCCAGTCAGTGCCGGCAGTCGCTCGGCATCGTTCAAAGTCGCCGTAGTTGCGTTACTTACACTCGTACTCCTGATTCCTCTCGGGATGATCAGGAACGTCATTGCCGATCGACAGACTAACGCGGCCGCGGCCGCGCTGGATATCCGCAACTTGTGGGGTGGTGATCAGACTGTCACCGGTCCTGTGCTGAAGCTTCCTTATGAGGTGAAGGACGAGACGGTTTACGGCCTGTCCTACGTCGATGAGAGGTTTGTGTACCTGCTCGCCGACCAACTCTTCGTCAAGGCTGATGTCGCAACCGAAGTTCGTTATCGAGGCATGCACAAAGTTCCGGTGTACAGCTCGAACATAATCATCACCGGCCGAATAGACTTTGCTGTGCTTGAATCGCTTGGGATTTCCGTCGATCAGATCCGTTGGCCCGGGGCTGAGTTGTTCATCGGTTTGAGTGACCCAACGGTATTGAGCAAGAAACCGGTGGTCACGGTCGATGCGGGCGAGGTCAGTTTTGCGGCAGGTGGCAACGGCATCGATGGACTCGCATCCCAGCTTAGCGCTGCGCTCGGGCGCGTGCTAAATGCGTCCCAGGCGCAGGTGCCGCTCAAGTTCGAGGTGTCCCTGGCCTTCAACGGTAGCGGTTCACTGCAGTTTCTGCCGCTGGCCGAGAATGCAGAGATCACGATGTCCGCAAACTGGAGTTCGCCGAGCTTCACCGGTCGTCAGCTGCCGGCGTTGCGCGAAATTCGTGACGACGGTTTTGAGGCGACCTGGCATTCGACCCGCATTGGGCGGCAGTTGCCGCCAGCGTGGATCAGGACAGAGGATATCCGTTCATTCGCGACACAGAGCGCTTTTGGCGCGCGGTTTCTGCAAACCGTCAGCTTGTACCAGGTTACCGAGCGATCGACGAAGTATGCCGTTCTGATCGTTGGTCTGACCTTCGTTGCCTATTTTCTGATGGAGATCGTAGCCAACCTGAAGTTGCACCCGCTGCAATACCTCCTGGTTGGCCTGGCAAATACGCTGTTCTATCTGTTGTTGCTGTCACTATCCGAGCATGTCGGTTTCGACGTTGCCTATATCCTGAGCGCGGCAGCGTCGACGACGCTGATCGCGGGATACAGTGCGGCTATCCTGCAGCGTCGCGTACGCGCTTTTCTGATGGTGGCGGTACTTACGGCTCTGTATGCGTTTCTCTATCTCACGCTCAAAGCCGAGAATCTCGCATTGCTCGCCGGTTCGATTGGTCTGTGGATTGCGCTAGCGGTCGTCATGTATTTGACGCGCGGCATCAACTGGTATGCGGATGGCGATGCGGATCAGAAACAGGCGATCGAGGCTTGAGTACTGTCCGTGGACACAACACTGCAATCGGAATCGGGTGTCTTGTCCGCGTCCAGGAATCGACCGGTCTTCAGGAATGACTCTGTGTTGCGGTAGACGATGTCGCTGCGCGTAATGTAATGGTGCGATTTGCCGACAACAAGGAAGTCATCCATGCCGTCGACCTGGGTTGCCGCGACCGAGACCTTGCCGTCGTCGGCGTCCGGCAGCATCGCCGACATCCAGGGGTTAATCGTGCCGGTACCGGCGATGACACCCAGTTCGAAGTTAACCGGACCCAGCTGCGACGGAATGCTCTGTTCGTCGGTACCGAGCTGCAGTCCTGCGGAGCCGCCGAAAAGGGTCATGCCAGGCCAGCCCTGCGTGATGTCGACGACTTCGCTGCCCTGATTCGGCGGGCCGAGCATGACGACCCGTCCGAGGTCCGCGATCGGCTCGCGCTCGTTTTCATAGCGCAACAAAATTCCGCCAATCGAATGCGTGACGAAATGGATGCGCTTGGCCCCCAGGGCCCGACATTCCATTAGTCCGGTACCAACCGCGAGTGGGGCAATCTCCTCGACCGGGCCCGACTGGGACGGATAATCCACGTTTGCTGTTGTAAAGCCGGCTTCCTGCAGGGACTCTGCCATCGGGCGCATAGCCCGCCAACTGCGATTCAGGCCGTGCAACAGAACGACGCAGTCGGCGCTCTCTTCAACAGCGACGACCTGAGTGCGAGGTACCGAGGCACAGCTGGCCAACAGGATCGCGCCGAGTGCCAGGAGCAGGGTGATGGAATGTCGCTTCATGACGGTATTCTGCCTCAATCCCGCATTGCAGGCACGTACTGAAGTCGCAGTGTTGATCGCTAAATAAGACCACATTGTTATATTGATAGAGCTGAAAGTACAATAAGTCAGGACGGGGCTGAGGGGCCCGGAACCAATAATGACAATCCGGTATGGTGATCACGACGCGCCAAGCCTGGGAACAACGATAACGCAATGACAAACGCTTCGGTACGCAAGGGTCCGTTAACCGATATTCGTCTCATCGAAATGGGACAGCTTATCGCCGGGCCGTTCTGTGGCCAGTTGATGGCGGACATGGGCGCCGATGTCATCAAGATCGAGCCGCCGAACCAGGGTGATCCGATGCGGATTTGGGGGCGCGGCGACTATCCGCTTTGGTGGAGCGTTTGTGCCCGAAACAAGCGCTGTGTGACCGCGAATCTGCGTGAGGCGGAAGGCCAGGACCTGGTGCGTCGATTGATCGAAAAGGCGGACATGGTATTGGAGAATTTCCGTCCTGGAACCATGGAACGCTGGGGCCTTGGCTATGAAGACCTGGTCAAGATCAATCCGGGGATTATCATGATTCGGGTGTCGGGCTACGGCCAGACCGGACCTTATGCCAAACGCGCCGGTTATGCCGCGATCGGCGAGGCGATGGGCGGTATGCGCTACCTGTGCGGCGAGCCGGACAGGCCGCCAAGCCGGGCAGGCCTGTCAATCGGCGACACGCTTGCCGCGACATTTGCCTGCAACGGTGCACTGGCCGCCTTGCATCATCGTGACCGCACCGGAGAGGGGCAGGTCATTGACGCGTCGATCTACGAATCGGTGCTTGCTGTTATGGAAGCCACGATTCCGGAGTACGTGGTCAGCGACTATATCCGGGAGCGCTCAGGCGCGACGCTGCCAAACGTGGCGCCGTCGAATATCTATGACTGCTCTGACGGCATATTCCTGATCGCCGCAAACCAGGACACGGTTTTCAAGCGCCTGTGCGAGACCATGGGACAGCCCGAGCTGGCCGACGACGAACGCTTTAGCAACCACACGGCTCGCGGAGCGAACATGGGGGTCCTTGACGACATCATCAATGCGTGGACCAGGACCAGGACCGTTGCCGAGATCGACAAGCTGATGCAGGAAGCCGGCGTGCCGGCGGGCAAGATATTTCGCGCTCCGGAGATGCTCGAAGACCCGCAGTACGCGGCTCGTGAGGCCATCGTCGACACGCCTACGGAGCAGTGGCCAAACCTGAAAATGCAAAACGTGTTTCCCAAGATGTCGAAAACGCAGGGCGAGATTCGCTGGCCTGGCAACACGACACTCGGGGCACACAACCAGGAAGTTTATGGTGGCGAGCTTGGTATCAGCGATGCTGAGCTGGCGCGTATGACAGCGGATTCAATTATTTAGAAGTCAAAGATCAGGGGAAAATAAATGACGTTTCGTCTTGGAGTTGACGTTGGCGGCACTTTCACCGACCTGTTACTGGTCGATGAAACGAATGGCCATACCTACATGGCAAAAGTGCCCTCGACACCGCAGGATTCTTCCATCGGTGTTCTGGACGGCATTGACCGTATTTGCGAGGAGTCAGACATTGATCCGAAGCAGGTAATGCAGGTCATGCACGGTACGACGGTTGCGACCAACGCCGTGCTGACTCGCAAGGGCGCCAAGGTCGGCCTGATCACGACCAAGGGTTATCGACAAACCCTGCAGGTGGCCCGTTCATTTTGTCCGGGCGGGCTGGGTGGCTGGGTCAGCTATATGAAAGCGCCCTTGCTTGCGCCGCTCGAATATACGATTGAGGCCGATGAGCGCATGGATGCTGAGGGCAATACCGTGCGTCCCCTCGACAAGAACGCGCTGATAAAAGATATGAAAGCCCTTGCAGCCACCGGCGAGGTCGAAGCGCTGACCGTGTGCCTGATCAATTCGTATATCAATGGTGCGCACGAAGCCGAAGTCAAGGAACTCGCACAAGACGTCTTCGGCAACATTCCAATTTCGATCAGTAGTGACGTCGTGCCGGAGATGCAGGAGTACGAGCGCACTGAAACCACTGTCGTAAATTCTTATGTTCGTCCGCAGGTATCCAAATACGTTGCCAACCTGAAGACTTCCCTGGAGGATCGTCTCGGCGATGATGTCAATCTCGCTATTCTGCGTTCTGACGGTGGTCTCGCGTCGGCGCGTGCAGCGGGTGAATCACCGGTTAACCTGCTCATGTCCGGTCCGGCCGGCGGCGTTGCCGGCGCAATGTACTTCTGCAAGCGCGGTGGCTTCGAGAATATTCTGACCTTCGATATGGGTGGCACCTCGACCGACGTTGCGCTGATTCAAAACGGCGAAGCACGCATCCGTCGGGAAACAAGAGTTAGCGACATCACTGTGCGCGCACCGTCGGTAGATGTGCGCACCATCGGCGCTGGCGGCGGCTCGATCGCATTCGTTCCGGAGCTGACCAAAGCGCTGCGCGTTGGACCTGATTCGGCCGGGGCCGATCCGGGTCCCGCGGCCTACATGAAGGGAGGCGAGCAGCCCACCGTCTGCGATGCAAACGTCGTTCTGGGCTATCTGCCTTCCGATGTGAAGCTCGGTGGCGCGATGACGATTAACCGGGACGCCGCCGAGAAGGCAGTACAAACACTGGCCGACGCGATGGGCATCGACCTGATGACGGCCGCGGAAGGCATCATCAAGATCGTCAATGAATCGATGCTCGGCGCCCTGCGACTGGTATCCGTCGAGCAAGGTTACGATCCGCGCGACTTTGCGCTGGTTGGTTTTGGCGGCGCCGGCCCGCTGCACGCAAACGGTCTTGGTACCTTGTCCGGTGCCTGGCCGGTGATCGTGCCGCCCGGGCCGGGCGTATTGTGCGCCTACGGCGACGCGACCACGCGGGTACAGGATGAGGCGTCGCAGACCTTTGTGGCGCGGGTCGACCAGATTAGCGCCGATCAGCTGACTGCTGAACTGCATGCATTGCGCGAGAAAGCCGCCGTCTCCTTCGAGGAAGATGGTATTCCCGCCGATCAACAGCAGGTGACTTACCAGGCGGATATTCGCTACGCAGGGCAGGCGTTCCAGTTATCGCTAAGCGTTACCGACGACGAGCTGAAGAAAAACGGTCTCGCCGTCCTTACCGATGAGTTTGATCGCCAGCACGAGCAGTTATTTACCTTCGCGCATGGCAAGGATCACGAGATCGTGATGATCAGGGCGATCGTCAAGGCGAAGAGCACGCTTGCCGCCGACCTTAAGGAGGTGAGTGGCACGGCCACGGATCCGAAGGACGCGGTGATTCACGAAACCAAGTATTACTACGAACAGAAGTGGCATGACGCCTCGATCTACGACCGCGGCAAACTTGGCGTTGGCACCGTTATTACCGGGCCGGCAATCGTTTCGGAGATGGACTCGACCACACTGGTCCTGCCCGGCCACGCCGCCACTGTCGACAAGGTCGGCAATCTTCTGATTAATCCGGTTTAAGGGGAGTTCGTCATGACAGCAAAGATCATCCAAACAAACTCCACGCCGTTCGAAACGGTCGACGTAGACGCGGTAACGGTCGACATTATCGAGAACGCACTACGAAATGTTCGTGAGGAAATGGACGCGGTGCTTTTCAGAACCGCAATGAGCCCCGGAATTCGCGAGCAGGGCGACTGCTTTCCGATGGTCGCCAACCGCGACGGAAAAATGGTCGTCGGGCAGTTCGGTTCATTCATTCACGGTTTCATGGAAGCCTATGACGCCGAGCTCGAAGACGGCGACATTATCCTGACCAACGATCCCTATATGTGTAATGCGGCGGTCTCTCATCTGCCGGACTGGATTGTGCTCGTACCGATCTTCAAGGATGGCAGGCATATGGCATGGTCTGCCATGTTCGGTCACATGTCCGACAATGGTGGCATGGTGCCGGGCTCGATTCCGATCAAGGCCGAGACAATATTCCAGGAAGGTATCCGTATTCCGCCGACCAAGCTCTACAAAAAAGGCGTGTTGCAGGAGGATGTGCTCGAGCTGATTCTTCACAATGTGCGTACCACCGAATGGAATCGCTTCGACCTCAACGCACTGGTTGCCGCCTGTCGTACGGCTGCGAAACGTTGCGTGGAGATTGCAGATCGTTTCGGCGACGACGTTTTCTTCACGACGATGCAAATCATGCTGGATCGCAATCTCGAAGCCATGCGCGCGATCATCAATATGATCGTGCCGGAGCAGCCTTCGTATTTCGAGGATTACGTCTGTGACGACGGTGTCGGCAAGGGGCCCTACAAGATTGCCTGCAAAATGTGGCGCGAGGGTGACGTCGCGATCTTCGACTTCGCCGGTACCGACCCGCAGGCCAAGAGCTCGATCAACTTCTACATGAACGAAGAAATGTTCAAGATGTTCTTCGGTTCGTTCACGATCAACCTGTTTGACCCGCACATCCTCTTCAACGATGGCTTTTACGAGTTGGTTGATGTGCGCATCCCCGAAGGCAGCCTGTTGAAACCGAAATTTCCGGCGGCACTGTCGGGCCGAACGCACGCGCTGGGTCGAATATTTGATGTGATGGGTGGCGTCCTCGGTCAGGGTGCCCCGGATGCCATGAACGCGGCGGGCTTCTCGGACAGCCCACACCTGTTCTACTCGGGCTATGACAAGAAGGGTGAGTGGTTCCAGCTGTTCCAGATCGGATTTGGTGGCATTCCCGGTCGCCCGGTTGGTGATGGTCCTGACGGACACTCACTCTGGCCCGGTTTCACGAACGTGCCAAATGAATTCATAGAAGCCTATTTCCCGTTGCGCATCGTCAAGTACGAGCCGATCGCTGATTCGGGCGGCGCCGGGCTGCATCGCGGTGGCAACGGACTCTCGGTAGCGTACGAATTCCTGGTGGATGGCCAGGTCGCAATTCATGATGATCGATGGCTGACCTATCCCTGGGGCGTGCGCGGCGGTGAACCCGGTATGCGATCGACCAAGCGCCTCGTCCGTGCGGACGGCAGCGACGAGTGGCTGCCGGCGAAATGTGATGGCGTCGACGTGAAGGAAGGCGACGTTCTGTATTTCAACACCTGGGGCGGAGGCGGCTGGGGCGACCCGCTCGAGCGCGATGCCGAGCAGGTGCGAGTTGACGTTTCTCGGGGCCTGGTCAGCGCCGAAGGCGCGAAGCGCTACGGTGTGGTGATCGCGAAAGATGGTGCCGTCGACGCAGCTGCAACCAAAAAGCTGCGAGACAAAACCCGCAGCGGGCGTGATGAGCCCGGTTTGTTCAGTTTTGGTGGAACCATTGAGGAAATCAAGGCGCGTTGTTTGCAGGAGACACACCTGCCACCGCCTGAAGCACCCTGAGCAACCTCCTGGTTGCATTGAGGTCCGAGTGGACGCTTGGACAAAGCGGCGGCAATGGGCGGCGCAACGTCCGCGATAACCTGCAAGGGCTAAACGTCCTTTGATGGCATGGGGCTGGCAGGGCGTTTGAAATCATCCGGGATGCCGGGCGAGCTCGGTGACAACGACGGTACTATTGTGGGCGACGCTAAAGGTAAATACCTATCGCGCTCGAGCCTCAAGGCGCGATAGTCTGGGATGATGAACGAAGCTCAGATTCTGTTACTGACCGCAGCGTCGATTGCGTTCCTGCACACAATTCTGGGCCCGGATCACTATGTCGTTTTCACCGCCATGGGCAGGGCCCGAAAATGGAGTCTTGGCAAGACACTCAGGGTGACGATGTTTTGTGGTTTCGGCCACGTTCTTAGCTCGATCCTGATTGGTATTATTGGCCTCTTGCTGGGAGCGCAGCTGCTGTCGCTGGTCGAAATCGAAGGCTTACGTGGCAGCATCGCCGGGTGGGCGCTTCTTGTCTTCGGTCTGATGTATTTCGCGTGGGGATTGCGGCAGGCGGGCAGGGCATATAAGCACTCGCACATTCATGTGCACGATGACGTCGTACACGATCATGAGCACGATCACCATCAGGACCATCTGCACGTACACGACGAGACCTCACGCAGCCCAGTTACGCCGTGGGCGATCTTTATAATTTTCGTGTTGGGCCCCTGTGAGGCGCTGATACCGTTGTTCATGTACCCGGCGTCGCAGCAAAACGTCGGACTCGTCGTCGCGGTTGCCAGCGTGTTCGGAGCCGTGACCTTGCTGACAATGCTGGCGGCAGTCGCTATTACAACGGTGGGACTTCAGAAACTGAAGTTGCCGGCACTAGGCCGGTGGGAGCACGCTATCGCTGGCGCGTCTGTCGCCGTTTGCGGCGGTGCCATCACCTTCATCGGACTATAGAAAAAATACTGAGTGCGACTCGGAGGCATTGTTGACATTTCTCAACACCAGGATGGAACGTGAACTCCCGGCCGAGTTAGTGAAGTGGCTGGAAGAAGAAATCAAGGAACAGGATTAGCGTTACAAGAAGATCGTTCAGGAAATGAAGGATCTCGACCCCACGCGCGACTAATGGTATGAAGAGTTCTTTGAGCGCCTGTATAATGCTTCGGACAAAATGAAAGAACGACGAGGGTTGCTGGTCGACTGGGTCAACGGCAGCGATGTCAAAGGCATCGATGGGACCGACCCGCAGGTGCATCTCGAGCGAGTATTAACAGAGATGCAATAGATCTGGTCGGAGAGTCGCGGCCAGATCGAGCAGACGTTGACGAATAATTGGGGAAACAGCTACGCTGGAGGCGGCTTATGCGCACTATGCGCCGGGTCAGATGGCGGGGTTCGCCGCCGAGATCCCCGCGCCCGTCAAGAATATTCATTTCGCGGGTGAGTACAGCGAACTCGTGGCGCCCGGCATGGAAGCTGCGCTGACCTCAGGCAAACGGGCGGCCGCTGAAGTTCTGGCCGCTATTGCCGCATAGCGAAGCTGTTACAGAGGTGCGTACGTCGACTATACTTAATCCACATAACCATAATTACGAGAACACTGTTATGAAAACTCACTTCAAGCTCACCGCTTTGTTTCTTTCGCTGTCGTTTCTGCCGATCTCCGCCACTTTAGCGCAGAGCGGCGCATCGTCGATCGAGGAAGTTATCGTTACCGCTCGAAAGCGCGACGAGAGTCTTCAGGAAGTGCCTATCGCAATTACGGCATTTACAGAACAGACTATCGAACGCGCTGGCATCGAGCGGCCGGCAGACTTCATCTCGTTAATGCCCAATGTGACGATTGTCGATAGTGCCAACGTTGGCGATACGCAGGTCAGCATTCGCGGCATCGTGTCAACGCGTGATGCGGAATCCACGTTTGCGTACGTAGTTGACGGCGTGCTGAGCACGAACCCGAACAGCTTTAACGAAGAACTCGTCGACGTGCAGCAAATTGAAGTGCTGAAAGGGCCGCAGGGTGCTCTGTATGGCCGCAACGCCGTGTCTGGAGCAATACTGGTTACAACCAAGGAGCCCGGAGACGAGTTTGCAGGCAGCGTGCAGGTTGGTGTCGGTGACCCGGCCCAGCAGAAAGCCGCTTTTCAGTTTGGCGGCGGTTTGTCGGACAATCTGCGCGCCAGTGTCTCCGGCAGTTACCGAAACAGTGATGGGCATTACCGCAACCTCATTGACGGCAAGCCAGGGACCGTCGATTACATGCAGGACATTACCGGTCGTGTAAGGGCAATCTGGGAGCCCAGTGAAGATCTGAAGATTGATGCGCGTCTTGGCCATTCCGAAGTCGAAGGCGGCGCCATCAATTTCAATGCCGGGTTTGCGATCCCGGTGTTTGCGTCCGTATTCAGCGCCCCCAACTTCGACCAAAACGTCAATGACGTCGATTTTCGCTACGCTTTCAATGTGCCCGGGGAAAACGAACAGACAACGACAGACTTCGCGCTGAAAGCGGACTGGTCGCTGAACGATATCGACGTGACGGCGGTGGTTTCCTACAACGATCTCGAAGAATTCCTGTTGTCGGACGGCACGAGCGCCACGTTCTACGGTTACGAGCTGACGCCAGCGTGTCAGAACGATCGTGCAACGCTTAACAACTTCCCGACTGCATTCGGTGGCGCCGGTCGGACCGATCTGTTCGGCGACTTCTTCAACCCGTTCGGCATCTTTCCGAACGATGGCGTCAATGATTTCGCTGGCGTTTACGGCCCCTATACGCCGACCTCCTGCGACGGCTATCAGTACCAGGAGCGTAACCAGTCCGATCTGAGCTTTGAGCTGCGGCTGACGTCGACGCAGGATCAGGGTTTGCGATGGATCGCGGGCATTTATGCGGCCGAACTCGATCGTGAAGTCGTTGTTGCCTACGGCGCGGACCAGGGCCAGGGATTCCTGAGGCAACCGTATATCGACCCGACGGGACCGAATCCGACCGACCTGCTGTTCTGGGATGACTTCGAGACCAGCGTGATAGCGGCATTTGGTGAGGTGGCTTATGACCTGTCTGACAGCATGGAGCTGTCGCTGGCATTGCGATGG
This sequence comes from uncultured Gammaproteobacteria bacterium, assembly GCA_963760395.1. GTDB lineage: Bacteria > Pseudomonadota > Gammaproteobacteria > Steroidobacterales > Woeseiaceae > UBA1847. The sequence continues at coordinate 31,362 of CAVXCX010000012.1, forward strand.
GACCAGGAAGATCGCAAGGTGAAGAACAAGGTGCCGAACGTGGCGGCGTCGGGATTGAACATCAACACTCTTGATACGGTCACGTTTCAGCCCGGCCCGATCAATCCCGGCTTTATTTCCAATCCGACAGGCATTCCGGATCGCTCTCGCAAGTTCGATCAGCTGCAGCCGAAGCTGACGTTCCGCTGGTCGGCTGCTGACCATATCAGCGCCTATGCCAGTTACGGCATCGGCTTTCGCAGCGGCGGCTTCAACTCTCTCGGTAGCGCGGATCTCCTGAACCTGTGGTTCAACACGGGCTCTGGCGGTGCGGGCGAGGTAGTTGATGCACAGCTTGTCATCAACGACGAGTACGAAAAGGAAGTTTCGTCGGCGTTTGAAGTGGGTGTTAAAACCGAATGGCTGGACTCGCGTCTGCGTGTTAATGCCGCGCTGTTCAATACGGATGTAGACGACAACCAGTTCTTCGAGTTTTTTGCTGGTCCATTCGGCATATTGCGCGTTGTAACGACCATCGATGAACTGAATATTCAGGGATTCGAGGCCGACTTCGAATATCTGGCGACTGAGCAGTTCTCTGTCTTCGGTGGCGTCGGTTTTCTGGATTCAGAGATCGAGAAGAACCTCAATCGTCCGTTGTCCGTCGGTAACTCGGTACCGCAGGCGCCGGATCAGACGTATAACCTGGGCTTCCAGTTCGACGTGCCGGTGACCGGTGAGGTGAATTTATTCGTTCGTACTGACTGGCAGTATGTAGGTGATACGTGGTTCCACACGCTGCAAGGGGAACAAACACCTACGATCTGGCAGGCATTTTTCTTCCCGGGCATCAACCAGGACTTTTCGAAATCCAAGCGCGAGTCTTACAAGACGATCAATATGCGCCTCGGGCTGGAGGCAGAGCAATGGTCGTTGACGGCCTGGGCACGCAACCTCACGGATAAGCGCTATCTCGAGGAGGTCATTCCGGCCCCTGAGTTCGGCGGTTCATTCCTGCACCAGGCGGCGGGCTCGTCTTTCGGTATCGACATGAAGTACCGGTTCTGACATGTCAGAAGAACTCGCCGATAATTATCGCGGCGCGTTTGACGGGAGTCTGGGGTTCGGCGAAAAGCCGGCCCTGATTCTCATCGATTTTGTCCAGGCGTACTTTGAAGAAAGCTGCCCCCTGTACGCTGGCGTCGAGGAATCCCTGACGTCAGCGCTGCGTATTCGCGATGCAGCGCGGGCGGCAGATATACCCGTTATTTATACGAACGTCGTCTATCAGGCTGGCGGTGCAGACGGCGGCGTATTTTTCCGGAAAGTGCCCGCACTGGAGGCGTTTATTGAAGGCAACCCGCTCGGCGGCTGGCCTCAAGGACTGATTCCAGCGGCCGGCGAGGTCGTGATTTCAAAGCAGTACCCGAGCGCGTTCTTTGGCACATCGCTTGCCGCCATGCTGACATTCCTGAAAGTCGATACGTTGATTATCACGGGACTGACGACCAGCGGTTGCGTACGCGCGACCTGTATCGACGCCGTTTCGAGTGGCTTCATTCCTATCGTGGTCAGCGATGCCTGCGGTGATCGGCACGAGGCGCCACATACCGCCAACCTGTTCGACATGCAGGCTAAATACGCCGACGTAGTCAATGAAAGTTGGGTATTGAACGAGCTGGTAGCGCTATGACAGATAAAGCGATCACGATCGTTGAAGTAGGGCCTCGGGATGGTCTGCAAAGCGAGCCTGAGATCCTGCCGACCGACAGCAAAGTCACGTTTATCGAGAAAGCCATCGATGCCGGTATTCGACGCCTCGAAGTCGCCAGTTTTGTGCACCCGAAGTTGGTGCCGCAAATGGCAGACGCCGAAGCGTTGATCGAAAAGCTGCCACAGCGAGACGATGTCTCGTACATCGGCCTCATCATGAACCAGCGTGGTCTTGATCGCGCGCTAACGACTCGAATCCATGAGATCGGTATGGTTGTGGTCGCCAGCGATACCTACAACCGCAAGAATCAGGGCTGTTCAACCGCCGAGTCGGTGTCGGCCTGGCAAGCGATAAGCGCACAGGCAAAATCTGCGGACCTGCGTGCGAATGTCATGATTTCATCCGCGTTCGGCTGTCCCTACGAGGGCGAAGTGAGGGTTGAGCGTGTCGTCGAACTGGCGAAACAGCTTGTTGATGCAGGTCCTGCCGAACTCGGCATTGCTGACAGCATCGGTGTGGCAGTACCCGATCAGGTTTCCGAGTTGCTCGGCCGCGTCCGGGAGGTCATCGGCGAGATTCCGTTGCGCTGCCATTTCCACAATACCCGCAACACCGGACTTGCCAACGCGCAGGCGGCGGTTGCGGCCGGCGTGACTTACCTTGATGCAAGCATAGGGGGTATTGGCGGCTGTCCGTTTGCGCCTGCAGCGACCGGAAATATTCCAACGGATGATCTCTTGTACATGCTCGATCGTTCGGGTGTGCGCACCGGCGTTTCACTGCAAAAAGATCATTGCCGTTAGCCACTGGCTTGAGCAAGAGCTGGGACGTGGTGTGCCGGCACTATTGCCGAAAGCTGGTGGTTTCCCGTCGGGCCAGGCGGCCTGATTTCCGCGACGGGTCTATCAATGTCACCGTCGTCGATTCATCACATCAATTTTGTCGTCCATGATCTGGACGAGGCCTGCGCACGGTTCGAAAGCTTACTGGAACTCGCACCATTCGAGGTGCTCGACCATGCAGCTCGGGGCGCCAAAGTCGCGCGCAGCAGGGTAGGCGAAAGCTGGTTCGTGCTGGTCGCACCCTACGATACCGATTCGGTTCCCGGTCGATTTCTTGCTGAGCATGGCGAGGGATTCTTCCTGCTGTCGCTTGGGGTCGACGCGATCGACAATCCGCGCGCCGGCATTCTCGACTGGCGCGTCGCAGACGTTGGCGAGATACATGGCGCCCTGTTTCAGCTGACCGAGTCGGTCAGTGCCGATGAGTAGGACATTTCCTTTCGTGATCAGGGCTTATTGTCTCGACGAATCGAGACTCGCGGGCGAACATTAGCCTCGCGAATTTGCACGAACAAGAAATTCGCACCGGAAGTGTGGAGGAATAATAAATGCGAGTAAGCAAGGTTCATTTGATTGCCGCAGGCCTGTTCTGTTCGCTCAACGTCTCCGCAAATGCCGAAGATTTCGCGCCACTAGAGGCTTACGGCGAGCTGCCAGTCGTCGGCATGATGCAGTTGTCCCCCGATGGAACGCGAACGGTCAGTCGCATTGCCGTCGACGGACGCGACTTTATCGCGATCCGTGACGTCGAGACTAACAAGATCGTCGGCGGCGCGAACGCAGAGCGAGTCAATCCGCGCCATCTGCGCTTCGTAAATCAGCAGCACGTCGTCCTGATCGCGAGCACTGCAGTTCGGGGCGGCCTGGGCCGCGGTTCATTTGATTACAGCATGGCTTACAGCATGAATGCGGAGACGTCTGAGGTTCGTATGCTCCTGCAGCGCGCCAAGGGACTTTACGAACGTCAGGGTGGTCTTGGCCGCATTGTCGGACGCAGCCCCGATGGCAATACTGTTTTTATGCCTGCCTTCACTGGTGGCGGGGGAGGCGACGCTCCGTATCTGTCGTTGTTGTCCGTTGGTCTCGACGGGGCCCGCGAGCGCCGCATAGCCCGGGGTAACAAGCACACGATTGACTGGTTTGTGGACCAAAACGGTGTGCCGATCATACGTGAAGACTTTAATGACGAGGACAACGTCTACAAAATTTGGGCCGTCGATGGAAAAGGTAAGGAAGAGCGACTGCTTTATGAGGAAGAGAATAAACTGCTTCCGTTCAGCCTTGTTGGGCTTACCCAGGAACGGGATGCGCTGGTTATCGTCGCGAGGTCAAGCGATACGGGCGTCGCGTCCTACTTTTTGATGAGCGTCGAGGACGGTGAAATCAGCGGTCCGGTACTTGAGCGCGACGGCCTTGGCGTCGAGCGGGTGATCACTGATGTCAATCGCGTGGTTTACGGCGTCGAGTTCGAGGGCTTCCTGCCGCAGTATGAGTTCTTCGACGAGATGCTTGACAAGCGCGTCGCAGCCATAAAGGAGATGTTGCCGGACACCTCCGTACGGCTCACAAGCTGGAGCGAGGATTTCAGCCGACTGCTTGTCAAGGTTTCGGGTGGCTGGAATTCCGGTGCCTATGTGTTGTTCACCGGATCGGAGTCGACGCCAAAGACGCTCGCCCGGTCCAGACCGGCGATCGACAAGGAGCATGTGGTTCCAACCAGAATCATCGACTATGAGGCGGGCGATGGTCGCAGGATTCCGGCACTTGTGACCGTCCGCGAAGACGTAGCAGCAAAAGGTTCCGCCCCGCTGGTCGTTATGCCGCATGGCGGTCCGCGATCGCACGACCGGTTTCGTTTTGAATGGGATGTACAGTACCTCGCGAGCCGAGGCTCCGCGGTATTACAGCCTCAGTTTCGGGGCTCCGATGGTTTTGGGAATGAGCACATTTCTGCTGGCGCAGGCGAGTGGGGCGGCAAGATGCAGTCAGACGTCGACGACGGTGTGAATTATCTTGTCGAAGAAGGGCTGGCCGACCCTGAACGGGTGTGCATCGTTGGTGCCAGCTACGGCGGCTATGCGGCACTGGCCGCCGGCGCGTTCTCGCCGGGCATGTACCGATGCGTTGTTGCGATAGCGCCTGTCTCTGATCTGCACAGGATGATGCGGCGGGAGAGATCCGATCATGGGCGCGATCACTGGGTACTGGACTACTGGGAACGACTACAGGGCGCGGATTTGTCGCAAAAGGATACTTTGAAATCCCTGTCGCCGGCGTTTCATGCTGATGCATTCACCGCACCGGTTCTGCTGTTGCATGGCAAGAAAGACACCGTCGTCCCGATTGAACAGAGCAAAATCATGAACAAAGCATTGAAGAAAGCTGGCAAGGACGTCACCTTTATCCAGTTGAAAGGTGAGGACCATTGGTTGTCGCAGCCTGACACTCGGCTGGAGACGCTTCGAGCGATTGCGGCATTCATCGACGAGCACCTGTAGGCGGGATCGTTGCAGTTGCATCCAGTTTCCTGCCAGCGGCTTCGCCTGAGGCTATTTTGATTCGTTAGATTCAGTATAATCGGCCGCTCACGGCCATTTTCCAGGAATGTAATGCAGTCAACGCTTCTCGAACAGGGAGTCATGCTCATGCTCGTCGGCATGGGCACTGTATTTGTATTCCTTACGCTGCTGGTGGCCAGTATGTCCCTGTTGGCGCTAGCGGTGAATCGTCTGCTGCCGGCGCCGATTGACGATTTCGCCAGCGACGAAGAAATTGCTGTGATCACCGCGGCCATTGCACAGCACCGGAAAGACCACCCCTGATCCTACGAACGGTAACCAATGAGCGATAAGAACCCCCTCGGAATAACCGAACTTGCGCTGCGTGACGCGCATCAGAGCCTATTGGCAACACGCATGCGTATTGACGACATGCTGCCGATCGCCGGCAAACTCGACCAGGTTGGATTCTGGTCCATTGAGTCGTGGGGAGGGGCCACATTTGATGCGTGTATTCGCTATCTGGGCGAGGATCCGTGGGAACGGATTCGGCTATTGAAAGCAGCCATGCCGAATACGCCGCAGCAAATGTTGTTTCGCGGACAGAATATTCTGGGCTATCGGCATTACGCCGATGATCTTGTCGAGAAGTTCGTCGAGCGTTGCGCCGTTAACGGCGTTGATGTTTTCAGGATTTTCGATGCGCTCAACGACCTTCGAAACCTGGAAACGGCGATCAAGGCGACGCTTGCGGTGGGCAAACATGCTCAGGGCACCATGTCCTATACAGTCAGCGATGTTCACACTGTCGACCTCTGGGTCGATTTGGGCCGGCGCATCGAAGACATGGGCGCGCATTCGATCTGCATCAAGGATATGGCCGGCCTGCTGCGTCCGTATGTGGCTTTTGAACTTGTAAGCCGCCTCAAAAAAGCGGTCGATATCCCTATTCACATGCAGTGCCATGCAACGACCGGTTTGTCGACGGCAACCTGTGTCAAGGCGGCGGAAGCAGGAATCGATAACATCGATACCGCCGTATCATCGATGAGCATGACCTACGGTCACTCGCCGACCGAGTCGCTGGTCGCGATCCTCGAAGGCACGGACAGAGATACCGGCCTGGATCTGGTGTTAATCGAAGAGATCGCCGCGTATTTTCGCGAGGTTCGCAAGAAATACGCGAAATTCGAAGGCTCACTCAAGGGCGTGGACTCGCGTATTCTCGTCGCGCAGGTTCCCGGCGGCATGCTTACGAATCTCGAAAACCAGCTGAGAGAACAGAATGCGAGTGACAAGCTGGACGACGTGCTCGAGGAAATCCCTCGCGTGCGCAAGGATCTTGGCATGTTGCCACTGGTCACGCCGACCTCGCAGATTGTCGGTACGCAGGCGGTTATCAATGTCATGTCCGGCTCGCGGTATGCCAACATCACGAAGGAGACGGCAGGCGTCCTGAAAGGCGAGTACGGCGCAACGCCCACGGCTGTCAACAAAGAGCTGCAGGCGCAGGTTCTCGAAGGCGCCGAGCCTGTTACCTGCCGACCTGCGGATCTGCTCGACCCGGAACTCGAGCTTCAGACAGAAGAGCTGATGCGGATCGCCAAAGAAAAAGGCATCCGATTGGCCGACGACGTCGTCGACGATGTGCTGACCTACGCGCTGTTCCCGCAAATAGGCACCAGGTTCCTCGAGAATCGCGACAATCCGGGCGCTTTTGAGCCCGCTCCCGGCCTGGAGACAGAAACGCCTGTGTCGGCTCCGGCGGCGACTGCGTCCGGATCCGGCGTTTATTCGGTGCGTGTCAACGGCAAGACATTCACCGTCGAAGTTGCCGAGAGCGGCCAGCTGGCCAGTGTCGCTGCGGCGTCCGTTCCGGCGACGGCACCAGCCGCCGGTGCGCCGGCTGGCGATGCGGTCAAAGCTGTGCTGGCCGGCAACATTTTCAAGGTGCTTGTCAAACCCGGTGACACGGTGGCGCAGGGTGATCCGTTGCTGGTGGTAGAGGCCATGAAAATGGAAACCGAGATTGTCGCACCGAAGTCCGGTTCCGTTAGCGAAGTAATGGTCAGCGAGGGCGATGCTGTCAAAGTCGGCGACACCCTCGTCGCGATCTCCTGACGGCAGCCTGATCGGTGGAACTTGTCGAACAAATCTGGAAAGAATCGGGGATTTACCAGATAGAAGTTGGCCAGATGGTCATGCTCGCCGTCTGCCTGGGATTGCTTTACCTCGGGATCGTCCGAAAATTCGAGCCGTTGTTGCTCGTAACGATCGGATTTGGTGGTCTGCTGAGCAATATTCCTGGCGTTGAGATCGCCACCGGCGACGGCTTGTTGCACCTGTCTTACGTCGTCGGTATCGAGACCGGGGCGTTTCCATTAATCATCTTCATGGGCGTTGGTGCGCTAACGGATTTCGGACCATTGCTCGCCAACCCGCGTACTTTGTTTCTGGGCGCAGCAGCGCAGTTCGGCATATTTGCGACGCTGCTGGGTGCGCTAGGGTTAACTCATTTGGGCGTAATGGACTTTTCGCTTCGTGAAGCGGCGGCAATCGGCATTATCGGCGGTGCTGACGGCCCAACAGCGATCTATGTTGCGGGGCAGCTCGCACCCCAACTGCTCGGCGCTATCGCGGTTGCCGCCTATTCGTATATGGCGCTTGTGCCGCTGATCCAGCCGCCCATCATGAAATTGCTGACGACCGAGGCAGAGCGCAAGATTGAAATGGTGCAATTACGTGAGGTTTCGAAGGCCGAGCGCATTATTTTTCCACTGCTTCTTCTGCTATTGGTCGCACTGTTGTTGCCTTCGGCAGCGCCGCTGCTGGGCATGCTGTGTTTTGGCAATTTGATGCGCGAGTGTGGTGTCGTCGATCGGCTCTCGGATACGACACAGAATGCCCTCATCAATATTGTGACGATTTTTCTTGGTCTTGCGGTCGGATCTAAACTAAGTGCGGCGGAGTTCCTGGTGCCGAGCACCCTGGGCATCCTGGTTCTCGGCATGGTGGCTTTTGCGATCGGCACAGCGAGCGGCGTGATCATGGGCAAATTGCTCAACAAAATCTCAACGACGCCGATCAATCCGTTGATTGGGGCGGCCGGTGTGTCCGCAGTACCCATGGCCGCCCGAGTCGCCAACAAGGTTGGACTCGAAGCTAATCCTCACAACATTCTATTAATGCATGCGATGGGGCCGAATGTCGCTGGCGTCATCGGTTCGGCCGTCGCGGCCGGCATCATGATAATGTTCGCTTCGTGAAGCGTTGCCAGCTGTACGTTAGCTGACCAGTAATCAGGAATTAGAGTCTATGTCCTTATCGATTGTCATTCCCGCAAAGAACGAATCTGCCGCGATCGGCAGCGTTGTAACCGCTGCACTAGAGGCCTGGCCGGATGCCGAGATAATTGTTGTTGACGACGGCTCAAGTGATGCAACGGCGGACGTTGCACGCGAGGCGGGCGCCAAGGTCGTGCAGCACCCGGAGAGCCTTGGCAACGGGGCGGCGGTAAAGGCCGGCGCGAGAGTTGCGACTGGTGAAATTATCGCTTTCATGGATGGGGATGGCCAGCACGACGCCAAAGAGCTGGCCCCGCTTGTTGAAAAACTCGATGACGGCTATCACATGGTGATCGGAGCACGAGACTCTGGTTCTCACGCGAACATGGGCAGACTTTTCGCCAACGGCCTCTACAATGCGATTGCGTCACTACTGACCGGCCGTCCGATTCCTGATTTGACCTCAGGCTTTCGCGTAGCACGAGCAAAGCTGTTCAAGGAGTTCCTGTATCTGTTACCCAACGGGTTTTCATATCCGACCACGATAACGATGGCGTTCTTTCGATCCGGATATCCGATTTGCTTCGTGCCAATAAAAGCGGCCGAGCGAGTCGGCAAAAGTCATATTCGTCCAATACGCGACGGCGTTCGATTCATGGTAATCATTTTTAAAGTTGCCACGTTATATTCGCCGCTGAAAATCTTCTTGCCGATCAGCGGGCTGTTTTTTGCAACCGGCCTGGGCTACTACGCCTACACCTACGCGACGTCTGGCCGGTTCACCAACATGAGTATGCTTGTTATCAGTGCAGCTGTGATTGTGTTTCTCATAGGCCTGATTTCTGAGCAAATTACCGCGCTAACCTATAAGGGATCCTGACCATCAATGTATACCGTCCTGATCACGCTACTGCACTGAGTTCCAACGAGGTCGTTACATCGCTGGAACGCTAATGAAAACTAATGGAGACACTATATGAGGCTCTTGAATAAGCGTCCGTCAGAACTGATGAAGCCGGCAAAGGTGGACCTGATTGATTTTGCGTTTGACAATCTTGGCGTGCGCTCATTTGCTGATTTGGGCGGCGTATGGGGTGTCGAGGGCGGCTACACATTTCACGCGCTTGACAATCACGACGTTGATCAAGCGTTCCTTGTCGACACCCATCCTACAAGCAAGGTACTCGACAAAGCGCAAAAATATAAGCAACTTGAGGTGCTAAAGGGAAGTTTTGGCGATCAAGAATTAGCGCAAAGAGTTGCTGGTGTCGACGCGGTCTTCTTTTTTGATGTACTTCTGCATCAGGTGTCTCCCGATTGGGACAGGATTCTAGAGATGTACGGTAGTCAGACCCGGTGTCTGATTATCTATAACCAGCAATGGACCGGTTCGGAAAAGACTGTCAGGTTGTTAGAGTTGGGCGAAGACGAGTACTTCGACAACGTACCTCATAGTCGCAGGAAAGAACCCTATAAGTCACTCTTTAAAAAGCTTGAAGAGAAGCATCCGGATCATGACAGACCTTGGAAAGATGTTCACCACGTCTGGCAGTGGGGTATTACCGACGCAGACCTTACCGGGAAACTGGAAGCTCTCGGATTTCGACAAGAATTCAGCAAAAATTTTGGACAATTTGGCAGGCTCAAGAATTTCGAGAATCACGCGTTTATTTATTGCAAGTGAAGAGAATCGAAAAACAGCAGGACCTGGCCATAAATGGCGCTGCCCCGGCATTTGATGAGAAATTGCACGTCGGTCGGCCGAATATTGGCAGTCGCGATGAATTCCTGAAATATGCGGAGGAGATATTCGACCGTCGCTGGCTGACGAATAACGGCCCAATCGTCCAGGACTTCGAAAAGCGCGTCGCCGACTATCACGATGTCGAGCAATGCGTGGCGATGTGCAACGGTACCATTGCGCTCGAAATAGCAATACGTGCACTGGGGTTGACGGGTGAAGTGATCATTCCATCCTATACTTTTGTTGCCACTGCACATGCGCTGCACTGGCAGGGCATCACACCGGTTTTCGCCGATATCGATCCTGTCACCCACAACCTCGATCCCGAGAGCGTGCGCCGAGCGATTACGTCGCGGACGACAGGAATCATCGGTGTCCACCTTTGGGGCCGCGGCGCGCCAACGCAGGCCTTGCAGGAGATCGCAGACGAGCACAAGCTCAGCCTGGCCTTCGATGCTGCGCATGCATTCGGTTGCTCGAGTTCTGGCACGATGGTCGGCAATTTCGGCGACTGCGAGGTTTTGAGTTTTCATGCCACCAAGTTCTTCAATACTTTTGAAGGCGGCGCGGTTCTGACCAAGAATGAGAAACTTGCAGAAACTATGCGACTGATGCGGAATTTCGGGTTTGCGGGGCTGGATACCGTTATTCATCCCGGTACGAACGGGAAAATGACCGAGATTTGCGCGGCGATGGGCATGGTCAATCTGGACTCGATCGATACTGTGATCGACGCCAACCGCCGCAACTATCAACTCTATGGCGACGGGTTATCGGAGATGCATGGCGTTAGTATTCTTGGCCTCGATCGCTCGGATCGCCAAAACTATCAGTATGTCGTGATGGAAGTCGGTGAGGAATGCGCGGTGTCCCGCGATCGGATTGTTGAGGCCTTGCGCGCTGAAAACGTTATGGCACGGAGATATTTTTGGCCCGGTTGTCACAATATGGCGCCGTATCGCGAACTCTTCCCGGAGGCGGGCAAACAGCTGCCGAACACACAAACCGTTGCTGATAGGGTCGTCGTGCTGCCAACCGGAACGACGGTAGACGAGGAAATGATAAGGACGGTAATCAGGATTATCGCGGTCCTGTCAGAGGGCAGGGGATGAAGCTTGCGATAATGCAGCCATACTTTTTTCCCTATATCGGCTATTGGCAGCTTATTTTCGCCGTCGATCGCTTCGTGATTTATGACGATGTGAACTTCATAAAGCAAGGTTGGATCAATCGAAACCGCATCCTGATCAATGGCGAACCCAGCTACATTACTATTCCCCTTGATGGAGCATCACCGAACAAACGCATCTGTGACATACCCATGCAGACTTCACCGCTTTGGCGAAAGAAGATGCTGAAGTCGATCGAGTTCAGCTATCGGAAGTCGCCATTTTTTGATGAGGTTTTCGCCGAGGTCGACAAACTGATCAGCATTCCCGCGACCAACCTTGCCGGGTACCTCGCGCAATGCCTGGAAAGCCTGGCGACCTTCTTGACGATCGGTACCGAGTTTGTACAATCCAGTCGCGATTACGGTAATAGCAACCTTGGCGGACAGGACAGAGTCCTTGATATTTGCAATCGCGAAAGTGCCACGGCCTATGTCAACCTCCCGGGAGGGCAGACGCTATATGATGCGACGAGTTTCGCCAATGCGAATATAAATCTGTGCTTCCTGAGCGGACGAATCTCACCTTACCCACAGAGGGTCGCCGATTTCGTGCCGAATCTCTCTATAATTGACGCTTTGATGGAAATCGGTGTTTCGGGCGTACGCGAGCGCCTGCTCGAGTTCGACTTGCGCGACGCTGGCGGCGGTTCACCATCAATCACAGCAGGCCGACAGTGAACATCCATTATGTCTTGGTTTAGTTACCCGCCTTTTACATTCGAGGGGCGAAAGAGACGCGGGGAGTCCTATGGGAAATAGCATCGAAAGCCAGCGGCGGACGGCGACGTTCCAACGCAATAGTGAGCTGGAACATTTGCTCGAATCCCTTAATGCGTCCCTGAGTGTCGCCGAAGACCGGTTTCTTCAAGAGTCGTCAGGAGCTGTTGCGGAGCACCCCATCATCTTTATCATGGGCCCACTACGCAGCGGCACGACACTTTTCATGCAGTGGCTGGCGAGCAGCGGCATTGTTGCCTATCCGACAAATCTTCTATCGCGGTTTTACGGAGCGCCTGCCATCGGTGCCCAGATTCAGTTGTTGCTGACTGACCCGCGCTACGATTTTCGAAACGAAATCCCTGATTTCAGAACTGCGATTTCGTTTCGTTCAGATAACGGCAAGACGGCAGGTACGCTGGAACCCAATGAGTTCTGGTATTTTTGGCGACGTTTTCTGCCGTTTCAGGAACTAGATTGGCTTCCTGATGAAGAACTTTTTCGCGTCGTTGATAAGAGCAAGCTCAGAAACGAGCTTACGGCATTGACTAGCGTATTCGATAAGCCATTCGCGCTGAAGGCGATGATCCTTAACTACAATATACCTTTCCTCGACGCGATATTTGAGAAAGCAATTTTTGTCCAGCTCAGACGCGACACTGTTACAAACGTAGCCTCGGTCCTTGATGCGCGCGAGCGACAACTCGGAAGCCGGGAGCACTGGTATTCGTTCAAGATTCCCGAGTATCCACAATTGAAGGAACTCGATGCGATAAGCCAGGCGACTGGTCAAGTGGTATCTATCGATAATGCCGTCACCAAGGGTTTGGCAACCCTGGATGAGGCGAAAAAGCTCGTCGTTCAGTATGAGGAATTTTGCGAAAACCCGAGCCTCGTATTTCGTGAACTGCTAGCAAAACTTGGTAGCGATAAAGATCAGTGTTCCTACACCGGTCCGGAACGATTTAAGATTTCCAGAAGCGCAGATCTCGCTGATCGGGGCGCCATAGAGAGCGCACTAGGGTCGTTCACGGCCCGGCAATAGCATGTCTCCAGAACAAGGTTTGACGAGCCGCTACAATGATCGAGCAGGATTCGTCGAAAAGGTAAAACACCTGCGCAGCTTGTCGCCACCAACGTAGATTCGTAGCCGACATGATGAAAAGTACCCAGTCCCTGAAGTGGAACGCAAGCGCAAATTTCTTAGGGCTTGGCTATACGACGATTATTGGCGTCGCCATTCTACCGTTGTACTTACAGTATCTCGGCGCGGAGGCTTTCGGCCTGGTCGGGTTCTTTATGGTCTTGCAGGCCTGGATGCAGATCTTCGATATGGGAATGTCTCCGCTGCTTTCGCGACAGGCGGCGCAGGCACGCGGCGAGAATGCGGGCTATCTCGGTTTGCGACGGTTACTGAGAAGTCTTGAGCTAATTATTGTTTCTATCGCCTTACTGATCTTTGCGAGTATGGCGGCCGGCAGTGTCTGGATAACAAATAACTGGCTCAACGTAGCGTCACTTGATTCCGGCAAGGTGGCTAATTGCCTCGTATTGATGGGCGCCATCATAGGTTTGCGCTTCCTCGCTTCGTTGTATCGCAGTGGCATCCAAGGTATGGAGAACCAGGTGCTGCTTAACGTTGCTAACATCGTATTGGTGTCCGTCAAATTCGTCGGCGCCTTACTGTTAATGAGGTTTTTTACCCAGGACATTTTTCACTTTTTCGTTTACCAGCTTTGTGTAGGCCTTCTCGAGTTGGTCGTAGTGGCGACGATGGTCTATCGATTTATCCCTGGCACGGATACTGTAGGATTCGCGCTATTCTGGGGAGCGCTTAAACCGGTACTGCCTTTCGCGGGCGGAATAGCCTATACGGCCGCGATTTGGGTGTTGCTCACCCAACTCGACAAGCTCGTCCTTTCCAATGTCCTGCCGTTATCCGAGTACGGTTATTTCTCAATCGTGGCGATCGTTGCCACAGGCATCAGCCAGATTGGGGCGCCGATCAGTCAGGCGATTTTGCCGCGTATGACCTTCCTTTTGTCGCAAGGCGATGAGGAAGGCATGCTCACACTCTACAGGCAGGCGACGCAGCTAATGGCCGTAATGATTTTGCCATTTACTGTTATCGTCGCCTTCTTCTCGACCGAGTTGCTGTTTGCCTGGACCGGAGACAGGGCAGCCGCAGAGTGGGCGGGGCCAGTGCTCCTGTGGTTTGCGCTTGGAAATGGCATTCTGGCCATAGGAGCTTTCCAGTTCTATCTTCAGTTTGCCCATGGCAAGTTGAGGATGCATGTGATCTTCAATTCCATTCTGGTGGCCCTGCAGATTCCGCTGATTGTCTACGCTGCCTATAGATACGGCGTAATGGCGGTAGCTATGACCTGGTTTGCCCTCCGATTGCTTTCATTCATTATATGGACGCCTATCGTACATAAGAGATTTGCGCATGGGATACACTGGTCCTGGCTGCTCCGTGATATAGGGCCGAGTTTCGCCATGACCGTGTTCTTGCTGCTGGTCGTGATAAGCCTCGACTTTCCATTTGATCAGTTGGGTCGTTTGGGCGTATTCGCGACCTTGATCGGCGTGGGGTTGCTAATGCTGCTCTGCAACACCCTGGTTTCCAGGGCGCCTCGCAATCTGTTGGTCGGTACTGTGAAGAGACGCTTTGCCAATGAAGACTAGAACAGAAGGGGAGATCATGAGTGCCTGGGCGAGCCGAACGCCCGTTCTGGCTAGCGTATGCTGCACGACTTTTAACCATGAGCGTTTTGTTCGAGAAGCTATCGAAGGTTTCCTGATGCAGGAGACAGACTTCCCATTTGAAATAATTGTTCATGATGACGCGTCAACCGATAGCACGGCCGACATTATTCGGGAGTATGCAGAAGAGTATCCGCGACTCATCCGGACAATTATTCAAACAGAAAACCAGTACTCGAAAGGCGGCCTGATAAATCCGAGATTTGTATTCCCGAAGGCCACAGGCAAATACCTCGCGTTGTGCGAGGGCGATGACTATTGGACGGATAGTACGAAGCTGCAAAAGCAGGTCACATTCTTGGAGAATAATCCCGACTACGTAATCACTTACACAGATTGCCAGCCCTTCGACGAGAATGGTCTCATTGAGGCCGATTACGGCGGCGCGAGAGAGGATCTCAGCGAATTGGAGCTCAAGAAAGCGACACCCATCTATACGTTAACCACGTGCTTTCGAAACGTTATCGGCGAAGTTCCTCTGGATCTGATGTCGGCTCGGTACGGAGATTTCGTCACGTGGTCGCTTCTCGGTCATCACGGAAAAGGAAAATATTTGCCAGAAATCATGCCTTCCGCATACCGGGTGCATGATCGTGGCATCCACTCAAGCAAGGATGATAAGCAGAGAGCTGTGATGCGGCTAATCACCATCTCAGCATTGTTCGCTTACTACGTGAGGATTGACGACAAAGAGATGGCGCGTTTTTTCAAGTCGCGCATGCTCATGACGACCTTGTACACAATGGGGTTTGGTGTCTTTTATCGATTCGCAAGGATGCTTGTTCGGTTCGGTCAGAAGATCAAGAAGATTGGTCGCTAGCCGAGCTGGCCGACAATCAGCACGGTCTCAGCGTTGCGAGCGAGGCAAACCGCTTGAGAACAACAGGCGCAGCTTTTGCGGGATGAATGTAAACGTCTTCAAAAAATTCGAAAACGAAATTGCTCGCAATCGCATCGCTTCACGTCTCGCCGCTCTGACCGTCTTGGTCATCGAAAAGGCGTCAATTTGCGATTTCACGTAGATGTCGGAAATTAGTGAGAGCTTCCTGTTAACAAGGGAAAGTACGATTGCTTCGACCAGCAGCACGGCCAGGTTTGCAATGGTCGTGAACGGAATTAGCCAGAACGGATAGAATAACCACTGCACAAACAGCCTGTTGCGTTCGCTGAAATAACGGCGCCGCACACTGATAGTCAACTTCTTGTCTTGTGACTTTCCGCCGCCCAGAGAGTGCCCGATCATATGCAAGAACCCGGACTTGCCCGGCACGTAGACCTTATAACCGAGAAGCCTGGCGTAGCAGCATAGATAGACGTCTTCGGCGTTAGTCTCAAACCACTCCGGGAATCCGCCGATTCTGTTCCAGAGATCAAGCGGCAGCCAGAGGCAGGCGCCGATGACCATTGCGACTTCGTCTTCCGACGGCCGTTTGATGGGCACAGAGCTTGCGAAATAATCGAGTTTGAGACCGAAATCGACCAGCTCCCGAGTCGCATAGTCGTATTGAGGCAGTCCCAGCACGACGTTATCTGCATGTTTGCGGGATTCTTCAACGAGTGTGGTCAATGCATCGGGAAACAGGCGCGCGTCATTATTTAGTAGAAGAATGAACTTGCCACGAGCAGCCGCGGCCATACGGTTGTTACTGATACAGAAACCAACGTTTTCGGCAGACTCAATCAACTGCACCGCATCGAATTGCGCGATGACGGACAAGGAGCTATCAGTCGATGCGTCGTCATGCACGAGGATTTCAAATTCCGGCGCATCCTTCTGGTCGAGCACTGACTGTATGCAGTCAGTGATAATCGCCTCACCGTTGTAGTTGGCGATGCAGACAGAAACGAGAGGGGTGCTTTCCGCCGACGTCATTGCGACTTGAGGAACCAGTCCCAGGTCTTCGTCAAGCCTTCTCGAAGCGACGTCGTCGCTTGCCAGCCAAGTTCGGCCTTGGCGCGGGAGCAATCGTAGCTGACGCCCTTCAGGTCTACGCCGCGTTCCGGCAGGTGTTCGAGGGACAGCTGTTCGCCACTGATTTCCTGCAACAGGCCACAAAGATCGTTTACTGAGCAGGCGCGTCCCTGGGCGACGTTATAGGTGCTGACGTTCTGCTGCGGTTTATTTGTCAGCGAAACAAAAAACTCGGCGAAGTCGGCAGCGTACAGGTAATCGCGTGTCGCTTCGCCGGATCCCCAGATCTTGAAGGTTGTGCCGTCGCGAATTGCCTGCATCAGTGTCGGGACGATCGCGAATTGCCGCTTTATGCGCTGCCCCGGGCCATACACGTTGGTTGGCCGGACGATGACGACGGGGTGGCCGGTTTGTGCGGCGTATGCATGAAGAAACATCTCTACCGAGAGTTTACCGGCACCGTAGTAGGATTTCGGGCTCAAGCGTGAGGACTCCGTCGCAGTGCCATCAATGACGTCGTCGTATACGGCGCCCGCACTTGAGACGAATACTAATGGACAGCCCGACATTGCATGCAAATGTTCCAGCAATCTGAAAGTCGGTAGCAGGTTATTGACGGCTTCCACCGCAGGTTGTCCCTTGGACGTGCCCGGTGTGGTGTCCCACGCAAAGTGAAGCACATAGTCTGCGTCTCTCGCGTGCTCCTGTATGGCTTGCGTATCGTCCAGCGTTGCCTGAACGTAGGTGATGTTTGCTTCGGCTTTCCCGATTGCATTGTTTCGCACCAGGCAGACGAGTTCATGCCCTTCTTGTGCCAGGCGTGATGTCACCAGCTTGCCAAGGAAACCGGTTGCGCCAAGAAGCAGAATTTTCACGTCGATTTTTCCTGCATCAGATACTGGTATTGTTGACGATAGCGTAGGGCGCAGTCATCCCATGTTCCGTACGTCGACCGAATCGATTCTCGGGCCCGCGTGGCCAGCGCCGCACGAGTTTCTGCGCCGGATACGCGCTGCAATGCGTCGTGAAATTCGGTCTCGCTGTTCACCAGTATTCCGCCACCTGTTGACTCGAGTAGATCTTCATGGGCCGGCAGGCGTGAAGCAATCACCGGTAATCCGGCCGCCATTGCCTCGAGCAGGACCTGCGGACGTCCTTCATCGTGTTGGCTTAGCGTAACCATCCCTGTAGCTTGAGGGTACCAATCGCGAATTAATGTGTCTGGCGTCACGGCGCCGTGATATCGAATCCACGAAGGCAGCGTCATCTCTTCCTGCATAGGGCCAAACAGGTGGAATTCGTTACTATCTTCGGCGAGCTGTTTCGTCCACTCAAGCAGCGGGCCAATTTTCGCGCGCGTCAGGCGCAATACCGTTATCCAGCGGCGGGTCGTAGCATCAGGCACTGAGTCAACATCGTAGAAACGTTGCTCGATACCCAGCGGCACATAGGCCACCTTGGCGAGCCGCCCGAAGACGGCTTCAAGTCTCTCAACCATCCACTCGGCGTTTGGCGCAAGAACGATACGATTGCCTTTCATCCGACGACGCAACAGCGCTGCAACACCGGGTATTTCGAGCAGTTTGTAATCGGTGCCAAGGACCGTGACAAGCGCGCGATTGCCCTTGCCGGGGATAGCCAGTGCCGATTGCAGCCAGTTGAGGTGAAACAGCTCGCTGGAGTCGCGGCCGGCTCGCAGCACGCGCCGCAGCCTTCGTATCAAGCCCATTCCGCGCGCGATTCCGAGCAGAGGTCTTGACCGCATAAGGTGTGCGATACCGCCTTGATCCGCCAGGCGTTGCAGAAATGCCTTGTCCGACTCGGAACCAAGGTAATTCACCGTTGCGGGCAATGGGCCCGGCGGACCCCAGTAGGCGAGCTTGCTGTCTTCCAGTCGGTCCAGGCCCGCGAGCATTTCGCGAATGAAGAGGCCCTGCCAGTCAGATTCAGAACTGGGATACGACGTTGAGGTGAGGAGGACTCGGCTCATCGTTTCTGTTCGCGTCCGCCTGTTCTGTAAAAGCGCAATGATCTAGCGATTGAAATGATCCTCGAGGACCTGCGCTACGCAGCTGGTTAGTCGCTTGCCGGTGTCGATGTGCAGGAACTCATTCGGTCCGTGCGCATTCGATTTCGGCCCCAGCAATCCCGTGATGAGAAACTGAGCTTCCGGAAAGCGTTCCCCCAACATGCCCATAAACGGTATCGTACCGCCGGTGCCCATGTACATGGATGGTTTGCCGAAGAATGCGTTCGAGGCTTTATGCATTGATGCTTCGAGCCAATCGGCAACCGCCGGCGCGTTCCATCCCGCCATCGTCGATTCAACCTCGAACGATACATTGGCGAGTGGTGGCGTATTTGCCTCCAAAACGGCCTTTACTGCCTGCGCCGCGTCGTCGGCGTCGCACGTGGGCGGCAGTCGGAATGACAGCTTCAAAGTAGTGAAGGGGAGCAAGACGTTGCCTGCGTCGATCAATGCCGGCATTCCCTCGGCGCCGGTGATTGCCAGAGTAGGTCGCCAGGTGTTGTTTAGCAGCAGCTCCGTGTGAGACTCGTCCGGCAAAGGCTTGTCTACTGCCCACGGGAACTTCTCGTAGACGGAATCCTGCAGCGTTTCGGCCGCGAGACGCGCCTGTTCCAGTCGCTGTCCCGGAATTTCGACATGCAGGTCGTCGAGCAAAATTTGTCCGTTCGATTCGTCTTCGATTCGACTGATGAGCTGGCGCGCGACTCGAAAACTTGAAGGAACCACGCCGCTGGCGGTACCGGAATGCACGCCTTCAGTCAGGACGTCTACACGCAACATGCCTGTCAGATTGCCGCGCAACGAGGTCGTGCACCAGAGCTGGTCATAGTTACCACACTCGGCGTCGAGGCAGACGACCAGGTCGGGAGAGCCGATGCGGTCCTCCAGGAGATCGATGTAATAAGGCAGGTCAAAGCTGCCGCTTTCCTCGCAGCCCTCAACCAGCACGATGCATTTCGCGTGGGGGATACCTTGTTCCTGCAATGCGCGAATGGCGGTTAACGATCCAAAGGTCGCGTAGCCGTCATCGGCGCCGCCGCGACCGTACAGCTTGCCGTCCTTTATGACGGGCGTCCACGGGTCCAGGTCTTCGTCCCAGCCGCTGAACTCAGGTTGCTTGTCATAGTGACCGTACAGCAGGACGACATCATCGGACTGCCCGGCGATTTCGATAAACAGCAACGGTGTGCGCCCGGGAAGACGCACGACCTCGATCTGCATATCCTTGATCGGCTGCTTTTTGCACCAGGCTTCGAGCATTTGCACAGCCTCTTCCATGTGGCCCTTCTTCTCCCAGTCGGGATCGAAAGAAGGCGACTTGTTCGGGACCTTAATGTACTCAGAAATCTCCGGAATAATTGACGAATCCCACTGTGTGCTGACGAAGTCGGCGGCTTGATTGTTTTTCATGATGTCATTCAGTCCGTAGTCAATGATCGGTACAAGGTGCGCGTCATGCGCTCCGTCGTGATGAATTCCCAGCTAAACGATTCGTACTTTGCCATAGGGTTGGCTTCGAGAACCTCATCTATGCTGTGGCCCTGCTCAACCAGCGCCTTAACCAGTGCTCTGCCATCCACCAGCATGTCGATGTCGGCCTTCATGCCGGCCTTGTCGGTCAGCGTTCCGTGGCCGGGAATGATTTTCGTTGCATCGTCAGCCATAGACCAGATTCTTTTCTGCGCGGCAATGTAGCCGTCTACCGAGCCACCGTTATCAATATCAATGAATGGGAAGATGGCGTGAAAAAGAATGTCACCGGTGTGAATGACGTTGGCGCCCGGAAAGTAAATCGCAGCGTCGCCATCGGTATGTGCTTTCGGCAGGTGTTCGACGCGCGCCTCGATATTACCGAGGTTGAATGTCACGCCGTCACCAAACGTAATAACTGGAAGTCCTCCCGGACCGCCGGCGCCCGATGCGTCTTCGAGCAATCGTTTGCGGATGTTGTTGTGGGCAAATATCACGGTGCCGCTGTTGGCAAAGTGGGCGTTGCCACCGGCATGGTCGCCGTGAACGTGCGTATTGACCATGAAATCAATCGGGCCGCCTGCCGTTTCGGTAACGTGCGCCAGCAGGTTCTCGGCAAGCGGAGGCAAGCCATCGTCAATCATCACGACATGGCCTTCGCCAACGAGAACGGCCATGTTGCCGCCACCGAAGCCGCCCCTGGCCTCGACCATGAAAATACCGGGTTCAATCTCGGTGGAACTGAACGTAATTTCGGCGTCCTGGGCAAATGCCAGCGACGCCAGGAGTAAAGGCACAACGGCGAACGTCTTCATTAGCTGTCTCCACGTGAATCGGACCGCGATTGTATCGCAGAATTCGCTATTGGCGACCGGGGAAAGAAAACTGCGCTTTCTCCCTGACGCCGCCGGAAGGCCAGCGCTGCGTGATCGTCTTGCGGCGTGTATAGAAGCGAACGCTGTCGGGGCCGTAAGCATAAAGGTCGCCGAACAACGAGCGTTTCCAGCCGCCGAAACTGTGGTAGGCAACGGGCACCGGCAATGGGACGTTGATGCCGACCATGCCGACCTTGATATTGTCGGCAAAATAACGAGCTGCCTCGCCGTCGCGCGTGAAAATGCAGGTGCCGTTACCGTACTCGTGATCGTCAATGAGTTGCATCGCCTGTTCTTCGGACTCTGCCCGGACGACGCAGAGTACCGGACCAAAAATTTCCTCCTGGTAAATACGCATGCCAGGCTGGACGCGATCGAAAAGGCAGGGACCGAGGAAGAAACCAGCCTCGTTACCTGGAATGCTAAGGCTACGACCGTCGGCGACGAGATCGGCGCCTTCCTCGACACCGAGGTCCACATAAGCGCGGACCTTATCGTAATGTGCCTTGGTTACCAGGGGGCCCATATGGTTATTATTATCGGTGCCCGCGCCAACTTTCAGGCTCGCAATCTGCTCGCAAAGCTTGCTGACCACTTCGTCGGCCGTTTCGTTACCGACGCAGACGGCTACCGAGATTGCCATGCAGCGCTCACCGCAAGATCCGTAGGCCGCACCCATCAGCGCGCTGACAGCATTGTCGACATCGGCGTCCGGCATGATGACGGCATGGTTCTTGGCGCCGCCAAGTGCCTGCACGCGTTTGCCGTTTTTCGTTCCCGTACTGTAGATGTACTCGGCGATGGGCGTAGAGCCGACAAAACTGATGGCCTGGACGCGCGCATCATTGAGCAGCGTATCGACGGCTTCCTTGTCACCATTGACCAGGTTGAAAACGCCGTCGGGTAAACCGGCCTCCTTGAACAAGCGAGCGACGATCATCGGCGCGCTGGGGTCTTTCTCGGAGGGCTTCAAGACAAACGTGTTACCGCAGGCGATAGCCATCGGGTACATCCACATGGGTACCATCGCGGGAAAATTAAACGGTGTGATTCCGGCGACAACACCCAGTGGCTGAAAATCAGACCAGCAATCGATGCCCGGACCGACATTGCGTGAGTACTCGCCTTTGAGTAACTCTGGTATGCCGCAGGCATAGTCGACAACCTCAACTCCGCGGCCGAACTCGCCCATGGCGTCATCCAGGACCTTGCCGTGCTCGTCGGTTATTGCGGCGGCGATCTCATCGGCATGTTCCTCAAGCAGCTGCTTGAAGCGGAACATGATGCGCGCGCGCTTGGCAGGCGGCGTATCCCGCCACGCCGGGAATGCTGCCTCGGCTGCAGCGATCGCGCTCTCAACAGTTTGCGTCGAGGCCATCGCGACATGCCGCGTGACCTGGCCGGTAGCCGGGTTGGTGACGGGTTCCGGACGATTGTCGTCGTCGACGTCTGCGCCGTTGATAAAGTGTCCGACGACTTTGGCGACGTCGATCTTGCCTGCAGGTCTGGCGTTCATAGTGTCTCCGCTTGTCTATCGAGTCTAATCGATCGTGTCGAGGACACGGCGAATTGTCTCGAACGACTGTTGCATTTCGTCAGGATCTGAATTCAGGAAGGGCGAGAACTGCAGCGTATCCATGCCGTTGCGAATTACCAGGTTCTCATCCCAGAAGCACTTCTTGTGCGCTTCTCCACCACGCGCACCCGGCGCGCCGTCTCGGGGTGCCATCTCGATAGCGCCCATCAGGCCGTAGTTTCGCACATCAATAACGTTCTTGTGATCGGCAAAAGAATGCAACAGGTCCTCAAAATGCTGCTCTAGCGATGCGGCCTGCTCGAACGTGCCTTCTTCCTCGTATACCCCCATGGTTGCGAGCCCTGCGGCTGCGGCTACCGGGTGTCCGGAATAGGTGTAGCCATGGAAGAGTTCGATCATGTGATCGGGCCCCTGCATGAACGCATCGTAAATAGAGTCGCGAACCAGCACCGCCCCCATCGGAATAACGCCGTTGGTGAGGCCCTTGGCGGTCGTAATAATATCGGGCATGACGCCGAAGCGCTGCGCGCCAAACGGTCGTGCGAGTCGACCAAACGCCGCGATTACTTCGTCGAAAATAAGCAGGATGCCGTGCTGGTCGCAAATCTCGCGTAATCGTTCGAGGTAGCCAACGGGCGGTGGTAGCACGCCGGTTGAGCCAGCGACCGGCTCAACAATGACCGCGGCAATATTGCTGCCGTCATGCAGGGCGCAAACTCGTTCCAGGTCGTCGGCAAGATGCGCCCCCCAGGCTGGCTGCCCTCTTGAAAATGCGTTGTGTTCGAGATTGTGCGTGTGGCGGATATGATCGACGCCGGGGATCAGGTTGGCGCTAAACATTTTGCGATTCGGCACCATGCCACCCACCGACATGCCGCCGAAGTTCACACCGTGATAGCCACGTTCCCGCCCAATCAAACGTGTGCGATGGCCCTCGCCACGCGCACGGTGATAGCCGAGTGCAATCTTGAGCGCCGTATCCACCGATTCTGAACCCGAATTGGTAAAGAAACACTTGTTCATATCATCCGGTGCCATGGCCGCCACTTTTTCGGCCAGCGCAGCGGCCTTGTCGTTGGTCACCTGGAACGTCATGCAGTAATCGAGCGTCGCGACCTGTTTTTGTACGGCTTCGACGATCTTGGGATGACAATGACCGAGGCCAGACGTCCAGAGCCCGGAAAAAGTGTCATACAGCTTCGAGCCATCTTCTGCCGTGTAGTAGTGTCCGGATGCGCCCTTTATGACGCGCGGTTTCTTCTTGAAATCGCGGTTCGCCGTAAACGGCATCCAGTAGCTGTCGAGGTTCCTGAGAGCGGCGCTCATTATCAATTCTCCGAAGGGTTCCGCGGGGTTGCGGTTGAGTTTACGCCTGCACAGCATTGTTAAACAATGAGTTATGTGGATATTCCTAACTCATTGTATTTATTGGCTGGCAGCGGCAATATGTTTATTAATAGTAAACACTGAGTAGGCTTAACGTCATGGATCAACAAATCGGTCGCCGTCTGCGCGAGGTGCGCGAACGACTGGGCTTGTCACAGCGCCAGCTTGCACGTCAATCCGGCGTTGCGAACGCAACGATTTCTCAGATCGAGGCCAGCAAACTGAATCCCACGGTAAGCATGCTGAAGCGGATTCTGGACGGCATTCCGATCAGCCTGGGAGAGTTCTTTGCCGACGAGAATGAGGTCAGCGATAAGGTCTTCTTTCGTGCCACCGATCTGACGGAAATAGCGGATGGCGGTGTTTCCTTTCGGCAGGTCGGTGCGAACATCAGTGACCGCGCCATCCAGCTGATTCAGGAGCGATATCAGCCTGGCTCCGGTACCGGAAAACACGCGATCACTCATGAAGGTGAGGAGTGCGGGATTATTATCAGCGGACGGCTTGAAGTCACCGTGGGCGAGGAGACCGCGGTATTGTCGCGAGGCGATGCTTATTATTTCAAAAGCAGCAAACCCCATCAGTTTCGCAACCAATGGAACGAGCCCTGCGAGCTGATCACAGCGTGCACGCCACCAACATTCTGAAGCCTAGGTATTATTACGCTGGCCAAACCCGTTGTATTAGTGGCAAAGTTACGTCCCCGCGACAAGCCATCACAGCAGGACCGAAATGAGCCAGTTCGGCACAGAATTTTGCGACGAAATTTCGATCGTTCGCTACGAAAATAATGCCTGGCAGACGCCGTCAATACAGCCGCTGGCACCTTTGCCCATGCACCCGGCCGCCCATGTCTTTCACTACGCGAGCACCTGTTTCGAAGGTTTCAAGGCGTACCGCTGGGACGATGGCAAGGGTCGAATATTCAGGCTTGACGATCATGTCGCGAGAATGCAGAGGAGTGCGGCTTCGCTGCGTCTGCCGGTTCCTGATGCCGATATGCTGTCGAGCATGGTCAAGGATCTTGTCGCTCATCATTTGCCCGACATTCCCGAGCCGCCACATTCCTTATATCTGCGCCCAACATTAATCGGGACTCTGGAAAATATAGGTGCCGCCGCCGCGCCGTCGACAGAAGCGACATTATTCGTACTGGCATCACCTGTCGGTGATTACTTTGCCGGCGGTGCCAAGGCTCTGAAGCTGTTGGTAGAGGAGCGTGCTCGAACAACAGAACAACTTGGCAGCACAAAAACCGGCGGCAACTATGCGGCCGCGCTGGGCCCTACGCTGGAAGCGAAAGAGAAGTACGGCGTTGACCAGGTGTTGTTTTGTCCGCACGGCGATGTACAGGAGACGGGTGCCGCGAACTTCCTGCTGCTCAGCGACAACGAGATTATCACCAAGCCGCTGGATACCTCGTTCCTGCACGGCCAGACACGCGATTCGATCCTGAAGCTCGGCGCGCAACTGGGCTATAAGATTAGTGAGCGCAATTTCACAGTTACAGAGTTGCTCGAATGGGTTTCGACCTATGAAGCCACGCTGTCCGGCACCGCTGCCTGCCTGTCGCCGGTTGGAGCGCTCGTCTATCAGGGTACGGAGGTCGCGGTACGCGACGGAAGTCCCGGGCCCAATACGGCGCGGCTGCAGAAAGCGTTGCAGGATATCCAGTACGGTCTTGCCGACGATACCTTTGGCTGGTTAACGCAAGTCGGCTAACCGCGGGCGTTCAAATGGCCTTCGAGAAACGGTTGTCGTTCTCGGACTGATCGATATAGCGATCAAAGACCATGGCGATGCTCCTTAGGAGCAGTCGGCCTTTTTGCGTAATCGAGATGCCTGTCTGATCCAGCTCGATAAGGTCGTCTTCAGCCAGCGCACCCAGACGTTTGATCTCGGTTGCGAAATAAGCACGAAAATCGATATCGTGTTCCGCGCTGAAGTCATCGAATGACAGGCTGTCGTAGCACATCAGCGCCTGAATCACGGCGGCCCGTAGCAGGTCATCGTCATCGACTTCGATGCCTTTCTTGATGGGCAGATCGCCGGCCTCGATGATCGCTTCGTACTCCATCGTTGTAATAGCGTTTTGTGCGAACAAGTTGCCGATGTTGCTGATACTGCTGACGCCCAGCGATACCAGGTCGCATTGGCGGTGCGTCGAGTAGCCCTGGAAATTTCGTTGCAGCGTGCCGTTGTAGCGAGCCTGGACGAGTTCATCAGCAGGTAGCGCGAAATGGTCCATTCCGATATAGACGTAGCCGGCGTCGCAAAGCCTGTCTATCGTATTGTGCAACAGCTCGAGCTTGGTCTCGGGCGCGGGGATGTCCGCGTCGTTGATCATTCGTTGGCCCTTGAAGCGCTGCGGCAGGTGCGCGTAGTTGTAGACGGCCAGCCTATCCGGCTTCATGGCGATCGCAAGGTCAAGGGTCGTGTTGAAGCTGTCAACGGTCTGATGCGGCAGGCCGTAGATAAGGTCGAATGATATGGATCCGAAGCCGGACTGCAGCGCGCTTTCTACAAGATCCCTTACCTCATCCGGCGTCTGCACGCGGTTAACAGCCTTCTGGACCTCGGGATCGAAGTCCTGGATACCGAGGCTCAGGCGGTTGAAGCCGAGTTCCGCCAGGTGCCTGATGCGCTCGCCATCCACGGTACGCGGGTCAACTTCGATCGAGAATTCACGATTGTCGCTTTCGTCAAAATTGAAGGCTTTACCGAGGTGAGCCATCAGGTCGCCGAGCTGCTCGCGATCCAGGTAGGTCGGCGTACCGCCACCGAAGTGCAGTTGTTCGACTTTGCGGCTGCGGTCAAAAAGCGTCGCCTGCATGTCGATTTCCCGGTACAGCATTTCAAGATAGCGATCGACACGGGCCTGGTTGTGCGTAACGATCTTGTTGCAGCCGCAGTAGTAGCAGAGCGAGTGACAAAACGGGATATGCACATAGAGTGATAGCGGCACTTCAGTGCTATTGCTTGCGACTGCATGCCGCTTGAAATCGTCAGCTGTTATGGTGTCGCTGAACTGCAGCGCCGTCGGATACGACGTGTACCGCGGGCCGCGGCCGCCATAGCGGACGATAAGCTCGGTGTCGAAGCAGACTCCGGTCTGTCCGGGCGATTGGCCGTTATCGGTAATCATGGTTGCAAATCCTCGCCGATTTCTCCGTACGGAACCATGGGTAATTGCCGAAATTCGACGATGGACTGGTGCCGGAGATGGTTTTCACGCCCGTCGAAGCGCATGGGTCAGGTAGAGCATTACGGTGAACAGCAGCATGCCAACCGCCTGATGTGCCGCCCCGAGCGCGACCGGGACGGCCAATAGCAGGGCGGAGATACCCAGAATGACCTGCAAAGATGCCGTGTGCAGCAACGCATTGACAGCGGGTCGGGCGCGTTTCGGCAAGCTCATTTTTCTTGCGCTGAACCAGTAAGCGACAATGCTCGCGAATGTAAATGCGGCCAGCCAGCGGTGGTTGAACTGAACCGTGACCATATTATCGAAGAGGTTTCGCCATGCCGGCTCGAGCGCCAGCAGTCCCTGTGGTAGCCACTCGTCGCCCATTTTCGGAAAAGTATTGTAGATCTTTCCGGCTTTGAGCCCGGCAACGAAGCCGCCGGAGATGATCATTATGGAGACGAGTGCGAAGATGCCAACGGTCTTGCGATACAAGGTGTGCTTAACCGCGTCACGAGCCGCTGGAAAAATCAGGCTCATGGCAGTCCAAAACATGAACGCATAAACGAGAAACGCTGCAGCAAGATGTGCGGTCAATCGGTAGTGACTGACCTGTGGGGCGTCTACCTGGCCGCTGGCGACCATGATCTTGCCGATAAGCGCCTGCCCGCCGCCGAGCACCAGCATCGCGAGATACTTCGGCCAGTGGCGTCTTGGAATGTATCCGGTCACCGCGAAAAACAACAACGGTAGCGCAAACACGAGCCCGATCAGCCGACCCAGAAGCCGGTGTAAATATTCGAGCCAGAAGATGCTCTTGAAATCGCTGACGTCGAATCCCGCATTCACTTTCCGGAACTCGGGCGTGAGCTGGTAGATCTCGAATTTTTCCTGCCACTCTTCTGCAGATAGCGGTGGAATGGCACCCATGATCGGCCGCCATTCGACCATCGACAACCCTGAGCCGGTCAGGCGCGTGACGCCGCCCAGCACCACCATCGCGAAGACCAGTCCGCAGCATACGAGTAACCAGTTGGCAACAACGCGGTTTTTCTTCTGCATTACCAGTTCATTTTCCATCGTACCTGAGAGCCCGTTGTCCTTAGCAAGTTCCTCGCGATTCTATCAGGCTTGCACGCAAAGAGAATGCCGACATGTGGGCCAGGGGAATCGTGATAATCTGCCGTAATGAACATTCATGACTGCAACAATATTATGGATTTTCGCCGTATCGCGCGGCGCAGGCTGCCCACCTCTGTATTCAATTACCTGGACGGCGGCGCTGACGACGAGTGGACGCTCGGGCGAAATACAGAGGCATTTAATGACTATGAGCTGTTGCCGTCGCAATTATCCGACGTCAGCGCTATCGATCTGAGATCTACATTGTTCGGGCAAGCGGTGGACTGGCCCGTCATGATTGCGCCGACCGGTGCGTCGAAGCTGTTTCATCGTGACGGCGAGCCCGCAGTGGTCCGCGCGGCCGATAAATTCGGCATGGTTTACAGCCTGTCGACGCTTGGAACGACGACGATCGAGGATGCGGCGGATGCAGGTCAATGCCCGAAGATGTTCCAGGTTTATGTCTTCAAAGACCGCGGATTGACGCAGGACTTCATTGATCGCTGCAAGGAAAAGCAATACACGGCGCTATGTTTGACGGTTGATACGCCGCTGGCGGGCAACAGGGAGCGCGATATCGTCTACGGCATGTCGGCACCGCCAAAGTTCAAATGGCGCAGCGCGATCAGCTACGCGCGGCACCCCGGGTGGCTCTACAGGGCACTGGTCCGCAAGGATCTCGACCTGGTCAACATAACAAGTAGCGATACTGGTGCGAAAATTGATAGCGGCGTGGTGGAATATATTAATAGCCAGTTCGATCGCTCCCTGACCTGGAAAGACGTCGAGTGGCTGGCGGACAAATGGGACGGGCCGCTGGTCATAAAGGGTGTGCAAACCGTTGATGATTGTCGCAAAGCTGCCAACTCGGGTGCGACGGCGGTCATGTTGTCCAATCACGGTGGGCGTCAGCTTGAATCCGCACCTGCGCCGGTGGACTGCATCGCCAGGGTCGCCGAAGCGCTGCACGATCGGCTTGAGATCATTTGCGATGGCGGCATTCGTCGCGGTACACACGTCGTCAAGGCGCTGGCGCTGGGGGCGAACGCCTGCAGCATCGGTCGAGGTTATCTGTATCCACTGGCTGCGGGTGGGCAGGCCGGTGTTGAACGCGGACTGCAGCTGCTGCGCAGCGAGCTCGAGCGAACCATGGCGCTGCTCGGGTGTGACAGCATCGACAAGCTTTCCGAGCAGTACGTTCAACACAGACGCTGAGGGCGCCGCAGGGACAATCAGCTTGCGCAAGCACAGAGCGATTTGAACGTGTACCGGCCGCCGATTGCGCTTATTCCTGCGCCGGTATGTTCCGAAAAATACTATTATTTACAAGCGGATGCGTCTGACATTGCATGAAGGTCGAGAGGCGCACTGCAAATCGCGGGAAATGGGCCCAAATAGGAGGTACCATTTATTTAGCCGTGGCCGACAGGGCCTGGTGTTGAAGATGCCCTCAGGGGCCGAAAGTAAAGCAACGAGGTAGTTATGTCAGGCGAAAGAGTTACCGGAACCGTAAAATGGTTCAACGACGATAAGGGATTTGGGTTCATCGAGCGGGAAGGCGGGCCGGACGTTTTCGTCCACCATACCGCGGTTCAGATGGAAGGATTCAAGACCCTGAAGGAAGGACAAAAAGTCACGATGGAAGTGACGCAAGGGCAAAAGGGGCCGCAGGCCGAGAACGTAATGGCCGACTAGGCTGTTCTTACAGCGGTGACTCTGCAATTTTCTGCCGGTCATTGCTTCCTTTGTCGCCTACGGGCGAATGCCAAAATAGCCACAACGTCGCCGGTTCGAAACAACAAGAAGAAGTGCAAAGACGTTGTGGCGTTACCAACGGGCCGCAAATCCCTGGCGGCCAATTCGGCTGCGCGGGAAACCAGGCAGGCTTCTTCTGGATTCGACGACCACAGCCGAATGTAATCGACGCATGGACGAATACGACAAGTGAAACTGAGAATCAAAGACAATTCCATCCGACTGCGCCTGACGCGAACGGAGGTCGCCACCCTGCGCGACATCGGGACTGTTGCGTCGGCAACCGGGTTTCCCGGCGGACGTGAGCTTAGCTACCGCGTCGAGAGCAGCCCGGCCAGCGTAAATCCGGCGGCCTTTTTTTCGGGCGGCCTGGTTACAGTCCGACTTCCTGAATCTGCCGTGGACAGCTGGGCGACGACGGAGCAGGTATCTTTGCAGGGGGAACAATTGCTCGACGACGGTGGCCGACTGCAGATTCTCGTTGAGAAAGATTTTGTATGCCTGACCGGGCGAGAAGATGAGGATGAGTCGGATATGTACCCACACCCGGAAGCAGACTCGAAGAGCTGCTGATCGTGGCGGCTCGATACGCCGGATTCCTTCCAGAGTCCATTGCATTCCTCGAACAGCTCGCTGTAAATAATAATCGCGACTGGTTCAAGGAGCATAAGCGTCGCTACGAGGAAGACGTTCTGGACGTAGCGCTGCGTTTCATCCAATCAATGCAGGACCCGCTAGCCGAAATCGCACCGCATTTCGTTGCATTGCCGACACGCATGGGTGGGTCGCTGATGCGGGTTTACCGTGATACACGATTCTCAAAAGACAAAACGCCGTACAAAACCAACATCGGTATTCAATTCAGGCACGAGCAGGCCAAAGACGTGCACGCGCCCGGATACTATGTACACATTGCGCCGCAAGAGGTCTTTGTGGGAGTAGGAATGTGGCGCCCGGATTCTGAGCCGCTGCGCCGGATACGCGAGCGAATTCTCGCCAGGCCAGGCGAATGGAAACG
This sequence comes from uncultured Gammaproteobacteria bacterium, assembly GCA_963760395.1. Lineage (GTDB taxonomy): Bacteria > Pseudomonadota > Gammaproteobacteria > Steroidobacterales > Woeseiaceae > UBA1847. The sequence goes on from CAVXCX010000012.1 coordinate 62,365, forward strand.
TGCCATTGGCGAACAGGGATTCCGGCGGCATTTTTCGCTGGGTGGCGAGTCCCTGTCTCGGTCGCCGAGAGGTTTTCCGAAAGAACACGAATGCATCGATGATATCCGCCGCAAGAGTTTCATTGCAGTACGGGAACTGTCCGTCGAGAATTGTCTGAAAGCCACAGTTTCAACGAACGGTAGAGTCGTCGTTTCGGACGGCGGAGCCTTTCATGCGTTTTCTTTGCAAGGCCGTCGGCGTCAGTTTTTGAGCGTCTTTTTCACCTCTCGAAGCAGCAGCTCCGGGTCCGGTCGATCTGAAATGTGTTTCGACAGTTCCGTGTACCGAATAATGCCTGCCGAATCGACGACGAGAGCGGTGGGCCAGATCGTGTCGCTTCCATACTCTTTTCGGTAATCACCAGGAACGCCGGTCTTCTGCACCAATCCGAGTTCCTCGGTGACCGCCAATGTGTCGTCGAGCCAGAATTCGAATTCAACTTCGAAAAACGAGGCGACCCGACGTGTTGTCTCGAGCGGTTTTGGCGTCAGCAGGATCAGCTTGGCGCCGAGGTCGATGATGTCCTTGTAGTGCTTCGTGAGGGTCTGGACCTGGGCACTGCAAAACGGGCACCAGTTGCCGCGCACAAACAGGATTATCGTGGGCGAGCCGTGTAGCGCCGTTGATCGGACCGGATCGCCCTGTTCGTCAATTGCATGGAAATCAGGGAGCGAGCGACCTGGCTGGAGCTGGTCGGGAACCGGGCGCAGTCCGCGTTTTGTAACCCAGACCCAGGCGGCCAGCAGCACAGCAATTATCAGTGCGGCGATGATGAGTAGTGTATTCGACATAGGCCGAAGTATCGCCCCGTATGGGACGTGGACACAAGGTTGGAATTATGGATACTGGCCCGACTGACGAAGCAGCCGATTCTCTGCGAGTAAAGCGATGACGAGCAACCCGATTATCTGGTCACCCGATACTAGCCGTATCGAGGCATCGGCGATGTATCGTTTCATGAGAGAGTCTGGCTTCGACGATTACGAGTCACTTTACCAGTGGTCGGTCGAACAGGCTCCAGCTTTCTGGGAGGCCGTTTGCAAGTTCTGCGACATCACATTTAGCACGCCCGCGCTGCGCACGCTGGCGCGTCCGGCCAGCATCATCGACGCTGGCTGGTTCGAGGGCAGCCAGCTTAACTATGCGGCCAACCTCCTGCGTTACGATGACGATGAGACCGCCATCATTTTCTTCGCTGAGTCCGGTGCGCGACGGGAACTGACGCATCGGCAACTGCGCGATGAGGTCGCGGCGATTGCGGCCGGGTTAAAAGCCGCTGGCGTAGCCAAGGGCGACAGGGTGGCCGGATTCCTGCCGAACTGCACAGAAGCGGTCATCGCGATGCTGGCGACGACGAGCATTGGCGCTATCTGGTCTTCCTGCTCGCCGGATTTCGGCGTAACAGGCGTCGTCGATCGATTCGGTCAGATCCAGCCCAAGGTGCTGTTTGCGGCGAACGGCTATCTCTATAACGGCAAGACCTGTGACACGCTGGCGGTTATCGACGCTGTCGTCGCGGAGATTCCAGAAATCGAACGTGTTGTGTGCATACCGTTCCTCGACCAGCTGCCCGCCGTGCCGTCATGTGATCTTGCCGTCGCCTGGTCGGAATTCAGGGTTGCGGGATCGGCGCTGTCTTTCGAGCCCGTCGAATTCGATCATCCCCTGTACATCATGTTCTCTTCAGGGACGACAGGCGTGCCGAAGTGCATTGTGCATGGCCATGGCGGAACGCTACTTCAACATATGAAGGAGCACACGCTGCATACGGACGTCGGCAGCGGTGATCGGCTGTTCTTCTTTACGACCTGCGGCTGGATGATGTGGAACTGGCTGGTCAGCGGGCTGGCGAGCGGCGCTGCTATCGTACTTTTCGACGGCTCGCCGTTCTTCGCGAAAGGGCGCATCCTTTGGGAGATGGCGGAGAAAGAGCGAGTCACTATTTTCGGTACAGGCGCCAAGTACATATCTGCCCTTGAAAAGTCGGGGCTGCGACCGAAAGATGAATTTGCGCTGGCGTCTCTGCGAACGCTGTTATCGACCGGGTCACCGCTGTCGCCCGAGAGTTTCGATTTCGTCTACGACGCCATAGCTAACGATGTGCAGCTTTCCTCGATTTCCGGCGGAACCGATATCCTCAGCTGCTTCGCGCTCGGAAATCCGCTGCTGCCTGTGCGACGTGGCGAGCTGCAGTGCCGCGGACTCGGTATGGCCGTAAAAATATTTGACGAAGACGGCACAGCCGTCATCGGCCAACATGGCGAACTTGTGTGTACCCAGGCCTTCCCGTCTGCGCCGGTTGGATTCTGGAATGACGCGGATGGCAGCCGCTACCGTGCCGCCTACTTCGAACGCTACGAGGGCGTTTGGGCGCACGGCGATTTCGCCGAGTTGACCGAGGATGGTGGCATCGTAATTCACGGCCGATCTGACTCAGTGCTCAATCCAGGAGGTGTTCGTATTGGCACGGCGGAGATCTACCGCCAGGTCGAAAAGCTGCCGGAAGTCGTCGAGAGCGTCGCTATTGGCCAAAACTGGCAGGACGATGTTCGGGTCGTGCTTTTCGTTGTGTTGCAGGAGGGCGTCGTGTTGGATGAGTCGTTGCGCCAGCGCATCCGATCTGAAATCCGTGAGAATACTACGCCTCGTCACGTGCCGGCCAAGATAATAGCTGTTGCAGAGATACCGCGAACCAAGAGCGGCAAGATTGTTGAGCTCGCCGTGCGCTCCATTGTTCACGGCGACGCAGTCAAGAACACTGAGGCGCTGGCCAACCCTGACGCCCTGTCACATTTTGCCGGCATCGCCGAGCTTGACGAAGACTAGGCCTCATGCCAGAGATAGAAATACTTGGTGTCGAAGTAGCGCGTGGGCATGTCCTGCCGGAATGGATCGACATCAATAACCACATGAACGTGGCCTACTACGTTTTGGCCTTCGATCAGGGGGTTGACCATCTCTGGACACGCTTTGGCCTTACCGATGATTACATTGGCGAGCACAATAGCTCAACGTTTGCTGTTGAATCGCATATCATCTGGCAGCGGGAAATATCAGAAGCGGAACCTTATTTGATTACCTCGCAAATCCTCGCCTTTGACGAGAAGCGAATTCACCAGTTCATGCGCATGTACCACGCCGAAAAGCACTTTCTTGTAGCGACCGCAGAATGGATGAACCTGCATGTCGACCTGGATGTGCGCCGTGTGGCGCCGTGGCCGGATGACATTCGTCAACGTATTGCGGATTTCGCGGCGGATCAGGGTCGGCCAGCCTGGCCCGCCGAGGCGGGCAAAACCATGTGCATAACGAAGCCGCTATTTTCGGCAAGGGCGAAGATCGAATGAGCGCAAAGTACTTACTGGCGATCGATCAGGGGACCAGTAGCAGCCGCACAGTAATTTACACGCATGACGCCCGCGTCGTTGCGAGTGCGCAGCAGGAATTCCCACAGATTTATCCGGAGCCGGGCTGGGTTGAGCACGACCCTGAAGCAATCTGGTCGTCGGTGACGACAGTAACGGGCGGCGCAATGCAAAAGGCAAACGCCGTCGCCGCCGATATTTCCGCGATTGGCATAACCAATCAGCGCGAGACGACGCTTGTCTGGGACCGTGACACCGGCGAATGTGTCTACAACGCGATCGTCTGGCAGGATCGCCGCACGGCCGCCTTCTGTCAGGCACTGAAACAGGACGGTCTGGAAGCTTCAGTAACGGAAAAAACCGGGCTGCGCCTCGATCCGTATTTTTCCGCGACTAAAATCGCCTGGATTCTGGATAACGTCGACGGCGTGCGCGCCCGGGCGGAAGCCGGAAAGCTGGCATTTGGAACGGTTGATGCATTTCTGCTCTGGCGTCTCACGGGCGGGCGCGTGCATGCGACCGATGCTACCAACGCGTCACGCACGCTGCTTTTCAATATCCATACGCAGCAGTGGGATGACGATTTATTGGCGATGTTTTCCATACCGCGTTCGCTGCTACCTGAGGTGCGGGATTGTGCCGCGGACTTCGGCGTTGCGAACGATGCATCGCTCGGCGGCAATGTTCCGGTATGTGGTATCGCGGGCGATCAGCAGGCCGCGCTGATTGGCCAGGCGGGCTTCGAGCCGGGAATGACGAAAAGCACCTACGGGACCGGTTGTTTCGTTATCGCCAACACGGGTGACAAAGCACTGCACTCGGCCAACCAGCTATTGACGACGGTTGCGATGCGCATCGATGGCGCCGTGACCTATGGCCTGGAAGGCAGCGTATTCGTGGCGGGGTCGGCGATGCAGTGGTTGAGGGACGAACTTCGAATTATCGACACGGCGGCGGATTCGGAAGCTATCGCCAGCCGTACTGGTGTCGTATCCGACGTGTATGTCGTACCGGCCTTTGCCGGGCTTGGGGCCCCGTATTGGGATGCCGATGCGCGAGGCGCAATTGTCGGCCTCACGCGTGGTAGCGGTCGGGATCAAATAGTGACGGCGACACTGCAGTCAGTCGCTTACCAGACACGAGATCTGATCGACGCAATGTCACAAGACGGCATAAAACCCAGCGTCATTCGTGTGGACGGTGGCATGGTGGCCAACAACTGGTTCCTGCAGTTTCTCGCAGATATTCTCGAAATCGAAGTTGAACGACCGAAAAACGTCGAGTCCACTGTTCTTGGGGCCGCCTATCTCGCTGGCTATCGTGCCGGCGTTGTCGAGTCCGCGGACGCACTCGCGTCGCTATGGGAGCGCGACCGGAGTTTTCATCCCGCCATGGCAGACGTTGAACGCGAGCGACTGCTGCAAGGCTGGCAGAACGCGGTGAATCGTGTCAGGTCGCCCGATTGATGAAGCTGCGCGCTCGACAAAAACTCGGCAAGTATCGAATTCTCGGTCGGATCGCAACGGGCCCACTGGCTGACGTCTACCGCGCCTACGATTCGATTCAGAAAATCAACGTAGCGCTGAAAATTCCGAAAATCGAGGGTAACGTAGGCTACGACGAGGTACTTCACGAAGTCCGTGTGGCGACAAAGCTCAAGCATCCGAACATTCTTTCCGTTCTCAACGCGAGCTATATCGATGATCATTTCGTCATTGCAATGGAGCTGGGTCAGGAATCTCTGGCTGGTCGTATTGAACGACGTACGTCGATAGCGCGATTGCTGGACCTGGCAGGGCAGGGGCTTGCCGGACTGGCGCACGCACACGACCACAACATCATTCATTGCGACATCAAGCCCGAAAACTTCATCCTTTTTCCGGGTCATCAACTCAAGCTCGCGGATTTCGGATTCGCGAAAATAAGTCTGCGAACGCTCAAGGCATCGGGGTCGGGGACGATCGACTACATCGCGCCCGAGCAAGCCATGGGTCGTCCAAAGTTTCAGTCGGACGTCTTTTCGATGGGACTGGTGCTGTACCGGATGTTCTCGGGAAAACTGCCGGGCTGGCCGTTTGAATGGCCGATGATTGGTCTCGACAAACTCGAGGCTCGTCTACGGCCTGAACTAATCGCGGTGCTGAGGAAAGCGATTCAGCTCGATCCGAAAAAACGTTATCGAAACGCGGTCGAGATGCAGTCAGATTTCCTGCGCTCGCAAAGCCACACGCGCAAGCAGAAGCGGCCCAAAGCCAGAAATGGCAGTCGTCGAGGCACGTCCTGGCGGCAGTTGCAGTGGCGGCAGTTTCAAAGTCAGTTTCGCAAGGTACTGGATACGCACCATCATTGCCGACGCTGTGAGGGGCCGGTTTCAGAGAGCATGAAGGCTTGTCCCTGGTGTGGCTTCGACAATCCGGCACGCGGCTGCGAATCGAAGCTGCCCGCCAGCTGCCCGCGCTGCGAGCGCGGCGTCAAGAACGACTGGGACTACTGTGCCTGGTGTTATGGACCGGGATTCGTGGAGGAGACAACGCGTCGATATCCGGACAAACGCTACTCGGCGCGCTGTGCTAATGAGCGCTGCGAGGGTCCGCTGATGCCATTCATGCGATATTGTCCGTGGTGCAAGACCAAAGTGCGGAGAGCGTGGAAGCTAAAAGGCAGCAAGCACAGCTGCCGAGCCTGCGAATGGGGCATTGCCAAAGAATTTTGGAACTATTGCGCGTGGTGCCGGGAGCCGGTGCGACGGGAGTAACGGTCAAAAAGGGATAGCAATGCCGAAACAAGTCGAAGAGTTGCTGTTACTGGAGGCGGCCTATGAGCCGCAGCAACTGGAAGCAGATGTCGCTGGCGGCACGGCAGTAGCCTATTCCTGTCGAGATCCCCACAAAGAAACAGAAAATCAGGACACCGCTGCCATTATTCCCTACGGCCCGGCGGCAGCGGTGCTGGTTGTTGCGGACGGCGCAGGCGGCCTGCCCGCCGGCAAACGCGCATCCTTGACCGCAGTGACCACGCTTGCGGAGTCACTGCATGCGGCGATGAATGAAACGGCGCTGTTGCGAACCGCCATCTTGAACGGAATCGAGGCAGCCAATAATGCGGTCTTGGCACTGGCCAATGGATCGGCCACTACGATGACTGTGATTACGGTCGAGGGCCTCCTTGCCAGGTCTTATCAGATAGGCGATTCAGAGGCGATCATCGTTGGGCAGCGCGGCTTGATCAAATTGCAGACGACCGCACATTCGCCCACCGGTTTCGCCGTAGAAGCCGGTTTTCTGGATGAACGAGAGGCGTTGCATCACGAGGAGAGGCACCTGGTTTCCAATTTCCTGGGCACCAACGATATGCGAATTGATGTCGGAGCCATGGTGGAACTCAGTCCGAGGGATACAATCCTGGTGGCGAGCGACGGCTTGATGGACAACGTGCATGTGGACGAGATTATCGAATGCGTTCGCAAGGGAGCCCTGACAGATGCCGCGCGCAACGCTGTCGAGCTGGCACTTCAGCGCATGCAAACCGCTGGAGATGGCCAGCCCAGCAAGCCTGATGACCTGTCCCTCATCTTGTTTCGCAAACCCGCCCGCTGAAGCACTTAACATTATCAAGGGTTTAGGTGTTGATAGTGCTAATGCTGCGTATTATCGTCAGAGCTACGGAACATAAGGCGGTATTACGGCTCAAACTAAAGAATACCCAGCGAAAACAGGCACATCTCCCGTCGCCCCGTGCAAAGAGGCTGAAGATAATGAAGCGAATCGATTCCAGTAAGAAACGAACGGCGTTTGCGAAAGCCTGTACTGTCGCCGCGGCGGCCCTGGTCGTGGCCGGTTGCGCCTCGGTCGGCGTGAGCGGTAGCGGCTCCGGTGGAGGAGCTGGATTGCCTGGCGGCGGAATGCCGGGCGGTGGCGGAATGCCAGGTGGCTCTTCTGGAGGCGGAATGCCAGGCGGCTCTTCAGGGGGCAGCATGCCAGGCGGCTCATCCGGTGGCTCTCGGTGGATCTTCAGGCGGCTCGTCCGGTGATTCATCCGGTGGATCTTCAGGCGGCTCGTCGGGTGGTGGCAGCTCCGGGCCTATGGATAGTGTGAAAACGGGCGACGCCGAACCGTGCAATGACGGCGGCATGGTTGGCGGCGGGATTGGCGGCGGCATGGGTTGCGATAGCGGCGACCAGTCGGGTGGTGTCGGCGAATTCCCCGGTGGCGATGCCGATCGTGCGGATCAACTTGGCAAGGAACTGGACGAGTCCGTCGGTGATTTTGACGAAGTTCTGATGGAAGAACAGCGCGAAATCGAGACGGTCAGCCGCAACACCGAGGGCTACGACTCTGGCACCGGTGGCTCGGGCGGCGGCAACATCAGTCTTGGCGAGCAGGCGGCCGGTGCCCAAGGTGGTGCCAGTGGTGGCGCCAGCGGTGGCGGTGGCGGTGGTGGCGGCGGTGGCGCCGCAGCGCAGCGCAGCGATCCCCTGGATGGCATGAGCCAGGGCGAGATTGAAAAACGTACACCGGATGACATTGTCGTTATCGCTGACGATGACATTGTGGCCAAGCAGTTACGCGAGGCCGCATTATCGGAAGAAGATCCTGAGCTGCGCGAACGCCTCTGGGAGGAATACCGCAAATACAAGGGAATGTAAGAGGTCGATTTAGTCGTGATAGTCAGGATTTGCTTGCTCGCCGTTGTCGCGTGCCTCGTAGGTACGGGATGCTCGGTTAACGAAGTCGTCGTCGCAGAGGAGACGAAGCTGCTTGTGGCGGAGTCGCCTGTCGAGGAGGCGCTGCTGCTGGACATCGGAATCGTCGAATTCGATCCCGGTATTCCTGAAAACAACAATCCTCAGAAAAGCCGCGTTTTCGCGGATATCCGCAACGCTGAGACGCGATTTCTGGCCTACCACCTGAAGACGACGCTGCAGGGCACGGGACATTGGGGCGCGGTGCGCGTCATTCCATCGCGTAGCGCATTTACCGACGTCATCATTAGCGGCCAAATTGAAAAGTCGGACGGGGAGTTCATCGCCCTGACTATTTCGGTTGATGATGCGGCGGGGCGCCATTGGTTCAGCAAGTCGTATGAAGCCCAGACTGGAATGACTTCCTATTCTGAACGTCGTGATCGGCGGCGAGATCCTTATCAAAAGGCTTTCAACGACATTGCCAATGACCTGCAAATGTATGTCGCCGGGCTTTCTGCCCGGCAACTGCAGCAGACACGACAGACGTCCGAGCTGCAGTTTTTTGCCGATATGTCACCGTTGGCCTATGCCGGGCATCTGAAAACCGATGACGATGGCGTCGTCCAGATTAGTCGCTTGCCGGCAGAGAGCGATCCGGCCGTGGTGCGTCTGCGTCAGATTCGCGAGCGCGATCGCCTGGTCGTCGATACGCTCAACGAGCACTATGCGAATTTTTATTACGGCATCGCCATTCCATACCGGAGTTGGCGCAAGAACGCGCGCCAGGAATCGATCAACTTTCGCGAGGTCAAACGGTCCGCTCGCATGCAGGCGCTGGTCGGTGTTGTGGTCCTTGCGGGCTCGCTGGCGATCGATACAAACAGCTCGTCGAGCAGCCGAACGCGTCGGGTCAACCGCGGCTTGCAGAACATGGGCATCTACGAGGGATTCAATCGGGTGATCGGCGGGCTGCAGCGCAATAGCGAAGCGGACATACATCTCGATACCATTGCTGAGCTTTCCGAGTCATTCGGCGCTGAAGCAGCGCCGATGGTCGTAAATGTCGAAGGTCAGGAGCGCCGTCTAAGCGGGACGGCGCAGGCGCAATACGAAAGCTGGCGTAAACTGCTTCGCGAGATTTACGAGGCGGAGACTGGTTTCGATTCAGCGAACGAATCTGTTGCTCCCGTGCGAACCGCTGAAAACCCACAATAAAATGGGTAGGACATTTTCTCCCCGCAATGCTTGAACTCGCCGAAGGAACCCTGTTAGCGGAACGATACACGCTGAACCGTTTTCTGGGCGGTGGTGGCGAGGCTCAGACCTGGCTGGCCAAAGACCGACTGACCGGCACACAGGTGGCGTTGAAAATTGCAGCAGCAGGCCCCGGTGCTGTCAAACGGCTGCGTGCCGAATGGCAGACCAATATTCGTCTGATGCATCCGCACATTGCCCGGGCATTTGAATTTCATGACGAGCCCGACGGCGCTTTCTACAGTCAGCAATTTGTAGACGGAGCCGATCTCAGCATACTGGCTGGTAAGTCGGCCGCGCAGATTCTGCCTCCGATTGGTCTGATTGCCGACGCGCTGCGTTACGCACACGCCAAAGGCGTTGTGCATCGAGACGTTAAGGCGAGCAATATCTTGCTGGACCGCAACGGCGCGCCCTACCTGAGCGACTTCGGCGTGTCGTCATCGATCGGCGAGAGCGGAGCAGGTGGCTCACTGATTGCACAGAGCCCTCAGTCGCTGGGCGGCGAGTCGGCGCAAGCCAGCGACGACATATTTGCTCTGGGTGGACTGATCTACGAATTGATCAGCGGCCAGTCGCCATACTCCGCAACGGACGTTACTGGCGATATTGAAAACGTCGTACCAGCGCCCCTGGTCGCAGCCGATGGATCGGCCCTCCCCGAGGCGCTGCAGCAGCTTGTCGAACACATGCTCGATAAGGATGCGAACAGACGGCCGACGGCAGAGCAGGTGGTTTCGAGTCTGACGGTTGCGGGCTTTCCCTCCGGACCGGCGAAGGTCAAATTGGCATCGACAGCAATGCCAAGCGATGAACGCGTCGAGGCTGTTGAGTCCATTCATCCGGCTCGACCGGCGGACAGACCCCTGCCGGACAACCTGACGACGGCGACGACAGCCGGAATTACGGGACGCACGCTCGCAATTGCTCTGGCCGCCTCGCTGGCGCTGTTACTCGCTGTGATATTTCTTCTGCCCAAAGTCATCACCAATGATGACGAGATGCCGCGAACTACAATCCTGTCCGAGGACCTGCCACGAGAATCACAAACAGAGACCGTCGAAGAGGATTTCGTCGATGAAGATGTCGTTACCGAGGACGAGCCGCTGCTGGGTGTGCCTCGTGTCACGCGTAATTATGTGCCGGAGGCCCGCGGCATCGACGACGAAGAGATCCTGTTTAACGAGAACGAGGCGGATTTCACGGGGCTCGACGAGGCAGGACGGGCGCGCTTCAATGCCGAGATGATTCTGGGTGAATTATTGTCGAACTTTGAGACACTCGAACAGCGCGGTGTGCAGCGCTGGGCAGGGCAGCAGTATCTGCGCGCCAAGGAATCCTATGCCGAGGGTGACCGGGCCTACCTGGAGCGAGATTATATTGCGGCCGAAAACCGTTATATAGATGCGTTGTCGGTGCTCGAGCCGCTGTTTGATCGGATCGAGCCCGAGTTTCAAAAAGCGCTTTCCGGTGCGAAAGCAGCGTTCGATGCAGGCGATCGGCCAGAAGCGTTGCGGCTATACGAACTGGCAGTGGCGATTACGCCCAATCACCCCGAGGCACGCGCAGGCTACGAGCGTGCGCGCAACCTCGAGAGCGTTATGCGCCTTGTAGATCAGGGCCTGGAATACGAGAAAGATCTCGAACTCGAGGCCGCTGAGGCCAGCTTTCGACAAGCGGTTGTCCTCGACGGGCTCTGGCAGCCCGCGATCGATGGTCTTGCGCGTGTGCAGCAGACCCGCACGCAAATGGCCTTCGATCAGCGTATGAGCGAGGGACTCGAGGCCCTGGCGTTCGGCGATTACCTGGCGGCACGTGCCGCGTTTCGCATGGCAGAACAGTTGATCCCGGAGTCTCCGGAACCGGCAGACGGTCTGTTGCAGGTCGACCAGGGGCTGCGGCTCGACAATATTTCGGTACTGGAACAGGAAGCGACTTCTCTGAAACTGGACGAGCACTGGGATGCCGCCGCGACCACCTATGAGGAAATCTTGAAGGTTGATGCCAACCTCAGCTTTGCCATCGATGGTCTGTCACAAGCGCGGGAAATGAGCGCGTTACATAAACGGCTGGATACATTGATTTCCGATCCAGACAAGCTGTCGTCGCCGAGTGTCATGCAGAGAGCGACACTTTTGGTTGTAGAGATCACGCGGATGCCGGATATAGGTCCCAGGCTGGCCGGGCAGCGCGATGAGCTATCTCGCCTGTTGAAGCGTGCCGTGACACCGGTTCAGGTAGCGCTGGTTTCGGATAATCTAACGAGTGTGTCCGTCTATCGCGTTGGCAACCTGGGTAACTTCACTAACAGAGAGTTGGCGCTGCGTCCCGGTACTTATGTCGCTGTTGGAATTCGGCCAGGCTTTCGTGACGTCCGCCGCGAGTTTCGCGTCGCCCCGGAATTGGAGATGCAGCCGATCGACGTGCGCTGCGAGGAACAGATTTGAATTTCGACTGCCTTTACATTCGAGACCTGGAGGGCGAGCACGAAATTGCCGCCAGCCAACTACCGCTGCGCGTTGGTACCGGCAGTGACTGTACGCTCAGGCTACCGGGCCCTGGAGGTGCGCCAGTTGCTCTGCTTGATCTTCTCGACGGGGTACCGTTCGTTCAGCCGGTCGGTCGCGACACGTCGCTGACGATCAATGGCGAGCCACTCGAAACCAGCCGGCGGCTTCAGGACGGTGACGAACTGGCGTTTTTTGGCAGTCGAATACGCCTCAGCATCGACAATGAGCGCACACTTCTCGATGTCAAACTGGAAGATAGCGCGTACGTCACGAAACCGCCGCAGGAATCGGACGACACGATTCCCGACGATATCGCAATTGCGCCGACCGCATTTCGGCGGGCGGCCGCAACAGCGGCACAACTCGAGAGCACGAGAAAGAGCCCGCTGAAGCTCGTGATTGGTAGCGGTCTGGCGTTTCTACTGTTTGCGTCCTACCTGCTTTTCAGCGCCAAGTCCGTGGAATTCGAGATAGATCCGCGCGGTTCGGATGAATTCAATATAGACGGCGGCTGGTTTCGGTTGCCGATTGGTGAGCGCACCTTGCTTCGCAAGGGAACGCTATACAGTCAACGTCAAAAAGAAGGGTTACTACGATATCGAGCAGTCTTTTGTCGTCGGCGACGAGCAGTCGATGACGCTTAGTTTGCGCATGCGCAAGAAGCCAGGGCAGCTATTGGTGATCGCAGAACCACCAGTCGACGCTATCGTTACCGTCAACAACGACAAGGTAGGCAAGGCGCCTTACGGTCCCCTGGAGTTACAGCCGGGTACGCATACGGTTCGAGTTGAATCGCCGCGATTCCTGCCGTTCGACGACGTAATTGACATGGCTGGACTTGAACGCATCGAGCACCTGTATGTGCAGCTGGTGCCGCGCTGGGCCGAAGTCTCTGTAGAGTCCCAGCCCTCGGGCGCCGCGATATTTGCAGGCGACGAACAGGTAGGTGTTACACCGGCAGTCATCCAGTTGCTCGAAGGAAGCCACGATATCACGGTCGCCAAAGACGGCTTTGCAGCGTGGGACGGCAGCGTTGAAGCGGAGCCAAACGTGCCGCAGTCAATGCCGACCATCAAGCTGCAGCCGGCAGACGCCAAGCTGCTGGTAAAGACCATCCCGCGCGGTGCAAATGTCACTGTCAACGGGCGCTACCGCGGTCAGTCACCGCTGACGCTGTCGCTCACGCCTGATGTTGATTATGAAATCGGTATGTCTAAAGCGGGTTATGGCGTAACCACTCGCAGCCTGCGACTGGAATCCGCGGCAAGCGATTCAATAACGGTCGATTTGTCGGCGCGCCTCGGAACGGTCACCGTAAACGTGCAGCCGGCGGATGCCACCGTCTATGTCGATGGTCGCGCGCGCGGTACCGGCAAGACAAGCTTGCGTCTGAGCTCAGCGCCGCATCGTATCGAAGTCAAGCGGCAAGGCTTCCGACCCTGGACGCGCACGATAACGCCACGACCGGGGTACCCGCAGACCGTGTCGGCTCGGCTACGATCGCTGGAGGCAGTTGCCCGTGACGCGGTTGCCCAGACTGAAACCACCGCGGCTGGTCAGACGCTGCGACGCATCGAACCGGCGACTTTCACGATGGGCGCGTCGCGCGCCGAGGCAGGCCGGCGCGCGAACGAAGTCATCGTTCCCGTTACCTTAAGCCGCCCATTTCTCATCGGTACGCACGAAGTGAGTAACAAGCAGTTCTCGGCGTTCCGGCCGAACCACGACTCCGGTGCGGACGTGCATCCTTCGCTGGCTGCGGACGACAACCCGGTCGCCAATGTCAGTTGGGAAGATGCTGTGCAGTACTGCAACTGGCTGAGCAAGCAGGAGGGGCGGACGCCGGCCTACCGCCAGGAATTCGACAAGTGGGTGCCCATCTATCCGATCGCGGATGGCTATCGTTTGCCCAGTGAAGCGGAGTGGGTGCTGGCCATGCGCTATGCCGGCGGCAGCCGCGCGTTGAAATTTCCGTGGGGAACGAAGTGGCCGCCACCGGAGAACAGCGGCAATCTCGCAGATATCACAGCGCGGCCATTGGTACCGTCGATTTTGCCGGCGTATGACGACGGTTATGCGTCCACTGCGCCGATTGGGACTTTCAAGCCGAATGCGCTGGGTATATACGATTCCGCAGGAAACGTCGCCGAATGGGTCAGCGACCTCTATACAGTGCCCACGCCGGGAGTGACGAAGCCGATCGTCGACCCCGTTGGTCCGGAGCGCGGCAGCAGTCACGTCGTTCGCGGTTCGAGCTGGCGCCATGCCGGAGTGACGGAGCTGCGTCTCAGTTTTCGCGATTACAGCGCGACGCCCAGGCCCGACATCGGATTTCGCATCGCCAGATATGTTGACTGATTTTCGTGCGACAATTCGTCGTTATTGTTGTCCAAGTGTGTAGCTTTGCATTGAGGAGTCCGCCATGAGGCGCCTGTTGGTCTTGTCATTATTTGCGATCTTTGCGATCCCGCTTTGGGCGCAGGATAGCAGCGAGCCGGAAACGGAAGCCGCTGAGACTCCTGTCGCCGAGAATGACGCAGCGGATGACGATTCCAGCGAGCAGGACATCGAGGATGAGCAGGAGTCGGACGAACTCTACTCGGAAGAAGATGAAGACAAGTTTATTCCCAGTGAGGACGTCGCTTTTGGCCAGTCCATACCGTTTCCGACGGATATTTGATTCGCACCCAGGTTGGTTTAAATGAACAAAAAAAACATGCCGGTTGAATTCGTTTTTCAACTGTTTGCTCTGATCATCGCGATCATTGTCGTGCACGCATTCTACGTGTCGGTCGTACGCCCCAATGCGGCTGAAGTTATCGAGGAGCAGACCATGCTGGCTGCTGCGGATCCGGATTTCGTCCGCGAACGCAGTGTCTGGGTACTCGTCAAGGATTTCGAGCAGGAAGCCTGTTTTATCCTTATGTTCTGGGCCCTGGCTATCATGGGTTACAAGGCGACAAAGCTCGGTGGCGAGCGGCGCCTGCTGGAGGTGGATCTTGTTCCGGTCGCGGAAGGCATGCGAATACTTCCGGAGGACACGCGTGAATTTGCGCGCCAGGTACAGGCGCTGCCGGAAGATCGCCAGCAAATGCTACTGCCACGGGCGCTACTAAATGCGCTGCGTCGCTTTAGTTCCACTCGCAACATCCAGGATGTTGCAACCAGCACGCATACCATCTGCGAATCGGAGGCCGACCGCCTTGAGTCGGAGCTCGCGATGATTCGTTACATATCCTGGGCTATTCCGTCTATCGGCTTTATCGGTACGGTTCGCGGTATCGGTGAGGCTTTGGCACAGGCAGACAAGGCAGTGCAGGGCGACATTGCCGGCGTAACGCAGAGTCTCGGCGTCGCTTTTAACTCAACTTTTATCGCTTTGCTGATCAGTATTTTCCTGATGTTCCTCGTGCACCAGCTGCAGTTGATGCAGGAGCGTCTCGTTTTCGATAGCGAAGCCTATTGCGATGACAAGGTCATCCGTCATATGAAGGCGGATTAGCTCAAGAGTCGTGGCCATACTTGCAGCACATTTGAACGATGCCACCATCTCGGTGACCAACGCCGATCGAATTCTGTATCAGGAGCCGGGATTCGCGCTGCTTGAAAACGATCATGTAGTCATGGGTACCGAGGCATATTCAAGCGCCAGGCTAAAACCACGGCGGATTCATAGCCGCTACTGGTCCAGCCTGAATGCTGCGCCGCTTAGTGATTCGCGTTTTCGGCACATGAGTACAGCAGACCTGGTGAGTCGGCAGCTGGAGGGAATCTGGAAGCAGGTTGCCAGCCCCGGCGATCGCCTGGCGATAGCGGTGCCGCCTTACATGAGCAACGAGAATCTCGGCCTGCTGCTGGGTATTGCAATGGAACTCGATATCGACGTGGTAGCCATGGTGGACGCGGCTGTCTGCGCGACGCGCCGACATTATGAGAATGCAGTTCCTGTGCATATCGACCTCAGCCTGCACTCAGCCATGTTGACGCGTCTCATGCAGGAAGGGCAGGCGCAGGTGGAGAGGTCCGCTATCATCGATGATTGCGGCCTGATGGCCCTGTTCGATAACTGGGTAAGAATTATTGCAGAGGCATTTGTTCAGCAGTCACGCTTCGACCCTCTGCACACGGCTGAAACAGAACAGATGCTGCAAAACAAAATGTTCGATTGGCTGGCTGTCGCAGCCAGTTCCGAGTCAGTGCCAATGCAGGTCAAATATCGCGGTATCGCGCATCAGGCCGAACTCGAGTCTATCGAATGGGTCGCGGCCGCGGCACCGGTATACCAGAATATCGTCAGCCAGCTGCGCGCGATGTATCGTGCCGAGGACACGCCAGCCATTCAATTGTCCGATCGAGCGGCACGTATGCCAGGACTCGCGGATACGCTGAAGACGCGTGTTGGCGGCGAGGTGTTCCTTCTTGGGCCGGGCGCGACGGCACGAGGTTTGTTGCAGCGTTGCCGTGAGGACAACTCCGGCAGCGGACTTACGCTGCTACGCCATTTGCCGTGGGACCAGGCGCCTGTGAACGTGCAATCGGTAGATTCCGGCAGCAACGGCGGTCGTCCAACACATCTTTTGTTCCGCAATCATGCGCATCGCATTGTTGCGGAACCACTGGTTCTCGGTGCGCAAGCCACGGAAGACGAGCGTTGGCTGGATTTTCAGGCGGAGATGCCTGGCGTGTCACGTCGCCACTGCATTGTGGCCCAGGATAACGGTCAGTGTGTTGTAACTGATTTCAGCCGTTACGGAACCTACCTTAACGGTCACCGGATCGACGGTTCGGCGGTGTTGCAAACTGGCGACGTAATTCGTGTTGGCACTCCGGGTTTCGAGTTGAAACTTATCTTCGCGGAAGAACGAGATGGCACGTAGGCGTCGCAACACGGAAATATTCAGCATGGCGTTCCTGGACTGCATGAGTTGTGGATTCGGTGCGGTCATCCTGTTCTTCATGATCATCAATTCTCACGTTAACGCGACCACGGACACCGACGTTACGCCCCTCATGGCGGAAACCAATCGCCTCGAAATAGAAGTGCTCGAAGGACGCAAGAACCTGGCGCTGGCGCGTAATACGAAGCAAAAACTCGAGGTCCAGATAGAGGATGCCGACAGCCAGATTGCTCAAATCATGGCGTTGATTCAGGAGCTCCAGGCGGAGCTCGATAAATATGACAATGACACGCTGGCAAAGATCGAACGGGTCGAGAAACTGCAGTCCGATATAAAGTCGCTCGATGAGGAAGTAAAGCGTTTGTTGGCGATGAAAAAGCAGCAGGATGCGGCGGGTGAACAAATTCGCACCTTCAAAGGCGAAGGCGACCGGCAGTACCTGACCGGGCTGAAGCTGGGGGGCGAACGCACCCTGGTACTGGTTGATCGTTCGGCAAGTATGCTCAGCGACAAGTTGGTAAATATTCTGCGACGACGGAACCTGCCGGAATCCGAGCAGCTAAGGTCGCGAAAATGGCGCCAGGTCGTTGCAAGCGTCGACTGGCTCACGTCGCAGTTTGTAGCGGGCAGCGACTACCAGATCTATATGTTTAACAATGAGGCGGAGCCGGTCATCAAAGGGTCAGACGGCGTCTGGCTGAAGGCCGACGACGGTACGCAGCTCGATGAGGCCGTTCGTGTCCTGCGGCGAACGGTGCCGAAGAACGGCACGAACATGCATGCCGCGTTCAGGGTTGCCAAGCAGCTTTCGCCACGACCGGACAATATCATCCTGCTTGTTGACGGCATGCCGACGATGGAAACGAATACCACCAGCAAGTCGGTCGTGAGTAGTGGCGAGCGTGGCAACATATTTGCCAAAGCTGTTCGTGAGCTGCCCTCGGGCATCCCCGTCAATATCCTGCTTTATCCGATGGAAGGTGATCTAAACGCGCCGATTTCATTCTGGTCTCTGGCCCTGACGAGCGGTGGTTCGTTCGTAAGCGTCAGCAGAGACTGGCCGTAGGGGGCTGAGAGGGCATGCGTCGCAAACGAAACATAGAAGCGTTCAGCCTTTCGTTTCTTGACTGCATTTGCTGCGGTTTTGGTGCCATTATTCTTCTTCTGGTCCTGAGTAAGATTTACGAACCCGTCGTTATCGAAGAATCCGAGACCAATCTCGAACAGCTCAT
The DNA here is from genome assembly GCA_963760395.1 of uncultured Gammaproteobacteria bacterium. Classification (GTDB taxonomy): domain Bacteria; phylum Pseudomonadota; class Gammaproteobacteria; order Steroidobacterales; family Woeseiaceae; genus UBA1847. Next base: position 80,349 of record CAVXCX010000012.1, read on the forward strand.
CGCGTTATTGCAGGAGGAGCTGTTTCAGATTCGTGGTGAGTCCACAATCCTTGACCGCGAGCTGAAGAAGGTTAGCCAGGACGCCGCAGCTACGCAGCTTCATCTTGCCGAACTCTCCGGCGACCTGAACAAAGTGCGCGGCCAGTATCAGGCGACCAAACAGGACGAAGAGGAGACCATCGATGAGGGCGAACTGCAGGCCGCAAAACAGCGTCTGACCGAAGAAATGCGTCGGCTTCAGCCGTATTACCGGCGTCCGGACGAAGATGCCGTAGCGGGTATACCGGTTGATAGCGAGTACATTATTTTCGTCATCGATACATCGCCAAGTATGCAGAACTACAATTGGGGTCTCGCTCAGCGCAAGGTGCGTGAAACGCTGGAGGCCTACCCAACGGTCAAGGGCATTCAGATCATGAATGACGACGGCCGCTACATGTTCGATGACTACGTTGCACGTTGGATTCCCGATTCACCAGGGCGTCGTCAGGCCATCGTCAATCGTATGCGTTCCTGGACAGCAAGCAGCGACAGCGATCCTGTCGACGGCATTCAGGAGGCGATCACGCAATTCTGGGCAGTCGACAAGAAGGTTAGCGTGTATGTTTTCGGCGACGATTTTCAGGGCAACTACTCAATCGACTCGGTCGTTGCGACCATTGATCGCCTCAATCGCACAGGTGCGGACGGCAAACGACGGGTAAGACTGCACGCGGTCGGATTTCCACGTGGTTTTCGTAAAGGTGGACAGATACCGGCAACGGCTATTCGTTTTGCGACCTTAATGCGCATTCTTTGCGAGAGAAATGGTGGCACATTTGTCGCCCTGACGGATGACAACAGATAGTCGGGACTAGCGACGCCGCCATGATTTGCCACAATTGATCATGTGCTTGGCATGATAAAGACCCTAAGCGACCCGTATTTCGCCGTGTAATGAACTCCGAAGCAGGCCACTCCCGCGGCACTGCAAGACAGAGGACATTGAAATGCGAAACACAAGCACTGCAATCATCGTTGCCGCAGCGATTACTTTCCTTTCCGCCCAGCCGGCAGTCGCTGCTGGTAAGGCATCGCGACACGAAACCATCGGCGTGGGCTCTGGTGCCGTCGTCGGTGCACTGGCCGGTGGACCGGTAGGCTTTATTGTCGGTGCGGCGCTAGGCGCCAAGATCGGTGACACGATGCACCAGAAAGACGAACAGGCTGACCGTCTTGCCGCGACGATTGATCTTTCCCGAAACAACGTCGCGAGCCTGGAGGGCGAAATCGGTACGCTCGGAAACGAAATCGACCGGCTGCGTGATCTGGCACGGCCGGAGCTGGTGGGTCTGCTGCAGGCCGGTATAGCGATGGACCTGCTGTTCCGAACCGACGAATTTGCTCTGGCTGATACAACCGGCGGGCGTCTGGCTACATTAGCCGCTGCGCTGGCGTCGATGCCCGATGTGCAGATTCAGCTCGACGGTTTCGCTGATGAGCGCGGCGACGAAAAGTACAACTTTGAGTTGTCGGAAAAGCGTGTCGATTTTGTGCGCGAACTTTTCATGCAGGCTGGAGTGCATCCGGACAGAATAACCGCCGACGCTCATGGTGAAGCCCCGGCACAAGACGCTACTGCGGACAGCTTTGCGCTTGAGCGCCGTGTCAGCGTCACGTTGTTCATCGACGATGCACCTGCGCTTGCCTCGAACCCCAATTGAGTTTCCCTGTGACTCATCTTGAGTCTCCGCCTGGCCGACCCTCACGGGTCGGCCTTTTTTATGGCGCTCGGCAGCAGTCATTGCTAGGGTTTACGGTCGAAGCCGGAAGGAAGGCCCAGCGGGTCGGGAGGATCGATGTCAGAGGAACTTGCAAGCCGACGCTGCAAGCCTTGCGAGGGTGGCGTAGAGCCATTGAGTGCGGACCAGGCAAGGCAGTTACTCAAAGCGCTCCACGACGATTGGGGCTTGAGTGACGATGGCCTGCAAATATCGAGGTGCTTCAGGTTCCCGGCCTACAGCCGCACGTTGGGATTCAGTAACGCGGTAGCCTGGATCGCAATCAGTGAAGGCCATCATCCCGAGCTGATCATCAATTACGGCACCTGCGAGGTCAGCTATACGACCCATGCGATCAACGGGCTGTCGGACAACGACTTCATCTGCGCGGCGAAGATCGACAGACTCTGGGACGGCTCGTCCGAGTGATCGGGCTACGCGACGTCGAGGCTGCCGCACGCCGACTTGAAGGCATCAGCGTTCGGACGCCGCTGCTACGGAATTTCGAGCTCGATCAGCTGGCCGGTGGCACCGTCCTGCTAAAGCCGGAATGCCTGCAGCGCACCGGGTCGTTCAAGATTCGTGGCGCCTACAATCTGCTGAGCCAGCTCTCGGAAGAGCAGGCGGCACGTGGCGTCGTAGCGTGGTCCTCGGGAAACCACGCCCAGGGGGTCGCGGCGGCAGGTGGCATGTTGGGCATACGAACGGCTATCGTGATGCCTGAGGACGCGCCGACGGCCAAACTCGCGAATACCCTCAAACTCGGCGGCGAGGTAATAACTTACGATCGCTATACCGGGGACCGTGAGGCGATTGCGCGACGCATTGCTACGGAACGCGGTGCCGAAATCGTGCCGTCCTACGACCATGAGCACATAATCGCCGGTCAGGGGACGGTCGGACTGGAAATTGCGGAACAGTGTGCCGAATCTGGTCTGCAGCCCGATCAGGTCCTGATATGTTGCGGCGGCGGCGGTCTTACCGCAGGTAGTGCGATTGCGCTGAAGGCGAAGTTGAAGGATGTAGCCGTACATACGGTTGAACCGGACGACTTTGATGACACTGCACGCTCCCTCAGGCTCGGCAAGCGTGTCCGTGTTGCAGATTCGGCACGCTCAATTTGCGACGCGTTGCAGTCACCTTCCCCCGGCGAATTGACCTTTGATATCAACCGGCGGCTGCTTAGCGAGGGGCTTAGTGTCAGTGACCACGAGGTCTGCGACGCGATGCGATTCGCATTCAAGCATCTGAAGCTTGTTGTAGAGCCTGGTGGTGCTGTTGCTCTGGCAGCCATACTTGCTGGCAAGATCGACACCAGGCGGGAAAACAACGGTGGCCGTTCTCAGCGGGGGAAACGTGGATACCGATCTTTTCGCAACAATTCAGCGCGGTGGGTCAGGCTGAACCAAACTGTGGCCGACGCAAAAGGCCGCGCGCAGAGAGAGGCTGGCGCGGTCTGGTGGCCGTAGCCGGAGAGACGCGGCGTCGCTCTGGCCAGGCATCCAGCCAGCGCACGATCTTTTCGATTTGCTCAAGGTCTTGCTGCACGCGTGATGGCTGCATTTCGCAGATACCGATACCGTTTTCTGCGGCGTGCACGAAGTTCTGGCTGTCACGAAGCACTGCGATTATCGGTATTCCCAGAGAATCGAGGAAGCGCATAAGTCGGCCAAAGCTCTTGGTATTCTTGCGGGTTCGATTCGCGACGACAGCGAGCTTGCGGTCACGACGATCGATCTTGGCGACCAACAGAAGGTCGGCAATACAGCGTGATGCCGCGTGAATATCCATTGACGACGGCAAAACGGGGACGAGGATGCTGGTGGCGTCGCGCGTCAATTCGCGCAAGGCGTCATGATCCAGGCTTGCGGGAGAGTCGACGAGCACGTTGCTGGTTTCGCCAGGGACTCTAAGCTGCCAGCTACGCGTCGCCTGCATGTTTTTCTTGAATGCGGCAATACCGTGAATCTGCCTCAGGTCTGAAGGCCGACGTTCCAACCAGGCCATCGAGGAGCCCTGCGGATCAAAGTCCATGACGGCAGGAACAGGTCCTTGCTGTGAATAGCGAGCAGCGAGGTTGGTCACGAGTGTTGACTTGCCGCAACCGCCCTTGGGGTTGAGGACAACAATCTTGTTCAGGTTGTCGCGTATTGGCGTTGTCAGCATCGCTGGGTGACCGTAGCTTGGTATTGCCTTAAATGTCGCTGAATAGTGGCCGAATTTCCTTGCGCCAGTTCACATAATACCGGACTGGGCGGCTGGGGGAAATTTTTTTAAAAACGGAGGCTTACAGAGCTTCGTTGAAGCGTAATGTCAATTTGCTGGCGCATTGCCGTCAGTGGTCGCTCGGATAGGTCTCGTGGCAGGGGAGCGCTGTCGTATCGCATGACCATGCTGCCCTGGAATCCTGAAAAATACGCGCCTGCGGCCTCAGGCCAGGGTCGTTGTCCAGCGTACCGGCGGGAATGACGGCGATGCTCAAATCCTGAGCTACACGAGGCATCAGGCTGCCGCAGGTACTGCAGAAGACCGTAGCAAAGCGTTTGGCGTCCGGTAGCTTGTAGTACTTGAGGCGATCGTTTCCGGAGGTCCACTCGACGGACTCCGGCTTCATGAGAATATTGCTGGCATGCCCCGTGCCGGTTGCCTTGCGGCATCGCTGGCAATGGCAGTGCCAGAATTGACCAGCGTTGCCAGTGATCTCATAGCTGACGGCGCCACACAGGCAGCTGCCAGTCATAGTCAGGTCGCCCATGGTTGTTCACCGCCCTGGTTCTCGATACCCCATCATAGCGCACGCATTAGCCAGCGCCGGGAATCAATCGCTTAGCGCGGCCCAAGTCGTTGAAATTGTATCGTCGACGACGCCATCGCCGTTGCTGTCAACCTCGATTTGTACGTTCACGTTATCGATCGCAATGAGTCGCGCCGAAGAGCTATCGCCAATGACAAGCAGCTCGCCCATACTCGGATAGTCTTCTCCGCTGCCTTCGAATTGCACGGGTGTTGAATAGCGGACAGAACCAGGGAGCCGTGTCGATGCCAGGTCGCCCGAGGCGTCCAGCGTATAGAGCGGCTCAGTGGCGTCCAGGTCGAGTGTCTGTAGTGACGAGTAATTCGTCAGACTTTCAGAAATTGTGTCCGAATCCGCTGTCATGGAGCCGCCGGAGACCGATGCGATAACAAACAAGGGAGTTAGCGTATCGAGCGTTATATTGACGTCGCCATTGCTGGTAACGGTGTCTTCAGTGTTCGACACTTGTAGATTCTCAGCAGTCGTAGCCATGGAAATCAGGTACGCGCCCGAGAGCAGATCTCCGTCGAAAGCGGTAACGGTAAATCGCAGTATGCCGTCGACGACTTCGCCGAGGCCGTCGTCGCACGCTGTCGATTCAACGACAAAATTGTCGTTAACGGTCAGCGTCAGAGGATCGGCGAGATTTCCGGAGACCGTGATGCTGCCGGATTGCGCGCAAGGAAACACGTCGGGCCCGAACGGAATCTTCAGCATGACATTGGCGAGAAATCCGGCGGTTCGCACACCGACGGATGGTTTCGCAAAGTCGCCGGAGCCTGCGCCGGTCAGTCCGAGGCTGCCACCCAGATCGCTAAGTTCGGTACTGCCGATGGCCGTTTCGTAAGCGACTTTCGCCGCGGGCTCTGCGTTGCCGGAGTTAATGGCCATGCTGCTGACCGGATCGTTCGGTCCCGCGCCGCTGTTCAGTCCGCCACCGCTTCCACCGCATGCGCAAAGTAGCAGGGTGACAGGTAGTGTGAATGACTTGAGGATTTTCATGGCGTATTCCCGGTGCGTAGATTTGTCAGGGAAACAGTCTAACGGCTCGGGCCGCAGCTGCCGTGATGCCGCTCACACAAAGGATTTCGAGGGCCCTCGCCTTATGTCTTATGGCGATACTGGCGCAAGAAGGCCTTTGACTGGTGCAGCCAGTCGCAGGTTTCGCAGTCGCAGTCCGCGCTGTGACTCGCGACGCTGTTTTTTGATGAGCGCAGGAACTCTATGGATGTTGCCAACGCGTGCAGCAATTCGTCGAGGGATGCGTCGGTTGGCGACGCGCTGCGGTTGGTATTCAGCCAACAGCAAGCGGCGCCGAATCGACAGGTGGAACATTCTGTGTCTCCGACGTCGAAGCTGCCGCCCAGGTGACAGTTGGTGAAATCAACTTCGCGCTCAATAATCCAGCGAGGGTAATCAAGCAGTGTGACAACATGGCCAACGATCGTGCGTGTATTCCTGCCCGTGAGGGTTGTCATGCAACGCTCCTGCAACTACACATAATTGTAGTTCGCCGAATTCAGCCGGAGCAATTCGCACAATTACCTAGCGTCTGGTGTCAATCGAACCCGCGGCGCGGCTAAAACATCTCGCTGGGCCCGGGAGCGTCGTCGGCAGGCTTTTCTCGACTCTTGATATGGTCCCCGGTAATCATGCTGTCATAGCTCAGGCCGGGCCCGACCATCGGGTAGACACCGGCATCACGGTCGATGATGACCTCAAGGAACGCGGGGCCATCGAATTCCATGAACTCCTTAATAACCCCTGGCAGATCGTCATTGTTGTCCAGACGCCTGGCAAACTTGAAGCCATCGGCTTCAGCTGCTTTTACGAAGTTCTTGTTATGAAGGGATTTGTCACTCCCGGACATGCGCCCGCCGAAATAGAGCTTCTGCCATTGACGAACCATACCGTCGCCGAAATTGTTCAACACAATCACTTTGATGGGTAGGTTATAGGTCGTTGCCGTCTCAAGTTCGCCAATGTTCATGCGAATACTGCCGTCACCGTCGATATCGATTACAGTCCGATCGGGCTGCGCGAACTGCGCGCCAATGGCGGCGGGCAGGCCGAAGCCCATCGTGCCCATGCTGCCGGACGTCAGCCATAGGCGCGGCTCGCGGTAGTCGAAGTACTGCGCAGCCCACATTTGATGCTGTCCAACGCCGGTTGAGATGATCGCTTCGCCCTTCGAATGTTTGTTGATTTCTTCGATGACGGCATAAGGCTGGATCAGCTCGGACTGCCGATCGTAATTTAGCGCGTGGTCACGTTTTAGATCGGCGATTTCCTGGTGCCACTGGTCAAAGGACTTTTCGAAACGAATACGGCGGCCGTAGGCAAGCAGATTGGTAAGATCTCGGTCCAGCATGCCGACGTGATGCCAGGTGACACGCTTGACCTTGCCTATCTCGGCGAAGTCGACGTCAAAATGCGCAATGTTCTTGGCATTCGGCGCAAATTGGCCTGGGTTACCCGCGACGCGGTCGTCAAAACGCGCACCAACGGCAATAAGAAAATCGCAATCTTCCACGGCGTAATTTGCTGACGCGATGCCGTGCATGCCGAGCATGTGCAGGGCCAGCGGGTGTGTCGTGTCGCTGGCACCCAGGGCCATCAAGGTCGTCGTCACCGGGATGCCATATTCGTTCGCCAGCCGGCGCATTGACTTGGTCGCATTTGCGTTGATGACACCGCCGCCAGCATAAATAAGCGGGCGCTCGCATTGCGAGAGCATCAGGAAAAATCGCTCGCATGCCTCATCGTTCAGTTTGTTGTCTTCGACTTTGGCGAGACGACGGCGGTAACCGTGCAAAGGCAAGGTACCGTGGCCCTTGAAAGCGCCTTCCCAGTTCTGGATGTCCTTCGGTATATCGACGACTACCGGTCCCGGGCGACCGGTACGTGCGAGCTCGAAGGCGCTGCGCAGTGTGTCTTCCAGAAGTTCGGGTTCCGTGACGAGAAATACGTGCTTCGCTATGGCGCCCATGATTGCGGAAACCGGCGCTTCCTGGAATGCGTCGGTTCCGATAGCCGCAGTCGGCACCTGGCCGCATATCACCACCATTGGCACCGAGTCCGCCATGCTGTCGCGAACCGGCGTTACCGTGTTCGTCGCGCCTGGTCCGGATGTGACCATAACGACGCCGACTTTTCCGCTGGCGCGCGCATAACCCGCGGCCATGAAACCGGCGCCCTGTTCATTGGCAGGAACGATAAGCGGCATGGGAGCGGTGCCGTCAGAGCCCTTGTGGCTGTCGTTGTAGCGAAACACCGCGTCGAAGATAGGCAGGATGGCGCCGCCGCTGTAGCCAAAGATTGTGGCAACGCCCTCATCAGCCATGACCTGTACAACGGTATCGGCGCCACTCATCGAGCGTCCAGCCAGCAGATGCTCTCCGCTGGCTACGGTATTTGCCTGATCATTCATTTGCGTCTTTCTTTCGCATAAGTCACGGATTTTGCACGAGTGTTTACTAAATTTTAGGGCATTGCAATACTGCCCATACTGCGCCACCATCCTTTGCTAACCGAGCCCGATTGGTTTCACATGTAATTCACCGCCGCGTGCAGGAGCGAGCAGGCCATGCGACATGCAATTTCAGTTCTTTTGCAGAATGAGGTCGGAGCATTGACCCGGATGACGGGCATGTTTTCGTCGCGCGGGTATAACATCGAAACGCTCAACGTGGCGCCGACTTATGATTCGCGAGTTTCACGGGTGACGCTGGTCATTACCGGCTCCGATGCGGCGATTGCACAGCTTAATGCGCAACTCGCCAAGCTCGTCGATGTCGTCAATATCCATGACATGACGCTCGGAGAACATTTTGAGCGCGAGCTCGCCATCGTCAAGATTAAGCTGGGTACCGGTGGACTCGCAAAGGCGATGTCACTGGCCAAGCGGCTCGGCGCCGAAATGCTGGATGAAGCCCAGGTAAGTTGCACCATGCAACTCACGGGGCGCGTCGGCGAGATTGATGAATTCGTCAATGAAGCTGCGAAGGTGGGAGAGATTTCGGCCGTCGCCCGCAGCGGTTCTGTCGCTGTCTCGAAGGGTGAAGTGACGCTGACGTCATTCGAGCGTCAACACCTGCTCGTAGGCTAAGCGTCCGCAAGGGCACGCTTGATGGGCGTTCATGCACTCACCGATTATCAACGGCTGGTTGTCAAAGTCGGTTCTTCACTACTGGTGGACGATACGGGCCAGCTCAATCGAGGCTGGTTGGACGGCCTCGCCGATGACATCGCCAGGTTTCAGGCTGCCGGCCACCAGATCCTGATCGTCTCGTCAGGCGCAATAGCGCTGGGCAGTTCAGTCCTCGGGATCAATAAGAAACGTGCGCGACTTCCGGATCTGCAGGCAGCCGCGGCGGCTGGACAGGTGCAGCTTGTGCATGCGTATCAGGAAGCGCTGGGCAGGCACCGGATTCGGGCTGCGCAGATCCTGCTGACGCTCGAGGACACCGAGAGTCGCCGCAGATTTCTAAACGCGCGTGGCACCTTCGGACGTCTGCTGGATCTCGGGGTCGTACCAATCGTCAACGAGAACGACACGGTTGCAACCGAAGAGATTCGCTATGGCGACAATGATCGTCTTGCGGCGCGAGTGGCGCAGTTGGTAATGGCCGATGCTCTGATATTGCTGTCAGATGTTGATGGTCTCTATTCAGCTGATCCTGGCACCGACACAAGCGCCACGCATATTCCCGAGGTTAAGACCATTGGCAGTGACATTCTCGCAATGGCGGGCGAGACGCGTTCCGATATCGGCAGCGGTGGCATGGCGACCAAGGTTCAAGCAGCCCGTATCGCGACGCATGCAGGATGTTCTACGATAATTGCCAGTGGGGTCGTCAGCCATCCGCTGCAGAAACTTGATGATGACGGCCGATGCACCGTTTTTCGGGCGGAGGGCACGCCAGCTTCGGCCCGCAAGCAATGGCTGGCGGGGCTTTTGGAGGTCAGTGGCGAAATTCGCATCGACGACGGCGCCGCGAAAGCACTGCGCAGTGGTAACAGCTTGTTGCCCGTCGGTGTTACTGAAATTGTCGGCGGTTTTCGTCGTGGCGACGTTGTGACCGTTATCGGGCCAGACGGTGCAGAGATTGGGCGCGGGCTTACCGAGTATTCGCACAAAGACGCTGCGCGTTTGCAGGGGTGCCATTCTGACAAGATCGAGGATCGGCTCGGCTACCGTGGCCGCTCGGTGATGATTCACCGCGATGAACTGGTGTTATTCGATAATGATTTCTGAAGACAAGAGCACAGTGTCTATTGCAGACATGATGGACGATATCGGCCGTCGGGCGCGGCGATCTGCAGCGATGCTGGCAGGGTCGACCGGAGAGCAGCGCGACGCTGCGCTACGTGCATCGGCCGCGTCGATTCGACAGGCAGCCGGTGGGATTGCGGAAGCAAACAGGCGGGATCTCGTTGCGGCGGAAGCAAGCGGCCTGAGCGGCGCTATGCTCGACCGGCTGATGCTCGACGGCGGACGTATCGAGGCGATGGCGTCCGGAATAGAGAGCATCGTGACGCTGCCGGACCCGGTCGGGCGCGTTCTGGCTGAATGGGAACGGCCCAATGGCCTGAACATCCAGCGAGTATCGGTGCCTCTTGGCGTCATTGGCATCATCTACGAGAGCCGACCAAATGTGACGGCCGATGCCGCTGCGCTGTGCATCAAGTCAGGCAATGCCGTTATTTTGCGGGGTGGATCGGAGAGCTTTCACTCCAGCCAGGCTATCTATGCCTGCCTGCGTGAAGGCCTTGAAGCGGCAGGCATCGCGCCGGATGCCATACAGATGTTGCCAACAACGGATCGTGCTGCTGTGGGTTACCTGCTGTCGTCGATGGCCGAATGGGTGGATGTCGTTGTGCCCCGCGGCGGCAAAAACCTGATCAAGCGCGTGCAGGAGGAGGCTCGTGTACCCGTTATCGGTCATCTCGAAGGCATTTGTCATGTCTACCTGCACAAGGATGCGGATGTCGAAATGGCTCGCAGCATCGTGCTCAATGCCAAGATGCGTCGTACCGGTATCTGCGGCGCTGCCGAGACTATCCTTGTCGATCGCGACGCCGCACAGCGTCTGTTACCCGAAGTTGTTGCGGCCCTGCAGCAAGCAGATTGCGAGGTGCGTGGTGACGAGACCGTTATGTCCCTGGTCGCGGGAGCCGTTGCGGCGACGGCGTCAGACTGGTCTACGGAATACCTGGATGCGATTGTTTCAATACGTGTCGTCGATGACATAGAACAGGCTATTGCGCATATCCGCGACTACGGCTCCGGTCATACCGAAAGTATAGTCACGACAAACGATGCAGCGGCGGAGCAGTTTCTTGCCGAGGTTGACAGCGCCATCGTCCTGCATAATGCGTCGACACAGTTTGCCGATGGCGGCGAGTTCGGCATGGGTGCGGAAATTGGTATTGCGACAGGGCGTATTCACGCCCGCGGTCCGGTCGGCGCTGAACAACTGACCAGCTACAAATACGTGGTACGCGGTGCCGGGCAGGTGCGCTCATGAGAACGACTGATTCTCCTGACTTCGACCTGGCAATTATCGGCGCTGGTATCAACGGTGCGGGAATAGCAAGGGACGCCGCGCTGCGGGGGCTGCGCGTCGTGATCTTCGATAAGAACGACATGTGTACAGGGTGCTCCTGGATATCGAGCCGGCTGATACACGGTGGACTACGCTACCTGGAGTATGGCGAAATTCCTTTGGTGTACGAGTCCCTGCACGAACGTCGCTGTCTGCGCAACACGGCACCTCACCTGGTAAAGCCGCTGCGTATCTGTATTCCCATATTCAAGAACGCGCGGCGCGGCCCATTACTAATTCGACTCGGCATGATCGCCTACGATTTGTTGTCGATTCGAAAGACAGTACCGAACCATGACATGCTTAGTAGCGACGCAATGAAGAAGGAAGAGCCCGGGCTGCGCAGCGATGGCCTGCGCGCTGCCGCTCGCTACTACGATGCCCAGGTCGCTTTCGCCGAACGCCTGGTGCTCGAAAACCTCATCGCGGCACAGGCTGCCGGGGCAGAGGTCAAAACACATTGCGAAGTTACGGCGATTCGCGTCAGCGACGGAGCCGTGTCATCCCTGGTCTATGCGGACAAAATGGATAATTCGGAGCACGAGATTTCCATTGGGACCGTGGTCAATGCCGCCGGCCCCTGGGTAGACCGGGTTCTCGAGACCGCCCCTGTACATACGACACGGCACATCGGTGGTACGAAGGGCAGTCATATCATCGTTGATGCTTTCGAGGGTGCACCACGACAGGCTTTTTACGTAGAAGCGGAAGCTGACGGCAGACCTTTCTTTATTATTCCCTGGAACCGGCAGTATCTGATTGGTACGACCGATATTCGTTATGACGACGATCTCGATTCGATACGGGTGAGCGACGCGGAGGTCGATTACCTGTTGAGTGAAAGCAATCGTGTGTTTCCGAAAGCGGGCCTGACAAGAGCGAGCATCAACTACGCGTATGCCGGAGTACGACCGTTACCGTTCCAGGAAGCAGGGCCGGAATCCGCAATTACTCGCAAACACATTATCAAGGTGAACAACGAAGTCGCGGAGGGGCTGATTTCCATTATTGGCGGCAAGCTCACCACCTACAGAAGTCTCGCGGAGCAGGTCGTCGATCGAATCGCGAAGCTTACTCACCGGAAGTTGCCGCCGTGTCGTACCCGCGACACCTTATTGCCTGGCGCGTGGGGCCTCGAGCGCGCCGAGCTTGCGCTACGTGATTTACAACTGCTATCGGAGGCAGGCATCGTGCGCATGTTGAGTGTCTACGGCGGCAGGGCTTCAGAAATCTGCGCCCTGATTCAAGAGGAGCAGGGCTTAGGGCGAACACTGGACGGCGATGACACGGTGCTGGCTGCCGAGATCGCTTTTGCGATACGCGAAGAATTTGCGAAGAACCTGGAGGATATTGTGTTCCGCCGTTGCATGGTCGGTCTCGACAGCGATCAGGGCAGGCCGTTGTATGCCGCGATTGCCGATATCGCCGCTGATGAATTGCAGTGGGACACGAACGAGAAGTCCAGACAATTGGATAGCCTGATCGAATACGCCGAATCGCTGCGCGTTACCTGATAGCGGAGTCCGTTGGGCCCAGCAGATATCGCAATTCGATGAACAGTTCCCGCCCGCGGCCCGGGAAATAACGATACTGTCCGAATGCGAAGTCGGCGCGATCGGCGTACGACTCGTTCATCAGGTTATTGAAACGCGCTGTGACGCCGAGCTTTCGGCTTAGTTTAATGCGGGTGCGCAGGTTGAGCAGGTTATGTCCCGGGTATTCGAAGCGGTTCTCCGCATCCAGGTAGTAGTCTCCGATAGAGGTCCACTGCAATGCGAGCATTGTCGTGTCACCGGGTTGGAATACAAATTCCGCGCTGCCGAGCCAGCGCGGCGCGCTGTCGATGTCGTTTCCGGAAACAAACGTCTCGCCACGAGCGGCCGTCGTATCGAAATCGTAGCTGTGGCGTGCGTAGCTGCCGTTCATCTGGAAGCGCATTGACTCGGACATTTGCCAGTTCACGGCGAGTTCGATTCCACGATGCTTGCTTCGACCGCCGCTCACATTGAATCCATCGGAATCCCGAAAAACGCTGTCGCGTTTTCGCATCGCGAACAATGTTGCGTCACCGCTAAATCGGTCCTTACTCCATCGAGCTCCGAACTCAACGGAGTCGATGCTTTCCGAATCCAGGTCTGCGACCGTTTGTCCGCTTTGCAGGCGGTACAGTTCGGTCGCCTGCGGTGCGCGAAACCCCCTCAGTAACGCGCCGAACAGCGAGACTTCCGGGTGCAGCCGATAACTCAGCGATAGTTTAGGCGCGACGTTGGTGTAAGTATCCGTGCGGCTTGCGGGTCGTGTATACAGGCACCCTCCAAAGCCGCAGGACGTACCGTCATCTCGTGTATTTCCAACGAGCATGCGATTTTCGTAATCGTAGTGCAGGAATTCCAGTCGCAGTCCGGCCCCAAGCGTCAAGCGATCGCTAAAGCGTATGTCGGCCTGCAGGAACGGCGCCAGGCTGAAGCTCTGTACGCGAAAGTCATAGTGTTTCCCTTCGGGCCGGGTTTCCACCAGGAAATCGGAGCCTTCGGCTGGGCCGGACTGGGTCTCCCTGAGGAACATGTCACTCCATTCCATGTCGGTGCCGATCACCAGCTGTTTGCCATCGATCTCAAACGACAACGCCGATACTGCCCCCGCACTGACGTGGCCGTTTTCTTCGAGCGGTTTTCCGGGCAGGAAATGCTGCAGGAAACGCATGTCCGTATGCCGAAGATAGGGGCGGATGTCGATATTCACATCGACATCGCGGATTTCGCGGGATGATTTCCAGATAGCGTACAACCTCTGGCTGGAGGCATCGCGAAAGGCTTCGGGATTGAGATTGCTGCGGTTAAGACTCGGATCTTCGTAGGCATCTTCGCCGAATATGAATCCGGCTGTCTCCTGATCGAGGTCGGTAGCTGTGACTACGGTTGTTAGTTCTGCATTTCCGAGGTCCCAGTCCGCAGCTGCCTGTATTTTCAGTTGCCGGTATCCGGAATCATCACGAAAACCGCCGTCGTCGGCATACACCAGTGAGCCCATAACGGGTGTTGCTGCGCGGCCCGACAGCGCTGTTCGAAAGCGCAGGAATTCGTTCGAGCCTACCTCGACGGCAACCTGGTCCTGACGATCTTGCCCGGTCGCGTGCGTGATTACGTTGATAATTCCGTGCAATGCATTGGATCCGTATAGCGCACTTCCGGGACCGCGAATTACCTCGATTCTCCTCGCCATCTCGGTATTCATCTCGAACATCTGGTTTACATTGCAAAACCCACTGGGTCTTATGGGAATACCATCCTCGAGAAACAGGAAATCGCCGCAGGAACCCGCGCCGGTCAGCACCGGCGAACGAATGGCAGTCAGATGTTCTTGCCCACTCCCGCGGCCAAGCCACACGCCGGGAACACGTGTCATCAGTTCATGGATATGCTGGTGACCGATCGCCGCAATAGTCTCGCTCGGAATCGCTGAAACGTTGCCGGCGTGCAGTGCCAGCGGCTCGTTACGGCGTCGACTGGTCACGATGAGTTCTTCCACCGTTTCGTCGATAGTCGCCTGACTCGATTGGGCTGCCGGCAGGGCCGCTGCGGGAATCAAACAAAGTGCCAGCAGCACCTGAGCCGCCGTCATCCCTGACTGTATTGGTGTCATCACTTTACTCTTTGCATCCTGAGGTCATTATAATCGCCTTCCCAGGCCCGTATGTAGCCCGAAATGAGTGTCTCAATGTCGAATTCCCACTACCACAGTACCGTGTCTGGGCTGATCCTGATCCTGGCGAGCCTGTTCGTGTGCGACGTCTACGCTGAAGCAACTGGCGAGCAGCTATTGGTGGACGACAGGCGGCTGCGTGTCGGCCTGGTTCTGGGCGGCGGCGGCGCACGCGGCGCAGCACATATCGGTGTACTGAAAGAGCTGGAGCGTCAGCGTATTCCCGTCGATGTCATTACGGGTACCAGTATGGGGGCTATCGTCGGTGGGCTGTATGCCAGCGGCATGACCGCGGCCGAACTGGAGGAGCTGGTTGGCTCACTGGACTGGGCCGGCGCGCTTACTGACAAGCCGGATCGCGAAGATCTTAGTTTCCGTCGAAAACAGGACGATGCGGAATTTCCCGATCGATTTCGAGCTGGGTGTGCGTGGCACAGACCTGGTGCTGCCCAAAGGCGTGATCCAGGGGCAAAAACTGGATTTGTTATTGCGCGAGCTGACCATTAAGAGTTCGCAAATTGACGATTTTGACGAGCTACCAATTCCATTTCGCGCAATCGCATCGGACATTGAACGTGGCGAAGCCTACGTTATCGGCAAGGGCGATCTTGCGCGTGCCATTCGCGCCAGCATGTCTGTGCCGGGCGTATTTGCGCCGGTGCGCCTTGATGATCGGCTCCTGGTCGATGGCGGGATTGTCGGCAACTTGCCGGTCGAAGTGATTCAGGAACTCGGCGTCGATGTTGTTATCGCTGTTGACGTTGAGTTTCCGCTATACAGCGAGGATGAGCTTGGCTCCGTGCTTACGATTTCTGAGCAAATGCTGACGATCCTGATTCGCAAGGAAACGCTTAGGCAAATCGATCGCCTGGGCACCCGCGATGTTCTCATCCGTCCGGAGCTCGGCACTTATGCATCGACCAATTTTGGCGACATCCTGGAGACCATAGAACCCGGCGAGCAGGCCGCTCGCGGGCAGCACGACAAACTGCAGAATTTGGCGCTCGATGAACCCGCGTATGCGGAATACCATGCTCGGCGAACGGCGCCAAGGACGAGTGCGTCGACACTGGCGTTCGTTCGTGTCCTGCACGAGGGAAGGCTGTCGCGAAGCGTTCTCGAGTCGAGACTCAGCGTCGAGGCGGGTGATCCGATTGATACTCGAGTGCTGGCGGCGAATGCGGAAAGATTGTACGGGCTGCAGTTATACGAACACGTCGGTTACCAGCTTGTTGAAGAAAATGGCCACACTGGCGTCGAGTACTCGGCAACCACGAAGAGTTGGGGGGCGAATTTCCTGCAGTTCGGCGTCTCCCTGGAAGACGATTTTGAAGGCTCGACGGGACTGAATCTCTCCGCCCGCTTGACTCGGGCCGGCCTGAATCGCCTGGGTGCTGAATGGCGCACGGACCTTACGCTCGGGACCGATCCCAAGCTGTTTTCCGAATTCTACCAACCACTGAGTTTCGATTCGCGCTGGTTTGTCGCGCCCAGAGTCGAAATGGCTCAGTCGAATATCAATCTGTTTGCAGAGGATGAGACTATCGCGCGGTTGCGCATTTCCGAGGCTGAGACTGGCCTGGATTTCGGTCGGGAACTCGGGACTTTCGGCGAATTTCGACTGGGCGCTTACCGGGGCGTGGGCGAGGCCAGAGTCAAGGTAGGTGAACCGAGTTTGCCGAACATCGACTTCGATGCGGGTGGTGTATTCGCAGCGCTACGATTTGACACTCTGGACAATGCCCAGTTTCCGCGCAGCGGCATGCGCGCCGACCTGCGTTGGCACCTGTCGCGTCCGGGCTTGGGCGCGGATAACGAATTCGATACGGTCGAAGGTGAATTCGAATCCAGCTGGAGTCGCGGCAAGAATACGCTGCAGCTGGGCATGAGCTACGCAACGACGCTCGAGTCCGACAACACGGTTCAGGACTACTTTCCGCTCGGCGGTTTCTTGAGAATGTCAGGTCTCGAGCGAGGGGAGATCAGCGGTCCGCATGCGGCGCTGGCGCGTCTTGTTTATTTTCGGCGTGTCGGTGATACGACGGGCGGAATTTTGGATACGCCGGTCTATCTGGGTGTTTCAGCAGAGGCAGGCAATGTCTGGCAGTCACGATCCGACATCAGCTTCAATACGCTGATGATGAACGGCAGTATATTTACAGGTATTGATACGTTCATAGGCCCGGTCTACCTGGCTGCCGGTTTTGCCGAGGGCGGCAATAAGAACGTCTATCTCTTTATTGGAGAGCGGCCGCGCTAACGAGAGACTTTCTCAAGCACCTGAGTCGGTGAGTCCGAGTCACGGTAGTAGCCGTGCCTGATGGCCATTTTTCCGAACGCGAGGTCTCTTTCATCTTCTGTGGCATACCAATGGAAACGCTCCCAGTCGTCACCCAGGACGTTCCGGAGTGTGTCGTTCGCGGGCAAGGTCACGCGAATACCGAACGGGCGCTCGCGGCCAGCTGAAAGCGGATCGACGAGATTATGCTGATGATAAAAGTCCACAGACGAGTTCCTTGAAAAGTGCTTTCCTGCCGAGCCGGCAGCGCGAGTATACCGGAAGTCGTTAATCAACCGTCAGGGTTGTTGACCGCGGTCGCCGGCGCCTTCACGGTCGGACCAGCCGAAGATGCGTCGCGTGATGAAAACGTATGCAGGCTTGAACAGGCCCATCCAGACTCGGGATATTCCAGAGGGACGTGCGAGTATGCTTAGTTCCCTCGATGTCAGTTCGTCAGGGCAGTAGGTGCGCTTGTGTTTCAGGAGGTGCCTGATATCCTCGCGCGCCGCGATTCGAAACAGCCGACCGCGGCCGCGGGAATATGCGGCCAGTTGGAAATCGATGAAAGCGGCTGAGCCATCGTCGCGAACCAGGAGATTCGGTTCCTTGGCGAGGTCGTTGTGAACGACGCCGGCGCGATGCATCCGTCTGAGCAAGCGCATGGCGCCCCGAAAATAGGCGGGCGATGATGGACGCGCAAAGTGCATAGGTTCGCCGGCGACATAGCTGCGGCCGAGTTGCTCAGTATCGCAGCGCAATATTCTGGGTACGCCGTCGATGCCATCCAGGGCGAGTAGACCGGCGGCTTCGCGCCGCATCAGCGCGCGGGCCAGCCAGCGAGTCCACCAGCGGGCTGGCCTCGTATCTCGCAGTATCTCTCGATCCTCGCCGGAACCCCGGAGCCAAATCTCGCCAAACAGGTCTTTTTTTAGCAGTCGCGCATCATCCATAAACGTAAGAATACCGTGATGTCGGTCTGGATTCTGCAGCTGGCACTGGCGATACGCGCTGCAAATGCACAAAATGGACAAACGGACTTCAACGGAGCCAGCAATGGCCGGTGATATTGACGAGCAGGCGCCAGATGATGGGCGCGAACAGCTAGACGCGACTGGCGAGTTTTTCAGCGTCGGTGCTCCGTTGCATCCGGTGCGTGCAGGTTACGTACGCAGGAAGGCCGACGATCTGTTGTACGACACGGTCATTTCCGGTCGCTACGCACACGTACTTGCGCCGGATCGCACCGGCAAGTCCAGCCTGGTGGCAGCGACAGCGGCGCGCCTCGAGAATAACGGATGCAAGATTGCGGTCCTTGATCTCCAGCAGATCGGTGTTCGTGACGGTGGCGGCGATGCTGGCCGATGGTATTACAACGTCGTCTATCGTCTGATGCGGCAGCTCAGAATTCGTTATGACCTGCAGTCGTGGTGGCAGGACAAGTCGATTCTTAGTAACCGTCAGCGACTGCTCGAGTTCTATTCGGAAATACTGTTGCAGTTCGTGCCAGAGCGGATCGTCGTATTCATAGACGAGATTCAGTCGATTGAAGCACTGTCGTTCGCCGATCAGCTGCTGGCCAGTATCCGTGCAGCGCATAACGCGCGCACCACCGATCCGGATTTCTCGCGGCTGTCATTTGTGCTTCTCGGCGAATGCGATCCGGTCAATCTGGTCGAGGAGGCGGAGCTGTCTCCGTTCAACGTAACCCAGCCGATTGTCCTGAATGACTTCACGCGCGAAGAGCTCGATTTATTTGCAACGGAACTCAACCTCGGTGAACAAGGAAGCTACGGCAGCGCTCGACCAAATTTACTACTGGACCTGCGGGCAGCCCTATCTCAGCCAGAAACTGGCGCGGGCTATCGCGCGCGACGCTGCGGCGGAGGATGTGATTGAGCACATTGATCGGATTGCAACGCAGCAGTTGGCAGGGCGTGCGGCGCTGAACAGCGAGCCGCATATGAGCCACATTCATCGGGCCATTGTGAATGATGAAAAGCGCAAGGAGGCGTTGCTCAATCTGTATGGCAAGATTCGTAAGGGCGTCAACGTCGCAGCGGATCTGGGTTCACCTCTGCAACGACGGCTAATGGCAATCGGTTTGCTGGAAATTGACCAGGACGGCAATCTCTGTGTTCGCAATCGGTTGTATGCACGTGTTTTTACGGCGCGCTGGGCGAACGAGAATCTGCCTGTTCGCTTGCGCGTTCCAGCGATGGTGCTTGGCGGACTCGTTTTGCTGGCGCTCATTCCGTTCTGGTACACGCAATTGTTGCCACGCCCGTATCTCGAGATTTTGACGTCGCCAAATACCGAGCTGAACTACGCGAGAGAAGCCTATCGAAACCTGCGATCGTTTCCAGGCCACGCAGACATCGCTGACAATCTCTATTTCAGTTTCCTCAAAGAGCGCGCGTCCGCAGCGACTGATCAGAGCCAGATTCTCAGCATCACCGAGATGGCGGCGGACCTGCCAAACAGGGAACGATTGCCGGAAAGTCTGCTAGCCGACTATTGGGATCGCCAGGTCATCGCCGCCAAGCGCCAGGAACGACGGGACGATGCGCTCATTGCCGCATTGCAGTCACTGGTGCGGGCAACGCCTCAGCGCCGCAAACAGGCGGCCAACCTGATAGGCGATGACTACCCTTTGCTGATTGCCACGCTGCCTGAAGTCAGCGGCACACGAACTGTGTTCGACCCTGCGAGCCTGCTACTGACGTCGGCGGATGGCGCAAATATCTCCCAGTGGTCGCTTGCAACACCGTCATTGCAGCAACGGGAGAGCTGGTCGGTGACAGCGCTGGACGTGATACCGCTGGTGCGCCGTGTCGTCGTTGACCGCGATGGCGCGGTGAATCGCATTGGGTTGACACTGAGCATCAGTCATTCCCGATTGACCGATCTGCGTATCAAGATTATCGCCCCGTCGGGACGAACCCTGGAAGTCGAGCCCGGCCTGGAGCGAGCTTCCAGCAGTGATGACATCCGCATTCCCGCGAGCCAGCTGCGACCATTGATCGGCGAGAGCCTTGCGGGCACCTGGTCGATCAGCGTGCGTGACGAGAGCCCGGGAATTTCCGGGCAATTCGTTGCCTGGAATCTCAAATTGAATTCGCAGGGCAATCTTGAGGACTTCCAGCGTGGTTTGAATATACCGGAGCCCGTGGAACGCGAAACCGACAACATTTGGTTCGACAAGAGCGGGCGCTACGCCGTTGCTCGCGCTACGCAAAGCGACAGTGCGCGTATTTGGGATCTCACATTCGCCGAGCCTGTGCGAGCTATAGCCGTTAATGACAATGAGACGCTAATCGGTTTCGATGCTGCGGGCCATCGCCTCGTTACGGCGTCACAGGACAACGTCAACCTCTGGGATACTGCGACCGGCGATCAGGTTGGTTCGATAGCAATCGGTTCCGCCAGTGCTGGTGCCGTGTTGACGGGAGATAGAACGGCGTTATTCGTCGTGCGGCGCAGCGACGCGGAAACAAGCCTCGAAACCTGGTCTCTCGAGCAACGGGCGATGACGGCGGCTATCAAGGTCGCCGGCGCTCCAGCGCTTATCGCCACCGACAGTAGTGGCAGTCGTGTCGCTGTTGCCGACTATGACAGGGCAGTTCGGGTATGGAATTTTTCAACAGGCGAGCTTGTTGCTCAGGTTGATTTGCCGGCTCAGCCCAGCGCGATTGAACTGGCCGCCGATGGCACCGCGCTCGGCGTGGTTCATGGGGATTCGGGTGTGTCCCTGTGGAATATCGATCAACCGAAGACGTCGTTGCTGGAAGAATTCGCGGAGGGACGCTGGCAACTTGTGTTTTCGCCATCTGGAAGAAGTGTGATTACAGGACGCCCGGATATCGGTTTCCAGATGTATGACAGCGGTGACGGTCGTCTTCTGGGCCCATCGGTGGGGGTTCGTAGTGACCGTTTCTCGTCGGACCTTCTGGCCTACAGTGACGATGAGCAATTTCTAATAACAGGTAACACGAGCGGGCCCATACGCATCTGGAAGGCTCCCGCCTTGGTCGAAGCTGCCGAGATTATTGCGGTCCGTGATCACGAAATTTGGAAAACATCAGCGGACCGGGTAATCGCGGCTACGCCGGATGCGAGCCGCTTGATCATCGGCGATCCGGAGGGTCACGTCCACATTGTCCCGGCGGGGGCGAGTCTTGAGGAGATCAGGGCGGTCAGTGAAGACGTGAGCTTTTTCGGTCACAACGCCGTCGTGCGAGTACTCGCAATCAATAGCACTGGCTCGTTGCTTGCAAGCGCCGCTTCCGACAACACGATCCGGGTCTGGAGTATCGCCAAAGGCGAACCGAGGGCATTCATCGCCGAGATTGCCGGCGCGGCGATAACGCGCATGGTTTTCTCACCGGACTCTTCCACGCTAGCTGTTCTCAACGATGACCGCGTCTGGTTATTGGAGGCGCAGACGGGAGAACTGCTTGCTCAGTTTGAGCTAGGCGAGTCTCACGCCGGCATTGCGTTTGCGAAGAATCGGCAGCTGTTCCTGGGTGGCGATAGCGGAGCACTGCATTTGCTCAACAAAGGCGATGACGAAAAATGGACGCTGCAATTACTGTGGCAGGGGGCGGCCCCTGTTCGTTGGCTTGAAGCGGCCCCCGGCGGCGAATACCTGGTCTTCGTTGATGACGATAATCTCGCCAGGCAGTTCATTCTTGAAGACGGCCAGATCGCTCCGGCAACGTTGCAACTACCATCGCCTGTCATCGATGTATCGTTCAGTCGCAATCGCGTGCTGTTTCGGACATCTCGCTGGTTTCATCGCGCCAGTTCCTCGCGAAACGGCCTGATCTGGCAAGACAGCGTATTTGGCCCGACGGTCGTTCATGGTGCGAGGGTGGTGGTCGGCGGTCCCGATGGCCGCGATCGAACCTACGTGCCGGCAGTGCGAAATGGGCTTGTAGAGCTCGTGGAGCTAGGGTTTCGCGGCTCA
Source organism: uncultured Gammaproteobacteria bacterium (assembly GCA_963760395.1). GTDB lineage: Bacteria > Pseudomonadota > Gammaproteobacteria > Steroidobacterales > Woeseiaceae > UBA1847. Next base: position 102,460 of record CAVXCX010000012.1, read on the forward strand.
TCGGGTCCTGGCCTGTTTGGCAGCAAAGACGAATTGCTGAATACATGGCGCTCGCGATTGCAGAGCGCCGCTGCGTCGGACGATTGAGGATGCGATTTGAGAGGCTACGCGCCTCGACTATTTAAGGTCCCCGCGAAGGGTCCTTACCAATAGCTCGAGTTTTTCGGCTGTAACCTCCGCCGGTGCTACAGGCTCGCCGAACGATACCGGGACGCGTGCAAACAGCCGACCAGGGATTTTTCGGATACCGCCCGTCTTGCGGCGACTGAACCAGCTTCCCCACAAACGACCAAGCGAGGCGGGCACCACGGGAACGGCGCGGCGCTTGATGATTTTTTCGATGCCGGGTCTGAAGCGCTGTATTTCGCCATCGTTCGTGATACCGCCCTCCGGAAAAATGCAGACCACATTGCCTGCTGCCAGTTCGGCGTCGACTTTTTCAAAAGCCTCATCCATCAACTGCCTGTCTTCCTTTGCGGAAGCGATAGGTATCGCTTTGGCCGTCTTGAAAATAAATTTTAGCAGTGGCATCTGGAATATCTTGTACCACATGACAAAACGCATCGGTCGGCGCACAACTCCGCCGAGGATTATGGGGTCCATGAAGCTGACGTGATTACATACGACGACGACAGGCCCGGAACTCGGGATATTGTCCAGACCCGTCGGACGTACCCGATAGGCGACATTAATCGCCAGCCATGCGAGGAATCGCATCAGAAATTCGGGTAGCAATGAGTATATGTATATTGCCACAGCCGCATTCAGGATCGCGATAATGACGAATAATTCCGGTATCGATAAACCGGATTTGAGCACGACAATGGAAAGCACTGCGGCGGCTACCATCAATAGAGAGTTGATAATGTTGTTGGCCGCAATAATGCGAGACAGATGCTGGCGCTTGGAGCGCTTTTGAATCAGCGCATACAGAGGTACGCTATAAAAGCCGCCAAAAGCGCCCAGCAATGCCAGATCCGCCAATATACGCCAGCTTCCATCCCGAGCCAGAAACTCGCCGATGGATGCTGCCGCCAGCGAATGTGCGGCCGGCTGTGCGAAATACAAGTCGATTGCGAACAGGCTGAGACCGATCGAGCCGAATGGCACCAGTCCGAGTTCAATGCGATGCCCTGACATCCGTTCACACAGCAGGGAGCCTATGCCGACGCCAACGGCGAAGGCGGCGAGCAAAGCCGTCGTTATCGCCTCATTGCCATTCAGAATTTCCAGCGTGTACGCCGGAATCTGAATTGTCATCGCCGAACCGAAAAACCAGAACCATGAGATGCCGAGGATCGACAGAAATACACTGCGGTCTTCGCGGGCAAAGCGGACGATATGCCAGGTTTCATTCCACGAATTCCAGTTGATCGTCAACGCTGGGTCAACGGCCGGTGTGTTGGGCACCTGGAAACTGGTGGCGAAGCCCGCCAGGGCGACCAGTACAAGACTGCTTCCCAGTACGACCTGCTTGCTGACACCCAGTGCGCCGGCGATTTCATCGCCGACCGTGATGCCGCCAACGATGAGCCCGAAGATGATCGCAATGTAGGTCCCGGATTCCACCAGCGCATTACCGCCGACCAACTCATTGTCGGTTAGTTTTTGCGGCAGGTAGGCGTATTTGACGGGCCCGAACATCGTCGACTGGCAGCCCATGAGAAACAGCACGAGCAGCAGAAGCGAGTAGCTTTCCGACACCAGTGCGGAAGCTGCGAGTAACATGAGCGCGATTTCGAGCGCTTTGATGCGCCGAATGAGCATCGACTTTTCGTACTTGTCGGCCAGCTGGCCGGCGGTCGCGGAGAACAGGAAGAAAGGCAGTATGAAAAGGCCGGCCGCTACATTAGCCAGCTGCGTGTGGTCCATGCCTGCAACCAGCACGCCCTGGAAAGTGATCAGAATGACCAGACCGTTGCGGAAAATGTTGTCGTTAAGTGCGCCGAGAAACTGGGTTGCAAAAAAGGGCGCGAAGCGGCGTTGCCCGAGTAGCGCAAATTGGCTCGATTGTGACAATGGCCTGCATCCCTGTAATGAGCACGGCGTCACTATAGCGCGAAAAATGGGCTATTCCGCTTGAAAAAGTGCGAACTCGCACCGCCAATCGAATTTGACAATTTTGTTATGATCTCGACAGTGAGCACATGAATTTTCTACCACTTGACCAATTTGGACTGATTACGCCCTATGACAAGGCACCTGACATTGTTGCTTTGCGGATTCTCGATGCTGGCCGGCTGCGCGAAGGAGCCACCACCGAGGTCCGTTACTGAGTTCGTCGAGAATCGGATTCTCCTCGAGGCGGCGATGGTTCGCTGTTCGCAGGACAGGGCGAAGACCCGCTATGACGCCGAATGCGTGAATGCTCGCCAGGCGGTGGCCCGCATCCAGGCGAAGGAAGAGGCCGACGACAAGGCCGAATTTGAGGCCCGCTCGGAAAGCAAGCGCGCCGCGTTGCGACGTACACAGGCGGCGGTTTCGGAGGCGCGACGGCGGGCTGCCGAAGCACGTCGGCAGCAGGAAGAGGCCGATTATCTCGCCCAGTTCGGTGTTCTGCCGGACGACACGGATGCGAATCCGGATCCACTTGTTAGTGGTAATTCACCCATGGCCGTAGTTCCCGACGCGGATGCTGGCGCGCCGGAGCAGGAAAGCTATGTTGAGCCGCCAGTACCCGGTCAGGCTGAGGCAACGCCGGTCGAGTCGCAAAGTGATGAGGCGGCAACCGACCTCGAGTCGATTCGTGACGAGCTGCGTCGTCGCAACGAAGAAGGCGATGGAGACTAGCTTTCTGACAAAGGCATAGTCCGCACGTGCAAATCTCGCTGCGGAAACGGAATTTGGATGCCGCTTTCTGCGAACGCTTTATAAACCGCGCAGTTCAATTCGTGTGTGACACGACCCCGGTCTACCGGTTGAGCTATCCAGCCGAGTAGTTCGAAATTCAGACTGGAATCACCGAACATCCGAAATCGCACGCGCGGCTCCGGATCTGCCACAATATCTACGTTATCTGCAGCCACTTTCTCCAGTGTCGCGATCACGTGGTCGATATCACTGCCATAGGCGACGCCCACGGCGATACGAATTCTGTGCCTCTCGGATGGCCCGCCCGCCTCATTGATTATCTTGCCATTACCGATGATGCCATTCGGAACTGTGATTTCTATGTCGTCGCGGGTGAGGATGCGCGTGCTGCGCAGGCCGATGTCGGTCACGACACCGCGTTCGCCGGTCTCCAGAATAATAAAGTCCCCGGCCTTATACGGTGCATCCATAATAATGGAGACGCCTGCAAACAGATTGGATAGCGTGTCTTTGGCCGCGAAACTAAGCGCCAATCCGACGATACCAGCGGACGCCAGCCAGGCCGTCACATTGATGTCCCAGGCAAGGAACAAAAAATAGCCAGTCAACGCGACCAACACTACTTTCATGACGTTGTGGATCAGGGACATCATGCCTGTCTGCAAAATCTTGGTATCAGACTTGCTGCTAAGCGCTCTGACAACTAACGCGAGCAGGTGACTTAGCGTGCTGTACCAAACGAAGATCGCGATCGTCTGTAGAATTCCCACCGTAATAAATAGCGGCGCAGCGGGCAGGCCCATACGGCGCGCGGCCAGGCCGAGACCCAGTAAAACAAAGGACAGAAAAACCGGCCGATGAACCAGGCTTACGAGCTGGTCGTCGAAGCTATTGGTCGAGCGATTCGCGATGCGGCCGATTATCCCGGAGATAATCCAGTCTGCGATTTTTCCAGCCAGAATAAAAACGGCCGCAATAATTGCGGCCTGCAAATAGACATTTGGACCAATCAGCTCAGCAAGCTGCTGAACTTTGCTCAATAGATCGTTCAACGTTGGTGCCGCCCTATAGCTTAGTAGTTCGGATCATACTCGGGTTCGTTATCGCCATCCTCATCGACATCCGGCATACCAAACGTCCGTACATTGGAGGCATCCTCCTCGACCGTTTCGATGCCGGCCTGCATACCTGGTGACGTTGGCAAGCGGCGGGTTTGCGCTGTCAGAATCTGTACGAAAGTGTTTGCAACGTCGGGTGCAATGTTCGGGGAGCTCACAAATATTTTCTCAGGTGTCATGCTGCTGGAACTGTAGAACGCCACGTTAGCCTTGCGATCCATCGTGACCCCGGCTCCTTCCAGCGCGACGCCGGCAAAAAGGCCCCGGCTTCGGGAGTAGGAAACGACCTCGGCCTTAAAAAGCACATCAGTAGCGACGGCGGTATGACGACCAACCGGTCCCGCCGCAACGGAAGCATCTGCGCCCAGAGTTAACTTGCCGTTGGCAATGCCGTCGACACCCTTACGGGTCTTGAAGACAAGAATAATGTCAGTCGACTGCGCACCGACTTGCCAGCCAAAGCTGCCGCCCGTCAATGTAATGAAGGCCGGGTTGCTCCAGGAGTTGTCGTCCTGCCGGATTACCAGTATGCCTTTGCCGCGACGCGCACCAAAACCGAAAGCGGCTTTTACGACATTGGGTACAACTGCGACCGCGTAAGCGCGCGACAGCAGCGCCGGCGGTATCGTTTTTTCCGGAATTCGCAGCAACTGATCAATGACGTCTGCGGAATCGGCAACACGCTTTTCCTCGCGAGTAGCGGCAAAACTCGAGGATGTAAAAATCAGTGCGCATAACGAAAGCGCGGCAATCAAGGGTTTAATGTTCATGTCCGGATCCGACAGGTATATCGCTCAATAGTTCTATTCTACGCCAAAATTGCGCCGTCACGAACGTGCTTTTGCTGTGAGGCTCAATGGCCTGACCGATGAACCAGAATGGGTGGCAAAGGGTAGTCGAGCGTCGCGCAGACGGCTCGAATGAGCTCTGCCTCGCCGATCGACAACTTGCCATCATGGCCGGCCGTCGCGCTGATCGCCCGCAATAAGGACTCCTTGCCCTTGCTATTCAGTCCGAGCAGCACGTCGAGGCTACGGTCCAGAACCGCAACCGAGTATTTATGCTCTTCGGCTTCATAGCTGTAGCGCTGCGCCCATGGCCCAAGCGCCGCCAGCCCGGTCTTGAATGCGCTCTCGCTGGCTTGCTCCGATTCGTGTCCGTAACTTGCCAGAACTCTCAGCAAGTCGATAACAGCCGGCTGCAGGTCCCTGCGCCTGGCACGGACGGGACTGCGCCGACCCGATGGATCGATTGCCTGTCCCAGGTTGCTCATTAGAATTCTGTAGAAGCAGTATTCATAGAAATCGATCGCACCATCGATCTCGATAATCCGTGACGCGAGCGATACGAGATAACTTAGTTGTTGATTCGGGCGCAGTTTGAGAGCCGGAAACGCAATAGACAACAACGGCAGTCGATATTCAGCGCCTGTGTTGCCGAGATCGTCAAAGTACTCTCGCACCAGGCTTGCGCGGTCCGAACCGAGTTGTTCTTGAACCAGTGAAAGTTGGCGTTCGAGAGTGCTGCCATCACGATGGAGTATGAGTGCGATCGTTAGCAGGTAGGCAAACTCCGATGAATGTGCGGCGGCATACAGCGCTTCGGGTACCGATTCACGCAGGTGTCGCGCGTATTCGATGTGCTCGCTTTCTGGCTGGCCGACCGTTTCGGCAATTGATTCAGGCAGGAAGGCCGCGCCGCCACTGGCGATCGCCGATGTCACATCGCTGGCAAATTCGCTACGCTTCGCATCGGCAAGAACCGACGCGCCGCTTTCGCGCAGGTCGATGGCGCGGAAGTCCGACGCCTTGAAACTGGGGTCGAGTGCCTGAATCCGCTCCACCAGTGGTGGATGGGTCGCGAACAGGCGAATAAAACGAGCGCCCTCGCCAAACAACATATGGCTGACTTCTTCAGGGTCCTTGGAGCGGATCCTGGAGCCGCCGCCGAAGCCGCCGATCTTCTTGAGAGCATTGGCAATGCCGCTGCTCTGCCGAGTAAATTGCACAGCGGATGCGTCCGCGAGGTATTCGCGTTGTCTCGAGATACCCGCCTTGATAATGCGGGCGAAGAAAACGCCGATAGCTCCTACGATTATCAGCCCAAGCCCGATCACCAGAGTTACCGGGTGACCGCGATCACGGCGGCTGGAGATAATGCTGCGATGGTAGCCGCCCCGAACGATCAGGCGACCTATGAGGCCCAGCACCATGATCCCAAACAGCACGCCCATGAGGCGAATATTCAGACGCATGTCACCATTAAGGATATGGCTGAACTCGTGTGCGATTACCCCTTGCAGCTCGTCCCGGTCGAGTAGTTCAAGCGTGCCGCGTGTTACCGCGACTGCGGCGTCACTCGGGGTATAGCCGGCGGCAAATGCGTTGATGCCACTCTCTTCCTCGAGTACGTATATTTCGGGCACTGGAACTCCCGAAGCAATCGCCATTTCCTCGACGACATTGCGCAGTCGACGCCGCAGCGGGTCCTGTACGTCGGCCGGCACCAGCGTTCCACCCATGTCCGTGGCCACCCGCCCGCCGCCTGCGGAGAGTACCGAAGTCTTGAAGAGGCTGGCGCCGAAAATAAACAGCGTCGTAAGGACTGCCGTGCCAATCAGGACCGTCTTTTGCTGGGCGAAAAAATCGCCTGTCGCTAGCCCCATCTCCGACGCATAGTCATAGCCTGCATGGGAGAAATTGAAAAGTACGACGCCGACCAGAACGGTTACGGCAATAACGATGGCCAGTGTGGCAAGGAAATAGGCACCTACCAGCCGTTTTGACGCCCTGCGGGCACGGTCCTGCGCTTCAAAAAAGTTCACTTCAGGTGAAGGATACGTCCGGTACTTCGCGCTTCTCCTCCGACTCGATCTCGAGGAAGCTCGCCAGATCGAAGCTGAACGAATTTGCAATCACATTGTTCGGGAAGTTCTCAGCGCTATTGTTGTAGGAGAGAACTGCGTCGTTGAACGCCTGACGTGAAAATGCGACCTTGTTTTCAGTACTGGCCAGTTCCTCCTGGAACTGCATCATGTTTTGATTTGCCTTGAGATCAGGATAAGCTTCCGATAAGGCAAATAAACGGCCGAGAGCGCTGCCCAGGGCACCTTCGGAGGCGCCGAGTTTCTTGATCGCTTCCGCGTTGGCCGGGTCTGCTTTGGCGGCATCCAGGCTGGAAACCGCATTGTTTCGTGCCTGAATTACGGCTTCGAGGGTTCCCCGCTCATGTTTCATATAACCCTTGACGGCTTCAATCAGGTTAGGAATCAGATCGTGTCTACGGGTCAGCTGCACATCAATTTGAGCGAATGCATTTCTGACACGATTTCGTTCATTGACGAGTCGGTTGTAAATACCGATCGCCCAGATCACTATCGCGGCAATTACGCCCAGGAAAATCAGGAATGAAGTCACTATCCGGCTCCTTGTTGAAGGGTCAATCTCTGCAAGCATAACTCTCGGCTCGGGTTAAGACTAGCGGCGCTTCTGCTGCTGCTGCCGGTATCCGCGGCCTTCGCTGAGTGGCTTGGCGACGCGAGGCCGCTAATGGGTACTGAGGTCAGCGTTTATCTCTGGAGCGAAGACACCGAGCGTGGCAAAAAGGCCCTCGAAGAGGTTTTTTCCGAGGCAGCGCGTATCGATCGGCTCATGAGTACCTATAAAGATGAGAGCGAAATTTCAAAAATCAACCGCCTTGCGTCCTTGGGGCCGGTTGTAGCTGGCGAAGAGTTATTTCGGCTCGTGCAACGATCGCTCGATATTTCCGTACTGACGCTGGGTGCATTCGATATTACCTACGACAGTGTTGGGCAGCATTACGACTTTCGCTCGCGAAAGAGACCGGACTCGGACACAGTTGCATCCGAGCGCGAAAACATCGACTACCGCTACGTAGAACTTGATCAGGCCGCTCACAGCATCGAGTTCCTGAAGGCGGGCGTGCGCATTAATCTCGGCGGTATTGCAAAGGGCTATGTCGTAGAGCGGGGCATCGATATCCTGCGTGCTCACGGTCTGCAGCATGCGATCGTGACGGCTGGCGGCGACTCTCGCCTGCTGGGCGACCGCCGCGGCAGACCCTGGATGGTAGGAATACGTGACCCAAGAGTCGATGGCAAGGTGGCGATTTCCGTGCCGCTGGCGGACGAAGCGATCTCGACGTCAGGCGACTACGAACGCTATTTTGAGGAAGACGGTGTCCGTTATCACCACATTATTAAGCCGACAACCGGCGTGCCGGCGAGCGGCGTACACAGCGCCACCGTTTTTGGTCCCGACGCTGTCATCACCGATGCGCTCTCGACCTCGGTGTTCGTAATGGGGGTAGAGCAGGGTCTGACGCTGATTTCTACTTTGCCGGACTATGAAAGCATCGTCATTGATTCCGACGGCCAGGTTTATTATTCCGACGGACTGGGCGAACCCGCCGAAACGGCCGCCCAATAAGGCCTCAAGAAATCCAGCAATGTCGCCGAAAGCCGACGGATTTTCACTTTAAATTCAGGTTCATACGCCTATTATAGGGCGCATTAGCTCGGTAAATAAAATGCTTGGGCATGACCGCGATTTAACGTAATCTGGCCGCACCGAGATGGGCTCCTGTCCGGTTTGCTCCCGGTGCCATTATGTTTAGGAAATCCGGGCATTTGTGACGATTATCACGGCCTAGAGCCGCCCCGACTGTCACTATTCGGGCTTCAACGGTGCCGCCGAAGGCGCGTTTCAATGGAAGAAACCGGGCGACTAATACAAAGGAATGGACGAATGAGAATCAGGAACGTAATTTTTGGTCTGGTTGTAAGTATCTTTGCAGCAAGCAGCCTCGCTTCATCCGGTATGGAAGGTCAGCCAGCGCCTGACTTTGCACTCAAGAGTTCCAATGGCGAAAACCTGCGGCTTTCCGAGTACCGCGGCGACGTCGTAATGATTAATTTCTGGGCAACCTGGTGCGGTCCTTGTCGTCAGGAAATGCCGTTGCTCGACGAGCTCTACACCCGATATCAACGCGTCGGATTCAATCTGCTCGGCGTCAATATCGATGACGACTCACGGCGTGCGATGAAGATGATTGAGGAACTCGGTGTGAATTTCCCGGTTCTTTTTGATGCGCGCAAGGAAGTCAGCAAGCTGTACTCCGTTGAGGCAATGCCAGTTACGGTCCTTGTCGATCGCGAAGGCACCATTCGCCACGTACATCATGGTTACAAGCCCGGGTATGAAGAAAAATACCTGGATCAAGTTCGCTCCTTGTTAAGAGAGTAAGTCAGTGACCCAGACATTTACAGGATTGGTTGCAGCGCTGTTGCTCGCGATCGGAATGGCAGCCGTTGCTCAGGACGCAGAGCCCATGGACGCGGATTCCGCGATGGCCGCGGCTACTAGCGCTGAAGCTGCCGAGTCGGAATCACGCCAGGAGTTCCGCAGCCTCGACCAGGACGTGCAGACGCTCAAGAAAGAGGTGCTGGACCTGAACCGGGATTTGTTCCTTCTCGAAGAAGAGTTGTTGTTCCCGGCAAACTCTCAGGTTGCGTTCTTTATTTCGATGGATGTTGGCGAATATTTCGAACTCGATTCTGTAAATATCAAGATCGATGGTAAGGAAGTTGCGAATTATCTTTATACGGCTCGCGAAGCGGACGCCCTTATTCGAGGAGGTGTGCATCGTGTGCACATGGCTAACCTCAAGACTGGCGACCACGAACTCGTAGCCATCTTCACAGGCAAAGGACCTCACGTCCGCGACTATCGTCGTGGCGCGACCATGACCTTTGACAAGGGAATCGGGGCTAAGTATCTCGAGCTGGAGATTACCGACCGGGTCAAGAAACAACAGCCCGAATTTGTCATCAAGGAATGGGAGTGATCTTTGCCTTCAGGTCACTTACTAGCTAGGTGCCTCTGTCTGTTGTTGGCGCTTCTGGCGCTGACGCAGACTGTCCAGGCTGCCGACGACGGTCGTGATCCGATTGTCGTAAAGGACCCGCACTATGGCGAGGTCCTGTTCTACTTCTATCAGGAAGATTACTTCCCTGCGATTGTCCGCACATTGGCGGCAAAACAGAATCAGCAGCTTGACGATCATGCAGATGAGTCGGAGCTGCTGCTGGGCGGTATGTACCTCTCGTATGGCCACCATCTCGAGGCGGCAGCGATTTTCGAGCGCCTTCTGGCCGACAATGTAGCGACAGATATTCGCGACAGAACCTGGTTCTTCCTCGCAAAGATCTGGTATCAGCGCGGTTATCTCGACAGGTCGCAAGAGGCGCTTGCAAATATCGAAAGTGAGTTGCCAAAGAACCTGCAGCGCGAGGCGTTGATGTTACAGGCCCAGATTCTGATTGCTCGCGGTGACTACGACGCTGCGGTTGCGAAGCTGCAAAAGTGGAAAGGTAAGACGGAGTGGGCGAGTTACGCGAAATTCAATATAGGTGTGGCGCTGGTGCGGCTCGGCAGAACCGATGAGGCGGCAAAGCTGCTTGATGACCTCGGTAACCTCGACCCGTTCAACGAAGAGCTGACGTCCCTCCGGGACAAGGCAAATCTGGCGCTTGGCTACGCATTATTGCAGGACGGTCAGCCGCGCGCCGCGAAAGCGCCGTTGCAGCGCGTTCGACTGGAAGGGCCATTTTCTAACAAGGCCCTGCTGGGTGTCGGTTGGGCGGACTCGGAAATGGAGAACTATCAGCGTGCTCTGGTTCCATGGATGGAACTGCGTGGCAGAGATCTGCTGGATTCGGCTGTCCAGGAGTCGATGCTGGCTATTCCATACGCGTTGGCGAAACTCGACTCAATCAGCCAGGCCGCGGATCACTATTTGAATGCGATTGAGGCGTTCTACGAAGAGACCAACCGGCTCGACCAGGCGATTATGCGAATCGAGTCAGGCGAGTTCTTTGACGAATTTGTCGAGAACGATCCACTCGATAGCACTGGCTGGTATTGGCGTCTTGAGAAGTTGCCGGAAGGTACCGAGGCTCGTTACCTGTTTCACCTGCTTGCTCAGCATGAGTTCCAGGAGGGTCTGAAGAATTATCGCGACCTCAGTTATCTTTATAGCAATCTCGATGACTGGCAACAAAACGTCGATGTGTACGCCAACATGCTGGAAACCCGCAAAGAAGCATACGCACATCGTTTGCCACGTGTTGAGGACGCGCTCGAACGCGCTGATCTCGACGGCATGGTGAATCGAAAGCTTGAGTTCGATTCAACACTGAATAACATCGAGGAGAGTAACGACTGGCTCGCATTGGCGACGAAATCTGAATTCGAAATGTGGGGCGAGATTACGGGCCTCGAAAACACGCCCGCGCTGCGAGCAAATATTCCGGAAGCTGAAGAAGTGCGCGACAAGATTCAGCTGTTGAAGGGTGTTCTGCAGTGGGATCTGGAACGCGACTTCAGTGATCGCCTCTGGCGAATCCGGCGCAATCTGCGTCAGTCCGGCGAAGCATTGGTCGCGACGCAACGGTCGCGGCGACAGATCGACGAGACGATGCGTTTGGAACCGTTGAAGTTCGAAGAACTCAGCGACCGTGTCTACGGCCTCGGGCCACGTATCGAGGGTACCAAGATGCGTCTCGAAGATGCGCTCTCCAAGCAACGAGTATTCCTGCAATCGATCGCGGTCGGTGAGCTCCAGGCACAAAAGCAGCGACTTGATATTTACACGGTGCAAGCGAGATTCGCGCTTGCCGCTATTTATGACATTGCGGCAACAGTAGGAGATGCGTCCGAATGAAGATGCACCGCTACCTGCTGCTCGTATTTCTCGGCTTGGTTGTTTTTGGCGCACCCGTGGATGCGGCCGTCAAGAAGAAGGATACGATCAAGAGTCTCGAGAAAAAGACAGTCAAAATCCGACCCGGCAACGTGATACTCGATAGTACCGATCTGGCCCGCGACAACTACCGGGCCTTTCTGGACCTGGTGACCGACGATCCCGAACTGCGTGCTGAGGCGATGCGCCGACTGGGTGATCTCGAGCTAGAGTCAACCGAGGCCGATCAGCTCGCCGATAACATCGAGTCTCTGGAGTCAGTCGGCTACGACAATGCTGTTGGTCTTTATCAACAGCTTTTGGAGGCGTATCCGGATTATCGCCGCAACGACACTGTCCTCTATCAGCTGGCCCGAGCCTACGAGATCGGCGGCCGAACGGACGAAGCGCTGGACGTGCTCAATGAGCTTGTCGGCAATTTTCCGGACACCGCGCTGATCGATGAGGTGCAATTCCGTCGTGGCGAGATGCTGTTTCTGCGCAAGAATTACAACGACGCGGAAGCGGCTTATCAGGATGTCAGAACCTATGGCGAAGGCTCGCGCTTTTATGAGCAGGCCTTGTACAAGCTCGGCTGGTCGCAGTTCAAGCTGGCCTGGCATGAGGATAGCCTCGACCCGTTCTTCGAGTTGCTGGATCGCAAGATCAGGGGCATCGATGTCGGCGAGGGCGACGAACGTCTCGCCAGCCTGAAGCGCGCTGAACGCGAGCTTGTCGAAGATACTTTCCGCGTCCTGAGTATCAGCTTCTCCTATATGCAGGGTGCCGAGAGTATTGACGCGTTCCTCGAGACGCGGCAAAACCCTGTTTATAGCTACGTGATCTACAGCAATCTGGGTGACCTGTACCTCGAGAAGGAACGTTATGTCGACGCCGCGGAAACCTACGAGGCTTTTGTGGAGCAGGATCCCTACCATCCGAAAGCACCGATACTCCAGGTCGAAGTCATCGAAGCGTACAAGCGCGGCGGCTTCCCCAGCCTGGTCCTCGAGGGCAAGAAGGGATTTGTCGAGCGCTATGGCATGGATGGCGAATTCTGGGTTCGTAACCCTGCCGAGGAAAACGAGGCTGTCGCGGACTATCTGAAAGCTAACCTCACCGATCTGGCGCAGTACTATCATGCAGAAGCGCAACGGGATGGCAAGAAGAGCGATTATCAGGAAGCGGCAAACTGGTATCGCAAATACCTTGCTTATTTTCCGGGCCAGGCTGATAGCGCCAACACCAACTTCCTGCTGGCGGAAATCCTGTTCGAAAGTGAGGACTACCAGGCTGCGACCGCCGAGTACGAACGTACGGCCTACGGCTACATCGATCATGAAAAATCCGCCGAGGCTGGCTATGCGGCAATTCTCTCGTATCGGGAGCATGAAAAATCCCTGGCGGGGGTTGCCAAGGACGATTGGCACAAACGCTATCTGGATAGCGGTCTGAAATTCGCAGACACCTACCCGAATCATCCGGAATCCGGCGCTGTGTTAACAACGGTCGCCGAAGATCTGTTTGCGCAAAACCAGTTTGATCTCGCTATTGCTGTGGGACAGGCCGTCGTCGCGAAGCAACCGCCTGTCGAGCCGAAGCTTTCGCGCACAGCCTGGACGGTTATCGCGCACTCGCAATTCGACCTCGGCAATTTCAATGAGGCAGAACGCGCTTATTACAGCTTGCAAAACTTCACGCCGGCGGATGACGTTACTGCAGGTCGGGAAATAGACGACCGAATCGCCTCGTCAATTTACAAACAGGGTGAGATGTCCCGCGACGGCGGCGATCTCGAGACGGCGGTAATGCACTTCACACGTCTTGGTCAGGTGGTTCCGAATTCTGATATTCGCGCGACCGCCGAATACGATGCAGCTGCCGCGCTGATCAACCTGCAGGCCTGGGATCGTGCGTCCGGGGTACTCGAGAAATTCCGTGCTGACTACCCGGACAGCGAATTCGCTGATGATGTCACGCAGAAACTCGCAGTAACGTACCTGGAATCAGGCCAATCCGATCAGGCGGCTGCCGAGTTTGAGCGAATTGCCAATGCTGAATCCAGCACGGATGCTGTGCGGCGTGAAGCGCTCTGGAAAGCATCAGATCTTTACAAGAAGGCCGGAACTATCGCCAGCGAGCAGCGAGTTCTGAACGACATTGTTTTCCGTTACCCGAATCCACTGGCTGAATCGATCGAGGCGCGTTATCGATTGCTTCAGATTGCGGAGCAAAGTGGTAATGAGCAGGAGCGGGTCGTTCGACTGAGAGATCTCGTCGATGCGGATGCGACCGCCGGTGCACAACGTAGCGACCGTACACGTTTCCTTGCCGCAAAGGCATCTCTGGAGCTTGCTGAGCCAGCTCGCGAACGCTTCCGCGTGGTCAAGCTCACGCAGCCGCTCGCGAATAGCCTGAAGCTGAAAAAGTCGCTCATGGAGGAGGTGATCGCGGCCTACACCGGCGCGGCGGATTATGGTGTCGCTGAGGTCACGACCGCGGCGACGTTCCGGCTTGGCGAGGTGTACGAGCAGTTTGGTGCCGACCTCATGGACTCCGATCGGCCAGCCGATCTCGATGTCGATGCATTGGAGCAATACGAGCTGCTGCTTGAGGAGCAGGCGTTTCCGTTTGAAGAGAAAGCGATCGACCTTTACACAGCAAATGCCAATCGTGCGTCGGACGGTGTGTACGACGAATGGGTGCGGAAGAGTTTTGAGAGGCTCGCTGGCCTGATGCCGGCAAGATACGCGAAGAAGGAGCGCAGCGAAGATGTTGTTACAGCGCTTAACTAGGACAAGGGCCCTTGTTGGCTCGCTGTCGATATTGCTCGTCCTGACAGGTTGCGCGGCGGGCGGCTCAACGAAAGCCCCGGAATCGCGACGCGACAGGGCGCCCGACATAGCCGAAGCCCGGCAAGGCGATGGGGCGGTGCCGCCGCAGGTTCAAACGTTGTATGAGCAGGCGGTTGCGGCCATGGGATCAGGAGATTACGTCGATGCGGAGCTCCGTTTTAAAGAGTTTCAGCTGCAGTATCCCGAGTATCCGGGTGCCTACGTCAACCTGGCGATCATTCATGCCAACAACGACAATAACGAGGCCGCGAAGTCGGTTTTGGACGCTGCGCTGGCGCTGAACCCCAATCATCCCGCGGCTTTGAACCAACTTGGCATGCTACTTCGCAAAAACGGTAAATTTCTCGAGGCAGAAGCTGCTTATTTGAAGGCCGTCACAGTCAGCCCCGACTATGCCTTGGCACACTACAACCTGGGCGTCCTTAATGAGCTCTATCTGCGGCGCCTCGATGTTGCGCTGCAAAATTTTGAGGCCTACCAGGCACTTGTTGGTGAAGACAAGCAGGTTGCCAAGTGGATTGCGGATCTGAGGCGCCGCGTAGCGGCGACTCAGCGTACGGCAAACGTGGCGGAATGACGGACATGAGTACCAACACAGTATTCGGAACCGGAATCATGCTCGCCATGTTATTGGCATCGTTTGCCGGTTTTGCGCAGGAGGCAGGCGACGCGGACGATGAATTTATGCCCGCTGTCGATACCTCGGCCGAAATTGCCGTTGATGCCGGCACCGCTAGAGAGGCAGAGATTGATGCGCTTGAGCCTGGCGTCGAAACGCCGATTTTGGCAGAGGATATTACGCGACGGACGGCGGGCAGCCAGGTTATGGACTCGATCGAACTTGGCCGAACCGAGATAACAGGCAACCAGGAGTTACCCAAGGTGCTGTACATCGTGCCCTGGCAGAAGTCGGATCCGGGTGAATTGATGGGCAAGCCTGTCAACACGCTGCTCGATGAGGTGCTTGCACCGATCGACAGGGAAGAATTTATACGGCAGGTCGATTATTACGGTGACCTGTACGCTGAAGAGGAACAGGAGTAAGCGCGACTTGTAGTTGCGATTGTTCTGAAAGTGCGGCGCTGGCCGCGAATGAAATTCTGTTTTTAGAGGAGCAGACAAATGAGCACTATTGTGCGGTTTTTTCAGGAAGGCGGTGCATTCATGTACCCGATCCTGTTTGTATTTGCATTTGGCGCCGCGATTGCGATCGAGCGCTGGATGTATCTGACCATGTCGGGTGTGAGCAACCGCGCTTTGTGGAAGAAGATCGTGCCTTTCCTTAAGGCCGGCAACTTCCAGGAAGCCGCTGCGCATACCTCGAAATCGAAAGCCGCCATCGGCTCGATTCTGACCTACGGCCTGTATCGTGTTAAATCCGCTCGCCGTCGCGACGACATTGAGAAGGCGATGGAGGAGAGCATGATGGAAGTGCTGCCAAGGCTTGAGAAGCGAACGCACTACATCGCAACCCTGGCTAATGTGGCGACGCTGCTCGGTCTGCTGGGTACGATTATCGGCCTGATTAATGCGTTCACCGCAGTCTCCAACGCGAACCCAGCCGATAAGGCGGACATGCTGTCGGCCAGTATCTCGGTCGCGATGAACACGACCGCATTCGGCCTGATGGCTGCGATTCCGCTGCTGCTCGTGCACGCGCTGCTGCAGACGAAGACGAACGGACTCGTGGACAGCCTGGAAATGGCGAGCGTCAAGTTCCTTAACGCCGTAACCGAACGTCAACTGAAGACAACCGGAGCGTAAGCATGATCCGTAGCCGCAGAGGCGGTCGTCATCATCGCAATGATACGGCCGAACTCAATATCACGGCATTTATGAACCTGATGGTGATTCTGGTTCCGTTCCTGCTGATTACCGCGGTGTTCTCGCGATTGGCGATTCTCGAGTTGAATCTGCCAGGCTCCTCTTCTGAGCCCGTGGAACCGCAGGAACAGTCATTCCAACTGGAAGTCATCGTTCGTCAGGAAAAGATAGAAGTTGGCGACCGCAATCAGGGCCTGCTCGGCGTCTATCCGAACGGTGAAGAAGGCTACGATTATGAGGCATTGAGCAGCAAGCTTTCCGAGCTGAAGAAACGTTATCCGGCAAAAACGGACGCGTCGATCCTGCTCGAGCAGGAAATTCCCTACGACACGCTGGTACAGGTCATGGATACGGTGCGCGTAGCGGAAAAAGTCGATGAGAAATCTATCGTTCGTTCGGACCTTTTCCCCGACATTTCGATTGGCGATGCGCCGATCCTGGGTGGGGGGGTTTAGGCGATGGTCAAGTCAGCGCGCGCCAAACGCATGGACAAGCACCACAAGCGCAACCGAGGCGCCGGTGCACTGAATCTCGTTTCGTTGATGGATATTTTTACGATTCTGGTGTTCTTCCTGCTGGTTAATTCATCGGACGTGGAAACCTTGCCGAATGCGAAAGACCTGCAGCTGCCGGAGTCGATTGCCGAACAGAAGGCCAAAGAGACCGTCGTGATTCTGATTGGTGAGGTAGACATCATCGTACAGGGTACTCCGGTTGCAAAAGTCGCCAAAGTATTGGCGACGAAAGGCAACGACATCCCGGAACTTGCGTGAAGCGCTGCTATCGCAAAACGACCGGGTACTGCGTCGCGAAGCACAGGATGACATCGCCGGTCGTGAGGTCACGATCATGGGTGACAAGGACATTCCGTACCGTCTGCTGAAGAAAGTCATGGCGACGTGTACTGAATCAGACTATGGGCAGATTTCGCTGGCCGTGTTGCAGAAAAGTTCAGATAAGCTGGACGACGTTCAGGCAGCACTCTAGGTACAGGGACGAACAGGAGTCGCGGAATTGGATTTACCGTATTACAGAGAGTATGAGCTGCCTTGGACAACGGGCTCCGGTCAGGACCGGAAGTTCAGGCGTCTACTCGGCATCATATTTCTGATTTGCGCCGTACTGGGCGTGCTGTGGCCGTTTATTCCAGTTCCGGAACCTGATCCCTACGACGTAACAGAAATTCCCCCGCGGATCGCGCAGTTGCTGCTCGAGGAGAAGCCGCTGCCGCCGCCGCCTCCGCCGCCGAAAGAGGAAGAGCCGGAACCCGAGCCCGAGGAAGCCGAGCCCGAACAGGTTGCAGAGGCTGAGCCCGAACCCGAGCCCGAGCCCTTACCGGAGCCTGAACCTGAGCCGGACAGGGCCGAAATAGCCCGCGAGCAGGCGCAGGCCGCTTTGATGCCATTTGCCGAGGATCTGGCTGACCTGGTCGACACCAATCTTGTTGAGCAAATCGCCGATGATCGCCCTTTGAGCGCGTCAGTTGGTGAGGCGTCAAGAAACGAGCGTTCGATGATTACGTCGAAGGCCGGGTCAGCATCGACCGGTATCAATACCGCTGGCATGAGTCGCAACACGGGCGGTACAGGTATCGCCGGACGTTCGACGACCAAGGTCGCCAGCCCGGTTGCCAATATTGGCCAGGCCGGAGCCAGCGCATCGCGCAGAGGCAGCAGCGGCAAGGCTTCGCGCTCTCGCGAAGAGATCGAGCTGGTTTTCGACAAGAACAAAGGCGCAATCTTCGCGCTCTACAACCGTGCTCTGCGCGCAGACCCATCACTCGAGGGCAAGCTGGTACTAAGGCTGACGATCGCTCCGAGCGGGCAGGTCACGATGTGTGAGGTCGTATCGAGTGAGCTCGGCGATGCGGATCTCGAGCGCAGGCTCGTGCAACGAATCAAGCTGTTCCGCTTCGAGGCGAGGGACGTCGAAGCCATCACGACCACCAAGCCTATCGATTTCTTCCCGGCCTGATCGCGCCAAGACCCGCTGTTCCTGGTCCCCTTGGTTGCTGGCCAGCCGCCGGGGCGTTGCAGGATAAAGTGACCATCGACTTTTCCTGAGCGCTTTTTTTTCTGTTGCTCCCGCGGCTGACTGCGTAAACTGTGCGCTCAGCGAGGAGCCTTATGAACAGAGTTCGTACATTTGCCGCAATCCTGGTCGCGATGCTGGCGGTGCCTGTATCAGCCGACGTCACCATTGATGAGCTCGTCATTCAGGCTGGCATCGTTGAAGGGGACGTCGCTACCCGGGACTTGCCGAATTGGCGAGGCGCGAAAAAAATCATGATTGCCCGAGTTAGCCCGGATGATCTCGGCGCTTTGCAGCGCCGCTACCCTGAAACGAATTTTATCCCCGTGAGACCGGACTCCATTGACGTTGCCGAGGCGAATGACGTGGATGCCATTATCGGGCTGTGTGATGAGCGCCTCGTGGCTGCGGCGACGCGACTCGTCTGGATACAAATCGCCTGGGCGGGCGCCGAAAGTTGTCTGAGTGTTCCTCGTATTGGCAGCGGCGAAGTCCTGTTGACCAACATGCAGAAGATGTCCTCACCGGTTATCGGCGAGCATGCGATCGCGATGGCAATGGCGTTGGCACGTGCGTTGCCTGTATTCGCAAAACAAATGCGAAGCGACGATCGCGCGGCTTTGTATTCGGCTCGCTTGGGCATGATGCCGCTTGCAGGCAAGACGATGCTGGTTGTTGGGCTTGGCGGCATCGGTACGGAAGCTGCCAGGCGCGGTGCCGCGCTGGGCATGCGCGTGATTGGTACCCGTAACAGTAGCCGGGATGGACCGGAATTCGTCGAATATGTCGGCCTGGCGGATGAACTTCTGGAGCTAGCAGGACAGGCGGATGTGATTGTCAATGCGCTGCCGCTTACCAGTACCACAAGAAACCTGTTGGACAAGAAATTCTTCGATGCGACCAGGAAGGGCGTGCTTTTCGTCAATGTCGGACGCGGCGCGACGGTGGATACCGACGCCCTTGTGGCGGCGCTGAAGAGTGGCCAGGTAGGCGGTGCAGGCCTGGATGTCACGGAACCCGAGCCGCTGCCTTCAGATCACCCGCTTTGGCAATTGGATAACGTAATTATCACGCCGCATGTCGCGGGTTACGGCGGCGAGCGAGAACGGCACATGACGTTGCTGCGAGAGAATCTCAGGCGCTACGCCGCCGGGGATCCGCTGTTGAACGTTGTTGATCCGGCAAAAGGATATTGAGAATTCATGCCTGATGTACCGGTAAAAAAATATCGTGTTCGTCGTGCCAAGAAATGGCTGAAGCGCACGCTCATTCCCTTCCGGCTCCGCGCCGGCAAAGTCCGTGTCAAGTGGAGTAAGTCCGACGGCATCGATTGGCCGCCCCGGTCGCAAGCAGGCATTCCTGGCCTGGCTCGATACGAGTACAGCTGGTTGTCACAAAATGGTGAGGACGGCGTCATTCGTTTCCTGTTTGACCAGATCGGTTTTGAATCACGCTGGTTCGTCGAGTTCGGGTTCGGTGCCGTGCAATGCAACAGCCTGCGGCTGATGAAGCAGGAGCGTTTCAGTGGTTTGTTGATGGACGGCTCGTCGGAGAATGTGGACTTCTTCAATTACACCGCGGAAAAAATGCGCATCAAGGGCGTCAAGGCGATCCAGGCGTTCATTACTCTCGAGAACCTGGAGGACCTGATCCGTGGCAACGGGGTTCCCGAGGATGTCGACTTTCTGTCACTGGACGTCGACGGCAATGACTACTGGTTCTGGGAGGCGCTTGAGTTGTATTTCGCCGCGCGTTGTCTGTATCGAGTACAACGCCGGTTTGGGTCCGGACCTGTCGCTAACGGTACCGTATGACCCCGCCTTCGAGCGCTACAGCAAACATCCGAGCGGCTTTTTTCACGGTGCGTCACTGGCCGCGCTGGAATCACTTGGAAAACGCAAAGGCTATTACTTGATTGGCTGCGATTCTACAGGCACCAATGCGTTTTTCTTGCGCGATGACATCACGGTGGCCAATGTCCCGGCGGTAACAGCGCGCGAGGCGTTCCGCCCACACGCCAACTGGCTGGGCCGGGGCATATCGGAAGCGGAGCAGCTCGCTATCATGCAGTCCATGCCGTATCAGGAAGTATGAGCGAATCGGCACAGCGGCAGTCCACAACTGAACGACGTGTGGCGATCGACGGCGCCAGCCGGCGTCGCCTCTATCTGTTTCGTCATGGCGCCGTCGACTACATCAACGAACATGGCGACTGGGTAGCCGATCCGGACCTGGTGGATCTGAATGAGCGAGGCAGGGCGCAGGCCGAGGCGATGGCCAGTCTTTTTGCTGGTGTGCATGTCGACAAAGCGATCTGTTCGGGTCTGCCAAGAACCCGGCAGACGGGCCTTACCGTGTTGGCTGATCGGGAACTTGAATTGGGTGTGTTCCAGGAACTGGAAGAGATCCGGCCACAAAAGGGCGAGTCTGCAGGCGGTTACGATATCTACTCGGATATTGCTTTCTCGCATTGGCGCGCGCCACAGGCCGATGCGACGTTCTTGGGCGGCGAACGCTATCATGACTTCTATGGCCGCATCAGTGCCGCAATGGATGTCCTGATTGCCGATCCGTCATGGCACAATCTTGCCGTGTTTGCGCATGGCGGCACGAACGCTGCGATTCTCGGCTGGACCACTGGCGTGGGTCTCGAGGCTTTTGGCTTGCTGGATCAGTCGATGTGTTGTCTGAACGTTCTGGATTTCGACTTTGATGATTCGGGGCAGTTGCTACGCAAGACTATTCGCGCAATGAATATCACGGCAGACGATCCTGTTATGAGACATCGCCATTCAGGCGACATGGAGATGCTTGCGCATCGAATGTTGAAGTGGCAGACCTAGGCACCCAGAGTGAATCCCTCTGAGGGCTTCCCGCCTGTGTCGCGTTCCGATGCGCGAATTCTGATTCTCGGTAGCCTGCCGGGCCAGCGATCAATTGATCAGCAGCAGTACTATGCGCACCCGAAGAACGCCTTCTGGCCAATCATGCACGAACTTTTCGGAATTCACGGCTCCTACGAGCAGCGCCTCGTTCAGTTGAGAGACAATCGAATCGCGCTTTGGGATGTTCTGCAGAGTTCGGTGCGACCTGGGAGCCTGGATGCTCGAATACAGCTCGATAGCGCGTGTGCCAATGATTTCGAAACGTTTCTGCGTACCCATACCGATATTCAGCTAATCGCGTTTAATGGCAAGAAGGCTGAACAGTTGTTCAAACGCTTCATTGATTGCCATGCGATGGGCAGGAACTTGCGCCTGACGGGATTGCCTTCCACGAGCCCGGCTTACGCCGCCATGGCGTTCTCAGGTAAGCTGATGCGGTGGCGACAGGCACTGGCCGCGGCAGCAGACACAACAACTACCGGGAGTTAACGATGATCGGATACGTAACACTGGGCACTAATAAGTTTGAGGACGCGGCAAAATTCTATGATGAGTTGCTAGCCGTCATTGGTGCGGGTCGCGCGATGGAAGGCGACACGTTCATAGCCTGGGGGACCGGACCCACGTCACCTGCAATATCGATTATCCGCCCTTACGATGGCAAAGACGCTACCGTCGGCAACGGCACGATGGTTGCTATCTCCGCGGCCTCACCGGAAGTTGTCGATGCGCTGCACGCAAAAGCGCTGCAGTTGGGTGGTGCCGACGAGGGCGCGCCCGGGTTACGTGGCGGCAACTTCTATGCCGGCTATTTTCGCGATCTGGACGGTAACAAGCTAAACGCGTTTTGTATGGTTGAACAAAAATGAATAATGAACTGATCCTGCAGCCGATGCTCGGCATGATGATTCTCACGGCAATCGTCTGGTTCGTCATGTACGCGAAACGAATACCCGCCATGAAGCGAGCCAGGGTACCGGCACAGACCTACACAACGCCTGAGAAAGCCATAGAACTACTTCCCGATTCCGTCAACTACCCGGCGTACAACCTCAAGAACCTGTTCGAATTGCCAGTGCTTTTTTATGCGCTTTGCCTGGTCTTATATGTCACGGCGACGGTCGATATGACCAATGTTATTGCGGCATGGCTGTTCTTTGTGTTTCGCGTTTTGCACAGCTTCGTCCACTGCACATCCAACGTCGTTATGGTGCGCTTCTATCTATATTCCGCCTCAGCCCTGGCACTTTGGTTCCTGCTGGCACGCACCGCGATCAATATTTTCGTCGTTTGAGCACGCCGACAGGTGCCTCAGAGGGCGCTGTCGCCGGTTTCTCCGGTTCGGATGCGCCAGACCTGTTCGAGGTCGGTCACGAATATCTTGCCGTCGCCGACTTTGCCGGTCTTGGCGGCCTCGACGATGGCTTCCACAACACGTTCGACCAGATCGTCGGAAACCGCGACCTCTATCTTGGCTTTTGGAAGAAAATCAACAACATACTCTGCGCCTCGATACAGCTCGGTATGGCCTCGCTGGCGGCCGAAGCCCTTTACTTCACTGACGGTCATGCCCTGGATGCCGACCTCGCTCAGTGCGTTGCGCACATCATCGAGACGAAAGGGTTTTACAATGGCGGTTACAAGCTTCATGCGTAGTGGTCTCCGGATCAGACACGCTGGAGCCCGTATGCTAGCAATAGGCGTTGCCCATGTGTACAACTAAACGGGAAGTAGCAGCGGGGCGATAGGACGATGTCAACGGGGCTCATTAAGGATCCAGACGGACTGCGGTATTACGGCGCCGCGTCCGGTTATGCTGTGCTCGCTTATGTGCTTGGGTTCGCGGGGCTATTCCATAGCCAGATATTGGTGAATGTTGTCGCGACTCTCTTGCTTGCTCATGGAATGACGATCGCGGCCTACCTGATACATGAGTGTGGGCATAACCTGGTGTTTGTCCATAGCCGCTACAATGCCACTCTAGGCAAGTTCATGAGCTGGTTGTGTGGTGCTGCGTACGGCACCTATGAGGATATGCGCTACAAACACTTCCGCCACCACGTGGACAATGATGACTCCGTCTGGTTTGACTACGACCGTTTCTTCGAAAAACATCCGCTAGTAACGAAGACCACCCGATTCTTCGAGTGGTTCTATGTTCCGGCCCATGATCTGATTATGCACACTGTCATGGTTCTTACTTCATTCATCATTCCGCAGCGACGCAAACAGCGTGCGCGCAATGTTTCGGTCATACTGGTTCGTGGCGGTGTGTTCATCGCGCTGCTGTTTGTCGCTCCGAAAGTCGCGCTGCTGTACGTTGTTGCGTACCTGATCATGATGCACGTTCTGCGTTTTATGGACAGCGTGCAGCATGACTACCCCTACAATACGACACTATTCGAGTATGAGAAGCCGCCGCACAAAGGTGATTTCGAGTGGGAGCAACGGCATACATTCAGCAATCCGTTGAGTTTGAGATTTCCAAAATTGAACTGGCTGACGCTGAATTTCGGCTATCACAATGCACACCATTCAGATATGAACCTGCCATGGTATCGTCTTCCGCAGCTGCACTATGAATTGACTGGCAACGATCCGAACTACGTGATCCCCTTTTCCGCCCAGCTCAAGCTCTATCATCGCAATCGCGTGAAACGCATTTACAATCCGCAGCCAGACGACTATCCGACAGGCGCGGAGTACCTGAGAATTGCTCAATCAGGGTCAGGGCCCATTGGCGGAAACGCGGCATCTTTTCTTACTTCGTTCTGACGAGTACCTGGCGTCTGATGATCTAAGTCTTCTGGAGGCAAAAGCATGTCTGATGATAGCGGGGTAGGCAAAATCGGCTGGATGGATATTACGGTCGATGACGCCACGGGTCTGCGCGATTTTTATAAGAATGTTGTTGGCTGGAAAAGCGAAGACGTGAGCATGGGCGATTATTCAGACTATTCGATGATGACGCCGGGGGCAGGTGATGTAGTGACAGGCATTTGCCATGCGCGCGGTAGCAATGCGGATGTGAAGGGCGGTTGGCTCGTCTATATTACGGTCGCGGACATCAAGGTGAGTGCGCAGGCGTGTATAGAGAACGGCGGAAAGATCCTGGTCGAGCCGCGCGGGCTGGCAGGCGGACAGTTCTGCGTTATTGAAGATCCGAGCGGTGCGAAAGCTGCGCTCTACCAGGCCTAAGCACGTTCTATGACAAGACGACTCGACAATCCCGAGTGGTATCGTGCGGTTGCTGAGCTTGTCGCTGCCAACAACGACCGCAGCATAGCGGCAGCGCTGGTGAGCTTGATAGCGGCCGCCGTTGAGCACAATGCCACCTGCTTGCTGGCCTTCTATCGGGATGCGCCGCCGAATGTTCTGCACCATACGATGACGCCGGATCGCGCCCGACATTATCTGGATCGCTATCTGGCAGGTCCGTATTTGCTCGATCCGCTGTATCAGCTCGCCTTGCGCAAGAAGAAGGCCAGCATGTGTCGCTGTCGGGATGAGACCCCGGATCGCTTTCGTTCGAGCGAGTACTATCGGCAATACTACGAGCGCACTCATCTTGCTGACGAAATGGATTTCATCCTGGACGCCGATGCCAAGACAACGCTGGTGCTTGTTGTCGGTCGATGGGAGGCACGGTTCTCTCGATCCGATGTGGCAAGTCTTGCGGCCATGGAGCCAATTGTGCGGGCCGCCATGTCACGAATTTGGGGTGAATGGTCTGCGCGTCATTCCGAGGATGAGCGTGATCTGAGCATGCACCAACGGCTGACACAATGCTTCGAGCGTTTCGGTGAGGCTACACTCACACAGCGCGAACGCCAGATAACGCAGCTCTTGTTGCGCGGCCATTCGTCCAAATCGATCGCCAAAGAACTCGGTATCGCGCCTGGAACCGTAATGGTGCACAAGCGCAACCTGTTTTCGAAGCTTGGTATCACCTCACAGTACGAATTGTTCTCGTTGTTTATCGACAGACTCTCTTCGCTCTGACATATCCACCTACGTACCAAGCGATTGGTATTCAGCTCTCGCTTCATGAGGTCGACAATGAGGTATAGCTGTAACTGACAGCGGAAGGGTATTTGCCTCATGTTTGAATTCGACTTTGGTCATGGCGAGGACCTCGACCTGCTTCGCGATACAGTCAGGAGTTTCGCCGCAGACCGTATCGCGCCAATTGCTGGTGATATCGATAGCAAGAATGAGTTCCCCAGGGATTTGTGGCCCGAGCTCGGCGCATTAGGGCTGCTTGGAATTACCGTTGAGGAAGAACTTGGTGGCTCGGGTCTTGGCTACCTTGCACACGTTATAGCGATGGAAGAAATCAGTCGTGCGTCCGCATCGCTGGGATTGTCGTACGGCGCTCACTCGAACCTCTGTGTCAACCAGCTGCGGCGCTGGGGCAATGCTGAACAAAAAGCGAGCTACCTTCCCAGGCTGGTTAATGGTGAGCACCTTGGCGCGCTGGCCATGAGCGAAGCTGGTGCAGGTTCTGACGTTATGAGTATGCGTACAGTAGCGACGCGTGACGGCGATGCGTACGTTCTGAACGGCTCGAAGATGTGGATCACCAACGCTCCTGGTGCCGACGTGATGATTATCTATGCGAAGACGGATCCGGACGCCGGTACGCGGGGGATCAGCGCGTTCATCGTCGAGCGTGGCACGCCTGGGCTGTCCACTCCGCAAAAACTCGACAAGCTCGGCATGCGAGGCTCTGACACCAGCGAGGTGCTGCTGGAAGACTGTCGGATTCCCGCCGCAAATCTGCTTGCTGAAGAGGGCAAAGGAACCAGGATTCTGATGAGTGGCCTTGACTATGAACGGGTTGTCCTCGCCGGCGGCTCGCTTGGAATCATGGCGGCCTGCATGGACCTGGTATTGCCCTATATCCACGACCGTAAGCAGTTCGGTCAGGCGATTGGCGAGTTTCAGCTCATGCAGGGCAAGATTGCCGACATGTACACTGCGATGAACACGAGTCGCGCCTATGTTTACGCCGTCGCCAAGGCTTGTGATCGAGGCCGCACTACCCGATTCGATGCGGCGGGATGTATTCTGGTGGCTGCCGAACGCGCAACCTGGATGGCCGGGGAGGCGATTCAGGTACTAGGTGGCAATGGCTATATCAATGAATATTCGGCTGGGCGCCTGTGGCGCGACGCCAAGTTGTATGAAATTGGCGCCGGAACGAGCGAGATTCGGCGCATGTTGATCGGTCGTGAGTTGTTCCAAGCGACCAAGTAGATTGATCCTGGATAAGACTAAATGCCAGTTCTGAAAACGAAAATCGATCGATCATCGGAGGAGTTCAAGAAGAACGCCGAAGCGCACCTTGTGCTTGCAGAGAACCTGCGTGAGATCGATGACTACGTCATGCAAGGTGGCACGGAGCGCGCGCGAGAGAAGCACCTTGGCCGCGGCAAGCTGTTGCCACGGGATCGAGTACGTGCACTACTCGACGAAGACTCGCAGTTTCTCGAGATTGGCCGTCAGGCCGCCTGGCAGGTGTACAGCGATGATGTCCCGAGCGCGGGCATAATTACCGGGATCGGTCGCATACATGGGGTCGCGTGTATGATCGTCGCGAATGATGCGACCGTCAAAGGCGGTACCTACTACCCGCTAACCGTCAAGAAACACCTGCGTGCACAGGAAGTTGCCGAACAGAACCATCTGCCGTGCATCTACCTGGTCGACTCGGGCGGCGCTTTTCTGCCACGCCAGGATGAGGTATTCCCCGACCGCGACCATTTCGGTCGAATTTTCTTTAACCAGGCGCGGCTGTCCGCCAAGGGTATTCCGCAAATAGCGGTGGTCATGGGTTCCTGCACCGCCGGCGGTGCCTATGTGCCGGCGATGTGCGACGAGTCCATTATCGTGCGCGACCAGGGCACTATTTTTCTCGGCGGTCCCCCGCTGGTCAAGGCCGCGACCGGCGAGGTTGTCGACGCAGAGACGCTCGGCGGCGGCAGCGTGCATTCGCGTATTTCCGGGGTAACCGATCATCTTGCTGACGACGACGAGCACGCGTTGCGCATCGCGCGCGATATCGTTGCCAACCTGAACTGGAAGCGAGCCGTCGACGTTGTACGGCGTGAGCCGACCGAGCCGAATTATCCGGTCGACGATCTCTATGGCATCGTTTCACGCGAGTACCGTTTTCCTTACGATATTCGGGAAGTAATTGCGCGCATTGTCGACGGGTCGGAGTTTCAGGAGTTCAAGAAGCTTTACGGAGCGACGCTGGTCTGCGGTTTCTCGCATATAGATGGTTATCCGGTAGGCATCATCGCCAACAATGGCATCTTGTTTCCCGAGTCGGCGCAGAAGGGCGCCCATTTCATACAGCTGTGCAATCGCCGCGGCATCCCGATGGTCTTCCTGCAAAACATCACGGGATTCATGGTTGGCAAACGCGTCGAGCATGCAGGTATCGCGAAAGATGGCGCTAAAATGGTCAATGCGGTCGCTACGGCCACCGTGCCGAAGTTCACCGTCGTCATTGGCGGATCCTTCGGCGCGGGCAACTACGCAATGTGTGGCCGTGCTTACAGCCCGCGACTGATGTGGATGTGGCCAAATGCCCGAATTTCCGTGATGGGCGGGGAGCAGGCGTCTCTGGTCCTTTCCACTGTAAAGAGTGAGGGCTTCGAGGCCCGTGGCGAGGTGTGGACGGATAAGCAAAAAGCCGACTATGAAGAAATGATTCGCCAGCAATATGAGACACAGGGAAATCCGTACTACGCCAGCGCACGCCTCTGGGATGACGGCGTTATCGATCCGGTGAACACTCGCCCGGTACTTGCGCAGGCGCTGGCGGCGGCCATGAATCGTCCAAGAGACGAGGAGAAGCCGTTCGGCATTTTCCGCATGTAGCTGTACACTCCGATCGCATGACAACGCCAAATGGCAATCCTCTGTGCATAGCCGGACACTGCTTGCCTATCAATGTCGATAGCGGGCTGCGCCGATGAGTCAGCGCGCGGACCAGAATACGGGCACGCGCGAGGTAAGCGATGCGCACCGTTTTGATGAGCAGAGATTGCTGGACTACCTGTCTTCGCACGTCGAGGGCTTCTGCGGTCCGCTGACTGTGAGCCAGTTCAAAGGTGGCCAGTCCAACCCGACCTACATGCTGAATGCGGGGTCTGGCCGCTATGTGCTGCGACGCAAACCTCCTGGGAAATTACTGAAGTCCGCGCACGCGGTGGACCGCGAGTTTCGCGTCATTAACGCTTTGTACGGTGCCGGATTCCCTGTACCCAGACCGCTGCTACTCTGCGAAGACGATGCGGTTATTGGAACCACGTTCTTTGTCATGGAATTTGTCGATGGCCGAATCTTCTGGGACCTTGACCTGCCGGGTCTCGGGGCCGATGAGCGGGCCGCCATCTATGACAACGTCAATCAGACTATCGCCAATTTGCACAACATCGACTACGCGGCTATTGGCCTCGAGGACTATGGCAAGCCGGGCAATTATTTTTCGAGACAGATCTCGCGCTGGTCCGGGCAGTACCGGGCGTCGGAGACCAGCTCCGTCGCAGCGATGAACGAGCTGATTGAATGGCTGCCACAGAACATACCGGATGATGAATCGGTAAGCATCGTGCATGGCGATTTTCGCCTCGACAATATGATTGTGCATCCGACTGAGCCGAAGGTCATTGCGGTGCTCGACTGGGAGCTATCAACAATCGGCCATCCCCTGGCCGACTTCACTTATCATATGATGACCTGGCAGATGCCGGAACTTGGTATTGGCTCTGTGGGACTGGCGGGAAAAAACCTGCGGGAATTGGGCATTCCTGATGAAGAGGCTTATATGCAGCTGTATTGCCAGCGTACAGGGCGCGACAATGGCATCGCAAACCGAAACTTCTACTCCGCGTTCAATTTCTTCAGGCTTGCAGCGATACTGCAGGGGATTGCCGGGCGAGTAAGAGATGGCACGGCGGCGAGTGCGCATGCTGCGCAGGCCGTCAAGTCTGTCAAACCCCTTGCTGACATGGGCTGGCAATACGCCAACAAAGGATAACGCGCGACGGTGTCGCGCATGCATGGATAAGTAATGGCACTGAACTACGAAAAACTGCTGTCGAAGTCGGTTTACGATATTCCTTTCTCCTATACCGATACCGAATCCATACTCTATGCCCTTGGCATCGGTATGGGTCGAGATCCGCTGAGTCGGAAGGAGTTACCGTATATCTACGAACAGGGCGGCGTGCTGCAGACGATGCCAACGCTGGCAACCGTGCTTGTCCCTGACATGTTTCCGCCGGATCTCGGCTGGGACTACAGCCAGGTCTTGCACGCAGAGCAGCGCATGCAGTTGTACAGGCCTTTGCCGCCGGCGGCCGATCTTCTGATCGACAAGAAAGTCATTGACGCGTTTGATCGAGGCCCGAACAGGGGTGCATTAGTCCTGCTTGAGGCCGAGGGCAGGTTGGCGAGCGACGACACGGTCCTGTTTACGCTGGGCTGCACAATCATGGCGCGTGGCGACGGTGGTTTCGGAGGGCCCTCCGGCAAGGGGCCTTTGCCGCATCGACCGCCGAAACGTGAACCCGACCTCAGCTGTGACATTGCTACGCGGCAGGACCAGGCCTTGCTGTACCGGCTGACGGGTGATCGCAATCCGCTGCACGCCGATCCGGGACGTGCGTCAGCGGTTGGATTCGAGCGGCCGATTCTGCACGGGCTTTGCACGTTTGGCATCGCATGCAAGGCTGTACTGCAGACGATTTGCGACTACGACTACACCTTGATCTCGGGATTTGATGCACGTTTCTCGGCCCCTGTCCTGCCCGGTGATACGATTACGACAGACATGTGGCAGGACGGCAATGTCGTGTCGTTCCGCTGCACGGTCAAAGAGCGTGACAGCGTCGTCTTACGCAATGGCAAATGCACGCTTTCGGTATGATAGATGGAGATAATTCTTGAGTGATCGTGTAAACATCACGCTGAATCAGCACGTTGCCGAGGTCATGCTCAATCGGCCCGATAAGTACAATGCGCTGGACCTGAAGATGTTCGAGGCGCTGCACGAAGCGGCCGAAAACCTTGCAAGAGAGACTACGCTGCGAGCTGTCGTCCTGCATGGCGCTGGCGATAACTTCTGCGCTGGTATTGACGTCGGCGTTTTCACCGATCCCAACGTGAAAATCGACGATGCATTGATGGAGCCAATCGCCGGATCGCATGCGAATCTGTTTCAGCGTGCAGCCTACGCGTGGCGCGAACTGCCGGTACCGGTGATCTGCGCGATTGATGGCATCTGTTATGGCGGCGGGCTGCAGATAGCGCTTGGCGCCGATCTTCGCTACGCATCTGCCGCAAGTCACTTCTCGATTATGGAGACCAAGTGGGGGCTGATCCCCGATATGGCGATCAGCACGACTCTGCGTCACATAATGCGGCCAGACCAGATCAAGCAGCTGGCGATGTCGGCGCGAATTTTCGACGCGGCGGAAGCGTTGGATCTGGGCCTGGTAACCGCTGTGCATGGCGAGCCGCTCGCTGCAGCCAGGCAATTCGCCAGCGATTGCGCCGGCAGGTCGCCGCAGGCAATTCGCGGCATCAAGCGACTTGTAAACGAGGCCTGGAACCTGCCCGAGGCTGAATCGCTTGCGCTGGAGGCGAAACTGCAGCACCGCATTATGGGGTCTCCGAACCAGGTAGAGGCCGTGATGGCGAACCTGCAAAAGCGTGAGCCGAAATTCGTCGACTAGGGGCCGGGCAAATTGATGCGCGTTGCCGGAACTTAAGTCCGTTCATAAGACTCAAAGGTACTAGACTTGTTTCAACGGTATGACTGTCAGTAAATTGAGCAAAATTCGACCCATCTTGTGGCTTGTGATGATGGTGCTGATCGGCACATCAGTGCACGCGCAGCGCGCCGCCGGGCTCAGCGCCAATTTTACGGATTCCCGTACGTTGAAAGTGCAGCGTAAGGTCGATCAGCTGTTTGATCGCGGAGAATACGAGCGCGCCTACTTTATTTACCGCAATGAGCTAGTGCCGCTGGGCGACAAATATGCGCAGTATATGGTCGGTTTCATGCACCTGACCGGGATGGGGGTTGAAGAGGACCCTGTGGCAGCATCTGCCTGGTATCGACTCGCCGCGGAGCGCAACACGCCACAGTTCGTCGCTGTGCGCGATATGCTTCTTGAGGACATTAGCCCTGAACAGCGGCAACAGTCTGACCGCCTGTTTATCGAAATCCGCCGTAGCCACAGCGATCTGGTTATCCTGCTGGATTCGATCAAACGCAACCTGCGTGACGTTCGGCCGACGACCGGGTCCCGACTGAGAACCAGTAGCCCGATGACTGTTATCGACTCGAAATCGCCGAATCAAGCGCAGTCGAGCGCAATATTCTTTGGCCGCATTGAGAGCGAGCTGGAAGAAAACCTCGTGATGCTCGCCCAAATCGGCGGATTTGAAGACCTGGAAACGGATCCCTCTCGATTCGATATCGATGAGGTAGAGCGCCTGGTCAATGAGCGCCTGGAGTCTGTTCGCCGACTAGTGCAGCGCGGGCCTCAGTCCGTTTGTCAAAATACCGGGAAATTCTGTCGCGATCATCTGACCCGTTGCCCGATCTCCGTGATGCCACTTCGGGATCCAGTTAATTGATCCCATGATTGCGTTACCGGTCATGCGAACATCACAGGGCGTAATACTGCCATCCTCTATGCCAGCATTCAGAATAGCTTCGAAGCGGGCGCTGTGTTGACGAGATAGTTCCAGTACTTCGGCCCGATGTGAGGCTTTGAGCGACGGAATTTCGCTCATGATGGCGATGGGGCCACGCTCGCCCACCATCATTTCGATGTGGTAGCGCAAATAGTTCTGTACGGTCTGCAATCCGCTGACGTCTTCGTCCAATGCCCTTTGCATCGCCTCACGACCGACCGCCGCGGCGCGCAGATAGCAAAGATAGACGAGTTCCTCTTTGTTGCGGACATAGTAGTAGAGGGCGGCATCCGTCAGGCTGAGTATTGCCGCAACGTCTTTCAGTGATGAGCCGCTGTAGCCTTTTTCATTGAAGCATTGCGCTGCCGCTTTGAGCATACGGTCTTTCTGCAGTTCGAAGCGCGTCTCTTCTGCCTTGCGGGCCATGATTTTTCCTCTTGAACGATCGGGCAGGGTGCGATGCGGGCTTGAGTTCTGCCCTGATCTGCATTATTTTAATCTAGATTAAAATTTTTTCAATAGCAAAACTGATTGAAAAATAACAACTTTCTGCTTTTGAGGCAGAGGATTGTGCCGTGCTTTTCCGCAGGAGTGAGTTCATGGGTACCGCAGCGACTGATTTACCGGGCGTTTCCGGAAAACGCGAGACCGCGCCGCTACGCTTTGTGACAGCTGCCTCGCTGTTCGATGGCCATGACGCCGCAATCAACATTATGCGGCGCCTCATCCAGGCGCAGGGAGTCGAGGTCATTCACCTCGGGCACAACCGTAGCGTGGATGACATCGTTCGTGCCGCGATCCAGGAAGACGCCGATGGCATCGCGATCAGTTCCTACCAGGGCGGTCATATCGAGTTTTTCAAGTACATGATTGATCGTCTCAAGGAGCTTGGGGCAGCACATATCAAAGTATTTGGCGGCGGCGGTGGAACGATCACGCCTGAGGAGATCAGGACGCTGATGGACTACGGCGTGGAGCGAATCTATCACCCCCACGATGGCATGGAGCTGGGCCTTGAGGCGATGATCGCGGACCTGATCGAACGCACAGTGAAGTCGCGGCGGCCAACGGTTGTGCCGGAAGTCAATCGTTCGTCCGTTGACATCGCGGCGACCATCTCGGCAATCGAAGAACGTATCTTCGACGAGGCAGAGCTTGACCGCTTGCGCAAGGAATGGCGCATGCAGGCTGGACAGGTGCCGGTTATCGGCATCACAGGTACCGGCGGTGCCGGCAAGAGCAGCGTAACCGACGAGATACTAAACCGATTCCTGACGAGCTTTCCGGATATGCGTATCGCGGTGCTGGCCGTCGACCCAACTCGGCGCCGCACAGGCGGGGCTCTGTTAGGAGATCGTATCCGAATGAATACTCTGCGTTCCGATCGCGTCTACATGCGCTCGATCGCAACGCGGCGTCAACATCTGGCGACCAGCGAGATGCTTGGCGACCACATCCTGTTCCTGAAGTCACAGGGGTTCGATCTGCTTATCGTTGAGACGGCAGGTATCGGGCAGAGTGATAGTGAAATCGTCGATATGGTCGACTTCTCCGTTTACGTCATGACCAGCGAGTACGGTGCTGCAAGCCAGCTCGAGAAAATCGATATGCTCGATTTCGCTGACCTGATTGTTCTCAACAAGTATGACAAGCGTGGCGCGGAAGACGCCATGCGCGACGTGCGCAAGCAGTGGAAGCGCAATCACGTGGCGTTCGCGGTTGCTGACGAGGACGTTCCGGTTTACCCGACGATCGCCAGCCAGTTCAACGATCCTGGTGTCAGTTGGATGTTCGCAGAGCTCTGCCGGCGAGTCACGGAGAAAGCGGATCTCGATGCGGAGAAATGGACGCCCGACATTGACACGTCAATTCGCGAGCCGCGATCCACCGCAATGATTCCAGGTAGCCGAATACGTTATCTGGCTGAGATTGCCGAGCAGGGCCGCGACGTCAATCATCGCGTCGATAGTCAGGCGGAAACGGCGAGTCGCGCCCAGCATGTTTACGAATCTTTGCGGCTGCTCGAAGATCCGGAAATTCCCGCCGAGCTGGAGCTGTACAAGTCGGAAGCATTGAGCGGTGGTGATGATCGCAGCCTGACGACTCTAAGACAGCGCTACCAGGAAGCAGTCAGTGAGCTGACGGTGGAATCGCTACAGCTGCTAACGGAGTGGCCGGAGCGAAAGGCCGGCGTTCGCTCAGAGAAATTCAGTTACACAGTTCGTGGTCGGGAAATTACGGGCAACAACTATCGCGAAAGTTTGAGTCACCAAAAGATCCCGAAAATAGTGGCGCCGGATTTCGCCGACTGGGGCGAGCAGCTCAAATTTCTGAGCAAGGAAAACCTGCCGGGTGGCTACCCTTATACTGGCGGAGTTTATCCGTACCGCCGGCCGGGCGAAGATCCAACGCGCATGTTCGCGGGAGAGGGCACGCCGGAACGTACTAATCAGCGCTTCCATTACCTGTCACTCGGGCAGGAGGCGGCGCGGCTGTCGACCGCGTTCGATTCTGTAACCCTGTATGGGGAGGACCCGCACGAGCGCCCCGACATCTACGGCAAGGTCGGCAATTCAGGTGTATCAATCGCCACCGTCGACGATATGAAGAAGCTGTATTCGGGCTTCGATCTCTGTGCGCCGACGACCTCTGTGTCAATGACGATCAACGGCCCGGCGCCTATGATCCTCGCGTTTTTTATGAACACAGCAATCGATCAGCAGATCGAAAAACACCTGCGTGAAACCGGAGGCTGGGAGGCCGCAGAAAAGAAGGTCGACGCCTATTTCAAAGGCAAGAAGCGTCCTCGCTACAGCGGTGAATTGCCGAATGGCAACAATGGTCTTGGCCTCGGGCTGCTCGGTGTTTCCGGTGAACTGGTCGTTGATGCAGAGACCTATGCGCGCATTCGCAAAGAGACAATGGCATCCGTGCGGGGAACCGTGCAAGCGGACATTCTGAAAGAAGACCAGGCGCAGAATACCTGCATCTTCTCTACCGAGTTCGCAATGAAGATGATGGGCGATGTGCAACAGTTCTTCATCGAGAATAGCGTTCGCAATTACTACAGCATCTCAATTAGCGGATATCACATCGCCGAGGCAGGTGCGAACCCGATCAGTCAACTCGCATTTACTTTGTCCAATGGTTTTACGATCGTCGAGTACTACCTGGCTCGCGGCATGGATATTGACAAGTTTGCGCCTAACTTAAGTTTCTTCTTTTCAAATGGGATGGATCCCGAGTACTCGGTGATCGGTCGTGTCGCCCGCAGAATCTGGGCGCGGGCGATGAAGGAACGTTACGGTGCGAGCGCTCGGTCTCAGATGCTGAAGTATCATGTGCAGACTTCCGGTCGGAGCCTGCATGCGCAGGAGATCAGTTTTAACGACATACGTACGACACTGCAGGCGCTATACGCGTTGTTCGACAACTGCAACAGCTTACACACCAATGCGTTTGACGAGGCGATCACGACGCCTACAGAGCATTCGGTACGTCGGGCCGTCGCGATCCAGCTGATTATCTCACGCGAGCTGGGACTGAACTTCTGCGAGAACCCCTGGCAGGGCTCGTTCATTATCAACGAATTGACCGATCTTGTTGAAGAGGCTGTCTACGAGGAATTCGAGCGTATCTCCGAGCGCGGCGGTGTGCTCGGTGCGATGGACACGATGTACCAGCGCGGCAAGATTCAGGATGAGAGCCTCTACTACGAGAGTAAGAAACATGATGGCTCGCTGCCTCTGATCGGCGTCAATACGTTCCTGCCGAAAGCAGGGCAGGAAGATGAAGTGCGCGAGCAAGAGCTGATCCGTTCGTCGGACGGCGAGAAGAACGACCAGATCACTCAGGTACGTGCGTTTCAGACGAACCACGCCGACGAGCGTTCCGAGGCTTTGGCGCGCTTGCAGGCAGTTGCCCGCGAACGGGGCAACGTCTTCGCCGAACTGATGGAAACGGTGAAGTCGAGCTCGCTCGGGCAGATTTCGGCCGCTCTTTACGAAGTTGGCGGTGAGTACCGCCGCAACATGTAAGGAAAAGCAGGCGTCCCTGCAGTAGCCGGTTAGAAGGGTCGATAAAGACACGGCTCGTCGTGCTTGTCCAGCCAGCTGTTTTCCCCGGCGCGCTGTCTAACGAGACACTAATCGGCAGTGCAGACAATGTCGCTATCGTGGCTTATACCAACGTGCTTTGTGGAAAGACCGCCCTGTCTTGGTGCACATGACAAGTAAGATTGCCACAGCATTCATACGGATATCTTACTTCAGGCAGAGGCCACCATGGGATATGGAATAGCAGCACACAACCGTTGGCTCATCGTTGTCGGCGCCACACTGATCCAGCTGGCATTGGGCGCAATTTATGCGTGGTCGGTTTTCACTGCCCGACTGACCGATGCGGCTGGCCCCTATGTCTTCAGCGCCAGCCAGACTGCATGGGTGTTCTCTGCAGGGCTTGCCACATTCGCGATTGTTATGGTGCTGGCCGGACGGGTGTTGCCTCGTGTCGGACCACGTGTACTAACGGTAGTGGGTGGTCTATTGCTTGGTAGTGGCTACATACTGGGCGGCCTCTACGGCGACAGCTTCTGGATACAGCTGCTGTGCATCGGCATCATCAGCGGCGCCGGCATTGGCGTCGCCTACGTTGTGCCCATCTCGGTTTGTGTTAAGTGGTTCCCTGACAAGAAAGGGCTGATTACGGGGCTTGCCGTTGCGGGCTTCGGATTTGGCGCGACCATATGGGTCAAGCTCGCAGGGTCCTGGTTCGGTGGTCTGCTCAATACCACCAGCGTATTTGGCCTGCCCGGGGTGCAGAGCGTTTTCGTGATCTACGGCATCGCACTGGCCGCGCTCGTATTGCTCGGTAGCCTGGTGATGGTCAATCCGGCGGACGATTACCTGCCGGCAGGCTGGACGCCACCGGTCACCGAGAATAATGATCACGAGGGGGCCGTGGAATTCAGGGCGCGCGACATGCTGCGCACGCCGCAGTTCTACATGCTCTGGTCCGTCTTCATGTTTGCCGGCGTATCCGGGTTGATGGTGATCTATTGCATCAAACTGTTTGGAATCGACGCGCTCGAGCATCATGGTGTGACCGGTGCTGGCGCTATCACCGGTACAGCCATGGCCTGGTACGCAATTTTCAATGGCATCGGTCGTATCGCGTGGGGCAGCATTTCCGACAAAATCGGTCGCAAGACCACCATTACGCTGATGGCGGCGCTGCAGGGCGTGACCATGCTAATGACCTACCACGTCTTCATCAGCTTCGGCGTAATCTATGGCTTCATCGTCGCTGCCGCGCTTATCGGTTTCAACTACGGTGGCAGCTTTGCGCTGTTTCCGGCCATTACCGCGGACTATTTTGGCAACAAGAATGTCGGTAGCAACTACGGCTGGATGTTCACGGCGTATGGCGTCGCAGGTCTCGCCGGACCGCTGCTGGCCGGTTACTTCAAGGACGCTGCACAAGGCGCGTCTCAGCCGTCAGTATGGATGACGCCGTTCATCATCGCGGGCAGCGTTTGCCTGCTGGGCGCGATTATTATGGCGTTCACGACCCGGCCTCGGCGTATTCCTCGGTCTGCCTCCTCAGGGACAGCGAGAAAGCTGGCCGCTGAAGTAACGTAATTACCGATCGGTAAGAAGATGGGGTTGGGGATCGACTACTCCTGGTCGCCGCCATGTCTTTACAGGCAATTCATCTTGCTCAGCTCCTGTCGGCACTGAGTGGCGTCGATAAACTGAATGGTGTGAATGCCAAACGTCGATGCCGCTTCCAGGTTTTCGCAAATGTCATCGATGAATACTGTTTCAGCCGGGTCGAGTCGATGCTCCACTAGCAGGTGTTCATAGATACCGGGTTCCGGCTTGACCTGTTGAATGCGAGCGGAGAATACGATTCCTTCGAACAGGTCCCAGATATCGTATTTTGATTCGAGGAAGTCGGCGCCTGCAAGGTGCATGTTTGAAAGCACGAACAATGGGTGACCTGATGATCTCACCTCGCGAATTAAGTCAATTGTCCCTTCGATAGGCGTGAGAAAATGCGGTACGGCATTGAACAGACGCGCAACGCGCTCGGCGGTTAGCCCGGTTCGCGCAGTGCCGCGATCGATGGCCTCATCCAGCGTAAGCGTTCCGCGGTCCAGTTCGATCCAGTCCGGATGGTCAATAATTTCCTCGCGGACCAAAACCCGTGTTGTCGGGTCGTCATAAACACGACTGCGAACAATTACGTCCGGTTGCCAATTGAAGACGACGCCGCCGAGGTCAAATACAACGTTCAATGCAAACGCACCGGCCGGTGGCCCGAAACTAGTCGCACTCGAAGTCGCTTGCACTGGTCGGTCGGCACGCGCAATACGTTGCGCCGTTTCAGTTCATCAAAGTAGCGACTCACGGGAGCCTCCTTGCGTTCCTCAGCGTGGAGAATAGCACTCGAAGGGCACCGGGTAGCGCCGCCGGCCACACCCTGACGATCTGCTCGTTTGAAGGTCCTTGGTCCGGGCCAAAATCCGCGCCGTCGGCCTGTGCTTCGCTGTTGTACGATAGTGGCCATGACCCGCTCGCAGCCACACACCGATTCCTACTACGCGGCTTCCGTCGATGAGACCACCGACTACGCGCCATTGGTTGGGGAGCAGCAGGCCGACGTCTGCGTTGTCGGCGCCGGGTTCACCGGTATTTCCACGGCGCTGCACCTGGCAGAACGGGGCTACAACGTTCATGTTGTCGAAGCCAGCAAAGTTGGCTGGGGCGCCTCGGGTCGTAACGGCGGACAGATGATCGGCGGTATTTCAGGTGAGGAAAAGCTTGCCCGCAGCGGTGATCCGGGAATAGAGCAACTGTTATGGCAGATGCGTTGGGCGGGTCACGACATCATCCGCGAGCGCGTCGCACGTTACGGCATCGACTGCGATTTGAAGTCGGGTTATGTCGATGTCGCCATCAAGAAACGCCATCTGAAGGTTCTTCGCGCCGAATTTGAGCAGCTGCAACATCATGACTTCCCGTACGAGTTCCGGCTTTTGGCGGCCGGGGAAACCCGTGAACTGATTGGCACGGACGCCTATATAGGCTCTCTTCTCAACATGGGAAATGGCCACCTGCATCCGCTCAAGCTATGTGTTGGCGAGGCGAGGGCCGCCGCCGGCAACGGCGCAACGATATACGAGGGGAGCCCGGCGCTCAGCGTAGAAAAAGGCGCTAAAGCCAAAGTCATAACGCAAAACGGCAGCGTCTCCGCAGACTTCGTTGTTATTGCTGGAAATGCCTACCATTCACTGCTTCCCGAATTGCGTGGCATTCTTTATCCGGTCAACAGTTTCATTACGGCGACCGAGCCATTGTCCGACGCGACGGTGCAGACGATAAACCCGCACGACCTGGCGGTTTGTGATCCGAATTTTGTGCTGGAGTATTTTCGGCTGAGCGCTGACAAGCGGCTGTTGTTCGGCGGACGAATCAACTACGCCGGTTCTGATCCCGAGGTCATAAAAAGGAACCACCGACCGCGGATGCTCAAGATCTATCCGCAGTTGCACGAAACGAAAATCGATTACGCCTGGGGCGGCACAATCGGCGTGCCAATCAACCGCGTGCCGCAGTTCGGCAAGGTGGGGCACAACATACTCTATGCACAGGGATACTCTGGTCACGGTGTTAATGTCACTCACCTGGCGGGCCAGATCCTGGCCGATGTAGTCTCCGGAACGACTGAGCGATTCGACCTGTTCTCGAAGATCAAGCCCATCCGCGTGCCCGGAGCGCATCGCTTTGGACGCCAGCTGGCGGCACTCGGCGTGTTCTATTACCAGCTACGAGATTGGCTATAGAGTTAGCGCTATCACGAAGGTATGGCCGTGGCCCGACTAGCGCTGGCCAAACCTTGAAAGCCGGTGCCGGCAGCGTATAATCACTTGCTTGTTGACAGCAAGTAAGTGTCCAGTATTGCAGCATACCAGTCACACATTGACGCAGGCCGAACGCACGGCGCTCTCAGACAAGGCCATGCTGGAAGCCGCCCTGGCCTTGGTTCTCGAGCATGGTACTGACAAGACCACGCTGGCGATGATCGGGGAGCATGCGGGTTACAGCCGGGGGTTGGCGACCTATCGATTTGGCTCCAAGGATGGGCTGTACGATGCGCTTTGCAGATCAATTTCCCGCCACTGGCTCGAGTATCTGAAGCGCGGCGTTGGTGACAAGGTCGGGGTCGAAGCGATGTGCGCGGCGCTGGATACGATCTACCAGTTCGAACAGGAATTGCCAGAAGAGGCTCGCGCATTGCAGATTCTGTACAGCGGCGCCGCAAGTCCAAGTGCCGGGTTTCAGGAGACAGCTGTGAATATTCGGCACCGACAAAAATCGGATGTCGCCGAGTGGATTCGGCGAGGGCAAGACGTCGGCGAGGTTAAAGCCGAAATTGACGCTGACGAGGTTGCGGCACAATACGTCGCTTACATTACGGGCATGACGTATCTCTGGTTGATCAGTCCGGAGTCATTTGAATTCTCGAAGGCCAATGAAGTCATGAAGAGGCAATTGAGAGAATCCCTGGCTCCCGATCATTGAGCGGCAGCCATCAAGAACTGGAAGACATTATGAGTGATATTGTTCAATACGAAAACAAAGGCGCCGTCGCCGTCATTACGCTGAATCGTCCCGATGCAATGAACGCATTCACGACGAAACTGTCGAATGACCTGCAACTGGCCCTTGAGCGGGCAGCCGCTGATGACGCAGTTCGCGTCGTGATTATTACCGGCGAAGGCCGCTGCTTCAGCGCCGGCGCGGATTTGAAGTCGGGCTTTGAAGGGCGTCCGGTTTTCGGCAAGTTGCAATACGAGTACCGACCCGTGTTGTCGGCTATTGCGACGATAACAAAGCCTGTAATCGCCGCCGTGCCCGGTTCTGCGGCGGGAATAGGCATGTCGATGGCGTTGCACTGCGACCTCATGATCATGGCCGACAACGCATTCCTGTTGTCGCCGTTTACGACCATTTCACTGGTGCCAGACGGTGGACTCAACTGGTTGCTGGTGCGGCAGCTCGGTTATCGGCGTGCGTTTCAGCTCAGCGTGGAATCAGAACGGATTTCGGCAGAGCGATGTGTGGAACTGGGCCTGGCCAATAAGGCCGTGCCGGCTGAGAAGTTGCAGGCTGAGGCGCTGCAATGGGCCGAGCGGCTTGCGAAACGTGCGCCGCGCTCGATGGAAGCCACCAAGAAGTGCATGCGCCATGCTGCCGATAATGATTGGGAGAGCACGTTCAACATGGAAGCCGACTGGCAGCAGTTATTGGCCGGCAGCGAAGACAACGTTGAGGGTGTCGACGCTTTTTTTGAAAAGCGCGAACCGAAGTTCAAAGGTAAATAACGGGTCAAGAACCGTAAGCGAGTAACAATTATGGACAGATTTATTTTTGAAGAAGAGCACGAGATGTTTCGCGACTCCGTGCGCAGCTTCATGAAGAACGAGATAGAACCGCACAGCGATCGCTGGCACGAAGCGGGCATTGTGGATCGCGAGGCGTATCTGAAAGCGGGGGAGATGGGATTCCTGCTGATGTGGGCCGACGAGCAATACGGCGGTATCGGCGTTCGGGATTTCCGTTATGAGCAGATTCTTATCGAGGAAAATGCCCACCATGGTGATGCTGGTTTCTTCATGACGCTGCACAGCCGCCTGGTTGGCCCGTACTTTGACTCCTTCGCTACCGAAGAGCAGAAGGCGCGTTGGCTGCCGAAGTGCATCAGCGGCGAGCACATCCTCGCCATCGCTATTACCGAAGCCGGTGCCGGTAGCGATGTTGCCGGATTGCGCACCAAGGCTGAAGACAAAGGCGATCATTTTCTGCTCAATGGCGCCAAAACCTATATCTCGAATGGCATCCTTGCTGACCTGATCATCGTCGTCGCACGCACTGACCCCAACAACAGCCATGCGTTGTCGCTGTTCGTTGTCGAGCGCGGTATGGAAGGCTTCGAGCGCGGCAAGAACCTCAGCAAGATGGGCCTTAAGAGCCAGGATACCGCCGAGCTGTTTTTCAACAACGTCAAGGTGCCGAAAGAAAATCTGCTCGGCGAGCTGAATCGCGGTTTCTATCATTTGATGCATGGGCTGGCGGAGGAGCGCTTGCTGGGTGCCTGCGGTTACATCGCCAGTGCCGAGGCCGCCTATAACCTGACGCTTGACTACGTTAAGGAACGCAAGGCTTTCGGCCGCCCGATCGCTGACTTCCAGAATACTCGATTCAAACTGGCTGACATGCGCACGGAACTGGATATCGGGTACGCGTTTGTTGATCGTTGTGTTGAGGTACATAACCTTGGAAAGTTGACCGCCGAAGATGCTGCAAAGGCGAAACTCTGGACCAGCGAACTTGAAGGCCGCATAACCGACGAATGCGTACAGCTCTATGGTGGTGCGGGTTACATGGACGAGTATAAAGTGTCGCGTCTTTACACCAATGCCCGCATCTCGCGTATTTACGCCGGCACCTCGGAGATCATGCGGGAAATTATCGCGCGCTCGATCGGACTGGATCCGCGCAAGCGCAAGAAAGCTCAGAAAGCCAACGCGGCCTGACGGATACTTTATATGCGAACAGCGTTCATCGGTCTCGGCGTCATGGGTTATCCCATGGCCGGTTTTCTTTCGAAAGCCGGACACGACGTTGTTGTCTACAATCGCACGAAATCCAAAGCAGAGGGTTGGGTGCGGGAGTTTGGCGGCAGCAGCGCGGCCACGCCGGCTGCGGCTGCTGCAGATGCTGCAATCACATTCTGTTGCGTTGGCAACGATGACGATGTTCGCGACGTAATTCTCGGACGGGACGGCGTTTTCAATGGTATTGCTCCTGGCGCTATCATCGTCGATCACACAACGGCCTCGGCGGACGTTGCTCGGCAGATTCACAGCATCGCCGCCGAGAAATCGGTAGGTTTTCTGGATGCGCCGGTGTCCGGTGGCCAGGCGGGCGCCGAGAGCGGGCAGTTGACCGTCATGGTCGGTGGCGACGTTTCCGTATTCGAAAATGCGCAGCCGGTTATTCGGAGTTTTGCAAAAGCGATCACCCATATCGGGCCAACTGGCAGTGGCCAGCTTGCCAAAATGGTCAACCAGATTTGCATTGCCGGAATCGTTCAGGGGCTTTCCGAGGGCCTCGATTTCGCTGTTCGCGCCGGACTGAATCCGGCCACGGTCATCGAGTCAATATCCAAGGGCGCAGCGCAATCCTGGCAAATGGAGAATCGCTGGCAGACGATGGTCGAGGGTGAGTTCGACTTCGGTTTTGCCGTGGACTGGATGCGCA
Organism: uncultured Gammaproteobacteria bacterium; assembly: GCA_963760395.1. Lineage (GTDB taxonomy): Bacteria > Pseudomonadota > Gammaproteobacteria > Steroidobacterales > Woeseiaceae > UBA1847. Next base: position 145,794 of record CAVXCX010000012.1, read on the forward strand.
AGGACCTCGGGATAGCGCTTGATGAGGCCGAGAGTAATGGCGCTGCGCTGGAGTTAACGCGACTGGTCGATCGCTACTATGCTGAGGTACAGCAGATGGGCGGTCATCGCTGGGATACCTCGAGCCTGATCGCGCGTCTCAAAAGATAGTCCCAACATAGTATAGTTCGAGCTTCACAGGGGTGGTCACAGGACCTGAGATCCTCGTTCCGGCAGGTGCCGGACGTACAGGGAACCCTTAGAACCTGATCCGGTTAATGCCGGCGTAGGAAGGGATTCATGCATCGACGAACTCTTTGGCGGCTTTTCGCCGCCGCATTTGTTTTTCTGCTCGCGGCTCGATCTTTCTCAGCGACCCCGGATTCCGAGGTGCTTGAGGAGATTGTCGTCACGGCCGACTTTCGTGAGCGGGTACTTCGCAAAATCCCGGCAAGCGTTACGGTACTCGATAGCGAGATCATCGAAGCGAATGCCGTGCAGCATTTTGAAGAGCTCGTAAACCTCGTGCCGAATCTCAACTGGTCCGGCGACGGTCATCGCGCGCGCTACTTCCAAATACGCGGCGTCGGCGAACTGGAGCAGTATCAGGGGGCCCCGAACCCATCGATCGGATTCCTGATCGACGACATCGATTTCAGCGGTATCGGTACGATCGCGACGGCCTTCGATGTCGCATCGATCGAGGTGCTGCGCGGATCGCAGGGTAGTCGCTACGGCGCAAACGCGCTTGGCGGCCTGATCTATGTCAAAAGTGCGTCGCCTTCGTCCGAACGGGATGGACGCCTGCAGCTAAGCGTCGGCGATGATGACGCGCTTGGCCTCGGCCTGGCGTTTGGTGGCGCGCTCGACTCGAAAGAAAGCCTGACGTTTCGCATCAGCGCGCAGAAACACGAGAGCAACGGCTTTCGCAGCAATAGCTTTCTTGGCCGCAATGACACAAACGGTCGGGACGAGTCGTCAGTGCGACTTCGCCTGCGCCAGCAATCGTCACCAACACTGGAATCCAGCCTGTCATTGCTCTACAGCAAAATCGACAATGGTTACGATGCGTTTTCGCTGGATAACAGTTACGCAATGCTGTCGGACAAGCCAGGACGGGACGCGCAGGAAAGTCTCGGCGCCGCATTGCGATTTGAATGGTCCGCATTGGAATTCGCAACGTTAACTTCGATTACGGCGCTGGCGGATTCAGACATTGACTTCAGCTTCGACGCTGACTGGGGCAATGACGATAGCTGGGCGCCGGTTACCTACGATTACATTTCCCTTAGCGATAGAAACCGGAGGACGGCCAGCCAGGAGTTTCGGCTGGCATCCAGCGAAAGCGGAAGTCTCCTTTCCGGGACGACAGACTGGCTATTGGGGCTCTACGTCCAAGAGCTGAAAGACGAGCTGAAGACCCTCAACCAGGGCGACTACTACGACCCGTTCTACGACTTTGCTGACAGCCTGGATGATCGTTTCGGCAGTGATTACGCTGCGACCAGTACGGCGCTGTTTGGCCAGCTTGACAGTGCGATCAACGATGACACCCGTCTCGGCGTCGGGGTGCGCGTCGAACATCGCTCTACCGAATATGCCGATACAGCCGGGCTAACGGTTGGGCCGTCCGAAACGATGTGGGGCGGCGAGCTCAGCATTAGTCACGATCATTCGGCCGATCTGGCCAGTTTTATCAGCCTGACCAAAGGCTACAAAGCCGGTGGGTTCAACCTCGGTCCGGTACCGGACGGGCGACGTTCTTTTGGTGACGAGGGCTTATGGAGCATTGAAGCGGGCCTGAAGTCGACGCTCATTGATAACACGCTGAAATTCTCAGGCTCGATCTTCTACAGCCGTCGCGAGGATCAGCAGGTTCGCACCGCGCTGCAGCTGGTGCCAGGCGACCCGGCATCGTTCGTTTACTTCACCGACAATGCGGCGAAGGGCAAGACGCTTGGTGCCGAAGCGGAGCTTCGCTGGTTCCCGAGTGACGGCTTGGAGATTTACGCCAATCTCGGCTTGCTCGATGCCAGTTTCGACACGTTTGTCGCGCCGCAGGGTGATCTTGCGGGTCGCAACCAGGCGCACTCGCCGCGTTACACGCTGGCCGCCGGCGTCGCGTACCGAAGCGCCGAAGGATTTTTCGCGCGTCTCGATGCGACAGCGCGCGACGCGTTTTATTTTGACGTTAGTCACAACCAGAAATCGAAAGCCTACGAGCTGCTACATGCGCGCGTTGGCTATGAAGGTACGAGTTGGGGGATTCAACTGTGGGCGCGAAACCTGTTTGATGAGGAGTATGCGGTTCGCGGATTCTATTTCGGCAATGAGCCACCGGACTTTCCGGAGACGTTATACAGTCGCCTCGGCGATCCGCGACATGTTGGCGTCACTATTGAAAAGAGGTTTGACTAATGAAAGTAGCGGTTGATATCAGTTTGTATCCACTCGATGCGGACTTCATTCCGCCCATAAAGGACGTTATCGAACGCCTCAATGGGTACGAGCGACTGGAAGTCTGGACGAATGCTATGAGTACCCAGATCATCGGTGAGTTTGACGATGTGATGGATGCACTGCGACACGAAATCGGGAGCACGTTCGAGCAGCTGCCGAAAGCAATTTTTGTCATGAAGATGCTGAATAACCCCGGGCAGGCGTAGGGGTGCAAGCGCTGGCGGCACGCCTGCTCGAGCAGGTGCAGGCATTTTCTGTACTTGAGGTAGTCGCCGTGATTTTCGCGATCGCTTACCTGTTGCTGGCAATCCGGCAAAATATCTGGTGCTGGTTGTGCGCCGGTATCAGTACAGCGATCTACATCTGGTTGTTTATCGGCGCGAAGCTGTACATGGAATCCGTACTGAACAGCTTCTATTTCGCGATGGCAATTTACGGCTGGTTCGTCTGGAGCAGCGGTCGGCAGGATGGACACGAACGTCCCGTTTGCGTCTGGCCACGGCAATGGCACGTAATGGCAATTATGGCGATCATCATCCTTAGCGCACTGAACGGCTTCCTGTTAGCGCGTTACACCGACGCTGCATTTCCGTATATCGACTCGCTGACAACCTGGTCTGCTATCTGGGCGACATTTCTGGTCGCGCGAAAGGTACTCGAGAACTGGTGGTACTGGCTGGCAATCGACAGCGCATCGGTCGTCATTTACTGGGTGCGCGACCTGCAGCTAACGTCCCTGCTGTTCGTTGTTTACCTGATCATGATTCCATTCGGCATCATCAGCTGGACAAGGTCGTTGCGGGAGCAATCTGCATGAGTAGCGAGCGGTCGGCGGACTCCATCATCGACGGGCTGCCGGATTGGCAGGGTGCCGAACATACAGAGCTGACCGGAGGTCTTTCCAACCGCGTCTGGCTGCTGGAGAAGGACGGTCGCAAGGCTGTGCTCAAGATTGACCTGCAACCTCGCTCGACGCCATTTGCGTCACGAGCGGAGGAGGCGGTCGTGCAGTCAGCGGCAGCTTCCGCTGGCCTTGCAAGCCAAGTACTGTTCGCAGGCGAACAAGTTTACCTGACAGCTTGGGTGCCGGGCAGCACCTGGAACCCTTCTTCACTTGAACAGCAGGGTAAGACCGAGCAGCTTGCGGCATCATTGCGGCAGCTGCATTCCTTGCCGCTAACCGGTCGTTCCTTTGACGCGCTGGGGGCCGCCAAGCGTTATGCGGAAAACGCAAAGAATGCGGATGATGAATTGGTTTCGCTATGCCTGCGTATCGTCAGGGGCACGCAGCTTCCGAACTACCTGTGTTGCTGTCACAACGACCTGGTGGCCGAAAATATCATCACGACGCCCGGCCTCAGATTCATCGATTGGGAATATGCTTGCGATAACGATCCGTTATTCGATCTGGCAACCATCGTAGAGCACCATGAGCTCGCTGATCGCCACGCTCGCGCTCTTCTGGATGCCTATTTCAGTGGTTCCGGTGAACAGTGGCAGTCACGACTCGCAGAGCAGCAACGATTGTACCTGGCGCTTTACTACCTGTGGACGGCATCGCGCCCGGATAGCTCGGGAAAAGCGTTGCGGCGCCTGGGTGTTCGCCTGACTACCAGCTGTTCCTGAGCTCACGCAGTTTAAGAAATACAGCGCGCGCGTCGGGGTCGTCGCCCAGCTCCGGGAACTCACCGACCAGTTTCTGCACGAGGGTCGGACTCTGTAAGCGAAAGAAGGTATTGATCTCACGCTCCTCGGCCATGGTTGTTACCAGCGCGTCGTCCGGGTCCTGCTCTTCAAAGTCGCGCAGCATTTTTCGAGCCGTTTCGTTATCAGGCTCTCGATCCAGCGTGAAGGCGAGGTTATTGAGCAGGTAGTCATGCCCTGGATAGATGCGTGTCTCGCTCCCCAGCCTGTCGAGTTGCGTGTCGAAGGTTTCATAGAGTTCTTCGGGGTGCCCGCCGTTGTGGCAGTTGCCTGCGCCCGCGTTGAACAGTGTGTCGCCACTGAACAGACCAGGCTCATCTGTGTGCGACAGCAGGCAGATGTGGCACATCGTGTGGCCCGGTGTATCGAGACACTCGAGTTCGACCGTCTTGCCCACCTTGATAATATCCCCGGCGCCAACGCCGACGTCGACATCGGCGATGCGGTCTTTTGCATTCTTGTGAGCGATTATTTTTGCCCCGGTCGCTTTGACTACACCCTTGTTACCGCCGGTATGGTCCGCGTGCTCGTGCGTATTCAGGATTTGCGTGATCGCCCAACCCTTATCGCGCGCAACAGAAAGGCACTTCTTAAAGTCGAGTGGGTCAATGGCAAGCGCTTCGCCCGTCTCGCCGCAGGCGATCAGGTAGTTGAAGTTTCGATAGGCGTTGCCGGTCCAGATCTGCTCGACGATCATTGTGATTCTGTCTCCTCGGTTCGGTCATAAACCTTGTCACCGCCAATCCAGGTTTGCACAACCTGGATGTCGTCGATCTCTGACGCGGGGACCGTAAAGTAGTCGCGATCGATCATTATGAAGTCAGCCCATTTGCCGGGCTCGAGGCTGCCCAGCCGGTCTTCTTGTCGTGCGGCGTAGGCGGCGGCCAGCGTATAGGAGTGCAGAGCCTCGGCACGCGTCAGCGCCTGGTCGGCATACCAGCCACCTTCGGGCTCACCGTCGCGGCCCTGCCGCGTCACGGCGGCGTACAAGCCGTGAAAGGGGTTGGACAGTTCGACCGGAAAATCCGAACCGTTGGCGATGACAGCGCCGGAATCGAGAAGCCGCCGCCAGGCGTAGCCGCCAAGAATCCTTTCGGGTCCGATGCGATCCTCTGCCATGTTCTTGTCGCTGGTTGCGTGTGTTGTCTGCATCGAGGCGATGACACCAAGCTCGGCAAAACGCGGAATGTCGGCCAATTGGATGATCTGCGCGTGCTCCACACGGTTCCTGAGTGGCGACGGTTTGCCCTGTTGCACCTTTTCAAAGGCGTCGAGCACCATGCGGTTGCCGAGGTCGCCGATCGCGTGGATGCCGACCTGGAAGCCAAGGCCGTTAGCTTTTTGCACAAAGTTGTTAAGTTCATCTTGCGTCCAGAAAGGCAGGCCGCGGTTCTCCGCGTCATCGGAGTAAGGTTCGATCATCGCAGCCCCGCGGCTGCCGAGCGCGCCGTCGGAGTATATCTTCACCGCGGCGATCTCCAGCCGGTCATTGCCGTACGCAAACAGCGGCTCGCCAATGGCATCCAGCACATCTTCTGCACCTGCAGTCATTGCGTAGATGCGCATGTCCAGTTCCTTGTCGTCTGCCATCGACACGTAGACCTCAGCGGTCATCAGGTCTATTCCGGCATCGTGAACGCCAGTAACTCCCTCGGCAACGAGCGCATCGACAGCGCCTAGCAGTGCGGCGCGATAATCCTCTTTGGTGAGCGCGGGGAGATGCTGCCCGATGAGGTCCATAGCCTTGTCGATAAATATTCCGGTGGCCTGGCCATTGTCGTCCCTGAGGATCTTGCCGCCGATCGGATCGGCGGTGTCGTTGTCGATGCCGGCAATTTTCATTGCGGCACTGTTTGCCCATCCCGCATGTCCGTCAATACGGCGCAGCCACACCGGCCGGTCACTGACGACGACATCGATCTGAGAGGCCTTCGGGAATTCCCTGACAGGCCACAGCACCTGATTCCAGCCTCGCCCCAGTATCCATCGCCTTGACGGATGCTGCTTCGCGAAGGCGCCGATGCGACTTGTCGCGTCGGTCACGCTAGGTGCGCCTGTAAGGTCGAGATTGCTCTTGAGAAGTCCGAGGCCCAGCACATGAGCGTGCGCATCGATGAGGCCGGGCAGGACGGTCAGTCCGCCACCATCTATCTGTTGCCCAACCGAACTGCCTTCAAGCAGGCTGTCATCACCGAGCCTGACGACTTTGCCGGCATCGTTAAAAACCAGCACCGAAAATTCGCGGATGCCCTCTGCGGTGGAGGTGTAGCCAGCTACATTGTGCAGCCAGGTGTCGGCCGCCGCAGTGCCAAAAAATGACATTAGGAAAACTATATTAGCTAATGATTTTATTAAATATTTAGACACAGATTTGTCCCTTATAGCTGTTGGTGCTGCTGCTTGAGGATCGCATCGCCACGATGCGAAATATCGGCGGACACGATACCATGGACCTCTTTTGAACGCGGCATGTCAAACGCTGCCGTATGCATCTCACATGGAGTTACACGATGAAGAGGCTGATTACCAGCTTGTCTGTTTTGTTTGCTGTTGCCGCGCTGGCGTCGGCCTGCGGTCAAAAAGCGGAAGTGCCTGCCGAGCCTGCAAAGAACGCGAAGATTTTCGACATGCCTTACCTGATGCGGGACCTCGACAATGGCCTTCGCGTCATCGTTGTTCCTACTGACTATCCGGATATTGTGTCGATTCAGATACCGGTGCAAACCGGTTCACGAAACGAGGTTGAGCCTGGCAAATCGGGTTTCGCGCATTTCTTCGAACACATGATGTTTCGCGGTACCGAGGCTTACCCATCCGACGTGTACGGCGACATATTGAAAAAGGCTGGCGCTGACCAGAACGCTTACACCACCGATGACTACACGAACTACCACATAACTTTTACAAAGGATGACCTTGAAAAGGTCATAGAGCTGGAGGCTGATCGGTTTCAAAATCTGAAGTACAGCGAGGAACAATTTCGCACCGAGGCACTGGCGGTCAAGGGTGAATACCTGAAGAATTTTTCTAATCCGCTGCAGAAACTCTTCGAGCGGGTTAGTGACCTGATGTACACGCAGCATACCTACAAGCACACCACGATGGGGTTTATCGAGGATATCGAGGTGATGCCCGAGCAAATGGAATACGCCAAACTGTTTTTTGATCGTTGGTATCGTCCGGAAAAGACGGCTGTCATCCTGGTTGGCGATATCGATGCAGAAAAGACGTTTTCGCTCGTCGAAAAATACTGGGGTGGCTGGAAGCCTGGCGACTACGATGTTGAGATTCCGCAAGAACCGCCGCTGGCAGGGCCCAAGTATGAGCACCTGGTCTGGGATGGCCCCACACAACCGTGGCTGGTCATGTCCTACCGTGGGCCCGCCTACGTGCCGACCGAAAAGGACATGCCATCGCTGGACCTGATTTCAGCGATCTATTTCTCGCAGTCGTCTGAGCTCTACCAGAAGCTGGTCATTCAGGATCAGTCTGTCGATCAGCTGTTCGGCTATTTTCCGGATCAGAAGGACCCCGGCATGCTTTTTATCGCGGCGCGCCTGACCGACGTACAAAAGGCCGTTGACGTTCGTGATGCCATCAACGCTACTCTTGTTGAAGCACGAACAAAGCTCGTGCCGGAGCGAAAGGTCGAGGAAACCAAGTCACGCCTGCGTTACGGGTTCACCTCGCAGCTCGATAATTCCTCGGGTATCGCGGAAATGCTGGCAAGCGTCGTTCATTTCTCTCGAACGCCCGAGACCATCAACGACGTCTATAAAACATACGACTCACTTACGGCAAGTGATTTGAGAGACGCGGCTAACCGGTATTTTGTCGACAGCCAGAGGGTGACGGTAACGCTGGCGAATGAGGACAGCGTTGACGGATTCGACAGTGAGGCTTCGGTCGATAAACTCACAGCTGCGGCGGGTATGTTGCCGGCAGCGCCCGATTCGACCGCGACAGAGTCCGCGGCGCAACTCCTGGTTCCGAAGATTGACGATCCGGCACCTGTGTCTTTCGTTACGAACCAGTCCGTGACGTCGCCGTTGGTTGACGTCGCGTTTATCGTGCACACGGGTGCCGGGTTTGATCCGCAGGGCAAGAAAGGCCTTGCGGCGATGACTGCGGCGATGGTATCGGATGCCGGTTCTGAAGCGATGACAATTGAGGAAATCAACAATGCAATGTATCCGATTGCGGCGGGTTTCTTCGCCCAGGTCGACAAAGAGATAACGCGACTGTCTGGCCAGGTGCACAGAGATAACCTCGATCTCTGGTACTCACTTGTCCGGGGCCAGCTGTTGTTTCCTGCATGGGCGGAAAGCGACTTCGAGCGTATCAAGACGCAGTTGATCAACAGTATTCGCACCGACCTCGTTGGCAACAATGACGAAGAGCTGGGCAAGGAATACCTGTATGCGTCTATCTACGGCAACGACCATCCCTATGGTTCTTACAATCTTGGCGATGTGAGTGATCTGACGTCACTCACACTTGATGATGTGAAGGCCTTCTACACCGCGAATTACACGGTTTCCAATATCACGGTCGGCCTCGGCGGAGGCTATCCGGATGCGTTTGCAACCACCATCAGTTCGGATTTGCAGAAGCTACCGGCCGGCGAGCGTACGACCTTGAACGTGCCGGCTTCGCAGGTCCCCGATGGTCGAGAGGCCGTTCTCATTGAGAAGGAGACACCGGCGGTCGCGGTGTCATTTGGTTTCCCTATCGAATTGAAGCGCGGCGATCCGGACTGGGTAGCCCTGTGGTTGGTACGTTCCTATTTCGGTGAACACCGCAGCTCGAACAGCCACCTGTACAAGCGCATCCGCGAGACGCGTGGAATGAACTACGGTGACTACGCCTATATCGAATACTTCCCGCGCGGTATGTTCCAGTTCCAACCCGATACCAACCTTGCAAGACAACAGCAGATTTTCCAGGTCTGGCTGCGACCGCTGCGTGACAACAATGATGCACATTTTGCGACACGGACGGCGATGTTCGAGCTTCAGAAGCTCATCGATGAAGGATTGAGTGAGTCCGATTTCGAGACGACCCGCGCCTTTCTCTCGAAGTTCGTCAGCTTGCTGATGGACGGTCAGTCGCGCCAGTTGGGATATGCAATGGACAGTCAGTACTACCAGACCGACAATTTCGCATCCTATGTGAGAGACGGACTCGAGAAGTTGACGCTTGCCGATGTCAACAGGGTGATTCGTGAGAATCTCAGTACCAGGGATGTTCAGTATGTGTTTGTAACGGCAGATGCCGAGGATCTTCGCCGGCGTCTTGTATCTGACCAGCCTTCGCCAATCAGCTACGATGCGGACAAGCCGTCGGTGTTGCTTGACGAAGACAAGTTGATTTCCGAGATTCCGCTTGATTTCGATGCTGACAAGGTAACGCTTGTGAGTGGCGAAGAAGTATTCGACTAGTGAAGCTTGCTAGTTTCGAGCTTCGCGGCAGGCGCAGTTACGGTATAGCTGTCGAAGGCATGATCCGTGAGGCCAGTGATGGTCTTCGCTCTCGTTTCGCGGATCTACGTGCCGTGATCGAGGCTGGCGCCTGCAGCGAACTGCAGCAGGACACCGGCGGCGTCGAACTGGACAGTAAAGACGTGCGTTTCCTGCCCATCGTGCCGAACCCCGATAAAATCCTGTGCGTCGGTGTGAACTACCGGCCACATATCGAAGAGATGGGCCGCCAGGTGCCGGATCATCCGGTGGTTTTCGTGCGATTTCCAGGCAGCATGGTTGGCCACGGCGAGGGGATAGTCCGACCACGCATATCGCAGCAGTTTGATTTTGAGGGTGAACTGGCTGTCGTGATTGGCAGGCGCGCACGTCACGTGTCACGAGACGCCGCACTCGATTACGTCGCTGGCTACTGCTGTTTCATGGATGGGTCGATTCGCGACTGGCAGCGTCATACGTCGCAGTTCACACCGGGAAAGAACTTTCATCGTAGTGGCGCCATGGGGCCCTGGCTGGCGACCAGCGATGACATCGAAGATTCATCGTCGCTAGATCTCACGACGCGTGTTAACGGCGAGGTCATGCAGCGCGGGCGGGTGTCAGATCTCGTATTCGATATTCCGCGCCTGATTGCTTACTGCTCGACGTTTGCGGAACTGCTCCCGGGAGACGTCATCGCGACGGGCACACCGGGCGGGGTTGGCGCCGCGAGAACGCCGCCGATGTGGTTGGTCGCCGGGGATGTGGTTGAAGTTGAAATTCCCGGAGTCGGGCTGTTAAGGAGCCATGTCGAGGATGAGGAAGCCGGATAAGCGCCTTAGGCGTTGATTTGACAGGTAAACCTCGCTGCGTTGCGCTGTTGCGTTTGTGCCACAAAAACAACAGCACCGCCGTTGCTCGGCGCCAGCACCTGTCTAAAGGATTGACAAATGGCGGTATTTCTGCGAATTTCAAGGTTCGCAAACGTAGTCTTTCCACAACAGTTAGTCTACAGCGGAAATTCCAGACACCTTCAGGTACGACTTGGCGGGGGATTCAGGGGGCCAAGAACTACGTGCTAACGTAGGTTTGGAAAAAGCGGTTTCGCAAGAAGCCGCTTTTTTTTGTCCGAAATTCCTGCGCAACAGTTTTCAGGACAAGCTTTTAAGCTACTTACTGCCAGTCATTCGCTTGCTTGGGCCTGGTATCTTTCGAGCCGATCAACGATGCAGACGCAATCGCCCGGGCAGAGAAGGCCCTGCTTTTCACCTCTGCGTCTATCGAGTACTTTAGAATGCTATTCCTGATATACGTAGGCGTTCCGCGGCGTAAAGATGGCGCCTATTTCCGGCAATTCGGCCGGTCACCCGAGGGCATCGCCTGAGCTTGGTTATGGGGCACTCGCACACAACTAGTGGCAGCAATCTCCGTCGTGTGATGATTGCGCTCGTACTCACCGGAACGTTCATGCTGGTCGAAGTCGTCGGCGGCTTGCTGTCCGGCTCTTTGGCATTGTTGGCCGATGCCGGCCACATGCTAACCGACACGATGGCACTAACGCTCGCGGCGATGGCTTTTTATGTGAGCAAGCGGCCGCCCGACGGCAATCTCACTTACGGCTACCAGCGTTTCCAGATTCTCGCCGCTTTCATCAATGGGCTCAGCCTGCTGGCAATCGTTGGCTGGATACTGTTCGAAGCAGTTCGCCGATTCTTCAATCCACGGGAGGTTCTTGGCGAGACCATGCTGGTTATTGCAGTCGTGGGACTGCTTATCAACCTCTTGTCATTCATCGTTCTGCATACCGGTGATAAGGACAACCTCAACATTCGCGGTGCTGCGTTGCACGTTGCAGGCGATCTGCTGGGTTCCGTGGCCGCTATCGTTGCCGCAGTCGTGATTATCAAGACCGGCTGGACGCCGATTGATCCGCTCCTGTCGGTCGCGGTTGCGGCCCTGATTTTAAAGAGCGCCTGGGCGCTGGTGAAGCGCAGCGGACACGTGTTGCTGGAAGGTGCGCCGGAATGGTTGGATGTCACTGTCATGCAGGAACGAATCGTTGCGGCAGTTCCGGGTGTGTCGGGAGTCCATCATGTGCATGTCTGGGGCCTGACCCCACAGCAGCTGATGTTGACCATGCATGTGTCGCTTGGGGAACCGGTAGCCAGTCAATCCGACGTCATTCGCCGTGTGAAATCGGTTCTGAAAACTGAATACGGCATCGGTCATTCAACGATCGAAATTGAAGTCGACGGCTGCGCGGATCATTAGCAATAGCCGATAGCGAATAGCCGATCGCCGGAGCTGGCTAGGCACAAGACCGGATTGCGCGCTTTCGTATAAAGGCGTTATTGATGAGTGGTCACAAACAGTCAGGAGATCCTCATGGAGATCAACGCATTACCAATATATGACATGAGCGACAAGCCGACCGGCTGCTGTCCAAGATTTCAACCGGAACACTGGGATGGACAGGATCTGCATTTCAGAGACAAGCTATTCGTTCGAGCGAAAACCCGCAGTCTGTTCCACATACCGCTGAACATGGGTTCCGTGTTTCGCAAGACATTTCAGGCAATCGATAATGCGAAAGCGCAAAGCGAACGTAATTTCGTCGTACTGAGTCGCGATCAATCCGCGTGGTCGGCGGAACACCTGTTCGCAGTGAACAAGACTGTGCCGGGTAAAGAGACGATTTCGCTAACGGGAGAGTTTGTCACGAAGGTCTTTGAGGGTCCGTACCGTGAGATGCCGCGCTGGTGTGAGCAACTCGGCAATACTGTCAAAGCCAAAGGTAACGAGGTAAAGCAGACCTATTTCTTCTATACGACCTGCCCGAAATGTGCCAAGACGTACGGTAAGAACTACGTGGTGGGTGTGGCGGAGCTCAGCTAGGAATCTGCGTCAAACACTGCCGTTGGATCGGGATGCTTCGGGTCTGCGGTCCGGACTAGTCGGTTGGTGAGATGATTCCGATGTAGGGTAGCGTGCGATGCTGTTCGGCGTAGTCCAGTCCGTAGCCGACAACCCATTTGTCGGGAATGTCGAATCCCAGGTAGTCAACCTCAACGTCGACTTCAGCACGTTCGGCTTTGCGTACCAGGGCGCAAGTCTTGATGGAAGCCGGGCCGTGTGAGTCCAGCATGCCAATGAGGTACTTGAGCGTATGCCCGGTATCGACTATGTCTTCGACAATAATGACGTGTTTACCAAGAATATTTCCGCGCACGTCCATGACGAGCCTTACCGCACCGCTGGAGCGGCTGCCGCTGCCGTAGCTGGAGACGGCGATAAACTCGATGACGCGGGGGATTGTCAGGCGGCGCGCAAGATCCGCGAGAAAAATAAAGGAACCTTTGAGCACGCCGACAAGGACGACCTCACCGCATTCTTCATAGTTCGAAGAAATCTCCTTTGCGAGCTCCCGCACGCGCGCCTCGATTTCTGCTTCGCTGATGAGTACTTCGGGAGTTTTCTGCGACACGTTTTTCTCGCTCAATAGGATCTGCTGCGAGCATAGGTGATCTTCTGTATGGATGCCAGACTCGAATACGGTATGGTAAGCAGCCTATGAAACGAACTATCGCAATCGCCGGCAATATGGGTACCGGCAAGTCGACCCTGGTTGAGTTCCTGCACCGGACCTACGACGTTTCGCCGTTCTACGAGCCAAATGACGAGAATCCGTACCTCGCCGATTTTTACAAAGACATGAAGCGCTGGGCGTTCCAGTCACAGCTCTATTTTCTGAGCAACAAGTTCCGACTCCACCAGGAGCTGGACAGACAGTCCGGTGTGGTGGCTCTTGATCGCACGATCTTTGAGGATGCTGAAATTTTCGCGACGGCATTGCATCAGATGCGCAAGATTTCCAAACGGGACTGGGCGACTTATCAGGGCTTCTACGAGGCCATTCTCGACGCGATTCGTCCGCCAGATCTCATGATCTATCTGCGCTGTTCGATGCGGACGTTGCGCGATCGCATAAGGCTCCGTGGTCGAAAAATGGAACAGGATGTCCCGGTCGCCTACTTGAAACGACTGGATCGCCTTTACGAGGGTTGGATAGACAGGTATCAAATGAGCGAGATATTGGTGCTGGAAACGGATCGACTGGACTATATCCACGACCTGGTTCACCGCCTTGATGTCATGGAGCGCATTGAGTTGGTTTTGCCGGAAGAAATCGGCAGGCCCTCCGCCTAATCGACGCGAAAACCGGCCTGCGCCAGGCGGCGCGCGCTGCGTTCAAATTCTTCGCGATCCTGATATGTCATCACGACTTCGAATTCTCCGGTACCGCGTCGAAACCAGTCAAGACTCAGACCGGGCGACTGTTTTTCAAGCCGTGCGATGAACGCCTCGGCGCGATAGGGCTCGCCGAAAGTAAGTAGGGTCGACTGACCGATCGAAGAGTAGAGGGTATCGGGTATCGGTTTTTTGTCAGTCCCTGTGCCGAGCACATAGTTCAGGTGTCGGTAGATGTACCCGGAGTACCAATTAGCGCCGGACGGGACGCCATAGCCGTTGGTCGCGATACGGCCTGGTCCATAGTTATAAGCGGCAAGTGCAAGATGAACATTGCCGTCGTATCGATTCAGAAGTTCCTTCAGGTAGCGTGCGCCTGCGTCGATATTTGTACAGGGTTCGTACAGCTCGCTGAGGCGATGTATGCCGAGATGTCTCGCGGTACCCGGCCAGAGAATCTGCATGACTCCGTGAGCATTGGCGTGCGAGCGAGCAGATGCATTGAAATCACTTTCACCACGTGCGATTGCGAGCAGCAGTGACTCGGGCAGATCGTGCTCGAGGGCTGCGGCACGAAAACAGGTGGAATGCGGAAACGTATAGGCGGGTAGCAGCGTTGTCTGGTTCGCCGTGTATCGCTCCCACGCAGCATCCAGATCAGGCCGTGTTGCCTGGCTGCCTGTCGCCAAGGTGCTCAGAGTATGAGGCCGCTCAGGGCCGCCGCAATCTTGAGCCACGCCGGAAGATTACCCATCGCTCATATCCAGACCCGTTGCACTGGATATTCGGGTGAGTTTTTCCTCGATGTCACTCTCATCCAGGTAGGCAAACGCTACCTCGTAAACGCCCGGCTTGATTTTGACGACGCGGAAGTCCATCCCCGTCGTTCGCTGCAGCTCGGCTACGAAACCATCGGCGGCTATCTCACTGCGGAAGGGGCTCCAGAATGAATACCACCTTGAATCGTCTGCGGGAGGAATCGGCTGTACGGGAGGAGGTACAGGGTCGGCGGTATTCTCGACCAGCGTCTCGACGAGCGTGTCAACGCCAGTCGCGGGCTGTTCGTCCGGCAGCACATCGTCGTCCTGCTCGCTTTCGTTCGTCGCAGATGGCTTTTCTACGGATAGCACATCGTCCATCAACGGTCCGGCCTCTTCGAGGGCGGGTTCATACCGTGGCAACGGCTCAACAGGCGTTGCCGAGAATTCGGGCAGGCCTAACGTAATAATTAAAAAGCCGACCGCGATTGCCGAGCCGGTCAATATGCCCAATAGTCGAATCATACCGGCTCCTTACAGAACATCGTTGACGCGAAGCGCGCGCCAATCGACGTTCTCTGACGAGCGCGCCGTGATCATGGCGAAGTCCGTCAGCCATGCGCGGAGCTCCTCGCCATCCAGTCCTGGACGGATTGACGCTGAGCATCGCAGCGGCAGCAAATCCATGTGATTAGCGACGCGGCGTGCGACCTGAACGTCGCTTATGGCAACTGCGTAGAAGGTGTCGAGATCGGGCTTCAGCAACCAGTCGTGAGCTTCATTCCAGTTTTGTCGGTTCGTGCTCGTCCTGGCAATGGCGAATCGAATTGAATCGCCCTTGCGAGCGATCCGGACTGAAGTCCTTCCCCGACACTCCTGACCTGCGAGTCTAACGAGGCCATGGCTAGCCTGATGCTGCAGAAAGAACACGACCGAGTCGGCCTGGGCTTCGGCTCGAAGTAGCGAGCAGGGCCTCACGCCCGTCATGTAGCTGGCCTCTCGAACAGCGACGCTACCATCCTGACAGTCGGCAAAGGAGGAGGGCGACGAAAGTTGCAGCGGGCTGATCAGCGGTTCTTTGCCGGCATTCGGAATAGATACGAACGCTGGTGTCGGAACCGACAGAGCCGCGGGTCGCGCAGCGGCCTGTTGCACAGGATTAGCTTCGATCGGCGCCTCTGGCAATACGATATATGCACTGGCGCTCAGTGCCGCAACGTCGTCATTCTCGTTCTGCGGTGTCACCGTCAACCAGTATTGAAACAACGCGCCGTCGATCTGGTGCGCCTTGCCGCTCAAAACGGCGTTTGCCCGGCTGTTGTCATTGCTCATCGTCAGCGCCTGGCGATTTGCCAGGTTGTTGCTGATCAGTTCTACAGTGCCCTCGAGACCCTGCGATGCTGGTAGCAGCAGATCCGTCGATATTATGTATTCGTCGGAGACGCGCTTTTGCATAGCGCAACTTAATTCATGAGCCAGGTGGGCGGCGAGCAGGTCGGTCTGCGCAACGGTGAACGGCACGTCCCGGGCGCCAAGGAACGTCTCATCGATGCGTGATTGGCGCATCGCCTGACGTTGCGTCGTGCTGAGACGGCCCTGCCAACGCTTGCCGAATCCGGTCACCCAGTTGCGGTCTTCCAGATCCAGCGCGCGTACATTGACCGCGTAACTGCTATCGAGCTTCTGCCTGAGTTCAATGCCAATGTAGTAGTGCACGTCATCGAGGGTGCAATCCTGTGGCTGTGCGTCGAGCGAGCTGCCGCTGCGTCCCTGTTGCCAGCCAATGGCAACGCCGGGCGTGGCCACGGCGGCCGCCAGGACCCGGTCTCTGAGCGAGAGTGCCAGCGCGTTGCTGGCGGAAGCGGGCGAATTGTCGCGCAGCACAACGAACATGACGGTTTCATTCTTGAACCTGGGGTGTACTAACAGCTGTTGGCGAACATAAGGAATCAGGTCCCGGTCCAGCCACCGATCCAGGTTTTTCTCTTTGGACTGTGCGACCGCCGGGATCGACTGAGCAATGAGTATGGTTAGCAATATCAGGATACGTCGGGTCATGATGTCTCCCATCGGATGTCGCCGCTGGCTGCAATGATCAGCGAGCCGCCGCGATGCTCGAGCATGAGATCGTCGAGTTGTGTTTTTAGTCGGCCAGGTAGTGTCACACCCCAGCTCACTTCAGCAGGTGTCGTGCCGGTTCGAGACAGGGCATCTATTACGGGCACGGGTACAGTCGTTGTTTCCATTTCATGGTAGGTGTTTGGTGTTGAGGCTTCCCAGAAGCTGACGCGACTATCGCTAACTGTCATCCGTTGCGCACGACCATCAGCAACTGCGTACAAGCCGATCCTGTTGGTCGCCACCAATCTGGTGAGCGCGGCGTCCGATTCGAACCGCAGCGTAAAACCCTGCGGTTCTTCTTTGACGGGTGGCGTTTCTGTTTTGGTGGGAATGCTCTGCGTCGCCGCACTTTGCGTACGTGACGGCGGCGGGGTTTCCGTAACTGTATCGACAGTGCGGGTGGTCCCATATTTTGGCTGCCACTGCGGTCGAGTAAGGGCAACGTCCGCAGCGGTGGGTATTTCGAGCGGCGCTTTGGACACCGTTTGCGGAGGCTTTGCAGGCGCAACGACCGGTTCCTGGCTGACCGCCGGCGTCACTTGGGTTTGTTGGGCGGGTTCGGTCGATTCGGTCGGCTCTGTCGGTTGTAACGGGATGCTCTGAACCAACGCAAATATCGCGACCAGGCAGAGTGACAAAATCGCCATGAACCGCATGATGTCAGTCTGCAGATCGGCCGCGCCGCCGGCGTCGAGATCGGCAGAGCGATTGAGTGGGTAGGCCAGCGGCGAGCGTGTCATGACTGCGCCTCTGCGACGTCAGGCTCACTCTTGTCGTGCCTGAGGTGCGCCTCTATTCTGAGCAGGCTGGCGCGCATCTGCGAGGTATCGGCGCGTGCCGCTGTATCGTACTGCTGCTGAAGTTGGGTGCCCAGCGTGACGGTCTTGTAAACGCGCATGACGTAGCCCCCAACGCCGCCAAATATGGTCGTGGAGAGCGCCAGCAGGATGCCGCCGTCGACCAGGCGTTCAAGCATGGCAAACGCGCCTTGCTGGAGCGCCATATCGCGATCGCTCAACGCGAAGATCAGTGCGCTACGCATACCGATGGCAGTCCAGATGACGCCGGCGCCGAAGAACAAGGTTGTCCAGATATCCGTCAAGTGGTCCATCTGCACGATCTCGTTGATGGGATGTTGTTTGGAGACCGCATTTCGCAGACGACCAAGCGTGACGAAGTAGGCCAGCAACAGCGCTGCAAATACCGGAATCGACGAGCCAAGGTTGGTGTAGGCCCAGTGCAGCCATTCACCCGGCCTGCTGATGGCTGTATCGCTAAAGTGGATAACGCCACTGCGGCCGAGCATATACAGGATGGTTGAGCCGCCTACCAGGGTACCAAGCGCGCCAGCGGCCAGCCCCTTAACGAAAACCACGCTGGAGTTGTTGGTCATTGCCGCATTTACTGGTTTGCTGAGCACGCCGTGCAGGTCGCTTCGAGCACCAGTTCGACTTCCTGATACAACTGATCCGCACGGTAGTAGCCTTCGTTATCAAGGCTGACCTTGAGAAGCCCGCGTTCCTTTTCGGCGAGCTCGCGCTCCATATCGAACAAGACCTTCTGCTTGTTGGGGCAGGTGTGAGAGCAGTTGTTGTAGTCGCCTCTGAGAGCCATGAACTTCACATTGAAGAAACGATTGTAGTAATCCTCGGCCTGGCGTTTACTGAGCAGCCCCTTGTCGCTTGACCAGACCAGGAATTCACTGAATTCACGTTTGTTCTCGGGCTTCGGATCGCCTTCTGCGACCGCCAGTAATTCATCGTAGTAGCGGTCGAAATGCGCATGACAGCCCTGCATCAACGAAGACTGTGTGTAGCTGATCGCGCTGCCAAGGTTTTTGGACTGCGGCCCGGCACAGGTGGGCGCCGTCGATGCGCAAGAACTCAGAATCAGGAAGCTTGCGACAAGTCCTGAAAGGATACGCAGAGGGTATTTATAGACAAATTGGTTCACAGCGTTTCTCCAGGCTGAACGTTCTATTGTTCGAGGGGGCTACGGTAGGCTTGCTCGACACTTCCCGGGGGAGGGCCGGCAACTATTGACTGGCTTTCCTCGTCACCAAACAGGATCGATTTCACCCCGCCGACAACTTCGATCATCTCGGGTGTGATGATGCCGAAGGACTGATTCAGCTGTTCCATTAGCGTGGCACGCGCGATTTCCTGGCGCGTACGTTGAATCAACAGACTGGTCTCCTCCATGTCGAGATAGATGTCCGACGCCAGTACCGCAAGCGACTGGTCACCTTTGGCGCCGGACGTAGCGACCAGTTGATAGTATTGTTTGAAGCGTTCGCTCAGGCGCATGCCGGAACGACCGCGCAGCGTTGGGGAAGCCTTCGCAGTTGCTGTATCCGCTTTGCCGCCGATCAGGGTTTCCTGCAGCAACCATGGCGTCATCTTTTTTCCCAGTTCATTGCGCAAACCCTTCTCGAGACTTTTTCGAGTGTTGTTAACGGTGTGCTCCATATCCGGTAGGCGCTCTTCCATGATCGTCAACATATCCAGATAGCTGGCGCCGATCTGGCGCGCCAGTCTCTGACAGCCCGCATCGTCTTCTGCGCCGTCGCACTTGCTCTCGTGATAAAGCACCTGCTGCTGGTCAAGTCGACCGATGACTTCCTGCAACCCGGTTTCCATATCTCGAGCCACATTGCCTGTCTGTCGCAAATCCTCAACGACCGTCGTCGGGAACAGTCGGATCGTCGGCGTGTTGGCTTCTGCCACGCCAGCTGCAAGTGTTGCAGTAAGGGTTAGCAGAGCCGCAATCAGGGCTTTGATGGTCGTTCTCATGTCGCGATCCTCGCGGTTGGATGACGGGCTTCAGGCGGTGCGGGCGTTATTGACGTACGCTAACCGTGAGTCAATGAATGCAGCCTGAACGCGGACTTCCGACGACATTCGTGACGGCCGTCACAGGCCGAATGATGCGATTGGACAATATCCGTACATTTCCCTATTGCACATCGGAATGCGAATCATTATCATTTCAGAAATCATCAGGACACTGGCTGAAAATCCAGTATTTATAGGAAGTTATGGCAATCAACGGCAACACGCTGGCGACACTGAAGCGAGGCCAGAAGGGCATCATTCAGTTCGTCGACTCGGTCGATCCACAGGTGCAACGCCTGATGGTTCTGGGTCTTGTGGAGGGCGCCGAAGTAGAGCACGCGAGCTCTGCAATTGGCGGTGACCCGATGGAGTTCCGTCTGTTTGGTTGCGGTATTTCTTTGCGGCAGGAGCATGCAAAGTACTTCAAAGTTTCACCTGTAGCGACTGGTGACTAAGCCCTCAGAAATTCGCATCCCTGCCAATGAGATCAACGTTGCCGGACACATAGATGCCAGCATCGCGGTCGTTGGTAATCCCAACTCTGGAAAGAGCACGCTGTTTAATCGCCTTACCGGGCTAAAGCAGCGAATCGGCAACTATCCCGGTGTCACGGTCGAGCGCCACGTTGGTACGCTCAAGGTGGACGGCGTTGCCATCGAACTCGTCGACTTGCCGGGTACTCACTCGCTGAGCGCGCATTCACTCGAAGAACATATCGCGGTCGACGTAATTTTCGGGCGCATGCCGGGTACCAGAAAACCCGATGGAATCCTGGCCGTTCTCGATGCGACCAACCTCTACCAGGGGTTGTTTCTGGTACAGCAACTGCTGGAACTGAAACTACCGACAGTCGTCGCGTTGACGATGACCGACGCAGCCCAACAAAGCGGCATTGGCATCGATACAGAGCTGCTCGCAGAATTGCTGGGTGGCGTTCCCATCTATCCCGTGGTGGCGACGACCGGAGCCGGACTCGAGCGATTGCGACATGCGATCGTATCGTTGCCGGACAAGCCCGTGCACGAGCGAGTTGTCGTTTGGCCCGAGCTCGCTAAAGTTGCCGGGGAGTTGGCGGAAGGCGCCAGAGAACCGATTCGATTTGCAGAGCTGGAACGGCTTCTTATCGATGGTCCGACGACGGCGAACAGGACTTTCTTCGAGAAACTCGGCGTTGTTGCGCAAGAAAAACTCGAGGCGTCTCGCGATGCTCTGTTTGCTTTGGAACCGCCCATCGCGAAGGACGCGAGGGTTCGCTATGCCTGGGTGAGAGACGTGCTCTCGAAAGTGCAAAGCTCAGCACCACCGTTCCACTCGTGGCGCACGCGTGTAACCACTTTCTTAAATCGACCGGTTCCAGGAACCATCGGCCTGTTCTTGGTCATGGCTATCGTCTTCCAGGCCGTGTTCGCCTGGGCGACACCGTTGATGGACCTGATCGATGGCGCGGCCGCAACGCTGGGCGCCAGTGTGATACATACGTTTGGCGACGGGGCGTTCGCGAGCCTGATCGCGGATGGCATCATAGCGGGCGTTGGCAGCGTTGTTATCTTCCTGCCGCAAATCCTGATCCTATTCCTGTTTATTATTCTCCTGGAAGACTCGGGCTACCTGGCTCGCGCAGCCTACCTGATGGATCGTGCGATGCGCTCCGTCGGCCTGTCAGGTCAGTCGATAATTCCGATGATCTCGAGTTTCGCATGCGCCGTACCCGGCATCATGGCGACACGCGTGATTCCGAACCGGCGCGATCGCATAGCGACCATCCTTGCAGCGCCATTTATGACCTGCTCCGCGAGGTTGCCTGTTTACGCGCTGCTGATTGCAGCGTTTGTTCCGGCGCAGCGGATCGGCTTCATGAACCTGCAGGGACTTGTGCTGTTCGGCCTCTACCTCTTCGGAATCGTTGCCGGAATTCTCACGGCGTTGTTGATTCGCAAGACAGCGTTGCGCGGGCCAAAGCCACCGTTCGCACTGATGTTGCCGGAGTTCCGTCGCCCGAATCTGCAGACCGTACTCAATACAACTTCTCGGTCGTGCGAAGGTGTTTCTCTATCGCGCCGGCACCGTTATCTTTGTCGTCGCGGTCCTCGTCTGGGCACTGGCCTACTATCCCCGTTCGGAAATTCTTGGACCTGAGGCCGAGCAGCAGCGCACGATCGCTGCGTACACACTTTCAGGTGCAGAGCTGGAGGCCGAGTATCAGCGCATCGATAACGTCGCAGCTGCCAGGCAGCTGGAACAAAGCTGGCTAGGCCGGGCAGGACACTTCGTTGAGCCGGTCTTCGCGCCGCTCGGCTGGGACTGGCGCGTTTCCTCCGCGGTTATCGCCGGTTTTCCCGCCAGAGAGGTTGTTATCGCCGTACTAGGCACCGTCTATGCGGTGGGTGACGAGGCCGACGAGGGTACATTGTCAGGCCGATTGAAAGCTTCGACATGGCCTGACGGTAGGCCGGTATTCACATTACCGATGGTGATCGGTCTGCTGATCTTCTACGCATGTTGCCTGCAGTGCGCCGCAACGCTGGCCGTCATCCGGCGAGAAACCAATTCCTGGCGATGGCCCATATTTGCCTGGCTCTATATGACATCGATCGGCTATTTCGGCGCGTTGCTGGCGTTTCAGCTGGGTACTGCCTAAAGCGCGCACAGTCGACGTGCCGCTTTCTCCAGAGTGGCATCGTCCTTGGCAAAGCAAAATCGCAATCGCGTCCCTGTAAAGGGCGTCTCGCAGAATACAGAGAGCGGAATAGAGGCGACGCCAATTTCCTGTGTCCATCGTTTCGCCAGCGAAAGGTCGTCTTCGTCGCTGATATCGCCGTAGTCAACAATCTGGAAAAACGTGCTGCGCGCTGGTACCAGTCGGAGGCGCGAATTTTCAAGCAGGTGACAGAAGTGGTCGCGCTTCTCTTCGTAGAATGCGGCAAGTCCGTCGCAAAATCCGGGTTCGCTATTCAGAAAATCGGCGATGCCGTACTGCATAGGCGTGCTGACCGAAAAGACCGTGAACTGGTGGACTTTTCGAAATTCAGCGGACAGTGTGGCGGGAGCTGCGCAATAGCCGATCTTCCAGCCGGTCGCATGTAGTGTCTTGCCAAACGAACTTATGACGAGTGTGCGCTCCCACAGCTCTTCATGGCTAAGCAGGCTGTTGTGTGCCTGGCCGTCAAACACGATGTGTTCGTACACTTCATCAGAGAGCAGCAGGCAATTCGTATCCCGCAGTAGCTCGGCTAGCCGATCAAGATCCGCGACTGACAGGATTGCCCCGGTCGGATTGTGCGGAAAGTTGACGATGATAAGTCGTGTCTTTGCATTGAGCGTATCCGCAAGTCGCTGCCAGTCAATGCTGAAATCCTGTCCATTGTCCGCAATAGAAAGCGGGACGTGTCTCGTTACGCCTCCGGCGAGCGCAACCGCCGGTTCATAGGCGTCATAGGCCGGATCCAGGACGATGACCTCGTCACCAGCATGTACGACGGCCTGGATGGCACTAAAAAGGCCCTCGGTGGCGCCGGCGCAGACGGTTATCTCTGCATCCACATCGAGCTGTCGCCGTTGTAGTCGAAGCGTCTTCTCTGCGATCGCCGTGCGCAACGCGGGGATGCCCGTCATTGGCGCATACTGATTTGCGCCGTGATTGAGGTAATAGCTGATGCGGTCCGTGAGCGATCCGGGTGGCTCGAAACTCGGAAATCCCTGCGCCAGGTTGATGGCGCCGGAGTCGTGGGCGAGCTGGCTCATGACGGTAAAGATCGTCGTACCGACGTTGGGTAACTTGCTGGATACCTGGCAGCTCATGGCCAAAGAGTCTATTCGATACGGATGCGCAAAGTCACACTGAAACTTGGCGAGTTTCCTCCGGATGCGGCGTTCATGGTGCCGGACGGAGCAATTCGCAGTCCGGTAACGCTGGCATCGAATCCGTCGGTGTCCGGATTCGGAATGTAGTCATACGGTGCACCGCCGCCAAGCTGGTTACTGAACGTCACGTCGGTCGCAAAGTTGTATGTGAGACCGCTCGGCGTCGGGCCGTCGACAAACACGACGGGGTCGCCGCCGCTGGCGTCGACAAAAAGAGCCGTACCGACCGGCAACCCATCCGTGATAACAACGGAATCGGAATCGACTTGCCCGGTGCCCTGATTCTCCAGCGTAACGCGGTATTCAACGTATGCGCCAGGGATGGCGTAGGGGTCGGTACTGCCATTGATTGGATCCGATATTGTCTGTGACGTCTTGACAAGTTGTAGCAACGGAAAAGGCCTCTGTATGAGGCAGACGTCGTCGATATGCCAAAAATCCCAGGCCGCGCCGGACCCGAGGATCATCCGGTACCGTATTCGAAAGCCAGCATGACGGCCGCTGGCAGGCAGGGTGTAAGTACGTAGATATGTCTGGCCGTTAGTGCCGTTGCCAGCAAAGGTCTCGAGCGCAATCCAGCTGCCGACATTGTCCAGGTACTCGACGACGAGGTCTTCGCCGAAATCGGGGTCTTCGCTAAATGCGTCGGCACCACGGCGAATCCACATTGTTAAATCCGAAAAAGACGGATCGCTGGTATCGATGACGTTTGACGTTACGGAAACGATTCCGCCATTCACGATACATTGAGTTGGCCGGCGATGATGCTGTTGCGCTGCTAATGCCGGCGAAACCGCTTGTGGAGTTAACGGACCAGTTACTCGAAAGGCCGAATTCAAAATCGTCACAGCTGCCAACGCCCAATAGCGGTGGCGGGCTACGCTCCGTGACGCGGACGTTGTCGAAGTGCCAATAGTCAAAGTCGAATCCGCTGCCGCCGGTCTGGCGCAGACGAACCGCCAGATTAGCGTGCCTGGCATCGGCGGGCAGGAAGAAGGCATCCAGGTAAACCTGGCCTTTGATACCGGACCCTGCGTATCGTTTCAGCAGGCCCCAGGTGTTGTTCGATCGACGATATTCGAGCAGAAAGTCCTCGTTGTTATCGGTGTCTTCGCTGAAGGCGTCGGAACCACGACGAATCCAGAGTTCCAGCCGTGCTTCGGCAACAGCCGCGTTAAACGACGGGCTGGTTACCGTGACAGCCTGATTTCTGGTGTACGCGCCGAAACTTCCGGATCCAGCATAGCCGGGATTATTTCTGACGCCCGAAGCCGAGGCATTCGTCGTCGACCAGTTGGCGAGACCGCCATCCTCGAAGTCATCGCTGAACAGGATGTCGCCGGGCGCGGCGACGAGCACCTGGGGCAGCAGTAAAAACACCGCCAGAGTTGCTCTAAGTAGCTGATTTTGTATGGCATTCGGCATTCATTGCCTGCCCGGGGTTCGCGCGTGACCTATAGGACTAGATTCTAGTCAGGATAGGCATCGCGTTGACACCACGCAGGTCACAAATAGGCGAATCTCTGCTCAGCGCCGGTACTCTGTCATTCAGGCCAATGCCGGCGGAAATCATCGGCAGAATCTTTTCGACGCGATTCCTCTTCGTATCATCACGCTTGGCGGAAGCGATGTATTCGGCGTACTCGCGCCTGCAGACCTGGCCGCAATTGTCGAAATGCTGCCGTCGCTCCTTTGGTCCTGCGAAGCGCTTTCTGCAACTCGGCTGGTACTTCGAGCGGCGCGTTCCGCTTGGCCCTAATCTCCTGCCCGCTTTCGATGAGCGAGATTGCTTCCTTGACGTAACGTTTGATGACGGTTGGCTTTATCTCTTTGATTGACGTCATCCGCCATTGTCTCAGGGCCCTGGTCTTGCCTTCCTGGGCATTGATCAGAACTTTGCTATCGTCCGATAGCAGCGCTCCCTGGTAAAACCAGAGTCCAAAATACGATTTGAATCCCCCGATACCGACGACGTTCTTGCCATTATAGGTGTAACAGGGAGCACCCCATTTGATCTCTTCGCTAAGGGGTGTCGCGAGCAAGATACTGCGCAGCTTGAGCTGTTCATCTCGCCAGTTGCCGGCTTCAGCGAAGTGCGCCTCCGCAGACACTGCACGTTTCATACGCAGTCGTCCTTTTGCTCCAGCACTGCCTGCGTTTCTTTATCCGGCGGCGCGTCAGCGTTGTTTCCAGCATCGAAAATTACGTACCACTCGTCGTCTGCATTTTTCCGCCATATCGAATTGAAGGTCCCCCAGTACTCAACCGAATTGCCATCCGCATCATCCGCAACCATTCGATAGGGACCTCGTGTGAGCGCGAGCTCGCCGTCCTCCCTGACCTCTACGAACTGCGGGCGCCACTTGATGGTCGGACCATCGGCCGAAAAGAACGGTTGCCACGCCGCAACGATTTCATCGGGCCCTCTTGTAACAATACTGCCAACAAACCTGGCGTCCTCATCCAGGAAAGAACGGAATGCATTGACATCCTTTTCCTCGGCGGCGTGACTGAACGCGATTTCGCGACAACGGACATCGTTAGCAGGGTCGGCGAAGGCAGTGAGACCAAACAGCACGAGCGCAGCGAGGAGCGTTAGTTTTTGCATGTATGCAATGATAGCGCACCCAAACGTACTCAGGCCTCTTGTCCGGTATGGGCGAGAGTCAGTCAGAATAAAGCGCGGCGCCTCGAATGCCTGGCCCAGGTTTCTCGAATGAGGAAACTCGCCGGTTTCCGCGTGAACAAGAACATCAACTTCTTTGACGTCCTGACGGTTGCTCAGTCCTTCGCGATCTTTTCCGACTGTTTCCTGGATACGCGTTTGCGCTTCCTTGTCTTGGTGGTTGCGCTCTTTTTCTTGGCCACCTTTCCGGAACCGTTGGTTTTCGCGCGTGCCGACTTTGGTTTTCTCGCCGACTTCTTCAGATCCTCGAACGTCTCGGTAAGGTAGTCACAATAGACTCCCGGATCCGGCATCATTTCGCGACATGAAATTGCGCTGACGGTAATC
Source organism: uncultured Gammaproteobacteria bacterium (assembly GCA_963760395.1). Classification (GTDB taxonomy): domain Bacteria; phylum Pseudomonadota; class Gammaproteobacteria; order Steroidobacterales; family Woeseiaceae; genus UBA1847. The sequence goes on from CAVXCX010000012.1 coordinate 172,230, forward strand.
TGACCGTTGTAACCAATCACGGGCTGGAATAGGCCGATTCCGTGAGTAATCGGTCCGAGGCCGAAGTTGGCAACCATTTTCGAGCCCATGGAATACAGCGGGAAATTTGGACCGGGGACGTTTGTAATAATCGTATTGAAGATCGGCGGTAGGCGCTTTGCCAGACCATAACGGCCGTAAGCTTTGGCCATGAGACCACTGGTTGTCGACGGCAAAAAGTGCGCGAGCTCAGTCGTGAGCGAAGCCCCCACAGTGCGCGTCAGTCGTTTGGCCTGCTCACTTTCATTGTGCACCGCGCGCAATCGGTCCAGCGGGTCGGCTATGTCACTTCGAACCGGCAGGCTCATTGTTGAGACCATGTTTCCGGCAACTTTGCGCATTTGATCCGGGCGAGCGGATACCGGCGCCATTGCCACAAGTGATTCTTCCGGTAACTCACCCTTGGATTCCAGGTATTGCCGCAGGGCGCCTCCACATACGCTGACAATCACATCATTGACCGTGGCCCCCTCGACACGGCCTTTGATGGCACGAATCTCATCGAGCGAGAAACTGCGACCGTCAAAGACCCGGTGTGGCGAGACATTGCCGTTGAAGCGCGTTCGCGGTACTCCTGTCGTCAGATGCAATTCCTTGTTGAGCAGCCCGCGACCGAAACGCCACGCGGTCGATGCATTTCTGGCGACCAGCGAACCGAGTTCGAACGGTTTTTTCGCCGTCGTCATGGCTGTTCGCGCCAGTAGCTCCATGGCGGTGGGAAAACGTTCCGCACTCCATTCTTTCTCTGGCGCCTGCGCCGTGTCTTCCGGCGTCGCATCGTGGATCGCCGCCGAAATTTCTGCGCCCGAAACACCGTCGATCGCCGCGTGATGAAGTTTTGTAACCAGCGCAAAGCTGCCTTTCGGGACGCCCGCGACGTTGTCGAGGCCTTCGATCACGTAGGCCTCCCACAACGGCCGACTGGTATCCAGCGGCCGTGCATGCAGCCGCGCTGTCTGTATACAGAGTTGCCGCCAGTCGCCGGGTTTTGGGAGCGCAATGTGCCGCACATGAAACTCGAGATCGAAATCCGGATCTTCGATCCAGTACGGGTGATCCAGGCTCAGGGGCACATTGACGATGCGCTGTCGGAATGCACGTGCTTTGTGCAGGCGTTTTTCAAAAAACCGCAGGATGTCCTTGAACGTCACCGCACCGCCCGGCGCGGTCGACTGATCATAAATTGCGAGACTGCCAATGTGCATGGGCATGTTGCCCGTTTCCAGATAAAGAAACGACGCATCGAGTCCTGATAATTGTTCCATCACTCTTGTCCCGTGTAGCTATGGCGAGACGGAAATTCCGTCCAGTGACTATACATGAGCATACCAGCCGACTCTGAATTGGTCGGGGTGAGAGGGTTTGACTCACGGCTCGCCCCTCGGCCCTTCCGGCCGCACTGCGTGCGTCGTGATTCGCTTTGCGAATCACTGAACATCTGGCCCCTGCCTCCCGAACACATTTTGGCGTTCGTAAGTATCTGTTATTAATAGGCATGCTGGAGACGCCCGCGGACACAAATGCCTGCCAAGCCATAACGTGGCCGGACTGATCCCGGCAGAATTCCGGCAGCGCACACGCACCTCCCAGGTCGGTACAGCTGACGTTTCAATGCATAGTTGATGCAACGAGACGCACCGCAATCGGGCCTTGAGTGCTCGCTTGGGTTGCATCCGAGCGATGCTTTTCCGTAAGGGACAGAATAACTGCTCAATTAATTGACAACGACGATTGAGTGATACCATCTCCGCGCGCTCACTACGGACCCCCAGACAAATGTTCGAACAACTTGGCTCGATTCACCCGCTTCTGCCGCCCGTCGCCGGCGTGCTGGCGCTGCTTGCGGGCGCGGTCGTCATCAACCTGATCGCCAAACGCGTACTGGTCGGTTCTGTCCGCGCGTTTGCCAAACGATCCAGCGTCACATGGGATGACGCGCTGGTCACGCACAATGTCTTCGGTCGTCTCGTGCAGGTGGTGCCTGCGCTGATTGTATTTGTCGGCGCGCCGTTCGTCTCGGGTCTGCCGGAAGGCGTTGTGCAGCTTATGCGCAACGTTGCGATGGGCTACATGGTGTTGATGTTGACGCTTGCGCTGACTGCCATGCTCAGCGCAGCAAACACCATCTACGCGGCCTCGCCAGTCGCAAAGGACCGTCCGCTAAAGGGATTCGTGCAACTTGTGCAGATCGTTGTCTGGGTTTTCGGCGGCGTAATGATCATAGCGGCGGTGCTCGATCGTTCACCGCTGCTGCTACTCAGCGGTTTCGGGGCGATGACCGCTATTCTGCTGCTGGTATTCAAGGACACGATCCTGTCGCTGGTTGCCAGCGTGCAGCTCACCGCGCAGGACATGGTTCGCGTCGGTGATTGGATTGAGATGCCTCAGTTCGGCGCGGACGGTGACGTAGTCGACGTGCAACTCCACACCGTCAAGGTGCAGAACTGGGACAAGACAATCACGACGATCCCTACGCACCGGTTAATCACGGACTCTTTCAAGAACTGGCGAGGCATGTCGCAGACGGGCGCCCGGCGGATCAAACGCGCGATTTTTATCGACGTGTCGTCGATCCGCTTTCAGACGCAAGATGAAATTGATCATTTCACGGGTTTCGCGCTCCTAAAGGGCTACATTGAGAACAAGGAACAGGAGTTGGCCGACTACAACAAGGGACTTGCGACTGCGGTGGACGCTGAAGTCAATAGACGGCGGCTGACGAACGTCGGCACTTTTCGCGCATACGCGTACAACTACCTGAAGAACCACCCGAAGATCCACGAAGGTATGACGCTGATTGTTCGTCAGCTCGGCCCGGGGCCCGAGGGACTGCCGTTGGAGATTTACTGCTTTACGAACACGACCGAATGGGCTGTCTACGAAGACATCCAGTCGGACATCTTCGATCACCTGCTGGCAATCGTGCCGGAATTCGGGCTGCGTCTATATCAGAAACCGGCGGGTTCCGATTTGGCGAACCTCAAATAACCTGGTCGGGGTGAGAGGATGGGCCTCCCTTCGGTAGGCCTGTCGGCCAACTACGTTGGCCTCGGTGTGAACCTTTTTCGGTTCCACCTCCCGATCTGCATCCAGAAACAAAAAATCGGCTCCCCCTACGGGTGAGGAAGCCGATTTTTCTTATTCTGAATTGGTCGGGGTGAGAGGATTTGACTCGCGGCTTGGCCGCTCGGCCCTGCGGGCCGCACTGCGTGCGTCGTGATTCGCTTTGCGAATCGCTGAACCTTTGATTCGGTTCCACCTCCCGATCTGCATCCAGAAACAAAAAATCGGCTCCCCCTACGGGTGAGGAAGCCGATTTTTCTTATTCTGAATTGGTCGGGGTGAGAGGATTGGACTCGCGGCTTCGCCGCTCGGCCCTGCGGGCCGCACTGCGTGCGTCGTGATTCGCTTCGCGAATCGCTGAACCTCTGATTCGGTTCCACCTCCCGATCTGCATCCAGAAACAAAAAATCGGCTCCCCCTACGGGTGAGGAAGCCGATTTTTCTTATTCTGAATTGGTCGGGGTGAGAGGATTTGAACCTCCGGCCCCTGCCTCCCGAAGGCAGTACTCTACCAGGCTGAGCTACACCCCGAACGCGCGCAATGATACACAGTCTGACGATGCCGGGGAAGGGATGTCCATTCGATGAGGCGGCGCCCCAATCCGCCCGCAGCGTGGCGGTGTGCTGGCATAATCCTGTAACTCTTTGTACCGATAAGGCGACTGTGGCGACGCCGGTCGTGGAATATAGGACAATCCTCTGCCTATCGTACCTTTGCGCCGACAAGTCCATGATAAGAACCACAAATCTATGCCGGCGGTTTCATGTTGGCGATACCTGGGTGCATGCCCTCGATCACGTCGATCTGACAATCGACGAAGGCGATTTCGTCGCGGTCATGGGCCCGTCCGGTTCCGGCAAATCGACCCTCATGAACATCCTTGGCTGCCTGGACACCCCCGATGAGGGACACTACAGCTTGCTGAATCAAGAGGTCGCCGAGTTGGACGATACAGCGCTGTCGGCCATGCGTAATCGCCATATCGGATTTGTCTTCCAGAGCTTCCATCTTCTGCCGCGAATGACGGCGCTCGAAAACGTGCTCCTGCCACTGAGATTTAGCGAACTGAGCCAGGCGGCGGCTCGCGGTCGCGCGATCGAACTCATGCACAGACTGGGTCTCGAAGATCGCATGGAGCATCGACCTAACCAGTTGTCCGGCGGTCAGAGACAACGGGTCGCAATAGCACGGTCGTTGATCAACCAACCGCCGCTGCTGCTGGCCGACGAGCCGACCGGCAATCTCGATAGTGTTACCTCTGCGGATATCATGCGGCTGTTTGAGGAACTAAATAGCGACGGGCAGACCTTATTAATGGTGACCCATGAAGAAGAAATCGCCGCTCACGCGAAGCGCCTGATACGTATGCGAGACGGAAGAATCGAACATGATACGAAGTCTTACTAGCGCCGCGCTGTTGGTTGTAATGACGGTACCCGCGCTGGCCGGGCCGTTGCTGACCGGCATCGTCGAGGACGTCAACGCTCAGACGATCGAAATGCCGTCACTGCCGGGAGGCTGGCAGCGTCGAATCGAGTGGATGGCACACGAGGGCAGCGAGGTTGCTGTTGGTGATGTCGTCGTACGGCTGGATCCCGGTGATCTGATCGCGCGTGAAGAGCAGGCGCGGACTGATCTCGAGAAACGCCGATTTTCCGCGGAGCGGCGCGTGGACGAGCTGGAACTCGAGCTCATGGACGCACAGCGCAACGTTGCCGAAGCGGATTCTGCTGTGAAGCTCGCCGAGATGGATGCAACCGTGCCGGAGACGGCTATTCCAAAGCTCGACTTCGAGCGTTTTAGGCTGGCTTTCGAAACATCTCGAAAGGCATTGATTCGAGCCGAGGCGGAAATGCTCAACAAACGTGAGGAACTGAGCGATGTCAGGTCCGAGTCGCGTCTGGAGGTGCAGCAGGCTGAGTCCAACTATGCACGAATACGTGAAGCGCTCCAGGCAACGGAAATTCGCGCCGAAAAATCGGGGTTTATTATCTACGGCGACAATCCATACAACGGCAAGAAGATATTTCCCGGCGAGACCCTGTACAGCGGCGCCGAGCTTGCTTCCATCGCCAGCCGGGACGATCTGCAAATACGTTTTTGGGTTCATGAAGCCGATATTCGTGAGATACGCAGCGGGCAGATTCTCAACGTGATTGCCGACGGGCAGGGGGCTGAAGCTTTCTCGGCCAGCATTGGCTGGGCGTCGAGTCAGGCGGTGGAGAAAGATGATTGGAGCGAAAGCGGCTACTTCCAGGCGCTGGCAATCCCGAACGGCGGTGTACCCGACCTGATCATGCCAGGCATGAGTGTCATGGGTATTATCGCGCCGCAAGAGTCTGACAAATGAGGTATCTCGTTCCACTGTTGCTGATTGTCTCGACCTCACAGGCGCAGGAGTGGCTGACGGTAGAGCCAACGGATCGACCAATTACTGTCGTGGCGAGCGGCATCGTTGCGTCGGCAGACTCACTTCGTTTTGGTCCGCCGCCTTCGCGAAGTTGGCGTATTGCCATAACTGATCTCGCAAGAGAAGGCTCGCTGGTTAAGAAAGGCGAGATGCTCGCACAATTCGATGGCAGTGCCACCGATGACCGGGTGAGAACGCTGAACTCCGAGCTGAACGCAAAACGTTCGGAGCTGGAATCATTGCTTGAACGGCAGGCTCGTGAGATCGAAGAGGATAAGGTGCGACTCGCAGAGGCCGAGAGTGAAGAAGAAAAAGCGACCCGCAAAGCGGCCGTGAACCCCGACGTCTACGCCAACCTCGAATACAGAAAGCTCCTTGAAGAAAAACGGCTTGCATCTGATCTCTATATTCGTGAGCAGCGACGCGGCTCGTTGGTAGAGAAGGTCCGGCTGGCCCAGCGCGCCGAACTGGAGGCTGACATTCGGCGACTGGAGAGCGAAGTTCGAGGTGAACAGCAAACGCTCGATTCGTTCACCATTCGGGCTCCCCGCGATGGCCTCGTCATTGTTGGTACAAACCGGCAGGGCCAGAAACTTGATGTTAGCGACGGTGTGAATCCGGGCATCGTTGTCGTGGAATTGGCAGACCCAACCGATCTCGTAATTCAGGCGGAAGTCCCTGAATACGCTGCAGCCAGTATCGATGTGGGTCAAACGGCACGAGTCTCCCTGGACGCATCCGGCGGTAGCGAGATTAAAGGCACCGTGGCGTCGGTGGCCAGTATCGTGCGGCGCCAGTCGCAGTATTCCCAGGCGATGGTCCGCGATGTAACGGTCGAATTGCCCGACGATGTGATTGCGAGCCTTCGACCTGGCATGTCCGCAAAGATCACGATCGTCGTCGACATCCAGCGCGCCGCGCTGGCGGTGCCTGACAGCGTTCTTGATTATCGCGACGGCCACCCCGGTGTCACTGTGCGTGGCGATGGCTGGCGGCGGGTCACGCTGGGGCGCGAGAGTGCAGGATTACGGGTTGTAGAATCGGGCCTCGATGCCGGTGACAAGGTGGCGGTGCGATGATCGCTCGATGGCCGGGAGTTGTAACTTTTTTCGCGGCTTGCCTGATGGTCGCAGCATGTGGCTCATCGGAGTCGACGCTGCCGAGCGTCGAAGCAGAGATAAACGATACTGAGTTCCAGGTGGCCGCCCGCGGCGAACTCATTGCTTCCGAGTCTCTGCCAATCGCGCTGCCTGGTTCGATTCGTATGGCCTTCAACATAGCCTGGATGGCGCCGGAGTTTTCGGAAATTCGCGCCGGCGACGTCATTGCGCGTTTTGACGATGTGCAGATCCGGCTGGATAAGGAAGAGACCTCGCTGAATGTTGCAAAGTCGGAGTTCAAACTCGCCGATACGGAACGCTCCGGCGAGCTCGAACGAACACGCATTGATCATGAGGCGTTGCGCGTCGACGGCGAGAGAGACCTATCGGAGACTTTCGCCGCTGTGGATCCGCGTCTCTTCAGTCGCAACGAGATCATCGATGCTTTGTCTGACCTCGAGTATCTGGAGGTGGAGGCTGCGTTTCTTGACTGGCAGTTCGAAACGTTCGACCAACGTACACAGGCGGAGAAAAATCTGATCCGGGCGGAGCAGCAGGGCGAGCTGACGAAGCTCGAGAAGCAGCAGACAGCGCTCGGCATGATGGAGTTGCGCAGTCCCGCCGATGGCACCTTCGTCTATGCGCGCACACCCTGGGGCGAGAAACTCGGAAAAGGCAAGACGGTTTTTCCCGGCCGCCCGATCGGGTTGCTGCCAGTGCGTGGCAAGGTCAAGGCCAGGCTATTCGTGCCAGAGTCTGACGCGGTCGGGCTGCAAATCGGACAGCTGGTGCGGTTTCGGCTCGACTCCGCAACGGATCGGGAATTCACAGCACGCGTTGATACACTTTCGCCCGTCGCAAGCCCCAGAGATCGAACAGACCCGCAGAAGTTCTTTAGTGTCGATGCCATCGTTGACGAGGTCGACGCTGACCTCATGCGGGTTGGCAGTCGGTTGCGCGGTGAAGTTGTAACTGGCGAGATCAGTGGCGGTATCGTCATACCGGCCCAGGCGGTATACGGAGAGGCCGGCAATACTTATGTGTTCGTAGAGAACGGTCGTAGCAGCGAGCGCCGCGAAGTTACGCTTGGTCAGCGAAGTCCCGATCTCGTGGAAGTCACGAACGGGCTGGAGGAAGGCGAGCGTGTGAACCTGGTGCTTCCGGCGGACTCCGGCAGATGAATCAGTCACTTGTCAATCTGCGGCTGGACGTCCGTCAGGCACTTGGCCAGCTTGCGCATCATCGTATGCGTACGGCGCTCACATTGCTTGGCATGGTCTTCGGTGTTGGCGCAGTCATCGCAATGCTGGCAGTAAGCGAAGGCGGCAAGCGACAGGCACTGGAGCTCATCGAGGGTATGGGTCTGCGAAATCTTATTGTTGAAGCCCGCGAACTTGATAGTGAGTCGCTCAATGAAGTACGCAAGTATTCGGCAGGGCTCAATGTTCGTGATGCGGAATCGATCAAGCGGACGTTGCCGTTCGTAGAAAGCTTCGCCGGAATCGCACGCTTTCGAACCTGGACGCTATTCAGCCGTGAAGGTCAGAGCCGGGCCGACGTACTTGCCGTCAGCCCGTCCTATTTCGACCTCTCCAGTCTCGAGGCGCATCGTGGCGAACTCTTCGATGCTGCCGCCGATCGTTCGTTTGCACAGGTTGCTGTGCTCGGCAGCATTGCCGCGCGAGAACTCTTCCCGAATGGTGACGCCATCGGAAAAACCATCAAGGTCAATCACCTGTGGCTGGAAGTCATTGGGGTGCTGCGCGATCGTCAGCTTCCGGACACGCAATTCGAGGGCCGCGAGATTGGGGGTGAGAGCAGTCATGTGTACCTGCCCTTGCAGGCGGGCCTGGCGCGCTTGAAACGCGATGGGCTGGCCGCTGAGCTGGATTCGCTGAAGATCCGTATCGACGGCAGCGTTGCGCCTGCGAGGGCGTCCGATGCGATCGAGCATCTGCTGGATCGCCGTCACAGCGAGCAGAATGACTACCAGATCATCGTGCCGGCAAGACTCCTGGCACAGCACCAGCAAACGCAACGGATCTTCACTATCGTGATGTCGGCCGTCGCGGGCATTTCGTTGCTGGTAGGTGGTATCGGAATCATGAACATCATGCTCGCGAGCGTGATGGAACGAAAATCGGAAATAGGCCTGCTGCGTGCGGTAGGCGCGCGTGAAATTGACATCGTCCGGCAATTCCTCGTTGAAGCAACGGTGATCGCGCTGATTGGCGCCGGCATGGGCGTATTTCTGGGAATCGTGCTCGCTTATTCGATCGCAACATTCGCCGGCTGGGCGGTCGCGTGGTCACTGCTTGTGATGATTGTCGCTGTTATCGTTTGCATGGCTATCGCCGTCGGTTTCGGTGTCTATCCGGCGGTTTCCGCGGCGCGCCTTGACCCGGTGCTCGCACTGCAGTCCGACTGATGGTCCCGGCATTCAGTCGCGCGGCGCAAACAGGCAGGATTCGAGTTCGGTTCGCGGGACGTCATCGAGCCACTCCGGTTTGCGGAAATTACGTTTGATACCGCGCGCCAGCTTGCCAATCTGCATGCCATCGACAATGCGATGATCGAATGTGCCTGTGAGCGGCAATATTGTGCGAATCACAATCTCGCCGCGGCGAACCACGGGTTTTTCCTCGATCTTGCCGAGCACGATTACGGCCGGTACCTTGGCCGCTGGCATCAGCGCAGTCATGCCTGTGTTTAGGCCGAAGCTGCCGATGTCGGAAACAACGAACGAACCGAAACTGTGAGCCGATAAACCCAGCGCCTTTATTTCCAGTCCCAGGTCGACCGTAATCCACTTCAGGAAACGGAAGACCGGCCGCCGCAGCGGCCAGGGTATGCGGTTTAAGAGATACTTATTCTGCACTGCCTTGATCTCTACGCCTGACCGTCCGATCGATGCCTTGCTACGAAGCTCTTCGGCGATATCACTGACCGGCTTCGCATGTGCGTCCTTGATGATTGCCGCGGTAACGCCAGCATCACCGCCAACGGACACCGGCACCATCACATCGAGCCGCTGCCGGCCAACCACCGCTCCCCGACGAATGAAGCAGTTCATCTCGGGTACATCGAACGCGACCGCCCGCGCCAATACGGCGGTGGCCAGATGCGTCATTGTGATTTTCACGCCTTCCGCACGCTTCTTATCCAGGAACCGTTTCGCGTCGGTAACGTCGATGTCGAGTGTGCCGTACACCCGTGAATCGGTTGGTGTCGTGTAGATGGCCGCCGACGTAACCCGCCATGGCGTATTGAATCGGTCCATCTAGTCGTTACACCAAGCTACGATCGCCGTTTGACGGCGAACTCGGCAATCGATATCAGCGCCTGCTTGTGCGGCGAATCAGGGATACCGGTTAAAGCCGCGATCGCAATGTCAGCGGCCTCATGTGCGCGTTTTTCGGTATAGGCGAGGGCGCCTGTCGACTCGATGATCGACTGGATAACATCCAGTTTGTCGAGTCCACCGTCAACGACGGCCTTACGAATCAGCGCGCGCTCATCCCGGGAACCAACCTGCATTGCGTAGATCAGCGGCAACGTCGCTTTGCCTTCTGCAAGATCATCGCCGAGGTTCTTGCCGAGCTCCTCCGCAGAGGCATTGAAATCCAGTGCATCGTCGACAAGCTGAAATGCGGTACCCAGATTCTGGCCGTACCGAACCATCGCGGCCTCGTCTGAACGGTCGCGACCCGCCAACACTGCCGCAATCTGTGCGCCTGCCTCGAATAGCCGTGCTGTTTTGCGGTAGATGACCTGGCGATACTCGTCTTCACTGGTGTCCGGATTGTGGACATTCATGAGCTGCATGACTTCGCCGGCAGCGATGGTATTCGTAGCATCGGCAAGAATCTGCATGACGCGCATGTCGTCAATGTCGACCATCATCTGGAAGGAGCGCGAGTAAAGAAAATCACCAACGAGGACGCTGGCCTGGTTACCAAAGACCGTGTTCGCGGAATCCATGCCGCGGCGTCGGTCAGACGAGTCGACCACATCGTCATGCAGCAATGTTGCCGTGTGGATGAACTCGATAATGGCTGCGGCCCGAATATGCTGCTCGCCGGCATAGCCCAGTGCTCGGGCAGCTAACAGAACGACTAGCGGACGCAGCCGTTTGCCACCGCTCATTACGATGTATTGGGAAACTTGCGAGACCAGCGCAACGTCGCTCTCGAGGCTTTCCGCGATAAGCTGATCCACGGCCTGTCGGTCCGTTTCGGCGATCGCAACGACGTCATCGAAATCGAGTGCCTGTGGTGTTTTTTCTGCAACTTGCATAGGTTTTGAGATAATGCCTGAAAGCATTCCTGTTGGCGATACGGTCGCTGCTTTTGGAGCGCTGGTTGCGAGGCTGCAAGCCATTGAAATAAGGAAAAATTTCCTATGCCGCCGACGTTGACCCGGGGGCGCTGAGTCTATAGAATTCCCGCTCTTTTGTGGCGTTCGCCAGACAGGCGCTTGCGCCTGAAGTTGTCACGCTACAAAAAAAGTCATATTTCTCAGTTGGTTGCGCCAGGCGCAGCGAACGCAATGGAGCAAACATAATGTATGCGGTTTTTCGCACTGGCGGCAAACAGTACCGCGCGGCAAAAGGTGACGTCCTTCGTCTCGAGAAGATTGAGGCCGAAGAGGGTGCATCAGTCGATTTCGACGACGTACTTTTGATTGGCGAGGGCAGTGACATAAAGATGGGCAATCCGGTTATAGCCGGTAGTTCCGTAAGCGCGAAAGTGCTGCGGCAGGGTAAGAGCCGCAAGGTTCCGGTCGTGAAATTCAAGCGTCGGAAGAATTATCTGCGCCAGGGTACGCATCGGCAGTTCTTTACTGAGGTAGAGATCACCGGCATCAAGGCTTCGGGCGCCAAGAAAGCGGCACCGAAGAGCGATGAGCCGGCAGCCGAGAAGGCGGCCCCGAAGAAAAAGGCTGCGGCGAAGAAGACGGCAACCAAGAAAGCAGCGCCGAAAAAGGCTGCTACAAAGAAGGCGGCGAGCAAGAAACCGGCGGCCAAGAAAAAGGCTGTCAAGAAAGCCGACAAGTAATTAACGAAGCTCGGGCTTGTCTCGAGTCATGAAACGAACAGGTGTAATACAGTGGCACATAAGAAAGCAGGCGGCAGTACTAAGAACGGTCGCGATTCGGAAAGTAAACGCCTAGGCGTAAAGATCTATGGTGGCCAGAAAGTTACGGCTGGCAATATCATCGTTCGCCAGCGCGGCACGCGTTTTCATGCGGGTGTCAACGTCGGACTCGGCCGTGACCATACGTTATTTGCCAAGAAAGACGGGCACGTTAAGTTTGAAAAGAAGGGCCCGCAGAGCAGGCAGTTCGTCAGCGTCGTAGACGCATAGATCGGACAACGCCCTGCGAGCGCACTCGCGGTGGCCGAAATAATTCTTACGAAGCCCCGCTGTAGCGGGGTTTTTCGTTTCTCAACCATAGACTGGCACTCAGATGAAATTCGTCGACGAAGCAACCATTCGCGTACAGGCCGGTAACGGCGGCCATGGCTGTCTGGGTTTTCGCCGGGAAAAGTACGTGGAACGCGGCGGACCGGATGGCGGAGACGGTGGGCATGGTGGCAGCGTCTACCTGGTTGCCGATGGCTCCTTGAATACGCTTGCGGACTTTCGCGTAGCGCGACGGTTCAAAGCGGAAGGCGGGCAGGGTGGCGCCGGGCAGAACAGAACAGGTGCTTCCGGGGACGACCTGGAAGTAATGATTCCCTGTGGGACGGTTGTACACGACGTCGACACCGGCGAACTGATCTGTGATTTGACACGGGTGGGACAGCGGCAGAAAGTCGCCGAGGGCGGCCGTGGCGGGCAGGGCAATACGCGCTTCAAAAGCAGCACTAACCGCGCGCCGCGCAAGACGACGAACGGAACGCCAGGGGAAGGCCGGCACCTGAAGCTGGAGCTGAAGGTACTGGCAGATGTCGGTCTGTTGGGCATGCCTAATGCCGGCAAGTCCACGTTGATCACCGCGATGTCCCAGGCGAAACCCAGAATTGCGGATTATCCTTTCACGACTCTGCACCCGAATCTTGGCGTGGTGCGCGTCGGTCAGTTGCAGAGCTTCGTGATGGCGGATGTTCCCGGTCTCATCGAGGGCGCGTCGGAAGGTGCCGGACTCGGTATCCAGTTCCTCAAACATTTGCAGAGGACACGGCTGCTATTGCATCTCGTCGATATTGCACCGCTTGACCCGAACGTCGAGCCGGCTAATGAAGTAAAGGCCATAGCGGCTGAGTTGTCGCAATTCTCAGAAGAACTTGCAGCCAAACCGCGCTGGCTGGTTATCAACAAGACTGACCTTCTCGCCGAGGACGATCTCAGCGTCGCCCGCGAGATGTTGCTGGAGTCGCTGCAGTGGAGTGGGCCGGTGTTTGAAGTCAGCGCCGCAACCGGCAGTGGCACTGAGGCACTTGGTCGGGCGGTAATGCAGGAGCTGGAGAAGCTGATCGAGGAGGCGGACGCCGACGAGGAATTTAATCCAGCCTCAATCTAGGCAGGTTATAAAAAAAGCCGGGCCCGCATCTGCGGGCCCGGCTTTTTTGTAACTGTTGTCAGCGCTTACGCGGACAGTGCTTTGACTCGCGTATTCAGGCGACTCTTATGCCGCGCTGCTTTGTTCTTGGTTACGATACCTTTGTTGATCATGCTATCGATGACCGGCACGGCAGCTTTATAAGCGGCTACGGCGCTGTCTTTATCGCCGGCGTCACAGGCATTTACGACGTTCTTGATCTGCGTGCGCATCATGGAGCGAAGGCCCATATTGTGCTTCCGGGTCTTCTCCGCCTGACGAGCGCGCTTTTGAGCTGATTTGATGTTTGCCACTGGTTTTTCCGCGTCCTGCTCTCAAAGAGCCGCGTATTATTCGCGGCTGGGGAGGCGTTGTCAATGGGCATTCAGACAGCAGGCGCTCCAAGCTCGACATAATGTGTAAATGACTGATTTTAAGTGTTTTTTGGGCTAAACTCAGCGCTCCCATGCCGACCAGAAAACAGAACAGTGGAGTGAAACTGGCGCTGAGGACCTCGGTCGTCAGCGGTATGACGCTCATTTCCAGGATTCTGGGGCTGGTCAGGGACGTCGTTTTTGCACGCTATTTCGGCGCCTCGCTGGTGATGGACGCGTTTTTGGTCGCACAACGCATCCCGAATATGCTGCGTCGCTTCTTCGCAGAGGGCGCATTCTCCGCCGGCTTTATTCCGGTGATGGCGCGTTACCGGGAGAAGCACGACCATTCCGAGGCGCGTGAATTCGTCGATGCGGTCTCCGGTACGTTTGGCATTGTCCTGTTTTTTGTAACGCTGGCCGGCGTCATCGCGGCGCCCTTGCTGGTGTTCATTGTTGCTCCCGGCTTCGTGGGCGACGGTGGCGACTTCGACCTCGCGGCGTTGATGCTGCGTTTCACGTTTCCGTATCTGCTGTTTGTTTCGCTAACAGCGTTTGCGGGAGGAATTCTGAATACCTACGGCCGTTTCGGCGTTCCTGCCTTTACGCCGGTCATTTTGAACGTCGTGTTGATCGCCGCGGCTGTCTGGGTCTCGCCGCATCTCGAACAGCCTGTGATGGCGCTCGCTTATGCGATTCTGGTCGCCGGTATTTTGCAGCTGCTTTTTCAGCTGCCGTTCCTGGCCAACATTCATGCTTTTCCCCGGCCGATCTGGTCGCCGCGTCACGAAGGCGTACGCCGCGCTTTTCGGTTGATGGTGCCGGCCATCTTTGGCTCATCCGTGGCGCAGATCAATGTGCTGGTTGGGGGGATAATTGCCTCGCTGTTGCCGGTCGGTAGCATCAGTTACCTGTATTTCTCGGACCGGCTGATGGAGTTCCCGCTGGGACTTTTCAGTATCGCACTCGCAACGGTGACCTTGCCGACCTTGTCCCGGCTTTGGGCCAGCGACGACAAGACAGAGTTTTCACAGACGCTGGACTGGTCCATGCGGCTTGCCTTGCTCATCGTTGTGCCGGCGGCTGCCGGATTGATTGTACTTGCCGGACCGCTGATCGCGACGTTGTTTTTCGGTGGTATCTTCGATGAGAATTCGGTTGCCATGACGATGTATGCGCTACGTGCGTATGCGGTAGGCCTTATCGGGTTTTCCTTCGTCAAGATTCTCGCGCCGGCGTTTTTTGCCCGCGAGGACACGCGTACACCGGTTCGCGTCGGGCTGGTCGCTCTCGGTGCCAACCTTGTCTTAAGCATTGCGTCGGCATGGTATCTGACCGCCGCCGGTTTTGCGGGACCGCACGTGGGCCTGGCGGCGGCGACGTCCGCCGCGGCGATACTGAACGCCGGTCTGCTGTATCGCGGACTGCGTAAAGACGACGTCATTCGTCATTCCGCCGGTTGGTTACGGCTTCTTTTTCGGGTCGCATTCGCGAACCTCGTAATGTGCGCGGTTCTCTTTCAGCTCGGTCGCCCACTGGACTGGTGGCTCGAAGTGACGCTGATGGACCGCATTTACTGGCTCGGCGCATCCGTAGTCGCGGGCGCCACAAGCTATTTTCTGGCGTTACTCGTTCTTGGCATGCGGCCATCGCAGTTTCGCCTGAGAGCCCACTAGCATGCGACTGGTAAGACATCTGGCTGACCTTCCGCATCGGGCGTTGGCAAACGGCAGTGTGGTGACAATCGGCGCCTACGACGGCGTGCATCTTGGACATCAACAGCTGCTGGATCGGGTGACCCGGGAAGCACGAGACAGTCAGCGGCCATCGGTCGTTATGAGTTTCGAGCCCACGCCGAAGGAGTTCTTTGCGGCGTCCAGCCCGCCGGCGCGGCTGATGAGGTTTCGCGAAAAGTTCGAGACGCTTGCTGACTTCGGCATCGACATTTTCTATTGTCCACGCTTCGACCCGGCAATGCGCAGTATCAAGGCCGATGCCTTCATTCGGCAGATACTGGTGCATGGCCTGAATGCACGCCACGTCGTCGTCGGTGACGATTTCCAGTTTGCAAGTCGGCGTGAAGGCACTGTCGAGCACTTGATACGGGCGAGCAGGGCGCTGGACTTCAGTGTGGAACAGGTTGCCAGCATCGTCGTCGATGAGGTCAGAGTCAGCAGCACGGTCATCCGTGAGTCTCTCGCAGAGGGCGACGTGCAGCGTGCAGCGGCGTTTCTGGGTCGGCCTTACCGCATGTCAGGCAAGGTCGTTAAGGGCCGGAAGGTAGGTCGCTCGCTGGGCTATGCGACGGCAAATGTCGATATTCGACGGCGCCAGAGCGCCGTACTCGGTATATTCGCGGTTCGTGTATCGGGTCTGGATGAGGGCCCCGTTGACGGTGTCGCCAGCCTCGGGACTCGGCCGACTTTCGATTTGTGCAAGCCGCTGCTGGAGGTCCACCTGTTTGATTTCGATCGGGAAATCTATGGTGAATACATACAGGTAGACTTTCTCGCTCACCTGCGCGCCGAGGAGAAGTTTGCGTCCGTAGACGAGCTGGTTGCGCAAATGGCCATTGATGCAGAGAATGCGCGTAATGCGCTGGCTGCGCTGGCCGTGTGACAGGAAGATAAAATTGAACAAACAAGTAGAAGTTAGTTCGGGAAATGCACGATTCATCGCCTGGATGGTCGTCGCCCTGGTCATAGTGATCGCTGATCAGGTTACGAAGTGGGCGATTGTCGAATGGGTGCCGCTCTATGATCGAGTGCCGATCAACAGCTTCGTAAACCTGACGCACCAGAAGAATTCGGGTGCCGCATTCAGCTTCCTGGCGAATGCCGGTGGCTGGCAGCGCTGGTTTTTCGTGGTTCTTGCATCGGCGGTCAGTGTGGTCATTGCCGTCTGGATCTGGCGAATTCGACGAGAAGGGCAGGCCATCCTCTCGATCGGACTGGCCTTCGTGCTTGGTGGAGCGGTAGGTAACCTGATCGACCGTGTTCGCCTGGGGCACGTCACAGACTTCATTCAGGTCTGGTTTGGAAACTGGGCGTTCCCTTCTTTTAACGTGGCGGACGCCGGCATTTCTGTCGGCGCCGCTTTGTTAATCATAGATGCGCTGTTTTTCTCGGGCCGTGAAAAGGCAGCGATCGAGACTGAGGCAGGCTCGAAAGGCGGCCCGGATTCCGGTAGCCAGACCTAGTTCTTTCGCGTCCAGCAGTCAGTGTAGGGATACGAGGTCTTGGTAGCGCCGCCATCAATGCGAAACCAGCTGCACTTCGTGGCTTCGTTGTCATCAACGTTGTAGGTTGCCTGGGCCCGGAAATTAACCGGCCCAGGAAGGGTTTGCCGCAACGGTAAGCGTGTAAGCGCCGGTCTCCGTCTGGTCGGACGAGTAACCAAGCTCGGCGAGGCTGCCAAATCGACTGTTTTGCAGGTAGAACTTTTCCTGCGAGGTGGCGAGTTTCAGCAACGCCGCCTTAGCCTCGGCGCGCTTGGCGCGTGCGACGAACTCACGGTAGTTCGGAAAAGCGATCGCAGTCAGGATACCGATGATCACGACTACGATCATCAGCTCCATCAGCGTGACGCCGTGCATGTACTTACGCATTTGCATTGTCATTTTCCTACTGTGCGCCTGGCCATTCAGACCTGACTATTCTATACCGTCCTGCGTCCAGAGTGTGCGAACCGGGAAGTTCGGGAAACCCGGGTCGAAACACTCAACGCCGACACAAGCCACCGGCGGCGGCGAACATTCGTCACCTGTGCAGTTCGGATCAGTCGGGCTCGGGAAGAAGAACTGCGGTTTCGGCGCGATACCACCCTGCTCGAGTCTGGTAACGCGTGCAGCGTCAATGTCATCCGGGTCGGTCGGAACTGTCGTGCCGTAATCGATGACCGGGTCGCCGTTCACGATATCCAGTCGATACAGGCGATTGACACTGAGGCCAGCCTGGCAGGGATCCAAAGAATCCACCGTCGGCTCCATCGTCACGAAGTAAACCGAATTGTCGAAAGTCTGTGAGTCGGACAGGACCTTCTCATTGGGTGGCAATGTGAGTTTCCAGCCGTCCTTGTTCAACGGAATAGCTGTTCCATAGGTGCCGCTGATCTCAGTCAGGTCATCGTCGTCGACGATCGAGTAGCTATTGTACTGAGACTGGGTCAGCTTGTTGAACAGATCCGGGTCGCGAAGCGAGTAAAAGCGATCCGCGGCGTCGTTATCGAGCGGATGTGCCCGATAACCGCTGCCAATGCTGACAGCAAGGTAACGGCGGTTCTGCAGCTTATCCGTGAAGATCGAGACGTCCGGTGTCGTGTAGAAACGTCGCGTATCCGCCTCATCTGGCGAGCTCAGGGCCTCGGCGCCGAACTGTGCGATTACGCCGCCCGCAACCAGGTCGTCCGGATCTTCGCCGTTGGTGATGTCAAAGCGCCATATCTGGCCGCCAAGGTCCGCGGCATACATGCGATCTGCAAGCCCGTCGCCGTTCAGGTCGATGACGCGAATCCGACCCGGGATGGCACGTGTCATCTCATCACTCTGCAGCTCGGCCCCGTTATCCAGGCCCGCTCTCCAGATACGGTCACCGGTCTCGAGATCCAGCATGAAGATGCCAGCACCTTCGCCGTCCGGGTCATCAGGATGGTCGGGGGAATCGTGTACGGTATCGTAGCCCGCACCGATAACGATCACGGCGTTCTGAGTGCTCGTATGTATGTTGCTGTCGATATCGATCTTGGCTATGACCGGAGGTGACCAGCTCTGGCTGATTTCCGGGAAAGTACGAACCCAGCGAAGCTTGGGGCTGTCGGGGTCGGTGACCTCGACCATGTAGTAATTGTCGCCGCCGCGGCGCATGCCAAACACGAGGTAGACAAAGTCGGTCAGCGTGCTGATAACACCGTCGTTGTTGGCATCGTAAATGACCGGTATCACGTCACCGTCCAGACCATAGGTCTTGTAGTTGACGGTTTCGTTAGCGTAAAGCCCGGCCATGTTCTCGAGCAATTCGTGCGGAACAAACGCCCACTTCTCCTCGCCGGTATCGGCATCGATGGCGTGCAGATAACCGTTGTTGGTAGCCGTGTAGATAACGACATCGTAGCTGCCGTCAGTGTCACCATAGACAACGGCGGCCGGCTGCGCATGCAACGTGTCGCCCATCGCATTCCGCTGCTCGGTGACATCGCCATCCTTGTCATCGTCTTTGATATCCATGCCGCGTGCCCAGTTGATGATGTCGATCATCGAGGGCTCGCCGGCCGTGCCGAGCAGACCAAAGTCGGCCTCGGTGAAGTTCAGGATATTCGCAGGCGACAGCCAGTTCGTCGCGGTCGTCAGGTTGACGGCGCCATTGTTCGTATAGACTTTGCGCGTCGCTGCTGAAGGCAGCAGGTTAGCGGTACCGCCTCTGTAGACGTCGGCGCCATCCGCCGTCGCACCCGTTTGCCAGAAGTTCTTGGCCGTGTCGGCGAAATAGCCGGTATCGGGATCAATCGCATTGTTTTCGAGGACATCCTCGATACCAACACCCTTGATCAGGTATTTCTTCATGTTACCGGGCCAGTGTACTTCGTCCTTGGCGCGGAATACCGATACGTACAGATCGTTCAGGTGCTGCGTTCGGTTGAACGCGTTGACGGCAACCGCCGGAGCCGTGAACGAGATATCCCGCTTGAAGATATCGCTGGTGATTTGCGTCAACGCCTCGGTGAGCGTGGCGACATCGTTGGCCACGAAGTATTCGCCGCCACCGGCATTCGCGACCTCCGTCAGATAGACGCCCGCGCTGTCGGCATCGTCCGCCGGGAGCGCGAAGCCGATCGTATGGGTAGTTGCCGATTGTATGCCATCGACGGACGTATTCAGGTCGGCTTTGGCGAGGTAGTCGGCGACGTCATCAAGGCATTGTCCATTCACGTCCGCACCAGCGCAGCCGGTGCGACCGGTTACCGTGCCGTAGCCCGGCAGGTTTGTGATCTTGCCGTAAATGTCACGGTCCGCTGTCGGCAAGCCGTCAGTCAGCAAGACAACGAAGTTCTTCGAGCAGGAGTACTCTACCGGCTGTTTGTAATTGGCCGACGTATTCGCAGCCAGCAGCGCATCCGTGTCTGTATCCTCGTAGTCGCTGTAGTCGCGGCTCATGCCCGATAGATAGCGCGCAGCCTCGTACAACGTTTCTGACAGCGGCGTGTTGCCGCTGGCGGGAAGATTATCGACAATCGTGTTGGCCGCAGTACGATTCAAATCCAGGTTCTTCAGCCCAAACATGACCGGGCCGCCGTCATTGCCGTCAAAGCGCATGAAGCCGACATTGACGTCGTTCATGGAGCCCAGCACGTTCTTTGTTACGGCCTTGAGAATATCTGTCTTGCGGAGATTATCGCTGCTGGGGCCGTGGTACCAGTTCAGGTAGTTAGGGTCGTAGACGGTCTTGATGCCATTCATGTTGCCCCAGTTGACTTCGCTACCAGAACTCGATGGTATAAAGGTGGTCGTCTGTAAGATCCTGCGGGAACCGCGATTTCGCATAAGGTTCGGTCGTCGTATTGTCGCTTATGTGACCATGGACACCGGAGTCTTCCTCACACTCGACGCGCCTGTCGTCCTGCCAGCGGTCGAGATCACGCCACTTCCACCTGCCGCCCTGCCTGTACATGGCCAGGATATCGACGAATTTGCCTGCGGTAGCTATCTGCGTGATGCCCTGCTGGCAGTCGAACATGTCTTTGTCGAACTTGTAGTTGCTGCCACAGTTCGGAACGCTGCTGCTGCTGCCATACTTCCAGTAGTACATGCTGTCGTCACAGTCGCCGGCGTAGACCTCGGTCGCGTCGTACGGATTCTGCGTAGGGACTTCGCCCGTCATACTTCCTGAGGAATCGAGGATGAAAAGCAGGTTGGGCCGTGCGGCGCCGCTTAGTCCCGGCGTCGATAGCAATAGCTCAACGTCGTCGGCCCATACGGGAGACGAGATAGTCAGTGAGAGCAGCAGTCCTACACCTGCCCAAGCGGTGCGTTTTCTGGACGTAAACATGGGTCCATTCCTCTTTCAGTCAATCCGTGACTAATTTACTCAGTCAGTCACATGTAAAAAGTGTCTACCGACTCATCTCTATGTTTGTGACGGTATTCGTGTCTGTTTCGTAGCTCACCAACGCGTAGCTATTCTTGCTACGTCTCAAGGTGGCGTGGTCCCTCCTGAACTCTTCAAATTTGACAGCTTCGCCGTCGACTACAAACTTTGTATCGGCGGTCAGGCGTGCTCTTTTATGGTCCTCGTCACACTCTCCCACACACGGCTTGAATGTCATCGTGCCGTTCGTGGTGCCTGGGAGAATGATGTTATCGGGTGTTACCTCGATGGCATCGATCAACGCGAATGCGGGTGCGCCAAGCAGTAGTAATGTAGCGATCAATGTCTTGCGAATAGTCATCTTCTTCACTCCGAATCTGTCCTTTATGGGCGCCGCGTCCTGCGTCTAAATGCCCGTTCCGTAATCAGTCAAACCTTCGCTAAATTGTCCGGGTTCCGGGCCGAAAAAGCCCGGAACCACTGCTCAATTATTCAATCCCGTCCTGCGTCCAAAGTGTCCGTACAGGGTTATTCGTAAAGCCCGGGTTGAAGCACTCAACACCGACGCAGCCGATCGGCGGCGGTGAACAGGCAGCACCCGTACACGGATCCGGTGCACCGGGGAACAGGAACGCCGGCGTCGGGGCGATGCCGCCCTGCTGCAGTGCCGTGGTGCGCGCTGCGTTGCTCTCGCCCGGCGTCATCGTGTCGAGGTTGTTGGCCACGGGGTCGCCATTAGCCACATTGACGCGATAGAGATAGTTGTTGCCCGGCGCAACCTGGCAGGTTGCCGCTGACAGCACATCGGGCTCATAACCGATGAAGAACACCGAATTATCAAACGTAGCGGACGCTGAGAGCATCATCTGCCCGGCTGGCAATGTAAATTTCCAGCCTCGACTGGTGCTGCCGATTTCCGTATTCACCTGGCCGCTGACTTCCGTCATGTTGCCGTCCAGTGCAATCGTGTAGTTGTCGTAAGCGTCCTGATCGAGCTTCGCGAATAGATCCGTGTCTCTCAGCGAGTAATACACGTCCGTCGCACTGACATCCAGCGGGTGGGCGCGGTAACCACTACCCAAGCCGATGGCGAGAAAGCGTCGGTTGAGCACCTTGTCCGTGAATATCGATACGTCCGGTGCGGAGTAGAAGCGACGCGTATCTGTGGCACCGGCAGTGGCAACACCTTCGCCACCGAATCGTGCAATCACACCGCCGGTTACGAGGTCCGCTGGAGGCTCGTTCCGGTACAGGTCGAAGCGGAACAACTGGCCGCCGACATCGACAGCGTAAAGACGATCAATGAAGCCGTCGCCGCTGAAGTCGATGGCTCGAACCTGGCTGGGAAATGCACGGGTCATCTCCGAGAGTTCGAGGTCCGCATCAGCTCGACCGGCTCGCCAGAGGCGTTCACCCGACATCAGATCGAGCATTGAGATGCCGGCGCCGACGTTGTCAGCGTTGCTTGGCAGCGCCGCCGTGTCATGAACGGTGTCGTAGCCTTCACCGATAATTACGACCGCTTTCTCGTCATTAAGGCCCGTGTGCACCATGTCAACTCGCGCGACCACCGGCTTGCTCCAGCTCTGGCCGAATTCAGGATAGTCGGCCGTCCACAGGAGTTCCGGGCTGTCCTTGTCCGTAATATCCAGAGCGTAGTACGTGGTACCACCGCGACGCAGCCCGAAGATGACGTAAATGAAGTCGTCGCCGTCGATGATGCCGTTGTCATCCAGATCAGCGACGACAGGAACGATGTCACCGTCGATGCCGTACTGTTTGTAGGTCGAATTGCCGTTGAGCATTAACTCAGGCAGTTGCGACAGGAACTGCTTCGGGATGAACGACCAGAGTTCTACGCCCGTTTCGCCATCGATAGCATGAAAATAGCCGTCATTGGTTGCTGTAAAGACAACGACCTCGGGATCGTCGGGGTCGCTGCCGTACGCGACTGCCGCCGGCTGTGAGTGCAGCGGATCGCCCATCACATAACGCGTGTCGATGGTCGAGCCGTCACCGTCGTCGTCGAGAATATCCTGGCCACGCGCCCAGCGAATAACGTCTTCGCGGGTCGGTTCACCCGGGGCGCCGGTGAGGCCGAAATCGGCATCGGTGAAGTCCGACACGTTGCCTGGTGTGATGACGTTGTTGCCGGCGGTCAGATCGCTGGAGGTGCCATAGTTCGTATAGACTTTGCGATCATCTGAGAGCGGCAGCTTGTTGGCTGCGCCGCCGATCCTTACATCAGTGCCGTCATTCGTCCCAACCGGCGTCCAGATGCTGCGCGCCGTGTTCTTGAAAAAGCCGGAATCCGGATCAACCGCATCCTCGTCGTCAGCATCCTGAATAACGCCGCCAGTGATCTGGTACTTCTTGAGGTTACCCGGCCAGTGTACTTTCGCGTCCGGCAGGAACGTCGAGATATAAAGATCGTTCAGGTTCTGCGTACGATTGAACGTGTTAACCGCGACAGCCGGCGCTGTGAATGACAGACCCTTGTCGACGATGCTTTCAATAATGCGCATCAGAACGGTCGTCAGCGTTTCGGCATTCTCCGCGAGATAGTAATCGCCGCCCGATCGCTCGGCCGCCGATTTCAGAATCGGCAGGTCAATATCGAAGCCAATCGTATGCGTGGTTACCACCTGTGGTCCGGTCGTCGTCGAACTGATATCGACCTTTGACAGGTACTCTGCGATGTCGTCAAGGCAGCGACCATCGCCGGTGCCATCGCAGGGTGTGGTGCCAAAGTCCGGCAGAGTCAGGGCCTTGGTCTGTGCGCCTGCGTCATTCACCGGCATGCCGTCACTCAGCAGCACGTTGAAGTTGCGTGTACATACGGGCATCGTTGGGCTGTGATAAGTGCCCGGCGTCTCGCCGACAAACGCTTTGGGATCGATATCGCCGGTCGGCAACATTGTTGTTGCGTCCAGCTGCAGGTTGCCGTAGTCGGCTCCCAGTCCTCGCCAGTACAGTGCCGACTCATACAACGCCTCCGCCAGCGGCGTGGCACCGCCGTCGACGAGCCCGTTGATTTTTGCCAAAACGGCCGCGCGATCGGAATTGATCGGGCTGATGGCATGCAGTACGCGTCCGCCGTCAGATCCGGTGAAACGCATGACGCCCACGTTCACGTCTTCGATCGCGTTCATGAGGTTTTTCGTTACCTGCTTCATGATGTCGATCTTGGGGAGACTTGCCGTTTCCGGAGTTTCCTTCCAGTTCAGGTAGTTACCGTCATAAATGGTATAGGCCTGCGTCGCGTCGCCGCTGCCCCAGGTCAGTGCAGCATTTTCATCCGATATGAACGGTGCAAGATCCGTCCCGGCCTGAGCATAATAGTCTCCGGTCGTGCCGTTGCCGTGCACACCGGCGTCGTTCTGACACTCAACCATCCCGGTGGCATTACCGATTTCCAATTGCTGCCAGCGTTCGGAACCGGTGCCGTCGGCTCGGTACTGCACCATGACGCCCGTATAGGCGCCAATGCCGCTCATACGGAGCGTTGCATCATTACAGACGAAAGCCGCCTCGTTCACGAATTGGGTATTGGTGCCGCCGACACAGCTCGGCTCGACGTCCAGTGTGGTCCAATAGAACTTGTCGGTGTCGCAAGAGCCCGTAGAGTAGGTCCGTGTATTGTCATACGGCCGTGTCGTATCGACCGGGTCGCCCATACTTCCCGACGTATCGAGAATGAACATGATGTTCGGCGGCGTTGCGGATGTGTTGCCAGGATCGACAATCAGCAGTTCCGTGTCGTCCGCGATAGCTGGTGCGCCGGCCACTATCGTGACGAGCAACGATGCAGCGATCGAAAGTGTTCTGTTTAAATGAGTATTCATAATTCTGTCCCCAGTATCCTTTCTGAGCCGCTTATTGCGTGTACACAAACACTTTAGCGATCGTATTGCTCTGAATATCACGTCTTACGTTGACGACGTGGTTTCCATCGAGCCTGAGTTCTTCAATGAGCGCGACGAAAATCTTCCAGTCGCATGTTCTTGCTGTCGACCGAGTAAACGGTTCGCTCCGTCACGCGGTAGGTCTCGTAGTCGCAGTCATCGCATTCCTTGACCGTCATGGTGCCGCTTGCGCTGCTTGGCAAACGCACTGCGTCAACCAGTACTTCGTAGGTTCGGGTTGGTGCGTAGTTCTGTGCCATCGTGGCCGTGCTCATTACCAGCAGCAGCGAAAGGAGGGCGGTTATAATTGATTTCATCAGAATGCTCCGTGCCAAATCTAGAGTGAATCGTCCCCAGGACCGACGACGTAAAATGCTTGTGTGTGCAACGCGCTCGAGTCACGGTCAGTCGCGCTCACCGCGCGCATCGACTTCGCTTCCGAGGTAGCGAGAAAGTGATAAGCAGAGATGCCGCTACCTACGCCGAGACTGAATGCGCTGTCCGGCACCAGCGTCGGCGCCTCGTAGATAAGCGTTCCTTCGTACTTGTCGCTCGTGCTGCCGGTGACGTAACTCTCGCCCAGGTCGAGCGGTGTCGGAGAAGGAACAAATCGTCCTCTCGCCATTATGTTCTCGAGGCCCGTTTCCGCGGCCTGAAACGCATACTCGTAGTTCTGGTCATTTCGTGCCATCGCGAGTTCGGTCGTTGCCGTATTCATGCCCGAAATTGCGAGCGTCGTGATGACAACGAGCAGCAGAAGGCTGATAACAAGAACCGCGCCTCGCTGTCTGTTGTGTTTACCGATTGACTTATTAAAAGTTCTCATAGTTATTCTCTTAATCAGGATCTGGCGTTGCGTAGAAGTATGGTTTTTGATACCTGCATGCGGCGGTAGCCATCAGACAGGGTCCCCAGGTCGACATCGCCGGGTTTGTAGTCCTGGATGTCCTGAACGCCGGGCTCGCGGTTGAGTCCCCGTACGATCATCCAGACTCGCGCTGTAATCACCCTGCCGCCCAGGAAGCCGGACGGTGCTGTCGGGTTATAGACCGCGTCTCCCGGATTCACGTAGCGATCGACAGTGTTGTCGCCATTCATATCGATGCCCAGCTGCAGCTGAATATTCTCTACGCCCGGCGCGACTTCCTGGTCCTGAATTACAGACGCGCCAGCGTCCATGGTCAGAGTTTTGCGGCGGAGCGTCGGGGCTCCCGGAATCAGCTCGGACTCTTCCGCCACGTAGTAGCTGTTCACCAGCAAGTTGTGGGTTGCGGACGGGTCTGTCGCCAGCGCCGGGGCTGACTGATCCGCCGGCGGTTCGAAGATGCCGGGTATTACGCCGTTATAGAACAGCTGGCCACCGATACGCGACGTCTGAATCTGCAGGCGGCCGTTAGCGGGGATTACCGGGGCCACGCTGGCGCGGCGCAGGGTAATCGTGTCGGAATTCGATTGCGCCGTGCCTGCGGCCGCAGTGGGCAGGCAGGGCAGGCCGTAACTATTGTTAAAGCCGTCAATCGGTAGCGCCAGATCGAGAACCCAGCGCGTGCCGCAGTCGGCGGGCGGCGTCAGGTTGTTCGGGTCTGCGACGGTCGTGAACGAGCGACCATCGATAGCGAGTCCGCGACTGTTTCGGCCCCAGTTACTGGCCATCCGCAGGTCTGCCTCGATGGTATCCATCGCGAATTGTGCTGTTTCCTGCACGCGAGCGATGGACTCGTTAACGACAAAGGCCTCGCGGCTCTGGTTATAGATTGTGATTGCACCGATCATCAGGAACGAACCGATCGCAAGCGCGACCATGAGTTCGGTCAGCGAGAGGCCGGCCTGACGGTGTGCGAAATTGAATGAAGTTGACTGCATACGTATCACCTTCCTAAAACGGGTTGGTCGGTATAATGATTGAGTAGCTCGGCGCTGAGAGCGCGCCGGCTTCCGCCCAGGCAACAGCAATGAGATAGGTGTTCGGCGTGACGGTGTCGTCAAAGGTTATCGTGACGGTGCCATTTGGCAGCATCGTGGCAGCCTGGGTAGTCCATAGTGCGATGTCATTGGCAGCCATCTGTGATTCGTTGCAATCAACGTTGCCAAGCACACAGTTGTTATTGCCACCGACGCCCTGGTAGTCGACGCCGCCGCGCGGGTTGGCGCGAATGCGATCCGCGACATCGCCCGCCAACGTCACTGCATGGTGACGAAACGTCGACGTCCGTCCTGCCTTCATGCCTTCGACATAGAGGCCGGCAATACCCAGCATGCCAACCGACATGATGACAAGGGCGATCAGAACCTCGACCAGCGAGAAGCCCGCCAGGTTCCGGATCTTGTGGAGTTGTGTGTTTTTCGAGGTCATTGCAATCAGTCCTTAACTCGCTTGCAGCGGTTCGACTTGCCCTATGGGCACGTCAGGGTGTTGTCGTCCAGTACGTCCTGGATCATCGATTTGTCGCGCTGGATGGTGGCACGTCCGAGCGGTGTTGCGACGAACAGGCGTGCGGCAGAGTTACCGCCGGCAGCGATTCCGTTGCCGCGGTCATCACACATTACGACCTGCGTCAGTGAGGGATTGCTGCCTACCTGGCCGCGCCCCAATCCGGTTCCCGCGAAACCGAAGTATTTCGCGTTGTTGACAACTCTCATGAAAACCTCGTCCGGCAGGGCTGGTTGCGCACGCAGAATCGACTCGCCAACGCCCGTGTTTATATTGCCGTCGAGATCAAGAAACACGATATAGCCGTCGCTCCAATTACCTGTGCAGGTCGGAGTCGCGGTCATCGAGTTCGAGCTCGCACAGATCGTAATAAACGTCTTGGCCCGCGAAGCCTCACTGCGTGCAAAGTGGAAGGCAGCATGGAAATCATTGGCCGTTGAGGTCATTCGGCTGTTCTGGCTGTAAGCGATCATATTCGGTACGCCGAGCGCCAATACAACGCCGACGATCGATACCGTTACCATCAGTTCGTAGAGCGTAAAGCCCTTTTGGGATGTCGTTTTCATGGGCGCCACTATAAAGAGCGGCAGCATGCGGCGCGCGATTATCCGACAAGCGGCCTGGCGAGGCCGATGAACGGTCAATTTCGACCCGGCGCATTTAACTTAATCCGCGCAGGTATAGGGTTTCTCTGCGGGAGTTGCCAATGCGACCCGTGGACGACCCGTGTAGCTGACGACCAGGGCCTTTGGACGGATGCGATTGGCACGATCACAAATAACAAGAGTCCCGTTGGTCGCCCGCAGAAAGGTCGAGCGCAGGGTGAAGCCACGGCGGTTGGCCGAGATGACGATATTGTCGGCAACACGATGACGCCGGAGCACAGGCTCTCCCGGATCGATTCTTGGCGGCGAGTCTCTGTCCCTGTTTTCAAACATCAGCCAGCCAGCCGACCAGTCTCTGCCTGGCAGGCACTGGGCCCCGTCCTGGCTGGGGCAGATGGAAACCACCTTGCGGCGCATGATGGACTCCTTGCGAGCCAGGTGAACGGCATGGAATAGTGCGTTGACTTCGACCTGCTGGCGTTGGCGGGCCAGAATGGCCTCAAACGAGGGAATGCCGAGGGTCATCAGCGCGGCAATCAGCGTCGTGGTCAGGAGTAGTTCGTAGAGCGAATAGCCGGTTGACGGTCGAGTCATAGCGGACCTCCTTGTCCTGCCAACAGTGTCACCTGCTCGTGCGGTGTGTCGCCGGCGCTGAATGTCGGCATTGTGGGCGGAAAGTGCTCCCGCAGCCCGACCCGGGCCTCCAGGCTCATGGTATCCTTGGCGCCATTACTGGATTCAAAGGACGGTCGCTATGGTGCGCTCCGACATCCTCGAGAAATTCGATCGTTACGGCATTACCCTTACCCCGCAACGCCTGAAGATTGCGGAGATTCTGCTGGCGAAACCGCAGCACCTTTCGGCCGAGCAGATCCTGGAGCAACTGCGTGAATCCGGTAGCGCCGTTTCCAAAGCGACGGTCTATAACACCTTGAATTTATTCGGAGAACGCGGCCTCGTTAAGGAGCTCTGCGTGGACCCGGAGCGTCGCTACTACGACTCCTCGAATTTTCCCCATCACCACTTCTATAACGTCGATACCTGCGAGCTGACCGATATCGACGCGCAGGACGTGCGCTTCAGCTCGTTGCCGGAGCTGCCGGTGGGCACGGAAAGTCACAGCGTCGAGGTACTCATCAAGGTTGGCAGTCGCCGCGATTAATTGGCCGGGGGCCTTTTCGCAACCGGCCGGCGAGGCTATACTTCGCGCCGCTTATCTGTGCCGGATTAGCTCAGTCGGTAGAGCACATCATTCGTAATGATGGGGTCAGGTGTTCGAATCACCTATCCGGCACCATTTTTCTCGTCGTAGTCGGTCGGCTCCTTGCCGACGCACTCGAATTCGCTGTTTCGGATGAGTTCTTCTTCGTCAAAGGAAACCACGAGATAGGCTCTGCCTTTCACCTCAACCTGTGTCGACACGGGCACCACAGGGCCACCTTCGAAAGCCGGACCGAATGTCAGGCGAGTAATCAGTTTCGATATCCTGACACCGTAGCCCGGCTTGATGGGCTTGTGGTTGCGCATATCGATGTAATCAAGACGATGTGTGGTCTTGTCGACCCGAATCGTGGCGTCAACGCTGTTCATGATTTCCTGATCCTCGTCGGGGGTGAAGCCGAGCAACCAGAAGTCGCCTGTCTCCTCGACCAGCTCCACCGAATCCGGCTCAACCATCGCGTGGACGCGCTTGTCTCCATCGCCCGAATGGTCATGGGTCTTTGTTTCTTGAAACTCTTCGACTTCCTTTTCTGTTGGCTCGCGTCCGTCGACGCTGACTATCTGCCAGCGTTCGTTCGTTGCGGCGCGCGGGTCGAAGCGACCAACCCATACGTGCTCGCTGTCCACACGCGTTTCGGTGAATGCACAGTGCTCTTCAAAATCGAAATCAACGGCTTCTAACGCCTTCTTGAAGATGGCGTTGTAGTCATCCTCCGCCATTGACATCAAGGGGCAGAGAAACAGGAGCAGCAACAAGACCGGCTTTATTTCTTTTCGCATGAAACATCTCCCCACTGCAATTGCTCCCGCTATGAACAATCGCGCTGTTTGTCAGTCCAGTTTGCGCAGGTGAAAGTCAAAAGGCTCGCCAGAGCCGAAGCGATTGTTGAGCAACAGGACCGCCATGCCTTCAAGCCAGCGCGCATTCTCGACGCCGCCTACATCGATGGCTTCCAGCCCCATCCCGGTCACCAGCCCGGCGACGAACGTCTTCGCGTCAGGGCTTTCGCCGGCGAGCGGTATGGAGACGGGTCCACCGGACGACTGCGGATCAATCATCGTCTTCCAGTTCAGCGTGTTGAATGCCTTGACCACCGCCGCATCAGGCGCGACGTCCTGAATGATCCGGGTATTCGATGTCGCGACGCCGAGGCGAATGCCCTGCGACTCGAAAATCAACGGATTCGTCGGATCGATAACAATCTTGCCCGCCAGGTCGCCCAGCCCTTCGGTGATCTCTTTGACCAACATGCCCGGTACCGCCAGCACGACGACATCCGCGTCCGTCACGGCAACGCTGGGCGTCGTTACCGACGTGCCTTCTCCGGTCTCGGCAACGAGTTTCCGATGCGTCATCGCTGTCAGGGTTTCGTGAACCATAAACAATCGTGTGACCTTGCGCGGCAAATTCAGGGCCAAGCGCCGACGCTACATTGCCAGTACCGATGATTGCGATGGTCTCGGCCGATACGATGTTGGCGAACAGCGTCAACGCAATGAGTAAAATGCCGGACGACGGTCGAACACGCATGATCTTGCTCCTTCGGAATCTCGAAATTGAATTTAATTGAGGACCGATTCTGGCATAAATCAGGCATTATTAGGCTTCGAGTAAAGTCAGGGCGAGGCAATGGCGGCAGACGGCGCAGCGATTTCGGCGAGTGTGCATGGGCGCCGTCATGATGTTGATGCCTTACGCGTGCTCGCATTCGGCCTGCTTATTCTCTACCACGTCGGGATGTTCTACGTGGCGGGGTGGGGGTGGCACGTCAAGTCCAGTTACCAGGCCGAATGGCTGCAGCCACTCATGCTGCTCACCAACCAGTGGCGCATGCCGTTGATCTTCCTTGTTTCCGGTCTTGCAGTCAGTTTCGTCTGGGGCAAATATCCGTCGACTCGTCTTATCGGGCGCCGCGCGAAACGTCTGCTTATCCCGCTCGTGTTCGGTATGGCGTTCATCGTCGCTCCGCAGTGTTATTACGAAGCGTTGAACAAAGGCATCATCGAGCCGGGGTTTCTGAGGTTCATGGGCGAGTACCTCACGTTCCAGGATTTTCCGGGCGAGGCGTGGGGCGGTGAAGAACAAATCGTCTGGACCTGGAATCACCTGTGGTATCTGCCTTACCTGTTCTTTTATACGTTGTTGCTTGTCCCGGTCGGCAGTTTTCTGGCGGGGCCAGGTCGGGCTATCAGGCGACAATTCCGCGGACTTCGCGGGGCCTGGATCGTGCTCATCCCGATTCTGCCGCTAATGCTCTATTTCAACGTTGTGTTTCCGTCGTTCCCCGGAATTACTCATGCGTTCTTTGACGACTGGTATGCGCATGCAATGTACTTCACGTTCTTCCTCTATGGATTTCTTGTTTCTCGCGACGAAGGATTCTGGCGAGAGCTGACCCGAATTCGCAAAGTCACGCTGACACTTGCAGTGGTGTTCTTCGGGCTCTACATGGTTAGTGGCGATTTTCTGCCAGACGAGTCGTCCACCTGGCAGAACCAGGTCAGTGCCCTTATTACCTACCTGAATCGCTGGCTCTGGATCTGTGCAGCGCTGGGTTGGGGACATTACCTGTTGAACAAACCAATGAAATGGCTGCCGTATGCGACGGAGGCCGTTTACCCGTGGTACATCCTGCACCAGACTATCATTATTGTTGTGGGCTACAATCTGTCGCAACGGCAACTCGGGCCGGTTGTCGAGCCCGCGCTCGTGCTGATCGCCACGCTGGGCGGATGTTTCATTCTGCACGAGTTTCTTATACGCAGGGTCGGATTCCTGAGACCCTTGTTTGGCCTGAAATGAGGAGCAAAAATTGCTGACGGTAGAACACCTCGTAAAACAGTATGGCGATTTCACGGCCGTCGATAACGTCAGCTTCAACGCATCCAAAGGCGCCGTTTTTGGTTTACTGGGTCCGAATGGTGCTGGCAAGTCGACAGCGATCAACTGCATTTCGGGGCTGATGCCACCGACTTCCGGTCACATCAGCATTGCAGGCGCGGACATTGTAAAAGACGGCAAGCGCGCGAAGCGCTCGCTCGGAATTGTGCCGCAGGAGCTGGCGTTGTATGAGGACCTGCCGGCCATAGATAATCTCAGGTATTGGGGTAAAGCCTACGGGCTGCGAGGCTCGGCGCTCGACGATCGGATACGGGATGTGCTCGACTACGTCGGGCTCGCCGATCGTGCAAAAGATCTGCCCAAGACGTTCTCCGGCGGCATGAAGCGCAGGCTCAATTTTGGCTGCGGAATCGTGCACAAACCCACGGTACTGCTGCTTGACGAGCCGACAGTCGGTGTTGATCCTCAATCGCGGCAACGCCTGTTTGAAATGGTCGAAGCTGAACGCGACGCCGGTGCCTGCGTCTTGTACACGACGCACTATATGGAAGAGGCGGAGCGACTTTGCGATTCTCTGGCGATTATCGACCACGGCAAGTTGATTGCCCATGGAACCGTTGCGGAACTCAAGTCGCAGCTGAGCGCACGCGACGTGTTACAGCTAAATGGCGAATTCCCCGCCACGGGAACAGCTCAGCTAATCGAGACGTTGTCGTCTAGCGGCATGCATGACCTGGAACTGATTTCACAAGAAGAGGGTGTGCTAACGCTCACGCTGTCATCGGCATCGCAGCATTTGCCGCAAATTTTCGCCGCTATCACGTCGATGGGCGGATCGGTTTCCGAGACCAGCCTGAGAAGCCCGAACCTCGAGACCCTGTTTCTGCTGCTTACAGGCAAGGAACTTCGTGAGTAATTCATGAGCTTTTTGATTGCATCGTTCCTGAAAGACCTGTCGCGCTGGCGGCAGGACCCAATGGCGGTGCTGCTATGGCTCGGTATTCCGTTCGTGATAGGCGGCCTGATCACCGCGATGGTGGATGGCGGAGATGGCGCCAGCCCAACCGGTGTTCTACTCATTCATGACCAGGATGATTCTTTGCTCAGCGGTTTGATCGCGGGCGCCTATAGCCAGGGGCAGCTTGGTGAGCTCATCTCCGTTGAACAGGTAACGCTTGAAGAGGGGACGGAGCGTATCAATGCGGGTGAGGCCAGTGGCTTCCTTGTTATACCCGACGGCTTTTCCGCAGCGTTCCTCGAGGAAAAGCCGGTTACGCTGACGCTGAAAACGAATCCCGCACAGACGATACTGCCCGGCATCATTCAGGATGTCACCGAGATACTGCTGGATCTCGGGTTCTACGCGCAGGTTCTGTTCGGCCCCGAGATTAAACAAATACAAAACGCCGATAGCGATATTGTGCCAGACGATGTGTTCGCGGCCGATATCGCGGTGCAGATCCAGGGTAAGGTCGATACGATATCGCCGCATCTCTTTCCGCCGGCATTCGATGTCGAAATCGTTGCTCCGCCGCCGGCTGAGCCGCGGCCTGACATTGCACTGTTATTCCTGCCGGGTATTGTGATGATGGCGCTGCTATTCGCTGCGCAGGGCCTGTCAGCGGATTACTGGAAAGAACGCGAAACGGGCACCTTGCGGCGGCTGGTGTCTACGCCAGGACTGCTTAGCCGATTCGTCTACGGCAAGGCACTCGCGGCGGCGGTTATCATCGGACTGCTGGGTGGCGTCACTCTTACGCTTGGTTTTCTGTACCACGGCCTGGCGTGGAGCAAATTCATGCCGTCCCTGATCTGGCTGACAGTGTCGGGCGTCGGTTTGTTCGCGTGGTTCGCGGCACTGCAGATGCTGTTTCCGACATCCAAGGCAGCAAATCTGTTGACCACAATCCTGCTCTTTCCGTTGTTGATGATGGGCGGTAGTTTCTTTCCATTGGATGCTTTGCCGGACTGGATTGCCGCTATCGGTCGTATGTCGCCGAATGGTTTTGTCGTGGATCGATTAACCACGGAGCTAACCTCCGCTACGGCCTGGAGTTTCGATCTCAGAAGTTGGGCAATTCGTCGTGTCTATGACGGTTGTCGGTCTTGCGCTATGCACGTGGCGCCTCAAGACGGGCTTCGCGAGGCGCTAGCTGATGAGACAGATACTCTTCATTGCGTGGACTGATGCGCTGTTCCAACTTCGGCAGGGATCGACGCTGCTGTGGCTGCTCGTTATGCCGCCGATCTTCTTCTATTTCATAGGCACGGTGACGGGTGGGTTTTCGTCCGGCTTTGGTGGCGCGACGGCGACGCCGATCGTTGTGGTGGCCGAATCGCCCGGTTTTCTCCGTGACCAGATCAACCTGCGACTGATTGAAAATGACTTCGCGCCGGAGTGGCTTGCCGATGTTGTTATCCCGGAAGGTGAAGAAGCACCGCGGCGGACACTGACATTTGCGCCCGGACTGTCAGACCTGATCCTGGCCGGCGAGCAGGTTGCGGTCAGTTTCGATACCAGGTCCTCCGCGTTATCGCGCGAGTTCGAGGCCATCCGTATTCAGCGTAGTGTGTACACGGCGCTTGCCGATATCGTCGCGTCAGAAGCCGCGGGGGAAGGCGCATTGAACGCGGCAGACCTGGTCGCGCTCAATGCGAAGCCGCGCATCTGGAACCTGGAGGTGTCTTCGGCCGGCAGTCGCCAGAAGATACCCAGCGGCTTCGAACAGGCGATACCGGGAATACTGGTCATGTTCACCTTGCTCGTATTGCTGACCAGCGGCGCGTCAATGCTGGTCATTGAACGCAAGCAAGGATTGCTGCGGCGCCTGGCGTCTGCACCTATCTCCAGGCGCGAAGTCGTTGCAGGCAAGTGGGCGGGCCGTATGATCCTGGCGGCAATCCAGGTAACAGTCGCGCTCGTTATCGGCACGCTACTGTTCAAGATGGAGTGGGGCCCGGATCTCTGGATGGTCATCGTGATATTGGCGGCATGGGCAGGATTCTGCGCATCAGCGGGTCTGCTGGTCGGCAGCATCGCTGCGACGGAGGGGCAGGCCGGCGGACTCGGGGTGCTGGCGGCTAATGTACTTGCGGCGCTCGGCGGTTGTTGGTGGCCCATTGAGATCACCCCCGGGTGGATGCAGGCACTGCAAAACTTCATGCCAACTGGCTGGACGATGGACGCATTGCACAAGCTGATCAGCTTTCAATCCGGTGCCGCGTCGGCGTTGCCGCAGCTTGCAATTATCTTACTGGCGACGTTCGCTGTTGCGGCGCTCGCGGTAAATCGATTCAAGTACGTATAAGACGTAATCTTCACCGAAATCTTACTAAACGGTGCCCAACAGGCGTAAAATCCCTTATTAGGGTGGTGTTTAGATGCGCGACCGAAAACGTTCGTTTCTGGCCGGTTTTTCTGCAGAAATGTTACGCCGCCGCGTGTATCCAGTCATTATTGCGTATGCGCTTGTGGCCTGGGCATTGCTACAGATTGGCGAGGTTACGTTCGCTCCCCTGGGGCTGCCTGATTGGGTAATGACCACCCTGGTGGTCGCGACAATCGCGGGATTCCCCGTCGCTGCTATCCTCGCGTGGATGTTCGACATTACCCCTTACGGAATTCGTCGCGACGCTCCGCCCATTTTCGCAGCTTCCAAAATTGAGACACTGGCTTCGATCGCTGTTCTGCCGTTCACCGACATGAGCCGGCAAAAGGACCAGGGCTATTTCTGCCAGGGAATTGCGGAAGCAATCATCAGCGCTCTGACAGAGATCGAGGGTCTTCATGTCGCCGCGCGCCTGTCGTCATTCAGATACGCAGAGACCAACGGTAACTTGCAGGAAATCGGTCGCAAGCTCGGCGTCAATACGCTTCTCGAAGGCAGCGTCAGGAAGTCCGGTGACGACTTGCGCATTACCGTTCAGTTGGTCAGCGTCAAGGATGGTTATCATTTGTGGTCGAAGACTTTCGATCGCCAACTCGCGGACATCTTTGCGGTTCAGGACGAGATTGCGACCAGCATTACCGGGCTACTGCTGAATACGATCACGCCTGTTGAGACGACGTCGACCAAGGATATCGAAGCCTATGACTACTACCTCCGCGGGCGCGAATTCCTCGGGCGATTTACTAAAGTCGATTTTGAATTCGCCCGGCAGATGTTTCAACAGGCCGTGGAAAAGGATCCGGAGTTTGCCCTGGCCTGGGCGAGTTACGCCGATTGTTATGCGCTTGAAGTCATGTATGCGGAGCCAACGCCGCGATTCAAAGTCAAGGCTCGTGAGGCCAGTGAACGGGCGCTGGCACTTGCGCCCGACCTTGCCGAAGCGCATGCCGTCCGCCGGACTCGCTCGGCTGGTTAGCGAGGACTTTGCCGCAGCCGAGCTGGAATTTGAGAAAGCCATCGAACTCAATTCGAGTCTGTTTGAAGCCTATTATTACTTCGCGCGCACCCGTTTTCACCAGGGAGATATGGTTGAGGCGGCCGACCTGTTTGCGAAGGCGGCCGCACTTAATCCGGAGGACTACCAGTCGAGGCTTTTAAGAGTGCAAATTCTTCGTGGCGCCGGCCACATCAAGAAAGCACGTGAGGAAGCGCAGGAAGCCATCAAAGTGGTTGAGAAGCACCTTGAGTACAATCCTGACGACGTACGCGCGTTGCACCTGGGTGCCGGGTCGTTGATCGTTCTGGGTGAAACGGAGAAGGCGATGCGGTGGCTGCATCGCGGGCTGGAAATCGACCCGAACGATCCGATTTCACACTACAACGTGGCCTGTAATTTCGCGACCCTGAATCAGGTCGAAGAATCGCTCGACCATCTTGAGCGCGCCGCGGAAATCGGCACTATCAGTATGGACTGGATGCAGAATGATTCAGACCTGGATAATCTTCGCTCGCACCCGCGTTTCGCCTCTGTGCTTCGAAAAGTAGCGGCCTGATCGGTCATCGGTACGCATAGGTCGCGGTACCTCGTGTATTTCTGGTGTGACTGATGTCGCCCTGCAACTCAGTCTCTAGCGCATGCGTTTCTCGAACGACTGGCGCTCAAACTCATACTGGATATCTTCCGCGTTCCTGCGAATCTTGCGAAGGAAGGCGAGCCCGAACAAATATCCACCGATGCCGCCCATAACGTGCGCCATGACGTTCACGACACCGTGATTTTCGCTCGTAAAGAGTTGCACGATATCGCCACCGATGTACCACGCCGCCAGTATCCAGGCCGGTATCGCTATCGATCCGAAAATGACAATAAAAAAGTAGTAGCACCTGATCTTGCCTTTCGGTAGCAGGTACGCGAACAGCCCCATCATCCCCATGACGACACCGGACAGCCCCAGTGTCCAGTAATGGCTGCCGGCGGCGGCGGCAGCCATTGAGCCGGTCACACCAATAAACAGGGAATCGACCAGCACGAAAGTTGCAAACCAGAGGCTGCCGATCAACAGCTCGACTCCCGCTGCAAAAGCGAAAAAGAAAACCAGGTTAAAAATAATATGGCCCCAGTCTCCATGCGCAAAGCTCGATGTGATCATCGTCCATGGATTCCACGAACCGGTGTAATAGGCGAGGCCGGTATCGGGGTCTTTGGGAACCAGCGTGTCGTAACGGCGAACCTCATCCTGAAGCATCTGTGCGACGTACAGAGACGAGTCGGCGGCGTTGAATCCGGTAAGCGGGCGCATCTCTGAGGCCATTTTCTCGATGATCTCGGTTGCGTCGCGATCCGGGTCATTGGAGATTGTGTACATGATGCCGGCACAACTGTCCGTGCCCTGGGCGGCTGCGATCCGGTCGAAGACAATAGTCTCTACATGGCTCCTGGAGGCACCGCAAAATCGCTCCATGGCCTGGCTGAACTCACGCCAGTCACTTTGTTGTTTCAGAAACACAGCACTGCAGATCAGGCAGACGAGCACCGTCAGGATCGGAAATCCGGGCAGCTTAAAGTCGGGTTTGAGCGGCAGGAACACCGGACGAGGCTACCACGGAGATCACTCAGGGCTAGTATATTAAATATTAGTAAACTATAATAAAGCATATGCTAATGTATAGCTATCCTTCTGGATGGTCTTCGATACAAGGATTGTCAATTGAATCAATTACTTATACGAGTCATCGCAGGGCTTTCGCTGGCCCTTGCGACCCCGATTCTTCAGGCCGAGGACCTGAATTCAGCCTGGCGCGAGGCTCTGGCGAGTGATCCGACCCTCAAGGCATCCCAAAGTCACATTGCGGCGGCACAGGCGGAGCTTCAGGCGGCGAATGCGGGCCGCATGCCGACTGTTTCTGCAAGCGCTGGCATAAGCCGATTCGACGAAGCACCGGCATTTGATTTCAGTGCCGCGGGAGTGCCCGCGGTCTTGCCGCTGTTCGGCGGCGAGTCGATGAGTATGGGCGATGTTCGCGTTTCGCTGCCGCTATACACGGGTGGCCAGCTAAGCAGCGGTATTCGCGCCGCCGAGTCCATGCTGAATGCGCAGCAACGCCATTCTGCAGTGAGTGTTCAGGACATCAAGCTGGCGGTTGCCGCACATTACATCAACGTGCTGCGCGCGCAGACAGCGCTTGAGGTCGCAGACAGCAACGTTGCCAGCCTCGTTGCGCATGTGAGGGACGTCGAGGACATGTTCAAGTCCGGCAGCATCGCGCGAAACGACTACCTGGCAGCCGCGGTTTCGCTGGCTGATTCGGAGCAGCTCAGGTTACAGGCGAGAAACCGGCTCGACCTGGCCAATGCCGCCTACAACCGCTCGCTTGGTCGTCCTCTGGGCGCGCCGGTGAGCCTGACTGGTGAGCTCCCGGGGATCGATCCGGACATGAACATTGAGTCTCTCGACGGGCTTACCCACCTTGCCCTGCAAAGTCGCGACGAGCTGGCGCGTCTGGACGCGGCGGCGGATGTCTTCCGTCACCAGTCACAGTCGGTGCGGGCCAGCACAGGTCCACAGTTCGGCCTCACCGGTGGATACGTAGCGCTCGGAAACGAGTTCCTGAATCGCGACGAATTCTGGATGGTGGGCATCGGACTGCAATGGGATTTGTTTGACGGCGGACAGGCACGCAAGAAAGCGAGGGCATTGTCGTTCAAGGCGCAGGCCGTACGCGAGGAAAGCCAATATCTCCGCTCAATGATCGAATTGCAGGTAAGACAGGCATGGTTGCGACTGCATGAGACCACGGAGCGCAAGCAACTCACGGAACGCGCCGTAGAGCAGGCCCAGGAGAATCTGCGGGTTGTGCGTGATCGCTACCGCAACGGCGAAGGTACAAACACCGAGGTACTCGACGCCGAGGTGCTGCGAAGTAAGAGTCGAAGCAATTTCGACAATGCAGATTTCGACGCCAAGCTTGCGTTGTATGAACTCGCCAGAGGAGTAGGGCGGCTATGAACCCAGTCAAGATTATCGTTGCTATTTACATGCTGCCGTTTGTATTAGGCGGATTGGCGCAGGCAGCTGTCCCCTTCGAGACGGTTCAGGCTGTGTACGAGGTTGCACCGCGCGAACGCATCTGGGACGGCCGAATCGAAGCCGTTAATCAGGCAACGGTGTCGGCGCAAACCTCGGGTCGCATCGCGGAGTTGCTGTTCGACGTCAATGATTTCGTAGATGCCGGCAAAGTCATAATGCGTTTCACCGATACGGAGCAGCGAGCGTTACTTACGCGTGCACAGGCTTCGCTTGAAGAAGGTCAGGCGCGCTACGCCGAAGCCGCGCAGGAATTTCAGCGTGTTTCGAACATGTTCGAGAACGGCACTGTGTCGCAGTCGCGGTTCGACCAGGCGAAGGCGAATCGGGATGCCGCGCAGGCGCGGCTGAGCGCCGCGCGTTCCGGTGTGGATACCGCTAACGAACAGCTGGAATACACCGTAGTGCGTGCGCCCTATGCAGGCATTGTTGCGAAACGACACGTCGAACTTGGCGAGCTGGTTTCACCGGGCCAGCCATTAATCACAGGCTTGTCGCTGCAGTCTCTGCGGGTCAACGTCGATGTCCCGCAAAGCATGTTCCATGCAATCCGGACCATTGGCAAAGCGTTCGTCTACATCGGCGAAGAGCGTATCGCCGGTGCGGGACTGACTTTTTACCCGGTCGCCGATGTTGCCGCGAACACATTTCGAGTACGAGTCGACCTGCCTGACGGAAGCGCCACACTGTACCCCGGCATGATCGTCAAAGTCGGTTTTGTCGTCGGCGAAACAAAGCGGCTGCTGGTACCGGCCGAGGCGGTCATTCGTCGCAGCGAGCTAAGTGCGGTGTACGTGGCGATTGAAGACAACGTCATGCTTCGACAGGTTCGCCTGGGTCGTCGTTACGGCGACTCCGTGGAAGTTCTCGCCGGCTTGAGTGAAGGGGAACTCGTAGCCACCGAGCCAGTAGCAGCTGGAATTTTCTTGAAAGAAAAGTCAGGAGCGAGGTAAGTGTCGACTGCCAACACGAAACTGGGCTTTTCCGGGTCCCTCGCAAAGAAGTTCCAGGACTCGAAGATTACGCCGCTACTTGCTGTGACTGGTCTGCTATTGGGTCTGTTTGCGATTGCCGTAACGCCGCGTGAAGAAGAGCCGCAGATTAACGTCACGTTCGCCAATATTTTCGTGCCGTTTCCTGGCGCGAGCGCCGTCGAGGTCGAGAACCAGGTGGCTGTGCCCATGGAGCAGGTGCTGGCGGAAATCGAAGGTGTCAAGCATACCTACTCGGTGTCTCGTCCGGGCATGGCAGTGCTGACGATACAGTTCAAGGTAGGTGAGGACCGTACAGATGCCATCGTTCGTCTGTATAACGCGGTCTACTCCAACCAGGACTGGCAGCCGCCGGGCAGCGGCGTTCTGCAACCACTAATTCAGCCGAAAGGCATCGATGATGTCCCGACGGTTACGGTGACCCTGTGGACTGAGGATCCTGAGCGTGGCGCCCACGAATTGCAGCGCGTTGCGCATTCGATCGAGGCAGAAATCAAACGTGTGCCCGGCACGCGTGACGTTTACACGGTCGGCGGTCCTGATCAGGTCGTTCACGTTAAACTCGATCCGCAGCGCCTGGCCGCATACGGCCTTTCACTCGACGCGCTGCGATACGCACTCCAGGCCAGCAACACGGTGGCACACGCGGGCTCACTGGTTGCCGATAACAAGAGCGTCCCGGTTACGGTGGGTACCTTTCTCGCCGGCCGCGATGACGTCGCCGAGCTGGTCGTTGGTGTTAGTGACGGCAAGGCGATTTACCTCGACGATGTCGCCGATGTAATCGCGGGACCGGATCATCCTGAGCAGTATGTGCGTTTCGGCAGCGGTGCGGCAGCCGATGCAATCGGTCTCGCGACGGGTATTGGTGCACCGGCAGTGACACTGGCTATCGCAAAGAAACCGGGCACGAATGCAGCGCGTATGGCCGAGCAGGTTATCCAGCGGCTTGGTGAGCTGCGTGGCATCTTCATACCCGAGGGTGTCGAGTACACGGTAACGCGTAATTACGGTAAGACGGCCGATGACAAGGCGAAAAAGCTGATCCAGAAGCTCGCATTCGCGACGGCATCGGTTATTTTGCTGATCATTGTATCGCTCGGCTGGCGCGAAGCCGTGGTTGTTGGCGCGGCCGTTGTGGTGACATTGATGCTGACGCTGTTCGCGTCATGGGCCTGGGGTTTTACAATCAATCGCGTTTCGTTGTTCGCGCTGATCTTCTCGATCGGTATTCTCGTCGATGACGCGATCGTTGTCGTCGAGAACATACATCGGCATATGTCGATGGGTGGCAAGACCCTCGCCGAGGCGATTCCGCCGGCGGTCGATGAGGTGGGTGGGCCTACAATCCTGGCAACCTTTACGGTAATCGCGGCTTTGCTGCCAATGGCCTTCGTTACCGGGCTGATGGGCCCCTACATGAGCCCGATTCCGATTAATGCCAGCATCGGCATGCTGTTATCGCTGGCTGTCGCGTTAATCATCACACCGTGGGCCAGCCAGAAACTGCTGCGAAGCACGCATTCAGATCACGAGAAAGATGCCACTGCGCAGTGGCTTGATCGCGTGTTTCGCAAGCTCGTTGGACCGTTTCTGCGCGGGGCCGCGGGTAAGCGGCCGCGACGCTGGCTGCTGGGCGGCGTTTTCATCGCGATCCTGCTCGCGATGGGCCTCGTGTTGGTGCAGGCCGTCGTTATGAAGATGTTGCCGTTTGATAACAAGTCGGAGTTTCAGGTGGTGCTCGACATGCCTGAAGGCACGGCGGTTGAACAGACCGGACGAGTACTTGATGAAATGGCCGCCTACTTGAGTGCCATACCAGAGGTCACCGACTTCCAGGTCTACGTTGGCACCGCTGCACCTATCAATTTCAACGGCCTGGTTCGCCAGTACTACCTGCGCGAAGGCGCGAATGTTGGCGACATCCAGGTCAATCTCGTTGGCAAGTCGCAACGTGATCGCAAGAGCCATGAAATCGCGACAGCCGTTCGAGGGCGCCTCAACGAAATCGGCACAAGTTACGGCGGCTCGGTGAAAATCGTCGAGGTGCCGCCGGGGCCTCCGGTGCAGTCGCCGTTGGTAGCGGAAGTCTATGGCCCGGACTACGACGGCCAGCAGAAGATCGCAGGAGAGCTCCGCCGTTTATTCGCCGCGACGCCGGATATCGTCGATATCGACGACAGCGTTGAGGCTTCGGCGCCGCGTTTTGTTGTATCGGTGGACAGAAACAAGGCTGCTTTGCTGGGCGTTTCCCAGGCCAGCGTAACGCGCGTGCTGCAGACCGCGCTGCAGGGAGAAGACGTTACCTATGTTCGTGATGGCTACCAGAAATACCCGGTACCCGTGCGGCTCGAGTTGCCGGTTGCGAACAAATCGGAGCTCGATAGTCTCTTAATGATTCGAGTGGCCGGCCGTGATGGCAATCTCGTCCCCCTTACCGAGATTGTCGACGTTCGTGAGGCGCAGTGGGAGCAGACTATTTATCACAAGGATCTGCTGCCCGTTGTCTTTGTTACGGGCGATATGGCCGGCCGCTTCGATTCTCCCTTGTACGGCATGTTCGATATGGTCGGTCGCATCAACGACGAGGCAGTTCATGATGAAAAGCTCGAACAGCGTTTCATCAGCCAGCCGGACAATCCCTACAACTACAGTCTGAAATGGGATGGTGAGTGGCAGATAACTTACGAGACATTTCGCGACATGGGTATCGCCTACTCGGTCGGTCTTATCCTGATCTATCTCCTCGTCGTCGGGCAGTTCCGATCCTACGCTGTACCGCTGATTATCATGGCGCCGATTCCCCTCACGATCATCGGTGTGATGCCGGGTCACGCGTTGTTCGGTGCCCAGTTTACGGCAACCTCGATGATCGGAATGATCGCCCTCGCGGGCATCATTGTGCGTAATTCGATACTGCTGGTTGATTTTGTGCGCCAGGAGGTCGACGCTGGTGTCGAGTTTCAGGAAGCGGTGATTCGTGCCGGTGCCGTGCGTGCAAAGCCTATCGCACTGACGGCGTTGGCCGCCATGCTGGGTGCCTTCTTCATTCTGGATGACCCGATATTCAACGGTCTTGCCGTTACGCTGATATTCGGCATCCTGGTTTCGACCTTGTTGACGCTGATCGTTATTCCGGTTCTTTATTACGCGTTCGGTTACAAGTCGGAACAATGAGTCAAAATTTTCGTTAGAATCATCGGAGAACCGACGCTGACCGGCATTTGAACTGAAGGACGAGCTTGAAGAAGTCGCTGATCGCACTTTCCCAGGACGCGCTAGGCAGCCTGCGTGATCTGACGCCGATTATCATCGTCATCGGCGTATTCCAGGTCTGGGTCATCAAGCAACCCGTATCCGGCTTCGTATCGCTGATTTTCGGTGCAGTTTTCGTTGTCCTTGGTCTCGCATTTTTCATTTTCGGATTACGTATTGCGTTGTTCCCAATCGGTGAAGGACTCGCGCACTCGTTGGCGAAGAAAGGCAGCGCGTTCTGGCTATTTGCGTTTGCATTCGTACTTGGCTTTGGCACAACAATAGCGGAGCCGGCACTGCTGGCCGTTGCAGCTGAAGCTTCGGAAGTGGCCGTTGACGCCGGTGTTATCGCGGCGACGGAAGAAGCCA
This sequence comes from uncultured Gammaproteobacteria bacterium, assembly GCA_963760395.1. Taxonomy (GTDB): domain Bacteria; phylum Pseudomonadota; class Gammaproteobacteria; order Steroidobacterales; family Woeseiaceae; genus UBA1847. The sequence goes on from CAVXCX010000012.1 coordinate 215,933, forward strand.
GGTCCAGCTACGCACTGGGCCTGCGGCTCGTGGTCGCACTGTCAGTCGGCGTTGCGCTTCTCATCGGTGTAATGCGCATCATCGCGAACTGGTCGCTGCCGGTGATGATCATCAGCGGCTACATCCTGGTGGTGTTGATAACGACCATCGCACCCGCCGAGATCGTCGGCGTTGCGTATGACTCGGGCGGTGTGACCACATCAACGGTCACAGTACCGCTGGTAACGGCGCTCGGCGTTGGTCTCGCCAGCTCATTGAAAGGACGCAACGCGATGACGGATGGCTTCGGCCTGATAGCGTTCGCTTCGCTAACGCCAATCTTGTTTGTGCTGCTGTACGGGATCATTCTCGAATGGATCTGATCCGCGACACGCTGATGTTTGTCGGCAACAGTGCAGTCGATGTACTGCCGATCGTTATTTTCCTGTTTGCTTTTCAGAAGTTCGTCATTGGCGGCCGAATACCGAACTTCAAACGAATCCTTGTTGGCTTCGGATTTGTCATCGTGGGATTAGGTCTGTTTCTCGAAGGTCTCGAGCAGACGCTTTTTCCGCTTGGTCGATTGATGGCACAGCAATTGACCGATCCCGAGTTCCTGCGCGCGACACGCGTCACCGTTGCCGGCGCTTTGGGCTGGCGGGACTACCACTGGGTGTATTTGTTCGCAGCCGCCATCGGCTTCAGCACGACATTGGCCGAACCTGCGCTGATGGCCGTAGCGATAAAGGCGAACTCGGTATCCGGTGGTGCTATCGGTATATGGGGGCTGCGGGTCGCCGTGGCCATCGGCGCTGCCGTCGGCGTGAGCCTGGGTTGTTTTAGAATTATTTCCGGGTTGCCGCTGCAGTATTTCATAGCGGCCGGCTACCTCGTGGTCATCGTGCAAACGACACTCGCGCCAAAACTGATCGTGCCGCTGGCGTATGACTCGGGTGGCGTGACGACGTCCACCGTAACCGTGCCGCTGATTACGGCCCTTGGACTCGGTCTCGCAGAAGCGGTGCCTGGGCCGCAGCCCGCTACTGGACGGATTTGGACTGGTCGCTTTTGCGGCCCTGTTTCCGATAATCTCGGTGTTGGCTTATGGGCAGCTGGCAGTCTTGAGACAACAAGTAGACCTTTCCGATAACGAACAAGACGAATTGCAAGAGGAAAAAGACCATGCACTTTAAGCTGATAGTCGCCTTCGTCGAAGACTCAACGACGGACGCCATCATGGAGGCCGCACGCGAAGCAGGCGCGACGGGATGTACCGTGATACCGAATGCCCGCGGCGAAGGCATAGATGAGAGCAAAACGTTCTTTGGACTAACGCTGAGCTCGCAGCGCGACGTTGTGCTGTTGCTGGTAGAGCAGCACCTGAGTCGCCATATCCTGGAACATATTGGCGAGGTTGGTGAGTTTGACAAGAAGCCCGGTACCGGAATTGCCGTCCTGATTGATGTCGAAGACGCCGTTGGTGTCGTGCATCAGGCGCAGGAGCTGGTTGAATTAGTGGAGGAAAACCTATGAACATCCCAAACTGGGGTCCGGTGCGCGACTGTATGCGCACCAATGTGACGGAGGTCGATGGCTCGATCGATGTCCTGGCGGCACTGAAAATAATGAAAAAAGTCGGTGCGACGAGCCTGATCGTAAAACGACGTGACGAACACGATGAGCACGGCATGCTGCTGTTCTCGGATATCGCGAAACAGGTCATCGCAAAAAACCGCGCGCCGGAGCGCGTCAACGTCTACGAGATCATGGCCAAGCCGGTGCTGACCGTGCGACCGGACATGGAAATACGTTATTGTGCCCGATTGTTTGAGAACTTCGGAATCAGCCATGCCCCTGTCGTCGAGAATGACAAGATAATCGGCATGGTCAGCTACTATCTGCTGGTTTTGCACGGGCTGCCCGACCTTGACTAGATTGGCGCTCCGCTGCTATTACCGCTCGCGTTGCCGTACAACGGTAAATCGAGTGGGCATTACTCGATGCACAATAGAGGTGGCGTGAATAGATTAACTGCCATCGCGACTCTTGTACTGATCTTACCGCTGACGCCCTTATTGCTGGCAGACGAAGAGTTGGAAGTCGTGCCACAAACACTGCAGGAACTTCAGGACGCTGTAGCAAACGTCGTTGAGGAAAATAACCTGCCGGCTGTCGGTATTGCGATGGTTGATGAGACAGGCCCTGTCTGGGTCGATGCGCTCGGCATGGCTAATCTCGAAGACTCTATCGACGCTGATGCGGACTCTATGTTTCGCATAGGCTCAACGTCGAAGATGTTCGTGGCACTTTCGGTCCTCAAGCTGGTTGAAGAGGGGAGGCTGTCACTCGATGATCGCGTTGCCGACCTCGCGCCTGATATTGCCTATGAGAATCAATGGGAAGAAACGGATCCGGTGCGCATCGTGCATTTGCTGGAGCATACGACGGGCTGGGACGATATCCATTTGCCAGAATACGCGAGCAACGATCCGACCCCGCTGACGCTGAAAGAAGGGCTGGATTTTCATCCACATTCGCGAATTTCGCGCTGGAAGCCCGGTTCGCGTATGTCTTACTGCAATGCCGGGCCGCCTGTTGCCGCCTATATCGTTGAAAAGGTCACCGGCCAGGAATTTGAAAGCTACGTTCATGAAAACTTCTTCGATCCCATGGGGATGGAGACCATGACGTATCGACTGTCGGCAGATGTTGAAAAGCACGGCGTGACGTCGTACATGAATGACAATCAGCCGCAGAACTACTGGCACATAGTTATGCGCCCTTCCGGGTCCATCAATGCGTCACCGAAAGACATGGCGAAGATGGTTGCCTTGTTCCTGAATCGGGGTACCGTCGATGGGCTGCCACTAATCATGCCAGGCTCGCTCGATCGGATGGAACGCACCGAATCAACAACCGCAGCCGAAGCGGGCCAGGAAATCGGCTACGGCCTGAACAACTACGTGTCGATCCATGAAAGCTGGGCCTATCGTGAACATAACGGAGGCGTCAATGGCGGTATCACCGAGTTGGCGTACCTGCCCGAAGCCGGCGTGGGTCACGCCATCATGGTGAATTCGGATGACGGTGCGTCATTCTGGAAGATTAGCGAGCTGATTCGCGACTTTGAAACTCGAAATCTTGAAGCCGTTATTGTCGAGTCCGGTGCATCGCCCGGCGTCGAGTCGTCCTCCATCGAAGGTCTTTACTACCCGATCAATCCCCGGCAACAGATCAGCTACTTCATTGATCGCATTTTCGGTATTGAGAAACTATGGTTTGACGGCGACAAGCTACAGCGCAAGCCGCTGCTGGGCGGTGACGCCACGACCTATCTCGCGGGACCGCCAAATCTGTATCGCGACGACAAGACAGGGCTGGTTTCGCTTGCCGAGGTTGTTGACCCGCTGGCCGGTCGGGTAGTACACGCTGGAAGTCGCGTTCTAAAGCCCGTATCACCGCTGCTTGCTTACGGGCAGCTGGGCGTAGTAATCGTCTGGGTAGTGGCGATCGCCACATCGTTTCTTTATTTTCTCGTCTGGGGCGTCCGCAGGCTTCGCGGCAAAATTCCGGCGGGCGCCACCGTTCGAATACGCGTATGGCCGCTGCTGGCGGGGCTGTCGTTTGCGGTACTGATCGGTCTTTTTACACTTGGAATGTCCGATCCTTTCATGCAATTGGGAACTCCATCACCGGTCGCGGTTGGCATCATGCTGTCTTCGATTCTGTTCGCCGTATTTGCAGCCCTGGGCGTATATACGTCGATTCGGGAGCGAGGCTCGGCAATGAACAGGGCTAACTACTGGCACTCGAGTATTGCCTCTTTCGTGCACGCAATCGTTGCTTGCTATCTGCTCTGGTTTGGCGTTATTGGTTTGATGACCTGGGGCTGAAACTCAGCACATTTGTCTTCCTTCGGTAACTTGGCATAATCGCCCCTCGGCCGGCTATTTGCGGCCAAAATCCACCTGGCACAAAGAACAAAAAAATAGAGGAACAGACTTTGTTGATTTATTCGCTTCGCACCTACGGTGCTGCGATTGCGCTGACTATGTGTCTGGCGGTCGCGCCAGCCGGGATAATCTACGCGCAGACTGACGAGGCGACAGCTATCGAGGAGATCGTGGTTACGTCTCGATATCGGGCGGAGAAGCTCTCCGACGTACCGGACTCGATTACGCCCTTTACGGCGCAGGAGATCGAACGATATCGGATTGAGCGTATTAATCGCGTCGCATCCCTTACGCCAAATCTGCGGTTTTCCGATGACCAGGAGGTCGGTGTCAGTACGCTGGTAATTCGTGGTGTACGGCAGAACCGTGGCACAGGCCAACCGCCCGTGTCGTTCCGCATCGACGGGGTAAGCGCGACCAATAATCTTCTAACGACGCAGGAACTGTTCGATATCCAGAGCGTGGACGTACTGCGCGGTCCGCAAGGTGCCTTGTATGGACGCAACGCGATCGGCGGAGCTGTTCTGATTTCGACCCGCCAGCCAACCGCGGACCCAGAATACGGCCTGCGGCTCTCGGCAGCCCAGGGGCAGGACTTTACGGTAGCAGGCAGCGCATCGGGCCCGGTCGGCGATAGCGGTACGTTGTATCGCGCATCGTTTCGATTCCAGGACCGCGAGGGACAGCTGAAGAACGCCTACCTCGACAATCAGTACGTCGATTACAAGGAGTCCTCGGCATTTCGCGGACGCCTGTTGTTTAAGCCCAGCGATAGTCTGACAGTCGATCTGCGCGGCAGCTATCTCGATCAGGACGGTGGCTCGGGGTACTTCATGCCGGGCAGCGAGGGTTTCCTGCCGCTGCCACCGCCAGCGGCACCGATCCTGTTCGGAAATCCAACCTACGAGATCCAGTCCAATCGCATTGGCAAGTCTTTCGTAAAGTCCTGGGAGACTTCGGCGAAGATCGACTATGACCTTGGCTGGGGAACGCTGACGTCGATCACCTCTTACACCGATGTCGACTCGGGTAATGATCAGGATCTCGACCAGACTTTGTTCGAGGCCATCGACATCATTGTTATCGACAAGTCTGAGACAGTCGCGCAGGAACTGCGTCTTACCTCGAACGAGCAGAGCGCTGTCCACTGGGTCGGCGGTATCAGCTATTTCACGCAGGATCGTTTCCGCTCGCTTGCAACCACCTTCCTCGGTACGCCCGTGCCGCCGGCGGCACAGGACCTCGAGCTCGAGGACTTCGCGGCCTTCGGCAGTCTCAGTTATGACGTCACCGACGACCTCGAGCTAACGGTGGCGTTTCGTTATGACGAGGAGACGCCGAAAGACACGACGCAGGGTCGCAGCGAGACTTTTTCGGAGCTACAGCCGAAGGCGAGCCTTGCTTACCGATTCCGTGAAGGCCTGCTCGGCTATGTCACGGTGGGGAAGGGCTTTCGCGCAGGTGGTTTCAACAATCTTGCCCCAGGCAGCAATTTCCAGCCGGGCTTCGATAAGGAATCTCTGCTGAGTTACGAGGCCGGCCTCAAAGGCACGGGCTTCGACGGCCGCTTGCGAGCGGGCCTCTCGCTATTTTTAATAGACTACGACGACCAGCAGTACTTCCTGTTCGACCAAACTGGAACGCAGGCGAATATCAACGTCAGGAAGAGTGAGATAGTGGGTGGCGAACTCGAAATCACGGCATTGCCGGTTGACACCCTGCAGCTTAACTTCGGCTTCGGATTCACCGACAGCGAGATCAACGAGTATGAAGCGGTTCCCGGTGTTCTGGTGCCGGCCAGCGCAATTCTTGGCCGCAAGGTCCCCGGTGCGCCGGTCTGGACCCTGAACCTTGCCCTTCAGCATACGAAGTCGCTCGGCAGCTCCATGGACCTTGTTACTCGGCTCGACTACGAGCACCGTGACAAGACCTACTGGACGCTGGACAACCTCGATACCCAGCCTGCTTACGACCTTACCAACCTGAGTCTCGCCATAGAGAGAGAACGCTGGTCGACCCGACTGTACGTCGACAATCTGTTTGACGAGGAATACATCGAGTGGTTTTTTGCAGCCCGCTTCATCGGGCTGCCGGCTGATATTGCATGGCCCAGCAAGCCGCGCCAGTTTGGGCTGGAATACTCAATCAGGTTTTAGCATTTTTCGTCAGGAAGCGATCGAGATTGTTGGCAAAATCTTGCCGGTCGCGCTGACTGAACGCAGGTGGTCCGCCGGTATCGACGCCACTGGCGCGCATCGTGTCCAGAAAATCCCGCATGTTCAGCCGGGCGCGAATATTCTCCGTGGTGTGCATTTCGCCGCGCGGGCTTAACGCGTGACCGCCTTTCTCGACGACCTCGGCGGCGAGTGGGATATCGCTGGTAATGACCAGGTCACCGGGCGAGCACCGTTTTACGATTTCATCGTCTGCCACATCAAAACCACGCGGCACCTGAACTGTGTTGATGAAGTCCGAGTTCGGGATGCTCAGCGGCTGGTTGGCCACTAATGTCAGTGGGACCCCGGCCCGGTCCGCTGCGCGAAACAGGATTTCCTTGATTACGACCGGACAGGCGTCCGCATCGACCCAGATTTTCATTGCCTGCAGCCTTCTAGCTTGTCAGGGTTGAAGTGTACCGCGCATTATTGACGACGCTGGTATTCTCGATGCGGGGTGATACCCTGTTCGCCTGCAATACAGGCGATAAATGGGCGGTAACGGGTTTGTTCACCGAAAGACACAAGCGAAAGGGACCAAAACTCGTCTATTTCCTTTTGAGAGCAATAGACGGTGTCTCGTGTCGGGCCGAACCGTCTGCGTGTCTCTAGACTAACGAATCTGATGTGAAATCAAACACCGGGCCCTCAGAGCAGTATCAATCTGCTGTACGCAACATCATGCAACTGCTGAGTCAGCGACGCGTTGAAGAAGCAGCGAACGCCTGCCAGGCCCTCCTGAGGTCGAACCCCGAATCGAACGATGCCCTGTTGCTGCTGGGTAAAGCCCGGCAGCAGCAGGGCCGTTTCGAGGAAATGCTGCAACTGGTCGAAACAGCGCTGCGGCGCGACCCCAAGGTCGTCAGTTTACAAATTCAATTCGTGGGCGCCTGCCAGTTTTGTGGACAACACGATCGAGCGCTGGCTCAACTTGTGAAGGTCGAGCAAAGCGTTCGCAACGACGCAGCGCTGCTGCAAAGCGTTGCGGGTCTTTATGCGAATTCCGGCAAATACAAAGACGCGCACCGTTGTTACCGTTGCGCGATCAATCTCGACGGCGATAACCCGCGCTACCTGTATAACCTCGCCTCGTCATTTGTCGCTGTGGGTGATCTGCAGCAGGCCGAAGACACGTACTCCACGGTCATCGACCTTGATCCCCACAATTACGACGCTTCGTACAACCGTTCGACGCTCCGCAAGCAAACCCGGGATGATAATCATATCGTTGAGCTTGAGACGGCGCTTCATAAGCTACCTCCAAACGATGCCGGCGAAGCATCATTATGCTACGCACTCGCGAAGGAGCATGAAGATCTGGGGGAAGACGAATCCAGTTTTTCTTATCTAAAGCGAGGTGCCGACAGCCGTCGTCGTCAGTTCCGGTATGACGTCCAGACGGAGGTGTCTGTCATGAAGCGCATTGCGGAACTTTTCGATCGTACTTACGCTGACAATGTGACAACCACAACCGAGCATCGCGCCCCGATATTCGTGCTGGGCTTGCCGCGAAGCGGAACAACGCTCGTCGATCGCATCATAAGTAGTCACAGCAATGTCGAAAGCATGGGCGAGGTTCCTGACTTGGCGATGGCGCTGGCTCGACTTGGCCGGTCTACCGACATGCATCGACAGCTCGAAACGTCTATCCAAATCGATCCCGATAAGCTCGGCCGGAGCTACGTCCAGAGTCTGGCCAGCTATGGCTACGGCGCGCAGCGTCTCATCGACAAAACGCCAACTAATTTCCTTTACATTGGCCTGATTGCGAAGGCGTTGCGAGGTGCTCCGATCGTCCATGTCCGGCGACATCCCGTTGACAGTTGTCTCGCGATGTACCGTGCGCTGTTTCGCATGGGCTATCCGTTTTCCTACGATCTCGACGAACTTGCCGAGTATTACATTGCCTACGATGCATTGATGAAGCACTGGCGAACGTTGTTTCCGGAAATCGTACTCGATGTCTCATACGAAGAACTCGTCGACAATCAGGAGCGCGTGTCAAAAGAAATTATTGCCCACTGCGGACTTGCCTGGGAGCCGGGATGCCTCGAGTTCGACAGAAACGAGGCGCCCGTCGCCACCGCCGAGCTCTGCGCAGGTGCGAAAGCCCATCTATCGGGACGCACTAAATCGATGGCGCCGGTTCG
>CAVXCX010000013.1:0-354843 GCA_963760395.1 uncultured Gammaproteobacteria bacterium
CGAGGGCACTGTTGGACTCCAAATACAGCTTCTGGCCGCCCATCTGATGGAATCGATCGATAGCTGCGCGAAGCAACAGCCGCCCTATGCCCCTGCCCTGATGGCTGCTGGTGACCGCCATTTTGGTCAACTCGAAGATTCCGTCGCCGGCTCGTTTGACCGCTGCTGTACCTACGACATGCTCGCCGATACAGGCGTAAAGTACGGCGCCGCCGGGCTCGATGATGCTACGCCTTGGATCCGAGAGCACCAGCCGGTCGATGGGCTCGATGACAAAGTACTTTTCGAGCCATTCCGCATTCAGTCGTGCGAAAGCGTCTCCGTATCGATCGTCATAGTCGACGATCTCCACCTCGGGCTTATTGTCTGGAGGCACGCCAGTCCTGGTAAACAGGATTGCTGGCAAGAACCCTGAGGAAGCGATCACGTCGAAGCGTGGCGGGGTCCATTGAATGGCCGAAATCGTCCTCGAGTCTTGCAAGCGCTTCGGTGGCACCGCTGTAGTCCTCAGCCCGGGTTCTGGCGCGAAGCAGCGACCACCAGCTCACTTGGAGCGTCGGTTCGGCGACTGTGGCCTGTAACGCGTAGGCTACGGCATCCTCCGTTCGACCCATCGCGAGCGCCGCTGACGACTTGAGTGATCCAATAGCGCCATCTCGTATACCCAGACCGGCCTCAAGCGTCGTCAGCGCCTCGATTGCCTCCTGGAACTGACCGGTCTGGATGTAGTATTCGGTCATTTGCAGGCTGTAAAGCGCCTCATTCGGAAACGACTCGACCAGAAGCCTGACCGCGTTGCCTGCGCGGGGACTTTGCGGAAAGGCCATCGCAAACTGCAGGTTTATCCTGAGAAGCAGCGGCTCCTTGAGCAGCACTTTGTCGAGGCCGTCAAAGATCTGAAAGAACCGCTCGGGCTGATTATCCCGCACCGCCTTGAACAATTCGCCGACCTGAAAGATCTGCCCCTCGTTGTAGGACTGCCGCCGAAGCAGGTTACGTGTGGCCTGCTTGCCAGGCATCGCCATAGCCAGGTCCTGCGCCACCTTCTCGGAAAAACGGCTGCTTCGGTAATAGTCTACCCAGTCAGCGATCTGTATCCTCCTTTTGGAGTCCAGGCCGAGTTCGTAGACGTGGTAGCTGTAGCGGTATCCGGAGGAAACATAGCGGACGACCGCACGACCTTCGTTTCCCTTAAAGCGAAAATCGACAACCGTCCCCAGTATCTCTTTCTTCGATTTGGGGAACGACGCCGTAAACAAGCCCTGAATGGACGAAGAAAATTCCTTGGAAAATGCACTTTTTACTTCGGGCTCAATCACGCTTGCGCCGTAGATGCGTGCGGTCATGTCTTTTTTCGAAATGGCTCGATTGAAGCGCTCAAAGGAGTTGTCGTTGAGGTCCTCAATAATGCCGTTGAATTGCTTTCGCAGCGCATCGACATCGTTCTGGGCAGTGGCCGAGACGGGAATTACCAGGGCGGTGAACATGGCAGCCGCCGCCAACTGTCGAATCAACTTCATTGCTGCACCTCCGGTGCGATCACAGACCGGCGAATCTCGTGCGTAGCCGGTAAGAGCTTGAATTCAGTTAACGCTGACGCGTGCAAACTTGCGTTTACCCACCTGGTAAATGTGGGTGCTGCCCGCCACTATTTGCAGTGAGCGATCCTCCACGCGCTGCCCGTCGATCTTAACGGCCCCCTGCTTGATCATTCGAAACGCATCGGATGTGCTACTGACCAAATTGGCACCTTTGAGCAAATGCGCGATGCCGAGCTTCCCGTCCTGGCTATTGAGCGTCACTTCCGGCATCTCATCCGGCATCGCGCCCTGCTGGAATCGCGAAATAAATTCGCTCTTGGCGGCCTGCGCAAGCCCGTCGTCATGAAATCTGGCAACAATTTCGAGTCCGAGTTCAAACTTTACGTCTCGCGGGTTGGCGCCTTGCTCGACGGATTGCCTTAGTTTCTTGATGTCGTCGAGCCTGCGGAAGCTCAAGACCTCGAAGTAACGCCACATCAGATCGTCCGATATTGACATGATCTTGCCGAACATCTCGCCCGGCGACTCGGTAATGCCGATGTAATTGCCGAGAGACTTGGACATTTTCTGTACGCCGTCCAGACCCTCCAGCAGCGGCGTCGTCATCACGAGCTGCGGCTCCTGTCCGTAGTCTTGTTGTAACTGGCGGCCAACGAGCAGGTTAAATTTCTGATCCGTGCCGCCAAGCTCTACATCCGCCTTAAGTTCCACGCTGTCGTAGCCCTGTACCAGCGGGTACAGAAACTCATGAATCGAGATAGGCTGGCCACCGGCGTAACGTTTGCTGAAGTCATCACGTTCGAGCATACGGGCGACCGTGTGGCGTGCCGCCAGCTTGATCAGGCCCGCCGCGTCCATTTTTCCCATCCAGGTGGAGTTGAACTCCACCCGGGTCTTGTCTTTATCGAGGATCTTGAAGATCTGCGACTCGTAGGTTTCCGCATTGGCCCTGATCTGCTCAGGTGACAGCGGTGGACGAGTCGCGTTCTTGCCCGATGGATCGCCAATCATGCCGGTGAAGTCACCAATCAGGAACACAACGTCATGCCCCAGCTGTTGGAACTGGCGCATTTTATTAATTAGTACGGTATGGCCGATATGCAGGTCCGGCGCCGTTGGGTCGAAGCCGGCTTTGACGACCAGCGGCCTGCCCTGCTTGAGCTTGGCCTCAAGCCCCTTGTCGGGGAGGATCTCATCGGCGCCGCGGCTCAATTCGGCTAATTGTTCGCTGATACTTGTCATTCGCTTCGCTCGGAAATTCTGTTCACCTGCTGCAGGTTCGGCGGCTGCGAAACTGTAGCATCCTCACGCCGGTTAACACCATGACTTATAACCCTTTTCTTTGACGTTGAAAAACGCTCACGGTAGAGTAGCCACTTCCAGTTCCCGGGGGCCCAGACTTGAATCGTCCGGCCAGTCCACTACTTCACGATTACAAGCCATCTGCGGCGAAAGGACCGGCTAAATCCAGAGCCTTGCAATGGTTTGCCTTCGGGCTGGGCGTTCCGCTGATCGGCGTCGCCTTGCTCAAAGGACTGGAAAGCAACGATCCACAACCGATTGATCCTGACACTCCCGTCATGACGGCGACAAGAAGCGCCGAGCCGCCGCAGCCTTCGGTGGATTCAAACGAAAATTCGGTTAAGGCAAGCCCGTTGACTGCAGCGCCTGTTGTGGAACCCGAACCCGAACCGCAATTCGAAAAGCTTGTATTGACGGTTGGCCGCGGCGATACCATGGAGAAGCTGTTCCGTAAGAATAAGCTTAGTCTTGGACAGCTGATGACGATCGCCCAACTCGACGAGGCGAAGAAGCTGTTTCGAAAAATCAGGCCCGGCGATGTCTTCGAGGTCACGCACGATGAAGGCCAGCTCCTGAGCATGTACTCGGAACTGACGCTGACCAGCGCACTGAAGATAGAAAAAGATGCGTCCAGTTTTGTCGCCAAGGTTATTGAGCGACCAGTCGAGACCCGAAAACGGCATGCTTACGGCGTGATCGACAGCTCGTTGTTCGAAAGTGCGGTCGATGCCGGCCTGTCCGACAAGGTCATTATGAATGTGGCCGGTATTTTCGCCTGGGACATCGATTTCGTACTGGATATTCGCAGCGGCGATGATTATTACATTCAGTACGAGGAAATCTGGCAAGACGGTAAATTTGTAACCGAAGGGGAGATCATCGCGGCCGAATTCAATAACAATGGTCGATCGATTCAGGCGGTTCGCTTTAAGGATAAGAATAATCGCAGTGACTATTTCACACCGGAAGGCGACAGCGTCCGCAAGGCGTTTATCCGCAACCCGGTGGACTTCACGCGGATAAGCTCGAACTTTAATCCGAACCGGCGCCACCCCATATTAAATACGATTCGCGCCCATCGCGGCGTCGATTATGCGGCGCCGCGCGGTACCCCTATCAAAGCCGCCGGCGACGGAAAAGTCATCTTCCGCGGCACGAAGTCAGGTTACGGAAAAGCCGTCATCCTTCAGCATGGCGGCAATATCACGACGTTGTATGCTCACATGTCCGGATATGCGGCGAAAGCCCGGCTCGGCACGCGAGTGCAGCAGGGACAGACCATCGGCTATGTCGGCGCGACCGGCCTGGCGACTGCAAACCATCTGCACTACGAGTACCGTATCAACGGAGTACATCGCAATCCTCGTACCGTTTCGCTGCCAGATGCCGAGCCGATCGCTAATGAGTATCGCGAACAGTTTCTGGCAGCCGCCGAGCCCATCATTCAGGAACTCGAAAATTTCAAACGAACTCAGGTGGCATCCGTCGGATTCGGTAGTCAGTAACCTTGAGCGATCGCGCTGAACCTGCACGAACGTCTGGGCAAGGGCACTAAATGCCAGAGCACTATATCGGCCTGATCTCCGGCACTAGCATGGACGGTGTCGATGCCGTGCTTGCCCGTTTTGAGGATGATGGTCTGGCGCTTCTGGCGTCGCATATCCATCCCTACCCGCCCGAGTTGCGAGGCCTTCTGAAGACCGTCACTCTGCAGCCGGAGGCCGTTGGTCTCGACCAGCTGGGTATGCTGGATCGCTGGGTTGGCGAGTGTTTCCGCGACGCCGCACTGGCTCTCATTAGCAGCAGCGGCATCGATCGCGTGGCAATCACTGCAATCGGTAGCCACGGCCAGACCCTTCGTCACCAGCCGAACAGTGAGCATCCGTTTTCCCTGCAGATTGGTGACGCCACGACCATCGCAGAGGGCACGGGCATCACGACGGTCTCCGACTTCCGCCGCGCCGATATTGCGGCAGGTGGTCAGGGTGCACCACTTGTGCCGCCGTTTCACGACTGGTTGATGGGCCCGAAGGACAAGCATCGCGTCGTACTCAATATTGGTGGCATCGCCAATATCACTGTACTACCGGCGGTTGACGCACCTGTCGTCGGCTTCGATACAGGGCCCGGCAACACGCTCCTGGACGCGTGGATAAGCACACAGCGCAGCTCACCCTATGATCGTGGCGGCCTGTGGGCGGCCGACGGCAACGTCAATGCCCGTCTGTTGAGCGAATTGCTCAATGACGCGTACTTCGATTTACCGCCGCCGAAGAGCACGGGGTTTGAATACTTCAACCTCGAATGGCTGAAGAGCTTCGATATCAGCCACGAACAGCCGGTCGACATCCAGGCAACGCTGTCCGAGCTGACGGCGACATCCGTAGCGAAAGCGATTCGAGAACATGCACCGCTGACGCAGGAGGTTTATGTCTGCGGCGGCGGCGCGCATAACGCGGACCTGCAATCACGTTTGCGAAGGCACCTGCCTGAAACAACAGTCAGCAGCACAGCGGACATCGGACTCGATCCCGATTGGGTCGAAGCAGCCGCATTTGCGTGGCTCGCGATGAGAACGATGAAGAAGCAGACAGGCAATCTTCCGAATGTGACCGGAGCACGTCACAAGAAAGTGCTGGGCGCGATACACTACGCCTAATGCTCAACTGCTTCGCAGCTCACTGAAGCAGTCAATATGACGGTGTTGGACCTCGAGATGGATAACCTCTACATCAATCGTGAACTCAGCCTGCTTGAGTTCAATAAGCGCGTGTTGGCACAGGCACAGGACCCCGAGGTGCCGTTGCTTGAGCGCTTACGCTTCCTCTGCATCAGCTGCACCAACCTGGACGAGTTTTTCGAGATACGCGTCGCCGCGCTGAAGCAGCGTATGGAACTTGGAGCTCCGGCGCAGGGGCCGGAAAAAATGCCGGCACAACAGGTATTTGACGAGCTGTGCCCCGACGTCGCGGACTTGATCGGTCAGCAGTACCAGCTCCTCAACCAGGTCATGTTTCCAGAGCTCGCCAAGGCGGGTGTCGTCTTTGTCCAGAGCGAGGACTGGAACCAGAAGCAACAAGAATGGTTGAGCGAGTATTTCGACGAGCAAGTCGTGCCGGTGCTGACGCCACTGACATTTGATCCGTCACGGCCGTTCCCGCGGATACTCAACAAGAGCCTGAACTTCATACTGCGTCTGCACGGCAGGGATGCATTTGGTCGCCGCCGCCACCGCGGAATGTTGCAGGCGCCGCGATCGTTGCCACGGATCATTCGGCTACCGGACGAGCTGAGTAAACCCGGCGAGCACAACTTTGTATTTTTGTCGTCGATCATACGCGTGCACATCGATCGACTCTTTCCCGGATTGGACGTAGATGGCTGTTATCAGTTTCGAATTACTCGTAACAGCAACCTGTATGTCGACGACGAAGAGGTCAATGATCTCGTCCGCGCACTGGAAGGTCAGCTGGAAGCCAGTCGCTACGGTGCTGCCGTCCGCATCGAGATCGGCGCGGGCTGTCCGGAGGACCTGCAACAATTCCTGCTCGACCATTTCAACCTGGAAGAACGCGACATGTACCTTGTCGAGGGACCAGTCAATCTGAATAGAATGGCGACCGTCTGCAATATCAGCGATCGGCCGGAGCTGCTGTATGAACCCTTCACGCAGGGCCTGCCCGAAGAACTCCTGAGCGACGAGGACATTTTCTCGATTCTCTCGAAGAAAAACGTACTGCTGCATCATCCTTACCAGTCGTTCGCGCCGGTGATCGATTTCCTCGCAACGGCAGCCTCGGATCCGGATGTGCTTGCCATCAAGCAGACCCTTTACAGGACCGGCGCCGATTCGCCAATCGTCGACCACCTCGTCCTGGCAGCGCGCTCTGGCAAGGAAGTCACGGTTATCATCGAACTCATGGCGCGTTTCGACGAAGCCGCGAACATCGCGCTCGCGAACCGCCTGCAGGAAGCCGGCGCACACGTCGTGTACGGACTCGTGGGTTTCAAGACCCATGCGAAAATGATGCTAGTGGTCCGCAGGGAGTCGGACCGGCTGGTTCGCTACGTACATCTTGGCACCGGAAACTATCACCACGCGACGACCTCCGTGTACACCGACTATGGCTACCTGAGCAGCAGCCAGCGGCTTGGTGAAGACGTGCACAAGTTGTTTCTGCAACTAACCAGTCTCACGGAAGCTAGTGACCTGACACGCATGCTGGCGTCACCATTCAACCTGTTTGAAGCGCTAATCGACAAGATCGACCGCGAAATTACGCATGCGAAAGCCGGAAAGAACGCCCGCATCGTCGCCAAAGTCAACTCACTCAACGAACCGCAGCTGATTGACAGGCTTTATGCCGCCTCAAAAGTTGGCGTGAAGATCGATCTCATCGTTCGCGGTATTTGTTCCCTGCGGCCGGGCGTAGAAGGTCTGTCGGAAAACATCCATGTACGCTCGATCGTCGGGCGCTTCCTCGAGCACTCGCGTGTCTACTATTTTCTGAACGATGGCGACGAAGAATTCTATTGCGCCAGCGCCGACTGGATGGAACGCAGTATGTTCCGTCGCAACGAGTCCTGTTTCGAGATTCGGCAGAAAGCGATGAAAGAACAGATCCGGCACGACCTCGAGCTTTTCCTCAAGGACAATTACCAGGCCTGGGTGCTCAACGGGGACGGCAGCTATGCACGTCTCTCACCGGGAGACGGCGAGCGCGTTTCGGCCCAGGAAACATTCCTGCAGCAACTCGCAACACCCTTGTAGGGCTGTCACCGGTCCTTCGGCGACGACGGAAGCGATGGCCGAATATTGGCGCCTTAAACCTTGTTGAAGGTCAGGCCGTAGTCGACCGCCGCGAGCAATTCCTGCTCGCGCTCAAGATCGGCAGCGGTGAGCGGATTGGCCTTCAGCCACTCCGGATCGAAACTGAGACGCAGCGAACTCTCGCTTACCCGGATTGCGAGCGCCGGCGCCGCATCGCTCTTGCGGCTGCGGTTCAGTAATACTGCGAGACGCAGCAGCATCGCGAGGCGCAATGCCGACACCCGCCATTTCTTCGGTAACTGTTGCAGCTGGGCGATCCACAGGTTGTGCCGCTGACTGCCCAACAAAAAGGCCAGGTAGCGTTGTTCTGCACGAGGAAAGCCAGGCATGTCCGCATTCTCGGCGATATAGGCGCCATGCCGCTCGTAGCCGTCGTGGGAAATATCGAGACCAATCTCATGCAGCCTTGCAGACCAGTCGAGCATCTGCGGCTCCAGCCCGGCAGGCAATTCCCATTCGGTGCAGCACTGCCGGAACAAATCTGCTGCCGTCTCGGCAACCCGACGGGCCTGCTCCATGTCCACGTTATGGCGACCCGCCATCGCCTGCACGGTGCGCTCGCGCGCATCCTCATGCTGCAGTCTTCCCAGCAAATCGTAGAGCAGTCCCTCTCGAAGCGCGCCGTCGGAGATCTTCAGACCCCTGATACGCAGCACACCGAGGAGCTCCGCGAGGATCGAGAGACCACCGGGCCAGACCTGCGCACGTCGTGGGCTAAGCCCCTGCAGAGAAAGCTCTTCGATCGAATCAAACTCAAGCACCCGATCGATCAGTTGCTCGATAGCTGTCGGCGTGACCCCGGACTCGGTTATTCCCAAGGCCACAGCGACAGCTTCAGTAGCCCGTATCGTGCCCGATGTGCCGATAGCCTCGACATCGGCCGCGTTGCGGAAGAAAGCCTTGATCGGTCGCAACTCCAGTCGCGCCGCGAGGCGTGCTTTGTCGAAAGCAGCACGAGTCAGCTTGCCTTCGGGGAAGAAACGCTCGGTCATCGAGACGCAACCCATCTGCAGGCTTTCGAGTGCTCTTGGATTTGCGCCCTGACCGAGTATCAGTTCAGTGCTGCCACCACCGATATCCATGACAAGCCGCAAACCATCGGTGGGAGGCAAGCTGTGCATCACACCGTTATAGATCAGACGCGCCTCTTCGATGCCCGAGATGATTTCAATTGGATGGCCCAGCGCCGCCTCGGCCTCGCTCATGAATGATGAGTCTTCGCGCGCGCGCCGGATGGTGCTGGTGCCAGCCGCGCGCACGTTGCTCGCGTGCATATTGCGCAGGCGCTCTCCGAAACGAGACAGGCAGTCGATTGCCCTGGCGCGAGCATCGTCGCGAAGATCACCGCTGGCCGACAAGCCCTCTGCCAGCCGGACGGTTTCGCGTATTCGATCGAGAATGGCGAGCTGCCCGTAGCGCAACTCGCCGACAATCATGTGAAAACTATTTGAGCCGAGATCAACGGCAGCAATGATTTCCGACTGGGTAAGCTCAGACGGTGAAGGACGATCCGCAGCCGCAGGTGGTTTGTGCATTTGGATTCCGAATAATGAACTGCGCTCCCTGCAGATCTTCCTTGTAGTCGATCTCCGCACCCATGAGGTACTGAACGCTCATCGGGTCAACCAATAACATGACGCCCTGGTTCTCCACCTGGCTATCGCCATCCTCGACGTCCTCATCGAAGGTAAATCCGTATTGAAATCCCGAACAACCACCGCCGGAAATAAAGACCCGCAGCTTGAGGTTTGGGTTGTCTTCCTCAGCGATGAGTTCGCCAACCTTGGTCGCCGCCGCATCTGTAAAGATCACGCTTGGCGGTGGCGGTGGCGCTTGTGTTGATGCTGTTTCCATGTTTGTTCGTCCCTTGTTTCCTGACCGGACTATGCTGTCTCACCGGCGGCATCGGCCGACTCGTCGATACGCGTCGATTGCTCCAGCAACGGCACCTGCCCCTCGGGCTGGTGCACTAGTTTGCCATTGATTTCTGCGCCGATGGCCATTTCGATGAGATTGTAATACACATTACCAATGACCCGAGCCGTTGGCCCGAGTTCCACCCGCTCACTCGCGAACACGTCGCCGCGCACAATTCCGTTCAAATAGACATAAGGTACGGTGACGCCGCCTTCAACGGTGCCGGTATCGATAATAAACAGCTCCGACTCCGTATCGGGGTCAGCCGTTACACCGCCTTTGACCAGTCCTTCGACATGACAGCGCCCGCGAAAATGCAGGTCACCGTTCACTTTCGTATTCGATCCCACCAGGGATTCCGTTATCGAATTTCTATGTTGCTTCTTGCCGAACATCTATTTGCATCTCCAAGATACCGTTATCAGCCGTAGCACGCTTTGAGTCCAGGCTCGTCGACCAAGTGTAACTTTCCTCAATACTCTGGATGGAGCGGGTTTTCGAGCGCACTTCAACACGAATAAGCTCCGGTGTGAAGCCATCCGGCAGCACGAGTTGTCGATCGAAGTCCTGGAAGTACCGAAACGAAAAGGGCCAGGCCGCGTCGCTCTCGACAGGAACCAGCTGTTTTAAGGTGTATACCGTCTCTACACCGTCCTGACTGCCTTGAACGGAGAGCGCCACGTTGCCGGACACTTTGCGATCATGCTGCTTTGCCTGCACGAGCACCAGACGCAGGTTGAATTCTCTTTCGGCGTTGCCGCGCGTTAGTTTCAGGTCCTGCACCCTTAAGCCCGACTTGCCATCCGCCGGAGAAACGATGCCTCGATAGAATGCAATCGCATCGCGCTGCTCTTGTATCTTGGCCTGCAGGGACATGAGGCTCGTTTCCACCTCCTTGTACGCCGCACGGTCAATTTCCCGGTGCGTTTCCAACAGCGCAACTTCTTGCTTCAGCGCCACAATCTGGTCGTCAAGCGCCATAATGCGCTCTTCGAAGGCCTGCCGCTCCTTTGCGACGTCAACGGTATCGTAGCCAGCTGAAATTCGACCAAATTCGAAGATCAGGTAACTACTGACCCCGATCAACAACAGAACAACACCGGCAAGCAGCCAGTTTCTTGAGTTTCCTTGGTTTAGACGAGAGTTGCTGGCCACGAGGCTCTGTTATCCGGCTTTGTGCTCAAAGGACGTTATGTTACGCGGTGCACCGTTTAAACAGAAGTGCGCCAGGTCACGGATTCCCGGACTCGTCGGGAGCTTTGGCCGATTGTGAAATGTCTTTTTCAAACGCCGCACGCCAGCGTCTGGGCCACCATTTCGGTCGGCGAGGCAGGCCATCCGGAAACACGGCCGGCCCTAGTTCGTGCAACGCCCGGGCGTATACGCGTCGCTTGAAGTAGATCACTTCGTTGACGGGCCGCCAGAACTTCACCCAGCGGATACGATCGAATTCAGGTTTTTCGCAGCGATCGAAGCGCACTCTGCTGTCGTCTGAAACCAGGCGAAGTATGAACCAGCGTTGTTTCTGGCCTATACATAGAGGCTTGCTGCCACGGCGTATGAACTTTTCGGGCAGACGATATCGCAACCAGTCGCTGGTAACGCCAAGCACGTCAACATCGCTAGCTTCGAGACCGATCTCTTCGTGGAGTTCACGAAACATCGCATCGACAGGGTCTTCACCCTGCAGCACCCCACCCTGCGGAAACTGCCAGCCTCTGGCGCCGACACGACCACCAAGCAACAGCTTGTCGTCGTCGTTCGCAAGGATGATGCCCACATTCGCACGGAACCCGTCGGCGTCAATCCAATCGTTGCTCATTGCAACCGTACTAAAACTCTAACTGCCGTTTACTTTACACTATCCTTCGCCAATCGCCCCAGGAGATTTTCGTTGTTCGCAGGTCGCAAGAGAGTCCTGTTTCTCGTCCTGCTGCTGCTCGTTGCCGGGTCGTTCTTGGTCGCGCTGGCGTCGGGCAGCGCCGAAGTCAGCCTGTCTGAAATGCTCGGGGCCCTGCGCGGCGAGGCGAGCAACCAGGTTCGGTCACTCGTAATCGACCTGCGACTGCCACGAGCGATGACCGCATTTGCTGTTGGCGGCCTGCTGGCCGTGGCTGGCGTCCTGATGCAGGTATTGCTGAGAAATCCGCTGGCCGAGCCCTACATATTGGGGAGTTCCGGCGGCGCGGCCGTCGCCGCCCTGCTTGCGATGATGCTTGGCTTCGGCAGCGCCGTGGTCGACCTGTCCGCATTTGGCGGTGCAATGGCGGCAACTTTGCTGGTGTTCTCGATCGCTCACGGCACGGGTAGCTGGACTCCGACCAGGCTACTTCTGACAGGCGTTGTTCTGGCCGCCGGATTCAGCGCAGCAACGACGCTGATCCTCGCACTCACACCCGATCAGAACCTGCGCGGCATGCTTTTCTGGCTAATGGGTGACCTCAGCTTCGCGTTCGAACCCGCACGGTGCTTATGGCTACTCGGCCTGCTGGTTCTCGGTGGCACACTGGGTGCAAGGCACCTTAACGTTTTGTCACGCGGCGAGTTGCAGGCCTCAATTGTCGGCCTGCCCGTGCGTGGCGCTCGCTATCTGATCTTCGCTGCCGCCGCCCTCGCGACGGCGATTTCCGTTACAACCGTCGGCGTGATCGGCTTTATAGGTCTGGTCGTCCCGCACCTTGTGCGGCTCGTCGCTGGTAGCGACCATCGCGTCGTATTGCCAGCGTCGGCGCTGGCGGGCGGTGCAATGCTGGTGGTCGCCGACACGTTGGCACGAACCGTGATGGCGCCTCGGCAGTTGCCGGTGGGAGCGTTGACCGCAGCGATCGGCGTACCGCTATTTCTTATACTAATGAGCCGCGTGCGCCAGGAGCGCTATCGATAACCAGCGCGTTCAACCAGCAGCCTGACCTCCTCGTCGCGCCAGCCTGCAAGCGCCAGGTTCTTGCCGTTCGACGAACCGGGCTCCGCCAGCGGGTTCTCGGCCAGCAGCCAGTCTACGAGCGTCTGTGCGGATTCAGCTTGCCGAGCATGTCGGGCAACACCGATTCCGTCGATGTCCGCGTAAAGCGGCTGCGGGGTGATCGTCGACAGCCCGGCAAGATCGATTGAACTGGAAACAACGCCGTACTGGCAGGTCCCGGAACGCAATGCGTCAACGAGCTTTGTTTCAGTGGCAAAAGGAGATGCCGCCAGGTTTCTTACCCAGGCCCGAGCCATGCGTTCCGCCGGCTTCACCCCGATGTCCTCGATCAGCATTGCAATGAGAGTGCGATTGACCGGAAGTACGGAGGACGAAACACAAACTTTGCCACGCAAGTCAGAACTTGCGAGATCGCCATAGGCGTCTGCCAGCGCATCCGAAGCACCCGGTGCAACCCCAATGACCGCGAAGCGGACGCCAATGGCAGCCCACATGCCGTCCGGGTCTTTCAGAACGGAGGGCACTGCGGCGAAGGTGGGTGATGTCAGCGGTCTCAGCGCCCCTTCATCAGCCGCTCGCCAGACATCTATCACCGTGCTTGTTACCAGCACGTCTGCCGGCGGCGTGCCCTCATTGTTTATGACATTCCTGGTATTCGAAACGCTGTCTGCGATTTTCAGTGTCACCGGTATGCGGGTCGCAGCCGTGAATGCAGAAAAGGCCTCAGTCAATGAGGATTCATGTTCGGGGCTCGCGTAGACAACCACCGGCTGCGGCGGCGGTCCGGGATCGCCCGCGTTGCACCCGGCAACAAGGAGTACGCCCAGCAATACGATTATCGACAGTTGTTTCATGCGGTCTCTACGACTACGCGATCACGACCCGCTGACTTCGCCGCATACAGAGCAACATCGGCGCGCGCGATCAGTGCATCACCGACGGTTTTGAGATCATCGGCATCGGGTGCCGGCTGTATCTCGGAGATACCGATCGAGGCTGTGATCGTTACCTCGTCTCCACATGGCAGTTCTATGGGTGTCTCCGACACGGCCGCACGGATGCGCTCGGCGAGGAGCATTGCAGAAGCGACATCGGTTCCAGGTAACAGCACGACAAACTCCTCACCACCGTAGCGCGCGGCGACGTCACTCGCACGCACTTGTGATTCGATTCTCTGCGCGATTTCGCGCAGCACTGCGTCACCCGCAGCATGTCCCCAGTTATCGTTGACGCGCTTGAAGTGATCGATGTCCAGCATCAGGCATACGAGGCGAGCGCCATCGCGACGCGCCCGCGCCAGCTCTTCGTTGAGACGCACACTCAGGTAACGGCGATTGTGCCAGCCGGTCAATACGTCTGTGAATCCGCTGCGCAACAGGCGGGCGCGGTTCACTGAATTCTCAATGCAAAAGGAGGCGATAACGCCCAGATGCTCCAGAAAATCGGTCGCAAGCTTAGCGGTAAAGCGTTGCGGGTCCGGGCTGCACAAATTGATACTTCCGAGCAGCTTCTGTCGGAACGTCAGCGGAATAATTGCAATGCTCCTGGATTCCGCTGCGCCAGGACAGATTAGCTGATGGTCACAATGGGCGAACGCTCCGAGCCAGGGTCGGTGCAGATGAATGAACTGTGGTGCAAGACCCGTCATCGATTCGACAATCAGCAGGGTTTCGAAGTCTTCTGCCGGCGTGCCGTTGGCGAGAAGCAGGTGGCGGATATCATGATCCGGGTCGCATAGTACGAGACTGACGTAATCAAGCCCGAAGCTGATTCTCAGTCCCTCGGTCAGTGCATAGATCAGTGCATCGAGTGTCTCCGCCTGCAGCAATCGTAGCTCACGCCGATGTGTTCGCTGCAACTTTTCATCGTTGCTTGCTATCGCCGCGGTCTGAGCGTCGAGCTGGCGCCGGGTCGCTTCGAGTTCTTCGCTGAGCTCTTTAACAGATGCCATTTTTCAGCCTCGCAACGCGAGGTAATCGCGGCCTTTCTGCATAAGTTCGACGAATGCCTGTTCGTCTCCACCGGCGACAGTCTCACGAATCCTGTTCGCCGCATCGCAAAGGGCGTCGAGCGGACCAAGGCCAAACTTGTTCAGGTTTTGAATCTCAAAATACAGATGCGGGTTATCCCCCGCTACCGCCGCCGATACGAGCAGCTGCGAATCGAAGGTCGTGGATGACATCTGCGCCAGTTTTGGAGCGGCTTCACCGCTTTCCGCCAGCGCCGTAAAAAACGCAATGTTCAAAGCATGTGACAGGCCAAGGACATAGGCGATAAGTCGATCGTGATCCTCCAGACTCATATCGAGTTGCTCGACCATCGTCGATGCAAACAACTGCTTCGCCGCCGCCGTTGCATCCTTGTCGCCGACATCACAGAAAATCAGGTGCCGGCCTGACAGCAGCCGTGTGTCAGGGCCGTACATCGGATGCAGTGATGTCACGCGACACCCCGCCCTTTGCAGTTCGCGCAGCCCGTCCATAAGCGGCGACTTCAAACTGCCAATATCAAACACGAGCCCCCTGGGTTTCAGAACCGCAAGCTGTGCGAGTATGCGTCCAGAGACCGCCAGCGGGGCAGCGACGACAAGGTAGTCGAAATCCACACCAGCGTCGGTCCAGTTGCTGAACTGGCCGGGTGCATCGTCAAGACTCGTGTCGGCAACGACTGTCTCGAAACCCTGCGAGGCGAAGAATCCGACAAACCAGCGTCCCATCTTGCCGGCACCACCTATAACCAGCGCACGACGACCATTGCCTTTGCCTTCCGCAATGACCCTTTCGCGCTCCTGGCTCTCTAGTGAAGTCAGAATCAGCTGTTGTAACAGGCCTTCGACCAGGTCCGGATCGACCCCGAGATCCATTGCCTGCTGCCGACCCATGTCGAGCACATCTTTCTCACGCGCATAGTCCCGCGTACCCGCCCCTGTACTCAGTTTGCTCTTGCCAATCTCACCTACGACCTCCTGGCGTTCGGCGATAAGCTCGACCAGCTGCCTGTCGATGGCGGAGAGGTTTTTTCGCAGATCTTCAAGAGTCATTAATGAACGCTGTATTTTCGATTGCCCGAGGGGCCCTGTTTTACAGCAGACTCGTGCGCAGTGAAAGCCGGCCCGAAGATTTTCGGGCCGGCCGGGTCGCCTGAGCGACTACTTCATATTGCTAGTGTCGGTGCCTGCGCCGCACGTCGCGATCCTGGTGTCGGTAGTAATCGCGGTTATTCGCGAAGCGATCAGCGCGACGATGCTTACGCTTGTCGATACGCTCCCAGCGGTAGATATCGAACAGGCGGTTCCACGTCAGGTGTCGGTGCCTGCGAACACGATTGTGCTTGTACCAGTGCCGGAACGCCTTGTTTCGTTTCAGCCAGTACGGCATCTGCTTCGCGCGTCGCTGCTCAAATTGGTAGTGGGCTGACGGCTGGTACGAGATACGCACCTCATTGTGAGCGGCGGCCTCGGGAGCATCCAGAAGCAGCAGTCCACCGGCTACTAGCGCTACAGTAATGATCTTGTTCATATCAGTCTCCAGTTCCTTATCCTTGGTACGGCTCAACAATACGTCGCCGCACATGAACCAAAAATGAAGGCAAGCTATTGTTTAGAAAAGATTTATGAACAAGACGTGAACGACGCCGGGGGCGTTTCTTTGTGCCGACTGTCGCGCGTCAAGCAATCATGCGAATATGCGCCGACAACCACTAACACTCGCGATTGGAGCAATGAATCAATGAAGACACGTGCTGCTGTTGCCTGGGAAGCAGGCAAACCTCTCGAAATTGAGATGCTGGATCTCGAAGGACCGAAAGCCGGCGAGGTACTACTCAGAAACATCGCCAGCGGCGTTTGCCACACAGATGCGTTCACTTTGTCTGGCGAAGACCCGGAGGGCATTTTTCCGGCGGTACTCGGGCATGAAGGCGGCGCTGTTGTCGAAGAGATCGGTGCGGGCGTCACGTCAGTTGCCGTCGGCGATCACGTCATCCCTCTATACACGCCGGAATGCGGCGAATGCAGTTTTTGCACCTCGGGAAAAACCAACCTGTGTCAGGCTATTCGCGTTACCCAGGGCCAGGGATTGATGCCGGATGGCACCTCGCGCTTCTCGCACAATGGCAAAACAATCTATCACTACATGGGTACGTCAACGTTTAGCGAGTACACCGTTTTGCCGGAGATTGCCGTTGCCAAAATCAGCAAGGACGCACCACTGGAAAAGGTTTGCCTGCTTGGCTGCGGAATCACGACGGGTATTGGCGCTGTACTGAACACAGCCAAGGTAGAGCCAGGAGACACCGTAGCTGTGTTCGGACTCGGCGGAGTCGGCCTCAGCGTCATCCAGGGCGCTACCATTGCGAAAGCAGGCAGAATCGTCGCTGTCGACATCAATACCGACAAGTTTGAACTTGCAAGACAGCTGGGCGCGACCGATACCGTAAATCCGAACGATCATGATGCGCCGATCCAGGACGTTATCGTCGAGCTTACAGGTGGCGGCGTAGACTATTCGTTCGAGTGCGTAGGCAATACCAACCTGATGCGCTCAGCCCTGGAATGCTGTCACAAGGGCTGGGGCGAGTCGGTCATTGTGGGCGTTGCGGGTGCCGGTCAGGAAATTTCGACCCGGCCCTTCCAGCTCGTGACGGGTCGCGTATGGCGTGGCACAGCCTTCGGTGGCTGCAAGGGCCGCTCGCAGCTTCCAGGAATGGTCGACCAGTACATGGATGGCGACATCAAGATCGACGAATTCATAACCTATACAATGCCGCTTGAGGACATCAACAAGGCCTTTGATCTGATGCATGAAGGCAAAAGCATCCGTTCAGTAATCCACTTCTGACGACGAGGCCCGCTATCCGACCACAGCTGGAAGTGCATTGACTCGTATTGCTGTCGCGACGACCTCGCAGTTAGCCGCTGACGCTGCAGAGGAAGTGGCCGCGCTCGGCGGTAATGCAGTCGACTGCGCGCTGGCGGCCGCGCTATTTTCGATCAACACCGAACCAGGCGTCTGCGCACTCGCTGGCAGCGCTTTCATTACCATCTGGCGTGCCGGCGATGAGCCGGTCACGATCGACGGCAATGTCGCTGTCCCTGGCGCAGGCTTGACGGATGAGCAACGCGGCCATGGCGCCGTTAGCGTCACCCTGGACTACGGCGGCGGCATTACGACACTCGTTGGACCTGGTTCCGTCGCCATACCCGGCACGCTGGCAGCGATGGAGCATGCGTGGAAGCGTTACGGCAAAGCGTCCTGGGCGGAGATCTTTGCTCCGACCATTCGCGCCTGCCAGGAGGGATTCCCGCTCTCTGCTGCCTGCCGTTACTACCTCGGTTATTCGGGCGACTGTATTTTCGATCGCAGCGACGATGGTCACGCCGCGCTACATCACGCCGAAGGATCGCTGCTGGATGCCGGCGACACCGTTGTCGTACCTCACCTGGCAGACAGCCTTGCTCAAATAGCCAAGGAGGGCGCGCAGAGCTTTTACCAGGGCGATATCGCCGCCGCAATTGCCCGCCATTGCAGGGAAGGCAACGGCATGCTGACCATGGAGGATTTGCAGAACTATCGTGCGATTGAACGATCGCCTATTCAAACTGACATAGGCCGCTGGTCCATCGCGAGTAACCCGCCACCCGCGGTCGGCGGCAGCGTGCTCGCGGCGATGCTGCTGGCCTGCAAGGATCTCTCCGGCGACCGCTGGTCGAGAGCAGATCTCGCGCAGCTCATTAGCGCACAACGCGCCTGCCTGGATTTTCGCAAACGCAACCTTGATCTCTCCGACGATGTAGCTGCGGAGGCGGATCGCCTGCTGGAATCGGCGCGCAGCGGCCGCCTGCTCACTCGGTGGACTTCGGCCTCGACCGTTCACACGTCCGTGGTCGATAACGAAGGTACCGGCTGCGCGATTACGGCCTCTTCCGGCTACGGCTCTGGCGAAATGCCGGCCGGGACCGGTCTGTGGCTGAACAACTGCCTTGGTGAAATCGAACTCAACCGCCGCGGCCTCGAGGCCGGACCAACAGGCTCGAGACTGCCCTCGAACATGGCACCCAGCGTCGCGCGCAAGGACGGCGCAGTGCTGGCCGCTGGTTCCCCCGGTGCCGACAGAATCACGACGGCACTGCAACAATTTCTGATCAACTACCTGCTGCGTGAGATGCCGCTTGCAGACGCTATCGCCCATCCACGACTGCACGTCGACACCAGCGGTGAAGATGTTCGGCTAATGGCAGAGCCCGGCCTCGATCTTCCTGAGGTCGAATTGCCGCTGACCGAATTCCCCAGCCTGGTAATGTACTTCGGCGGCGTCGGCGCGGCTGTGTGCTTTCGCGACGGTCGCCTCGAGGCGGCAGCAGACCCGCGCCGTGCAGGTGGTGTATTCGTTTCTGCGATGCGATGACGATACGGCTAGCCACAATCACAATCGCAGTACTGATGGCCTGCCTGTCTACGCCACTAGCCGCACAGCAAACGATAACGCGCGGTGGCAACCTGTCCGCCGACATCGCACGCGATGGGCGCGTTGCAATCGATCTTGCGGGCGATATCTGGGTCGTGCCTCCCGGTGGTGGCACCGCCAAATCCGTAACGCGAAAACTTAAGACGGCACAACGTCCGCGCTGGTCACCTGATGGCTCACGAATTGCCTATCAGGCCGTGGATCAGGGGTCGCCGGGGCTTTTCATCTACGAATTTACTTCGGGACAATCCAGCCGAATCAGCCACGGTGCTTCGTTCGACATGCGCCCTGCGTGGCACCCGGATGGCCAACGCATCGTTTACGCTTCGGATGCGACGGGCGAAGGCTTTGATTTGTGGGAGGTCGATCTGCCTTCCGGCCTTCGCTGGCGACTCAGCAGCCGACCCGGCGATGAAACGGACGCCGCATGGTCGTCGGATGGGCGTGACCTCGTGTATGTGCATCGGCTTGGCAATGAATGGTCCCTGATCCTGCGTCGCCATGGATTGCCTGAAGAAACGTTGCTGTCAACCGCGGACAAACTGTCAGGGCCCTCCTGGCGGCCCGACAGCAGCCTGATCACCTTTGTTCGGCAGGGCGAGCTTAATACCAGAATCGATATGGTGATTCTTTCGCAGCCTCGGCTGATCCGAACCTACGCGCGCGATGAGGCCTTCGGGCAGGCGCCGGTGAGTTGGCTGGATCGGCACCGCATGCTTTATACGGCAGGCGGCGAACTCCGGCAGCGCCTGTTCAACTCCTGGAACTCTACGTCACTCCCTTTTGAAGCTACGCTTGCGGCGGACAAGCCGAAGACGCGCGCGGAAACGATAAAACGCCGGCCACTGGCGTGGATCGATGAGCCGCCCGGGCGCCTGATAATTCGGGCCGCGCGGCTGTACGACGGTGTCGGTGGCGGTTATCAGTTCGACCGCGATATCGTCATTGACGGCGGCCGAATTACGGCTGTGGAAGCGCACATCGATCGCAGTGGCGTTGTGGTTATCGACATGGGCGACCTCACGGTACTGCCAGGCTACATAGATACGCGCGGCGATTTGTCAGACTTGCATCCTCATTTGGGTGACCACGCTGGCCCCGTGTTGCTGACAGCGGGCGTAACCACCGTCGTCGCGACGCATGCCGAGCAAAAACGTCTGAATGCCTTGTGGGCTGGCAAGGCGATGCCAGGACCGCGCCTGCTGAGTCAGCGAAACTGGCCGCTCGCCGAGTTACGCTCCCAGGCAGACGCTACGACCCCTGGTTTGCCCGCACTGCTGCAGTCAAGGCAATCCCGTCTCGCAGATTTTTCGTCGCCGATCGCCCGACGGTTTTCTGAGCCCATCGACCTGACAGGCAGTGCCAGTGATGCCGTCATCGCCAGCTACGAAAACGGTCTACCGGCGGGGATCGGCCTGCATGCAGAGTTTCTCGCGCTGCATGCTGCAGGGCTGACACCGGAACAGGCGCTTAAGGCCGCGGGCGTTAACGCGGCCGCCGCCCTCAAGCTGGACCCGTTACTCGGACGAATCGCGACAGGCGCGGCGGCCGACCTGGTATTTGTTGATGGGGACCCGCTGTCGGCGATCGAAGATGCGCTGAAAATAGTCGCGGTAGTCCGCAACGGTCGCTTCTTCAGTGTCAGCGGGTTGATCGATCGCGTTCCAGTCACTGAAAGTGTCGAATAATTTGACAAAATATGACATTCACGAGGGCGGTCGGCCATTTCTTCAAAAATGCGTAATGTCAGCATCAGTGCCTCAAAGACCATATCGTGTGTTGCTCAATTGGCACTGGCACACTTTTACATAGGTATCATGTGCTTGTCGGGGCCTCTTAGTACAACAGGTGATGCGCCAGGCTTGAGAAACGTCGGGATTTCTTACAAAACCGCCCCAAAATCGGCATCTCGATCGATTCTGCAACTACTCGCGCAAGCCCACACGGGCCCTCGCGATACCTTGGCACAGGAATTGCTTTTAATACCTTGCCCAAGCGAAGTGTAACTGCAGTAGGTAACAAAAACGGCCAGGTACAGGATTTAGACGCCAGAAGAAAAATAACTACAAAAACAATAAGATCGAGATCCAATAATAATAATTATTCTCTGTCGCCGGTTACCGTATTCGCAGTTACCTCTTTTGATAAGAAAGAGAACCTGGCCCCGCCGCTAACGCCGCGGGGCTTTTTCTTTGGCAGAATGAAACCCTGGACGCCCGCAGTGCCTGTACGCTTCGTGGCTGATATCAATAACCGGGGACCCGCTAATGCGAAGCCGATCCGTAATCCGTGTTGCCCTGCTGGCGTCAGCAGGCGGCCAATCCGAGCGAGCCAGTCAGCCTGTACAAGACGATGTGGCCGCCTCATCTGCGGTAAATGTGTCAGTGCTACCAAGCTCGGTTTGCGAAGCGGCGGTCGCGAACGAGCTGCGCGGCAAGACAGATCGTTTCGCGCTGCGTTTCCGCAAGTCAGGGTGATACCGTGAAAAACGCCGCCCTCGCAATACTGTGTCTCGCACTCGCCGCCTGCGGAGGCGAAGCAGATTTCACCGAGGCCAGTGTCGCCGGCCTGCATGATCAGCTGCAACGCGGCGAGCTTTCATCCGAGAATCTCGTGCAGTGGTATATCGACCGTATCAACGCGATAGACAGAGCCGGGCCTGCGCTGAATTCGATTATCGAGATCAACCCGGACGCTCTGCGTATCGCTCGCTCGCTGGACAATGAATGGCGAACATCGGGCCCGCGCGGCCCCTTGCACGGATTGCCGGTTGTGCTCAAAGCCAATATAGACACGGCCGACCAGATGTACACAAGCGCCGGTTCGCTCGCTCTCGCAGAACATTCGCCATCGACCGATGCGTACGTCGTGAAGCGGCTTCGAGATGCCGGGGTCGTGATTCTTGGCAAGGCTAACCTTAGCGAGTGGGCGAACTTCCGATCGACTCGCTCTTCCAGCGGCTGGAGCAGCGTCGGCGGCCAGACACGCAATCCTTACGATCCGGCTCGCTCGCCGTGCGGTTCATCGAGCGGTTCGGCCGTTGCCGTTGCGGCCAATCTGACGGTCCTCGCGATTGGTACAGAAACTGATGGATCCGTAGTCTGTCCGGCCGGCATCAACGGCATTGTCGGCATTAAGCCGACCCTCGGTCTGGTCAGTCGCAGCGGCATAATCCCGATCGCTGCAAGTCAGGATACTGCCGGCCCTATGGCAAGATCCGTGCGCGATGCAGCCTTCCTGCTCAATGCGATGACCGGAATTGATGCCGAGGACCCGGCAACTGCAGCAGCCGAAATACACCACGACTATTCGTCTAACCTCACAGCCGATGGAGCAAGAGGCAGGCGCATCGGTGTGCTTCGTTCTTATCGTGGCGCTGGCTCGAATCCGGATGTCGAGGCTATTCTCGAGATGAGCATCGGGGTATTGCGGGAATCCGGCGCCGAGATTGTCGATGACATCAATTACACCGCAGCAAACATGCGCGAGGCAGAGTACGCCGTGCTGTTGTACGAGTTCCGCGCCAACCTGAACAGTTATCTGCAGACATCGAATGCCCCGGTAAGGAGCCTGGCTGAGGTTATCGCTTTCAACGAAGCGCACGCTGCACGCGTGATGCCGGTCTTCGGACAGGAGCTGTTGCTGCTCGCAGAGCAACAGGGACCACTGACCGACGCTGCCTATCTGCAGGCGCTGCAGACAAGCAAAACCGAGGCGAAAGCGGCGCTGGATGGGGCGATGCAGGAGTTCAATCTCGATGCGCTCGTAGCCCCGACCAACGGGCCAGCCTGGATGATCGACCACATCAACGGTGACAACTTCGAAATCAGCAGTTCGTCGCTGGCCGCGATATCCGGCTACCCCAGCATTACAGTGCCCGCGGGGCAGATTGGCGGCCTTCCTGTCGGCATCTCTTTTATTGGAAAGCCCTGGAATGAGAAACAGCTCATAGAGATTGCCCACGCTTTTGAGCAAGCTACCAAGGCAAGAAAAGCGCCCGTTAACTGATTACCTGGTCGACCCGATGTTCAAAGCCGTACGTATTTCAATTTTGCTGTTCGTGCTGTTCTTCGTGGCCGTGAGCACCTGGCTCACGCAGGCGCGAAGCACTGACTGGAACAACAGCCTGTGGGTCAAGGTGTACCCGATAAACGGCGACAACAGTGCCGATTCTGCGAAGTATATCGAAGGGCTTGAGCTCCGCGACTTCGAGGATATCGAGGTTTTCCTGCAGCAAGAAACAGGCAAGTACGCCGCTAGCCTCGCGCGACCCGTACGCATTGAACTCGGCCAGCCGATCGGCGAACAGCCACCCGAGCTGGACGGCGAGCCCAACGGACTTTCAGTGATGTTGTGGTCGCTGAAAATGCGCTGGTGGGCGAGCAACATCACCGATGAACAGGACCGCATAGAACCCGACGTCAGGATTTTCGTGCGTTACCACACGCCCAACGCGAACGTTGAACTGGAGAACTCTGTTGGCCTGCAGAAGGGCATGGTTGGCGTCGTCAATGGCTTCGCAAATCGCCGCTATCGAGGCACGAACAACGTTATTATCGCGCACGAATTTCTGCACACGCTCGGAGCAACAGACAAATACCATCGCGCCGATGGCCAACCGCTGGCTCCGGAGGGGCTCGCAGAACCGGACCGCGTTCCACTCTACCCTCAGCGCCACGCCGAAATCATGGGCGGACGAATAGCACTTGCCGACAACGATGCCGTCATCCCCAAAAGCCTGAAGTTCGCGGTTATCGGGCCAAAGACGGCCCGCGAGATCAACCTGATCGACTGACACCGCTTTTTCTGCGCTGCGCCGTGAGCTACGCTCAGCGCATGGCGAGCGACGGTTCAGTTAAATTCTCGTGTGACAATCTTCGGGTGAGCGTACCTGGACGCTTACTCGTGGACGATCTTTCCTGGCAAGCCGCGCCCGGCGAATTGATCGCCGTCCTTGGGCAGAACGGGTCCGGGAAATCGATGACCATGCACACCGTCGCAGGACTGCGCGCTCCCGAAGCAGGCGCGGTTATTCTAAATGGCCAGCACCTGACCACCACATCGCGACAGGAAATCGCACGGCATCTGGCGCTGCTTCCACAGCATGTCGACGATATCTTTCCGGCCACAGTACTCGACACGGCAATGATCGGTCGTCATCCGCATATCGGCCGACTGAACTGGGAGTCCGATCACGATTTCTCTGTAGCACGTGCAGCGCTTGCGGCGGTCGGCCTGCAGGAACTGGCCGAGCGCGACGTGCTGACACTGTCGGGTGGCGAACGGCGACGACTTGCTATCGCTCAGGTGCTGACTCAGGAACCGCAAATATACCTGCTCGATGAACCCACGAATCATCTGGATCCGCAACACCAGCTGGACGCATTGCAACTTTTCCGCGAAAAGGCCAACAGTGGCGCCATAGTTCTGGCAAGTCTGCACGACGTTAACCTGGCGGTAAGGTACGCAGACCGCTGTCTGCTGCTTTACGGCGACGGGCGATGGGACCTTGGAGCGACCGATGAAATACTCGATACCGAGCGGCTCAGCGTGCTTTATTCGACACCTATGGAAGCGGTCCGCTGGCGTTCCCGGCAGTTGTTCATCGCCTCAGGCGACAAAGCCCTTTAGATCGTCGAGATAGATTGCGTGTAACGCCGGGTTTGCGGCGAGTACGGAACGTGTTTCCAGAGTCGGCTTGTGACCGTTCAGATCTGTAAACACGCCGCCGGCCTCAGTCACGATGACCGATAACGCGGCAATGTCGAGGATATTCACATCCGACTCAATCACGG
The DNA here is from genome assembly GCA_963760395.1 of uncultured Gammaproteobacteria bacterium. Classification (GTDB taxonomy): domain Bacteria; phylum Pseudomonadota; class Gammaproteobacteria; order Steroidobacterales; family Woeseiaceae; genus UBA1847. The sequence continues at coordinate 24,775 of CAVXCX010000013.1, forward strand.
CCTCGATTTTTCCCGCTGCCAGCAAATGATAATGATAGAAATCGCCGTAGCCCCGAATGCGATCCGCACGTTCGACGATGCGGCCCAGCGACGGCCAACCCGGGCTGCCTGCCAGTGATTTAAGGTTACCGACTGAAACCGCCGCACGATCGGGGTCAGCTATTTCGCTGATCGACAGGCGATGGCCGTTAAGCCAGGCACCCTGGCCCTTCTCGGCCCACGCCAATTCGTCCATCATCGTGCCGCTGGACACACCGAGAACAATTTCACCCTTGTGCATCAGTGCTATTTGCGTGGAAAAAAACGGATACTGACGTACGAAACCTTTGGTGCCGTCAATCGGATCAACCAGCCATAAATATTCTGCGTCGTCCTGGGTTCGGCCAGTCTCCTCACCATAGAAACCATGATCGGGAAAGCGGTCCAGCAGCAGGTTGCGTATCGCCTGCTCGCATTCGACGTCGGCCTGCGTGACCGGTGTTCTATCCGCTTTGGTAGTTACCGTGAAATTGCCGCGGTAATAATGACGACTGATTGCGGCCGCTTCTTTCGCCGCCGCCAGCGCGACCTGCAAATACCCGGATGCGCTGCTCTCGATATAAAGTCCCACCGTTATTGTCCTGCACTGCATTTGAACCGGCATCACTATGGCCATATGCACGGCAATTGACAAGCTGTTGGCGCGCCCCCGATACCAATCACGCTTGACAGTCTCGTGGCACCTGCCTATCGTCTCTGCTTCATCTGGTGAACCCGAAATGGCTTGTTTCGGGTGAACGGGAAGCCGGTGTCACGCAATCGAGCAGTTTTCGATCGTGCTATTCCGGCGCTGCCCCCGCAACGGTGATCGAGTCAAGACCGTAACCCCTGTGTCGCGGACCGTATTAGCAACGGTCGAAGATGCAGAGCCACTGCGACGAAGCAAACTGTCGCGGGAAGGCGTTACGTCAGGAGAAATCCGCTCGTCAGCCCGGAGACCGGCCGGATGAAACGCGAATGGCGCGGCGGGCGCATGTTCGGGCGTGCGATCCTCGCGTCCAACCTTCTTCCGTACCGTTCAAGATCCGAAACGTATTCGCGTGCGGGCGGCACGCAAGGAAGGAAGGTCATCAAATGAGACCGACGAGTACAATTGCACTCCTGATGGCGCTATCCATGCCATTGAATTCGGCTGCTGCCGATATCACGCAGGGCGAGACGATCATAGTCACAGCTACGCGAACGCCTATTCAGCAGGCGGACGCTACGGTTCCTGTAACTGTAATCACGCGCGAAGACATCGAACTGTCGCTGGCGTCTGACGTATCTGAATTACTGCGCTTCCAGGCAGGCATCGACATCGGGCGCAGTGGCGGCCCGGGACAGGCAACATCGATATTCCTGCGCGGCACCGAAAGTAATCACACGCTTGTGCTTATCGATGGGGTGCGCATGAACCCGGGCACGATCGGTGGAGCTGCAATACAGAATATCTCGCCAGAGATGATCGAACGCATCGAAATTGTTAAGGGTGCGCGCTCAGCGCTGTTTGGAACTGATGCGATAGGCGGCGTGATCAACGTAATCACACGCCGAACTGAACAGGGCTATTTCGAAGGCGGTGCCGGTAGCGGCAGCTTCGCCTCGCAGTCGGGCCATGTCTCCGGCGGCAACCGTACCCGGAATACCGAGTTCGGCGTCAATCTCGACTGGCAGAGTACTGATGGTTACGCGCCGCGTATCGATTCTGACCTTGAGCGCGGCTACGACAACCTGTCTGCCAACCTGTATGCGTCGCAACGGCTCGGAAGAAATGAACTGAGCCTCCGACACTGGAGCGGAGCAGGAAACGTCGAATACCTCGACTTCTTCCTCAATCCTGTCGACCAGGATTATGAAAACGCGGTGACATCACTGGCACTGGACTCGCGGCTTTCGTCTGCTGCCAACAGCAAGCTGGTCGTGTCATTCACGCAGGACGAAATTCAACAGCAGCAGTCGCCCGATTTCGTTAACTCCGAAAGGCTAAGCCTCGACTGGCAATACAGCCATGCCATGGAGAATCACACGATTACCGGCGGCGTATTTCTTGTTGATGAAGACGCTAGCACCCTGTCCTTCGGCTCTGGTTTCGACGAGCGAACCCGCACGCGGGCACTGTTCTTTCAGGACCAGCTGTCGCTGGGCCGACATCGCGGTTTCGTCGCAGTACGACTCACCGACCATGAAAGTTTTGGCAACCAGGCAACCTGGAACGCCGAATACGCTGTCGCCATCAACGACGCATTAACGCTAAACGTGGGTCTGGGTCATGCATTCCGGGCCCCGGATGCCACCGATCGATTCGGTTTCGGCGGCTCGCCCGAGCTGCAGCCGGAGGTCGCCGACGAGCAGCAGGCAGGGCTTCGCTATGTCGCGCGCGAGCGCCACAGTTTCAGCTTCGAGCTGTACTCTAACCGGATCGAAGACCTCATCGAATTCGACTTCCAGACGTTTACTTTGCAGAACCTGGACGAAGCCAGGATCCGCGGGGCGCAATTTGGCTACGAGTACCGCGGTGACAGCTTTGTACTGCGGGCGGATTTCGTAAAACAGCGTGCTGAGAACGCCGCCACTGGCGCGCGGTTGCTGCGGCGTGCTGAAGAAACCGCGACGGTCAGTTATACGCAGAGTATCGGAACACATCGTGTGGGACTATCGGTACTCGCGAGCGGCGACAGGCAGGATTTCGGTGGTGTAGGGCTCCCTGGCTATGTTGTGGCAAATTTGACCGGCTTGCTACAAATTAGTGACCAGTGGCAACTCAACGCTCGCATTGAAAACCTCACAGACACGGACTATCAAACCGCTGCGAACTACCGCATGCAAGAAAGAAGCGGCTTTCTCGAACTCCGATACCGCTGGCAATAGGGACGAACAAGAACATGGGAAATCGGCTCAGCAATATTTATACGCGCACAGGCGACGACGGCACGACCGGCCTTGGCGATGGCAGCAGGACGTCCAAAGACAGCGCGCGCGTTGAGGCCTACGGAACGGTAGATGAAGCCAACAGCGCGATCGGTATGGTGCTCGCCACAGGCGACGTACCGGAGGCAGTGCGGCTCTGCCTGGTCGAGGTTCAGCATGACCTGTTCGAACTCGGCGGCGAGCTCTGCATACCGGGACACGTTGCGATCAGCAATGCCTTCATTGAACGCCTCGAGAACCAACTCGACGGCTTCAACGATGACCTGCCTCGTCTGAAGGAATTCATTTTGCCCGGTGGCGGTCAGGCTGCTGCAGCTTGTCACCTGGCCCGCACTATCGTGCGCCGTGCGGAGCGGCGCACCTATACGTTGGCAAACATTGAGGACGTACGCCCTGAAGTCGTCAAGTACCTGAATCGGTTGTCAGATTTGCTATTCGTGCTGGCCCGCGTCATCGCGAGGGCAGAGTCCGGTACAGAGGTCCTCTGGGACAGGAATCGATTGTAGGAGCCAGCGACCGTCGCATTGTCGTGCACTGTGGCGCGCTCCTGAAGCTTCATGCTCATCGGCATGGCCGCTCCGGGACAATGACTTGAAAACCCGGCGCCGCTACGGATAGCGTTCGGCGCCTCAGCAGCAGATCGCTGGCGATAGCAGACCGTATCGCGGCGCGTATTCTCAGCGGCTACCAAATGCGTCGCGATTAAAACGCGCTTGTTGCAGCGCCAGGCACATCGCACCGCCCGCCAGGATCAATCGGGGAGTCGCGCGGGCAATTTCGTCGGCTGGAAGCAGGAAGAGATTACCGTATAGATTGGCAGCGACAGCGGGCCAACGCTGCCATTCTTCGAAAGCATCGTCACCAGCGTCAGTACTCGCGAGCATCACCTCAGGATTGCGATCCACGACAGCCTCCACCGAAATCCCCGGCGCAAGGTTATCGAGGTCTGCGAATATATTCTGTCCGCCGCAAATTTCGATCAGCTCGCTCACATAGTGTTCATTGTTAACGGTGTACAACGGCCTGGCCGATACCTGGTAGAAGACGCTGATAGTCGACCTACCCTCCTGTGCCCGTCGAAGCTCGCCAAGCGCCTGCTGAAAATCCGCCGCGACCCTCTTCGCTTTTTCCAATCGACCCGTCAGCTCGCCGATCCGCAGCAACGCAGCACTGACGTCGTCCAGACCCCGGGTTCGTATTGTCTCCACGGCGTAGCCTGACTTGCGAAGCTCGTCGACCGCATGTTTGGGCGTGCCGCTTTCCCAGACCAGCAACAAGTCGGGATCGAGCAGCGTAAGCTGCTCCTGGTCAACGGTGAATGCATCGCCAACCACAGGCAGTTTGCGGGCTGCCGGCGGGAAATCGGACCAGGCACTAACGCCGACCAGCGCGTCACCCGCGCCGACGGCAAAAACGAGTTCAGTCAGGTTGGGCGCCAGCGTCACGATGCGCTCGTAGACCAGCGGTTCTGTTCGACTTTGGTCTGCGTCCTGGCACGCGCACAAAGCCGTAGCCAGGACAGCCAGCGCAAACACCCGGCTCAACGGGTCAGGCCGTACAACGTCATAGCAGAGATGATTACAGCCCAGATAATGAGCTGGCGAAACACAAGCTGATTGGCCGACTTCGCCCCGCGCACGCCGCGCTCGGTGATGCTTTCGTCGGGCTTGTCGCCGAGTGCCAGCGCTGCCGTGCCCACGCGCGCGAGCAGGTGTTCGCTTTGCTCGGAGGTCGTCGCGTCGCGTTCCTCCGTAGGCGCGCGCATTGCCGCAATTGCCTCATCAAAATGACCGGCAGCGGCGTAACCCATCGCAGAAAGGCGCGCAGGAATCCAGGCGAGCCAGCCATGAAGCATAACAGCGGCGTCGCGAATGGCCGCAATACTGCCGGCCGTTTCGGAGTCGCTTTCTCGCGCTGCGGTAAACACGGCCCGGCGCCTTATCAGATCAGTCACACGATAGGCCCAGGCCGCAAGCGGCCCCAGCAGGACGAACCAGAAAACGACGGCGAACAACCGATTATTAGCCTGAACGCAAACCGACTCCTCGACACGCTGGATGCGCTCGCGCGCATCGACAGGTACATCGCCCTCGACGATCGCTTTCGCCGCACTCTGTATGGCCTGCTCGTCTTCCGACTCCAGTGCCTTACAATACTCGTCCACTTCTTCGCCAATATCACTCGGGCCGAGCGAGAAGAACAACACTGCGATTGCCAGTAGCAGGTAGGTAAAGCCAGCCAGCGTTCCGCCCAGAGCGAATATGACAAGGAATACCGGCAATACCAGCACCGCAGCCAATACCACGACCGGAATCAGCGCCGGCCAATTGGCAATGCGCTCAGTCTGCCTGAATCCGAAGTCGATGATGCGATCCAGCCAACGCATGCGTCGCCAGTGAAATAGTTGCGTTGCCAGACGTTCGACAACCAGTCCAATAAGCAGGGCAATCAGGTTCATAACTAATCAGCTCTTTGGCCAACAGGGTTAGGCATAGGCACCGACAATCAGCGCCCGCTCAGACCATCATACAATCGCAGCCAGTCGAAAGCAGGACCTGGATCGCTCTTGCGTCCGGGAGCAACGTCACAGTGGCCCGCGATTTCCCTGGCGGTGATCGCCGGATACGCGCCGAGAATCGCCGTTAATAATGCTGTGAGCGTGTTGTACTGCCGATCGTCGTACGGCGTTTCATCCTCGCCCTCCAGCTCGATCCCGATCGAATAGTCATTACAGCGTTGTGCACCGCGAAAACAGGATTCTCCGGCGTGCCAGGCCCGTGCGGTTAGCGGCACGTATTGGGTCACGATGCCATCCCTTCGAACCAGCAAATGCGCGGAAACCTGCAGCGCGCGAATCTCTCCAAAGTACGGGTGCGCGTCGTGATCCAGGGAATTGGTAAATAATGCGTCAATTTCCGGCCCTCCGAATTCTCCAGGCGGCAAACTGATACCGTGAAGCACCACCAGCTCGGGTTCGACCCCGGGTGGACGCGCATCCTGATTTGGGCTGGAGCACTGGACGGCGGGCTCAACCAGGCCAGTGACCGGCGAAACTTCAAATTGCGTTTGCATGGACTCGCTACCTTCGCCACGATTGCATCATCGACCGGGAGGAAACATAGTAAACCATGCCTCGAACCAGACTCCACATTGCCACAAAATTCGGCGCGAACTCGATACTCGAAGTCGATGCCGACAAAGCGCGCTACCTGAGCCGGGTGCTGCGCTTGCGCGTCGGCGACTGCGTCACGGTATTCGACGGCCTCGGCGCGGAATACCTGGCGACGATAGCCACGATCGGCAGATCGAGCGCAACGCTCCACGTTGGCGAGGAAACGACGACCAACACCGAGTCAAATTTACGATTACACCTCGTTCAGGGCATCTCGCGCGGTGAGCGCATGGACTTCGTTGTGCAAAAGGCCACCGAACTGGGCGTCAAACGAATTACGCCGGTCCTGACCGAATTCGGTGTGGTGAAACTGGATACGGCACGAGCCGAGAAGCGCCGCGAACATTGGCAGAAAGTTGCTGCCAGCGCGTGTGAGCAAAGTGGCAGGGTCCGACTACCGTTGATCGACACACCGATCCCTCTGAAGAACTGGTTCGGCAACAAGACGCAGCAGATCGACACCGAAATCATTCTGAAACCCGGCGCGGCAATAACGCTGGCTGGCATCGCAGGACCCGCGACGAAGGTGTGCCTGCTGATCGGTCCCGAGGGTGGATTCAGCGACAACGAATTCGAGGATGCCGCGATCGCCGGCTTCCAAGCTGTGTCGCTCGGTCCGCGAGTTCTGCGAACTGAAACAGCGGCGGTTGCCGCGCTGGCCGTGATGCAGTCCTTGTGGGGTGATTTGAGCTAGCGCTACCGCGGTTTCGATCAGGCCTGCTCGGTCTCGCCGGCCAACATGATCTCCAGCCTGTCGAGATCCGGAATCAATGGGTATTCATTGATCATGCGTACGCGACACAGTACCGGCGCATCGCTGGGCCAGCCGTCTTTCGCTTCCAGTTTCAGCACGTCCTTGTTGACGCGCACGAGCTGCGGAAATCCCTGTGTGAGAATGCCGAAAAAACCGTTCTTTAGTTGCCCGGTGCTGGCGTAAAACACGACGATACGCGTGCGCCCGGTCGCAACCGGCATTTCGTTACCGAGAGCGCCTTCGAAGGAAATTACGGGTAGCGGCCGGCCGTTCCAGTTGACGTCGCCCAGCATCCACGGATGCGCGGCCGCGCCCGCCTGCGGCTCAGTGTAGCGGACAACCTCGGCGACACAGGCACGCGGCACAATCAGGCGATCGCCGGATAATGGCACGAGCAGGCTATACAGTTCGTCGGCCGCACTCATGGTAACTCTATTCCCTTGTCCTCGAGCTGCCGGCGAATCGCCTCGAGCAACTGCGAATCCTGGTAAGGCTTGCCGAGATAGTCGTTGACGCCAAGCTCTATCGCGCGGGCGCGATGTTTGTCACCCACACGCGACGTAATCATGATGATGGGAACGTCGGCGACCTGCGGATCATTTCGAACATGTGACGCAAACTCGTAGCCATCCATACGCGGCATCTCAATATCCAGCAGAATAACGTCGGGCTTATGATCATGCATGACACTTATCGCATCCAGACCGTCTTTCGCGGTAGTAACGCGCATGCCGTTTCTATGCAGGAAGCGTTCGGTCACGCGCCTTACCGTAATTGAATCGTCGACAACCAGCGCGAGAGGACGCGTATCAGTTGGCGTTGGTGCCGCATTCTTCAGTTCGACGACGGGAGCACCGGTCCTAACCAGTGCGTTGATGTCGAGGATCAGTATGATTCGTCCATCGCCGAGAATTGTCGCACCGGATATGCCGCGAATGCCTGCGAGTTGCGGTCCGACCGCTTTTACGACCACTTCTCGGCTGGCCAGCATCTCGTCAACCAGAAGGGCCGCGGAATACTCGCCCGCCCGGACCAGGATTACCGGTACCGCCGTATCGTCTTCCGGAAGTTTCGCGGCCTGACCACCCAGATACATACCAAGGTGCCGGAATTTGTAAGACTCCTCACCGTAGAGGTAGCTCGGCTCGCTCTGACTCAATAAATTCTCAAGCTCACCGCGCGGGATGCGGGCAACACCCTCAACGGTCGGCAATGGCAGGGCATACACTTCCTCGCCCGTGCGCACGATCAGTGCCTGTGTTATTGCCAATGTAAATGGCAACCGCACGGTAAAATTGGTGCCCTGATCGACGATCGACGAGATCCGCAAACTGCCGCCAAGTTTCTTGACCTCATTGGCAACGACGTCCATCCCGACGCCGCGCCCGGCAGACTGAGTTACGACACTGGCGGTCGTGAAGCCCGGTGTCAGAATGAGAGCCATGATCTCTTCATCGGTGACCTTGCTGTCGGGTTTCAGCATGTCGAGTTCATAGGCTTTACGCCGTATGGCATCTACGTCCAGCCCGCGGCCATCATCCGCAACGTCGATGACCATCTCCGCGCCTTCGCGATGCAGCCGAATTGTGATGCGACCCATCGCCGGCTTGCCATCGGCCTGGCGCATCGCCGGGTCCTCGATTCCGTGGACAACAGCGTTGCGCAGCATGTGTTCGAACGGCGGCAGCATTTTTTCGAGAACCTGGCGGTCGAGCTCGCCGGACGCGCCCTCAACGGCCAGTTCTGCGCGTTTGCCGACCTCCTGAGCCGCCTGTCGAACGAGACGCGTCAGACGCGGAACATGCCTCTCGAACGGCACCATGCGGGTACGCATCAGTCCGTCCTGCAGTTCCGCCGTGACCCGCGATTGTTGAACGAGCAAGCCCTCTGCTTCGCTCGTCACCGATTTGAGGAGATCTTTCAGGCTTCCGAGGTCGCTTGCAGACTCCGCAAGTGCTCGGGACAACTGCTGAATATTCGAATAACGATCGAGCTCTAACGGATCAAAGTCTCGCGCCACCAGCGTGTCCTGATGGCCGTGCATTATTTGCGCTTCAGTCTCGACCTCCAGCTTCCTGAGCTGTTCACGCAGACGCGCAATAGTCTGCTCCAGTTCGTCAACATGGAATTCGAATGAGCTCACCTGCTGATCGAGGCGCGAATGGTAGATGCTGATTTCACCCGCCGCATTCAGCAAATCCTCCAGCAGATCCGCGTCGACACGAGCAAACTCCTGGCGCTGCTCCGGCGCACGCAACGGCCGCACGTCGGCAGCAGTGCGAGGCTCGGTTTCATCTTGCTGCGCCTCAGGCTTCTGCTCCGGCTCCGGCTCCGGCTCGGGCTCGGTGGGGGCTCGGGTTCGGATTCTGGTTCAGGTTCAGGTTCAGCAGGAATCGATGGTTCTATTTCCGCATCCGCAATCGTTTCCGCTGGCGTCTCGGGCTCCGCGACGAGTGGCACGTCAACTAGCGGCGCTTCCTCTTCTGCGGCTTCGCGGGTCTCGGCAAGTTCATCGACCAGGCGAGAATCAACGATAACCATACTCACCGTGTCGTCCGGTTCGAACGTGAACTCCGCTGTAGGTGCTTCCTGCACATTCGTGTCGTCCAGCGCCACCTCGACTTCAGAATCGTCGGCAACCTCGAAACCGTCGTTCGCCTGCTGAATTCGTTGCTCAAGATCTGCTGCCGTCTTGACCGGCTTGCCGGCAATAACGAGGTCGCGCATCCGGTGCAGCTCATCGACGCTGCGCTGCAGCAAATCCTCGACAGCTGGCGTTGCTTTGACGCGTCCCTCGTCGACTGAAATCAGCAACGTCTCGAGTTCATGGCTCAGGTTGCCCATGGCGGTGATGCCAGCCATACGCGCACCACCCTTAAGCGTATGCAGGTGGCGTTTAAGTTCGTCCATCGGCTGCGCTGACCGCTCCCGCACCCAGTCGATCAGTGCTTTTTCGGCGGCCTCCAGCAACTCCGCCGATTCCTCGGTGAAAATCGAGGCAATCTCGGCATCATATTCCGGCTCGTCACTCTGCTCTTCAGCGTCTGGCACTGCCGCTACAACCGGTGCAGGTTCTGCAACTACCTCTTCTTCCTCAACCTCCTGAACCTCGGCGGGACGAACGGCATCCGCAAGCATCGAAATATGCTCGATTAGCGCCGTGTAGTCCGCGCGATCACGGTCCGGGTTGTTAATGTCCTTGACGATGGTTGCGATAGCGCTGGCCGACGCCTGGAGTACTGCGAGGCCCGAGCTCTGGAAACCGACTTTATGATCATAGACACGCCGCACGAAGCGATTCAGCGTGGCTGCAACAGCAACGCCGCGCTGCACGTTGGCCATGTTGGCGCTGCCGTGCAACGTGTGGCAGGCGCGATACAGTTTGTCCGTGACCTCGAACGGTGGCTCATGGCCATCGCAGGCGGCCAGGTAATCGGTAATGACCTTCAGGTGCCCGGCAGTTTCCTTCGAAAAGATGTCGTAAAGAACCGGGTCCATTTCGAGCGCGGTCGTCGGGCTTGCTGGCGTCTCTTTCTGCGGTCGCTGCAGTGTCAGGACCGCGGCATTCGGGTCGCCCTCTGCGAAGGCGTTGGCCCGTGCAATCAGAAGACTGATGTCGGCCGCCGGGTCGGCACCGACCTCAAGTTGCTCAATCAGTTCCGGCACGGCCGCTGCCGCCTGCGTGATAAATTCGACCATTGGCGGAGTTCGCGGCAACGTTCGGTTGATCAGTTTGTTCAGCAGGTTTTCTACCGCCCAGCAGTACTCTCCGATACGCTCGGCACCCACCATGCGGCCGCTGCCTTTAAGCGTATGGAAGGAGCGCCGCACTGTAATGAGGGTCTCCATGTCGTCCGGCGAGCTGACCCAACCGGGCAGGTGCCGCTTGATCGAGGCAACCTCTTCCTTGGCCTCCTCGATAAAGAGTTCAAGCAGCTCCGGATCCATGTGTTCGGCGTCCGGTGCAACGACAGGCAACGGAATGACATCGGTGGCGTGCGCTGGTGACGTCTGGTCGGCGGCCGCCGCAATCTCCTCGACGGACAGCCTCATGGTCTGGCTCGCAGCTTCGTCATCCTTGGGAGTCGCCTGCAACATACGTTGCTCGACGTCGCGCAGCACAGAGAGACAGGCCTCGGCATTGTCGAGCATGTACCAGGGCTCGCTGCGGCCGGCTTTGACTGTCTCCATGTAGTATTCGATGCTGACGATCGCGTCGGCAAGCCGATCGGTTTCTCGTTGCGTCAGCTGCCCGAGACCGCCGCCGTTCAGCATTGCGGTCACAAGGCTGCCTATCCGCTCAACGACCTCCATGGCGCGCGGTTTGGCCAGCATCAGGAGTCCGGCCTTGATGCCCTTGATCAGCGTCGGCACGCTGTCGAGACCCTGTGACGGCGCCTTCTCCGCGATACTCTGGCTGATCGTCTCCTTGATGCGAGCGAGGTTGATAATGCACTCACGCATGACCGACTCGGCCACCTGGCGGAAGGCTTCATCATCGCCAGCGGACTCACCGGAGGATCGATCGATTGTCCGGATCCTGCGGCATCGTGAGACGCAGCAGCTGTTGATCCAGACGATCCTCTACGCGCAGCAACGTCGATGCGATATCGAGAATAATCTGGTCGTTGGCAACGCCGCCGCGTTCGACAACCAGCTTGAGCCTGTCGATTTCGCCATCGATGTCGCCGCGAAGCTCGCCAAGACCGAGGACGCCGAGCGTGTCGCTGATCTTCTTCAGAAGCTCGAGCTGCGGCACGAGTTCCGCTGACTTGTTCATGCCGGTCCGTACGAAGATATCGAGCACGTCTTTGACGCGACCCAGATCTTCTTTGATCGCGGACCCGACTGTCGCCATCAGTTTCGCGCTCGGCGCCGAAAGCGCCTCACGCGCATCTTCTACCTGCTCATCCCCTGGCAACAACTCGGAGAGATTAAAGGCAGCTCGAATTTCGCTAATGCGTTGCCCTGCGTTGCTCGAGCGCGCAACGTAGTAAAGGAGATTGTTCAGCAGGTCCGCGACCGGATGCCGATCGTACGCGAGCAAGCCCTCATCAATAACGTACTTGAGCTGCCGGTCCGACTGCCCAAGCAGGCGCTTGATCGAGATCGACGTTTCCAGTCCGCCATTCTGCAGCGATTCGAGTACGCCACCTACAACCCACCAGAGCTGAAACATATCGTCGCGGGTCGCCGAATGCTCGAGCGCCGCGGCGACCTTGGATAGCGTCTGTAGATGACGGGAAGTGTCGCCGCCCTTGATCCATCCCAGCAACGCGAGCTGAAACTTCGGCCGCAGCCTCTGTGCGACCACGACCGGGTCCTCGCCACTCCCCTCACGATCGGCGACCTTCTTTGTCGAGCGACTCGGTGACAGGTTCAGCAGCAGCAAGGTACCTTCGGACAGCAACGGCTCACCACGGGCAGCACGCAGGTCATTGAGCATTGGCAGCAGCACAAGCGCTATGTCACGGCCACCACTGAGCAGCTTTTCGATATATATCGGCAGCTGCACCATTGATCGCGTAAGTGCGTCCAGGCCATCTTCGCGACCCTTGCCGGCACGCAGATTTCCCAGGTACTTGCAGCCGAGCTCCATCTCCTCAACGAGTAGTGCCGCCCCATACGTCTCGGTCATTTGCAGCGCGCCACGCGCCTGATGCAATAGTTCACCAGCACGCATCAATGCCGCCGTGCCGCCGCGTCCATCGACGCAATCCTCAAGCGCCAGGTGCGCATTGCGGATTGTCTCCATGAGCTCGGCACTGACGATGACCAGCCCGCGAACCGCGCCCTGGCCGGGATCGTCGCCGATTATCTGCTCATGAATGCCTGTATTGCCGGTCATTTAGTTGTCCGTGTCGCTCGCCGTGCCGCGTCGATTCGTCTTATCCCGTCTTTACCTGTGGATTCGGCGGTGCAGCCGGCGGCGATGCAGCCGGCGGCGCGGCGTTTGCCGTTGTTCGCGCCAGTATGCTCGCCTGCATCATTTCCGGTGGCAGCGCGAATCCTTCAACGGTTTTTCTAAGCTGCGTTGCGAGTTCGGAGAGTTTCGAAATAGATGCAGCCGTCGCCGAGGTCGCCTGACCGGTCTGCTGGCCAATTTCGCGCAGGCGGGTGGTCCGCCGCGTGACATCTGCCGCGGAACTCGCCTGTTGCCTGGCCGAGCCGGAGATATTCTGTACGAGACTCGCGATCTGGTTCGACACCTGTTCGATTTCGTCGAGTGCAGCGCCGGCATTTTCCGCCAGCAGCGCCCCGCCCACAACATCCGTTGTACTGCGCTCCATCGAGATGACGGCCTCATTCGTATCTGACTGAATCGTCCGGACCAGCACTTCGATTTGCTTGGTGGCATTCGTCGAACGTTCTGCCAGCCGCTGCACCTCATCTGCAACAACCGCAAAACCGCGGCCGGCCTCGCCCGCCATTGAAGCCTGGATCGAAGCATTGAGTGCAAGGATGTTGGTCTGCTCCGCGATATCGTTAATGAGCTCGACGATATTGCCAATCTCCTGCGAACTTTCGCCGAGTCGCTTGATGCGTTTCGAGGTTTCCTGGATGGTTTCGCGAATCGCGTTCATACCGTCGATGGTCCTGCGTACCGCCTCGCCACCCTTGTGCGCAACTTCTACCGAATGGCGGGCAACATCGGAAGAACGCTCTGCATTGCCGGAGACCTCCTCGATGGACGCGGCCATTGAGACAATCGACTCGGTGGCAGCGTTAATTTCTTTCGCCTGGTTGTCCGCCGCCCGCGCAAGATGCCCAGCCGTATTTTCAGTTTGCTTGGTTGCGTTGTCCACCATCAGCGCGGTGTCATTGACCGTCGCCACGAGCTTTCTGAGTTCTTCGATCGCGAAGTTGAATGAATCAGCGATAGTCCCGGTTATGTCCTCGGTGACGGTTGCCTCCACGGTCAAGTCACCATCGGCAAGACCGCCCATTTCATCGAGCAATCGCAGAATGGCCTGCTGATTACGCTCGTTTTGCTCAGCCTGCTCTCTCGCCGCCTTTTCGAAGACTGCGGATTTTGCGTGCAACCCCAAAAGGCCGCCGACGAGCAACAGCGCCAGCAATACAGCACCAATGGGGATCCAGTGTGTATTCAGAATGCCCGGTAACAGACTCTGGCCAGCTGAAGATGATGATGCGGCTGCGAGCAAATTGTTGGCACTGGTCGCCAGTTCGGACTGCATCGTCGCGAGATCACCCACCTGCTGCAGCGCAGGCGCCAATGTTGCGGAAACCTCCTCGATGCTCGCGAGGCTGCCAACAATCGGTACCAGGGCGACTTCGCGACCCTCGTTGTTGAGCGGGCGAACATCCAGATCGGACGCCTCACCAGCCAGTGCATTCGCGACGTTGCGAAGGAAAGCAACGTCAGTGACGATCGTGTCGGCCACTTCTGGCCCGCCGGCGGTCAGATTCGCCGCCGCCTCCCGGACATTATCAGCGCGCTGCTGAAATTCCTGAATTATTGCGGTCGAACCCGAGCGCTCAAGGAGTTCGTTCGATTTATCGAGAATCGCGCCCGAATAAACAGCAATACTGCTCGCCGCTTCCTGCAGGGCTTCGATGTCACCACGCCTGGCCAGGATCGCCGCGGCGCTGGATTCCAGCTTTTGCCAATCCGACGTACGACCCGGAGCGCCGCTTTTCGATAATGACGTCAGCTTGCTGACGCTGCCGTCCAGCTTATCGAACGCGCCTTCTTCAGCCGCGATCGCGCTCGCCGCTTGCGACGGTATTGCCTGCGACAGAGCCGCCAGCTGCGCCGCCGACGAATTGCCACCACCAGCCTGCAGATAAACCAGCGCCGCCGACGCCAGCAGGCAAACAGCGATCACCGCAGCGATGGAATTAAAGACAGACGAATTGTCAGTTTTGTTGGCCATAGTTAACCGGACCTTTATTCCGCAGCAGCCTGCAGAAACATTTTGCTTTCGACTAGATCGAAAAGATTAAAGACGGGCCAGCGGTCCTCGCCTCGCGTATAGGAGCCGCCGAGAAAATTGTCACAACGGACAATGGTCTTTGCTGCCTCACTGGAATATTCGTGGTCCATGAAGCGCCGGAAGCCAAGCACTTCATCAATAACGATGCCAGCAGGTACTTCGCGGTGATTGACGGATATCACCCTGGTCGCACGACGCAGTGTCGTTCGCCCGCTGCCCAGCAGCAGCTTGATGTCGATAAGGGGTAACAGGTGACCGCGCAGATTGGCAATTCCCAGCATCCAGCGCTGTGCTCCGGGGACCCGCGTGATTGCGTCGGGCAGCATAAGAACCTCACGAACCTGCTCGCGGTTAGCGACGAACTGCTCCTCACCAATACGAAAACCAACGCCAACCCACTCTGACGGCAATGATCCGGCACCCTGCCCGGCGTGCGCCGCACGGCTGCGATGCTCCATTTCCTGCAGCAGCGCGAATGGCTGCTCCACCATCGCGGCAAGGTCAGCGGAGTTACTCATTCAGCCTGCCATTACCGAGCTGATCGTGGCGACGAGATCCTTGTCCGAAACCGGCTTCACGACATATTCAACGGCACCCTGGCGCATGCCCCAGATCTTGTCCGTTTCCTGGTCTTTGGTCGTAATCATAATAATAGGGATGTCAGACGTCTTCGGGTCCCTGGTCAGCTGCCGGGTAGCCTGAAAACCGTTCATGCCCGGCATTACAACATCCATCAGGATGCAGTCGGGACGCGCTGATCGAGCCGCTTTCAGGCCCTCTTCGCCGCTATCGGCAACCAGCGTCTCGAATCCTGCTTTCTCGAGCATATTCTGAAAGAGATGCAGCTCGGTCGGCGAATCATCAATGATTAAAACAACAGCCATGTCCGTGTCTTCCTAATTGAGCTGGTTAGAAATTGCGCCAAGCAATTCATCCTTCGTGAATGGCTTGGTCAGGTATTGCTCGGAACCGACGATGCGGCCCCGTGCCCGATCGAACAATCCGTCCTTGCTCGACAGCATGATGACCGGCGTTTCCTTAAAGACCTTGTTGTGCTTGATCAATGAGCAGGTTTCGTAGCCATCGAGCCTCGGCATCATGATGTCCACAAAAATAAGATCCGGCTGGTGATCCGCAATCTTGGACAACGCATCGAACCCGTCAATGGCCGTAAAGACCTGGCAACCCTCTTTGGACAACAGAGTCTCGGCCGTTCGGCGAATGGTCTTACTATCATCCACGACAAGAATTTTGAGGCCACTCAAGGAGCGGTTTGCGTTACTTGACACCGAATTTCCCCACGATCAAAACCGACTTTTACCATATTGACATAAGTCCCGCTACGACGCTCGCCGCGTTACGCAATATCGTCCGAAATCCGGTGCTTACGCAACTTTTCGCTGTATAGTTGTCGGCGTCGCGCTGAAAGCTCGGAAGTTCTGGAAAAGATGGCCGCAAACCCCTTGAAAATCGGTGTCGTAATGGACCCGATCGACTCCATCGTCCCCAAGAAGGACAGTTCGTTTGCAATGCTGCTCGAGGCACAGCGACGCTGCGCAGAAATCCACTATTTCGAGCAGCGCGATGTTCGCATGCTGCGCGGCACCGCAATTGGGGACTCGCGGCGTCTCGCCGTCGTGGACAGAGCCAGTGACTGGTTCGAACTCGGAGAGCGCGAGACGCTTGAACTGGGCGATCTGGACGTCATTCTCATGCGCAAAGACCCCCCGTTCGACATGGAATACGTCTATACGACCTACATTCTCGATCGCGCGAAAATTGCCGGTGCACTGATCGTCAATGATCCACAGGCGCTGCGTGATATGAATGAAAAGGTCTATACAGCCTGGTTTCCCGACTGTACGCCTCTGACGCTGATTACGCGCTCCATGGCCGAGATGAAGTCTTTTCTGATGGACCACGAACGCATCGTCGTCAAACCTCTCGACGGTATGGGCGGTCGCTCGATCTTCGTCGTCGAGAAAGGCGACAACAATGCAAATGTCATTTTCGAAACCTTGACGGACTACGGCAAGCAGTTCGCAATGGCGCAGGTCTTTATTCCTGAAATTGCGCTTGGCGACAAGCGCATATTGTTGATTGATGGCGAGCCCGTGCCGCACGCACTCGCTCGCGTCCCGTCCGGCGACGACAATCGTGGCAACATGGTCGCCGGCGCTGTTGCCAAGGGCCAGGCGCTTTCCGACGGCGATCGGGACATCTGCAGGAAGGTCGGCCCGGCCCTGCGTGATGCCGGCGTGCTGTTTGCTGGCATCGACGTCATTGGCGACTACCTGACCGAGGTGAACGTGACCAGTCCGACCGGTATCCGCGAACTCGACCGCCAATTTGATATAAACATTGCCGGCCTCATGTTCGACGCAATCGAAAAGAAACTCGCCTGAGAACGGTTTTCCCATGGCGATATGCCGGGCGGTGATCTGAGTCTCACTTCGAAGCTGCCCGACCGTTTACACTGGTTACGTCGACCAATTGCTTGTTTATGTAAACAAAAAAGCGGAACATTCCTGCGCGTATGGCCAATATCGCTCTCAATCAGGACCCCCTCGAAGAGCTGCTGCTCGTAGCCCCGGCCGCACCCGATCGGCTTCCGGCCATGCTATTTCTGGCGGCGTTGGTGCACGGCATATTAATAATCGGCGTCACCTTCAATGCGACACTCGGAAACCCCTTTGCGGATGCGATATCGCTCGAGGTGACGATCGTCGCTGACCCTGATCAGAGTATCGATCAGCCCGACGAAGCATCCTACCTGGCGCAAGCCAGCCAGAAAGGCGGCGGCAACACGACAGAACAGGTAAGGCCGGCCGCGCCTTTGCAGAGCGCAATGCCGGTGGACAATCTGGGCCATGAAGACGGTACCGGACTGATTGACGCGACCGCGCACAACCGCTCGGCCGATGAAGTGCTTGCCACAGAAAACGACAACGCCCATCGGGTTACCCTCCAGCCGAGGTCCGATCCGCAGCCTGTCGATAGCAAAGCGATCGCCATGGAAGCAGGCAGCGAAGTCACTCTGCCCCTGCCACAGGAAGACAAGGCATCGATGCTGATTCGTGACGAAGACCCTCGACAGCTCATCGTTAGCGCGGACACCCGAGAGTCCGTTGTAGCCGCTTATCTCGACAACTGGAAACGTCGCGTCGAAGCCGTTGGCGCCACCTACCTGCCGGAGCTTGGCGACCTGGGTGCCCTCACCGGCAGCCCGACACTGATGGTCAGCATTCAGGCATCCGGCGATCTCGAAGAAGCGGTTATTCGCAAGACCAGCGGATCGACCATTCTCGATCTCGCTGCCCTCGACATCCTGCAACGCGCATCGCCATTTAATCCGTTCCCGCCGGAGATCGCCGCGGAATACGACACAGTACGCTTCGAGTACAAATGGCTGTTCGCAGACCAACTGGTATCGACCGTACTCGACGCAGACTGATAACCCGCGCTTGTACCGGACGCCGGTTGGCTTGATACTGTCCCTATGGGACTCGACAGTACACTTACAAATCAACTACTTATTGCCATGCCAGGCATGGCCGACCCTAATTTCAGCACCACGGTCACATTAATCTGTGAACATAATGACGAGGGCGCACTGGGCATCATCATCAACCGCCCTCTGACCCTCAAACTCGCCGGACTGTTCGAGCAGCTCAACGTCGAGGATCCCGACCCGAAGGTCGCGAACTTTCCGGTCCTGGCAGGCGGACCCGTCGGCACGGAGCGCGGCTTTGTGTTGCACGGCGCCGGGTGGAGTTACGAAAACACACTACCTGTTTCCGAGGACATTCAGCTCACATTGTCACGAGACGTCATCGACGCCATGGCCGGCGGCGAAGGTCCCGATAAATCTCTGGTCGCGCTGGGTTACGCGGGCTGGCAGCCGGGACAGCTGGAGGACGAAATGCTCGCCAATTCCTGGCTCAACGTGTCGGCGACGCCGGAGCTCGTTTTTGATACGCCGTTTGCCGAGCGCTGGGACTCTGCTGCGCGCACGCTAGGTATCGATATCGCCAGGATGTCATCGGATGCCGGTCACGCCTGACTCCAGACCACCCAGAACGATCCTCTCTTTTGATTTCGGATTAAGACGTATTGGCGTGGCCGTTGGTCAGGACGTTACCGGTTCGGCCAGCCCCCTCGGCGTTGTCCTGAATCGCGATGCAGGCCTGGACCACCAGCGTCTCGGAGAGCTCATCAATGAATGGCGGCCAACGCAACTCGTCGTCGGCATGCCATCACACGCCGACGGCTCGCCCAGCGATATGCAGGAACCCGTCAACGCCTTCATCGAAGAACTTGCCCGCTACGACCTGCCTGTCGATACGATCGACGAACGCTACACGTCGATCGAGGCAGAGGGCGCACTGAAGCAAGCGCGAGCTGCCGGCACTCGCGGCCGAATCTCTAAAGACATGATTGACAGCGCAGCCGCCGTATTTATCGCTGAAAGATACCTCGCAAATCGGTAGTATTGCGCCGCGATGAACACCGCCGAAACAACAGATATTGCACAGGACGAAGCATCGCTGCAGCTCGACGCGAACGGCAACCTGCGCCACTTGCTGACGCTGAAAGGACTCAGCAAGGAACTGCTTGCAGACATTCTTGATGATGCCGGCAAATACCTGACCGCCCCGGGCGACCCGCCTGCCCGCAGCCAGACGCTGGCCGGAAGGACTGTTGCCAACCTGTTTTTTGAACCGAGCACTCGCACGCGGGCGTCATTCGACCTTGCGGCCAGGCGACTCGGTGCGGACGTCCTTAATCTCGACGTCAACACATCGTCGCGCAAGAAGGGAGAAAGCATCCTCGACACGATCTACACGCTCGAGGCCATGCAGGTTGACGTAATGGTAGTCCGTGACGCGAGCGCGGGCGTGCCAGCTTACATCGCCAGGCACCTGCTGCCGCACGTCAGCATCCTGAATGCTGGCGAGTCCGATGTCTCGCACCCGACTCAGGGGCTTTTGGACGTACTGACAATGCGTCAGCAAAAAGGCAACTTCGAGAACATGGTTGTCGCAATTGTGGGTGATATTCGGCATTCGCGCGTTGCCATGTCGGCGTCTCAGGCCCTGTCGACTCTCGGCGTTGGCGAGTTGCGCTTGATCTCACCGCCGGTTCTGGCGCCCGATCCTGAAGCCGTCCCTGGCGCAATAATTGTTAACAACCTCAGCGAAGGACTCAGGGACGCTGACGTCGTAATGGCCCTCCGAATCCAGCGTGAGCGTATCGGCAATCTCGACGGCATACCCGGCATCGACGAATATTTTGCCAACTACGGCATCAGTCACGAGAGTATGAAGGTCGCCAGGCGCGACGCAATAATCATGCATCCCGGCCCTATGAACCGCGGTATCGAGATCGAGGGATCAATAGCGGATGGTCCGAATTCTGTGATTACGCAACAGGTAACGAACGGCGTCGCCGTTCGCATGGCTGTGCTCGATCGCGTCGGCAAAACGATGGCAATGCGGTGACCACAGCAGCGCAACAGCAAGCGCAGATAAACCGAGGCACAATCTTCGTCGAAGACGGAGAGCTGCTTTCGGTTGAGGCATTTCCCGGCGAGCAGTTTGTTATGCGCATACGGGCGCCGATGTGCGCGGCTGCAGCCGAGCCAGGCAGTTTCGTCCATGTCCGCTGCGACGAGACGCTGCCAATGCGACGACCGCTGTCAATTATGCGGGCCGGCGACGACTGGATAGAAGTCCTGTACAAGACCGCGGGCTACGGTCTGCAGCTGCTATCGCGAAAGCCACCTGGCGACGTGGTCAGCGTTCTCGGGCCCATAGGCCAGCCTTTCCGGATGTCCCCGGCGAGGCCGAACACGGTGCTGATTGGCGGTGGGGTGGGCATTCCACCGATGGTATTCGTGGCAGACAGGCTGCGGCAGGCCAGGGGCGCCTGGCGTCCGCTTGCAATTCTTGGTTCAGAAATACCCTTTCCATTCGATTTGATACCTTCGCAACTCGAGACTCCCTGGCTTGACGCCGACACCAACAGCACGATGCCATTGCTCGAAAGTTGGGGCGTGCCAACACGGCTCGCCACCCTCTCCGGATTCGATGGCTGTTTCAACGGCTATGTGACGGATCTCGCGAAGCAGTGGTTTGATACGCTGTCCGGCGATGAGCTGGCAAAGACAGAGGTCTTTGCCTGCGGCCCGACACCCATGCTACGTGCGGTGGCTGATCTCGCTGCTGGCTATGAGCTGCCGTGCCAGGTATCACTGGAGGAATTCATGGCTTGCGCCGTAGGCGGCTGTGCGGGTTGCGCCGTCAGGATCAACACGCCCGAAGGCGAAGCAATGAAACGGGTTTGCGTAGACGGCCCTGTATTCGATGCGGCGACCGTGGTCTGGTAGCGAAAGCTCGCTGCGTTGCTCGTTATTCGTCCGCCGACGGCGTCCTGTGCAGCAGCACGTCGTGACTAGCCGCCGAAGTTGACCTTGGCTTCGAGGTTGGCGCGCGAGTCAGCGTGCGACATCGCCTCTTCCATCGTGATGGTGCCATCCTTGTAAAGCTCCAACAGGGCGTCATCGAAAGTCTTCATGCCAGACTCGCCGCTATCTTTGTGCGCTTCCTTGATCGCAGTGATGTCACCCTTGAGGATCAGATCCTTAATGTGCGGCGTATTCAGCAATAATTCGACGGCTGCCACACGCTTGCCATTGCGGGACCGCACCAGGCGCTGCGACAGAATCGCACGCAGGTAATGCGCCAGGTCCATGAAAACCTGTGCGTGCTGTTCCTGCGGAAACAGATTGATGATTCGGTCCAGCGTTTCGGCGGAGTTGTTCGAGTGGACGGTCGCCAGCACCAGGTGACCGGTGCCCGCCATGTCGAGCGCTGCACGCATTGACTCGATGTCGCGTATCTCGCCAATCTGGATGACGTCAGGTGCAGCACGCACCGCGCTTTTCAGCGCACGACCGTAGGACTTGGTATCCAGCCCGACTTCGCGCTGATTAACGATGGACTGCTTGTTCGGGTGCAGGAACTCGATCGGATCTTCGATCGTGATGATATGCGACGAGGTTTTCTCGTTGCGGTGATTGATCATAGCGGCGAGCGTCGTCGATTTTCCCGCACCGGTCGATCCAACCATCAGAATCAAGCCGCGGCGCAGCATGACCAGCTCTTTGAGCTGCTTCGGCATGCCAAGCTCTTCGAGCGTTGGCATTTCCGAGGTGATGTAACGCAAGACCATGGAAACGCTGCCGCGCTGATGGAAAACGTTGACGCGAAAACGGCCCAGGCCCTGCTCAGACAACGCGAAGTCGATTTCCAACTCTTTGTTGAACTGCTCCATCTGTTCTTCGGTCATGAGCTCGAGAGCCGCCTGTTTGACCATCTTTGGCGTCATCTCGAGCTTGTTGACCGGCATGATCTTGCCTTCGATCTTGATCTTGGCCGGCGTGAATGGGGCGAAGAACAGATCGGACGCGTTCTTCTCGACCATTAACTTGAATAGCGGTTTGACGTTCATCTAGGTTTCGTTCCTTCGGTCCTCAGAAAGTCTGTGCGGTGTCATCTTCCATGATGTGCAGACTCTCAGCCTGCTGATCAGCTGCCGACGCATCGCGCTTGCTTTCCAGTTTGATCCGCAGACGCAATTCGTTCTTGGAGTCCGCATTCCGCATCGCCTCTTCGTACGTAATGGCGCTGTCCTCGTAGAGGTAGAAAAGTGCCTGGTCAAAGGTCTGCATACCGAGACGTGTCGATTTCGCCATGATTTCCTTGATTTGCCCGACCTCGCCTTTGAAGATGAGGTCCTGCACCAGCGGCGTATTGAGCATAATTTCCATCGCTGCGATTCGGCCGATACCACCTTCCCGCGGAATCAGACGTTGTGCGATAAAGGCCTTGGTATTCAGTGACAGATCCATCAGGAGCTGCTGCCGACGCTCTTCCGGGAAGAAGTTGATGATGCGATCCATCGCCTGGTTGGCACTGTTGGCATGCAATGTCGCGAGGCACAGGTGGCCGGTCTCCGCAAACTGGATACCGTACTCCATGGTCTCGCGGTCACGTATCTCGCCGATCAGAATAACGTCCGGTGCCTGGCGCAGTGTGTTCTTCAGAGCCGCATGCCAGGTTTCCGTGTCCACTCCCACTTCACGCTGCGTTATCACACAGCCATTGTGAGGGTGGACATACTCGACCGGGTCCTCGATCGAGATGATATGGCCGCGGGAGTTCGCATTACGATGGCCAATCATCGCCGCCATTGTTGTCGACTTACCGGAGCCTGTACCACCGACCACAATACAAAGACCGCGCTTGTTCATAACGATGTCTTTCAGAATCGGTGGTAATTCGAGTTCTTCGAGGGTCGGGATTTCCGTTGTAATGGTTCGCAGTACGGCGCCTACCATGCCCTGCTGGATGAAGGCGCTGACGCGGAAGCGACCAATGCCTTGCGGTGCGATGGCAAAGTTACATTCCTTGGTCGCATCAAATTCCTTGATCTGTTTGTCGTTCATGATGGAGCGAACCATCATTGCCGCCTGTTCCGGGGACAGCGGCGTATCCGTCGCCTTGTGGACCATGCCATCAACCTTGATCGCTGGCGGGAAAGCCGCGGTCAGAAACAGGTCCGAGCCTTCTCGCTCGACCATCTTGCGCAGCAGATTCTGTGTCAGTCGTACCGCTTGTTCGCGTTCCATGATTTAAGTCTCCCGTCAGGCCGTCAACTGGCTGCCCTAGAAATTTTCCTTGTTGATGGCGCGGAATCGTGCCTCTTCCTTGTTTATCAGCCCCTTCTTCATCAGTTCCGCGAGGTTCTGATCGAGTGTATGCATACCGGAGCCCTGGCCAGTCTGAATAGCCGAGTACATTTGTGCGATTTTGCCCTCACGAATGAGGTTTCGAATAGCCGGCGTGCCGATCATGATCTCATGAGCCGCGATGCGGCCGCCGCCAACTTTTTTCAGCAGCGTCTGAGAAATTACCGCACGTAGCGATTCGGAAAGCATCGCACGCACCATCTCTTTTTCGGCAGCGGGAAATACGTCGACGATACGGTCTATCGTCTTGGCCGCGGAACTCGTATGCAGGGTGCCAAACACCAGGTGACCGGTTTCTGCCGCCGTCAGCGCCAGACGGATCGTCTCGAGGTCACGAAGCTCGCCAACCAGCACGACGTCAGGATCCTCACGCAGGGCCGAGCGTAGCGCTTCGTTAAAACCGAGCGTATCGCGATGCACCTCGCGCTGGTTAATCAGTGACTTTTTGGACTCATGAACGAACTCGATCGGGTCCTCGATAGTGAGAATGTGATCAGGCTTGTTGTCATTGATGTAATCAACCATCGCTGCGAGCGTCGTGGATTTACCGGAGCCGGTTGGGCCGGTGACGAGAACGATGCCGCGCGGATGCATGGACACATCCTTGAAAATTGGTGGCGCACCAAGATCCTCAAGGCTCAGGATCTCGGACGGAATGGTTCGAAACACCGCAGCAGAGCCGCGATTCTGATTGAAGGCATTGACACGAAAGCGCGCAAGTTTCGGAATCTCAAAGGAGAAATCCGTCTCCAGGAATTCCTCGTAATCCTTACGCTGCTTGTCATTCATGATGTCGTACACCATGCTATTGACGTCTTTGTGGGTGAGCGCCGGCATGTTGACTCGCTTGATGTCGCCATCAACTCGAATCATGGGCGGCACGCCAGCTGACAAATGCAGGTCAGACGCGTTGTTTTTCACGGCGAATGACAACAACTGGGCAACGTCGACAGCCATATCTCTCCCTCATAAGATTGGGGTCCGGACTTACCATAACCCGGACAGAATTGAGTCTAGTATAGCGAAGCACCGGGACTAAAACGTGATTAGAGTCACGGAAAACCTAGCGTTAATCAAAGATTTGCTGGCGACCACGGCCATCGAGGCCGAACGCGACCCGAATACCGTCAGATTGCTCGCCGTCAGCAAGAAACAGCCCCTGGAACGGATACTCGCCGCCGCCAAGCTCGGTCAGCGCGATTTCGGCGAAAACACGGTTCAGGAGGGTCTCGACAAGATCCACGCAGCGGCCGATGCCCGATTGACCTGGCACTTTATTGGCCACCTGCAGAGCAATAAAACACGTGCGGTAGCCGAAAGCTTTGACTGGGTACACACTATCGACAAGCCAAAAGTTGCTTTCCGGCTGAGCCAGCAGCGCCCGGCCGAGCTGGGGCCGCTGAATGTCTGTTTACAGGTTAATATCGACGCCGAGCCGCGCAAGTCGGGCGCGAGGATTGACGAGGTGGCTGAGCTTGCGGCTGCCTGCGGTGAGCTACCCAACATTCGGCTACGTGGACTCATGTGCCTGCCTGCGATTCGGGAGGGCTTTGCGGCGCAGCGCGAACCCTTCGCGAAGCTGCGAGACCTGTTCGATAAACTTCGCCAGGACGGGCTTCCTGTTGATACCTTGTCGATGGGCATGAGTGACGACTATCGGGCCGCGATCTTCGAAGGCGCGACGATCGTGCGAATCGGTACAGCTTTATTTGGCGAACGGACTGAGGCGTAGGGACAACAATGGATTACGGAAAAGTAGCTTTTGTGGGCGGCGGCAATATGGCTCGGGCGCTCGCCGGCGGGATGCTCGCCGCCGGGTATGAAGCAAGCCATATCCTGATTTGCGAGCCGCTCGCAGAGCACAGAAAGAAACTGCAACAGGAATTGCCTGGCACCATAATTCGTGAGGACAACGCAACCTCTGTCGCCGAGGCCGAATGTGTCGTGTTTGCCGTCAAGCCGCAGATATTGAGCGACGTATGCAAACCGCTCGCCCATATCATGCAGACAACCCGACCGCTGGTGATTTCAATTGCAGCTGGCGTCCGTAGCGGCGACATCGACACCTGGCTCGGCGGCAACCTCTCGGTCGTCCGGGTTATGCCCAACCAGGCCGCGTTGTTACGACTCGGGATATCGGGCATGTTCGCCAACGAAAGAACGACAGAGCTGCAGCTACGCGCTGCCACTAACATGATTGCGACGACAGGCCCTGTGATACCCGTCGCCACAGAAGAAGACATCGATACGGTTACCGCCGTCTCGGGAACCGGGCCCGCCTATTTCTATTTGCTCGTCGACATGCTGGTGCGCGTCGCCGTTGACCTCGGCCTCGACTATGACGCGGCATTGGCCCTGGTTCTTGAAACAGCGCGCGGCGCCGGGGAAATGGCCGAGCAGTCCGGAGAGACAATGGACTCGTTGATCGCAAGGGTGCGTTCCCCTGGCGGCACGACGGCAGCCGCCTTCGACTTTCTTGAGACCACTGACTTTCGTGATATCTTCAGCGCGGCGGTCATCGCCGCGCGCGATCGCGCCGTCGATCTTGCCGATCAGGCTCACGAAGCAGGCAAGAACTAGTGTCCTGTCAGACCCGCTTGTTAGAGATCAGCACTGGCCTCGCAGCCTGTGACCGGGCGTGTCGCGCAGGAGATGATTGCTTCATTATCAGGCGGCGGAACGCAACGCAGAAATTCGCGTTTCTGCGCAATCTGAATTCAACGAATTAGCCGGACAGGACACCAGAGCATGCCATCCAATATTTCATCCGCTCTCGTATTCATTGTTAATGCATTGACGAGCCTGTACCTGTTGGTGCTGCTGTTGCGCTTCTGGATGCCATGGTTGCGAGCCGACTTTCGCAATCCGCTGGCCCAGGGGATTCTGCGATTTACTTCACCAATCATCATTCCCGTGCGGCGCATCGTGCCCTCTTTCGGCCGGCTGGACACAGCGACGGTACTCGTCGCTTTTGTGCTTCAGTATCTGACCGTCCTGCTCTTGTTGCTGATAATTGGCCGTGTAGCAGGGCCAGGAGCCGTTGCCCTGACGACCCTGATCAAGCTGCTTGTGCTTTCAGTAAACCTATTTGTTTACGCAATCTTCATTCGAATCATTCTGAGCTGGGTATCACCCGGCACTTACAATCCTGCGACCGCCATAATTACGACATTGACCGAACCCGTGCTGCGTCCCTTCCGACGTATCATTCCCTCTATGGGTGGCTTCGATATTTCTCCGATTTTCGCTGTCATCCTGTTGCTCGCAGCGACTATCGTTATCAACGGATTCAAACCGTTAGGAATTTAGCTGAAGCCCTCGGCAGCTGCGCGCGACGCGACGGCACTGACTTGTGCATTGCGGTGCGCGTGAAGCCACGTGCGAAATGCGACGAAGTCGCGGGCGTAAAAGACGACCGTTTGCAGATCCGCACAACGGCACCGCCGGCCAATGGCAAAGCCAACAAGGCCGCCGCCGCCCTGCTCGCCGATTTTCTGGACGTCGCGCCGACGAAAATCGAGTTACGACGCGGCAGGACACACCGGGACAAACAGTTTCTCGTTAAGGGAATTCTCTAAAGTGCTGGAAACGCCCTGTTTGGTCCCGCCGAAAAGTGCGCGAGCGGCCGCGAATGGTTTATAGTGAGAAAAAGGGGGCGGGTTTCATGACGATTACCAAGACGTTGATCTCTCTGGCAATGCTGGCGCTGGTCACGGCCTGCGGCGGAGCTGGCGACTCCTCAGATGTTCCGGAAGCACAGCCGGCCGGTTCCTCCTCTGCAGACATTGGTGCGCATACTGTCCATTTCAGTGCCTTATCCACTGACCAGTTGCCACCGGAGATAGCCCGCGCCTACAACATCCTGCGCAGTAAGAACCGCGCGATGCTGAACGTTTCGGTTATTCGCAAATCCGACGCTGCGCCGGTTGCCGCAACGGTCACCGTGAAGACGGTCAATCTCACAGGACAGTTGAAGAACGTCACGATGCGCCAGATCAAAGAGCAGGAAGCGATCTATTACATCGGCGAAACCGCGGTTGCCAATCGCGAAACGCTGGTTTTTGATATCTCGGTAATTCCCGAAGGGCAGACCAGGGCATCCGAAGTTCGGTTCAAACGCGAGTTCTATACCGACTAATCCAATAGCCGCAACGCGGCCGTAATCATTCCGCCCCTTCGGCCGACATGAGCTTTCGCTCGCGCGCCTTCGCCCAGCCCTGATCTTTTAGAAAAAACCCTAAAAAAAAGGTGTTTTTTGTCTTACACGACTGTGAGACATGTGTTATCGTCGCGCTGCTTTTGATGCGGGCGATGCCCGTTCTTACCACGAGCCTGAGCTCGTTTTTCTTTTTTAGGAGTCAGTTTTTCATGGCCACAAAATCCAACAAGCCACCTACCAAGTCTGAAATCTACGCAAAGATCGTTGACGATACCGGTCTGTCGCGCAAAGACGTCGCTGCAGTTTTCGAATCGCTCAATGGTCAGATCAAGAAGAATCTTGGCGGTCGTGGTGCTCCGGGAATGTTCACGGTGCCTGGTCTCTTGAAGCTTCGGGTTGTTAAGAAACCCGCTCGCGCTGCTCGTAAGGGCACCAACCCGTTTACGGGCGAAGAGATGATGTTCAAGGCGAAGCCGGCTTCAAAAGCCGTCAAGGTCACGGCGCTGAAGGCCCTGAAAGACATGGTCTGATATTCAGAATCATTCTGAATGAAAAAGCCGGGGTTTCCCCGGCTTTTTTTATGGCTCCTGATCAGCCTCGATCGCATCACGAACGAAGTTGCTGACCGCCTCGCGCAAATCGATCAGCCGGCCGTGAAAGAAATGCTCGGCCTCCTCCATAACCAGCAACTCCGGGCCTGGCTCCAGGCTATTGAACCAATCGACGGTCTCATCGATATCGACCAGTTCATCCTCATCGCCCTGCACGATAAGCCAGGGGCACTGCGGCTGTCGGGTAAGCCCTGACGCAAAACGAGCAACCGCCGGTGCCACGCTGACCAGGCCGCTGGTTTCAGTTTCGATTGCGGCCCGGACCGAAATCGCCGCGCCGAACGAAAAGCCCGCCAGCCACAGGTCCTTCCCCGGCAGCGCTGCGCGCATCCACGCAATTCCGGCGAGCGCATCCTGCAATTCACCGACACCCTCATCGAAGCGGCCCTCGCTTTTCTCCGTGCCACGAAAATTGAACCGCAATGCCGCGAATCCGAGGCGGACAAAAGTCCTTGCCAACGTATGCGCAACCTTGTTGTGCATGGTTCCTCCGTGTTGCGGATGCGGATGGCAAACCACTACAGCGGCGACCGGTTCGACGTCGGCAGGAGTCTCGAGCAGCGCTTCGAGCTTGCCAGCCGGCCCCTCAATGAAGAAGGACTCGGTTTTCGGTTGTTTTGCGGTTTGGCGCATTGACTCCTGCCGATACAAAGGTGGCCTGTTCCGGTGTTATTGCTGTAAAATTAGAACCTTATGTAACTTCGGCTCGTCATCGACGAGCTGCTAACTTGAACAGGTAATGCCATGAGCTCCACGATGGACCTCGAGTCACAGTATTGTGCCCATAACTATCATCCGCTGCCCGTCGTTTTAACCCGCGGCGAAGGTGTCTTTGTCTGGGACGAGGACGGCAACAAGTATCTCGATATGATGAGCGCCTATTCTGCCGTCAGCCACGGACACGCGCATCCGAGGCTGGTTCGCCTGGTGCAACAGCAGGTTGCGCGCCTGACAATCGTATCGCGGGCGTTTTACTCTGACACACTCGGGCCCTTCCTGGAACGCGCATGCCAGCTAACGGGCCAGGACATGGCGTTGCCAATGAACACCGGCGCCGAGGCTGTAGAGACTGCCATTAAAGCGGCGCGAAAATGGGCGTACACGGTCAAAGGTGTGCCCCGTGACAAGGCTGAAATAATTGGCTGCGACGGCAACTTTCACGGCCGCACTATCGCCGCGGTCGCGATGTCCGATGAGCCACAGTACCAGGACGGTTTCGGACCGTTTCCGCCGGGCTTTCTGAATGTTGAATACGGCGACATTGCCGCGCTCGAGGCAGCGATCAACGAAAATACGGCCGCATTTATCGTCGAACCGATTCAGGGCGAAGGCGGCATCGTCATGCCCCCGCCCGGATATTTGAAAGCAGCTGCGAAACTCTGCAAGGACAACAATGTCCTTTTAATAGCCGACGAGATACAAACCGGTCTCGGCAGGACGGGCAAATTGCTCGCCTGCGATCATGAAGGCATCAAACCTGATGCGCTAATCCTCGGTAAAGCACTGGGTGGCGGAATATTGCCTGTCTCAATGTTTCTTGCCCGCCGCGAAGTTATGGATGTTTTCACGCCGGGCGACCATGGCAGCACGTTTGGTGGTAATCCGCTGGGTGCCGCAGTAGGTCTTGAGGCGCTGAACATACTGGTTGACGAAGACCTCGCCGCGAATAGCGCGAAGATGGGTGAATACCTGATTGAGCAATTGCGCACGATAGACTGCCCGCTGGTGCAGGAGGTACGTGGCAAGGGGCTGTTTGTTGGCGTTGAGATCGATCCGGCTTACGCCAGCGCGCGCGACGTCTGCAAGGCACTGATGAAACGCGGCCTGCTCAGTAAGGAAACGCACAATACGGTAGTCAGGCTCGCGCCGCCGTTAATAATCAGCAAGGCCGAGATTGACTGGGCCGTCACCCAGATCCGCGAAGTGCTCGATGAATTGAACGCGCATCGACTGGCTTCCTGATGCCTGGACCCGGAAATATTGCATGCCTGAAATAACCGCCATGCACGTTGCCCTGCCGATCTTGACGGCGTTGATTGGCGGCGGCATTGCCTGGGCATTGCGTGGCAAGCGCGCCGGACAGGAAAAAGCGGCCATCAATGCTGGCTGGCAGGAGCAAATGGAAGCCCAAAGAACTGAGCACCAGCGACTTGGCGATCAGAATAAGAGTCTGATGGACCAGATCAGTCAGTTCCAGGCGTCCAATCAGGACGCAAAGAACCGCGCCAAGGAATTGGCGGAGGCGGTTCAGACAGCCTATGCACGGCGTGACGACTTACAGCGAGAAATCAAGGACGTCCGTGGCAATCTGGAGTTGGTTCTGAGCCAACGAGACAAACTGCGAACCGATATGTCCGGTTTCAGCGACGAGTCCACGGCGAGCGCAGAAAAAGACGAAAAAATATTCCAGCTCAGCCGCGAGCTGGAAGGCTGGCACCAACGGTTGCCACCATTGATTGAGCGTTATCGGGTTCGCAATGAGGAAGCCGAAAAAATCGAAGCAGACCTGGCAGCGGCGAAGCTCCGAATCGAGCAGCTTGAGGACCAGCTCAATGACGATCAGACCCGCATCGAACCTGTCAGTGATCCTGACGCACTAACCAGCGGTCTCGATGCGTCTAATGACGACGAGGACGGTGACACAGAGCCTGCCGCCGTATCGGCAGAGCCGGCGGAGCCGGCCGACGACCCTGAACGGCGTTCTTTGCGCGACGATCTTAAACAGATCAAGGGCGTTGGCCCGGCGATCGAGAAAACGCTGAACGATATGGGCATCTTTCGTTTTCAGCAGATCGCCGATATGACGGAGTACGACATTGATCGGGTTGCGGAGCGACTGAAGGGATTCCATAGTCGTATCTATCGCGAGAACTGGATCGGGCAGGCCCGAGAGCTCAAAGATCGCGGCCAGCTCGCATAAGCCGTTTGCCACACCGCAATCGAATCGCCCTCGTGTTGTCGACACTGCTTGTCGGCGGCCTCTGGTGCGTCTCAGTCGACAACGGCCTTCCGGGGAACGATATCCCGGTCGCCAAGTATTCTGCGCTTGAGGCGGCCCGCCTCGAAATGTCGCTGTACCGAGGGCAGCTGTCGATTTACGGGCACGCGGCTTCCGAGCGCCAGGAGCTGCAGCTATTGAAAGACGCGGAGCGACATTTTTCGTCCGCCAAAACAAACATAGTATTCAAACCGCTGGGAACGGTACCGGACTACTGGGAAGCGACTTCGTCCGTGCTTCTCGAAATACTGGCGGCAACCGAATCTGCGCATGTATTGCTGACCGACAAGACGCTTCGAATTCGCGGGGTTAGCACGAACATATGGCATGAGACGATGTCTCACCTTCGCGCAGTGTTACCAGAGTTCATTGACCTGAACGTAGATATGATCATCGTGGACGAACAGGCCAACGCTCGCGATCTTTGTTCGCGAGCATTTGCCGAATACCGAACCGGCGCAATCAACTTCGAGGAATCAACAACCCTGCTGCGCAGCTCTGCCAAAGGTGCTCTCGATCGCGTTGTTTCGCTGGCCGATTCCTGTCGCGAATCAACCCTGACAATCACGGGTCACACGGATTCTTCAGGACCCGAGGCGGGGAATCGCACGCTCAGCCTGGCGCGCGCAGACGCGGTCGCAGACTACTTCGTAAGCAGCGGTATCGCGCGCGAGCGTCTATTCACCGTTGGCGCGGGTTCATCCGAAGCGATTGCCAGCAATGCTTCTCGCTACGGCCGCAGCCTGAACCGCCGAATTGCCATTGATTTTCAGGCTGCGCGCGGAAGCGGGGATTGAAATCGAGGGCCGACGAACTAGTCGCTCGCGGCGGTTAGGCTGACAAGCTCGATCTCAAACAACAGCGTCGCGTTCGGCGGTACCGGCGGTTTGCCACGCGCCCCATAACCGAGTTCCGGGGCGATCTTCAGTTCACGCGTCTCGCCGATCAGCATACAGGCCACGCCGAGATCCCAACCCTTGATAACCTGGCCCCTATCGAGCGTGAACTGGAAGGGCTGGCTACCACCGGAAGTCCATATCTCGGTGC
Source organism: uncultured Gammaproteobacteria bacterium (assembly GCA_963760395.1). Classification (GTDB taxonomy): domain Bacteria; phylum Pseudomonadota; class Gammaproteobacteria; order Steroidobacterales; family Woeseiaceae; genus UBA1847. The sequence continues at coordinate 57,235 of CAVXCX010000013.1, forward strand.
CGCGCCCATCCTCCGCGTTTTCGTCGTAGAGCCAGAGTGTTGTATGCACATCGGCATGATCACCCGCGACTGCCTTGCGCCCATACCCCTTGTTCGTAATCCTTGCTGTCAGGCCCGGCGCAATATTGACATTGCCATTCTCATCCGCTGCAGGGCACCCGGCACGCGCTTCGCTCTCGTTACCCTTATCCTGTTGAGCTTCGCCGCAGCCCGCCAGCGTCAGTGCAAGTAAGGTACTCAATATAAGTCCGTTGTAGTTCATTCCTTGGCTTCCTTGAAGTCCAGTGATGCCGAATTGATGCAATATCTGAGACCAGTCGGCTGCGGACCGTCTTCAAACACGTGTCCGAGATGAGCATCGCAATTGGCGCAGACCACTTCAACGCGTGACATGCCATGCGAGGTATCTGTGATGGTGCGAACCGCTTCACCGGCGAGCGGCAGCCAGAAACTCGGCCATCCCGAACCCGAATCGAACTTGTGGTCGGAACTGAAGAGCGGTGCGTCGCAGCATATACAACGATAGCTTCCATCCGCCTTGTGGTCGACGTACTTACCGGTAAATGGACGCTCAGTCGCGGCACTCTGGGTAACGCGATACTGCTCGTCCGAGAGCTTCTCACGCAGATCGCTGGCGTTCGCTTTATCATTCATTGGCCGCTCCGGAATCGATATCAAGCAGTAACTTGTTCATGCGCTGAACGTATTGTGCCGGATTATCCAACTGAGAGCCTTCCGCGAGCAACGCATGGTCCATAACAATATTGGAGAGGTCGTCGAAACGGCCTTGGTCGGCTTCCATGGATAGTCGATTGACCAGCGGATGCTCGACGTTGATTTCCAGTATCGGTTTCGAGGCAGGGATCTCCTGACCGCTAGCCTCCAGCATCCGCCGAAGCTGTGGATTCAGATCATTATCGCCAGCAACGACGCACGCCGGGGAATCTACAAGGCGGTGACTCACCTTGACCTCGTCGACCCGGTCGACGAGGGCCTTGGTGATCTTCTTCAGCAGCTTCTTGTGCGCTTTTGATACTTCGTCGGGGGTGTCCCTGTCCTCGCCCTCCGGCAAGTCCAGCGCCGATCGTGCAACGTCGACCAGCGCCTTGCCGTCGAATTCGGTCAGGCCATCAACAAGCCAGGCGTCGATACGATCTGTCAGCAACAGTACTTCGATGCCGCGCTTCTTGAGTTGCTCCAGATGCGGGCTGGCCACCGCCGTCGCGTGGTTCTCGGCAAGAATGTAGTAAATCTTGTCCTGACCCGCCGCAATGCGTCCAACATAGTCGTCGAGGGATTGATCCTGATCCTCCTTGCCTGTGTGGGTAGTAGCAAAACGCAGCAGTTTCGCCAGCTTGTCCTTGTTGGCGTGATCCTCGATCACGCCTTCTTTGAGCACCTGGCCGAATTCACGCCAGACAGTCTGATACTTGTCCGGATCACCAGATGCCATCTTCTCCAGCATGCCGAGAACACGGCGTGTCAGCGCAGTACGCATAGAGACGAGTTCCGGGTTTTGCTGCAACAGCTCGCGCGACACGTTCAACGGCAGATCGGAGGAGTCGATCACGCCTTTGACAAAGCGGAGATACAGCGGCAGGAATTGCTCGGCATCGTCCATGATAAAGACACGCTGCACGTAGAGCTTCAGACCTCGGGGCGCCTCCCGGTTCCAGAGGTCAAAAGGCGCCGCCGCAGGGATATAGAGAAGACTCGTATACTCGCGCTTGCCCTCGACCCGGTTATGGCTCCAGCTCAACGGATCGGCGAAATCGTGTGACAGATATTTATAGAACTCCTTGTACTCTTCCTCATCGATATCGCTGCGCGCACGTGTCCATAGCGCGGTCGCCGAGTTGACCAGCTTGGTCTCCTCATCCTCGCTCCCACTGACGAACAGCGACACAGGAAATGCGATGTGGTCGGAGTATTTGCGAATCAGAGATTCGATCCGAAAGGACTCCGCAAACTCTGTCTGCTCTTCTTTCAGATGCAACGTTACGCGGGTGCCACGCTCAACTTGCTCAATCTGCTCAACGGAGAATTCGCCCTGACCGTCCGACTCCCAGCGCACCGCCTCTTCTTTTGAAAGGCCGGCCCGGCGCGTCTCAACGGTGACTTTGTCGGCGACGATAAAACTCGAATAGAAGCCAACGCCGAACTGGCCGATCAACTGCGCGTCGTGCTGCTTGTCACCGGTCATCTGCTGCAAAAACTCAGCCGTTCCCGAGCGGGCAATAGTGCCGAGATTATCGATCAGCTCCTCGCGCGACATGCCTATGCCGTTGTCGATTATTGTAAGCTGCCGCTTTTCCGGGTCTACCTCGATACGTATCGAGAGCTCAGTATCGTCCCCGAGCAGCTCCGGCTTCGCAAGCGCTTCAAAGCGCAGCTTGTCGGCCGCGTCGGAAGCATTGGAGATCAGCTCCCGAAGGAAGATTTCCTTGTTGCTGTAGAGAGAATGGATCATCAACTGAAGGAGTTGACGAACCTCAGTCTGAAACCCCAGCGTTTCACGCTTCGAACTGTCGGCCACCGGCATTACCTCGTATCCAAAGGCTCTCAGGATTGGGGCAATTACGGTGATTTCAAGCCCGCAAACGAGCTGCTTTTCGGGTAATCAGGGAGTCCGCAGGCCTGCATGCGTCGGCGCAGTCACGACGCGGTAAAGCAGGGTCACGAGCAGCAGCAGGCAGGTGGCCAGTGCAAGCGGCGGATGGATGAGTGCCAACCAGACGGCCGATGCAATGAGTAGCAGGCTGGCAGTCAACGCGGCAACACCGAGGATCAGTCGCCGAAGCCGCTCGTAAACGAGTCCAAGCGCCCCGACCACGTCATCGATATCGTCCAGGTACTGAAGAAAACATTCCATAACTGTGCTTCTAGCGAATAACGGAGAGCAGCGGCCCGGCGCTATCGACATCACCGCTGGGGGTATCGGCGTCGACTAGCGAGGCATTATTGGATTCTTTGGCATGCGCTATCGCGCGATGGAACAGTTCCCAGCGCTGCCGAGCGGACTCGTTTTTCAGTGCGTCGATGGGAGAATCCGATTTCTTGTAGTTGTTTGACATACTTTTCATTTGGGACATTGGTCAGTCAGTAAGGCTCACTATAGGACCCTGCAATTCTTGTGGCCGTGAGGCAGATCACAGCTTGCTGCACAGCATCGAAAGAGATTCAAAAAGTGTGCGGAAACCAGACGCAGTTCGCGTTTTAAACGCGACCTGGTTATCAACTTTCCTCGCCTGCCTGGTGTTACCAACCGAAACGAAAAACGCCGGCGGGTGCCGGCGTTTTACATATGTCAATTGTGCTTGATCAGTCTTCGTCAGAAGTCTTCGTCCAGTTTCGTTTTACCTGATCGGACCAGTCACGATAGCCTTTCCAGGAATACAAAGCGGGATCGATACCGGCGCGCCGGCTGCGCGTCGCAGGCGCTTTCGAAATCCAGCGACGATATTGCTTCCAGCCGTCCGCATCATTCGCAGCGGGTTCAACAACGGCAGGTTCAACAACATCGACTGCTGCGTCGTCGGTCTTGGCGGCAGCTTCGGCGTCCGTGCCAAAACCGTCGACCCATCTCATGTTTTTGCTATCTGGCATTGAGTTTGCTCGGTCAATCCTTTGACTAAATACTAGGGCCGAAAGCGCTAAAATCACAGGAACTGCATCACAATGCCAAATCCTTTTTTATTATTATTTTCAGTGACTTAAGTGGTGGTTTTACTTAATCACGTAGCAGGGATGGTATTCACCTGTCGAAATCTTCATGCGCTTGCTCGCAACGAACCCAGCCAGCAAGTCATCCAGCAAAGCCATGATTCGCTGTGAGCCATCTATCTCAAACGGCCCATCACGTTCAATAATTTCCGCCGTATCGTCTCGCACGTTGCCCGATACGATGCCCGAGAAAACACGCCGGAGATTCGCAGCAAGCTCGTGCCTGGGCAGATCCTCATTCAGGTCGAGTTGCTTCATCGTCTCGTGGCTTGCCCGGAATGGTCGCTGAAAATGCGCGTCGATCTGCATCCGCCAGTTGAAATAATAGGCGTCACCATGCTCGTTGCGAAACGCGAGTACGTCATCGAGTCCCTGCTTCATGCTGCGCGCAACTTCTTGCGGATCGTTGATAATGATCTTGTAACGCTGCCGCGCCTCATCACCAAGAGTCGCACCTACAAACTCGTCGATTTGCTGAAAATATGCCTCGGCAGACGCCGGCCCTGTCATGATCATGGGCAACGGCTGACCCTGGTTATCCGGGTGCAGCAGCACCCCGAGCAGATAGAGGATCTCTTCGGCCGTGCCAACGCCGCCCGGAAACACGATAATTCCGTGGCCCAGCCTGACGAAGGCTTCGAGCCGCTTCTCCATATCCGGCATGATGACAAGCGAGTTTACGATCGGGTTCGGAGATTCCGCCGCGATAATACCGGGCTCGGTGATACCTATATATCGGCCACCATGAATGCGCTGCTTGGCGTGGCCGATTGTCGCGCCTTTCATCGGGCCCTTCATGGCACCGGGGCCACAGCCGGTACAGACATTCAAAGCCCTCAGGCCCAACTCATAGCCGACCTTCTTGGAATAATCGTATTCCTTCCGGCTAATAGCATGCCCACCCCAGCAGACCACCAGATTCACTTCCGCCGGCAGCTTCAACATCTTCGCGTTTCGCACAATATGAAATACCGCGTTCGTAATGCCGTCCGTTGCGTCCAGATCGAAGCGACCGCTCTCCATTATTTCGTTGCGCGTAAACACGATATCGCGCAACACGGCGAACAAGAGCTCACGCGTACCGCGGATCATCTTGCCGTCGACAAATGCCTCTGCCGGCGCACTGCTCAAAGACACTTTGAGTCCGCGATCCTGCTGGATAAAACCGACTTCGAAATCCTTATAGGTATCCAGCAGGGTACGGGCATCGTCGCTTTGGCTGTCGGCATGCAAGACAGCCAGCATGCAGCGCCGCAGCATCGGGTACAGACCGCCCGCGCCGCCGTTTTTCAACTGGTCGACTTCGAATTGGGAGAGGACTTCGAGGCTGCCCTCGGGCCACACCTCCGCATCGATAAACTGCGTAGTCTTTTTCAGCACCGGGTATTGTCGTCCTCAGGGGCGTATTTCGATCGGTGTGTTCTCGCCGGTCATCAGCCAGATATCGATCATGTCGGAATTGGATACCGCAATGCAGCCATTGGTCCAGTCCTGCGTTCGGTAGTAAGTCTCAGATTTTGTCGGCTCGTTCGGCTGACCGTGAATCATAATTGCGCCGCCCGGATCGACACCGATCGTATTCGCTTCACGACGATCCACCTGATTGGGATAGGAGACATGGATAGAGAGAAAAAAGTCGCTGTTCTGATTGCGGCTGTCCAGCAGGTAAGTGCCCTCGGGCGTCCTGAAGTCACCCTCTTTCTTCTTGTGGCCGACGGGTCGAATACCCAGAGCGATCTTAAACGTCCGAAACGCTTTGCCATTTTGCAGCAGGTACAATTTGCGCGCCGCTTTTTCGATAATAACCTTGTCGGCAATCGGAAATTCCGCCGCCTGAATAGTGGCCGGCGTCAACGCCACGAGCATGCTCGATAGCAGCTGGAACAACAACACTCTTGCAGACAGGCCTCTATTCATAACATGGCTTTCAAGAACCGGACAGCAAGCCTAGCAAACCTTGTTGTCGCCGCCTATGCCCCAGGTCACATCGCAACTCACCACGAGCGGGGCTCGCTTTGCGACAGCCTCTATACATTCCGACCAATGATCCAGCCAATCGCAAAGCCAATGGCGCCGGCGACCAATGTGTACATTGGCAGGTAGCGGAAAACGCGCCCCGGGTTTTGCGCGTCAGCAAACATATCACCGAGATTGACGGCATAGGCATAGTGCAGGTAGAGGGAAAGACCCAGCGCCGGAACCGCGAATCCCAGCGTACCGAGAGGCATGCGCCAGCCGGCTCCGGTCCATGTTCCGCCGCCGCGATGCAGGGTCAATATGGCTAACGAAAGCAGCATCAGCAATGGCAGCAGGTTTCGAAACAGATACGGCTCGCCGTGTTCAACTTCGGCGAACCACACGGCTGAGGCCGTTATGACGACCATGACCGGTGAGATATTCAGCAGCAGCGATTTGGACTGAGCGCGCATCAGCCGGATTGCGCGTCCGTGAGCACGGGAAACTGTACACGTGTACCGGGCCGTACCTTTTGCAGATCGAGACCCGGGTTGTACTGGCGAAACAGCCAGAGCGGCACGTCGAATTTTCTGAGCGCAAGAATCCAGATCGAATCGCCATCGCGAATGGTGTATTCGTTGATTCCGGTTATTACATGGCGCCTGAAGAAACTGTCTTGCTGCTGACGGTGATAGGCGATGCGCCGTTCCTCGAACGTTGTTGCGTCGACCGCGCCGAGATCCAGCTTGATTCGTCGCCCGACCTCCACGGCCGTGCGGAACTGCAGCGAGTTGAGATCACGCAACCGCTGCGTCTTTATTTGCAGCCAGTCGCCATAATGGCCGAGCGTTTCCAGCGGCTGCACTTCGATGCTGCCATCAGCCGCAACGCTGTAATCGCTGGGATCCGATAGCAGATCGGTCTGCCGCGCAACCGTCGGCGCCGTGACCAGATCGTCCGACAGGGTCGCCGGCGTCACTTCTGCGACGGCGATCTCCTCCGCATCCGCAGCCGCGCTGGCAGCAACATCGGCCACGACAGGTGGCGGAGCCTGGACGGCAACGGTCGCTGGCGCCGGCCCGGCTGCAGGAAGGCGCAGATTCTGGCCGATGCGAATTCGATGACTGCTGCTTAGATTGTTGATTGCTACGAGGGTCGAGACACGCGTGTCGTAGGCCTCTGCGATCTGCGACAGGGTATCCCCGCGAGCAACCCGGTGGAACATATCGGGTAGCTGCTTGCTATGCGTGCTGTCTGCCGGGAGCCCTGTAAACAGCGCGTCCAGCGGCTGTGCAAGGGCACTGGCAGGCATACGCAGTTCGTAGCCTTTTGGCAGGTATTTGCTCCCCTGCCACACCGTCGCCTGTAGCCCAGGGTTGTGCTTGCGTAGTTCTTTCGCCGTTGTGTTTAGCGCGCGTGTCACGCCGGCCACTGACACATAGGCGGGCAAGGTCGCGGTCGAATAGTCAGTCGGCTTGTCAAATACCAGTCCGGGAAAGTACTTCTCTACATTCTGGTCAACTTCCTTGGCCGCGAGAAAAGCGACATAGAAATTGCGTGATGCGAAACCAAATGTACGGCCATTGTAGTTTCTGAAAATATCGACATAGGCCGTGTCGCCGTATTTTCGCATCGCACGCCGAACCCCGGCGAGGCCGTGGTTATAGGCCGTCATGGCCATCGGCCAGTTGCCGGTAATCGAGTAATTGTAGGCCATCAATCGACCAGCAGCGCGCGTAGCCGCGTAAGGATCATTGCGCTCATCGACGACATGATCGATTCGCATGAAGCGCCGCCCGGTACTCCGCGTAAACTGCCAGATACCCGATGCGCCAACATGCGAGCGCGCTTCGGGATTGTAGGATGACTCGACGTGCGGCAGCGCCGCAATCTCGATCGGGATGTTCAACGCCGTAAACTGCTCGTTGACGAAATCCCGCCATCGACCCGAACGCACCAGACCCTGCTCGAATCGATCCCGCAATCCCTGCTGAAAACGTATCCGTTTCGTTGCCGCCGACAGGGTGCTGTTACTGACTCCATCGGGCCAGAGCGCAAGCACCCTCGCCTCCTCGTCAGTCAGCTTGTCGCGCTTTCCGGAAGCCAGCGACGTCAGAACGGCGCGTACTTTCTTGCGGCGGGCCTCGACACGGCGCTGTCGCTCCCGTCGTGACAGGGACGCCGGCATGGCAATACGTTCATAGACAACCGCCAGATTCCGATTGTCATGCAGTACGCCCTCATCCGTGGCATAGCGCGTAAAGATCGACACCCAGAAGTCGACATCCGGCTGCAGCTCCGGAGGCTGCGGGAATGGCTCGTCGGCGGTCGCAACGCCCATCAGGAGCAGCAGGACCGGCCACAAATAGCAGCGAATGCTTGTCATTTCAATGATTTCAAGTTTCAATCGTAAATTATTGATTAGTTCACGGAAAATTCCGTGGATTTAGCCTAGTTTAGACGATACACATGCACAGCATCGACCGAAAATCTGACATTTGCACCGGCATTGGCCCCTACGTGGCATGCCTGCTGCTGATGTTGCCCGTTTCGACGACACTGGCCGGCGAGGCCGCGATCGAGCCTTCCGACAACGGTACAGACGTCCTTGAGGATACGACCCACGATAACGACTCGCGTTCCAGCGAAACTTCGGCGGCTGCGGAAGAACTGGTCGAGGCCGTTCCCGCCCATGAGCACCTCGTTCCCCTGGCTGATGCCGTAGTCACCGCCGAGGGCCAGGCGTCGCCACTGCAGCTTCTCGGTGAGGTGATAATGCCGGGAACGGCGCATCGCCTCGCCTGGTCCGCAACCGAGCTTTTTGAGGGAGTCCCGGTATCCACGCCGGTGCTGGTCGTCAACGGCGCGCTACCCGGACCAACACTTTGCCTGACGGCTGCTGTGCACGGCGACGAGCTCAATGGCATCGAAATGGTTCGCCGTGTCATGCATGAGATCGCGCCGAGCAAACTGTCAGGCGCCGTTATCGGCGTTCCGATTGTCAATGTTCAGGGCTTCCGCCGCGGCTCGCGCTATCTCCCCGACAGGCGCGATCTGAACCGCTACTTTCCGGGCAATCCCGGTGGCAGCGCCGCCGCTCGAATTGCCAACTCCTTCTTCAATGACCTCATTGCACATTGCGATGCGCTCGTCGACCTGCACACCGGTTCCTTCGAACGCGCAAATCTGCCGCAGATTCGCGCGGACCTTAGAAACCCCGATGTCGTCACACTGACCCAGGGCTTTGGCTCAATGGTTGTTCTGCATAGCTCACCGACCGTCGGCACCTTGCGTCACGCAGCGACATTGGCCGGGATTCCTGCAGTCACCGTCGAAGCGGGCGGGCCTTCGCAGCTGGAGCTGGCCGAAGTCAAACACGGCGTCAAGGGCATCGAGACCTTGCTGAGTACGCTCGGCATGACCCGAAAGAAACGATTCTGGGGCGACCCTGAGCCGGTCTACTATCGTTCGTCCTGGGTGCGCGCCGACAATGGCGGTATTCTGCTGGCTGACGTCAGTCTCGGTAGCACGGTTCGAAAGGGAGACCTGCTCGGCACGATTACCGATCCGATGAGCAACCAGCGCACGGAACTGTATTCGCCTTATGCCGGGCGCATAATCGGAATGGCGCGCAATCAGGTTGTAATGCCTGGCTTCGCCGCTTTTCATGTTGGCATCCAGGCAGACAATATTATCGTTGAAGACCCGGCTCCGGATGTTCAACAAAAGCCGGGCACCGGTGGTTACGTAGACGGCATGTCCGAGTAAACTGCGTTCTCCATGAGCGCAGCACGCAAATCTCTTTCCAGTTTCTGGAGTCCTCGCTACTGGCCCGTCTGGCTGGGTATGGGTGTGTTGCGACTGATCTGCCTGCTCCCGCACCGATTCTCTCTCGCAATTGGCCGCGTCCTTGGGCGCCTCGTGCACGCCGCCGGTGGTTCGCGCCGTGCCGTCGTGCGACGCAATATCGAGCTCTGTTTTCCCGATCTGTCGCCTGCAGCGCGCGATGCTCTCGCCTACGATCACTTTAAAGCGCTCGGTATGACTCTGATCGAAATGGGGCTTGGCCGTTGGGCCACGGATCGACACCTGGCTTCAATTACCAAACTGACCGGCATCGAACATGTTCACGAAGCGCTGCAATCAGGAAAGGGCGTCATATTGCTGAGCGCTCATTTCACGACGCTGGAAATCATGGGCCGCGTTCTGGCACTGAACATGCCACCATTCGACGCCGTTTTCCGTCGCAATCGCAGCGAATTCATGACAGAACTGCAGCGCACCGGCCGCGAACGCTCAGCCGAATCGACCATTGAGAAACGCGATATCAAGAAGATGGTCCGCAGCCTGCGCGCAGGCCGTGCGGTCTGGTATGCGCCAGATCAAAGCTACAATCGCAAGGGCTCCGAGGTCATCCCGTTCTTTGGCATACCCTCAATGCATACGACGGCAACCTCTACACTGGCCCGGCTTGGACAAGCCGCCGTTGTGCCGTTCTTCCCGCGGCGACTCAGCGATTCGAGCTATGAACTGACGCTCTATCCGGCTTTCGATAACTTCCCGAGCGACGATCCCGTCGCTGATACGAAGCGCTACGTCGAGCTCCTGGAACAGCACGTACGAACCTGTCCCGAGCAGTACTTCTGGATACATCGCAAATTCAAGGACTTGCCCTCGGACTACCCGGACTACTACGCCGATTTGGAAGCATTGAAATAGCCTTCCAGCAGTTGCTCCCAGTTTGCGGCGCGAAAGTTCAACGACGGATCCAGACCTGCAATCTTGCGCAAGGAACGATGCAGGCGAGCCAGCGTCTCTTGTTGCCAGGTGCCGCGAGGACGTAGCGAGCCCTTATCGAAGTCCAGCATCCAGAGATCGCCGGAACTGTCGATCTGCAGGTTATAGGCATTCATATCGGCATGATAAACACCCGCCGAGTGAAACTTGTAGATCGATGCACCGACCGATTGCCAGAATTCCTCGTCCGGCTTGTTCTCTGCAATGTAGACCGACAAAGATACGACGTCCGGTATCCGCACGGTAATGAGATCTGCCGTGTAGAAGGTCCCGCGCTGGCAATAGCGCGCGGCCGCCGGGCGTGGCACGTTGAAATTGTTGGACGACAACTTGTCCAGCAGCCGCCATTCACGAAACGATCGTGTCTTGTCAGGACCTGAGAAAATAAAGGTATCTCGCACCAACTTGCCGATCAGGCCGCCGCGCATGTAATGGCGCAAAACAAACTGGCGCGGCACATTGCCAACATACATCGTGCTGCCACGACCGCCCGACCGCAAAGCGCCCGTCAGCGCCTCGGCATGTGGCCAACCACCGGCTACGAACAGGCTCTCCGATATCTGGTTGATGATGGCCTTATCGTATAGGATTGCGCCGGACGCAGTTTTCTCGACGGTTTCGGTCAAACCTCCCGCCCTCTTTGTCGACTAGTCTGATTTGATGATGCCTGAAATAGCCGTCCAATCGAAGCCAGAGTCGCTTTGCGTACTGCGCCTCTCGGCCATTGGCGACACCTGCCATGCACTGGCGGTCGTCCGGCGCCTGCAGGACAACTGGCCGGACGTGAGTATTACCTGGATTATCGGCAAGACGGAAGCATTACTGATGTCCGACATTGCCGACATCGAGTTTATCGTCTTCGACAAGTCAAAAGGCCGTCGCGCCTACAAAGACGTCGGCGCGCAGCTACGCGACCGACATTTCGACGTCGCTCTGTGCATGCACGCCTCGATGCGGGCTAATTTTCTCTGCCGCCGCATCCCAGCAACGATTCGCCTGGGCTTCGACAAGGCGCGGGCAAGGGACTTTCAGTGGCTGTTTACCAACCGCCGCATTCCGGCGGCACATGGCGAGCACGCGCTCGAGGCCATGATGTCGTTTGCGACCGCGGTAGGGGCAGAGCCGCGAGATCTGCGTTGGGATATTCCGCTGTCGTCAAGCGACACAGCATTCGCAGACCGGTTTCTCGACGACGGCAAGCCACTCGTCGTCATCAGCCCCTGCAGCAGTCAACGCAGCCGCAACTATCGAAACTGGAGCGTCGACAATTACGCCGCTACGATTCGCCACCTGCAGGACAAGTACGACTGCAACGTTATCCTGACCGGCGGCAACACCGAGACAGAGCGACACTATGGCCGGACGCTCGCGGCGAGCGGCGCCACCGACCTGACGGGAAAGACCTCGCTGAAAGAACTCCTGGCACTCATTCGAGCCGCGCGCCTCGTGATCTGTCCTGATTCCGGCCCGGCGCACATGGCAACGACGGTCGACACACCGGTAATCGCCCTTTTCGCGACCTCCAACCCGGACCGCACCGGCCCCTATCTTTGCGGAGACCTGACCGTCAACCGCTACCCGGACGCGGTCAGGACGTACCTTGAGCGCAGCACCGATGAGCTTCGATGGGGGCAGCGTGTGCGCAACCCCCTGGCGATGAATTTGATCCAATTCGACGATGTTAGGCGCAAGATCGACGATTTTTTTGCCGAATAGCTAAATTTTGTCGACATTATCGGGAAAATCACCGGCTGACGTCCCGGCACGCCGGATACTCTCAAGAATGCTTTCGGGCGCGAGTTCTTTGAGGCACCGCAGATGCCCGAGCGGGCACTCGCGCTCGAAACAGGGGCTGCAATCCAGGTCCAGATAGTGAATGTCACGACGAGCCGTCAACGGCGGTGTGAAATGCGGCGATGAGGAGCCGTAGATACCGTGAACATGACTGCCAACGGCGGCCGCGATGTGCATCAGTCCGGAGTCGTTGCTGACAGCATGCTGCGCGCAAGCCAGCAGATCGATAACGTCCGCAAGCGACGTCTTGCCGCAGAGATTGATCGCAGCACTGCTTGCGGCGATAGCGTCTCCGGCCGCACGATCTTTCTCCGAACCCAGAACCCAGACTGCATAGCCATCACTGTCGAGCTGTCGCGCCAGCGCCGCAAAATACTCCAGTGGCCAGCATTTCGCCTCGCCATACTCAGCCCCCGGCATCATGGCGACGACCGGCCCCTGCTCGTCGAGTTCGAGGTTACTGCGCAACACCTGCTGGCGCTCATTGTCGATCGACAGACCGGGATATTCGGCCGATGACAGCGGTGGTACGTCGCTGACCCCTGCGTCGAGACCCAGGGCGAGAAATCGCTTTACCGTCTGATCGAGCACCTTCGCATCGAAGGGCCTGACGTCGTTGATCAAACCGAATCGGGATTCGCCACGAAAGCCGGTCCTGCGTGGAATTCGCGCAAGCCAGGGAATCAGTGCTGACTTCAGTGAACGGGGCAAGACGATGGCCTGTTGATACCGTTCATCCTGCAGGGATCTGGCAATTCGCCGTCGCTTGGCGAGGCCGATTTCTCCATGGGCGGTTTCCGCCGCGATGCCGCGCCGGACTTCCGGCATGCGTTCGACGATGGGCAGTGACCAGGCAGGAGCCAGAACATCCAGCGATCGGTCCGGCCGCTCCGACTTCAGCCGCTTGAACAGCGCCTGTGCCATGACCATGTCACCAACCCAGGATGGCCCGACGATCAGCGTCGCAGGATTCAGGTTTGTTGGCGATCGCAAAGCTGATCCAGGTAGTCCTTTACGCCGCTCTCCACCGGCCGGAACTCAACGTCGCAACCGGATGCCCGCAGCTCCGTCAGATCCGCCTGCGTATGGCTTTGGTAGGCACCCTTGAGATGATCGGGGAAAGGTATGTAACGGATCTTGCCCTTGCCGTGCCAGTTGATGACGGCATTGGCAATGTCATTGAAACTCTGCGCGCGCCCGGTACCGGTGTTGAAGATTCCCGAAACGCCCGGATTCTTCAAAAACCACAGGTTCACATCGCAAACATCGTCGACATAGACAAAGTCGCGCAGCTGCTCGCCATCGCCGTAGCCGTCGGTGCCCGAAAAAAGCCGCGCCTCGCCATCGTCCAGGATCTGGTTGTTGAAATGAAATGCGACGCTCGCCATCGCCGCTTTGTGCTGCTCACGCGGTCCATATACGTTGAAGTAGCGCAGGCCGACGACCTGGCTATCCGGTTCGGCCGCTACACGCCGCACATAGCGATCGAACTGCAGCTTTGAATATCCGTACACGTTGAGGGGATTCTCGAACAGTGGATCCTCAACAAACGACTTCGATCCGCCGTAAACCGCTGCCGACGACGCATAGATAAAGGGTGTTGCGTTTTCCAGGCAGTGATGCAGCAGCCGCTTGGAGTATTCGTAGTTATTCTCCATCATGTAGCGGCCATTCCACTCGGTCGTTTCGGAACAGGCCCCCTGGTGAAACAGGCCCTTGATACCCGCGCCAAACGCCCTGTCCGTTTGCAGGCGATTCAGAAACTCGTCTTTATCCAGGTAGTCCGCGATGGGCAGATCGGCGATGTTGACGAACTTGTGACCGTCCTCGAGATCATCGACGACGATGACATCGTCATAGCCACGATCCGCCAGCGCGCGAACCAGATTGCTGCCAATAAAACCGGCGCCGCCGGTAACGATATGCATGATCCTGTATCCCCGAGAATAGCGACCGCCCGACGGCTAGTCGTCCACAGCCGTCAGATGATATTGCGCTCCGCAATACGGACACTTGGCCTCGCCTGTCTCTTCGATCGGAAGATACACTTTAGGGTGCGAATTCCACAGATACATACCTGGCATCGGACAGCTCAACGGCAGATCTTTACGGCGCACGCCGTAATTATGTTGTGCATTGGCCGGAATGAGATTCTGGTCGACAGTTCCTGCTCTGGCAGCCACGGGTATCCTCTACGCAAACGTGAATTGACGGCAAATTATATGCGTTGCGCCGCGTCGCGACCATGCTCAATCGAGCCACTGATGCCAGATGCCGGCAACAAATTCCCGTTCTGAGTGAAAATCCGCAACATCGGAGAGCGCCGGCTGGCCGTCGATCACCAAATGGTGCTGCCGGCGGCGGTAGCTGCGGTAGCAATCCTGCAGGCCATTGCCGACGTCAGCCGTCAACGTACCGGTCTCAACAAGTGCGTCCAGTTGCCGAATGTTGTCCGTAAACTCGATGACGCTCAGGTCGGTTTTCGCACGGCTGAGCACCAGGTACTGCACGAGGAATTCAATATCTCCGATTCCGCCAACGCCGTGCTTGAGATCGAAATGCCGTTTGTCGCTGCGATCCAGCTGCTTGCGCATGCGCTGGCGCATTGAAATCACGTCCTCGCGCAATGTCTCGCGCTTTACGCGCTCTATCAGAGTGTCTCTTCGAATGCGCTGGAACTCGCTCGCTACGCCGGCGCTTCCCGCGACGGGACGCGCGCGCAGCAGCGCCTGGTGTTCCCAGGTCCAGGCGTTATCTTCCTGGTAGCGCTCAAAGGCCTCCGTGCTGGTTACCAGCAATCCGGACCGGCCGTCAGGCCGTAAGCGTGTGTCGATCTCGTAGAGTCCGCCGGTACCCGTCTGCGTTGTCAGAAAGAGCACCAGTCGTCGCACCAGTCGCGCAAAAAACAGGGTGTTATCCAGCGATTTCTCGCCATCCGTGACGCGCGCATCACCCTGTGAGTCGTGCAGAAAAACGATATCCAGGTCGGAACCATAGGACAGCTCCAGCCCACCGAGCTTGCCATAGCCAACGATGCCGAATCCTGCCTCATGTGTGGCGCCGCCAATACTGTAAGTGGGCACGCCGTGGCGCGCCGTCATATCGCGCCACGCGACGCTCAGTGCCTCGTCGAGAACCGCTTCGGCAAGCCATGTCAGACCGTCACTCACTTTCATGATCGGCAGGCTGCCAGTGAAATCGGCAACTGCGATGCGAAACTTTGTGGCGCGTTGGTATTCGACGATCGACTGCATGCGCGTTTCGCTGTCACTCTCGGCCAAGGTCGACGTTCGCGCCTCCAGTTCCGTTGTAAAATCTGCCTTCGTGACCTCGCTCGTATGAACATGCGGATCAAGCAGCTCATCAAGTAACGCCGGGTGGCGGGCTATCTGCTCGGCGATGTAGCCGCTGCGCGAGCAGAGATCAACGAGCCGTGACATGGCCGCGGGGTTCTCATTGAGCAACGCAAGGTAAGCGCTGCGCCGCAGCACCCGGGCAACAACCTCCAGTGCACGACTCAAAGCGAGCACGGGTTGATCGGACTCCATGATCTCCAGGAGCAGTGCAGCCAGGAAGCGGCTTAGCCGCCGCGCCGCTATCGCGTCGATCTGTTGCGTTGCGGGTGCCGTTGCGAACGAGACGATGAGGGTCGCCAACGGTTCTGCTTCGACGCTGCCCTCGCGCTGCAGCAACTCCTGCCACTGCTCCTCAGTCGCCCCGGACTCCCAGGCCCGCAAAAAATGCTGCCGCAAGGG
The DNA here is from genome assembly GCA_963760395.1 of uncultured Gammaproteobacteria bacterium. Taxonomy (GTDB): domain Bacteria; phylum Pseudomonadota; class Gammaproteobacteria; order Steroidobacterales; family Woeseiaceae; genus UBA1847. Next base: position 73,260 of record CAVXCX010000013.1, read on the forward strand.
CTTGTCGGCACTGTCGGCCGGAAACGCAGCTAGCGCAAATTCATCCGAGACCGCGGTGCGATGCTGCTTGAGGTCACTTTGCAGGGCACCTTGGTCCGGGTAACCCATGGCCAGGCAGAGTCGCTCCTTATCAGCATCATTTCGCGGCAGATCATGAGTCTGCTGATCTCGAATTGCCTGGATGAAATTTTCCATGCGACGCAGAAAACGGTAAGCCTCGATAAGTCGCTCGGCGCCGTCGGGAGTCAGGCCGCGACGACTGACGAGTTTCGGCAAAACCTGCTGCAATTCGCGCCCCTGCAGTGCTACGTCGCTGCCGCCGCGCACCAGTTGAAAAGACTGCACGATGAACTCGACCTCACGAATCCCGCCGGGACCGAGCTTGATATTGTCAGTGAGGTCGCGACGCGCAACCTCGGCAGCAATCATCGCGTGCATCTCTCGCAGGGACTCAAACACGCCATAGTCGACATATCGGCGATAGACGAATGGCCTGATCAACTCATCGTTCAATTCATTGATCACTGGCTCCGCAGGCTGCCGGCCAACAATGCGCGCCTTGACATACGCGTAGCGCTCCCAGGCCCGGCCATGCTGTAACAGGTACGACTCGAGTGCGGCGAAGCTGACGACGGGCGGTCCACTCGCGCCAAACGGCCGCAGTCGCGTGTCAATGCGGAAGACGAATCCGTCAGCCGTCACTTCATCGATCAGCGCAATGATCTGTCGCGTCAATCGACCAAAGTACTCTTGTGCGCTGATGGTACGCGCACCATCCGTTTCGCCATCCCGCGTGTAGAGAAATATCAGGTCGATGTCGGACGAAAAGTTGAGCTCCCTTCCTCCGAGTTTGCCCATTCCCAGGGTTACCAACGGCACAGGCTGGCCATCGCTGTCGCGAACCAGGCCATAACGAGGTGCCAATTCGCGTTCAGCGCAACGGCTCGCCGCATCGAGCGTCAGATCCGCAAGCAACGACAATTGCTGCAGGGATTCGTCGAGGTCCGCCAGCGCGAGAATTTCTCGCCACAGGATACGCAGGAGGCTTCTGTTCCGGAACGTTCGCAGCTCCGACTTGAGCACGTCGACATCATCAGAAAAACAGGTATCGGTGAAGTTGTCGTGCAGGTTCGTGACGTCGTTGAACGAGGCGACGTTCGTCACAAACCAGTGCCAGTCCCTCAGGACTACCGCGGCCGCAAATTCACTGCAGGCTACAAGCCGAACCAGCGAGCTAACCTTATCGTCGGGCAATTCGGAGAGCTCTTGCTGCTCCTCGAGCCGCTCAAGCCACTGCGTGACCGGCAATTGCAGTGCCCCTGGCAGGGAGCCTATCGCGGCAGCGGCGTGTGGTTTTGCGTTAGCTTCCATGAACTGCAGTCTATCGAAAAACGCAACCGACTCCGGCACTATTGGCAAGTGACCCACAAACACCTGCTTATCGTTTATCACTCCCAGTCCGGCACAACCGAGCGGATGGCGCAGGCCGTCATTCGTGGGGCAACACATGCCGACATAGGTGGCGTCGATGTCCGTGTAAAGCAGGCGCTGGATGCCGACGCCGACGATCTGTTGTGGGCTGACGGTTTTATACTCGGCACGCCAGAAAACTTCGGGTATATGAGCGGCGCCATGAAGTACTTTCTCGACCGGGTCTTCTACCCGTGCGAAGGCAAGATCGATGGCCGGCCCTGGGGACTGTTTGTTCGGGCCGGCAATGATGGTTCCGGCGCTATTTCCAGCATTCGCCGCATCCTCTCAGGCCTGGCGGTCCGGGAGGTTCTGGAGCCGGTTCTGATTAGCGGAGACTTCGACGAGTCGCGGCTGCTCGACTGCGAAGAGCTGGGAATGACTCTGGCGGCCGGGCTCGAGGCAGGTGTTTTCTAGCGCTTACAGCGCCTTGGACTCACTTAGTTCGGCGAAGCCTGACAGGACTTCTTCAATAGGCGCAGGCCTGCCAACCAGGTGCCCTTGCGCGAAGTCTACGCCCAGCTTTGTCACAAGCTTGCGGGTCAGATCTGACTCGACATATTCAGCCACGGTCTGCAGTCCCATCACCTCCGCAACCTGCGTAATGGCTGCAACCATCGACTCGGATATCCGGTTTTCCGTGATGTCGCGTATGAACCCGCCGTCGATCTTTAGCGTATCAACGTTGAAGTTCTTCAGGTAGGCGAACGAACTCAGGCCTGCACCGAAATCGTCCAGTGCGATAGTAAAACCATGGGCCTTGAGACTGTCGATGAGCTCCTGTGCTTTCGCAAGGTTCGACACCGCCGCCGATTCCGTGATCTCGAAGCACAGTGACGTCGGGGAAAGCCCGGAATGCTGAAGTTCTTCCTCGATGAAACTGAGAATATCGTCATCGCCGAGCGTCTGGCCCGAAAGATTGATGGAGAAAATGGCACCACTGTCCTCAATAGCATCCTTCGAATCGGCGAGTGATGCGACGGTCGACGAAACAACCCAGCGGTCGATCTGCGGCATCATGTGGTAGCGCTCTGCCGCTGAAAACAACGCCTCCGTTGGTACCGAATTGCCGTCTGAATCGGACATGCGTAACAAAATTTCAAACCGTGGATTGGTCGAGCGACCCGTGAGGTTGACTATGGGTTGCGCCCGCAGTTGAAATCCTTCGCCGTCCAGTGCCTGTTGAATTTCCGACACCAGCTGCATGTCATCGTAGCGCCGAATAATACTGAGATTGCCTTCATCGAAGACCTCAACGCGATCGCGTCCATGGTCCTTTGCCGATTCGCAGGCCATTCGCGCGGTCGTCAACGCACTGCCATCGTCACCGTTCGAGTGCGAGAATTCCGCGATGCCAATACTCATTGTTACCTGCAGTGACTTGTCGCCCTGCAAATAGCGCAATGCGGACCGTTTTTCTCGAACAGCATTGGCGAACTGCAAAGCCGCGTCCGGGTCGGCATCCGTCAACAGGATACAAAACTCGTCGCCCGTAAGGCGCGACAGGACCGCGTTGTGGGGCAGGTTCTCCTCGAGGAGCCGGGCAAAGCGGACAATCACCTCGTCGCCGGCTTTTCGGCTGAAATTGTCGTTAACCAGCTGCAAATTATCCAGGTCGAAATAGATCAGCTGGTGCGTAGCGGAGGCTGACGACAAACCTCTCCACGACTCCTGCAGCTGCGCCTCGAAGCCCGAGCGGTTCATCAGCCCGGTCATCGAATCAAAAGACTGGGCGATAACGTATTCGACCTTGCGTACGATATGCGACATGAAGCGTTGATCGCCGCTGTTGAAGTCCTGCTTGTCGACCCGTCCAAGCTGCGCGAAGACACCCTCGACATTGCCATGCTTGTCCGACACGGGGCTCAACAGAGCCTGATACCCCTGCTCGGCCGCATTCGTGGCACCTTTCATGGGCGGGATTTCAAAAACGCGTGGTCGCTTCTCGCCATCCAGTTTTGGCATAAGAACATCGATGAGATAGCGATCCAGCACTTTCCGGTTGACCGTCTTCCAGCTCGAGTGCGTCGCGCTGATACGGATGCGCTTTGATGGGATTAGCAGGACACTGTAATTGATACCAAGATAGCGCCCGCTTTGACCGACCAGCTGCGCGAGACTGGAATGACTGCGGGAGGCGACATGAATTTTCTCATCGACGTCGTAAATATGCTGCAGTTCCCGCTCGACCTCGTGTGCCCTGACCTTCACCTGTGCAAGGCTCTCGGCAATACGCAGATTCTCACCAATGAGTTCGACAGCCGGCTCTAGAATTTTCTTGAGCAGCTTGGGATTAAAGGACGAGGACTGTCCGACGTTTTTTGAAAACAGGGAAACCAGGATGCCGAGCACGATTCGAGCCTCGTCGAAGACCGGCAAAACCAGCACGGTTCTCGCCGAGGCCAACGACTTCTTCAATACCTCGTCGTTGTCCTGCAGAGCGGAGATGGAGCGCTCAGGAAGCTCAGCTACGAAATTATCGACCTCGAAGTCGTCGCTCTCGGCGCTGTTCCAGACACACTCGCGTGCGGTGTTGTAGAAGGCGAAGGCCTGCGCTCGCGGCACGAGCGATTTCAGCAATCCAGCGGCCTTGCCGGCATTGCCTGCCAACGTTTGATTCAGCTTGTCGTCCGGCACGAGCGCTCCAGTCCATGATGCGCGAATATCAGTAGCAAACGATGCCAGTCACAGCGTCGAAACGCTGTGACTTAAGTCTCAGCTGAAACTTATTACCCGTGTCGATTCAGGTATTTACGTGCAATCAAGACCATATCTGTAGCGCCCGCCGGACCTGGGACCGTGCGCAGGATCTACAGCGTTGCCAACCAGTCTTCGTCCGAGCCCTCGTTGACCCCCTCAAACAGCGGCGTACTCAGGTAGCGCTCGCCGGTATCCGGCAGCATCGCGAGGATCACAGAGCCTTTTTTCGCCTGCCTCGCAATCGTTAGCGCCGCAGCCAGCGTGGCACCGGAGGAGATGCCAGTGAAAATCCCTTCTTTCGCGGCCAGCTCACGTGAAACTGCAATCGATTCATCATCACTAACGGGCACGAGTTCGTCAAAGACCTCGCGGTTTAAAACCTCGGGAATGAAGTCCGGTGTCCAGCCCTGAATCTTGTGCGGGCTCCACTCTTCTCCGGCCAGCAACTGCGCAGCCTCGGGCTCGGTTGCTATGATCTTTACGCCAGGCCTCGCGACTTTTAGTACTTCCCCGACACCTGTCATCGTGCCACCGGTGCCGTATCCGGTGACCCAATAGTCAAGTCGCTTACCGGCAAAATCACTAAGAATTTCCGGGCCTGTCGTTTGCCGGTGAAATTCCGGATTAGCCGGATTTATGAACTGACGCGCGAGAAACCAACCGTGTTTTTCTGCGAGCTCCTCCGCCTTCCTGACCATACCGGTGCCACGTTCCGCGGCCGGCGTCAGGATAACTTTTGCACCAAGACCGCGCATAATTTTGCGTCTTTCGATCGAGAACGAGTCGGCCATTATGGCGACGAACTGGTAGCCTTTTGCAGCACAGACCATCGCCAGCGCAATGCCTGTATTGCCCGATGTCGCTTCGACGACGGTCTGTCCCGGCTCCAGTGTGCCACGGGTTTCCGCGTCGGTAATGATGGCGTACGCGAGTCGATCTTTTACAGAGGCCATCGGATTAAACGACTCGACCTTTACGTACATTTCAATGCCATCGGGTGCCATGCGATTCAAACGCACGACCGGTGTGTTGCCAATAGTTTCCAGAATGTTGTTATAGATCATTATTCTTGTCCCTGGTTTTTTGGTCTGCCTGACCGTGTTTAGCACATATTCGACCGCTTTGCGTGCCGTCAAGATGACTTACAAATGCCTAATCGTTCGATTATCTGTTATATCCTAGTCTCTCGATCCGCCATGTCACTGAAACTCATTGACATATCTCTAGTCCGATATTGAATACTGTCCCGGCCCTTTCGACGATGAAGCTCCAACAACTAAAGTACCTGCTTGCGATCGCGGATAACGGCCTGAACATTACTGCAGCGGCCGAGCGCCTGTACACCTCTCAGCCCGGCGTAAGCAAACAGTTGAAACAGCTCGAGGAAGAACTTGGGCTGCAGTTGTTTACACGCAAGGGCAAGAGCCTTGATGGTGTCACGCCAGCCGGGGAGCAAGTGATCGCACGCTCGCGCGTGATCATGCGAGAGGTCGAAAATATTCGAAATCTCGCTTCGGATTTCTTTGCCGAAGAAGAGGGCTCACTATCCATCGCGACGACGCATACCCAGGCACGTTACGTATTGCCGGACATCGTTGGCAAATTCCGCGAACGCTTTCCGAATGTCAGCTTGAACCTTCATCAGGGAACGTCAGAACAAATTGCGGACATGGTGGCAGCCAACAACATTGATTTTGCGATAGCGACCGGCTCAAGGGAGCTTTTTTCCGCGCTCCTGCTGGTGCCGAGCTATCGCTGGGACCGTTCGATAATCGTTCCCAAAGGACACGAGCTGACAACGCTTGATCGCAAACTCACTTTGCACGACCTTGCAAAGCATCCATTGGTCACCTACGTCTTCAGTTTTGACGGGCAAAGCTCCTTCAAGCGGGCTTTTGCTGAGCAGGGACTTGAACCGAATGTCGTGTTTACGGCGCGAGATGCCGACGTCATCAAGACCTACGTTCGCATGGGCATGGGTGTCGGAGTTGTCGCCAGTATGGCGGCCGATTGTTCTGACAGGCAGGACTTGCAAGCCATCGATGCTACCGATCTGTTTCCGCGCAGCACGACGTGGATTGGCTACCGAAAGGACGCCGTGTTGCGACGGTATATGACAGAGTTTGTGCGTTTGTTCGCGCCGCACGTCACGTCGAAGCACATCGATGAGATTCGTCGTGCCGTCTCGCAGGATGCTATTGACGAGTTATTTCCCGAAGAGATGCTGCCGCTTCGCGGGGGTTGCGAGGACGGCGTCATAGTGGCCGCCTGACGTAACGGCAAGTCTGCAATCAATAAATGCGCACACCACCGTGTCGTTTTCTGCTGCTGTGGTCCACCCACCAGAGACCGGCGAGAAATCCGCCGATCAGACATACCCCAATAGCGGCTCCGACCCAGCTCAGTGGCAGGCTTCCTTTGTAGCGCTCCTTCATGCCCTGAATGCTGGCGTTTTCCGCCGCGAGTGTCTCGACCTCGGATTCGGCATTCGTGAGCTTTTGCGTCAGCGCGTCAGCCTCATCTTTGAGGCTCTGTATGGTTGCGGCGGGACCTGCAAAAGCGCGTTTGAGTCTCTTCGAGCTCAGCGGCCAGGGCATCTCGCTGCCTGGGAGGTCTCCGCAACAATGAGCTTGGCCGGTTTCTCATCCACAAGATAGGCCGCTTTGACATAGCCGCTGGTACCGTCCGGAAGCCGAACATTGGCGTAGTTACGATCCCTGGAGATTATCTCTAGTTCCTGCCCGCTCTCGAGCATCCGAAATGCCCGGTCACTGGTATCTTCGGACTGGTGCAGACCCAGTCGCAGGTTGTCAGTGATATACGCGGTCTCGGCCGCCGCCACCAAAGGCAGTAGTGCAAGAACCACAATTACCAGACGCATAGTCAATCTCCGTTGCTGGCCGCGAGTGTACTACAGGCGGGGCAGATTGCGATGTGACCTATTGTTCGTAAAGCCAGCGCAGCAGGGCCTCCTGAACCTCTTCTCCCGGGCCACGATGCACGTCGGTGTGGTTCTGCATCGCGACCACCGCGAAGCGCCGTCCCGACCTTGACTGCAAATAACCCGCAATGGCCGCTACGTGGTCCATCGATCCGGTCTTGAGGTGCGCCTTACCGATCAGGGGCGAAGCCTTGAATCGGCGGCGCAGGGTGCCGTCAAGTCCGGAAATGGACATCGAGGCCAGATACTCGGGCATATAGGGTTGCCGCCAGGCGAATCGCAGCAAGGACACCATGTCCATTGCGGCAATACGCGAATCCCGTGACAGCCCGGCGCCGTTCTCGATCGCACACTTGCACGATTCGAGGTCATTGTCTGTAAGCCATTGGGCGATAACATCCCTGCCGCCTTCCTCTGTTCCCGGAGGCCCGTTCACTTCGGCCGACAGGGTATAGACGAGCTGTCGTGCCATGACGTTATTGCTGTGCTTATTGACGCGCGCGATCATTTCACTGAGCGACAATGAATCAAAGGACAAAAACGGCCCCACATCGTCAGGAATAATTGTACCTGCGTCGACGTTGCGCCAGCCGCCGTCGAAACGACCGCCGAGCTGCCGCCACAGCGTCTTGAAGAGACCGTAAGCAAACTCGTTGTGGGACAGCGCTGCGCGATCCATTGCGTAACGCTTGCAGCCATCAGGAAACTTTCCCGAAAACGTAACTTCATCGACCGCCTCGTTGCTGCTTATCGTGATGCCGCGTTGATAACCACGACAGCCGCCCACTGCGAGGCCCAGCCGGTTAAAGACGCGCAGATTGTCGAGTGACGGGTCCAGCTTGACCGTTACGCCCTTGCCATCCTGACCGGGTTCGAACCAGTAGCGCACCACCTTGAAGTTCATCAACAACGCATTCGGCGCCACGTTATAGGCGCGCAAGGGCTGTCGATCGAATTCTCCCGGGTCGTAATCGCCCACTGAGAAATAGCTGTCGTCAATCAACAGATCACCGGTGATCTCGCGAATTCCCATGCGCTGGATCGCACGCAGGAGTTGCCAGACGCGCTCAGTGACGAGGAACGGATCACCGTAGCCCTTGATCAACAGGTCGCCGTCGAGAGTGTCACCTTGCAGCTCTCCACGAAGGTAAACGTCAGTCTTCCAGCGAAAGGAAGGGCCCAGAATGTCGAGGGCGACCAGTGTCGTCAGCAGTTTGATCGTCGAGGCCGGGTTTTGCGCCTCACCCTCCCGCCACCGCAACAGAACCTCGCCGGTGTCAACATCTGCGGCATAAATGCTAAGAGACTCGGGCGGTAACTGACGCAGCTTCAAGACACTCTGAATGTTGTGTGGCAGCGCGGAGTTGTCCGCCTGTGCTACCCCGCTGAGCATCGCTGCGAACAGCATGGCGAATCCGGTGCGCGCAGCCCGCGCCGCCATTTTCCTGACGACACTACTGCGCATCTTCAACATCCAGGGTTGGCACGTGTCGCGCCAGCGCACGGCTGGCGGTGCGATGAATTACCCATGTCAGCACGACTATGGCTGCAATACCGGCCGCTGCGATCCAGTAACCGAGGTCCGAAGGGGTCGCCTCACCCGAAAGAATCTGGCTGAGGTCATGCGCCAGGGTTCCGAGATACACATACAGACCGACCGCGGGCAGCATTCCCAGTGTCGTGGCAACGAGGTGAGTACGTGCCGTCACCGAGGTAATGCCGTATGCGTAGTTCAGTACGTTAAACGGAATCACGAGAGACAGTCGCGTCAGTACGACGATCAGGAACGCTTCTTCCTTCAAGCCCTTCTCAATTGCCAGCATACGCTGATTGTCGGCGACTCTTTCCTCGACCCAGTGGCGCGCCCCCATTCTGCCGACGAGGAAGGCGCTCTGGGCGCCGACGGCTATGGCAATCGCCGCAAATAGAAATCCCGGAGCCAAACCGAACAGAAAACCGGCGATCATCATCGAGCCGGATCCCGGCACGAACAATACGGTCGCGACAACAACAACGACGACATAGATGACAGGGGCGGCGATCGGATGCAGCCTCGACCACTCGACTACGACGGCGATCCAGTCCGCGAATGGAAAAACGTAAAGGCTGTAGGCCAGCGTCACAAAAATTGCAGCCAGAACCGCTCTGTTAATCATCGTTCGATTCATGACATGTACCTGTCGTGCCCTCAGGATGCCGGACGTTTGATTTTGTAGCTCTTGATACGATCTGCCAGCGTGGTTGGTCGAACACCTAGCAGCTCGGCCGCACCGCCGGAACCCGACACACGCCAATTCGACTGCTTCAACGCTTTGATCAGATTTGCCGTCTGCAGTTCCTTGATCTGTTTTTCGGTCAGAATTTCATCTTCGTCGCCCTTGTCCTTGTTCACAAAAGACCCGGACGTTTCCGGTTTGAATGCCGGCATGGACAAGTCAAGGCGCAACACCTTGCCCTGCGACAGAATGACCGCACGCTCAATGACATTTTTGAGCTCCCGCACATTACCGGGCCAATCATAAGATCGAAGATTCGCGGTCTGAGCGCGCGTCAGCGTCAGTATCTCTCGCCCGAAGTCTTTGCAGGTCTGTTCGAGAAAGTGCTGTGCGAGCTGCACCATATCGTCGCCGCGCTCTCTCAACGGCGGCACTTCCACAGGAAATACACTTAACCGGTAAAACAGATCCTCGCGGAAACGCCCGTTGACGATGAGCTCCTCGAGGTTGCGATTCGTCGCGGCGATAACCCGGACATCGACGGATCGGGTAACGTCGTCACCGACACGCTCGAACTCACTCTCCTGCAAGACTCGAAGCAATTTTCCCTGCGACTCGAACGGTATTTCTCCGACCTCATCGAGAAACAAAGTGCCGCCGTCGGCAAGTTGGAAGCGTCCGATGCGATCGCGATTCGCGCCGGTAAATGCGCCCTTCACATGGCCAAAAAATTCACTCTCAAACAGTTCCTTGGGAATTGACGCGCAATTTACTTTGACCAGCGGCCCGGAAGCTCGGGAAGACCTTACATGAATTGCGTGCGCCACAAGTTCCTTGCCTACGCCTGATTCGCCTTGCAACAGCACGCTCACCGGCGTTTCTGCCACCGCCTCGACACGTTTCAGCATACGTCGCAGCGCCGCGCTGGTGCCAACAATGCGGCCAAAATTCATCGCAACGTTGACTTCCTCGCGCAGATAATCGCGCTCCCGTTCGAGTTCCTCGCGCAGTCGCGCATTTTCCGCCAGTGTACGACGCAATTCTCTCTCCGCCTGGTTGCGTTCCGTTACATCCTTCGACGCAACCAGCATATGCTCAACATCGCCGTGCTCGGTACGATGGGATATGGCGGACATGACCAGATCGACAACCTTTCCGTTCTTGGTCACCATCTGTCGCTTCAGGTTATTAAACGAGCCCTCATTGATCAGGTCCGTCAGGCGGCCGTCCGCATACAATTTGCGGTCTGCGTTGCTAAAGAAATCAGTAATCGGACGCCCGATAACTTCTTCTCGTTCGAATCCCAGTTTTTGCAACCAGTGATCGGTCACGGTAATGATCAAGCCGTCCTTGTCGACCGTATGCAGCATGGCCGGCGTTGAGCGATACACGTTGCGGTATTTGAAGTTGGCTCGGGCCTCGTCCGAAATCTCCGCATACATCGCGATGGTTCGCAGAAAAGCGCCCTCGCGATCAAACTCGACGATCGCGTTAGTCAGGCAGTCAACAACTTCGCCGCTCTTTGCGAGGAAGCTGACCGGCTTGTTTTCGAGTTTGCCGGTGCGACGCAATGCGGGACGAAGTTCATGGCGCACCCGCTCAGTTGTCTCCGGCGTCGTAAACTCCTCGGGTCGGTGCCCGACCATCTCATCGCGCTCATAGCCGAGGCGATTGAGCATCGTGTCGTTCACATCGAGATAGACGCCATCCTCGGCGATCGAGGTCGCCATGCTCGGGGCCTTGCGAAACAGCCATTGATAGTCGTCTGAGGTCATCATTTCCGCATGATATACGACATTTCGTAAATGTACTTACGTTTTTTCGTAATTTACGAAATATCGTAAACGCTGATTTTCTCCTAAGTTGCTGTTTTTATTGTTTTTATTAAGTTGGCACGGCTTATGCAATACAAGGCAGTAGAGAAGGGTGCCGCTGGCTCCCAATTAACCAACCCGGCGCAGCGGATGCTGCGCCATTTCGCTTAGGGACAAGACCATGAAAACCAGGAAAGTAGAAAACGGGCTCGCATATGTTGGGGCGCTTGTCGTCCTGATGGGCGTGCTGGCCGCCGCAAGCTCGGCGTTCGCTGCCGAGCCCGCAGTTACAGACAGTGCGACGGCGACCCGGACGCGATGCGGCTGCCGAGGCTGTCATTGGCGCAAAAGAAGCGATGCGGGAATCCGCTGACGTGGCTGCGAAGGCCATAAAGGTTGAGACGTCCTTCGACCTTGAAAATCAGCTTTCCGACATCAGGTCTACGCTTATTGCGGCTAACCAGTAAGTCTGCACTTACCCCCTCCGGCGGCGTGCCAACCAGGTTTCTCTCCCCCTTTTAACCTGGCCAGCGCGCCCCGGAAATCGCTGGATTGGAATCCGGCAATACGGACCATGAAGGTCCGGCGGCACCCCCCTGCCGTTGACTAAAGGGCGCCGGGGACCGATCCGTGTCGGTTCGGCCCGCTGCATCAATCATTGAATTCAGTTCCCCGGCGCCTTTCTTTTTAATCCATTGTGCGGTCTCTGTGCGCTTCTGCACGATCGTTCAGGCTGCTTGAGTTGCGATTGCTGATTACCTCACGCAGGCGCTTCAGCCAATGCCGTGCCCACGCGAACTCGATACTGAGGATTGCCAGCCCCACCGGAATTACGACAAACGCCGGTCCCGGTGTCACGATCATCACAACCCCCAGCAACAATACGGTAGCTCCGACAACACCGATGACGATGCGCCGCGCTGCTTTGTAAGTTATATGAAGAGTTCTCTTGATCAATGGTCAGTCCACTATGTCTTGCTTTTGCAGCGTTCTGCCGTAGCCTTGGCGCGATGAAGGTATTTTCAATAACGGGCTTGCTTGCCGCAGCGCTGTCTTCAACGGCAGGGGCCTCGGCCGTCGACGGCATATTGACGGTACAGGCAAAAGAGTCAACAGCACAACTCGAGCCTCGCGATGCGGAGCGTAGCCAGATCATGTTACCGACGCTCGAGCTCGCCATTCTCGCTTCATTCGACTGTCCCGCCGACAGCAAGGCGTCAGCGTTGACGATCAGTGTTTCAGACACGCATCAGTATTTCGGCCCGCAGCAGATTGCCGATGCCGTCTCGCTCGAAGCCACGTTCAGCGTTCCCGGTAACCAACTGGCTCCGGTTACGATTCCTGAATTTTGTGTTGCGGGCGCACCGATAGACGATCAGGGCCTGTCGCTGCCGGGCATCGCAACGGCGCAGGTATCATTGCGCTGCGGCGGCGAAAATAACCCGCCAACCATGTATTTCACGAGCACATCCGTGCCGGTCAGACTCTATTGTCAACCAGACGAGGATTCGGAATTATCTTCGCTGGAATCGACTTCGCTCGAACCTACTTCGCTGGACAAGTAGCGGTTGAAAAAATCGAGCGTCCGTCGCCAGGCATCCTTGGCCGCCGCTTCGTTGTAGTTATTGCCGGTGGGATTGGCGAAGGCGTGGCCGACACCCGGATAAATATGAATTTCATGGTTCTTACGCAACCGCGATAGCGCAGCCCCGAACGCTTTTACCGACGCAACCTTTATGCCCTGATCCTCTGCGCCGAACAGGCCAAGTATCGGACTGTTAATGGGACGCAGTTTGTCTTCGTCGCTGCTCACCTGCCCGTAGTAGATAACGGCCGCATCCAGATCGTCAGGAAAAAGCTCTGCCGTATTGAGCGACCAGGCACCGCCGAAACACCATCCGACGGACCCGACCTTCGGTGCGCCGGCAGTCTTGCTGACAAATTCATAGGCGCTGCGGATATTGGCGTTCGCGGTTTCCAGGTCCTCCACAACGCCCAGCATGTACTGGCGAGCTTCCGCCGCGTTGCTGGCGACCTTGCCGCCGTAGAGATCAACGGCAAGCACAATGTATCCCTGAGCAGCCAGTTGATCGGCCATCGCTCGAATGTTGTCATTCAAGCCCCACCATTCATGAATCATGATCACCGCAGGTAGCGGTTCGAACATATCGGCCGGCGCCACGAAGTAACCATAGACCAACTCATCGCCGAGCTCCGCATACGGCAGGTTATCCGAAATAACCGGGCCGGAGGGCGCGACGCGGGCTGCCGGACTGGGCGTCGTAGTGTCTTTCGCATGCTCTCGCGACATTGCTTCGACATTTTCCCGTGCGGCGGCCTTGTCCGCTTCAGGTGAGCTGTCGTCTGCGGAGCCACAGGCGCCAAGGGACAGTGCCACCAAAATAACGGCTGTCGTAGTTACCGACTTTCGAGCTCCAGCTATCAACATTTGCGTATCCTGCAGTATTCTTTTGCGAAGTAGAAACAGCACCGGCTGGTCCCGTTTGGCCAGTAGTGTAATCGAAAACAACGATCAGGAACCACAATGAGCCTACTCGGCCAAACGCTTGTATACCTTCTCGCGGCAGTCATAAGCGTGCCGATCAGTCGCCGGCTCGGATTTGGCTCCGTATTGGGGTACCTGGCGGCCGGCATCGTTATCGGACCCTTCGGCTTCGCCTTCGTCGACGATGCCGAGCATATCCTGCACTTCGCGGAACTCGGCGTCGTATTCCTGCTGTTCATCGTTGGACTGGAACTCAAGCCTTCGCGACTCTGGGTCATGCGAAACATGGTTTTCGGCCTCGGAGCAGCACAGGTCTTTGCAAGCGCTGCCGCCATAGCGCTGCTCGCGTGGGCCGCCGGATTCGGAGCCAACGCCGCAATCGTTGTCGGCCTGATCCTGGCCCTGTCTTCCACGGCCTTCGTTCTGCAGTTGCTGGCTGAAAAGAAGCAGCTGGGCGCCACGCATGGGCGGGCCGCATTTTCCATTCTTCTGTTTCAGGATCTGGCTGCAATCCCGCTGATCGCGATGCTGCCGTTGCTCGGCGCCAATGCGTCGTTCGACGATGGCATCAACTTTGTTCAGATCGGCCTGATGGCGGGGACTATCGCCGCCCTGATCATCGGCGGCAGACTGCTATTAAGACCGGTTCTGCGTATTGCGGCCAGCGCTGACATCCCTGAAATTCTTACCGCGACAGCGCTGCTTGTCGTCATCGGCAGCGCCTTGTTGATGCAGGTCGCAGGTATGTCGATGGTGCTCGGTGCCTTTATCGCCGGTATGTTGCTCGCCGACTCTGAGTACCGACACCAGCTCGAAGCTGATATCGAACCGTTCAAGGGCCTGCTGCTCGGGCTGTTCTTTATCGCCGTCGGCATGATGGTCAACATTGGCCTGTTGCTGGAGATACCCGGGCGCATCCTGCTAATCGTAGCGTTGCTGATCGCGACAAAAGCGCTCGTGCTTTACCCGCTTGCACGACACTTCGGCATGTGTGACTGGCGCGCAGCGTTGAAACTTGCGGCCGTACTTGCGCAAGGTGGCGAGTTTGCTTTCGTCCTGTTCGGCATCGCAAGAACTGAGCAGGTACTACTGCCGGGACTGATCGATGAGCTGATACTTGCGGTTGCCGTTTCCATGATGATGACACCCATTATTTACGCGCTGGTCGAACACCTCGGCAGCAGCATGGAAAACAAAGCAGAGCCGGAATACGACGTCCCTGAAGGCGCTCATCATGACGTATTGATTGCTGGCTTTGGTCGCGTAGGGCAGATCGTCGGACGATTACTCCGCATTGTCGGCAGGCCCTTCACCGCGCTGGAGAGCGACGCCGGACAGCTGGATATCGTCCGTCGCTATGGCGCCACCGTGCACTATGGGGATGCGTCGCGACTCGACTTGCTACGCGCCGCGGGCGCCGAACACGCGAAGATTTTTGTTCTCGCCATATCCGACCTCGATCAGTCCATGCGTATAGCCGAAGCCGTCACGAAGCACTTCCCTCACCTGAAGATAATTGCCAGGGCACGAAATCGACGCCACGCACACAAACTGATGGACCTTGGGATCGAACATATATTCCGTGAAACCCTGCTCTCAAGTGTCGCTATGACCGAGTTGGTACTTCGCGATCTCGGCTACTCCGAGACGCAAGCAAAACGCCTTGTTGATACGTTCTGCGAGCGTGATGCGAGGCTGCTTGTCGAACAGCATGCAATTCATGATTCGGAAGAAAAACTGATTCAGTCAGTCAAGGATACTTCCGACGAACTGGAGGCTCTGCTGAAGGATGACTCGATCTCCTGACTACCATTCGTCATCGTCTTGCCACTCCTTGAGCTTGCTCTTGTCGACCTGCTGCCATTGCTTTTCGCTCAGGCGAACATATTGCACGACCCTCACGAGGGTGTAGACGATGATAAATGCGATCATTATGAGCAGAAAGGTGAGGCCAGACGGCATGGCGTTGTTACCTGTAGTCTTGAAAGACCAGTCTAACATCGCGGCGTACGCCTAGAATGCCCGAAAAGCTGAGACAAGATTCGATCCTGCGTCGCTCAGCCTCTCTGATCAGGGAGGCCTTGCGCGACAACGAAGAGGACTTCACTTCGGGTCCCGTCCGACGCGCACTGGCCTTGCTTGCCATCCCGATGATGCTCGAGATGGCTATGGAATCGATATTCGCGGTAGTCGATATCGCATTTGTCTCGCGCCTGGGTACCGACGCGGTAGCAGCGGTAGGCATTACCGAAGCCCTGGTCACGGTTCTCTACGCCATCGCCATCGGTCTGGGCATGGGACTGACCGCAATGGTGGCGCGTCGCATTGGCGAGAAAAACAGAGACGCAGCCGCGCTGGTGACGGGACAGTCAATCTGGATCGGGGCTGCGCTGTCGATTGTCATCGGTATCGCCGGCGTTATCTATGCAGAAGATCTGCTGCAATTAATGGGCGCTTCCAGCAACGTCGTCGAACAAGGCCGAGGATTTACGGCAGTACTATTGGGCGGCTCCGCAAGCATCATCTATCTCTTCCTGCTAAACGCCGCGTTCCGCGGTGCCGGCGACGCAACCGTCGCTCTGCGCTCACTCTGGCTGGCCAACGGCCTTAATATCATCCTCGATCCCTGCCTGATCTTCGGCCTCGGACCCTTCCCGGAAATGGGCGTAACGGGTGCGGCCGTCGCGACGACCATCGGACGTGGCGTCGGTGTGATCTACCAGCTCTGGTACATGCTGGGTATTCGCGGGCGGATCCAACTGCGCGCCCGTCACCTGGTATTGGTTCCCGAACTCGCGGCACGTCTGCTGCGACTATCGATCGGGGGAATCGGCCAGTTTCTCATCGCGACAGCAAGCTGGATTGTTGTAATGCGCATCGTTGCTCTATACGGCAGTTCCGCTATCGCCGCGTATACAATTGCGCTACGTATGATGGAATTTACTTTTCTGCCAGCCTGGGGCCTGGGCAACGCTGCGGCGACGCTGGTCGGTCAGAATCTCGGTGCCGGACAACCGCAAAGAGCGGAACAATCGGCCTGGGCTGCCGCCAGGTACAATGCCGCGTTCATGGCAGTTGCCGGCCTTTTCACACTATTGTTCGCGGCTACCATTACTGCACTATTCACGAACGATCCCGACGTCCTGTACTGGGGTACGCGCTGCCTGCAGATACTCGGAGTTGGTTTCCCGATGTACGCTGTCGGCATGGTCATGATTCAATCCCTGAATGGGGCCGGCGATACCGTTACGCCGGCGATACTCAACCTGATCTGTTTCTGGCTGGTACAGATTCCACTGGCGTATTTACTTGCAACGCAGACGGCGCTGCAGCCGAACGGCGCGTTCATCGCTGTTGTCGTCTCCGAGTCACTACTAACCGTCCTCAGCGTAATCGTGTTCAGGCGCGGCGACTGGAGGCGGCATGTCGCCTGACGCAGCACTTGTCGAAATTCGCAACGCGACTATCTGGCGAGGCGACACCTGCGTATTCAGGAACCTTGATCTGACAATCGCGCAGCACGAACGAGTGGCGATACTCGGACCCAACGGATCCGGCAAGACGACCCTGCTGAAGACAATTAACCGCGAACTCTATCCGGTCGACGAACCTGGCTCCTCGATACGCATACTCGGCCTGGACAACTGGAACGTCTGGAAACTGCGCGAGCACATTGGCATCGTGTCGCACGACCTGCAGCAACGGTATGCACCGTCCACCTCCGCGATTGAAGTGGTTGTCTCCGGGTTTTTCGCAAGCGTTGGCGTACACGGCACGATCGCGAACCGGGTATTGAAGGAACACAGGGAAGCGGCGGTGGTGACGATGCGGGAGCTGGGTCTCGAGGCACTCGTGGATACGCCGCTGGCGAAAATGTCTACCGGGCAACAGCGACGCTGCCTGCTCGCTCGCGCGCTGGTTCATCGTCCGGACACCTTGATTCTGGATGAACCGACGGCGGGTCTGGACATTGCCGCGAGCTTCGACTACCTGGAACGACTTCGAAAACTGGGCCGCGAGGGCCGCAATGTGGTGATCGTGACACACCACCTCAATGAAATCCCGCCGGACGTCGATCGCGTGGTTCTCTTGCAGGCCGGTCGCGTGGTTGCCGACGGGCCCAAGAAATCGATCCTGAACGGCGAGTTGCTCAGCCAGGTATACGAGACGCCTGTCCGCGTTGCCGAAATTGACGGCTACTATCTCGCCTATCCTGGTACCTATGCGAGCCAAGGCAGCAAAAACGTGACCTGATACGATGCGTCGGGACGCCAACGAGTCTAATCTCACACTTATGTTGAAAAGAACGGCAAGAACCATCCTGACCGGCACGCCGATTATGGTGCTGCCCTCGTTTGCGGCGGATACCGAAGTCCAGACAGGCATTACAAGCGTTGCACCGGCCGTCTTCATATTTGCCATAGCCGGCGCTCTCCTGATGACACTGGTATTTCGCTCAACGGCCCATCACGTCACGCGGTTCTTCACCTCCCGATTTGGACAGTGGCGAATACGAAAAGCCCTGCATAAGCTCAGTCCGGACGTCCTGCATGATTTCATCCTGCCGGGTGCCTATGGCGGCCTCGCCAAGATTGATCATGCCGTGCTTACGGCTGGCGGGATTCTCTGTATTCAAACGAAACACTACAACGGCATCGTTTTTGGTGGCGAAGACGAAGCGCAGTGGACCAATGTTGATGGCGTTAAACGTCGGCGTTTCCTGAACCCCCTCATCCAGAACGAAGGTCGCAGCCGGGCCCTGCGTAAGATAGTTCCGGACGTTCCGGTTGCCAATCTCGTCATTTTTTCAGGCGCTGTCGAATTCACGTCTGCGCCTCCCAAGAACGTCATCCATTTGCGAAATCTCGAGAGCTTTATCGCCAAGTATGTCTTCGGGCCAAGCAAGATCGAGGACTGGAACTCAGTCTGGCTGACGGTCAAGGCCGCGGCCCTGACCGATGACGGCGCCCGAAAAGACCTTCAGTCGCAGGTATTGTTCACCTGATTCGACGCAGCACGCGGCGCCTCCACCGATGATTTATACTCGGCTTCGACTACCCGGCCCGAGGCATGTTGCATGGAAAGTTCTGGCGTTCTGATTTCATCACCGATCGGTGTATTGGCGGTACTGTGCATTGTGGCAGCGTTCTTTTTCCTGGTTGCCCAGGTCAGCGGTGCAAAGCTCTTCAACTACGTGCCACCGTTGCTTTTTATCTATGCGACGCCCGTTTTTCTTAACAACCTCGGCGTTATTCCCAGCAGTTCGATCATTTACACAGGACTCAGTCAGTTTGCCCTGCCCGTGTTCATTGTGCTGATGCTGATCAAGGTGAACGTGCCCGCGGTCATCAAAGTCATGGGCAGAGGCGTGCTCGTGATGCTGATGGGCACTGCCGGCGTCATGGTCGGCGGTGTTGTTGCCTACCTTGCGGTCCATCAATGGCTTAGCGACGATGCCTGGAAAGGCTTCGGAGCGCTCGCTGGAAGCTGGATTGGCGGTACGGCCAATATGCTCGCGACCAAGGAAATGCTCGGCGCCTCCGAGGCGCAGCTCGGTCTGGCCGTTATTGCCGACAACGTGGTCTACGTCGTCTGGCTGCCCCTGCTGCTGATGTCGCGGGACTATGCCGATAAATTTAACAAGTGGGCTCGCGTACCCGCGGACCGTCTTGCGGCAATGGATGCGGCCGCAGAACTACACGCTGAAGAAGACGTGGCACCCACGATGGCGCAATACCTGTACCTCGCGGCCGTCGTTTTCGGCGTAGCGGCCATTGGCCACGCCGTCGCACCGGACCTGGCAGGCTGGATCGCGGCAAGCTCACCGAAGCTCGCCGGTATTTTTTCAGAAACAACCACGCGCATTCTACTCGTAACGACGCTCGCGCTGATTCTTTCAACAACCGCCGCCTCAAAGCTACCCAATTCGACGGCGATCGGCACCGCACTCGTTTATATCTTCGTGGCCGGAATGGGCGCACGGGCATCCATCGCCGGCCTGACAGAAGCACCCGCTTTCATACTTGGCGCCTTTATCTGGATAAGCATCCACGGTCTTTTTTGCCTGGCCGGCGCGTGGATCTTCCGTGTTGACATACATAGCGTTGCGATCGCATCGGCGGCAAATATAGGCGCCGCCGCGTCGGCGCCCATTGTCGCAGCGCACCATCGTCCCAACCTGGTTCCTGCGTCAATCCTGATGGCGCTTTTGGGATATGCGCTGGGTAACTATCTGGCGCCATTGACGGGACAACTGGCGAGAATCGCTGCGGGACAGTAGCCATGTGGCAGCGACGCGTGAAACTGGCCGTTATCGTCTCCGCCGCAGCGCTGGCTGTCGGTCTCTCATTGTTGACCTGGCTCTGGCACGATCGACCGAACCTCGATGAAATTGGCTGGCCCGCACCCGCGCTCGCTTCGGCTGCAGCATCCGATACAGTTACCGTTACCTGGCTTGGCGTATCGACTTTGCTGTTCGATGACGGCGAAACGCAGATTCTCATCGATGGTTTCTTTTCAAGGCCGCCGCTGCTGGACGTCCTGCTGAATCGACCGATCGACAATGACGCCGCAATTATCAACTATGCGCTCGACGAGTTCCGCATGCGAAGGCTTGCCGCAATCATCCCCGTGCATTCGCACTATGATCACGCGATGGATATTGGCGCAATTGCGAATCGCACAAGCGCGTCGGTAATCGGCTCCGCGTCAAGCACTCAGATAGCGCGCGGCGCGGGCGTTCCTGAAGATCAGATCACGCCGATCACGGAAAACCAGGCCTACGAGTTCGGTCGATTCACCGTCACATTGTTGCGATCCCGCCATGCCCCGATAGGCTGGCGTGGGACCGTACCGCTGGATGGCAGTATCGACACCCCGTTGACGCCCCCCCAGCCGGTCAAGGCCTGGCGGGAGGGAGGCAGCTATACCATCATCATTGCGCATCCTGACGGCACGACGATTGTGCAGGGGAGCGCCGGATTTAGCGAGGACGGGCTTCGTGGAATTAACGCCGACGTCGTTATGCTGGGCGTGGGCGGCCTGGAGAGCCTTGGCCGTGATTACGCCGAAGACTTCTGGCAGGCGTTGGTAACGACGACGGGCGCGCGCAGCGTCTATCCCATTCATTTCGATGATTTCACCCGTCCATTCGGCGTAACGGAAGCGCAGCCGAGGTTCCTGAGCGACTTCTCGACCACTGCCGACTGGTTGGAAGCGTTTCGCGACAGGTGGGATATAGGCACGCAGCTTTTCCTCCCGGAATTCGGCAAACCTATTGAGCTCTACCCACCTCCGGCGCCCGAGACCTGATCCGGACTCGATCGCGCCAGCAAATCGCGCAGCGACTGGCGACCATCGATAACCGCTTCTTTTTGCGCCCTGCTCAGGCGCTTGACGCGATATTCCAGCGCCGATGCCACGGAGCGATCCCCAACAACCTCTGAAAACTCCAGCCGCAGCGGCGCCCTGCCGCGCAAGTACTTGGCGCCGCGAGCACTGCTTTCATGTTCTGAGATTCGTTTGCTGACGTCGGCCGCAATGCCAGTGTAAAGGCTGTCGTCAGCACAACGGACAATGTAAAGACTGAAAACCGCGCGGCTCATGGCGGCTGCAGTTCAGGCGTTGCCGCCAACCAGGGTATCGCCGAACACGCGAAAAGCACCCGACTCCATGCTCTCTTGATTTTCGGTCGTTTCCGAGTACGTCAGCACAATTTCCGAGGCACCGCCAAGAGATTCGGCGGGCTCGAACAGGCGCAGCGTCAGGACATTGCCGGTCAGCGCCGCTTCGCGGATCAGGTCATGGCCGCCAAATTGCTTTTCATTGATCTCGATATAGATCGACTCGTCAAAATCTTCCTCGATGGTGCGCATCAACAGGAGATAATCCTGGATATCGCCCTCGTCGGTCGTTTTGGCAAAGAAAAGCATGGCCGCGTTATCGCGAACATCGAATGCCACGGTGTCGTACTGGCGGGTAGCGGTCATGAGACTCTCGAATCGGTTAGCATCTGTTGTAACAGTTCGTCCTTCTCTTGCCAAATCTCGCCCAGCCAACGGTGCACTCGGCGTCGAAACTCCCGGTCGTTCTGGTAGTCGCCGGATCGCAACCATTCGTCAATCGGCCTCTTCCTTACGTCAATCGTGACGGGCACGTGGCTGCCGCAGCACATGTCCCAGAATTGTGCCGGCCCTGCCGGATATAGCATCGTGACATCCAGAACTGCATCGAAAAGGGTACCCATGGACGACATGGCGACCGCGAAACCGCCCGCACGTGGCGGCAGGAGATGTTGATAGGGCGATTTCCGCGCCTCGCGCTTCTTGATACTGAACCGGGTACCTTCGACGAAATTGATAACGGAGGTGGGCGTATCGCTGAATTTCTCGCACGCGCGCCGGGTTGTTTGCAGATCCTTGCCTTTCATATGAGGATTCTTAGCCAGGTAGGAAGGCGAGAAACGTTTCATGAATGGCATGTCCATCGCCCACCACGCCAGCCCCAGGAGCGGAAACCAGATCAGCTGCTGCTTGATGAAGAACTTCAGGAACGGTATACGTCGATTGAAGACCTTTTGAAGTACGAGCACATCGACCCAGGTCTGGTGATTCACCATTACCAGGTACCAGCCATCCTTGCGCAGACCCTCGAGGCCGCGCGCCTGCCAGTCGATTGATCCGGCCGTATGCAGCATCGCCGAATTAACCGAAATCCAGTTTTCGCCCAGCGCCATTATCACTCGCGTGAGAAAGCGCCGCAGAGCAGTGATCGGCAACAGAAGCTTGACGATTCCAAGCAGGAAGATCGGAATGAACCAGAAAATTGTATTTATCGTAAAGCCGGAAAAAACGATTATTCCGCGCAGTTGGCGTAAGAGTCTGGTCACAAGTCATACAATTGAGTGGAACGAAACCGCATTCTAGCTCGAAATTGGCGCGCGCGTTACGCTATCAACCCTGCCCGATCGGCTATTGCGTTCGGACTTCTTTACGGACTGGTTTGACGGCGTTACCATGCCGCGCGCATACCGATCATTCAATGGAATCAATCGCCATGACCACAGCAAAACGAATAGATGGCAAAGCCAAGGCGGAGCAACTCGCACAGACCATCACTGAACAGACAGCGGCCCTGTTGAAAGATCATGGCATCAAGCCCGGGCTCGCCGTAGTCATTATCGGGGAAGATCCGGCCAGCCAGGTATACGTTCGCAACAAGAAGCGACGCGCAGAGGCCTGCGGCTTCCATTCCCTTCAGCACACGCTTGCTGAAGACGTCTCGCAGGACGCTGTACTGAAACTCATCGATGAACTCAACAACGACGATGCCATTCACGGCATCCTGGTACAGCTACCATTGCCTGGCCAGCTCGATGAACAGG
This sequence comes from uncultured Gammaproteobacteria bacterium, assembly GCA_963760395.1. GTDB lineage: Bacteria > Pseudomonadota > Gammaproteobacteria > Steroidobacterales > Woeseiaceae > UBA1847. The sequence continues at coordinate 96,289 of CAVXCX010000013.1, forward strand.
CTATCACGCAGGCCATCTCGCCGAGCAAGGACGTCGATGGCTTTCACCTCATAAATATCGGCAAGCTGACAGCCGGCCATACGAGCGATGCCTTCGTGCCCTGCACGCCGGCAGGTTGCATGCTCATGATCGAAGACGAACTCGGCGCCGATCTGTCCGGGCTTAATGCAGTAATTATTGGCCGCTCGAATATCGTCGGCAAACCGATGGCAAGCCTGCTGATGCAGCGTAACGCGACGATCACCATCGCGCACAGCCGCACGAAGGACCTGCCGGCAGTCGTACGCAATGCTGATATCGTCGTCGCGGCTGTTGGTCGCCCGGATATGGTAAAGGCCGACTGGATCAAACCAGGGGCGGTAATTATCGACGTTGGCATCAACCGGGTTGAAAAGACGATCGATGGCGAGACCAAATCACGCCTGACCGGCGACGTCGATTACGACGAAGCCTGTACCGTGGCCGGTGCTGTCACTCCTGTCCCGGGTGGCGTGGGTCCGATGACAATCACCATGCTGATGTTCAATACCCTGCGTTCCGCGCGTCTGTCCGCTGGTCTCGAGGGCTAAGCCACAACGCATCGACCGGTACGTGACCGCCTGACTCATGATCGGAAGAATCTGCGGCGGCGATCGCCGCCGCAGCCGTGCCTTGTCTCAGAATCCGGCGCTCAGCATTTAACGGTAGCGAAGATCGACGCTGGCATCGCCCGACGTTATCGCCGAGGCAATATCCCTGTGTGTGTCTGGTTCTGCAGCAGCCGGAGCTGGCAGCGAAAAGACAATTATCGCTGCCAGCATCGCTGCAGAATTTCTACCGGAAGTTCTGCGGTACATCGATTAGTAGACGTCCTCTACAGTATTAAATATGTTGAACTTACCGGTCGGCGTGATCACTTCCGGCCCCTTGATGACGTGCTTCAGTTTGCGCGTCTTGTCGTCGACGACAACGATCGCGGACTCTTCTTCCTGGCCGCTCCAGACAGAGAACCAGACCTCATCGCCAGCCTTGTTGTACTCAGGCTGTACGACACGCTTCGGACCCTCACCCAGTTCGGCCCACGCCGCGATTGGCAGCACTTCAAAGCCGGCCTCAAAGTTGTTGATATCGAAAACGGCGATGCTCTGGCTGATTGCCTCATCAGGATTCAGCGGCGCGTCGACCCAGAGGTTGGTCGATTTCGGGTGCGACTTGACGAACAATGAACCGCCGCCCTGGCCGTCGAGTATGCGTACAACTTTCCAGGCACTTTTTGGATGGCCCTCCGGATCGGTGCCGATGAAGGTGATGTTGGCATTTCCCAAAGCACTGGTGACCCAGACAGGACCAAACTTGGGATCCATGAGGTTCGCACCGCGACCCGGATGCGGGATCTTCTCGACGTCAATCAGCGCTTCGAGATTACGGTCACGCGAATCAACCACGGCGATCTTGTTCGACTGGTTCGCCGCTGTCATGAAGTAGCGTTTGCTGCGATCCCAGCCGCCGTCGTGCAGGAATCGCGCGGCGCCTATATCGGTAACGGTCAGGTTGTCGATATCCGCGTAGTTGACCAGCAGTATGTGCCCTGTCTCCTTGACGTTGACGATGAACTCAGGATGCTCGTGGGACGCAACGATAGCCGCAACTCGAGGTTCCGGATGGTATTCCTGGGTGTCCACGGTCATGCCGCGTGTCGATACGACCTTCATGGGCTCAAGCGTGTCGCCATCCATGATGACGTATTGTGGTGGCCAGTAAGCTCCGGCAATCGCGTATTTGTCCTCGTAGCCTTTGTATTTCGAGGTTTCGACCGAGCGCGCTTCGAGCCCGATCTTGATTTCGGCAACGATTTGCGGCGGATCCATCCACAGATCGATCATGTCGATTTTGGCATCCCGGCCAATGGTGTAGACGAAGCGACTGGACGCCGACGGACGTGAGATATGTACCGCGTAACCGGTCTTGAGGATGCTTACGATCTCCTTGGTATCACCGTCAATGAGCGCCACCTGTCCACTGTCGCGCAGCGTTACCGAGAAGAAATTCTCGTAGTCGCGATCATGCATGGGTCGTTTCGGCCGGTCCTTTGGCGCGACCAGAACCTTCCACGTGGCCTTCATGTCCTCCAGGCTGAACTCCGGCGGTGCCGGGGGTTCCTGCTGCAGGAAGCGCGCCATCATGTCGATTTCATACTCGCTGAGTTCGCCCGACGTTCCCCAGTTGGGCATGCCCGCCGGCGAACCGTAGGTAATGAGCGCCTTAAGGTAATCGGTACCTTTCGGTCGCGTGATATCCGGCGTCAGCGGCTTGCCGGTTGCGCCCTTGCGCAGCACGCCATGGCATCCCGCACAACGCTCGAAATACAGGCGCGTCGATGTGGAATACTCTTCAGCGCTTAGCGTTGGGCCTTCCGGACTCTGCAAGGCCTTGGCCTGCTCCGGCGGGATTGGAGACGGCGTCCCCTGGTAGCGCATCTCACCTTCGCTCGCGCCCGGGTGACGTTCACCTGCGGCGCGATCTTCAAGGCCGGTGTCGCTGCGTACCTTGACAACCTCCTCGACGCCGAAGGCCGATGCTTCGTTGCCCCAGGAGTTGGTCGCATAGGTCAGTATCGCGGCGATCTCCGCGTCACTCAGATGGCCCATGCCCGGCATGACGGCGTTGTACATCTGGCCGTTGACCTTGATTTCACCAGTCTTGCCCTGCACAACGGTTGCGACTGCCCGCGACCGATCTTTCATCAGGTAATCCGACTTCGCCAGTGGCGGAAACGCGCCCGCAAGGCCCTGTCCGGTAGGCTGGTGGCAGGCGGCGCAGTGCGTGTTGTACAGGCCCTGGCCGTCGGCCATTAGTTGGGCCATGTCACCGGTCGCCGTCTCGGCAGCGTGCACGGCTGCATCCTGCGCCAGTAATTGACCCGGAATGAGCAGGCAGCTCGCCAACGCAAGTGTGCGCCAACGTGAAGCCGATTTCGAAGTGCCTAGCGTGATCATCTTTTATCTCCCATAAGTGCCTGACTGGAACTGCTCACCAGTCCCACTGCAGGCCAATTGAATAATTTCTGCCGGTCTCGGCAAGAGTCGGTAGTAATACGTCGTCAGGCGCCAGGCCGCGTACCTCGGACCAGCGCCAGTAAATGCGGTCGGTGACGTTGCCGACACCCGCTCGCAGCGTCAGGTTCTCGCCCATACGGCGCGCCATGAACAGATCCAGCACAGCGTGCCCCGGCGTTTCGAACAGCTCGCCGCCGGTTTCGTCGCGCCTGGACCAGCGTTGCGTCGCTGTCAGCAGGGCACGAACTTGTGTGCGTTCATCGACCGATTGCCAGTGCGCGCCGATCACTGCTTCGGCGGGGCCGACCGAGTTCAGTGGTTGACCGTCCTCGCGATTTTCGCCTTCCGCCCAATAAGCGGATGCGCGCAGCGTCATACCGGGAATGAATTCCGAGACGTCTTGCGACCAGCTGGCTTCGACGCCACGAATCCAGGCTTCTCCGATGTTGATCGACTGAAACAAGAGACGACCGCTCTGAGGATCGATACCGACACGCACCTTGGTTTCGATGAAGTCCGTATAACTCGTGCGAAATGCCCCCAGCTGCAGCCGCGAGCGTTCGCGCTGCCAACGCATGCCCAGTTCCCAGCCGTCAGAGGTTTCGGACCTAAGCTCCGGATTGGGAATCGCACGAATATTGAACAGCGGAATATCCAGCCCGATGTTGGCGTCTTCGAATGGTGGCGCTCGAAATCCGTGTGCGTACTGCAGGTACAGGTCGAGGTTATCGCCCACATGATAGATGGCGCCCAGTTTTGGCGATAAATCGGAATCCGAAAGCGCAACAACCGATGTTGAAGGATTGTCGGCCGCGTAAATATCGTCGCTGGAGGGCGATAGACGGTTCTCATCAAACCGCAGGGCCAGCATCAGCGAAAGCGGCCCGCGTGACAGCTGGTCAGACACGTAGGCGCCGAACTCCCGCTCTTCCGTGATCGGGAAATCACGTAGCGGAAAACTCTCTCCCAGGATGTCCGTCGTTTCACTGCCATCAATGAGACTGGTCGACAGGCCGTCACGAAGCTCCTCGGTTTTCGACTCCGTGTATTCGAGCCCGAAGCCTAAACGATGTGACCATCCCGCCAGTTCCAGGTCTCGCCATAGATTGAGTTCGGCCCCTTGCAGGCGCTGATCGAAGAAGAAGTCGCGATCAATCGAGGCCGGCGATCGGGCCAGCGCCCGCTCGTCGAGCGTATGTTGAGCGATGCTCGCATCGGCATGAAATACACGGAACAGGCCTTCGCTGATAGGGCCCCCACCAAATCGATATTCAGCGCTGACGATATTGATCTCGTGTCGGTCGTCGCCTTGCAGACGCGTGGTGGAAGCAAAGCGACCGGTCCCGAGGATGGACGATATTTCGGTCTTCGTATCGCGGCTCTGGCGCACGGCGCTAATTTGCCAATCGTGACCAAAGCGATTCTTGCCGACCAGTTTGACGAGCGCCGCATCACGTCGATAGTTCTGCCGGTCTTCTGCAACCTCGAGCGCCGCGGACTGTCGCTCCTCACCCTCCCGGAATCCGCCGGCGATCACGAGCGAGGCCCAGGCACCCCCGAGTACGATGCTCGCTTCCGTATTGCGGCTTTCATCCAGACCGCGATACAACAGCGACGCCCGTCCCGCCATTGCTCCGGCACGACCGTAATCGGCCGGGCACAGCGTGCGCATCGCAACGACACCACCGAGCGCCGAGCTGCCGTACAGGGCCGAGGCGGGACCACGCAGGACTTCGATCTGACCGATCAGGCCGGTGTCTGCGAAATCCCGGGTCGCGTTCGAAAAATTACCGATGTCGAAATGATCGGACAGCGGCACACCATCGAGCTCCATGGCAATTCTGTTGCCGCCTATGCCGCGGATGGTAATACCCTCTGATCCGAATCGAGATCCCGATGCCTCGTGTGCAACGCCAGGAACGAAGCGAAAAGCATCGGCAAGAGAGGTGCTCAGTGTCGCCTGCAAGTCCGCGGCGCTCAGTACCGTGACGTCTGCGGCGACGTCACGCACTGACGTTGCGCGCTTCGTGGCAACCACGACGATTTCGTCGAGCGCATCGCTGGTATTGGCGTTCGCCGATGCGGCAGCAGCAAATACCGGCAGCGTAACCGTTATTGCCAGGAGAGCGGCATTCGATCCGCGCATTGCAGCGCCTTCCTACTTCAGCGAGTTGATGTAGCTGACAACGTCCTTAATCGCAGCATCATCAACCAGCACACCCGCCATGGGGCGCATTTGCTGGCCGTAGGTATCGTCGGCATGAGCACCACGAAGGCCCTCTTTAAAAAGCTTTAGTTGACGAACCTGGTACCAGTCGCCCGTTGTCGAGAGTGCCGGAGCGTTTAAGGCAGGATTGCCCTCCGCGGCAGCACCGTGGCATGCCGCGCATGCAGAATAGTGGGTCTGTCCTCGGCTCGCGTCGCCATCGACTGTATTTTCCGGTTGCGGCGCCGGAAATTTGCCGATGTAGGCAACAATGTCCAAAATCTGCCCGTCAGACGTGATGCCGCGTGTCATCTGTGCCATTGCGTAGCCGTGGACGTCATCACTAGATGCGCCCCTTACGCCATCACGAAAATTCCTGATCTGGCGCTCGAGATACCAGTCCTCCTGAGACGCGAGAGCCGGCGCATTCACGAGCAGACTGCCCTCGCCACGGAAGCCATGACAGCTGGCGCAGAGTTTGTAGTCTTCCGCGCCGTGCCCGACATCCTGCGCGAGGCTTTCGACCGAAAACAGTGTCAGGCCGATGGCGAGACTGGCAATGGTGAAGATTCTCATAGCTTATTTCGCTTCTGTTGGGGTGCCCACCGGAATACACCGAGGCGACTCCGATTCCATGCCTGAAAGTTAGGCGCACAGTGGGTCGTTCGCCTTGATCTAGATCAAGGACAGTCAGCGCCCGTTCTCTAGACTGGCAGTCATTCTCGAGGAGGAATTTCTAATGGGCGAGCCGATGGGTCTGCAAGATATGTTTTTCGGCACCATGGCCGGGGCAGCGATTGTCTTGATGGGGGCGGCCTACGCGCTATTCTTCGCGCTCGGGCGCCTGCACCAGAGCGGCTCGATGCTCGCCGCGTCGCTGATCTCCTATCTGCTGCTGGCCGTGGCCGCCTATGTCCTCGTGGATGCGCTGGCGCTCAAGGGCGTCTGGATTCTCGTCACAACCGTCATGCTGGTCGGTTACTTCTTACTGCCGCGCGTAATCTGGCGCCTGTGCGTTGGCACACATGCCGGTGAGCCGGCAGACACTCATTCGAGGGCAACACAATGAACGACGTCCCCTGGTGGTCCAGTGAATCATTCTGGCGAAAGATGGCAATCTGGGTGACCGCCTTTATGGCGGTGGTCCTGATTCTTTTGACATTCGATACGGTGCGCCAGATCACGGCGGGCGGCGAACGGGTTCCGGCGTACAGCGTCATCAATCAGAAGATCTACTACGAATACAACGACGCACGAGGCTACCAGGTACCGCGAATCGGCGAGCCAGCCGCCCTGTTTGGCGACGCGCTCGACGAAGCGAACGCGGAGGCTCTCGTTACCCTGGGCAAACTGACGACACAGTCGAAGAACTGCATGAACTGCCATACGCTACTCGGCAATGGCGCCTACTACGCGCCCGACCTTACCAAGGCCTGGCTGGACCCGGGCTGGGTGCACGAAGACGTTCGCGAGCAGATGATGGTGGAGTTCCTAATGGACCCCGAGAGTAATGCCCGCACGTTCGGAACCGGTCGTCGCATGCCAAACCTCGGTATTACTGAAGAAGAAGCGAAGGGCATCGTGGCCTTTCTGAAATGGATGTCGTCCATCGACACAAACGGATTTCCGCGCGGCTTTACGCCACTCGACCAGGAGGACGGAGCATGAATTCAGCAACGACAAACGTACCCGCTGCCGGACCCCTTGGCGCCGGACAACGCATCGCCATGTACTACTTCGTCGCCGCGATGGTTCTGTTCTTTGCGCAGATACTCTTCGGCATGATTTCCGGCATGCAGTACATCATGCCCGATCTGTTTTACAACCAGCTTGATTTCAACGTCACACGCATGGTGCATATCAACGCCATGATCGTCTGGCTGTTGTTCGGTTTTATCGGTTCGGTGTACTGGCTGATCGAGGATGAAGCGGGCACCGAACTCGTCGGCGCGAAGCTGGCGATGATAAATTTCTGGATCCTGACGACGGCCGTTGCCGTGGTCGTCGTCGTCTACCTGTTTGTCCAGGTTGGCCCCGGGGAACTCAAATCGATCTGGCTTATCAATGAGGGCCGCGAATATATCGAAGCGCCGCGCTGGGCCGACATCGGCATCGTGTTTTGCATGCTCGTGTTCTTCTATAACGTGGCGGCGACCTTCATGAAGGGCCGCTGGAGTGGTATCTCCGGCGTGCTCGTACTCGACCTGGTCGCCCTGGCGGGCCTCTACGTCGCCGGCATGTATTTCACGCCAAACATATCGGTCGACCAGCACTGGTGGTGGTGGGTCATCCACCTCTGGGTTGAGGCGACTTGGGAAGTACTGGTTGGCTGCATCATGGCATGGGGTCTCATCAAAACGCTGGGCGCGAGCCGCAAAGTCGTAACGACCTGGCTGTATATCGAGGTCGCGATGATGTTTGGCTCCGGAATTCTAGGCCTTGGTCATCACTATTTTTGGATTGGTACGCCTGAATACTGGCTGACTATTGGCGGGTTCTTCTCCGCGCTCGAACCAATACCACTCGTAGCGATGGTCGTGCACGCCGTGTATGACTCCGGACGTCATGGATTCAAGAGTTCGAATCATCCGGCGCTGGCATGGCTCATCGCGCATGCATTCGGAAACTTTTTCGGCGCCGGCGTATGGGGCTTCATGCACACGCTGCCTCAGATCAACTTGTATACGCACGGCACACAGTGGACATCGTCGCATGGTCACCTGGCTTTTTTCGGCGCGTACGCGACGATCAATATCGCAATGATCTACATGGCGATACAGCGCGTGCGCGGTAATGTGTGGATGTCCGCAGGTCTTGCCGACAACGGCTGGAAGTGGAAATGGTCGCTCGGCCTGCTAAACGGCGGGATGCTCGGCATGACCATGGCGCTGTTGGTCGCCGGCTACGACCAGTCCTTTATCGAACGTGCACTGGAGGGTTCAACCTGGAGTGGTTACTTCCTCGCGCAGCAGTCTGCCTGGTTCATGCAGGGAATGCACTGGCGCATGGTATTCGGCGCCATGATGTCGATGGGTATCGTCCTGCTGTTCTGGGATATGTTAACGATCGGCCGCACCGAAACGCGCCCTGTACAGGTATTGTCGCCAGTACCAGGCTGAGAAATCGTTGAATACGCAGGAAGCGACACGTAACAAGGGGGTGCTAGACTCTCCATTCATGGACACTGGCTCCCCCCTTTACGAGACACTCAGGCGGCACTACCTTTTTTCCGGGCTCGATCAGGACGACTTCGACACGCTGGTAGCGGAGGTCTCGGTCAAGATTCTCGAGAAAGGCGAAGTGCTGTTTCATCGGGGGGACGTAGCCAATGACTTCTTCTTTCTCGATACCGGACTGATCGAGCTGAATCTTATCGCCGCGTCAGGAGAGAAGAAGGTGCTGGAAGTCGCCAGCCCAGGCAGAACGTTTGCAGAAGCTATTGCGTTCATGCAGGATCACAAATATCCAGTGACCGCAGAAGCTCTCGCTGATTGCTCGCTTTGCCAGATTCCTATTCGGGCGTATATCGACCTCGTATACGCCAATCCAGATGCCTGCATGCGGCTCTTGAGCGATGTTTGCCGACACTTGCACGCGCGCGTTCGCGAGATCGAGAATCTTACCGTACAGAACGCACGCAGCCGCCTCACCAGCTACCTGCTCGATCACGTGGTGGAAACAAATGAAGACGAAGCGACCGTGCGCCTTGAGCTTCCGAGACACGTTATTGCGTCGCGACTGTCTATTCAGCCCGAAACACTGTCGCGCCTGCTGCGAAACATGGTTGACGAGGGCATTCTAACGATCGAGGATCGCGTGATCTTCGTGCATAGCCTGGCGCGCCTGCGCCCTTACGATTAGTCAGCCGTAATGAACTCTGTTTCGTCGCCACAAAAGTCGGAGGTGTGCTTTCCAGCCTGATGGTCGATGAGTAGCATTCGTTGACTTTGCTCTAGTCACCGTAACGATAGTTCCTCGGCAAGAGCGAGTGGCCGCTGACCCAAAACAGCCGTGCCGGTGACTGGTGGAAAAAAGGGTTGAAACCCGGTCCCCTATTGGTATTACTCGGCCGGCACCCCCAGGTGCAAGAACGAATGCTTGTAATCGATCGTCACGACAAAATGCTTAAGCACGTCGTAACCAAGAATTCCATCCGAACTCGTTTTCTTAAGCCGCGTCCCGATTTTTGCCCGGACCTCTTTCCCGACATTCGTCCTCTCGCCCTCATCGGGCACGAGCACTGCTACGTTCTCAAGAACGATAGGCCCGATCGTTAGCTCCGGCAGATTAAATCGCTCGATATTTGTCGATTTGGTGACACCTGCCAGTCGCGCATCAGTCGTGCCGTATTTTTCCAGCCAGTCAAATCGCGTCGCCGAGCGTCGCGGGATCAAAATGCCGGTGTTATTCCCGGTATCCAGCGTTAGCCAGAGATTCGCCTCCCCGTTCATATCGACCTTTACAATAGGCTGCGGGGAGCCCGCTGCTTTTTTCATTCGGACATTTGCAAGCTTTCTAAGCTTGATGGCGTCGTGAGTGATAATACGCAGCTGACTGTTCGGATAGTCGATCTGCAATATGAAGTTATTGAAGAACCCCAGACCGATAAGTACGTCGGCATTCCGAAGGTTGACCGGCATCATTTGGTCGATATCGAATTCTGCCCCGAACATGCCAAGCTGAAGACCATTAATCAGGGCGACCTTACGTTCGCCCGCAACGCCCGAAAGGATAACCTGCCGACCGTACTTGTAGTCAATCTCATGCTCTGAAAGGAAACGCTCGGTGATGCCGTTTCCCGCAGCTCCAGAATCCAGCAGCGCGCGCGTTTCCACGCCATTGACGGTAACGGGTATCGATATGTGCCCGCCTTCGCTGTTAAAAGGTATCCACTTCGATACTGCAGCGTTGACATCAATCGAAAGCGCGAGAACGACGACGGCGATTATGAGTTTCATAGCAAACCTTGCGATACCCCGACCCGAGATATTCTACTATCGCCATCATAAAAACTTTGGTCAAGTCCAATTCGTATATCAAACATGACTGCCCCGTTTTTCATCATAGATAAACGCCAGATAGATTAACGCCAGAATGAGTCGTTTCTAAATAGATGTGAGGGCTGCCCGTACCGTCAATTCATTGGGCAACTGGGCGATTGCAAACGGCCGCAATTTTCTGATGCAGTCGCTTGAATAGCTGGTTTTTATTATGGCGGACGTTCAACAAATAGATTCCGGGTTCCCTAATGCAAGGTGCCGCAAGATTTTCAAATAGCGCCCCGCTTGCGTAAATTATCGATTTCTTCTGCGGAATATCCGGCGCTCTCGAGTACATCGTCGGTGTGTTGGCCAGGCTTCGGCGGCGGCGCCGAAATTTCGGACGCCGTGAAACTAAATCGCGGTGCTGGCGCCGGCTGAGTCACACCGGCTACCGATGTGAATCGCCTGCCGCTCACGATTGTGCGGATGCTCAGGCGCCTCCTCGAAGTCGAGAACCGGCGCGAAGCAGACGTCGCTACCTTCGAGCAGGTCGCACCAATGCTGGCGCGGTCGGGATTTAAAAATCTCCGAGAGACGTCGTTTCAATTCCGGCCATTGCTGCGGATCGTATTGCGCCCGGAATTCACGGTCATTCTCGAGACCGAGTTTTTCGAGCAGTACTGCATAGAATTCAGGCTCGAGCGCACCCAGCGAGACATAGTGTCCGTCCGCGCATTCGTAGCAGTCATACCAATGACTGCCACCATCAAGCAAGTTGGATTCGCGAGAACTGCGCCAGCGCCCGCCTTTGAGCATTCCGTACACCAAAGTCGTCGCAAGCGCAGATCCGTCCGTCATCGCAGCGTCGATTACCTGGCCTTTGCCCGTGGATTGCGCGTTGATCATCGCGGCCAGCATACCTACGGCGAGCATCATGCCGCCGCCACAAATGTCCCCAACTATCGTTGCTGGCGATGTGGGCGGCGAATCGGCCCGACCGGCGAAGTGCAGTGCACCGGACAGGGCAATGTAGTTCAGATCGTGACCAGCGGCTTGCGCCAGCGGCCCGGTTTGGCCCCAACCGGTCATGCGTCCGTACACTAGCTTCGGATTTGTTGCCAGGCAGATATCCGGTGACAGCCCGAGACGCTCCATTACACCGGGCCGGAACCCTTCAATTAATCCGTCAGCCTCCTGCAACAGGCGCAGGATCACGTCCACCGCATCCGGCTGCTTAAGGTCCAGGGCGACCGACCGCTTGCCACGATTGGCGAGCATGAACTCCGGCGCCAGGGTCGCCGCCGATTCCTGCGTGGCACCTGCTTTCCTGTCGATGACGATAACCTCGGCACCCATGTCAGCGAACAGCATTCCGCAGAACGGCGCGGCCCCGAGTCCGGCGAACTCAAGAATGCGCTTTCCTTCCAGTGGTCCCATCAACGTGCTCCCGTATTTAAATACTGTTCTAACTCACAGCCATCGCCTAAACAATGCCGCGACGCGATAAGCCACGTAGAATACGGGCCTTCGAAGTTCAGGACATAGACATGGCACAGCGTGGCGAGAACTTTCGCACCATCTGGTTGAAGCCCGATGATCCGTCGGTCGTACAGATCATCGACCAGCGCCTGCTGCCGCACGAGTACCGGGTGCACGATCTCTGCACAGCTGGCAGGACGGACTCGTTGCCATTGCTGACATGTATGTACGTGGCGCGCCCCTGATCGGCGCGACGGCCGCCTGGAGCCTGTACCTGGCGGCACGAGCAGGCGGCGCGTGCCGACGTGCGTGAGGCGGCGAACGCGCTGCTGGAGTCCCGCCCAACCGCTGTCAATTTGCGCTGGGCAGTCGAACGCATTCTCGCACTCGTCGATGCGTGACGAAGCGGCAAGCGACCTGGCGAGTCGAATTCGTACCGACGCGCAGTCGATTTGTGACGAGGACATCGAGATCAGCCGCGGTATTGGTACTCACGGTGTCGCCTTGCTCGAGGACATCGCCGCGCGCAAGAACGGCGCGACCGTGAATGTGCTGACACACTGCAATGCAGGGTCACTGGCAACCATCAACTGGGGCACGGCAACGGCGCCGATCTATTTTGCGCAGCAGCGTGGCATCGACGTTCACGTCTGGGTCGATGAAACGCGACCAAGAAACCAGGGCTCACAATTGACCGCCTGGGAACTTGCCGCGAACGAGGTTCCGCACACGCTGATCGTCGACAATGCCGGCGGCCACCTGATGCAGCACGGCGAGGTTGATATCGTCATTACCGGGACCGATCGCACGACACGCTGCGGCGATGTCGCCAACAAGATCGGCACCTATCTCAAAGCCCTGGCCGCGGCTGACAACAATATTCCGTTCTATGTCGCACTACCTTCGACGACGATCGACTGGCACAGCCGCGACGGGATCCGCGAGATCCCGATCGAACAACGTGATCCAGCTGAAGTGAGCCATATTTACGGAATCTATGACGGCAAGCCGGTGCATGTTCGCACCACCGCCAACGACACGCCGATCAGTAACTATGCCTTCGACGTTACGCCCGCGCGGCTGGTCACCGGGCCTGATCACCGAACGCGGCATCTGCGAAGCCTCTGAAGCGGGTCTGCTCGGGCTGTTTCCTGAAATGGACAAGTCATGACAATCGACGAAGGCTACATTAAGTACCAGAGCTTCTGGACCAAGGCGCCCTTGCCCGCGGCCGCGGCGGCGGCCACAGAAGAACTTGAAACCTGGCGAAAACCCCTGTTTGCGGCCGGCCTCATCGGTCAATACGAAGAACTCGGCATCGGCTACGGCAACATCAGCGTCCGTTGTGGCGAGCCCGGCCAGTTCCTTATCAGCGGCACACAGACAGGTCACATCGCTAAAACCGACAAGACACATTATTCGCTGGTCACCGCATACAACACCTATGCCAACATAGTAAGTTCCGTCGGCCCGGCCCAGGCGTCGTCGGAAGCAATGACTCATGCGGCGATTTATGGCCTTGATCTCAATATCGGCGCGATCGTGCACGCGCACAGTCAGGTCCTGTGGCAGACCTTATTGAACAGGCTGCCGACAACCGGCGCCGACGTGGCTTATGGCACACCAGAGATGGCAAATGAATTCCGCAGGCTTTACCGGGACACGGCATTCCGTGAAACAGGGCTCGCCGTAATGGCCGGGCATGAAGAAGGGATCTTGAGCTTCGGCGCCACGATGGAAGAAGCGGCAAGCAAAATACTGGATCTTCTTGCGTCGGCGCAACACGCCTAGTTGCCAGTCTCCACGACCACCGGTTCCAGCGTGAAACGAAAGGTTCGGCAGGACTTGATGCCGGACATCACGGCATCGTCAGACAAAGGCTCGTACGTTGACGCGCGCACCGCGCGAATAGCAGGCTTCTCAAAAAGTCGGTGGGTGCTTTTTCGCACCGCGATGCGCCGCGTTCGACCGTCACGCGTGATGTCGAAACAGACCTGGACCTCGCCTTCGATTCGATCACGACGCGCCACCTTCGGGTAGTCCGGAATCACGGTCAGTAAGGGTTTTCGCTTGCTGTCCGAGTCGCTGAACGTGGCTGATTGTTCATCCGCCGAGGCCTGCGCGTGGGCCGCCAGCAACGACAGCACGGCCAGCATAGACAGGCGCCGAAGTTCACTCAGGTCCGGCATCGGTCGGCTCTTCTGCCGCGTCATCGTCTCCTGCGCGGCGCTCATCTATCTCGATGTTGGGCGTGACCGGTTGGGTTTCGTCGAGATACATGCCTTTGACAATCTTGAGATTCCTGGAGCCCGGCCGCAACGACTGTCCCTTCTGTATATCTTCGTCGGCCTCGTCAAAGCGCTCCAGACGAAGATAGACCAGCGCACGATTGTTGTAGGTGCGCCAGTGCATTGCATCCCTGTCGATCACCCAGTCGCAGTGCTGCAGCGCCTTTTCCGGTTGGTTGATGAGCAGAAATCCGGCACAAAGATTAGCGTGTCCGATTTTTTCCTCGCGGGCATTCTTTGCTGTTTGCAGGCCGAGCAGTGTCAGTCGTACGCCATCCTCACCGTTGCGAGCCGTCAGCGCATTGGCACCATCGTAAAGATAGATATTATCAGGGCCGATGACTGTCTTGGACTCCTCATCCGAGGTCGCTGGCGATGTCGCCAGCAGCAGCGTGACCAGCAGAATATTGCAAAAATTTGCAGGTCTCATATTCACTCGCACTTTCGGAATCGGAAATTTCTTTTCTTTTATCCGGCCTCAGACTTCAGGTGCGCGGTAAAAAAATCGACGGTCCGCTGCCACGCTAACTCAGCCGATTCCTTGTCATACCGCGGCGTCGTGTCGTTGTGGAAGCCATGGTTGGCGTCGGCATATGTGTAATTGACAAACTCGCCACCCGAAGCCTGCAAACCTTCTTCGAACTCCGGCCAGCTTGCGTTGACGCGCTCATCGAGCTCTGCATGGTGCAGCATTAACGGCGCCTGTATTGTTGCAGCCTCATCCGCACCGGGATGTCTTCCGTAGAACGCGACCGCCGCCGCGAGCGTTGGTATTCTGATAGCGAGGCGCATTGACATGCCGCCGCCAAAACAGAAACCCACCGCGCCAACCTTGCCCGTGCAGTCGGGGTGTTTTTGCAAAAACTCCACTGCAGCAACAAAATCCTCGACCATCTCGCCACTGTCGCGCTGCCGCTGCAACGTACGCCCATCATCGTCGTTTCCGGGATAGCCGCCGAGCGGCGTTAACGCATCCGGTGCGAAGGCGATAAAACCGGCGACGCCGAGTCGCCTGGCAACATCTTCAACATAGGGATTCAACCCACGGTTCTCGTGAATGACAACCACCGCTGGCAGTTTGTGTTGCACAACAGCCGGACGTACAAAGTAGCCGCGCATGACGCCAGCACCTTTCGGCGAGGCGTATTTCTTGTAGCTGGTGGATATCGATTTATCGTCCGGGTCGACCTGCTGGGCCAAAGCATAGTCAGGGCTCAGGCTGCCGAGCAGCGCCGCTGCGGTGACGCCGGACGCGGTAAAAGCGGCGGCCCGGTCCAGGAATTCACGCCGCGTAATCTGGCCATGCACGTAGCCATCGAAAAGCCGCATGACATCCTGATCAAGATCCGATTTCTTCGCCATAACTGCTCCCGACTCGGCTCTAACCGCTGATGTACTGTTCGAGCTGTTGTATCTCTTCCTGCTGATCGGAGATGATTGCCTGTACGAGATCGCCGATCGAAATCATGCCAATGACGTCGCCATTCTCGACGACAGGCAGGTGTCGAATTCGTCGCTCGGTCATGATAGTCATACAGTCGTTGACGGTCTGGTCGGGGCCGGCGGTACGGACATCAGCCGTCATTATTTCCCGGACCTGCGTCGATTTCGACGATCTGCCTTTTACTATGACTTTTCGAGCATAGTCGCGTTCCGTCACGATCCCTTTCAATTTGCCGCCATCCATAACCAGCAGCGAACCAATAGAACGCTCCGCCATCATGGTTATTGCGTCCAGCACGGAGGCATCTTCCACGATGGAAATGATCTCCCGTCCTTTGGCGTCGAGCAGATGCTTTACTAGTTTCATGTTGTCTCCCAGTTGGCCGAGTTGGCGAGAATCGTCGGTGCTTCCTAGGATTCTAGCAGCACGATGACCAAACCGGGACGAGCGCTGCTGCGCTGCCGGCATATCAGGCTTTTTATCTATTTAATACAATATGTTAGCGGCAAATGGACCGGGTCAGGAGTCTTCCTCGACAGCTACCCCGAACGTCCGAATAGCTGAAGCCGCCACTGCCATCGTCGACGATGACCAGGTCCTGCTCGACGTCGCTGACCTTGATACTTCCGGAGCCGTCATCAATGGTAACGCTACCGCCGACAGAACGTACCTCGATACTGCCCGAGCCATCGACGATCGAAACATCACCGCTCGCTGCCGCGATATCGATCGATCCAGAGCCGTCATCGATTAAGACATTTGCGACGCCCTGCACTTCGATTGAACCGGAACCATCGTCGATAGAAACATCAGCGCTGACACCGACGATATCGATGGAACCGGAACCGTCGTCGACTTCAATGGCTATGCCCGTTGGCATGCTGATTTCAAGGTCGATTCTGGCGCCAGGTCCGTTGCCAAAAAAACCTTCCTCGAAGTCGGATACCAGCCTGGCACGATTTCCGGCCTTATCCAAAGACAGCTGCATCTTCTTGTCGATGAACTTGATGGCATCCTCTTCATCCAGTTCAGCAACAACAACGGTGGCGACCACCATCAGCTTGTCAAGGCCTTCGACCCCTTTGATGTCTATGCTCCCGGCGCCGGCATCTATCGTGAAAGCCTCAATGCCATCGGCATTCAATTCGAGTTCGCGAACGCTCGTGTAGTCATTCCAGGCTGCATCGGCGAAACTCGCCAGAAACATTGCCATTACGACAAAACCGCGCATGTGATTTTCCTCTTTTTTCTTTCACCTACCCGTTAGACGCCTGTCACCGCGAAACGGTTGCAATACGAAGCCGTTATTATTATCCGACGTCGTTGCGGTATTTCTGCAAGCGAGCTTCGAGCGCAGATGCCGGCAGCCAGTTACCGCGAAGCACGACACCGTGGATTCGGCGGCTATTCTTAATGTCTGCCAGCGGATTGGCATCCAGCAACAGCAGATCCGCCTCTCTGCCCACTTCTACGCTGCCAGTGTTCGTGCCGAGGAACTTCGCCGCCGATATCGTGCCGGCTTGCAGCGCCTCGAACGGCGTCAGGCCAGAGGCGACAAGAACGTCGAGCTCGCGATGCAAAGAAAACCCGGGCACGTTGAATACTTGCGGCGCGTCAGAACCGAGCAACAAACCAGCGCCCGCACGGTGCAGGGCAAGGATAAGGCGACGCCGCAACGTGATCGCCAGCGCCGCCACGTCGGCGTCGAAACCACGCTCGGCAAGCGTTTCCTGTTTTCGATCCGCCCATCGCTGCAGCGTGTCAACCGGCATGTACTTCGACTCCGGCCGGTTCAGCAGGTCGGCCACCGGTAAATCGGATATCCGATTCTCTATCAGGACCTGCGTTGCAACGTTCCAGGTGCCCGCTGCTGCGGTCGCTGCCGCAAGCTCATCGATTCGATCCTGCTCAAGCTCGGCGGCAAGCATGACGTCGAAAAAACCGCCGTACCCGCCGGCGCCGTGGCTGCCAGGCGGCAGCAACGCAGCGAAGTATCCATCGAGGTGATCAATCGTCGCGATCTCGAGATCCAGCGCAGTCTCGACACCGGCCGCGACTGGCACATGCCCGGCGAACGGAATGCCAATTTCATTCGATGTTACAGCGATTGCCCGAAACTCCTCACTGCTGAGGCCCGGATGGATCTTGATAAAGTCGTAGCCCAGACGCGCCTGCTCCCGCACCTGATCACGGGCATTCGCGGCACCGGTGACGCTTCGGCCATTCAATGATGGCCCCGACGTGACGAGTCGCGGGCCGAATACCTCACCATCGAGCAGCTTTTGGCGGAGCACCAGGTGTGACGGCTGACCAAGCATGCCGCGTACGGTCGTAACGCCGTTGGCAACGAAAAGGCTGAAATCCCGATCGAGATTGCTCGAATCCGCATCAGGGACATGTGCGTGCATCTCTGCCAATCCTGGCATGAGGTATCGGTCGGTGCCGTCAACCACTGTCGCACTTTCAGGTATGCGGACTTCGTCCACGCTACCGATTTCAGCGATAATGCCGTCCTTCACGATAACTGTTTGCGCCGCAGTCACTGCTTCGGAGGACATCGGTACGATGTTGACGTTGACGAAGGCGGTAGTCTCAGCCGCCAGCGGTGCCGCCAGCAGCAGTACGCAATTGGCGAGCAGCCATGTTCTGAATTTATCCATCATCAAAGCCTCTCAACTGGGCTACGCGCGAACCTGATCAAGTCTCTCAGGGCTGATATTGCCGCCGCAAATAACGACCACAACCTTCTGACCGCGTATGGTCGTTGCAAGTTCTTGCATTGCTGCGACGGCGACTCCGGCCGCCCCCTCGACAACGTCTCCCTCGCTTTCCATAAATCGCCGCATTGCTGCCGCTATCTGCTGCTCGTCTACAAGGACGAACTCGTCGACCAGCTGCTGATTCAAAGGAAACGTTATTGCGCCCGGTTCGATGCCGCCCGCCGTGCCATCCGAAAGCGTCGGCTCACTCTCCATTTCGAGAATCTCACCGGCCTCAACCGAGCGGGCCATTACGGCCGACGCAAGTGGCTGGCAGCCGACGATGCGAATATCCGGGTTATGCGCTTTCACAACGCTGCCGATTCCAGCGATGAGACCGCCGCCGCCAACGGCGACGAATATCGTCTCCACATCGGTCAATTGTTCGATTATCTCGACGCCGCAACTGCCCTGGCCGGCGACAACCTCGTTGTCGTTGTACGGTGACACGTAGACCATACCGTTCTGGTCGGCGAACGCGCGAGCATGTTGTTCCGTATCCAGGCCGTCGGTGCCGAAGAACACGACCTCGCCACCATAGGCCCGGATTGCGTCCACTTTCACTGCGGAAGTTTGCTCCGGGACAAAAATGACACCGCTGACGCCAAGCGTTTGCATGGCACAGGCAACCGCGGCACCGTGATTCCCGCTGGACGCTGCAACGCAGCCTTTCGAGCGCTGCTCGTCGCTCAGTGTCATCAGTCGATTCATTGCGCCGCGCAGTTTGAACGACCCTGTCGTTTGGCGATTCTCGAGTTTGAAATAGACGCTGGCATCGAGCTCCGCGCTGAATGCAGGCGAATAGGACAGCGGTGTCTCCAGAACGAATCGACGAATTCGCTTTGCCGCCTGTCGCGCCCGCTCCGCAGTCTCTTGTTGCCCGCTGATTCGGTCAGACCTGGTCGGCACTGAAGGTGTCACAGGCATCGGCGTTGCCGCTTTGGAGGCCAACGCGAAACCATCGCTGCCGCTGTTTGGCCGTACCGTGAGTGAAGCTCTCGGGCACAACCGTACCGCGACTCTGGCGCTGCAACGTATCATCGCCAATTGCGCTGGCAGCGTTGAGTGCCTCGTCAATATCGCCATCCTCGATTATGTTTCGCGCCTTGTCCGCGTGATTCGCCCAAACACCAGCCAGACAATCCGCCTGCAGCTCGAGACGCACGGACAGTGCGTTGCCTTCGACCTGGCTGACGCGCTGTTTCATCGAGTGGACCTGACCGGAGACACCGAGCAGATTCTGAACGTGATGGCCTATTTCATGCGCGATCACATAGGCCTGCGCAAAATCACCGGGCGCCTTGAAACGGTTGCGCATCTGATCGTAAAAACTCAGATCGATATAGACCTGTTGATCCGCCGGGCAATAAAACGGCCCCATGGCGGCCTGTCCCACGCCGCAGGCCGAACTTGTTGCGCCGCTAAACAAGACCAGCGTCGGCTCCTTGTAGCGGCGGCCCTGGCCCGCAAAGATCTGCTTCCACACATCTTCGGTATCGCCGACAACGACATAGACCATGTCGGCAAGCGGATCATTCTTGAGGTCTTCGCTCGACGGTTGGCTGCCGCTCGTCGATGCAGAGGGCGCCTGTTGCATTGTCTGCAGCAGCGGTGTCGGATCGACACCGAAGTACATTGCTACGAGAACCAACACGATGGTTCCGATGCCACCACCGACTAGTCGAGGTGTCGCGCGCGCACCGCGCCTGTCTTCGATATTTGAACTACGCCTGCCGCCACGCCACCGCATTGTTTGCTCCACAGTTTGCCAAGCCGCACATTGTCAGACATTCATGCGCGGTTTGACAGTTTTTGCTGCCGCTACATTTGCCCTTCGATCGGCAGGAAGCTCAGCATTTTAGTTTTAAAGCGCCGCCACCAGTTGGTTTGCGGCTCGGTCGTAATTATCTCGTCAATACTGGCCGTGGTCACGCGCCATTGCAGGCGACCTCGCCCCGACAATTGCAGCTTGTAGGCCATATCGGGAAGCGACTCGAGGATGCCGCTGGCCATCGAGCCCGCCAGTTCCGTCGACTCAACGACCATACCCATTTCGGTATTCAAGTGCAGGGATCTGGGATCGAGATTGAAGGAGCCGACAAATACTCGTTCCCGATCGACGCAAGCCACTTTTGAATGCAGCGTCAGTTTCGTCGCTATATTTGAAGATTCGATCTGGGCGCGCAGCTCATATAGTTCGACCCCGCGCTTGAGGAGCGGCTTTCGATAGCGGGCGTAGACAGCATGCACACTGCTGTGATTCGTCGATGCAAGCGAATTGCTGATGATAACGACGCGCACGCCTTTGCGTACCAAAAGGCCGAAGAACTCAACGCCCTGCTTTTCCGGAATGAAATACGGCGAGATAATGACGAGTTCATGCTTCGCACGCGAGACCATTTGTTGAAGGAAAGTGCTGGTAATACTGCCTGGACGCTTCAACAGCTTGCGAATCTTGTCCGGGTAATCCAGGACCACACTGGCGTCAGCCGGAATAAGCGCTAATTTCGCTTCGGCAAGCTGCAGCGCGAGCTGATCGTCCACACTCTGCAGAAATTTCCCATCCCGATGCTGCTCGATGTACTTTTCGCCCTCCTTGGTTGAATCCTCAAGCGTGCTGTAGGGCACCAGCGCATTGAAAGCGTTAATCGGAATCGCCTCTTGCGAATTCCAGTATTCATCGAATCCGTCGGAAACCTCATCAACGACAGCACCTATGGCGAGCAGGTCCTCATCGATGAATTCTGCCTTGCCACCCGACTGGAAATATTCATCGGCCAGATTTCTGCCGCCGACGATCGTGACCTGGTTATCGACGGTGAAAGACTTGTTGTGCATACGGCGATTCAGAATATTGAAATTTGCAATAAAGCTGATCAGGCGCGAACGACGGCGGGGAAACGGATTGAATACACGCACCTCGATATTGTCATGCGCATCCAACGACAATAGTCCGGCGTCAATCGTATGTGTGAGCGCATCGTCCATGAGCAATCGAACGCGGACGCCACGGTCCGCTGCCGCCGCCAGATGAAGTCCAATCAGGTTGCCACTGACATCGTCGCGAATGAGATAGCTTTGGATGTCGACCGTTTGCTCCGCTCGATCGATAAGTCCCAGTCGGATGCCGAGCGCATCGCTACCTGAATTAAGTCGATATACACCGCAAGTTGCGTCGTTTCTTCCTCAGCCAGCGCGATGCGGCCTGCTGCAGCGCTGTTTCTGCTGTTTTCGGATGCTTCCAGGACTCCCGCCGCTTCGGCAGCTTGAAAAAGCGGTGGTATTTGGTCGGCAGCCGCGTGCCGACGAGTGTCGTTAGCATTCCCATTGAGTATCTAATTTAACAGAATACTTTATCGTCACTTGGGGTCATTGCAGAGCCATTGCGACTGTGTAAGGATGTGTCTTCGTTTGACAAAGGCACAGCTGTCGAAAGGCAGTGTCGCAAAGCTTCCGGTCTAAGGGAAATACCTAAGGCAGCGGGGTTACCAACACGATAACTCATTGCGATCGCGATGAGCGTCTGGTGTGTCTTTGGCAAGTTTGCAACAACGGCTGGAGACACCATCGATGCAAGTACCCGGTTTTCGTGACACAGGACGCTTTGTTCGGCGCCCAGCTCAGCCTCGCGTGTATGCGCCTGCCAACCTGGCCAAACTCATGCGCTGCCTCGAGCCAAGCGCCAATATCGCGCTTCCTATTCGAGTCCGCGGCGCCGGCAGCGCATCGACCGACTGCAATGAAAGCCCTAAAGGCACCGTCATTGAGACAACCAGCCTGAACAAAATCGTCAAAATCGACAACTACAATCATACGGTAACCGCTGAGGCGGGCGTTCGCCTCGGAACGTTGGTAGACGCGCTTGCCGAACAGGGTCTCGAGCTCATCGGAAACCACGACGAGATGGAGCGCACACTGGGTGGCGCGCTCGCGTCCCCGTGCATGGGACCTGGCATTGGCGATCAGGCGGCTTACCTGTCCAGCCAGTTAGTCAGCCTGAAGGTAGTGACACCAGACGGCAATGTCATGACTGTTACCGGCGAGAAAAAACATCTGCTGGCCGCCTTCCGAATCAGCTACGGCATGCTGGGCGTCATTTACGAGGCAACGCTGCGCGTGCGGCCGATATCGACGTTTTCAGCAAGCCATCGCAGCCTTTCCATTGACCGCTTCGCGGACATTGCAGACCGCCTGTCGAGCAGAAATGTTGGCTTGAAGTTTTACCTGTTGCCACACCGTGATCGCGTCTATGTCGATCTGCGTCGTTATGATACCGATCCGGGCAACGCTTACGGTGCGCCATGGAAGTTCAAGGACTGGGGAGAAAGTACCGTGCTGCCGCAGGTTTTTCGTTCGCTCAACAGGGTGATGCCGATTCCGTCGGTGCGCTATCGACTCATGGACGGTATATCGGCGGCAACGCACGGAATCGTCAATACCAAGCTGGTCAATCACGGCAACAATGTAGCCGCAACCGGACGACGACGCCGTAAGCCATCGGGCAAGCTGCTGTACTCCACGTGGTGCTTTCCAGCGATGGACTTCTCGATTGTCATTAAAGCCTATGCTGAATTCTGTCAGCAAACCCTGCGGGAAAATGACTATCGCTGCGACCTGCCGGCGGTCGGCTTTCGAGTCAGCAGAGATCCGTCGGCCTTACTCTCTCCGTCATTTGACGAGCCGATGTTTGCGCTGCAGACCGTGTCCACGCAGTCGCGGGGCTGGGATGACTTCGTGATCGATCTGGCCCAGTTTGCCGAGCGTTGGGGAGGCATCCCGCTGTTCAATCAGTCGCGCTCGTTCCGGGCGGAGTATGCGCAACAGTCTTACGCCTCACGGATGGATTTTTTCAGAAAGATCCGCCAGCAACTCGATCCTGAAAAACGCCTTCTGAACCCGTTCCTGGCGCAGTGCTTTGGCTGACCCTGGCAACTGACCCCGGTTCTCAAGCGTCATTCACCGATCTGTGCCCGGGTAAGCAGGTACAGGAACTTTTTTTCGTTCCTCTCAATCTAAATCCCGTTCTGATGCATCTAAAGGATAGAAGGCGGTCACTGATCGCCGACGATAGTCACTAAGTTACTGATTTTTAAATTTTTTTGCATTTTAGCGAGTTAGTGACGTGGTATTGCGTTATAGCGAACTAGTGTTATACTTCACTACAACACTAAAGTAGATGGCCCGGAATAATGAAAACCCCTAAACCCGTACTTTCAGTGCTTGCCATTGCCACCCTGTTCTCGTTGAACGGCTGTGGTACTGGCGAGGCCAGCGTCGCGGACCAGGCGGCGATCGATGCTGCAACACCGGTACCCGTTGAGACGGCAAGCCCCTATCGCTCTGATATTTATGCTACCTACGAAGCTACCGCAGCTATAACAACCGATGCAGAAGCACCTGTAATCGCTCGCGTCGACGGCGAGCTGGTCGAGCTTTTGGTTGAGGAAGGTGACGTTGTCGAAGCGGGACAGGTCCTGGCGCGTCTGGATGGCAGGCGCCTGCGGCTCGAAATGCTGGCTGCAAAAGCCGAACTCGTGCGCGCCAGCAGGGAATACGATAGAAACATCGATCTGCATCAACGGGGATTGATCAGCACGTCCATGTTCGAGGGCCTCGAGTATGACCTCGCTGCGCTCAAAGCCAGCTACAAGCTGAAGCAACTAAACTACGACTACTCAAATATTCGCGCCACGATTGCGGGCGTCGTATCTGCAAGAGAGATCAAACCGGGCCAGAACGTTGAAGTTGGCGACATCACTTTTCGCATAACCGAGACAAGTGAGCTGCTCGCCTACCTGCAAATACCACAATCACAATTGCCCAAGTTTCACGCCGGCGACACCGCAACTTTACAGGTTGCAGCAATGCCGGGCGTCGACTTCGAAGCATCGATCGTTCGGATCAGCCCCACGATCGACACGCGCAACGGTACGTTTCGGGCAACCGCCCAAATAGACAACAAGAACGGCAAACTCGCGCCCGGAATGCTGGGCCGCTTTACGATCGCCTATGAAATGCATGCAAATGCACTGACTATCCCGACCGCTGCTTTGCTCGACGATGATGAGCAGGCCAGCGTCTATGTGGTCAGTGCGGGCGAAGTTATGAGGCGTGTCGTAGAAACGGGGATAGAAGCGGATGGCAAGATCGAGATACTCGGCGGCCTCTCCGAAAACGAGCAGGTCGTAGTTGTGGGTCAGAATGGCCTGCGTGACGGCAGCCGGGTTCTCGCGAGCAGCACGCTTCCCGACAGCTTCAGCGGCTGACGGACTGCCCTGCCCATGCATGTCTTGCGATGGGTTGCGGTGAAATAAGGGAGTAATTGATGAGGCTATACCGAATTGCCGCAACGGCATTCACCTGTATTTTCGTTCTTGGCGCCTGCCAACAGGGCGAGAAATCGGCGGAGAATGACGAAGAAGAAACCCCGCCAGTTCCAGTCGAAGTCAGCTTGCCCGTGCGGGGCGACGTCTACGCCGTCTACTCAGGCACCGCGCCTATCGAAGCTTTCGCACAGGCGGTTGTCATTGCCAAGGTGCCTGGCGAAGTCAAAGAAATACTCGTTGAAGAGGGTGCAGACGTCGAAAAAGGCCAGATTCTGGCGCGCCTCGACGGCGACCGGCTGCGTCTGGAACTCAATGAATCCAAGGCAAGGCTGCGTAAGCTGGAACGCGACTTCCAGCGTAACAAGGATCTCAGGAGCAAAGGCCTGATTAGTGAAGGCGACTTCGACAAGATCCAGTACGAACTCGAAGCTCTGCAGGCCTCCTACAATCTGGCCAGTCTTGAACTTGACTACACACAAATTCGGGCACCTATTGCCGGCGTTGTCTCGGAGCGGTTCATAAAGCTCGGTAACACGCTGAAGGTCAGCGACCCGGTTTTCAGCGTGACCAGCCTTGAGCCGCTGGTCGCTTATCTCTTCATACCCGAGCGCGAGTACCGGCAGATCGCGCCAGGGCAGCCTGTCCGCATCAACATCGACGCACTCGGCGGGACGCAGATACTTACTGCGGTGACGCGCGTTAGTCCGGTCGTGGACCCGGACACCGGCACGTTCAAAATCACTATCGAGATCAAAGATCCGGAGCGACGCATCAAACCAGGCATGTTCGGCCGAATGAGCATTGTTTTCGACAGGCATGAAAATGCGCTACAGATTCCGCGTAGCGCCGTTTTGGAAGAAATGGGCGAGATGAGCGTGTTTGTTGTCGAAGACAACGTCGCAGTTCGCAAGGCCGTACAGACCGGTTTCAGCAACAACGGCCTGATGGAGATAATTGAAGGTCTCGATGACGATGACCGGGTCATTACGGTTGGACAGGTCGGCCTGAAGCAGGATGCGGTAGTAACCATAATTGGCGCGGAAGACGACGACGCCGATAAACAGGTCGACGATGCAGACGACGAGAATGCAAATACCCCGGCCGAGGGTGACGGCTGATGCGCCGCCTTATCGAACTGGCAACGGAACGGCGTGTCACGATCGTCATGCTCATGGTTGCGATCGTACTGTTCGGCATGGTGTCGCTTTCCAGGCTCAAGCTTAATCTACTCCCTGACATCTCCTACCCGACGCTCACGGTTCGCACCGAACTGACGGGTGCGGCGCCGGTAGAAATTGAGAATCTTCTCACCAAGTCTATTGAGGAAACGGTCGGAGTCGTTCGAAACGTTCGCCTGGTTCGATCCATTTCCCGTTCCGGGCAATCCGACGTTACGGTCGAATTTCTCTGGGGCACCGACATGGACATTGCGGGCGTCGACGTTCGCGAGAAACTCGATATCCTGTCGCTGCCACTGGAGGCGGAGCGGCCATTGCTGCTGCGCTTCGATCCATCTTCTGAACCTATAGTGCGACTCGGCCTGAGGTTCGGTGACGATGGCGCAGAAAATGAATCGCAAGAAGCTCGCCTGAAGTTATTGCGACGACTTGCAGAGGACAGTATCAAGTCGGAGCTGGAGGCCGAAGAAGGCACGGCGGCAGTTAAGGTCAGTGGCGGCCTCGAAGACGAAATCCAGATTCGTGTCGATCAGCAAAAGCTCTCGCAGCTCGGCATCAACATCGAGCAGGTGGCAGCTCGTATTCGTGCCGAAAACATCAACCTGTCCGGCGGCCGCCTCGAAGAAGGCAATCAGCGATTTCTGGTCCGGACACTCAATGAATTCCAGAGTGTCGACGAGTTTCGCGGCGCGATTATCGCAAACGTTGCCGGGCGGCCCGTCTACCTTGGCGACGTAGCTACCGTTGAGCGCGGCCATAAAGAACGCGAAGCGATTACGCGAGTACAAGGTCGCGAATCGGTAGAACTGGCCGTGTACAAGGAGGGTGACGCGAATACTGTACAGGTTGCTCGCCGTATCGACCAGCGCCTCGAACGCATTCGCGAATCACTGCCCGACGATATTGAAATAGTAAAAATCCACGATCAATCGACGTTCATTTCGTCGGCGGTAGACGATGTCAGGATTGCAGCATTCCTGGGTGGACTGATCGCAATCCTCGTGCTGTATGGGTTCCTGCGTGACTCCCGGGCAACAACGATCGTAGGTATAGCCATTCCGGTGTCTGTAATCGGAACTTTCCTGCTGATGTACACCAACGATATTTCGTTGAACATCATGTCGCTCGGCGGCATCGCGCTCGCCGTCGGCATGCTTGTCGACAACTCCATCGTCGTTCTGGAAAACATCGTACGGAAAAAGGAGCAGGGACAGGAGACGGTAGCAGCCGCACAGAACGGCACTACCGAAGTCGCCGGCGCCGTGGTCGCCTCCACGCTGACAACCATTGCGGTGTTTTTCCCTATGGTCTTCATTAGCGGTATCGCCGGGCAGTTGTTTCGCGATCAGGCGCTGACAGTGACATTTGCGCTGGTATTCTCGCTGATCGTCGCGCTGACGCTGATTCCGATGCTCGCCTCTCTCGGCGCTCGAAGTCGATATGACGATGGTGGCGACGGCAAGCCTCCGGGAGGCTTCACACGCTTTGTCGCGTTCATTGTTCGCTTGTTTGGCGCCGTATTTTACGCAATACGAAAGCTGTTCTGGATCCTGCTGTGGGTACCAACCTGGCTGATGCAGCGCCTGTATGCCGCAGCCGCGGCGATTTACGCGCCACTACTTCGCGCTTCCCTTGCCAATCGCTGGTTGGTCGTGGGGGCCGCCGCACTTATCTTTGCGGCGACGATGTCGTTGCTTCCGCGCCTCGGTACCGAGCTGATTCCTCAGTTCTCACAAGGCGAATTCAACGTTGATTTGCGTCTTCCCCCGGGGGCTCCACTGTCACAAACAGACCGCGCCATACAAAGTACGCAGCGTGTTGCCAGCAATATCGACGCAGTCGCACTTGACTACTCTGTAGCGGGCACAGGCAACCGGCTGGACGCGAATCCGGTCGACGCCGGTGACAACACCGGAACCCTGAGTATCTCTTTGAAGCCCGGTTCGGGACGTGAGGCCGAAAACCAGACCATGGAGGCGATACGCAGAGAACTCGCTCGGCTGCCGGGTGTGCAGTACGAATTCAGTCGTCCGGCGCTATTGTCATTTTCCAGCCCTTTGCAAATCGAAATTTCCGGTTACGACCTCGAGGGTCTCGCGAGCGTCAGCAACCGGGTTGTCTCGGACATGTCGAAGTCGAATCGATTCACCGACATCAAGACCACGGTGGAAAGAGGCAACCCCGAAATCCAGATCGTTTTCGACCAGGAACGCGCGTCAAAACTGGGCCTTAACGTTCGCGACATTGCCAACCGGGTCGTAGCAAACGTTCGCGGCGAACTGGCGACTCGCTACACATGGCGAGACAAGAAGATCGATGTTCTCGTTCGCAGTGTGGACGCTCGTCAGTCGAGCATCGACGAAATCCGAGGACTGATCATCAATCCGACGTCCGACAGACCCGTTACCCTGGATGCAGTGGCAAACGTCGTCGTGTCGCAGGGACCGTCCGAGATTCGCCGCGTCGCGCAGGAGCGCGTCGCGATCATTACGGCGAATGTAGCCTATGGCGACCTGGGAGCGGCGGCAGCGGAGGCCGATTTGATTGTCGGCCGTATTCCTTTGCCAAACGGTATCACCGCACTGGTGTCCGGACAGAGCGAAGAAATGGAGGCCTCGTTTGAGTCCATGAAATTTGCGCTGGTGCTCGCCATTTTCCTGGTCTACCTGGTTATGGCATCACAGTTCGAATCGCTGATTCACCCCTTCGTCATTCTCTTTACCATACCGCTGGCGCTGGTTGGGGCCGTACTCGCGCTGTTCATCACGGGCACTACCGTGAACATAGTGGCTCTGATAGGCGTGATCATGCTGGCAGGGATCGTGGTAAACAACGCGATTGTCCTTGTCGACCTGATCAACCAGCTTCGCTCCCAGGGTGTCGAACGCCACGATGCGATCGTGCAGGCGGGCGAGGCTCGGCTAAGACCTATTCTGATGACCTCGCTGACAACCGCGCTCGGGCTGCTGCCAATGGCGATGGGTTTTGGCGAAGGTTCTGAAGTGCGGACACCGATGGCCATTACCGTCATCGGCGGACTCGTAGTTTCAACGTTGCTTACGCTGCTTGTTATCCCCGTCGTGTATTCGCTGCTGGATCGAAAGCGATGGCCGTCGGCTGCAGCCGCGCACCGTGCGGGAGTGGCTGGATGAAACACACCGAGGTCGCCCTGCGCCGCCCCGTTACCACTGTCGTCGTCTTTGTCGCGATGGCCCTGGTCGGGATAATCGCCGCGCGACTCTTGCCGCTGGAGAAATTTCCGGACATCGAGTTCCCGGGCATATTCATACAGATCCCCTATGCCGGATCAACGCCGGAGGAGATCGAGCGGCTGATTACGCGGCCTGTCGAAGAGGCACTCGCCACGTTGTCCGGTGTCGAGCAGATGTTCTCGAGTTCCAGCGAAAGTGAGTCGCAGATCTTCCTGCAGTTCGCCTGGGACCAGAGCATGGGAGCTAAGGGCATCGAGGCTCGGGCGAAAGTGGATGGAATACGCCACCTGTTGCCTGATGATGTCCGGCGGATATTCGTCTTTACCGGTTCGTTGGGCGACCAGCCTGTGCTGCAGCTCAGAATATCCAGCGAGCGCGACCTGTCTGACAGCTATGACCTTCTCGACCGCCTGCTCAAACGGCGACTTGAACGTATCGAGGGCGTGTCCCGCGTCGATCTTCATGGCGTAGACCCTCGCGAAGTACGAATACTTATGAAGCCCGACATGCTCGCCGCGCACGGAGTGGATATTGCCGCTGTTCGGGACATTCTGGTGCGCAGCAATTTCGCAGTCAGTGCCGGCAAAATCACTGCCGGCGACCAGCGCTTCAGCGTGCGCCCCAGCGGCGAATTCACGTCGGTAGAGGAAATTCGCCAACTCGTCATTAACCCTTCAGGACTACGCCTGCGAGACATCGCCGACGTTGAACTACGCACGCCCGATCGCAATTACGGACGGCACCTGGACCGCGACTATGCGATTGGCGTCGCAATCAACAAGACAACCGGCTCGAATCTTGTCGACGTCACGGACCGCGTCATGGCTGAAGTTGAGAAGATCGGCGAGCTGCCACAGATGCGGGGTATCAACATCTTCTCGCTGGACAACCAGGGCGATAGCGTCCGCGAGTCCCTTGCGGACCTGCTCAAGGCTGGCGCACTTGGTGGCCTGCTGGCGATTCTCGTCCTCTACCTGTTTTTGCGTCAGGTTACGACGACGTTGATCGTTACGGCTTCGGTGCCGTTTTCGCTGATGATTACGCTGGGCGCCCTGTATTTCGCTGGCCTGACCTTGAACATCCTGTCGATGATGGGCCTGATGCTGGCTGTCGGAATGCTGGTCGACAATGCCGTCGTAATCACCGAGAGCATTTTTCGGCATCGTACCGAGAAGCCGGACGACCCTTTCACCTCCACGATCGCTGGTGTCAACGAAGTCGGTCTCGCTGTTATCGCCGGTACAGCGACGACGATCATTGTATTCGCGCCGATCATTTTCGGCGCGCAGATAGACATCACCATATTTCTCACGCACGTTGCGATTACCATCATTGTCGCGCTTGTCGCTTCACTGGTGATCGCTCAAACACTGGTACCGATGCTTGCCGCCCGTGTCGCCATCCCGCCACGGCCCAAGGAAGGCGCCTGGATGTCGCGACTGACCAACCGGTACGTTGCAAGTCTCGAGTGGATTCTTGGTCATCGCTGGTGGTCGGCGCTTGGCATCGCCATGGTTTGCGTCATCGGCGTGCTGCCTATGGCCCTGGATCTCGTCAAGTTCGACATGTTTCCACAGGACGTCGGTCGACGATTGTTCATGCCTTATCACGTCGAAGGACAGCATTCTCTGGAGCGTATCGAGAAGACGGTCGAGACTGTTGAGGACTATTTGTTCTCGCGCCAGGAGGAGTTCAATATCCGGTCAATCTACAGCTATTACGATCAGGGACGCGCTGAGTCGACGCTCCTTTTGACCGATGAGAAAGACGCAACGCTGTCGACCAGGGAGATCATAGAGCGCATAGAAAAAGATCTGCCGGCAATAGCGATCGGCAAGCCGAGTTTCAAATTCGACCAGCAAGGCGGTGGCGAGGGCTTCACTATTCAAGTAAGCGGTGACTCTACAGAGGTACTCAATCAGCTAAGCGTAGATGTCGTTCGTGCGTTGTCCACAGTCGAAGGGCTCAAGAATGTGCGCAGCGACGCGGAGACCGGAGATCGCGAAGTGCGTATCAGTATTGATCGTACCCGAGCGGCGGCTGTCGGGCTGACTGCCAGCGACATTGCGCAGTCGGTGAGTATTGCAATGCGCGGTGAAAACCTCCGCGAGTTCCGTGGTGAGACCGGGGAAATAGCGGTACGTATCGCGTTTCGCGACGACGACAAACAAAGCATCGAGCAACTCGCCGACCTGCCACTGTACACACCGGATGGCCGCAGAATTACCCTCGGCAGCGTCGCCTCTTTTCGGGTTAGCAATTCTCCGGACACGATTCGCCGCACGGACCGGCAGACGGCCGTCATATTGTCCGCCGACCTCGAGAAGGACGTCGGCCCGGATGATGTGAGATCTCGCGTCAAGAGCCTGATGGAGCAGATCGATTTGCCCCCCGGCTACGGCTGGAAAGAAGGACGCGGTTTCGAACGTGAGGATGAAACCGCGGACATGATGACGACAAACATCCTGCTCGGTGTCGCCTGTATCTTCCTCGTAATGGCCGCACTATTCGAGTCGTTGTTGCTGCCCTTTTCCATCATCCTCGGCTCCATCGTTTTTTCGATCTTCGGCGTCTTTCTGTTTTTTGCGGCGACCGGCACTACTTTTTCGTTTATGGCGATGATCGGCATCATGATTCTGATCGGAGTCGTCGTTAACAACGGCATCGTACTGGTCGATCACATAAACAATCTGCGCCAGGAAGGCGTGCTACGAGAGCGGGCTATCGTCATTGCCGGGCGCGACAGACTGCGACCCATCTTGATGACAGTTGCGACAACGATCGTTGGTTTGGCACCGCTTGCCATGGGCTCGACCCAGGTCGGAGGCGATGGTCCGCCTTACTATCCGATGGCCAGGGCGATTATCGGCGGACTCGCATTTTCGACGGTGGTGTCGCTATTGGTGGTACCGGCGCTATACGTCTATTTCGACAGCCTCGCCGCGTGGGGACGAAAAGTCATGCGCACGGCACGCCGTGCGCATGCTGCGTATCAGGCCTCCTCGGCAAACTGAGACCTGCGACCAAGCAGGCTGATTCCAGCCAGTCCGAGCATCAGGAACCAGTCCAGCGAACCGCCACCACCTGAGTTCACGACGATTTGGGTCGTGCCTGCAGGCGCGTCTCGTCCAATGTCCTCAAGAGGAAGAATCGCCAGCAGCGAGGTATCTTCCGGCCCGAGGCTGGCCACGAATGTATTGTCGTACGCGTCATAGAGCTCGATCAGGATGTCGTAGTTACCCGTCGGATAGCCCTCCACCAAGTCGGTCTCCACGACATACTCATCCCCGGCAGCGGCGCCGAAGATTGTGAACGTCTCTGTTTCCGCGTACTCATTCCAGGGACCGTACTCATAGCTCAGATACAGAACTGCGTATACGTCCGCTACGTCGTAATAGGTATCGGCATCGAACAGTAAATCGATACCCGTGAAGTAGCCATCGCGATCTTGATCCAGAAACAGCTCCACGTCAGCCGAGTAAATCCAGAAGTCCGTATTCGGCGATGACGCCCCACTGCCAGAGACTTTCTGCTGTCCGGCCGAACGTGACGGTTTGGCGCGAGTACCCGCAAGTGCAAGCTCGTTGTATTGATCCGTGCTCGGTTCCACGTCGGCTTTCGCGCCGCCTTCACTAACGAGCCCTTGGGACGTTACGGTCTTCCGTGCCGATTCGTCGTTAGCAGTAGCGGCATGTCCTGCCACAGCAAGCGATAACAATACCAGCGACATGCCAAAGCGCAGCCCGGTTTTATATTTGAAGTTATTCATATCAGCGTCCTTTGATTGCCTACAGTGCCATTAGAGGCTTGTAACACTGAATCGACGCTGAACCTGTGGGCATGCATGCGCGACCGTGCGATTATGTTCAGCTTATGTTCAAGTTGCGGGTTCCTCGTTAAGCCATGATTCAGACTTCCGACAACGAGCACGTTCGGAAAGCCGTCGCGTGGTTAATGCTGGGCGTTGCGGGTGGCCTGTTGCTGGACCTCTTCGCCAAGGAATTGCTGCGCACCTACTCATTGCAGCAGTTCATTTTCTTGCGCAGCGGAATCGCTATCGGGTTACTACTTGTCATCGCACCGCAATTCGGCGGCATCCGCTCACTCAATACAGAAAAAAGAGCCTGGCACCTTCTACGGACGATTCTCGCGGTTGGCGCGATGTTCGGATTCTTCTACGGCCTAAGCAAGATGCCGCTCGTGACTGCCTTTACGCTCGGTTACACGGCACCGCTGATGGTCACCGCGCTGTCGGCGGTATTTCTGAATGAACCCGTCGGCTGGCGACGCTGGAGTGCAGTAACGTTTGGCTTCATTGGCGTCCTGATCATGCTGCGACCCGGCACGGGAGAATTGTCCCTCGCATCCATCGCTGTGCTGTTAGCCGCTTTCTGCTATGCCTGCCAGGCGATCACGGCTCGCAAGCTTTCTGCGACCGAATCAACGCTAGCGCTATCTTTCTACGTCGTCGTCGGTCCGCTGATCGTGTCAACAGCGCTGCTTAGTCCGCAGAACTGGTTGAGCCCTGATGTGATGGGCTGGGCCCTGCTGATCGGCGCCGGCGCAAGTTCGGTGATTGCGTGGATTGGCCTGGTCAATGGCTATCGAGCGGCCTCACCCGCACTGCTTGCGCCACTTGAGTACACGGCGCTCATCGGCGGCGCGATCGCGGGCTATGTATTCTGGAATGAAATTCCAGATATCTGGGTCGCCGTCGGCGCGCTCATCATTGTTGCGTCCGGTTTGTTTGTCGTTTATCGAAACAATGAGGTCGACGAAGTGGCGTCGACCTCAAATGATGTAACCAGCGAATAGCGCTGCGAGATTACCGAATTCTGCGCCGCCTGAAAAATCGAGAAGTGGTTGCGACTTTTCGGGCAATGAAAAAAGCGGGCTTACGCCCGCTTTTTAAATTCCACATGCGACGGGCAAGAACCGATTCAGTCAACATCTCCGGCAATAAGGCCTGCGACCTGAGACGGCTTCACGCGCAGCGCTCCGGCAACATTGTCAAAGAAATCTACCTCCAGCACGCTGACTGACTGGTCGCTGCGAAAAACATCGGCCAGTGCTTGAATTGTCTCGGCACAATGCGCGTCGGAGAGCTTCTTGTAAACGCTGCCAAGATACTTGACCAGCGTTGCCTCCGCATAGAGTTCTGCGCGAGCAGCGACACGAATGTCGGCCGTCGTGAAATCTTCTCCGGTATGCGCCTTGAGAATCTCGCGAATGCGATCGACCTCAACAGCCTGAATGTTGATGTCGGCATCAGCAGCCCTCGCGAGGGTCATCAGCAATACTTCTTTGAACAGTTCACTCTCCTGGTCCGGACTCACGTCAGAACCGCTGAAGATTTTCAATACATTCTTGAGATCTGCGATCGCCATTAATGTTCTCGCTTTGTTTGTTATGTGGCTGCGGTTTGCAGTATCGCAGGCAAGTACTAAAGTATACATAGCATTACTCACCAGGTTTACCGGTGGAATGTATGTGGCCGACAATAATAACCCACAAAATGCAGCAAATTGAAGGCGTTTTTCGATCTATTTTTTTCCTTGGAATTTATTGGTTTACGCGACATACTGGATGTGGGCTAACAAATGAAAAGGAGGTGATCCATGTCGAGTGAGATAACAGAGGTATCTGGGAACCCGTTAGGTCTGACGCAGACATCGCAGCATTGCTGCACGGATTGCTGACCCTCCTTTTCAGATACGAGATCTCACGGAGAGCCGCAGCAATGCGGCTTTCTTTGTTTTGGGGACGGGTCCGCGCCACGGAGCGGCACTTCGTCACCGGGCGAGGATAGGCCCGAGCTCGTTCAAGAGCTGGTCGATTTCCGCTGAACTATTGTAGTGTACGGGCCCGACACGTACCGCCCCGCCCGTGTCGTATATCCCGAGCGCCTTCGCAACCTCTACTGCGTAATTGTGGCCGCTCCAGACAAAGATGTTCTTTTTCGCAAGCGATTCCGCGATCGTCGGCGAGCTGACACGGTCATGGGTAAAAGCCACCGTCGGCACGCGCCTGTGCATCGCGTCGGCATCCGTGATTCCCTGAATGGTTACTCCGTCGAACTGCTGTAGCCCATCGATCAATTGCTCCGCCAGAGATTTTTCGTAGTCGAAGAGAAAATCCATTGCGGCGTGCAATGTCTGCGGCCGTCCAGAGAGGTGCGACCAGCGTCCTGCGTATTCCTGCGCCATCGTCGCGCCGACCCACTCGAAGTAGTCAACCGCTGCCGCGACGCCCGCGAAGTCCTCATGACTCTGTGTTCCGGTCTCGAAGCAATCCGGTATTTCGGCGGGTGCCGGCCGAACCTTGTATGGCTCAAGACGCTCGAGCACCTCCCGGCGCCCCCAAAGAATGCCATGATGTGGTCCGAAAAACTTGTAGGCGGAGCAGACCAGAAAGTCGCAGCCGATAGCCTGAACGTCGGTCGCGACGTGCGGCGCCGACTGAACCGCATCGATGTAAGTTATAACACCGGCATCACGAGCCTGATGGCACATCGCTGCGATGTCGTTGATCGTTCCGGTCAGGTTGCTGGCGCCACCAACACATAAGAGCCGTGTCCTGTCAGTCAACAAGTCATCGAGAACACGTGCATCAAACTCGAATGTTTTTGTATCAAACGGCATCCACTTGACGGTCAGGTCGAGGTCGCGAGCGAGAAGCACCCAGGGCCAGACGTTGGCATCATGATCCATTTGCGACAGCACGATCTCGTCACCAGGTTTGAACAGACGGCCTAAAGAGCGCGACATATGCAGCGTGAGTGTCGTCATGTTGTGGCCGAAGATGACTTCATCGACCGCTGGCGCATTAAGGAAGTCGGCCATCGACTGGCGAGCCGCGTCTACGACGCAGCCGGCCTCTTCCGAGGAGGCGAAATACCCACCCAGATTGGCGTTTGTCTTCAACAAGCAGTCCGACATCGCAGTGGCAACGCCAGTTGGCACCTGTGTGCCGGCTGGATTGTCAAAGTAGATACGCGCAACACCATTATCAGTGATTGAAAGCGCCGGAAACTGCGCCCTCACCGAATTGAGATCAAATTGCATGAACTATTCCTGTGGGTCCCCGCCCCACTTTTCGCGGTGCGCGTCTTCCGCGCGTTGCCGGACTTTTGCGTGTCTGCGCGTCAGCATCAGTGAGTTGGGATCGCAGACCTCAGCCTTGATAATGCCAAGGTCATAGGCCGCGTCGAAGAGGCTCGGATACCAGCGCTCCCAGTTGGGCAACAATGTTTCGACTTGGTCGCGAAGAGTCATAGCTCGAATGTAACCGAGCACTGCGGCGATGACAAACGAAATGCTGATGCGCCGTTCGACAGCCTGCTTGCGGTTCGAAATACTAGTCCTCGAGCGCGCGCAACCCGAGCAGGCAGACTCCGAGAACCATTGCGCCAAGAACGATGGTCGAAAGCTGCGGCAGCATCGACGTAGTCGCGTCGATCAGCTGCGGTGGAATCATCGGCGTCAGGCTGGCCACAATGGTCACGAAACCTGCCAACGGTTTGATGGCGATCGCCCCGCCAATTAATGCCGCAACCGGCACTGCAAGACGCCGTAGCCACAATTGACGGCGGACTCGCTTAACGACGGCTGCGCTGAAGCCCGCATCGGCGATTGGCGCCGCTGCAAACATCGACTCGAGAAGCCGGTCGTCTGCGTCTTTAATTCTCTCAGCCATGTTGATGATCTTTGATGTCAAAACTCGTCCTGATCTTCTGTTTACCACGAAATATGATGGATTTCACCGTACCGACCGGCAGTGACGTCGCGTCGCCGATCTCCCTGTGAGACAGACCGCAAGCGTAGGACATAATCATGATGGCTCGTTCCTCTTCGTCAAGCACCGCGAGCAGCTTGTCGAGATCGGTCACTTCGTCGGCTTGCAATGTATAGGTCTGCGAATCCACTTCCATTTTGTGTCCTATCTGTTCGATGACTTCCGCATAACGCTTCGACTTTCGTTTCGACTGCAAGAACGTCGTGTACGCAATTTTCAGCAGCCAGCCAATAAATGAACCCGCGGCCCGAAAAAGTATGCATCTTGTCCCAGGCGTGCATAAAACAGTCCTGCGACAGATCATCGGCCGCCGATATGTCACCCGCCAGCTTGCGCAGGAAATTGCGAACCTGCGACTGGTGGCGACGCACCAGCTCGCCGAATGCTGCGGTGTCCTGAGAGGACACCACCGTTGCGACGAGCTCGGTAATCTTCGCCATTGGCTCAACGTCGTAGTTCCGGCTATTGGTCGCGATTCGAAAATCGATGCAAGATCATGTAGGCAATGCCGATTGCAAACGGGAACGCGCCGCCAGCCAGGGTGCCTCGGAACGCATGGCCAGTATCATCCGGCACCGCGACCGATCAGTACCAGACCGACGGCAATTGCGAGCCAGATCACGCCCAGCCTGAAGTCCTTATCCTTGGCCGGTTTAGGGTGTCCCAGCCGGTCAATCACTTCTGGCGTTAGCTCCTGCCCTTTTTCAAGTGCGGTTCTGAACGTGTCCTGCATGTCACGACGCGCTCGGTAGCGAAACCAGAACAACGCGACGAATACGATCGTCAGCCCAATGAACATCACGATCGGAATTAATTCTTCAACCACGGTACTACTCCTTTTTAGTATGCAAGAGGTGCTCTTACCCGGTAGATGCGTGCCGCGCAGTGTTTGGATGCAAGAATATAAGTCTATTGTTTTTTATGTAAAATATCTATCAATTCGGTTCAGCACGGAATATTTCCGTTATTGTCAGGCTGTCATACGAAACCCGGTTTGAGTCAACCAAGCAGGAGAGGACACGTTGATACAGGCTACAGACGGTTTCAGACGGCCGCAAAGGGAACAACCATGAAAACGAGCTATGAAGTGTTCCCCGACAGCTCGAGGGCCGGAAAGCTCGAAAATCTGATCGTCGCTTAAACCCGCGCTGCAACATCCCGCGTTTAAAGCGGGTATGAAACTGTTATACACCCTGCGGGACCCACGCTATTACCAGATCATCGTGCTGACGTCGCTCGTCGGCTTTGGCGTCATCGCTCTGGACTTCGGCATTCACTGGCAGAACGCCGTAACCATTGTCAGTGCGGCACTCGTCGTGCAGTACATAGGCACACGGTATGCACGACTGCAGCGATTCGATCCGCTCAGTCCCCTGATTACCTCGCTTTCACTGACGCTGCTGCTGCGTACAGATGAGCCGGCCCTTGCAGCGCTGGCTGCCGCTATCGCGATCGGCAGCAAATTCCTGATCCGGTTTCGTGACAAACACGTGTTCAACCCGGCAAATATCGCTTTGGTGATTTTGATGCTGGCCAGCGACAAGGCCTGGGTGTCCTCCGGTCAATGGGGCAGCGCCGCAATCGGTGCCTTTACACTTGCCTGTCTCGGCTTCCTGGTGCTCACACGCGCCAGGCGCGCGGAGACGACCATCGCGTTTCTGCTTGTCTACGCGACGCTGCTGCTGGGCAGAGCCGTCTGGCTCGGCGACCCTTTGGCAATTCCCCTGCACCAGCTACAAAACGGCGCCCTGCTCATTTTTGCGTTCTTCATGATTTCTGACCCGAAGACCACCCCGGATACACCTGCCGGCCGCATAGTTTTCGCGACCCTGGTTGCTACGGCCGCGTTCGTCATCCAGTTCATTTACTACGAGCCGAACGGTCCAATTCTTGCGCTGGTGGCCTCGGCACCGATCGTGCCTCTCATCGATACGCTGATGCGAGGCCAACTTTATCGCTGGGATCAACCGATCGCTCGCGCCAAAAAATACACGAAAGGAGTTTATCGATGAAAATTCTCATAAGCATTGCCGCAGCCGTGCTGACGGTCGTAATTACGACCTCCGCACAGGCGTTCTGCGGTTTTTACGTCGCTCGAGCTGACACGAGCCTGTTCAACCGTGCGTCGCAGGTGGTGCTGGTCAGAGATGAGAATCGGACCGTCATCACAATGGCCAACGACTTTGAAGGCAAAGTCGAAGACTTCGCCGTGGTCGTACCTGTGCCGACGATGATCGAACGTGAGCAGATCAATGTTGGCGACCGGGCCGTCATAAAGCACCTGGACGCCTACACGTCGCCGCGACTGGTCGAATATCACGATTCCGATCCCTGCATGAGGTACGAGCTCAGGGAAAGAATGGATATGGATGCCTCGTTGCCAGCCGCCGGTCAGGCGCTAAGGAAAGCCGCTCGTTCTCAAGGCGTAACGATCGAGGCCAGCTACACGGTTGGCGAATACGACATTCTTATCCTGTCGGCCGCGCAGAGCGACGGCCTTATTCGGTGGCTGAATGACAACGGCTACCGTATCCCAAAGGGCGCTAAACGAGTCGTCGACAGCTACCTGAAACAGGACATGCGTTTCTTCGTCGCCAAGGTAAATGTCGAGGAACAGTCGAAACTCGGCTACCAGTACCTGCGGCCCCTGCAGGTTGCCTACGAAAGCAACAAATTCATGTTGCCAATCCGACTGGGCACCCTGAACGCGAAGGGAAAACAGGAACTCTATGTCTACGCGCTGACCCGGACCGGTCGCGTCGAAACGACCAACTACCGCACCGTAAAATTGCCAACGAATACTGAACTGCCTGAATTCGTACAAGGTGAATTTGCCGATTTCTATCGGGCCATGTTTCACAAACAAACGGAAGCTGAGAACGGCCGCGCCGTGTTCCTTGAATATGCCTGGGACATGGGGTGGTGCGACCCCTGTGCGGCCGATCCGCTGAGCGCCAAGGAGCTTCGACAACTTGGCGTTTTCTGGGTCAACGACAACGCGGCTCGAGATGCGCGCAGGATCGCACCGGCGCCTGCTCAAAATGTATTCGTGACACGCCTGCACGTGCGCTATGACCGCGAGCATTTTCCCGAGGACCTGGTTTTCCAGGAAACCGGCGACCGACAAAATTACCAGGGACGCTACGTCATTCGCCATCCGTGGAAAGGCGCAACCGGGTGTGATGCGACGGAATATTTTGCCGAGGTCCGGCAGCGCCAGGAACGCGAGGCGCAGTCGCTCGCCAATCTGACCGGCTGGGACATTGGCGACATCCGCGGCAAGATTAAATTCGCCGACGACAATCGCCCTGACACTGAGGAAGAACCCTGGTGGAAGAGAATCTGGGGCTAGCTGCTGCGGGCCTTCCAGGCAGCGATTACCTCGGCCTCGCGGGTTGCCTCCAGGCCGGCACGCAACTCGGCCGTGCGCTCGGATGGCAACGTGTCCCACCAGGTCAGAATATCGCGCAGCGTTTCACGCGCCGGTCTGTTTTGCAGGCCGGCCTTGATTGCTCGCGCGGCGCTGAAGCCGCCCGCCGCCGCATGTTCCCCTGACGGTGGATGCCAGATTGGCAAAGCGCGGCCGCCGATCAGGCCTTGCTCGTCTGCAAATTCCGCACTGATCCAGACAGGCTCGACATCGGCTGAGGTAAGCGCCCTGCAATCATCGAGCAATTGTCCCATGGTGTAGGCACCGCGAGCATTCGTCATGTTGTAAGTGCCGGCGATCTGTTGCTCCAGACAGTCAGCGACAAAGATTGCCAGATCCTTTACGTCGACAAACTGGATCACGTCGTTGCGCGTCCCGGGCCATACCATTTCGCCGCCCTTCCGGGTTCTGATCGGCCAGTAGGAAAACCGATCTGTATGGTCGCCGGGTCCTGCTATGTAATTGGGTCTTAGAATTGTAAGCCGATCGCCGCCAAGTTCTGCGGCCGCTCGCTTCTCACACAGAGCCTTGAGCGCGCCGTAAGTTTCGCCCGTCACCTCTTCAACGGTCTCGTCTTCGAGGGTAGCGAGCGGTGACTCTTCGTGATTTTCAACAGCAAAATCCGCATAGACGGAAAGTGATGATATGAACAGATATCGTTTGGTGTTCTCTGCCAGGAGCCGCGCCGAATCCTGAACGTGTCGCGGAACATAGCCCGAGTTATCGACAACCGCGTCCCAGCTGCGGCCCTCGAGACCCTGCAAGTCGCCGTTCCGGTCGCCTTTGATTGTTTCAATGTCTGGGAACAATTCGTTGTTGGTACGGCCGCGATTGAATAGCGTGACGGAATGGCCCCGCCGCAGCAATTCGCGGACCATGTGCGGGCCGATGAATCCGGTGCCACCGAGCACCAGCACGCTCAGGGGTTTGCTCACATCACCGTCTTTGGCCGCCGCGACTGCCGGCAGACCAGTCGCAATCGCCGTGCCAGCCAGCGCGCTGGCCTTGATAAATTCGCGTCGATTACTTTTCATGCAGTTGCTCCTGTCAGCGATAGCGACCTTGAATCTTCGCTAACTCTTCTTTTCCCGGATTCAGATCTTTTAGCGGCAACTTCGACAGTGGAGTTTCGACATTTCCCATTAGCTCATGCATTTCGGCGCGCGATTCATCGACGTATAGCAGGCCTGTAGTGATTTCGCCGGCATTGAAGCGTTCTCTAAGGAACTTGAATGCCGCCGCCCGACTGGTCGGGTCGTAACCGCGATCGACCTTCCGCAGGACTATAGTATCGCCGCCGTGCAAATGAATCGGCATCGCATCGCCCTCGGCATAGGACGCTTTGATTTCTTCGGACGGGTGAACGTAATCCACGTTAACGACGTGATGGTAGTGCTCTCGAGTGTGCGCGTAACTCTTGGTGGAGCCCTCGTGATCGTTAAATGTGACACAAGGGCTGATGACATCTACGAGCGAAAAACCGCTATGCAGGAGCGCACCCTTCAATAATGGGACAAGTTGTTCCTTATCGCCGGAAAAACTGCGCGCAATATAAGTCGCGCCGAGACTCAGCGCCGTGCTAACCGGGTCAATAGGTTCCTGTGTATTCGCCATTCCTTTCTTCGGCAAGGTGCCTATGTCAGCAGACGCGGAGAACTGGCCCTTCGTCAAACCGTACACGCCGTTATTCTCAATGACGTAGCACATATTCAGGTTGCGTCGGATCGCATGAACGAACTGACCAACGCCAATAGACAAAGAATCGCCGTCGCCGGAGACACCGATGTACATCAGGTCTCGATTTGCGGCATTCGCGCCTGTCGTCACGGACGGCATCCGCCCATGAACCGAATTGAAGCCGTGTGACTGGTTGACGAAGTACGCAGGGGTTTTCGACGAACAGCCGATACCACTCATCTTGGCGAGCATATGTGGTTCGATATCCAGCTCGAATACCGCCTGGATGATTGCCGCCGTGACTGAATCATGGCCACATCCAGCACATAGTGTGGATACGGTACCCTCGTAGTCGCGAGACGTGAGTCCGAGCTTGTTCTTGGGCAAGCCGGGATGAGAAATTCTGGGTTTTGCTATGTAGGTCAAAGTCGTACGCCCCTCTTCAGGCTGCGCGCCCTTTTGCGATTTCTTCGAGAACCTTGTCAACGACGAAGCCGGCGGTGATCGGCATGCCGTCGTAGTGCAACAGGGACACCAGTTTCCTCTGATCGGCGTCAATGTCATTGATCAACAACATGCGAAGCTGAGCGTCACGATTTTGCTCAACGACGTAAACGACCTCGTGCTGTTCGATGAAGTCGCGGACCGCATCCGTAAACGGAAATGCTTTTACGCGACAATAATTGAGGCCGATCTTTCTTGATTCGAGACGGTCAAGCGCCTCCTTGCACGCGCCGTCGCCGCTACCCAGGGTCAGAATCGCTGCTTTGTTAAATTTGGAGTAGCGAATTTCCGCATCGGGCACCATCGTTCGCGCCGTCTCCCACTTGACGAGCAGCCGATCGACCACTTCCTGATAGTCGTTCGAGTTCTCGGTGTAAGCGCCGAGTTTCGTATGGCCGGAGCCGCGCGTGAAATACGCGCCCTTCGGATGGATGCCGGGGAGCGTCCGATACGGGATACCGTCGCCATCGACGTCCAGGTAGCGGTAAAACTTCTCCATTTCCTCGAGTTCTTTGGCACCGAGTACCTTGCCGCGATCCGGAATATAGTTCTCATCCCATTCCAGCTCCGGCACCATCCAGTCGTTCATGCCGATGTCGAGGTCAGACAGCACCATGATCGGCGTCTGTAATCGCTCCGCCAGATCGAACGCCTGCACGGCCATATAGAAACACTCAGCAGGGTCGGCGGGAAACAGCAGCACGTGCATAGTGTCGCCGTGCGACGCATAGGCGCAGCTCAAAATGTCGCACTGCTGTGTGCGCGTCGGCATTCCGGTCGACGGCCCAACTCGCTGCACGTTAAAAATCACCGCCGGAATTTCAGCGTAATACCCGAACCCGATGAACTCACTCATGAGCGAAATACCCGGGCCACTGGTCGGCGTGAAGGAGCGTGCGCCCATCCAGTTCGCACCAAGCACCATGCCAATAGCGGCTAACTCATCTTCTGCCTGGATGATGCAATAGGTTCGTTTATCGCTCTCGTCATCGACTCGGTAGTGCTGGCAAAAGTCCCGGAACGCGTCCATCAGGGAAGTCGACGGGGTAATCGGATACCAGGCGCCAACGGTGGCTCCGGCATACATACATCCCAATCCGGCCGCGGTATTGCCATCAATAACAATATGGTTGTTGGTCGCGTCCATTTCCTGGACGTGCGCTGGCAACGGGCATGGAAAATTTTCCGACGCGTAATCGTAGCCCAGCTTTATAGCCTCCATATTGGAAGCTATGAGCTTCTTCTTCGCCGCGTAGGTCTCTTCGAGCAGCGCTGTGATGATATCCAGATCGAGATCGAGTAACGCGGCCAGAGCACCGACGTATGCGATATTCTTCATCAAAATGCGAGCCCGCGCACCGTTGAAGTGTTCGTTGCACATCCGCGAAAACGGAATTCCGATGACAGTAATGTCATCACGATTGAGCTGTCGGCTGCGCGGCCACGTGGAGTCGTAAATCAGCCAGCCGCCGGGAGTAACGTCGGCCATGTCCTTTGCGTAGGTCTGCGCATTCATGGCAACCATCACGTCGACACGATTGGAACGCGCGTGGTAACCGTCCCCTGTCACCCGAATCTCATACCAGGTTGGCAGGCCCTGAATATTCGAGGGAAAGTAATTCTTACCAACGACCGGCACGCCCATGCGAAAGATGGATTTGCGTAACAGCCCGTTCGCGCTTGCCGAACCGGTGCCGTTAACCGTGCCAATCTTGATTACAACGTCATTTACGTTCGCCACACGAAGACCTTTATTTGGCAGCGCCGCCCACGGCGGTCTTGACGGGTGGAGCCGGTGATTCATCACTGGCGTAGGGAATCAGAATTGTCGATTTCTGCATATCCCAGGCGCCGGTCGGGCAGCGCTCGGCGCACAAACTGCAGTGAACACAAATATCCTCGTCTTTGACCATGACACGCGCGGTGTGCGGCAGCTCGCCAGACACGTACAGCGCCTGGTCCGTATTGTCGGCGGGAGCGGAAAGCCGTGTGCGCAGATCATCCTCATTGCCATTTTTCGTGATTGTCAGGCAGTTGACAGGACATATATCGACACAGGCGTCGCACTCAATGCACAGACTCTCGGTAAACACAGTCTGAATATCACAATTGAGGCAACGTTCGACTTCCGCAATTGTCTGTTCAACCGTGAATCCGAGCTC
This sequence comes from uncultured Gammaproteobacteria bacterium, assembly GCA_963760395.1. Classification (GTDB taxonomy): domain Bacteria; phylum Pseudomonadota; class Gammaproteobacteria; order Steroidobacterales; family Woeseiaceae; genus UBA1847. The sequence continues at coordinate 140,765 of CAVXCX010000013.1, forward strand.
GACTTCGATGTTGAGTTTTTTGAATCGCTGCTTCAAATCAACATGCGGCATCAGCCGTCGCGATGACGAATCATAGTCGTTCGAATAGCTCCATTCGTGCATACCCATCTTCTGGCTTTCCAGATTCAGACCCATGGGTAAGCGGTCCTCGATATCTTCGCCCTGGCAATGCTTGTGGATGGAAATCGCCGCCTGGTGACCGTGCTCGACGGCCCAGATAATGTTTTTCGGGCCAAACGCGGAGTCGCCACCAAAGAAGACGCCTTCGCGACCGCTCATCATCGTGGTTTCATCTACGACCGGACATTCCCACTGATCAAATTCTATGCCGAGATCACGCTCTATCCAGGGAAACGCATTGTCTTGCCCGATCGCCAGAACCACGTCGTCACAGGGGATAATCTTTTCGCCGGTGACACGGCCGCGATCAATGCGCCCGTCTTTGTCGACGTTATATTCCATCAGCTCGAACTTCATGCCGACAAGCTTGCCATCCTCAATTACGAATTCTTTTGGCGAGTGGTTTACAAGGATTTCGACATTTTCCTCTTCCGCATCGTCCAGCTCCCACGTTGAGGCTTTGAAGAAGCCGCGCGGTTTGCGCGCCATGACCTTCACGTCATTGGCTCCGATCCTGAGTGAAGTCCGGCAGCAATCCATCGCTGTATTGCCGACGCCAATGATGAGTACGCGCTCGCCGATCGATTCGATATGCTCGAAAGCGACCGATTCCAGCCACTCGATGCCGATATGAATTCGATCGGAATCGTATCGACCCGGTATCTCCAGATTTTTGCCGCGAGGTGCTCCGGTGCCGACAAACACGGCGTCGTAGTTTTCTTGCAGCAACGCCTCGAGACTTTCTATCGGATGGTTGAGCTTCAGATCCACCCCCATATCGAGGATGTAGCCGATTTCCTCGTCGAGAACCTCCGGCGGCAGACGAAACCTCGGAATATTCGTTCTCATCAGGCCGCCCGTGGCGTCGAGCGCTTCAAATATCGTAACTTCGTAGCCGAGAGGACGAAGATCGTTGGCGACCGTAAGTGAGGCGCACCCTGCGCCGATCAATGCGACGTGTTTACCGTTGTTTTGCGGCGGCGCTTTTGGCAGTCGATCTGTAATATCTTCGCGATGATCTGCCGCAACGCGTTTCAGGCGGCAGATGGCGACGGGCTTTTCTTCAACACGACCTCGTCGGCATACAGGCTCACACGGGCGATCGCAAACTCTTCCGAGAATGCCGGGAAAAACATTGGACTTGCGATTCTCCATGTACGCATCGCCAAACTGCCCCTGGGCAATCATGCGAATGTACGCCGGAACATCGGTATGGGCGGGACAGCCCCACTGACAGTCTACGACTCTGTGAAAGTACTCGGGATTAGCGGTATCTGTAGGCTTCATTCCCATGACTTGCCGTTGCGGTCCCTCTTGGCCGGTACTTTTTTAGCGTCCCTCAAGGGGGGCTAGCATAACGGGATCGGGCTGAAAGTAAACAATTTTGCTCGGCTTACCGGGCCCGGGTGAAGTCGAGCCGTCGGCCCGCAACCCGGCCGGTAAGCTTCCCGTCTCGATAAGCAACCTCTCCGTTAATGATGGTCGTATCGATCGATGCTGAAAACGTGTGACCTTCGAACGGTGACCACTGGCACTTACTTAATAGATTATCTGCGTTCACAGTATACGGGGCAGCCGGGTCAACGATGACGAGATCCGCGAACCAGCCTTCCCGAACGTAGCCACGCTCGGTAACGCCGAATAGATCGGCAGGCGCATGGCTAACCCGGTCAACCAGCAGCTCCACGCTGATCTGGCCACTCGCCGCCAGATCGAACAGCGTCAGCAGCGCATGTTGCACGAGAGGCAGTCCGGCAGGCGCCTTGAAGTAGCTGTTGTTCTTTTCGCTGGCAGTGTGAGGAGCATGATCGGTAGCGATGATGTCAATGCGCCCTTCATTTAGCGCCGCAATCAGGGCCTCGCGATCGTTGGCGGTCTTGATCGCCGGATTACATTTGATGCGCGTACCAAGCCCCTCGTAACGAGACTCGTCGAACCAAAGATGATGCACACAAACTTCAGCCGTAATTCGCTTTGTCGAGCGATGCGCGTCAGAGAATTGTGGCATCTCGATCGCAGTAGTCAGGTGCAGGACATGCAACAGTGCATCGTGGCGGCGCGCAAGATCGATAGCTGTGCTGGACGAGGCATAGCACGCCTCGGCTGAGCGGATCTTCGAATGCTCGGAAAGCGGCACGTCCTCACCAAATTTCGCGCGTGCTTTTGCCTCATTGGCCCAGATCGTCGGCGAATACTCGCAATGCGTAGCCACCATTACGGGAGCATGCTCAAACATTTTTTCCAGAACATCCGGATCATCGACAAGCATGTCGCCGGTCGACGCGCCCATGAATGCCTTGATACCGCAGGCCTCGCCGACCTGCAGCGCTTTGATTTCTTCGATATTGCCGTTCGTGGCACCCAGGTAGAAGCCATAGTTTGCCGTACAGCGACCTTCGGCCATGGCGTACTTGTCTGTCAGCGCGGCTCGGGTCGTCGTTTGCGGATTGACGTTTGGCATGTCCATGAAACTGGTAATGCCGCCCGCCGCAGCCGCCGCAGACTCGCTCGCCAGATCACCCTTGTAGGTCATGCCGGGCTCGCGGAAGTGCACCTGGTCGTCAATCATTCCTGGTAACAGCAACTTGCCCGCTGCATCGATCTGTTGTGCCCCGGAGGGCAGCGACAACCCGGAATCGATCTTCGCAATCCGATCCCCTTCGATAAGTACGTCGGCGTCAATTGTCTTGCCTTCGTTGACCAGGCGGGCGTTCGATATGAGTAGCTTCTTCAAGCGGAGATCCTGTTTTGGGTGGCCCCAGCAAACCTGCAGCCGCTGCCGGCCATTATGGAAGGCTCGGCCGAGTATTACCATGGTATCGCTTTGCGGTTGACCGTCCGGTATGCGATAACCGCAGGCCTGCCCACCGCCGCCGGAACCTATGAACGCTGCTGACTACCTCGATCTGATTCGCGACGCCAAGGTCTATGACGTTGCGCTGCGCTCGGCGCTCGAGCCCGCCGTCAACCTGTCAAAACGCCTGCAGAACCGGGTGTTAATGAAGCGCGAGGACCTGCAGCCCGTATTCTCCTTCAAGCTGCGCGGCGCCTATAACCGAATTGCGACTCTCGAGAAAGAGGCGCTGCAACGCGGCGTCATCTGCAGTTCGGCAGGAAATCACGCACAAGGCGTCGCACTTGCCGCCGGCAAGTTGGGCGTACGAGCGGTTATTGTGATGCCGGTAACCACGGCGAAAATCAAAACAGATGCCGTGCGAGCACTGGGTGGTGAAGTTGTGCTGCATGGCGACGCCTATGATGATGCGTACGCCAGAGCGCTCGAACTTGCAGAGAGTGAGGGCTTGATCTTTATCCATCCCTTCGACGATCCCTACGTGATCGCCGGGCAAGGGACGATCGGCGTCGAGATTCTGGAGCAGGTCGAGGGAAAGATCGACGCCATTTTTGTGCCGATTGGCGGCGGCGGCCTGATTGCCGGAATCGCAACCTGGGTGAAACAACAGCGCCCGGAAATTCGCATCATCGGCGTGGAGCCGGAGGACTCAGCAGCGATGAAGCTGTCGCTCGAGGCAGGCTTTCCGGTAACACTCGACAGGGTAGGCATCTTCGCTGATGGCGTTGCTGTTCGCCGGGTGGGTGACGAGACATTTCGACTTTGTCAGGAATTTGTCGACGAAATTATCACCGTAGGTACCGATCAGATTTGCGCAGGTATTCGCGATATCTTTGAAGATACCCGCTCGATCGTAGAGCCTGCGGGTGGACTGACAGTTGCCGCTGTAAAGAAATACGTGGCAGAACGCGGTATTTCCGGGCAGACGCTGGTGACGATTAACTGTGGCGCAAATGTCAATTTCGATCGTCTTCGGCATATTGCAGAACGGGCTGCCGTCGGCGAACAGACAGAGATGCTGCTTGCCGTTGAGATACCTGAAGAACCCGGCAGCTTTCGGCGCTTCTGTGAGCATGTCGGCCGTCGCGGAATCACAGAATTCAATTATCGGTATGCGGACACAAAGAAAGCGCATATTTTTGTCGGCGTGCAGCTCACCAAAGGCATGCAGGAACGCTTGTCTCTGATTGCTCGGTTACGCGAAGCCGGGTTTCCGGTGGAGGACCTGAGTGACAATGAAATGGCCAAGCTTCATGTTCGGCATATGGTGGGCGGGCGATCGCCGGCGGTCAGCAATGAACGTATGTTTCGGTTCGAATTTCCTGAACGGCCAGGGGCGTTACTCGAGTTCCTGAATGCGATTGGCACCGACTGGAACATCAGCCTGTTTCATTACCGCAATCACGGCTCCGATTACGGACGAATTCTCGCTGGCATTGACGTCCCGCAGTCCGAAACCAGTGATCTCGAGGCGCACCTCGCCGAACTTGGCTATCCTCACTGGGAAGAAAGCGATAATCCAGCCTACACCATGTTCCTGTCCTGAGCGGACTCGATTCCGGTCCCGGTAATATGTTCGGCAGGCCTGCGACGATTTCCCGGGATGGCGCATCCAGACAGTGTGGGCTGCATAATTTTCTCAAGATACAGAGGGGAGTATTCATGAACTACAGGAAATCCGTTGCCGCCGTTTGCGGTCTGCTGCTCGCTGCAGCCGGCCAGGCCGACGAGCAGCAACGCACACGCATCGAAATCGCGATCGATGACGATGCCGCGAGTGAGCAGTCATTCGTTTTCGACAGTCAGGACGCAGGGTTCGACCTGCAAAGCATGTTGGTCGGAGAGAGCCGTAGCGTTACGGATCGGTCAGGAAGCACCGCCGATATACGACGTACCGCAGACGGCTTCGAGATCGATGTCAACGGCAGGACGATTAACCTGCCGGACATGCACGGGCATGACGGTGCCCAGGGCGAACACGAGATTGAGCTGATGATGGACGACACGGACGCAGATACTGTCGCCATTAAGAAGGTCAGGATGATCAAGTCAGACAGCGCAAACGGCGTGACGATAATTTCCGGCAGCGAAATCGGTCCTGAGACTCGTGAACGAATCGCCGAGGCATTGAGAAGCGCGGGTCAGGACGGCGAGGTGATCTATCTCGACGGCAGCGAACTGCACAACGATGATCATCAGGCTCACGGCAGTCGTGAGGTTCGCATCATCCGTAAAGAGGTTGACGTAACAAACTAGGTTTCCCTTTATGCTGTTTGTTTCGTAATGACTGGCGGTGGCATTTGCCACCGCCTTTTTTTCACCACATTTCTCGCATACGGGCGCTAACATCGATCTGTCGGTCTGAGCCACTACCCAGTCGCCCCGCCGCGCTCTCCGGGCGGCCACGAAAGTCCTTTTCCATAGTCGCCAATAGCGACTCCGACATGAAGCGACTGCGCGCACCATAAACATGTTTGTCGCCATCGCGGCGTTGTTGTGTCACGTGATATCGCAGCGGTGCCACCAATGCCAGACACTGCTTGGCACGGGTCATGGCTACATAGAGAAGGCGCCGCTCTTCGTCGATCATCTCTGGCTTGCCCGCCGCAAACTCGGAAGGAAAATTTCCGTCCGATACGTTCAGGATAAAGACAGATTGCCATTCCTGACCTTTTGCTGAATGCACAGTCGACAGTATCAGGTAATCCTCATCCAGCAACGGGTCGCCGGCAAGGTCACCAGCCGCACTGGGCGGATCCAGTGTCAACTCCGTAAGAAAGCGTTCTCGCGTGGGATAACGACCAGAGATTTGCTCGAGCTGTTCGAGATCGGCCTCGCGCGTTTCGAGGCCGTCATACAGACGTTCCAGTTGTGGCTGGTACCAACGGCGCGCTGCAGTAATTTGCGTCTGCCACCCCCGATCGTCGAACTCTGCACTCGACAGGCTCGCCAGCAATTCACAAAAAGTCGGCCATTCTGTGGCGGCGGCGCTGGGCGGCCGAAATTCGCGTAGCGACGACAGCCTGTAATCATTGACAGCAACGTGTTCAAAACAACGCGCAGCAGTTGCCGGACCCATTCCAGGCAATAATTTCATTACGCGGAAAGCTGCCACCTCGTTTTTCGGATTCTCGGCCCATTTCAGTACCGCCAGCAGATCTTTTACGTGCGCGGCCTCGAGAAATTTGAGCCCGCCGTATTTCACGTAAGGAATATTACGGCGCACCAGTTCCAGTTCGAGGCGATCGCTGTGGTGTGAGCCGCGAAACAGCACCGCCTGATCCTTGAGGGCCATGCCGAGCTCGCGGTTCTTGAGAATTTCGGTAACGACGTACTCCGCCTCGGCTTCGCCATCCTCGACAGTGACGTACTGCGGCTTCCCGCCATCGCGACGATCTGAAAAAAGATCCTTTCGATACTGCCGCTCGCTCTCCGCAATAAGGCAGTTGGCCGTATCGAGAATTGCCTGGGATGAGCGATAGTTTTGCTCGAGCGTAATTACCTGCGCAGACGGCATAAACTGGTCTGGAAAGCCGAGAATATTCTCGACTTCGGCGGCGCGAAACGAATAGATCGACTGCGCATCGTCACCGACGACCGTAACGCCTTCACCATTGGGCTTAAGCGCTTTAATGATCCCTGCCTGCACCAGGTTGGTATCCTGATACTCATCCACGAGTACATGGTCAAACCAGGAACCGATCTCGTCGGCAAATTCTTTTTCAGCAACCAGGTGCTGCCAGTACAACAGCAAGTCATCGTAGTCGAGCGACTGGTTGTTCTGCTTGCGAAGCACGTAGTGCCTGAATAATTCCGTCAACTCGTCAACCCAGTCGCTGCACCACGGGTAGGTTTCATCGAGCGTCTCGTTCAAGGGTTTCAGCGTATTGACGCAGCGCGAATAAATAGCGAGGCAGGTGTCCTTTTTTGGAAATCGCCGTGCTGTTTTGGTCAGTTTTTGTTCGTGGCGTACGACGTCCATGATGTCGGCCGAGTCACCGCGGTCCAACACCGAGAAACCCGGATCCAGACCGAGATTACGTGCGTAGCGACGCAATAACCTGTTGGCGACGGAATGAAAGGTCCCTGACCATGGCAGTCCGCCCGCGGGCAGAGGCGACGACCGCGTTCCCGCGGTTGATGCCCGCACGATCGATTCGACACGCCGTGTCATCTCTTGGGCGGCCCGTCGCGTGAAGGTCAGCAATAACACCCGCTCGGGACTGACGCCTGAGATAAGCAAATGCGCGACGCGATGCGCCAGCGTCATCGTTTTACCGGTACCGGCGCCCGCGATTACGAGCAGCGGGCCCGCCCGCACTCCACCATCGTCCTGCACCTCACCGTACTCGGCAGCAACCCGTTGCGCGGGGTTCAGGATGGCCATTGGATCTATTTGCTGCAGAGCCTGTTGCACGGCTGCCCCTCAAAAGTCTGTAGTTTTATACAGTACTGGATGTATTTACAAGGGTGGCAGCAGAAATTCTTCGATGGCCGCGGCTAGCGGGCCTGGCACCTCGAAATGCAGCATGTGGCCGGCTCCGTCAATGACCACCGTCTGGTTGCGAGCAAACATGCGCCCGTCCGTAGTAACCGGAAAATCCTGCGCAAATCGGCTGTTGCCGCCAATCACGAGCAGTGTATCGGCCGTAACCGCACGCCAGCACGCCTCCGCTTCGGCACGTCGGTAAAGGACCGGGTTGGGTAACTTGTGCAGCGGATCTGCGCGCAACCGTACCTTGCCGTCAGCTTCCTGAATCGCCCATTCACGAGCGACGAATGCCGCCTCATCCGCCGCCATCGCCGGATTCCGCCTGGCGATGCGATGCGCGAGTGAGGCGATGTCGTCGTACTCTGAAAACGACAAGGGGCTGTTAGATGCCTCGATCCAGGCTCGATAGCGCGACGGAGCATCTGCCGGACTGCTGTCAACGAGACCGAAACCCTCGATATCGACGAGTGCCTGGACGCGCTCGGGAAATGTGCCTGCATAGAGAGCCGCCACGTTTGCGCCCATGCTGTGCCCCACCAGTCGCAGCGGAGCATCAGGCGATATACCTTCGAGCAAGGCATGCAGATCCGCGAGGTAGTCGGGAAACCAGTAGCTGGTGCAACAGCACGGCGACCGGCCAAATCCGCGCCAGTCCGGTGCAACCACGCGCCAATCAGCCGAAAGTGCGTCGACAACAAACTGAAAGGTGGAGCCCGTGTCTCCCCAACCGTGCAGGTAGACAAGTAACGGCGCGTCATCGCTGCCCCATTCATGAACACAGTAATTCACGCCCCGAATCGACAACTTTCGCTCGGCGCGGGGTACCTTGGGCTCATAGATAGCACTCTTGGTCATGCATCTATCCTTGCACAAGATCACCACCTGATAAATCACCCGGTTTTTTCACTTGCCCACGTGCACTACGCTTTTTGGCCTCATGTCGTGTATAAACGTGCTGAATATTCCCAACCCGTATCGCGACCCACCTGACGATTGATCACATGACTTTCGAAATCGCACTGGTCCTCGGAATCCTGGCTATTTCGCTGGTCCTGTTTATCAGTGAAGTGGTTCGCATGGACCTTGTGGCACTGATGGTCCTCGGCGCCCTCGCGATAACCGGACTGGTCGATTCGAACCAGGCTTTCGCGGGCTTCAGCAATAGCGCCGTAATTACGGTCTGGGCAATGTTCATCCTGAGTGAGGGGCTGACGCGAACCGGCATCGCCGACATCATCGGCCGGCAGGTGATGCGGCTCGGCGGCAAGCGCGAAGTCCCGATGATCCTTGTAATCATGATTACCGGTGCCGTGCTGTCGGCGTTTATGAATAACATCGGCGTCGCAGCACTGATGCTGCCTGTCGTGGTCGGCGTCGCGCGACGCACCCGCATTCCGGCATCGCGGCTTCTCATGCCTCTGGCGTACTCGACTCTGTTGGGCGGCCTCACGACGTTGATCGGCACGCCACCCAACCTGCTTATTAGCGAATCCATGGTGCTGAACGGGTATGCGCCGTTTGGACTTTTTGATTTCACGCCGATGGGCGGCGCCGTCATGATTATCGGCGTCCTTTTCGTCGCGCTGGTTGGTCGATTTCTGCTACCGAAAACACGCGGCGAGCGCGGCAAACATGTCAGCCAACGCAGCTTGCGGTCTCGTTACAAGTTACAGGAGCGCACCTTCATGCTGCGCGTGCCCACTGACTCGATACTCGTGGGCAAATCACTCGCGGACAGCCGCATTGGCGCTTCGACCGGCCTGATCATCCTCTCACTGCTGCGAAACGGCCGTAGTGAAACACTGCCGAAACGACAGACTATTATCCGCGGCGGCGACGGCATCCTGGTTCAGGGCCGACTGGATCAATTTCGCGAACTCAGGCGCTGGAGCGACCTCGTCATTGAGCGAGAAGCACCCGTCCTGAAATCAATGGTAGCGTCAAAGGTCGTTTACGCATCGGTTTCCATCGCCGATGGTTCTCCCGTTGTTTCAGAACTGGTTCGCCACGCGGGTTTTCGCAAGCGTTTCGATGTCGCCGTTGTCGGTCTGTTGCGTCGCGATGGCTACCGCCTCACCAACCTTGCCTATGTGCCACTAAAAGCCAACGACAAGGTATTGGTACAGGGTGAGGTCGAGGCCATAGAACAACTCGAGAAGTTTTCCGACTTCAGCGAGGTTGAGGTCTTTACGCCCGATCAACTGGCCGAGACTTATCATGCCGATGAACGCATGTTCGTCGTGCGATTGCCGAAGCACAGCGGGCTGGTCGATGAAACACTTGGTAAGAGCCGCCTGGCCGATGTCTTCGACTTCCGCGTCATCGCAGTATTCCGCGATGGCGAACTCAAAGTCATGCCGCGCGGTGACGAAGTCCTGCTGGGCGGCGACCTGCTTCTTATTGAAGGACAGCACGGCGACCTGGATGTTCTGCGTGGACTGCAGGAACTGGAAATCGATACCAAGGTTCCTGCCAATGTATCTGCCTTCGAGTCAGAGCGCCTGACACTGATGGACGCGACGCTGGACCCGCGCAGCTCGCTCGCCGGCCGCTCTGTCGGTGAACTCAATTTCCGCGAACGTTACGGCATTGAACTTGCCGGTATTTGGCGCGAAGGGGAGACGGTCGGCACTGACCTCGCTGATGAACGCCTGCAGATAGGCGACGCCCTGTTGCTGCTGGGTCCGCGCGATCGACTGCAGCTGTTGTCCTCAGATTCCGATTTTCTTATTTTGACACCGCTGGGCCAGGAGCCACCCGATACGCGCCGGGCTCCGCTGGCCGCAGCGATCATGTTTGGCGTCGTTGTAACCGTGATGCTCGGTTACGCACCCATCTCCATTTCGGCGGTTATCGGCGGAACCATCATGGTCCTGACGGGCTGCCTGAATATGGAGCAGGCTTACCGTGCGATCGACTGGCGGGCGATCTTCCTGATCGCCGGCATGCTCCCCCTGGGGACGGCGATGCAGGACACGGGCGCGGCCACCTACCTTGCTGGGCAGGTGATGGAATTACTGGGTGATGCAGGGCCATGGCCCGTCATCATGGGTCTTTACATCCTGACAGCCATGGCAACGATGATCATCCCGACTGCCGCGCTGGTGGTTCTGATGTCACCCATCGTCTTGTCCGCCATGTCGGATATGGGGCTGGCGCCGGAGACAGCGATGATGGCAGTCGCGATGGCAGCATCGGCCAGTTTTACGAGCCCGATTTCTCATCCCGCCAACATCCTCGTTATGGGCCCCGGCGGTTACCGCTTCGTTGATTACCTTAAGGTCGGCGTGCCGCTGACCATCGTGGTGTTTATTACCGTCATGGTGCTGTTGCCGATTCTATGGCCGCTGGCGCCGGCGATCTAAGTCAGTCCCCTTCAGGGCAGAGACAGGCCCGCTTCGGAGCATCGTCGTTGAGCACAAAAGTCGTTATCGCAGGAGCCGGGCATGCCGCGGGGCAGGCCGTCGCCACTTTGCGCCAGGAAAAATTCGACGGGCAGATCGTCTTGATTGGTGACGAACCTCATCTGCCTTATCAAAGGCCACCCTTGTCCAAGAAATTTCTTGCCGGCGAGATGCCGGCTGAGCGCCTGTACCTCAAACCCGAGAGCTTCTATGACGACCCCCGGATTGTCCTGAATCTCGATACCACGGTCACCGCAATAAACAGGGCCGACAAAACATTGTCGATCGAGGGAGGCAGCGATATTGCCTATGACAAGCTCATCCTCGCGCTCGGCTCCCGCGCGAGATCGTTGCCTGTCGACGGTGCCGGTCTGAAGCACGTCTATTACTTGCGCACTATTGCTGACGTCGAATTGATTCGCGCAGAACTAGCCGTCGGCCGGCGGCTGGTCGTCATCGGTGGCGGGTATATCGGGCTTGAGGTTGCGGCGGTTGCCCGCAAGCTGGGTCTGGACGTAACTGTGGTGGAAATGGCGAACCGCGTAATGAGCCGGGTGGTTTCGGCAGAGCTGTCCGACTTCTACCAGATCGAGCACACCAATCAGGGCGTCAAACTGCGTTTATCCGCGCGCGTCAGAGCGCTGCACGGCAAGAAACGCGTAAAACGTGTTGTGCTTGATGACGACGAAGAGATTCCAGCGGATTTCGTCATTATCGGCGCGGGTATCCTGCCTAATACGGAAATCGCACAACAGGCCGGCCTCGAGGTCATCGACGGAATTGTTGTTGACGACCGCTGCCAGACCAGCGACGCTGATATCTATGCCGTTGGCGACTGCACCTCGCACCCAAACGCAATATACGGCAGGCGCATTCGCCTTGAGTCGGTGCAAAATGCGCTGGAACAGGCCAAGACTGCGGCGAGCAACATCTGCGGCAAGGAAACCCATTATCGTGAGGTACCTTGGTTCTGGTCGGATCAATACGACCTGAAGCTGCAGATTGCCGGCTTGTCCGATGGCTATGACGAAATCGTTATCCGCGGCAATCCCGCAGAACGTCGTTTCGCATGCCTCTATCTCAAACAGGGGCAGCTCATTGCCGTCGACGCCGTTAACGCGCCAAAAGATTTCGTGCAATCGAAGGCTCTGATTGCAGCCCGGGCCGTTATCCCCAGGGAAGAGCTTGCAGACGCGAACAACTCATTGAAAGACCTGGGGAAAGACCTGGGCGTGGCTTCCTGACGCTACTGTCGATTCAGTCGACGGCAGCGGCGGGCTCCAACTCTACTACGGTGTCAGGCATTTCTATGAGAATGCGACCTTCGGCAGAAATCGGTCCGTGATCGGCCGAAAAAGCGTGCGCCGACAGAGACTCCACGCCGTCCATCTGCAGGCCGCGAAACGAGCCACTGCCACCCGTCACAAGCGCAGTGCCCAGGACGCCCGGACCGGCCGTGAGATCGCCTATCCAGCTGCCTTTCCAGTTGTTGGCTCCGCTTCGGAAAGCCGGCCAACCAACGTCGCGCAGAAATGGCCAGTAGTTTTCTGACTGCTGCAAGAACAGGCTGCCTCGTTTTGGCAAGTACACGTACCAGACACTGTCAACAAGTGCGTCACCTTTTAGCAGTTGCGTTCGTTCCGACAAAGACGAGAATTTTATGCCGATGCCCGCCGTCTGACTGCGCCCATCCCGCATTACGGTCGTCATCGCGCTGGTCTTGCGAATTGGTGCTTCCCATAGCTGCAGGACCTTTTCGGGAAACGGCTTTTGTAACGAGTCGCCATCATTTGTGAAGATGATTGCGTCGGATGGTACTGCCGAGTAGTTGAGTGCGACAAGCTCTGAACTGCTGACAGACAGTGGGGATATGCCACGGTCGGCAATGAACGGGTTGTAGAGCATCGTCAGGCCAAATAGCGCCACACCAACGAGCATGCCGAGAAGCAGGGTAATCAGGGTTTTCATCATATCGCTTCCTGAAGCCCCACAAACGTCGTAAGGAGCTCAATACGTCCGGCTGGAGCATCCTCCTCGGTGGAAGTATTCGGCACCCACCGTTCCGTCATTTTCCCGCGCCGCTGCGCAAACTCGCGCGAGCCGGCCCGAAGCTCGCCTTGCCGATAGCCACCCGGCCGCCCTTCCGCCTGCATGTTCACATAGACTGAGCCACGAGCGGGCAGGTGCAGGACCCAGTCGATCACGTCTGCAGACTCATCTTTGGCGGACGTTCTCGCCGCAACGCCAATGACGGTATCCCTTTCATTGCGAATCTTGAACAATTCGACACGAACACCCTCAAGCACTTTCTCGAGAGGCCATTCCATCCCGGCGGGAATCGGCTTTGTCTGGCCGGGCGCACCAACCATGATGCGATCCATCGGCACATTCATATGAAATTGCTCGACGTTGCCACCATTGGGGGCCACCGAGACGATGGATACCTCACGATGCTGATCAACCACCGGGTACAGATACAGACCAGCGGCAGCACCGGCAATTCCGAGGACGATTCCGACAACAAAGGTCTTAAGCAAAACAACTCCAACCGGCGGCGTGAGGCACGCCAAAGCGTAGATAGTCGCCAAGTTTAGTTAAATTGGCAGGAACGTCACACCGAATCACCCTGTTTTTGTGACGGAACGCACAACAATCGGCCTGCGGCGGGCAGTAGCCGGCCGACAACCTGACATGAGCTGGCTTCCCTCCTCGCCGGGAGCGCCGCTACAATCGGAGGCCCGGATCACCTGTCGGCAGGAGCGAAACCGAATGACAACGCCAGTCTGCCTGTGGTCAGGTCCGCGCAACGTCTCGACCGCATTGATGTACAGTTTCGCGCAACTCGATGATGTCCGGGTCGTGGATGAGCCATTGTACGGCCATTATTTGCGCAGCACCGGCGCGGCGCATCCGGCTCGCGATGAAATCATCGCGGCCATGAACTGCGACGGGAATGCCGTTATGCGCGCGCTGATTGAGCGGCAGATCCGCGATCCGTCGCGGCGCTTATTCCTCAAGCACATGGCGCATCACCTGGTCGATTTGGATCTTGGATTTCTTCGTGAAACCAGCAACATCTTCCTGATTCGAGACCCGCGCGAGATGTTGCCATCGCTGACAGTGCAATTGCCTCATGCATCGCTCAGGGACACAGGACTGAAGCGCCAGTGGGAACTGTTCGAGGACCTCTGCGATGCCGGGCAGACGCCGGCGATTGTTGACTCGCGTTTGTTGCTGCTCGACCCACAGGGGGTGCTGCAACAACTTTGCGAGCACCTGGGGCTCGTCTTCGATGCGGGAATGCTGCACTGGCAGGCGGGAGCCCGACCCGAAGACGGTATCTGGGCACCGCACTGGTACCATGCTGTGCATCGAAGCACCGGTTTTGCACCGTATCGCCCGAAAGACGATTTTCCGGCCGCGCTGGAGGAGCTGTTGAAAGACTGCCAGCCCTGGTACAACCGGCTGTTTCAGAATGCCATCGGCAGAAACCCGACAGGAGAATAGCGAGTGAACGCATCCGACCCCCGCAACGCCGATATTCTTATCGGTATCAATGGCGAGCTAAAGCCACGGGCACAGGCTTGCATATCGGTTTTTGACAGCGTCGTACAGGGTGGCGACGCCGTCTGGGAGGGTCTGCGCGTTTATGATGGGCGCATCGCCGAACTCGGTGGTCACCTTGCCCGTCTGCAGGATTCAGCGAAAGCGCTCGCGTTCGCCGATGTGCCATCGTCCGAAGAGTTGCGCACAGCGATTTTTGACACGCTGGCAGCAAACGGCATGCGCGACAATACGCATATTCGCCTGACATTAACTCGAGGTGACAAGACGACGTCCGGAATGAATCCGCGCTTCAATCAGACCGGCTGCACGCTCATCGTGCTGGCGGAATGGAAACCGCCGGTATATTCCGACGATGGCATCCGTGTCATCACGGCGTCGACGCGGCGCAATACTCCGCAGTGCCTCGATTCAAAAATCCATCACAACAACCTGCTCAACAATATTCTTGCCTCCATCGAGGCCAACGTGGCGGGCGTCGACAGCGCGATCATGCTCGACGTTAATGGTTTTGTCTCAGAAACCAATGACACGAATCTTTTTGTCGTAAAGGACGACGCGGTACTGACGCCCCACGCCGACAGCTGTCTGCCGGGCCTCACTCGAAAAATGATCCTGACAATCTGCGAAGAACAGGACATTCCCTGCATGCAGAGAAACCTCTCGCTAACCGAGGTCTACACGGCGGATGAGGTATTTACGAGCGGTACAATGGGCGAGCTGACGCCTGTACTGGAAGCCGATGGGCGCATCATAGGGAATGGCAGAGTGGGTCCGATGACCGTCCGATTACAGCAACTGCATCGCCGCTTTGCATTCGACAATGGCGAGCCATTGCCATTCTGACTAGCAGTTCATGAAGTAGCGCTGCAGGTATTCATCCAGACTAATATTGTCGGCAGCCTCTATCTCTCGTTGCCGGCGTATGGAATCCACCGCTTCTCGTTCAAACTCGAGCTTGCGTGCTTCATCAAGGCTCGCAATCGCAGAGAAATAGTCGCTATGGCGTCTTGCCAGGGATAGCGAGTAGGCAAAGAAACTGCTCTTGGTCTCCTCGAGATCGGCGAGCACGCGAGCTGACGGTGTCGCCTCGACATTGGCAACCAGTTCCTGCATCAGGCGAACCGATTCTACATAGCTACCGTTGCCTTCTTGTTGATCGATGACCTCAGCGACAGCGCGGACGTTGGCGATGATTTCGCTGGCCCAGGACGCCAACGTCACAGGCCGCCCTTCGCGGAACAGTCGAAATTCCGGGTCACGCCCGTACTTTGCGGTGCCGGTGTGATTGCGGTCCAGCTCCTCCAGCCCGGCCAGATCCAGCTTGGGACTGTCTTCAAGCAAGCAGTAGATGAGAAACGCCTCCATAAAGCGCATCGTGTTCTGATTGATGCCCGCTGGATCAAAAGGATTAATATCCAGCGAACGAATCTCGACATACTCGATGCCGGCACGACGCAGCGCGGCTGTCGGTTGCTCACCCGATTCGGCAATCCGTTTTGGACGAACCGGCGAGTAATATTCGTTCTCGATCTGCAGCAGGTTTGCATTCAATTGACGGTACTCGCCGTCGACCTTCACACCGATATCTTCATACGCCGGCTCCCGCGTGCAGATAGCGCTGGTCAGGTCCCTAACGTAATCATCCAGGCTATTTAGCGAGATATTTATTTTTGACTGATTCTTGTTGCTATAGCCAAGGTCGCTCATACGCAACGAGGTCGCGTATGGCTCATATTTAGTATCGGAATTAAGTGATTTCAGACCTGCAGCGGCCGCGCCCGAAAATGACCTGCACAAGGCCGGCGACGCTCCGAAAAGGTACAGCACGAGCCAGCCCATGCGACGGAAATTGCGAATGAGACCCAGGTATTGATCCGAGCGGAACTGTCGGATGTCCTGATCCGCGCCCAATACCTCTCGATACACGGGCCAAAACTCTGTCGGCAGAGAATAGTTGAAATGCACACCCGCAATAACCTGCATCTGCCGACCATACCGGTGCCCTAGTCCACGCCGATAAATGGTTTTCATTTGCCCGACATTCGACGAGCCGTAGTGCGCGAGCGGAATCTCATCATCGTCGGGAATCAGGCAAGGCATGCTTGTGGACCAGAGCATCTCGTCATCAAGCTGCGCGTATGTAAATTGATGGATATCGCAGAGACACTGCAGCGCTTCCCAGGTTGTCGCAAACGCTGGTGTTACAAACTCGAGCAGCGCCTCGGAGAAGTCGGTCGTAATGTTGCGGTTGGTCAGGGCGGAGCCAAGCTTTGCCGGGTGTTCGCGCAAGGACAAGGAGCCATCAGCCGCTATACGCAGCGATTCTTTTTCGACGCCCTTAAGGCCGCCATGCATAGCATCGCGTTTTGCAGCAACGATCGTCGCCAAGCGCTTTTCAAATCGCTGCTTCACTTCTTGTCCTTTGGAGATACGCACAGCTCGGGGCCCGCTGACTGTTTTACCATAACTGTGCGGCCCGCGCGTCGCTTGAGTCAATCCGGACACTGATGCTCGCATTACCGCAAATCGCTGCGCCTTGTTGGCATCGCCACAGGCTGCCATCGATGATGGGCAACATGCACTCTGCGTCAATGCCAGCTGCGTGAATATCCCGGCACGATAAAAATGTGCGATTGTCGTTAACAAAAAAACGCTCGTCCCGGTACTATTCGATCTGGTTCATTGAGAAGACCATTCGGAGCATTGGGCATGGACGAGAAAAAGCGGCGCCTGCGCGACCGCAAGTCGGGGGCAGCAACCCTGATTAACACTGGCTGCAAGATTTCCGGTCAGATAGCTGGCGACGGCGACTTTCTGATAAACGGTGAGGTCGACGGCGACTGCGATATCAACGGCACCGTGACGCTCGCTCCGAATGGCCACTGGCGAGGAACTATCAGCGCCGACGCCGTAATCGTCTCTGGCCACGTCGAGGGCGATGTTGTCGCGGCCGGAAAGGTGGAAATCACGGCCTCCGCAAGAATCGTTGGCACCGTTAGTGGTGAAGCCATCGCGGTCGCCGAAGGCGCGGTAGTAGAGGGCGTCATGAAAACCACCAGCCAGTCGGAGCCGCTTGAATTCGTTGAAAAGCGCGATACGGAGAAGTAGGCGCCGCGGTCAATCCAGCCTGATTCCCTCGCTTTCTGGGCCACCGCGCAGCGCGCGCTAAATAGTCCGGTTTGGAAAATTCTCGCTGTGCGGGTCCAAATGCTACACTCCGTGGTGTTATTTGGCCGAATAAAAAATAAAAATGATCGGCAGGAGATTTCCACGAGTTTGGTTGTTCGCGGTGGCACTCAGCGTTGTCGCCGCCGGGATAATGCTGGCTATGTTCTATGGCCAGTATCGCTGGCTGGCGGACGAAATCGTAACGACCAGTTCGGAGCAGCACTTCGCGCTCATGAAAAGTAGCTTCGAGCGCCGTGCCCGTTTCCGGATCCGCGGCCTGGCGGATACTCTATCCACGACAGAAAATGTAGACGACGCCGACGCAGTGCAGAGCCTGATGAATCGCGCACTGGAGTTCGGGGACAGCCTTTTGGGCCTGCGTTTGAGCCTCGACTCCGGTGAGGCTTGGGAGCGCGGGCAACGAATACCAGACGGTGCCTGGCGGAATACCAATTGGCTCAGCGACCAGTTGCTCGTCACATACCCCGTCGTAATTCAGGATGACATTGTTGGCCATTTAAGTGGTTCGTTCAGTCTTGACGAACTTGCGGCTGATTACACGTTATTCGGAGAACAATTAGCCACCAGCGAAGTGCAAAGCCGAAATACCAGTTACGCATGGATCATCGGCGGAACACTGTCCGTGTTGATCTTGTGCGGTGCCATTGTCTGGCTCTTCATTCGCAGCCAGTCGCGGCGCATCGAACAGCTTCGGGTACAGGCAGAGAAGTTTCGCGATGCCGATTTCGGCGAGCCGTTGAAAGAGACTCGCGACGACGAACTCGGCGAACTTGCCGCAATCTTCAACGACATGCGTGAGCGACTTCGGACAACAACAATATCAAGAGACTACGTCGACAATATTTTGTCCGGCATGAATGAAGCCATAATCGTCACCGGCGATGACGGCAGGATTCAACGCATCAATACAGCCACCACGCATCTTCTCGGCTTCGAGGATGATGAGTTGCTTGGCGAGTCGATCGATCGCCTGGTGGATACCAGCAAGAGTGGCTCTCTGGCCGATCTGTCACCGTCAGGGCTACCAAAAGAGGCGGCCTTCGAATCCAAGTTCGGGGAGTCTATTCCTGTCTCCTACACCTCCTCAATTGTTGAAGACAGTGATGGCAAGACAGTTAGCCGAATTTATGCGGCGCAGAACATTACCGAACGACAAAGAGCGGAGAAGAGGATTCGCTACCTCGCGCGCATCGATGCATTGACAAAGATTCCGAATCGCATGCAGTTTCAGCATCTGCTGCAACGTAGTATCGCGCGTGCACGCCGGGCCCGAAATCCCTTGTGTCTCTTTTATATCGATGTCGACAACTTTAAAGAGATTAATGACACGTTCGGACACCTTGCCGGCGATACGACACTCGAAACAGTCGCGGAACGGCTGGCGGCGGCATTGCCGGAAAATTCAATAATCGGCCGCCTTGCCGGCGACGAGTTCGCCGTGATGGTCGACCGCCTCGGTCCGAGCAAGGATGGCATGAAGTCGACACGACAGCTGGCTCAGACTTTGTTAAACCGGCTTGCCGACCCGTTCTTCGTACAGGGCCATGAAGTCTTCATGACAGCAAGCATGGGCGTCGCGTTTTATCCAAGAGACGCGGTAAACGTTATCGACCTGATCCGAAATGCCGACGCCGCCCTTTATCACGCAAAGAAAAACGGTGGCAATAACTTTTCGATCTACGAAGCGAGGATGAACGAAGCTTCGGTCGACCGGCTAATGACCAAGAGTAAACTCAAACGTTCGTTCGAACGTGACGAACTGCTGGTTCACTACCAGCCGAAATACAACCTCAAGACCGGGGAGGTTTTTGGCGCGGAGGCGCTGGTCCGCTGGGAACTGCCGGAGCGCGGCCTGGTTCTGCCATCTGATTTCATACCGATCGCCGAGGAATCGGGCCTGATAATCGAGATCGGTGAATGGGTGTTGGACAAGGTCTGCGAAGACTTCCGTATCTGGCAAAAAACCGTGACTTCGCCGGGTCGTGTATCGGTCAATTTGTCTTTGAAACAACTTCGGCAAGTTAATTTTATTAACCGTATCCGCGCCATATTAAGGGGGCACGAGGTATCGCCCACGTCCCTCGAACTCGAGATAACCGAGACGACGTTAATGGAAAATCCTACCCGAACCATCAAATTGCTGGACCAGCTGTATGGACTCGGGCTGCACCTTGCGATTGATGATTTCGGCACAGGCTATTCGTCCCTTAGCGCTTTGCAACAGTTTCCGATAAGCACGTTGAAGATCGACCAATCCTTCGTTCGGGACATTGCAACAAACGCGGATGATGCGACGATTGTTGACACGATTATTCAAATGGGGCGCAACCTCAAATTGGACGTTGTCGCGGAAGGCGTCGAGGAAGAGGCGCAACTGGTGTTCCTGCAAGAGCACGGTTGCAACTATGCACAAGGGATGCTCTTTGGCGACCCAATGAGTGCGGACAATTACCTGGAATTGTTATTGGCGCAGGCCGACGGTACGGACTCATTTCGCGCACTTTTTGCCTGAACATAACATTTGCAATTAGCGGCAAATGCCGCCTCAAAATTGTGGAAAATACTCTGCAAGCCTCTGTTTTTTCTCTGCTTTCGCTCCGCGAGGGGCCAACATCGGGATGCGATTTTGCCTTGCGCCACATCCATTGCACCCGGTAAAGTAAAGACCTTTCCGGCCTGAGAACTCGACCTGATGAACAAGATGTTACCAAGCGTTGTTTGTACGCTGATTCTTCTGAGCGCCTCCGCGGTATTCGCATGCGACTATCCGCATCGTGCCGACGTGCCTGACGGTACGACTGCCACCAAAGATGAAATGATTGAAGGACAGCGTGGCGTCAAATCCTACATGAGCGCAATGGAGGAATACTTGTCGTGCATAGAGACCGCGGAACAGGAGACAGTCGCGGGGTCCGACGATTTGGGCGAAGACAGCAAGCAGCAACGTATCGAAATGTACAATAAGAAATATAATGCTGCTGTCGACGAAATGAACCTCGTCGCCGAAGAGTTCAACATGCAGGTTCGTGTCTATAAGGAACGCAGTCAGTAGCGGCCTGGACTGACATTTGGCAAATGGAAACGCCCGTCAATGACGGGCGTTTTTTGTTCTGGCTATTGCGTCGTCCGTAGCACTATTCCAGTTCGCTTATTTCGCGACTCAGGTCGTATTTATTTTCCGTGATAATACGTTCGAGCACACGGATTCTCTCCTCGAGGCGCTCTATCTGGGCCAAAGTCTCCTCCAATTCCGGATCCTGCGTTGGCCGCTGCTCACTCCTGATCTTCAGGTATTTTTGAATAGTCTGTGCCGTAAACACAATTGCAATAATGCTAAGAACAAAAACAAATGTGGAGTTCATTGGCAGCCCCTTTTGCTATGTTTTTTCATCAGAGTTTCCGAAATTCCTGTTCCAATTGAAAGCGCGGGGAGGTTACCTGCTTTTCGAGCTCGGCAAGGCGCTTGTCGAGAGAACTATAGCGCTCACGGACTTCTGCAACTGTCGGCCGGGACACCGTCGGGCCGGGAACGTCGGGCTCTGCAGAACGCTGTTCCTCACGATTTCTCGACGAACGTCGCGTTCGTCTCAGACCCCAGCAGCAGCCCCTCTCAACCACCCTGTCGTAGTTGCCATGCGATTCTGCCGGTATCAGCACCACGGCTGCAAGGTAAGCAAATACGGCAAATGGCATCGCCATGAAGAACGCGATGATCGCCAGAATCCTTGTGACTTTCAGGTTTAACCCGAAGTAACTGGCGAGACCTGCGCAAACGCCGCCCAACACAGCTCGGTCGGCATCTCGATACAGTCTGCCGCTCGATGTGTCGCTGTAGGAATTCATGAACGTCTCCAGTGTTCGCTGCGATAGGTCCGCCAAAAATCGTACTCAGAGCGCCCCCCGGAATAAACGAGCGGCTTCTCTTTAATCAGTAGCGTCGCCGCCAGGTAAATAGCGGCGGATAACCAGAAGAACAGCAGCAGACTGATTAGGGCGATGATTCTGACAGTGCCAAGTTGGAAGTTGAAGCGGTCTGCAATGCCAGCGCAAACGCCGGACACCCAGCCGTTTTCACGGTCGCGATAAAATCCACGTAAAGGTCCAAAGTCTGCATCCCATGTACCTCGACTCATACGTTATTCCTCCCTTTGGTTCCAATCACCCGGTCTCTGCGTTCCGATTTCGCTCGGCCGCCACACGCTCCTTCAGCGCATCAAGCTCTTTATTCACCGACTCTTCAGCCTCCAGCCCCGCGAATTCGTGATTCAAGTCTTTTGGCAGACCCAGATCGTAGGCTTCTACGCGACCTTCGACATCGTCAATACGGCGGGTATAGGCCTCAAATCGGACCATCGCGTCATCAATCTTGTAGTCGTGTATCTTCTTGCGCGCTGCCAGTCGACTGTTAGCTGTCTTGTGGCGTGCCAGCAGGGCCTTCTGGCGGGTCTTGGCATCTTCCAGCTTGGCCTCCAGACGCGCGATATCCTCGTTCAGTTTGGCGAGGCCGTCGTCGACCGCCACATAATCGTCCTTCAACACGTCCACCGCCGTCGAAACCCTGGACTTTTCTATAAGTGCTGCCTTGGCGAGATCCTCGCGCCCCTTGCGCATCGCAAGTTCCGCCCGCTCATTCCAGTCTCGCGTCTCGCGATCCAGCCTCTCGATCTTGCGGTTCAGGTCTTTCTTGTCGGCGATGGACCTCGCAGCGGCGGAGCGAACCTCCACCAGCGTGTCCTCCATCTCCTGGATCATCAGCCGCACGATCTTTTCCGGATCCTCGGCTTTGTCGAGAATGGCGTTGATATTCGAGTTCACGATGTCGCTGAATCTCGTGAATATGCCCATGAGTGTGTCCTCTTTATCGTGTGAATCCTACTCAAATAGGTTGCAGCATTCGTGCCAAACACGACGATTATCGATAAGTCACTGTTTTTACGAGATAAAAAGCAGGACAGTGTCGTGGCCGCCACTTAAAAGAATAGCATTTCTCCCCACTTTTTCGCTTATTTCGCTAACTTCTGGTCTAATTAGCCAATGTCGATAAGCCCCGAAAAGCAACAACTCATTGGCGAGGCACCGGCGTTCCTGGAAATGCTCGAACATGTGTCACGGGCTGCGACGTTGTCGAAGCCGGTACTCGTTGTTGGTGAGCGAGGCACCGGCAAGGAACTGATTGCCTCACGCCTGCATTTCCTCTCGGATCGCTGGGAACAGAGCGTCGTCAAGGTGAATTGTGCGGCGCTAACCGAGAGCATCCTCGAATCCGAATTATTCGGCCACGAGGCCGGTGCATTTACTGGTGCCGCCAAAACCCACATCGGCCACTTCGAACGCGCGGACGGCGGCACCCTGATCCTCGACGAACTCGCCACTATCTCACTCAGGATGCAGGAGAAAATCCTGCGCACGATTGAATATGGAGAGGTTCAGCGAGTCGGTGGAAACGAGACTCTCAGGGTTGACGTCCGTATTGTCGGATCGACCAACTCCAACCTGCAGTCGCTCGCGGCCGAGGGGCGTTTTCGTAAGGATCTACTTGATCGACTGGCATTTGACGTCATCACAGTTCCGCCGTTGCGAGAGCGTGTCGAAGACATCCTGCCACTCGCAAATGCTTTTGCGATCCATATGGTGAGCGAACTCAAACGCGATTATTTTCCGGGATTCAGTCCGCGAGCATCCTCGGCGCTATTGCGAAATAAGTGGCCCGGCAATGTTCGTGAATTGAAAAACACTATTGAACGAAGCGTGTATCGCGCAAATGATCCCGAAGAGCTAATCACGAATATTGCGCTCGACCCGTTTGATTCACCCTTCAGGATGGCACAGGATGCGTCCGCAAAGTCCAGAGTGAGCCCGTCAAAACGGCGCAGTCTTCTCCTACCGACCGACTTGAAACAACGACTCGCAGACATGGAAATAGAGCTGCTGCAAGCAGCCCTCGAGAAGGCTCGCTTTAACCAGCGGCTAGCGGCAGATTTGCTGGGTCTCGGTTACCACCAGTTTCGAGGCAAACTGCGAAAGTTCAGCATTCGCAGCAAGCCCTGACGCCCCCAGGGAGGCGAGGTGCTGAATTAGCTTTCGTCGCGGTAGCGTCGCATGTAAATTGCGGCCGTCACGAACAAGGCGCAGACGATCACGCCGCCCCACATGGAGGGACTCGTCAGGAACTGAATAACATCGAGGCGCGACAGCAAACTCACTGCCTCTTCGCTGATATGCAGACTGTCTTCATCGAAGAAATCCTCCATATCCATGCCGCGGAATAATGGGATCATCCCTTTGCGGCTGAAGACCGCGTCGGCAAAAAAGGACGACCTGAGAAAGATAAATTCAATTATAGGAATAAGAACCAGTGGCATAAATGCCATCAGCAAGGGCGAGCGTTTCGTAAACGCGGATACGAACAAAAACCAGCCAACGAATGGCGACATCCATATGGCGCTTGCCAGGGTGACGATCAGAGCCGCGAGCCAGTTGTCCAGCAACGGCACTGAACCCCAAATCAAATGGCCGGCATCGGCGCCCTTGGCGCTGACCCAGATGCTCGTAACTGTAAGATTAACGAGGTGAGTCGCAATGACCACAGCGACAGTCACCAACGGAATAATCACGACGGCCGTTGTGAGTTTCGAGATCACGGCTTCGGCGTCAGTCACCGGCATCGATCGCCAAAACAGGATGCTCTTGTCTTTGCGCTCGGCGTACAAGGAATCCAGCGTATAGAAGACCGTGAGCACCATTGCCGCCAGCAGGAATACCCCCGACGTCCCGACAAAAAAGCCGGTCAATGCCGCCTGTCGTTCGGCGTCACCCGCGATATTGGTTGCCCCGAATATCGCGATATCCAGCTCCTTCGCAAAACCACCCGCGAACAACAGCATCGCCAGGGTACCGAGCGTGACGATGCTGGCGATTGCCAGCGGGGTCACATAGATCGATCGATGTTCCCAGACTTCGCGCTTCAGTAATGCGTACAGATTGCCCATCATTTGCGTGCCCCCTTCACCTTGGCAACGAACAGATCCGCCACCGAAGGTGTGCGCAGCTCGCCCAGGCCCTCCAGGTTATCCCGGCTGACGCCTTCGAACAGCAAGACGGACTTGCCGAACATCTCATGCTCTGCGATCGGCCCAAGTCCTCTTGCTTTCACCGCTAATTCGCCGGACGTCAGGAGCTCGACGAAAGATCCGGCCAGCGATTCCATCGGCTTGTCGAGCAAGATCTTGCCATCGTTGATGAACATGATGTCCGTCAACAGGTTTTCGATTTCCTCGACCTGGTGTGTCGTGATCAGGATGGTGCGCTCTTCGTCGAAGTAATCGTTCAGCAGATTGCTGTAAAACTCTTTGCGGAAGATGATATCCAGGCCCAGCGTTGGTTCATCGAGAACCAGCAACTTCGCGTCTATAGACATAATGATAGACAGGTGTAACTGGGTCACCATGCCCTTGGAAAGTTCGCGAACTTTCGCGTTTGATCGAACTTTGGTTTGGCTCAGAAAGCCTTCGGCGCGTTTGCGCGAAAAATTCGGATGCACCGATTCCACGAATTCAAGCAACTGCGTAACTTTGATCCAACGTGGTAACACTGCAACATCGGCAACGAAACAGATGTTCTTCAAGAGCTCCTTGCGCTGCTTGAACGGATCGAGTCCCAACACCGAGAGTTCGCCCTCACAATCGGTCAATCCAAGTACCGCTTTCAGCAAGGTCGTCTTGCCCGCGCCGTTTGGACCGATTAATCCGAGGATCTTGCCCTTCTCTATGCTGAAGCTCACGTCATCAACAGCTCGGACCGCGCCGAAATGCTTCGATACGCCGCGGGCATTGACGAGGCTAGTCATTCTTCACTCCTGCATCTTTTTTCGTAGGTTTTGCACGCAACAGGTCGGTCTCGTCCAGCCCAAGCCGCTCGATTGTCGCAAGCACTTTCGGCCATTCCTTGTCCAGAAATCGCTGTCGCTCAGCTTTCAGCAGGTTGACGCGCGCGCCGTCGTTAACGAACATGCCGCGACCTCTTTTCTTTTCAACCAAGCCTTCGTCGACGAGTTCCTGGTAACCCTTCAGTACGGTGAGCGGATTGAGGCGATACTCGGCGGCCACGTTTCGCACGGACGGCAACGCGTCGCCGTCGCCGAGAACGCCCTCCAGTATCATCGCAACAACGCGATCGCGAAGTTGACGATAAATCGGCTGATCTTCATCCCATTTTGGATCCATTGACTGTCGGTTCCCGGTTCGTGCTATTGGCGTTTACATGTACGCAGTAATTTCGATGACACCTGCGCCATTAATCGTACGGCCACTCTACTGACTTTCGAGACGGAAAAGACCGGATTCGGCCACCGTGCCGATCGAAATTACGAGTGGTATTCCATTAATGTGCCCTTCAATCGTGGCGCTGAAAGACATGTCAGTCTCATTCTCGCTGCGTGCCTGCTCCATTGCTGCCGCGTCCCTGACCTCGTCCTGAATTGTCGCGTCGGCCTGGCTTGCCACAAGGGCCATGGCCATCAACAACAGGATTGTGAGGCTGATTATTTCGTTGCTATGCGTCAGTCGTTCAAACATCGTCGGTCTCCCGGACCCTTTGTGTTCTGCTTGGCCCAGATTGGTGATCTGGTGTTATAGTCAACTATAACACTGAGAAGTCCGATTGCAAGCCCTTTTTGTCGATTTTTCTAACCCTGCAGCCGCTGAAGCCACGTTTACACTGCTTCAAGGGACGAGAAAACGATGGCAGCGAACGCAGAATCGGTGGTGCGACCAGTAAAGGCTCTTTCCAGCAGGATAGGGCTCGCCTATGCTCCGGTCATGGGGCACATTCCCGACGACAGTGCATTGATGCTGCGCTACAAGGACGGCGACATTGCGGCGTTTGAAACCTTGTATCGACGCCATAACGACCCTTTGTACCGCTATTTGTTGCGACTCTGTCGACATCGAGATACGGCCGAGGACATCTTCCAGGATGTCTGGGGCAAGATCGTCAAGGCGCGCGCAAGCTACCGGCCGACCGCAAAATTTACGACCTTCCTGTACCGGGTAGCACACAATTGCTTTATCGATCATTTGCGCCGCAATAAGCGCCATTCGAATACTGCCGAGCTGGAGGTGGAACTGCACGCGCACCCAGGCGAGACGCTGGAGACAGCAACAGAACGCAGTCTGGCGAAAGAGCGCCTGTCAAAGGCGCTTCTGAATCTTCCCGACGAGCAGCGGGATGCCTTCCTGCTTCATGAGGAGGCGGGGCTGAGCATCGACGATATCGCGCTGGTGACAGGCAGCAATCGCGAAACCGCCAAAAGCCGGCTACGTTATGCGGTACAAAAACTCCGTGCCGCGATCGACGAAGACCCGGAGCAAACATGAAAAGAGACGCCGAAAATCGCGTTAATGATGCCAGCGTGACGGATGCTTATCGTGCGATGGCGAACGAACGTGCGCCCGCTCATCTGGACGAAAAGGTCCTGAAAATGGCGGCTGCTGCTGCGTCGCCCTATGCACGCGCGCGGGCCTGGATGCGACCGGTCGCCTGGGCGGCAACGATAGCCTTGAGCTTCGCATTTGTGCTGGAATTGAGCCAACTACCCTCGACTGATCTGAACGCCACTGGCGCGGCGCAAAGTGCGGACAGCGATACGTTAGACCAGCGAGTCATGCCCAGTGAGGACGTTGCGGCTAAGGTCGGCAGGTTGGCGCCACAATCCCTGCCGCCAGCCTCTATTGAGCCAGCAGATTCTCAGCAACAAGCAGAGAGGAAGCGCGCGTCGACGTCGACCTACCTCGATGCGCCTGTAAAAGACGAGTTTGCGCTGCGTGAAATGACTGTGCTGCAGGATGCCGAAGAGCTGGCACGGGCACAGGCTGGCTCGGACCCGGGTCCGAAAGCCGTCCGGGCAGCGGCCAGCACACCCTCGACGATGTCGGCGGACGACGTGTCGGCGGAGCTCGCCGCCCAGCGCCGCGACGAGGCAGACAGGCAGTTGGCCAAGCGCGTTAACACTGAAGCCCGCAGCGCGGCGGCGGCATTTGAGGCGATTGTTAGCGAGGAAGCAACCGACCAGGCCTGCCCTGCTGCGGTCCGAGAAACCCCTGAAACCTGGACCATCTGTATTCGCGAACTCCGGGAAAGTGGTCGGGATAAGCAAGCAGAAGACGAATACATAGAATTTCGGCAGGTATTTCCTGATTTCGACGACTCAGACACGGATAAGTAAATAACACCCGTGTCTGATGGCGGCGGCGATGCTAAAATCGCGTTGCAACTTGTCGCTTTACAACCCAGGAAACCACCAATGAAATCACCCGTTCGCGTCACCATAACTGGCGCTGCCGGCCAGATCGGCTATCAGCTAGCTTTCAGAATTGCCTCCGGCCAGATGCTTGGCACCGACCAGCCCGTCATCCTCCAACTTCTGGAAATTCCGCCCGCACTCCCGGCCTTGAATGGCGTAGTCATGGAACTCAACGACTGTGCGTTTCCGACGCTGGCCGGGATTGTCGCTACCGATGACGCGAATCTCGCATTTAAAGACAGCGACTATGCGTTGCTCGTTGGCGCGCGCCCTCGCGGTCCTGGAATGGAGCGCAAGGATCTGCTGCAAGCCAATGCCGCGATATTTTCGGTGCAAGGCAAGGCGATGAACGATCATGCGAAGTCTGACATCCGCGTTCTCGTTGTCGGCAACCCGGCGAACACGAATGCATTGATTGCGAGCAGCAACGCGCCCGACATCGATCCCCGTAACTTCACGGCCATGACAAGGCTCGATCACAATCGGGCAAAAGCGCAGCTTGCTGCGAAGACAGCAAGCCACGTCAATGACATTCGTTGCATGACGATCTGGGGAAATCATTCGGCGACGCAGTATCCCGACGTCAATCATGCAAGTGTCAGCGGCCGCGCGGTGCCGGAGTTGGTCGATCAGTCCTGGCTGGCCGATGAGTTTATTCCGGTTGTGCAACAACGTGGTGCGGCGATCATCAAAGCACGTGGTGCTTCGTCGGCCGCATCCGCCGCGTCTGCGGCGATTGACCACATGCACGACTGGGCGCTTGGTTCAGCGGATGATGACTGGGTCAGTATGGCGATCCCCGCCGATGGCAGTTATGGCATTGAGCCGGGCATCGTCTATTCCTACCCGGTTCGCTGTCGTGAAGGCCAGTATGAAATTGTGCAGGGCCTGTCCATCGACGACTTCAGCCGCGAACGGATGGACAAGACCGAGGCCGAACTTCGCGAGGAGCGTGCCGCGATCGAAGAACTGCTATAGCGTATATTCGGGCTTCACCTGAGGGTGATGCCATTCAATGTTGACCTTGCGAGGTGCACGAGTTGTCCGGTTTCCTTGTTAGTTTGTTCTGGCTGCTGCTGTTCGTTGGCGGCGGAATTTACCTCGCCTATCAGCGCGTGGATCTGCGCACTGCGACCATTGCCGCCGGCGTCGCGCTGCTCGCCTACTGGGTCTTTGGCGACGGTCACGTGCTCTGGAAGATATTCCTGACGCTTCTGTATGGGCTGATGATTGTCCCCAACCTCATCGAGGTGCGGCGCGAGAAGATCACCAAACCACTGCTCGCCATTTACCGCAAGATGTTGCCATCGATGTCGGATACCGAGCGCGAAGCGCTGGAAGCCGGTAACGTCTGGTGGGACGGCGAACTGTTCTCCGGTATGCCCGAATGGGACAAACTCATGTCCTATCCGGCGCCGAAATTCTCGGAGGAAGAACAGGCGTTCTTTGACGGCCCTTGCGAAGAACTCTGCAGGATGCTGGACGACTGGGCCATATGCCACGAATACGCCGACATGCCCAAGGAAGTATGGGATTACATCATCGAGAAGAAATTCTTCGCGATGATTATTCCCAAACAGTATGGCGGCCTCGAGTTCTCAGCCTATGCCAACGCCGCAGTCATCACCAAGCTCGCCAGCCGCAGTGCAACAGCCTCGTCCACGGTCGGCGTACCGAATTCGCTTGGGCCCGCCGAATTGCTGTTGCATTACGGCACTGAAGAACAGAAAGAACGCTATTTGCCTGGTCTTGCAGCCGGCACCGAGATTCCCTGTTTCGCGCTGACGTCTCCGCAAGCAGGATCGGACGCGGCGGCGCTCATCGACAACGGCGTCGTTTGCAAGGGCACATGGAATGGCAAGACGATTACCGGAATTCGCCTTAACTGGGACAAGCGCTACATCACCCTGGCGCCTGTAGCCACGGTACTCGGGCTGGCCTTCAAGCTCTACGATCCGGACCATCTGATTGGCGAGGAAAGCGAGTACGGCATTACGGCCGCGCTAATCCCTACCGACACACCGGGGGTTGAGGTCGGGCGACGTCATTACCCGCTGTCAGTTGCCTTCCAGAACGGACCCACGTCCGGCAAGGATGTGTTTGTTCCGCTCGACTACATCATCGGTGGCCCGGAGATGGCCGGCAAAGGCTGGAAGATGCTGGTCGAGCTGCTGTCCGTCGGGCGAGCGATCACGCTGCCGTCGACAGCTTCCGGTGGCGGGCAGGCCGCCAGTTACGCAACAGGCGCCTACGCCGTTATTCGCAAGCAATTCAATACGTCGATAGCCAATTTCGAGGGCGTCGGCGAAGCGATCGCGCGCATCGCCGGGCACACTTACATCATGAATGCGGCAGTCGCCGTTACGGCAGGCGCTATCGATCAGGGCGAAAAGCCCGCCGTGCCATCCGCCATCCTGAAGTACCACTGCACGGAACTTGGCCGAAAGACAGCCAATGACGCGATGGACGTGCACGGCGGCAAGGCCGTCATGATGGGGCCGAGCAATTACCTGGGCCGCAGTTACATGGCGACGCCCATCGCAATCACCGTCGAGGGCGCAAATATTCTGACTCGCAGCCTGATCATTTACGGTCAGGGCGCAATTCGCTGCCACCCGTTCGTACTCCGCGAGCTGCATGCGGCGGCTGACGAAGACCATGATCGCGGCCTTATTGAGTTTGATGATGCACTGTTTGGTCATATCGGCTACGCGATCAGCAACATGGCACGTTCTTTCTTCCTCGCGCTCACGCATGCGAAGTTCAGTCGCGTACCGCTAAACACGCCGACGCGGCGCTACTACCAGAACATCAATCGATACAGTGCCGGCTTCGCGGTCGCCTCGGATTTCGCAATGCTTACGCTGGGTGGCGCACTGAAGAAGCGCGAATTACTTTCGGCTCGCCTGGGCGACGTCCTGAGTTCGATGTACCTCGCATCGACCGTGTTGAAACACTTCGAAAACCAGGGTCGGCGAGCAACCGACCTGCCACTCGTCGAGTGGTCGGTTCGAACCCTTATGTACCAGGCACAGGAATCCCTGCATTCGTTCTTGCGGAATTTCCCGAATCGACCCATTGCCGCATTGCTGCGTTTCTTTATTTTCCCGCGCGGCCGCACCTATTCGGCGCCGTCGGACGAGATAGCCAGCCGGGTAGTCGAACTCGCGACGACGCCCGGCGAAGCACGTGAGCGCCTCAGTGCTTTCGCCTATACGACCAACGAGCCCGGCAACCCGCTAGGTCTGTTGCAGGAAGCCCTGGAGCTGACCCAGAAGCACCGACCGCTCGAGCGTCGTCTGCGACAGGCGCGGAAAGAGGGCCTGATTGCAGCGGGCGATCTTGGACTGCAGATAGACGAAGCGGAGAAAGCGCAGGTTATTAGTAAAGCCGAGGCACTCGCCTTGCGCGAATATCATGAGAAGGTTTCCGCACTACTTGCGGTGGATGACTTTACGACCGATGAGCTGGCTCGAAACCAGGCAGGTACCTCTGCGCCGGTCAAGGCGGCAAAAAAGAAAGCGGCTCCCCGAAAAAAACCGGCCGTCAAACGAGTGGCGAAAAAGAAACCCGCAAGTAAGAATAAAACCCGGAAAGCCTGACCCGGCCAATGAGCAGCGCGGCCGGGCCACTCTATGAGCTGATATTTCAGGCCGAGCCTGGCACAGACGCTGGTCTGCAGCCGTGGCTATCGGAACTGCGCGAGCAGCTGCTGCAGCACGACGCTGTTACTGAGGCACGCGTGTTCGAGTCCGGCAGCAATACCAACGCCGTAACGACCTGGACTCTGCAGCTACCGTGCCAGACTGAAGATGCCCTGGCTGAAATGCAGGCCAGCATTTTCGCCAACGTCGATGCGGCACTCGCCGAGGAATTCGGCGATGCGGCCAGCGTATCCAGCCGTGTACTTCGGCAAGAAGTCGGCGAAGAAATTCCGGGTATCGAGAATACTGACTGCCTCAACTGCGGCGCGCCGCTTCAGGGACAGTATTGTGGAATCTGTGGGCAGCGCGCACGCAACCGGCTGATCAGCCTCTGGGAACTGATCAGTGACGCGTTCGGCGATTTGCTCGAGATCGACTCACGCTTGTGGCGCACCCTCATACCACTGTTCATGCGACCGGGGCAGCTGACACGCGACTATCTTGAAGGACGGCGTGCTCGCTACATGCCACCGTTTCGTACCTACCTTGTTTTGAGCGTGATCTTTTTCGTCGTCGCGTTTTTCGATCCCCGCGACGATCTGAGCCTGCTATTCGAACCGCAGCCCGAACCTACGCCGGAGCAACAGGCAGAAGAAGCTGCACAGGTTGCGGCCGCAAAAAAGGAGATCCTGGACGAACTTGCCGCCGAGGGAATCATCGTCGGCAATACGGTTATTGAAGGCGAACAACAGGCCGACGAAAAAGCCACCGAGTCCACGGAAAACACGGACGGCGATTTCGAAGTCAAGGTCAACGAGCTGGGCGACGCCGGATTCAACATCCAGGTCGATGACGACACCGGTGCCTGCAATGTCGAGACGGGTGATCTTGATGAGCTGCCCGAATGGTTCAAAAGACGCTTTACAGTGGAGAAGATCAAGGAGGTCTGCGAAAAGGTCACCGCCGATGGCGGCAAGTCGCTTGGCGACCTGCTGCTCGACAATATCCCGGTCGCGCTGATCGTCTTACTGCCCCTGATGGCGCTGGTCTTGAAAATTCTCTACCCGCTGTCACGCCGATATTTTGTAGAGCATATTCTGTTCGTAATTCACTACCATGCTTTCTTTTTCCTGATTCTCATCCTGCAAATACTGTTCGCCAGGTTTGCGGCATTGATTCATATTCCAGAGCTCATCACATCGCTCACTATCGTCGCAGCCTCTCTGTATATACCGGTGTACCTGTACATGGCGATGCGCCACGTCTATGGTCAAGGTCGGTTCCTGACATTTGTGAAGTACGTGGCGCTGGTCGTAGCCTATAACGTGGGTACCGCCGTGACCTTGCTCGGCGCGCTGTTATTCGCGCTGGTCTCGGTCACATCAAACTAAAAGGGGAATGGGATATGCCTGTAATACGCAACACCACGGTCTTGGTAGCCCTGGCGGTGAGTCTCGCGGCATGCGGTGAAAAGGCGGCTGAAAAGCCAATGGGCGGGGAATCGGCTGAAGCCGCACCCAGCGCAGAAGCCATCACAGAAACAGCAGCAGAAATAGTTGCCCTCAAGCGCACCGCTTCACCTGCAGGCGCTCGCGTATTTTTCATAACACCAGCGGACGGTGACGTGGTCTCGAACCCGATAGCGATCGAGTTTGGAATAGAGGGCATGAGCGTCACCAAGGCCGGCGACGATCAACCGCATTCGGGCCACCACCATCTGCTGATCGACACAGGTCTGCCGACGCTGGATTTACCGATACCGGCTAACGCCAATTATGTGCACTTCGGTGATGGCAGTACCGCGACCGAAATATCGCTTGAACCAGGCACGCACACGCTGCGTATGCTGCTCGGTGACTACCGGCATATTCCGCACGATCCGCCGATCGCCTCGGACTCAATCACAATAACAGTTGAATAAATGGTTGAGTGATACCGCCGGTACCACTAAAATCCGGGGGTTACGTCTACCTCAGCATTGAGACATGTCCAGATCCAGCAAAGCTATTGGAATCAGCGGCCTTGCCGCCTACGTCCCGCCCTATCGGGTTTGGCTTGAGGATTGGTGTGACTGGACGAATAGTCAGTGGCCGAAGATTCGCGAGGTCGTGGGGCGCAGTTTCCGCGTCCGCGGCCCGAATCACAGCGTTTACACGATGGCGGCCAATGCCGTCCTGCGACTCATCGATCAGTACGACGTCGACCCGGCGCGGGTCAAATTCCTGGGCCTGGGGACCGAGTCAAGCACCGACAACTCAGCCGGCGCGATCGTCGTCAAGGGCATGGTCGATGCCGCGCTAATTGCCCGCGGCAAGCCACCAATTTCGCGCAGTTGCGAGGTACCCGAGTTCAAGCATGCCTGTCTCGGCGGCGTCTACGGGATGAAGGGCGCCATTCGGCACCTGGCACTCGACGGCCGCGGCAGCCAGGCCATTGTTGTTTGTGCCGATATCGCGGAATACGCGCGAGGCAGTTCCGGTGAGCCAACTCAAGGTGCCGGAGCAGTCGCCATGCTGCTTGAAGAAGACCCACAACTGGCGGTGGTCGATCTTATCGGTTCGGGGTCGGCATCAGACTACCGGATCATGGATTTCCGTAAACCGATGATGCGCTTTTGCGGTCAGGATCGCTCCGAGTCGCACCAGGTGCAGGACTTTCCGGTATTCAATGGCAAGTATTCGACGACCTGTTATATCGACGAGACATTGCACGCGCTCAACGATATGTACGTTAAACGCGAGCTTGATCCGAGTGCCTATTTGCGTTCGCTTCGAACCGTCTTCATGCATCGGCCCTATCGGCGCATGCCCGAAACCGGTTGGGCGGTTTCTTATCTGTTTGCACTGAGCCAGGGCACCGCTGCAGACCGCGCCGAACTGGCGTCGTACTGTTATGAGGCTGGCGTCAACATAGATGCGGTGCGCGTCGAGATGGCGAGCAAGCCAGAAGTTACCGCACTGGCGAGCCCGGAAAAAATGCAATACGAGGCTTATCCATTGACGATGGCCGCGCTGCGGGCGTTTCGCGCATCGCGACATTACCGCAAGGAAATTCTCGACAAGCTGGCACTGGGCAGTGACACAATGCTGGATCTGGGCAATCTCTACACAGCAGCATTACCCGCCTGGATGGCAGCGGGTTTCGAACAGGCTCTGGATGAGAATTCACTGAGCGCTGGCGAAGAAGTGCTGACACTCGGATACGGTAGCGGCGACGCGGCCGAGGTCATCCCGTTCTTTATGGCCGACGGGTGGCGCGAAGCTACCAAGAAGATCCGCTTCGCCGACGCCATGCAGTTTACGGTCGACCTGAATCGCGAGCAATACGAATCGCTGCATGATGGACGTCGCGCGAAAGACCTCGACTATGTTCCCAGTAACGAATTCGTTATCGATCGAGTTGGTGGCACTGAGAGCCGGCACTTCACCGATCTTGGCATCGAGTACTACAAGTACATCGCCTGAGCGCTAGCCAGGCGCTGACTCGATCAACGCAGGTCGCAGTATCTCGCCAGGCGTTCGCGATAGTTTCCCGTCAATTCCTGCCACTCCTGCTTGAACCAGGGGGTAAAACGCTCGGGAACCTGCGCCAGTTCGTCGTCTAGATCACCTGCGGAGACAAACCGCACGGCTGCAATCTCACTGTCATTCGGCTGCACAGTAGCGCTGATTCGACCGAGATAGACGTGGCACAGTTCGTTCTCTGATCCGGCCTCGCCAAAGCCTGCCGTATAACAGAACCAATAGACATGCTCGAGCGACGCTTCGACGTTAAGCTCGTCGCTCAGCCGCCGCCGGGTCGCGGTCTCCATGGATTCGCCACGTCGCGGATGGCTACAGCAGCTATTCGACCAGTAAGCCGGCCACAGCCGCTTGCCCTCGGCGCGCTGTTGCAGCAAGAGCCCCCCGTTTTCGTCGAACAGGAAAAGTGAGAACGCGCGGTGCAAAACACCGCCACCATTGTGGCACTCGGCCTTGGAAAGCGAGCCAATTTCCTTGTCGTTGCGGTCGACTAGGATTAACTCCTCGCTCTCTGACGAAACTACTCTATGGCTGTCGTTCATTGCTCGAGGACCAGGGTTCGATAGCCGGCATACTGCATCGCATCGCGCACCTCGTCCATCGTTCCCGGACACAGCGCTATGATCGAGCCCCCGCCACCGGCGCCTGTCAGCTTCGCGCCGGCCGCACCGGACTGCCGGGCAAGTGCCGTCATTTGTTCGAGCTCCGGCGTCGATACCTCGAGCGCATTCAACAAACCGTGACAAATGTTCATCGCCAGACCCAGTTCAGTGTAATTGCCCGTCTGTAACAACGACACACCGGCCAGGCTAATCCGGTCAATCTCGTCAAAAATCGCATCATAGCGCTGTGGCGATTTCGCCCGCCGCTGCCGTACGCCGGCGACCTGCTCATCCGTACGTCCCGCCTCGTTACCGTACGCAACGAGCAGGGGCGGCGTTTCGGTCAGATCGAGCTTCTCGATATGCAGCTCGCCGTCGTTGCGAAACAGCATCGGCTCGGCAAACGTCGATAACGTATTGTCCACACCGGACGGTGTACCGTGCGCCAGTTTTTCGCACTCGAACGCGATCGCGTTGATGCGATCATTCTCAATGTTAAGGCCCATTACATTCGAAACAGCCCGCGTAATCGCGACAGCAATAGCTGCCGAAGACCCGAGCCCCATTCCCCTCGGCAACTCTGAGTCCACTACGATAGAAAAGTGTGTATCTGCAACACCGAGTTCGCGGAGTATCAACGCGACCGCCGCGTCGACACCCTGCAAAGCGTCGAGGTCGACTCTGCCGGAGAAACCCCAGGCGGGAATCGCCAAAGTGGTACATGAATCCGCTGCCTCGACACACACTTTGACAGCCTCCGGAACGGGCAGCGCCAACGCGTGACGACCATAGACCACGGCATGTTCGCCAAACAGGATGATCTTGCCAGCTGCCATTCCGTGGGGCTCTTTCCCGAGTGCGACCGCCGCCTGCAGATCCCCAAGTATCTCTTCCGCCTTCCAGCGTTTTATCTCGCGGCTATCGACAAGCCTGGTGACAAGTTCGTCAAAATGCTCCTCAGGGGTCTCAACAGCAGCCGCGATGCTTCGCGCATGCAGTTTCATGTGGCCTTGCTGGATGCCGCTGCTTGACAATGCCCGCAGCGCTGCAAAGTTCTGTGCGAGGCCAACGGACGCCATTAGGAGCGCCAGCTCCGTGGCCGTTTCTGCGCCACTGATAGCAAGCCCGAGAGCTGCAGCAGGGTTTGCTGCCAGCGTCCCGCCAACGGTGCCTACCTTAAGTGGAATGACGATTTCTCCCTGCAGGTCGCCTTCTGCACCCCTCTTCCATCGTGTTAACGGCTGGTAGCTCCCGTTCAGCGCCGCATACGCATGTGCGCCGGCCTCGATCGCCCGCCAATCATTACCCGTAGCAAGTGCCATCGCATCGATGCCGTTCATGACGCCTTTGTTATGCGTCGCGGCCCGATAGGGATCGACTCGAGCAATGTCGCTGGCCATCACGATCGCGTCGCGCAATGCAGCTCCGTCAAAATCACTGCCGGCGAGATCTTTCGCTGCCACACTGATTTCAGCCGTCACGACAGATCTGTCGACGAGATTCGACAGAATGCGCAAGCAAACCTCACCTTCACAGAGACTCGCGATTCTCGGCGCGACCGCCTCGCACACGGTGTTGACCAGATTGGCGCCCATCGCATCAACGGTGTCGACTAACAAGTGAACGCGGAGCAAGGGCGCGCCGTCCGGCAGCTCGAGAATACATACTTCAAGGTCGCGCACACCGCCACCTCGCGCTCGCAACCGCGGGTGAACGGCGTTCGCCGCCTCAAGCAGCGACTGTTTGTTTGCCTGCAGCGCCTCAACAGCGGCCTGCGGATTACTGACAGCGCTGATGTGGACCTGTCCGGCAAGAAGGGATTCGTCACACCGGGCCCTGAACCCTCCGCTGTCGCGGAACAGTCGCGCAGCACCGCTGACCGCGGCGACGATAGAAGGCTCCTCAACGACCATCGGCACGAGGTAGTCCCTGTCATTCACGCGAAAATTGGGCGCGACAGCAAACGGCAGGCCGAAAACACCGACGACGTTTTCAATGATTCTGTCCGCGGCGCTGGCAGACAAAACCTGCTGGCCAGCCGTCAGCCTCGCGGCGTCTCTGTCCGATAGCCAGCCCGCTTGCCGCAAGGCGTCGATGCGTTCGGGCACCTTGAGCCTGTATAGACCCGCTAGCCGAGAGTCCTTCAAAGTCTCTTCCTCTCAACGCCCTGCATGTCTATTTCACACTCCAGGACATGACGTCCGGATACCGTTGGGTGCGTCAAGAATTCATCCAGTTGTTCATTATTGGTGCCCATCAAAATACCGACGTCGCCGCCACCCGCACCGCAGGGCTTGTACACCAGTCCCGCGGCCAGCGCTTCGGCAACGAGTTTATCGTGGCCAGCCGCAAATATACCGAGATCATAGTCGTCGCTGAATTCTCGCAGCGTCTCGATATAGTCCGGAAGCTGGTTCAGCACGGTCGTTGCCGAACGCCACGCGCTTGCCATACTCGCCGCTGACCTCAGCAGTGCGTCTTGCGATTGCCTGTGCCCCGCTTCCTGAAGTCGCTGCAGCTTGCTTGCCGTACTCGCCGCAACGCCGCTCCAGACGAGGCGATAAAACAACCCTTCCGGCCAACTGAGTGAGGAGCAAGTGGCTCCCTGCATGCGGTATTCCAGCAGGCCGCCGCTTAACGAGGTCGCGACGTCTACGCCACTGCCGACGCCGGACTGCAACCTGCGATGCACGCGCAGCGCACTGTCGAGCAGTTTACCAGAGGGTGCCAGCGCGGCTGTCAGCGCAACGGTTAACGCCGCGCTGGATCCAAGGCCGAGTTTCGCGCCACTCGCTTTGTCATGGAAAGCGCGTGTGTCGAGTTCTATGTGCAGACAGTCGTCGCCTGACGGAGCGAGTGTCCGCCATGCGGCATCGACAAGCGGGAATTCGTCGCCTCCCTGCAGCCACCGCGGCGCCGCTTTTTCGTGAACAAAGCGCCCCTCGACCGTCGAATAGCCGGGCGCGGAGACGGAATTCCATTCCGTATTTGTCTTGCTTACCCTGGCAACGGCACGCCGGTTGACGGCCATACAAACCGCCGGTGCGCCGTGCAGAACAGCATACTCACCGGACAACACGACCTTGCCGGGCGCACTTGCAAGAACGTTTTTCATTAAAGATCCAGCAGCCGGGCCGCGTCACCAAGCCCGGTCACCATCACGTCGAGTACTCCGTCCGTCGATACAAGCGCTGCCTGAACCTGCTCTTCATGTTCCGGCAGGCAGACGGCCTTGACCTGGGGGCCGGCATCGATCGTGAAAAACACGCCGATCCCGGCGCGCTGTAATTTTCGCACGGTCTGCATACAGTGCATGGTCGCCGAGTTCCAAAACACGATCGGCGGCCGCGACGCCCACATCATGGAATGCATTTTCAGGCAGTTGTGTTCAGCTACCGCCGCAAGTTGCTGGAAGTCCCGTTTCGTGATCGCCTCGCGAGCGAGCTTCAGGTCCTCGTCCTGTTTCTCGACCCAGTTTGAATAGAATGGCGAACTCTTGCGGCTGATTTCCATCGCCTCAGTAGAGCCGACTGGCTTCGGCCCTGTCTCGGTGATCGCGATAACGACGCTGAGTGGCCAGCTCGCGCCATCACAAAGTGTCCTGACGGCAACGTCATTGGCGCGGCTCTCGAGTTCCACGAAGCCGCCATACAGCGATCGGGCCGCGGATCCCGAGGCCCGTCCGGCCAGGTTCGCCAGCGCCGCCGTATCCAGCGTCCTGCCCGCCGCCTGCGCGGCGGCAATCGTGATCGCGGCAAAAGCCGATGCCGAGGACGCGAGACCCGCCGCGATCGGGAAATTGCATCGACTGACAATGCGTGCCCGCGCGCGGTCCTGGCCCGCTACGCGATCGAGACAGGCCGACAAACGGGGCAACATCGCGTCGTCGACTACGTCATTAAGCACCAGCGTATCGGCGGGCAATGACGGGTCCAGCTCAACGTGCATTTCTGTCAACAAGTCTCTCAGCGTGATCGAAATGGATCCGACCGCCGGGAGATTTCGTTCGATGTCGCGCTTGCCCCAATACTTGATGAGCGCAATATTTGGCTGGGCGACGGCCGATGCCCGCATTTCTACAACTCTTTTGGTTTTGTCGATCAGGGAGCGCGGATTATAGCCCAGCCAGACCTGCGCACAGCGGCATAATTCGGTGTAATCTACACGGCCCAATCAACGAGGTTGCCGGCCATTGTCTGAGAGTTTCGCAGATCGTATTGCGGCTTATACAGCCCGCATCGACGCGCGCCTGGATAATGTGCTGCCGCCGGCTACGACCAGCCCTGCTCGCCTTCATGAAGCAATGCGCTATGCGGTGCTCAATGGTGGCAAACGGGTTCGCCCGATGCTCATCTATGCCACGGGCGAGTGCCTCGGAGTGGATCCCGATATTCTCGACGCGCCTGCAATAGCGATCGAGCTGATTCACGCTTTCTCACTGGTCCACGACGATCTGCCAGCGATGGATGACGATGCCCTGCGTCGCGGCGAGCCTACCGTGCACATCAAGTTCGACGAGGCAACCGCCATCCTCGCCGCCGACGCACTGCAACCGCTGGCCTTCGCGGCGCTCGCAGGCGTCGATGGTGTCCCGGCGGAGACAATCGTCCGCCTGGTCGACCTCATTGCAGCGGCCAGCGGCTCCATCGGCATGACTGGCGGACAGTCGATGGACCTTGCCGCCGAGGGGAACTCACTGACTGCAGAGGCGCTCGAGCGCATGTATTCGCTCAAGACGGGCGCGCTGATCCATGCGTCCGTTGTGTCGGCTGGCCTGCTTTGCGAAGACCTTGTGGACGGTGATGCGGCCGCTCTCGACGGCTTTGCTCGTGCCATCGGCGTCGCATTTCAGGTCAAGGACGACATCCTGGACGTCGAAGGCGAAACCCATGTCATCGGCAAACAGGCAGGAGCCGATCAGCGCCTGAGCAAAGCCACCTACCCGGGCTTGTTCGGAATAGAAACATCGCGACGACGTTGCGACGACCTTCTGCGCGACGCGCTCTGCCACCTGCAACAGTTTGGCGAGGCCGCTGCGCCGCTGGAGTGGCTGGCCCGCTTTATTGTCGAACGGGCTCGCTAGGCACATGTTGGCAGCAGCGCGCAGCATTCTGCACGTTGATATGGACGCATTCTATGCGTCAGTGGAACAGCGGGATAACCCCGAACTGCGGGGCAAGCCCGTCGTTGTCGGCGGTACCTCCAACCGCGGCGTCGTCGCGGCGGCGAGTTACGAAGCGCGAACCTTCGGTATCCGCTCCGCAATGCCGATTGCCGAAGCGCTCAGGCGTTGTCCCGACCTTTGTCGCGTCAAGCCGCAAATGTCGCATTACAAAACAGTGTCCAGGCAAATTTTCGCGATCTTTCGCGAATTCACACCTTCGGTCGAGGGACTGTCTCTTGACGAAGCATTTCTCGACGTTACGGCAAGCGTGACGCTGTTCGGCTCTCCCGCGAATATCGCGGCCGCGGTCAAGCAACGTATTTTCGACGAAACCGGCTTGACGGCGTCCGTTGGCGTTGCGCGAGAACAAACTGGTGGCGAAAATAGCGTCGGACCTTCTCAAGCCGGACGGACTCGCTATTGTACTTCCCGATGACTATGCAACGACCCTCGACCCCCTGCCGGTTTCCGTTATACCGGGTATCGGCAGGGAGACTCTGAAGCGCCTGTCTGCGGTCGGCATTGCCACCGTCCGTGATCTGCGGACCGCCGAAGACAGAACGCTTCAACCCATCTTCGGGCGCTACACTCAAAAGACGCGTGACCGGGCATCCGGAATCGATACTCGCCCGGTAGTATCGTCACGAGCAGAAAAATCCATCAGTGCGGAAGAGACCTATGATGTCGATCTCGACTGCCGCGAACAAATGGACCGCGAGCTGTTGCGCCTGACCGAGCGTACGGCTACCCGCCTGAGAAAAGCGAATCTGGCTGCAAACACGGTGCAGATCAAGATACGGCAGTCTGATTTCACGACCTATACGCGGCAGCGGACAGTAAGGCCGGCGGCAAACGGCACCGATCAGATCTACGCCGTAGCCCGTGAATTGTTGCAGGCCTGGTTGCAGCAGAGTCCTGATGCGAAGATTCGCCTGCTGGGCGTTGGCGGCAGCAGGCTGGCGCCGGCGCAGCAACCTGACCTGTTTTCGGCGATCGAAGATGAAACGGCTGCACCGATTGACCGGACCGTCGATGAAATACGTGATCGATTCGGAAATGCCGCGCTCGGCCGGGCAAGGACGTTGGACCGGTAATGTTTAAGGTAGAATCGGGGGTCGGCGATACTCGCTGTGGGGACTCATGTATACCAGCTTCTTTGGACTGAACGAAAAGCCGTTCTCGATAACGCCAGACCCGCGCTACCTGTTCATGAGCGAGCGGCACGGCGAGGCATTGGCTCACCTGGTGTACGGCGTCACCGAGAGCGGTGGCTTTGTTCAACTTACCGGCGAAGTGGGCACCGGCAAGACGACGCTGGTTCGGACGCTGCTGCTGAACCAGATGCCCGACAACGCGGACGTCGCCGTCGTGCTCAATCCGCAGCTATCAGTACTGGAGTTCCTCGCGACGATTTGCGAGGAGCTGCACATCGATGTACCGCACAACAAAGGCAGCATCAAAGCGCAGACGGATGCACTCAACCGGCACCTGCTACAAGCGCATGCCGCTGGCCGCCGAACCATCCTGATCGTCGACGAAGCGCAGAACCTTTCTCCCGCCGTTCTCGAACAGGTGCGTTTGCTGACTAATCTCGAGACCGCAAAACAAAAGCTATTGCAGATCATCCTGATTGGCCAACCCGAGCTTCGCGAGCTACTGGCGCGTAACGATCTCCGACAACTCGCGCAACGTATCACCGGGCGCTACCACCTTGAGCCACTAACGCGTGAGGAAACCGCGCAGTACATTGAGCACCGGCTGAAAGTCGCGGGTGCCGTCGGCGAGGTATTCGACAGCGGTGCAAAAAAGGAAACCTATCGCCTGTCACAGGGGGTACCGCGGCTTATCAACGTCATCTGTGACCGGGCGCTGCTCGGCGCCTACAGCCGCGAGTCGCGACGAGTTGATCGTCGCATCATCCGCCGCGCCGCCGCCGAGGTTAGTGGACAATTGGCGCGCTCACTGTGGCTGCGCCCCGTTGCGGCGGCTGCCGGTCTGGCCGGCCTGGCGATTATTGCCGCCACTATGTGGTCCAGCATACAGCCGTCGGATGTCTCGCCCGCCGACATTGCAGCCAATACGGATGACGCGTTTCCAGTCGCTGCCGCCGAAGTCGTGGATACGGAGGTCGTACCGGAGGACCCGAGCCCGGCCGAACCAATCACCACAAGCAATGTGGTCGAGCCCGAGCCGACACTCAGTGAGCAGCTCGACCTGGCTCGGGATCTGACCAACACTTCTACCGCGCTGCGCTCGCTATTCGACACATGGGACCTCAGCTACGATGCAAGCCGCAGTGGCTGCTCCCAGGCAAGCGAAAGTGGTCTTGCCTGCCTGTACCAACGAGGGTCCTGGGCCAGTCTGCGACAGATGGACAGACCTGCTGTACTGACCCTGGTGGACGATGGCGGCGACACCCACGATGTTGTGCTGCTGGCGATTCACGAAACCACTGCGGACCTGTCAATTGGTGGCGTGCGGGTAACGCACAGCATCGATTCGATTACCAATGCCTGGTTTGGACAGTACCTGTTGTTGTGGCGCCCGCCCGGCGGCAAAGCTGTTTCGCTCGGTCCCAATTCCACCGGTGCCGACGTTATCTGGTTACGCGAGAGTCTTGCCGCTGTCGACGCTCAGCTTGCCAGCAGCAATCCGAATTCCGAAGTCTACGATGAGGAACTCGAACAACTCGTGCGGACGTTTCAACGTGCCCACCGCCTCGACGTCGACGGGCTGGCCGGACAACAGACACAGATCATCATCAACTCTTTGCTCGCGGTTGACGGCACGCCGCGCCTCAGAACCGCGTTACTGGCACGGGACTAGACGATGTCGTTCATACTCGACGCCCTGAAGAAATCAGAAACCGACCGCCAGCAGCAAAGCTCTGCTGAGTTCGCCAAGGTTCCCACCAGCACCGGCCCCGTTCGTGCGCCCGGCTGGCTCCTGCTACTGGGCTTGTTGCTTGCCATCAATCTGCTCGTGCTGCTGGGGCTGTTTTTCCGGTCGACGAATGAAAACGCAGCTACGCCTGCTGCGCCACTGGCGCAG
Organism: uncultured Gammaproteobacteria bacterium; assembly: GCA_963760395.1. Taxonomy (GTDB): domain Bacteria; phylum Pseudomonadota; class Gammaproteobacteria; order Steroidobacterales; family Woeseiaceae; genus UBA1847. Next base: position 184,673 of record CAVXCX010000013.1, read on the forward strand.
ACGAATACTCTGCCGCCTGAAAATACTGAGGAATTTGCAGCTCAAGAGATTCCGGGCAGTCAGGAGCAACCGAGCTTTGCCAACCGGATCGCCGAAGCTCAACGAAACAGGCCGCAGGTGAACGAAGACGCCGCGGTCGTCAAGCTTGAGGATGGACTCGAGTCCGCTCCGCTTACAGCCGTAGCCATCGAAGAGCCGTTAACGAACGCTGCTTTATTGCCCACAATCTACGAGGTCGTAGCGAACGGTAGCGTTGTGCTGCCGGAGCTGCATCTGGATATTCATGTCTACAGCAAGCTTCCTAAAGATCGTTTTGTGTTTATCAACATGTCAAAGCAGCGCGAGAAGTCTCAGCTCAGCGAGGGCCCCATTGTCGAAGAGATCCGGCCTGATGGTGTTGTTCTCGCCTATCGCGGCACGTCGTTCCTCCTGCCCCGCGACTAGAGCAGGTAGCTGGTGACCAAATACCTCGAGGGAAACGGGTTTGCGATTGCGTTGACCTCCGGCATCCACCAGGTGATGGGCGAGCAGGAACTGCTCAATCGCATCAACGTTTTCCCCGTCGCAGACAGCGACACCGGTACCAACCTCTGTCTGTCACTGAGTGCCGTATTGCCAGTGCTCGGCAGTGAAGACGAAAAGCACCTGGGGACGATGCTCGCGGCTGTTGCCGATGCACTGCTAGACGCTGCACGCGGAAACTCCGGTGCAATCGTCGCGCAGTTCTTTCAGGGCATGAGTGACTCGGCCGGCGAAATTACCCGATTCACGACCTATACGTTCGGCAAGGCTGTCGCGATGGGCAGCGAGTATGCGCACGATGCGCTGTCGCAGCCGCGTGAGGGTACCGTCCTCTCCGTCATCGCAGCATTTTCAAACAGCGTCAGTCATCAGGTCGCCGACGCAAAGGAGGCGGATTTTGCGGTTCTTTTCAGAGTAGCCCTGGGCGCCGTCGAGGAAGCTCTTGCCAATACCCCGAACCAGCTCGAGGTGCTGCGCAAGGCCGGCGTCGTAGATGCGGGCGCCAAAGGCTTCGCTGAGCTTGTAGCCGGCATGTGCCGATATATTTGCGATGGTGATGTGGTGCCCATGCCGGACACGTCACTGCTCGATGATATCGAGCCTGCCATACCATTTGCGGAAGCCGATAATGCATCCCGATTCAGATTCTGCACAGAATGCCTGGTAACTGCGGAGGACATCAATCGGCGAAAGCTGCGGGAAGCACTTTCCGAGATCGGGGATTCACTGGTCCTTGCCGGCACCAAACGCAAGGCAAAGATCCACATTCATGTCGACGATCCTGACGCAGTCTTCGACCTTGCTCGGGAATTCGGCGAACTCAGTGCTGAGAAGGCCGACGACATGCATCGCCAACAACACAGCATGCAGGCCGGGAGGCGTCGGTTCGCCGTGATTACGGATTCGGCAGCCGACATTCCTGATGAAGCAATGGAGCGCCTCGACATACATATGGTCCCGTGCCGGATCCAGTTTGGAAATCGCGGTTATCTGGACAAGGTCAGTATCACGATCGATGAGTTCTATGCAGAGCTTGCATCAAACAACGAGCATCCCACGACATCCCAACCCGCTCCCGGAGACTTCCGTCGGCAGTTTCAGTTCCTCGCCAGCCACTTTGAGGACGTGCTTTCTCTCAATCTGACGAGCCTCGCCAGTGGCACGTTTGAGGGTGCTCGCTCCGCAACCGAGAGAAGCGATGCGCCGGGACGAATCCACGTCATTGACACCAGGAATGCGTCCATGGGTCAGGGCCAACTGGTTGTACTTGCCGCGGAATGTGCCGACCGTGGCATGGATATCGACGCGACGATCAAGCTCGTAGAAAAGCAGATCCCGAAGACCCGGACGTTTGCGCTACTCGACGATCTTCGCTATTCCGTGCGCGGCGGCCGGGTACCGGCGTGGGTCAAGACGGTCGCCGATCTTCTGCACCTGAAACCGATAATCGCAACGAAGCCGGATGGCCGGATTTCACTCGCCGGCTTCCTGTTTGGACGACGAAACCGAACTGCGCGATTCGCCAGGTTCATTGCACGCCGCGTCATCGCAAATGAGGCGATTAACGTTGGAATCGGTCATGCCGTCTGTGAGGAAGAGGCCAGGTTGCTTGCCGACCAGATACGAATGCGAATGCCGCTGACCGAGAGCCTGGTGATCAACGGACTCGGGCCAGGATTGGGCGTGCATGGCGGGCCCGGCACGCTGCTCGTTTCCGTGAGCCCGGTTGTTTCATTCGATAATCTCGCCAGCGGCGTCGATTAGCTCCTTGCCCTCGTTGCGCGCATTGTTGACGCGACGATCTACCGGCCAGGCCCTGAGTGGCGGCGTCTGCAGAGCCGCATCGTCCAGGAAGTCCGCGGACCCGGCCAGCCACTCGTTGGCCGTCTCCGCCTGTAGAATGACCGGCATTCGGTGGTGCAGCGGCTGCATGAATTGATTCGCTTCGGTCGTTATCAAGGTGGTCGTTTGCAACGACTCACCGGTCTGCTTGTCCGTCCAGTTCTCCCAGAGTCCGGCTAGCGCAAACGGTTCGCCGCTCGCCAGGGAAATGAAATACGGTGTCTTGGCATCGTTCTCCCGTCGCCACTCGTAGAATCCATCGGCCAGAACGATACAACGTCGGTGCCTGAAAGCAGCTCGATAAGACGGCTTCTCTGCGACGGTCTCCGCGCGAGCGTTAATCATACGATTGCCTATAGACGGGTCTTTGGCCCAGAACGGCACGAGCCCCCAGCGCAGCATGACAAGCTCGCGTTTGTCTTCATTGTCGCGAACAGCCGCAATGTCCTGCGTCGGCGCGATGTTGTAGCGGGGCTTTAGTTCGACAGAGGCCGTCGCACCGAACAGCGCGGCAGCCGCTTCAGTGGGTGAGTAGAAGGCGAACCGTCCGCACATACTTATTCGCGAATCCCGACACCGCGTCGCATCAGGATCATGCAAGCCGAAAACAGTCCTACGATGAACACAATCAGGATGAAGTATGCATGGCCGATACTGATATCCGAGGTGCCAAGGATGCCGTAGCGAAATGCGTTGACCATGTAAAGAATCGGATTTGCCTTGGAAACGGTTTGCCAGAACTCAGGCAGCATCGAGATCGAATAAAAAACGCCGCCGAGATAGGTCAGCGGCGTAAGAACGAAAGTTGGCACAATAGAGATATCGTCGAACTTCCTGGCGAAAACCGCGTTGATGAAACCCGCCAGCGAAAATACGATCGAAGAAAGCAACACGATCGAAATCGTGATAAACGGATGGGCAACGTCTAGCCTTGTAAAGAATAACGCAATTATCGTGACAAGCAGGCCGACAAGCATCCCGCGCAGTACGCCACCCGCCACGTGACCCACGATAATTGTCGCGTAGGACATCGGCGCAACCAGCATCTCTTCTACATGGCGGCCAAACTTCGCGCCAAAAAATGACGATACGACGTTGCCGTAGGAGTTTGTTATCACTGACATCATGATCAGTCCCGGCGCAATGTATTGCATGTAGTCGAATCCGTCCATGCTGCCAATACGCCGCCCGATCAGGTTGCCGAAAATAATAAAATAAAGTGTCATCGTGATTGCCGGAGGCACAATCGTCTGAACCCAGATACGCAGAACGCGCACGACCTCCTTGCGGATAATCGTCTTCGCGGCCACCAGGTTGAGCCTGATATTCATCCTGTTGCTGCCCGCTTCTTGCTGTCAACCAGGCGCATGAACAGTTCCTCAAGGCGATTCGCCTTGTTACGCAGGCTGGAGACATGAATATTCTGTGCACTAAGTTGTGCAAACAGGTCGTTGAGGTCCCGGCCAGGACCCTTCTCTACCTCCAGCTCGCCGTCATCTCGCAGACGCGTCGTGAAGCCATCAAGATCCGGCGCCGCCGATATAGCGGCGCTGAGACTCAGCACGAAAACCTCGCGCTGCAGTTTTCTCAATACGTCACTCATCCTGGCATCCTCGATAATCTTGCCCTCATCGATGATCGCGATATGCCGGCACAAGGACTCAGCCTCTTCCAGGTAGTGCGTAGTCAGAATGATCGTTGTGCCAGCTTCGTTGATTCTCTGCAGGTACTCCCACATTGAACGGCGAATCTCGATATCCACGCCTGCGGTCGGCTCGTCAAGGATCAGCAAGCGTGGTTCATGGACCAATGCGCGGGCAATCATCAAGCGCCGTTTCATACCACCCGAGAGACTGCGCGCCGGATCATTGCGGCGGTCCCACAACCGCAGTTCGCGCAAGTATTTTTCAACACGTTGCTTCGCGAGCTTGCCACTCAGACCGTAGTAGCCCGCCTGATTCGAAACGACATTGCCAACCAGTTCCCACAGGTTGACGTTGATCTCCTGGGGAACAATGCCAATGCAGGCTTTGGCAGCTTCGAGCTCAGTATCCAGATCGTGGCCAAAAACTTCGACTTTCCCGCCACTCTTATTGACCAGTGAGCTGACGATTCCGATCGCCGTCGTCTTTCCGGCGCCGTTGGGGCCCAGCAGCGCATAGAAATCGCCTGACTCCACGGACAGGTCTATGCCTTTCAACGCCTGGTTGCCGTTGCTGTAGGTCTTGCTTAGGTTGCTTATTGAGAGCGCCTTCATGAGGCCGCGTATTGTACCCGCGCGTTCACCGTCATCACACCTTCGGAACACGAATACCGGCGGCGCTTCGGTGTGTGACCCCTCGCCCTGCTCCGCGCATCGCGCATGCAGCCGCAGATAGCCTGGTTCTATGCTGTGCATTGCGCCGGGTCAGCATCACCTGCAGGGCAAAGTGGTGGGAAGAGCGACGTGCTGAAGGGCTGGCGGTCAAACCAGTGCCAAGCAGGCGGCGCCAGACATCGTTGTTGTCGGCGAAACGTAACTGCAGCAGGTCACCGCGCTGTGCTGTCCGATGTAGCAGCGCGACCAGCGTCAGTTCCGCAAGTCGCTCGCACCAGTCCAGCGTAGCGCCGCATGCAAGACGCACCGCATACGGATTGCGGCGTGCGAGTTGCCAGAGAAAACCGATGCCCGCCGTCTGCAGTGCCTGGACCGCTTTGTCAGGCCTGTCACCCGCATCGATCAGGTCAATCTGAGGGTCGTCGTCAAGCAGATGCTGCCAGTATTCACTTTCCTGCTCCCGGAATGAGAACAACAGGAAAGGTGCGTCGGCGAGTCGCCTGCGCTCGGTACGGTCTAATTTATGCGTCGCGAAGACGGTGAAAGCGGCATCGCGCGAATCCGAAACAGCGCTCAGGAACGAGCGGTTGAGCGCAGCAATATTCTCCAGATCGTCCTTCGTTGGTCCCTGGTAGTCCATTTCACCCCCTTCAGGCGTTCTTTTTCGCCAATAGTTGTATTTTCTATATTTCGCACTAGTCGACCATTTATGGATGATATAGGCTACTGTAATACTATATATGGTCCTTTTCTTTCAAAAGAGGCGAACAATGCGACTAACAGACGACCGCTACTCGGGAGAACGCCGCCAGTTCGAGCTGGCCCTGCGAATGATCCGACACGAAGCCCGCACACGCACGATCCGCGAATGCACAGGACTCTCTGACGACCGCATCCGTAAGCTGTATGCCACCTATTTCCGCGACGGTGGCAAGTCGGAAATCAAACGCCGACGCGGGAAATCACCTCGCCAGGTCACCCGGTACGTCAAGAGCCCGGAACATCAGCTGCAGGCAACAACACTGGTGGCGCTGTTCCATACCGGCTTGCTGGTGCGCTTGGATGCCGACGACAAAGTACACGCCTGCTGGCCGCGACCCGATGTCGAATTCGGCCACCGCTTGTGCCGCGCTTATGAGACGTATCAGCTACTCCATGACAACGCGAAACTGAGTTTTGAGTGGGTCTGGAACCTGCTGCAATGCATCTCTCTGAATGATGAACTTTACCTGGCACATTGCGGGTCCTGCGAGGCACGCTATGTGCAGGACGCCTACGCGCTCGATCGCAAAATCTGTCCGAGCTGCTGTATCGAGAGCAGTACGCAACCCGCGCGCGCGAAACGCACACTCGCTTCTGTCCGAACTCCCGGCTGAGCGCGCTTTTCCGGTACAATGTGCGCCACGCGGCGCAGCCGCGTCAAAACAAAAAATAATTTAAAGGGAGTAGCAACATGCTAAAAGAATTCAAAGATTTCGCGATGCGCGGCAACGTTGTGGATATGGCGGTCGGTATTATCATCGGCGCCGCTTTCGGCAAGATTGTCTCGTCACTGGTGTCCGATGTGATCATGCCGCCGATAGGCATGCTTACGGGCGGAATCGAGTTCAGCAGTCTCGCAATTGCTCTGGGCGATGGTGCGGCCGCACCGGCAATTAACTACGGCATCTTCATCGATACCATTATCAATTTTGTAATCGTCGCATTCGCGATCTTCATGGTGATCAAGGGAATCAACTCCATGAAGAAAAAGGAAGAGGAGAAGCCGGCTGAGCCTCCCAAGCCGTCTAGTGAAGAAGTACTCCTGACCGAGATTCGCGATCTGCTCGCGAAGCAGTAAACGACAGAACAGCTGCAAGTGACATCGTCGTCGTAGTACAGCGGCGATGTCCTTTAGTGTTCGCACCTGGAGTCGACGACAGCCTTGGAAAATCACAACATATTTGCGGGCGCCTTCGTAGATCGAAGCGGTGAGCGGCGCAAGGATTCGGAGTGGCTTGCCAGCGCCGTAATCAGCGAAGAAGCACGCTTCGTGCCGGTGTGGGGCGACCGTTGCCTGGTTGGTGGCGATCCACTTCACGCCGTGCGACTGATGCGCTCGCAGATTGAAGACTATATCGACGATCACAACCTGGTCTTTCTCGGCCTCTTCAGAAACCAACCGGTGTTCGCGCTTGCGATCAAGCCCGAGGCAGAGCAGCCTTTTCAGGAGCTGGGCGATTTCGAAAACCTGAGATTTCTGGGCACTCGGCTGCCACTGGACGAGGCGAATCTCATTGCCCATGCCCGCGCGTTGGTGTTATGGCATGCGTCGCAGTCTTATTGTGGAATTTGCGGGTCGCCAGCGCTGCCGGATGCTGGTGGTAACACCAGGCGATGCGTAAACGCCGACTGCGGCACCGAGATTTTTCCGCGCACAGACCCGGCCGTTATCGTACTTGTTCATGACGGCAAACGCTGCCTGCTCGGACGACAGGCAAGCTGGCCGGAAAACCGCTACTCGACGGTCGCGGGTTTTGTCGAGCCGGGCGAAAGCCTCGAGGACGCCGTTCGCAGGGAGGTCTTCGAAGAAACCAATATTCGTGTCGGTTCCGTGCATTATCACAGCTCGCAACCCTGGCCATTTCCGTCAGCGTTGATGCTCGGCTTTATTGCCGAGGCAACGACGAGCGAGATCGTTCTCAATGATGGCGAGCTTGAGGACGCGCAGTGGTTTACTCGTGAACAGCTGCGTTCGGATTTTCCCAAGTTGCCGTTTCGGATCTCCATCGCCCGACGCCTGGTGGACCACTGGATTTTGCTCGGCGACGACAGCTGACCGTGTGTCTGATTGTCCTGGCGATCGGGCAGAGCCAACGGTATCCGCTGATACTCGCGGGCAATCGTGACGAATTCCATGCGCGGCCAACCCGCAAGGCCGAGTGGTGGGCTGACAGGACGGACATTCTCGGCGGGCGGGACCTGCAGGCCGGCGGCACCTGGCTGGCACTGCATCGCAGCGGACGATTCGCAACGGTAACCAATTACCGTGATGCGGAGCCGGTGTCGGCGAAGTTCCGTTCGCGTGGTCACCTGGTTACGGAGTTCCTCGACAGCGAAGAGTCACCGCTCGATTACCTGAGCGCCATTGACGGCGAGCGCTATGCCGGGTTTAACCTCATCGCGGGTGATGGGAAAGAGTTTGCGTATGTCTCCAATCGTGGCGCCGGGCCGCGCCAACTGGCGGCCGGCGTCTATGGCCTCAGCAACGCATTACTGGATGGTCCCTGGAGCAAGGTGGAACGAAGCAAGAGCAGCTTGCGGAAGCTGCTGGACCGTGACGCGGTCAATGAGACCGAAATGATGCGCTTGCTAGACGATCGCGCAAAGGCACCGCTGGAAGAAGTCGAATCCGGCGCGCTCGACTTCGCCACAATGCACGCAATAACGGCACCGTTCATTGTGACACCGGACTACGGCACTCGATCCTCGACCATCATTCTTGCGGACAGTGCTGGTACCTGGCGAATTACCGAACGACGTTTCGACGCCGCTGGCGGGTCGATCGGCGAGTCCCGATATTCGTTTACGACAGTGCCGTCTTCAGGCGAAAACTCTCAATAGCCAGGCCCGAATATCCCCGATCTCGTCAGGACAGACCGCGTGCGCCATCGGATAGTCGTGCCATTCGACAGGGAATCCGGCCTCGATAAGCCTGTCGGCGGATGCCCGACCCCACTGCATGGGTAGCATCGGGTCAAGGCTGCCGTGTGCCATGAAGACTGGCAGATCGCGATAGTCCGCGTTCTTGCTGACTTCGCCCGGCAGAGCAATGTACGTTGAGAGCGCCATTAGTCCTGCCAGCTTTTGCCTTGCGCTTAAGGCGGCGTGAATAGCGATGGCGCCACCCTGCGAGAAACCCGCGATGACAATCCGACGTTCCTCGACGCCGCGCTCGACCTCGCGATCAATCAGCATCTCGAGCAGTGCGGCACTTTCGAGCACCCCCTTGGCGTCAGCCCTGCCTTCGGAGTCCAGACTCAGAATGTCGTACCAGGCGCGCATTGCCATGCCGCCATTGATAGTCACGGGTCTCACGGGCGCATGCGGAAAGACAAAACGCAGCGGCAGTTCGGGCGGAAGCCGCAGCTCCGGCACAATCGGTTCGAAATCGTGCCCATCGGCGCCAAGACCATGTAGCCAGATCACGCTACCGATCGGATTCTCACCTGTGGTGACCTCTACGGTTTCAGGTAGCTGCATTTCGAACCTCCGTGATCGATAAAGCGGCGCAGTGTAGCGCAAAAAACAGCACGAAAAAGGTGAACAATGGCCTTGACCATTTATGCGCATGAGGTTATAAGTATGCGCATATTTATGCGAAGTGCGGTTAAACGAGTATGCCCAATTCGACTGAGGATCAGACCCTGAGACGCGAGGCCATCGTGGCGATGCTACGTCAGGGCCCTGCGCGTACGCAGCAATCCGTCGTCGATGTGCTCCTTAATGAGGGGCTTGTCGCAACGCAATCCAGCGTCAGCCGGGATCTTCGCGAACTCGGCGCCATCAAGACTTCGCAGGGATACGAGTTGCCTGAGCAGGATCAGTCGCACGACAAGCCGATGGCCGATATTGCGATGCTGCTGCGGAAAATCAGCCCCGCCGGACCGAATCTGCTGGTCATTCGTACCGCGATCGGTGCGGCGCAGCGAGTCGCCCTTGCACTGGACCGTAGCGACTGGCCGGAGATGGTCGGCAACATAGGCGGTGACGATACGGTTTTTGTGGCCACGGAATCGGCACTTGCGCAAAGAAAACTCATTGCACGGATCGAGCGTTCCGCTCGAGCCTGATCACTTACGGATAAACACACTCATGAGCAAAGACACGTCCCCAATTATTCTCGCGTTTTCGGGCGGCCTGGACACATCGTTCTGCGTACCGTGGCTGAAGGAAAATTATGGCCGGGATGTCATTACCGCATGTGTCGACACCGGTGGCATTGATGCGGAGGCGGCTCGCGCACTCGAGGAACGTGCTCTGGAACTCGGTGCTATCGAGCATATTCTCATCGATGCCAAACAGGAGTTCTTCGACACCGTAATTCGCTATCTGATTGCCGGAAACGTGCTGCGCGGCCAGGCCTATCCTCTCTGCGTCGGGGCTGAACGAGGACTGCAGGCGGAACGGCTGGCCAGGATCGCGACCGAACGCGGCGCGACAACCGTCGCCCACGGCTGCACGGCGGCAGGCAACGACCAGGTACGTTTCGAGGTGGCTTTGCGCACTCTGAACCCTGACCTGGAGTCGCTAGCACCGGTCCGCGATAACAACTGGGTTAGAGAAGAACAGCTGCAATACCTTGAGAAAAACGCTTTGCCGCTGCCGCCGCAGGGATCTGCGTATTCAATTAACCGCGGGCTGTGGGGTATTACAATCGGCGGCCAGGAAACACTGACCTCAGAAAACTCGATCCCGGAGTCGGCCTGGGTGCTCTCGGCCAATGCGTTCAGCGAGCCGAAGGCGATGACTCAGCACACGATAGAGTTCGACTGTGGTGTGCCGGTCGCCCTCGACGGTGAGAACCTGGCGCCCGTGGCATTGATCGAAAATCTCGAAGTGCTTGCCGGCGGCTATGGCATAGGACGTGGCATCCACCTCGGCGATACGGTTCTCGGCACCAAAGGACGTGTCGCGTTCGAGGCGCCCGCGGCAATCACACTGATTGCGGCGCACCGCGAGCTGGAGAAGCTGGTACTCAGCGCCCAGCAGGCGCGCATTAAGGACAGCGTTGCCGCCGTTTATGCTGATCTTGTCCATGAAGGCAAGCAGCTCGACCTCGCCTGCGACGACATCGAAGCCATGCTGGCGTCCTCGCAAAGGCGGGTTACGGGGTCCGTAAAATTCGCGCTGCGACCCGGCCAGATGTTTGTCGAAGGCGTCAGTTCACCGTACTCACTCCTTGCGGCCACCAGGGGTGTTTATGGCGAATCTGCCGGGGAGTGGACCGCCAGCGACGCGGTCGGTTTCGCCCGCATCCTCTCACTGACCGGGTCACTGCAGACCCGTGCCGGGCAAACGGCGACAGCCGGCAGATCATCATGAAAAACGCCGTTGTCGACAAGATAGCCTCGGTGGCGCAGCACAATGCGCTTGGCGCTGAACTGCGACTGTCCCCGGATATTCCGTGCGAAGAAGGTGTGCTCGTGGCAGCGAGGGTTATGAATAACAAGTCGCGTTACAACCAGCTCGAGCTGACCTCGGGGCGCATGGCGACCGTGAATCAGGGCGACATCATCGTTGGCGCCCTCGGGCATCGCAAGGCGCTTCGTGGTTACTCCGGCCACCTGCCAACAGCTCTGAAGCCCGGCGATACCATTCAGATTCTTAATATCGGTGGCGTCCTTGGCGTCTGTGACTCCGCCAACCCCGACGTTGGCCCGCCGTTTGATTGCGAGGTTCTCGGCACCGTCCTGAGTTTTCCCTATCTCGGTGAGCGTATCGGCGTGCCCGCACGCGCAGGTGCCGAATCGCTCTCAGACGATGAACCCCTGAATACCCATGGCGTACCCGTCATCGCAATGGCCGGTACGTGTATGGACTCCGGAAAGACAGCGGCCGCCTGCGCGATCGTCGGCAGGCTTCGGCACCTGGGTTTTCATGTTGCTGCCTGCAAAGCAACCGGCGTCTCGCTGCGTCGTGACGTTCTTGCGATGGAAGACGCCGGCGCTTCCGAGACGATGATCTTCTCCGACTTCGGTATCGTTACGACTACGGCTGCCAACGGCCCCGCACTAACACGTGCGCTGTTGACAGGCCTCGCTGAGAAACGTCCGGATGTGATTGTCCTTGAACTCGGCGACGGCCTGCTGGGCGCCTATGGTGTCGAGGCGATACTGTCAGACACAGCGATCCGCAATGCGTTGAGCGCGGTCGTTCTATGCGCCAATGATCCGGTCTCCGCCTGGGGCGGCGCCAAGATACTGCGTGAACAATTCGACATAGAACCGGCCGTCGTTACCGGGCCAGCAACGGACAACGACGTCGGCATTCAGCAAATCGACGAGCGCCTTTCTCTCCCCGCAATCAATGCACTCTCCAACGGCGTCGCACTGGGTGATCGAATTGCCGCATTGCTAAACAAGGAAACCACATGAGCCGCTCCATACCTGCCGTCGTGCTCGGTGCCAGCGGTTACGTCGGCGGCGAGCTGTTGCGTCTCATTGCCGCGCATCCGCAATTCGAACTGGCAGCCGCCGTGTCCGACAGTCGTGCCGGCGCTTTGATCAGGGACACATTCGCACACCTTTCGCCGGCATTCCCCGACGCTACCTTCGTCGCGCACAGCGGCTGGATCGACGCTCTCGAGTCCGGCAGCTCGCTGGCATTGTTCTCGGCGGCGCCCCATGGTGCTTCGGCGGCCCTCATCGAGGGCGCGCTCCGTGCGACGGAGAAGAAGGATATCGACGTGCACATCGTCGACTCGTCGGCGGATTTTCGCTACCAACAACAAGACAAGTACGAAACGATTTACAGCACGCCCCACGGCGCCCCGGAACTGCTCGATCAGTTTGCCTGCGCGGTACCTGAACACGTCGACGCGATCAGCGCGAGGCACGTCGGGCACCCCGGATGTTTCGCAACAGCAACGCTGCTCGCAGCCGTACCGCTGATTCGCTCGGGACTGACGGAGGCAGAGCTGTTCGTCAGTGGCGTAACGGGCAGCACCGGATCAGGCCGTAGCCCGCAGCCGGGCACGCATCATCCCGAACGCAACAGCAACCTGTATGCCTACAAGCCATTGGCACACCGGCACGCCCCTGAAATGGCAGGACTGACCGAGGCCGCAAGTGGCCGGGAAACGCGCGTGCACTTTGTCCCTCACTCGGGGCCCTTTGCTCGCGGTATTCATATAACGCTGCAGGCGGTGGCGAAAAAGTCCGTGACCGAGCAACTAGTGCGTGAGGTCTTCGACGAAGCGTATGCGACCGCACCGTTTGTCGAACTGCTCGGCGCAACTCCCAGGCTCAAGAACGTCGTCGCCAGTAACATGTGTCACCTTGGTGTCGCGAGTGACGGCGACTGTATCGTCGTCATGAGCGCCATCGACAACCTGGTGAAGGGGGCCGCCGGTGGCGCCATGCAGTGGATGAACCGGCTCTGGGACCTTCCCGAGACTGCGGGGCTGACCGCGCCCGCACCGGGCTGGACGTGATGTCCGGCGCGCAGGAACAAGTGGCGATGGCCGATCCTCGCGTCCGTGAAGCACGCTATACGATCCCGGTCTACGGACAACTGCCGTTCGTACCTGAACGTGCCAGCGGTTGTGACATCTTCACCGCGGATGGCCGACGCATACTGGACCTGTATGGCGGACACGCTGTCGCTGCATTGGGTTATGGGCACCCTGGCCTGGTACACGCAATTCAGGAGCAGAGCAGCAAGCTGCTGTTCCAGAGCAACATGGTCGCACTCGAGGTTCGCGCAAACGCAGCCGAGAGCCTGGTTCGAGTAGCGCCCAAGGGCATTGAGCGCGTCTTCTTTGTGAATTCCGGTGCCGAGGCCAATGAGAACGCACTGCGAATGGCGTGCGCCGCGACTGGCCGAAAGAAGATCCTGGCGATCACGCAGGGCTTTCATGGCCGCACCGCGGCGGCCGCCGCTGTTACCTGGAATTCGGAGAAATGGTACGGCTTCCCCGCAAAACCCTTCGAGGTCGACTTCATACCCCGCGACGACTGCGAAGCAGCGCTCGATATGATCGATAGCGATGTTGCCGCTGTCATCGTCGAGCCTGTGCAGGGTGTCGCGGGTGCTTATGACCTGTCAGAGAACTTCCTGAGGACGCTGCGGCAGCAAACCCGGGCGCTCGACGCTGTCCTGATTGCGGATGAAGTGCAATCGGGCATGGGGCGTTGTGGGCAGTTCTTCGGCATGCAGGTACACGATATCGATGCCGATATTTTCACCAGCGCAAAATCACTCGGCGCCGGCATCCCCTGCGGCGCCGTGCTGTGCACCCAGGATATCGCCTCGAACTTCGGGCCCGGATCGCTTGGCACGACGTTTGGCGGCGGCCCGCTCGCGGCGGCTGCGATTGCCGCAACCATTCACGCCATCGAATCCGAGGGCCTGCTGCGGAATGTGCGGGACCGGGAAGCCCAGATTCGTGAGCAATGTGTCGTTGGTCCGGTAAAAAGGATTCAGGGTATGGGGCTACTACTTGGCCTCGTCTGCGATCGCCCGGCGAAAGAGGTACAAAGCGCGCTGCTGGAACACGACATTCTCACGGGAACCAGCAGCGACCCTGAGGTTCTTCGCATCCTGGCGCCCCTGGTACTCGAGTCAACGCACGTTGAACACCTGGCACAGGCGCTGCAGATGCTCGCGCCAACAACAAATTAACGGAATAAGAAAAGGAACCCGCTGATGAAAGCGTTTAACGACCTCGCCGACTTTTCCAACGAAGAGATCAAGGCACTTGTAGCACTGGCCGGAAAACTCGACCGGCACCCGGAGCCGGAGGCGCTGAAGGGCAAGGTGCTGTCGCTGCTGTTCCTGAGTCCGTCTTTGCGCACGCTGGCATCGTTCCAGGCGGCGATGATCCGCCTTGGCGGCGGTTCATTTGTAATATCTCCGGACATGTCTATTCACGGCCTGGAGTCCCGCCCCGGCATTGTCATGGACGGCACCGCCGCCGAGCACATTCGGGAGGCCAGTACCGGTCATCGCGTCCTACGGCGACGCCATCGGCATTCGCGCGTTTGCTGAACGAAAAAACATCGAGCATGACATCGCGGAGACAGAGTTCACGGCGTTGACCGACCTGATCGACACGCCCTACATCAACATGGAATCGGCCATGAATCATCCCTGCCAGAGTCTCGCAGACTGGAAGACCATGGACGATCTCGACATTCCGGCGAATGGCGGCAAGTTCGTGCTTAGCTGGGCCTACCACCCCAAGGCCCTGCCGCTCGCCGTGCCCGCGACAACACTGCACATGGCGGCAAAGCGCGGTATGGACGTAACCGTGCTCCGACCGGAAGGCTTCGAACTGCCCGAGGCATTGATGCAAAAAGCCGCCGCGGCAGCCGATGCTTCTGGTGGCTCGATCACGGAGAGCAGCAGTCGCGAAGAAGCGATGCAGGACGCGCACGTCATTTACGCAAAATCCTGGTCCTCGACTCGGCACTATGGCGACAGGCTCGCCGATCAGAAACTGCGTGAGCAGCATCTCGACTGGTGCGTCGACGAGGCATGGTTCAGCCGTGCAAAGGACGACTGCCGTTTCATGCATTGCCTGCCCGTGCGTCGCGGCGTTGTCGTCGCGGACGCCATTCTCGACGGACCACGCAGCGTCGTCATACCCGAAGCACGAAATCGCATGCTGGCGCAGATGGCGGTACTGCATCAAATGCTGGGGAGTGGACAATGACCTCCAAGAAAGATCGGGCGATTGTCGTATCAGCCCTCAAACACGCCGCCCCTTACATTCGCCTTTTCAAAAACAAGGTTTTCGTCATCAAGGCCGGTGGCGAAATTTTTGCGGACACCGGCCAGACCCGCGCGTTTATGGAGCAGGTTGGGATACTGCACCAGGTGGGTATCAAGGTCGTGCTGATTCACGGCGGCGGTCCGCAGTCGACGAAACTGGCGGCCGCCCTGGGACTCGACACAAAATTCATAGAAGGACGACGAGTCACCGACGACGCCTCACTCGATGTAGCCACCATGGTCCTCAATGGACAAATCAATACGCGGATTCTGGCCACCTGTCGGGATTTGCAGATTTCGGCAGTCGGCATGAGCGGCGTTGATGCAGGCCTGATTCGGGCACATCAACGTCCGCCGGTCGAGCGCGATGGTGAGGATACGGTCGACTACGGTTTTGTCGGCGATATCGACGGTGTCGACGCCAGCGTGTTGCGGAAGCAGCTCGACAACGGCCTGATGCCGGTTATCAGTCCGCTTTCCTGCGACGAGTCGGGCACGCTGCTGAATATCAACGCTGATACCGTGGCCGCCGCGATCGCGGCAGAACTCAATGCCGAGAAGCTGCTACTGGCCACGGGCGCGGCCGGTATTCTCGAAGATATCAAGGATCCCGGTTCGCTGATCAGTTACATGGATCGTGCGGCACTCAAGAAGCTCAAGGCCGCGGGCAGCCTCGCGGACGGCATGCTGCCAAAAGCGGCTGCAATCGATGCGGCACTGGCCAACGGCGTACAGCGCGTGCACGTTATTTCCTACAAGCTCGCTGACAGTCTGCTCCTCGAGGTATTTACAAACGAGGGAACCGGCACGCTGGTAGTCGCCGACATCGCCGCGCTGACACCCGCGGAACAGGGTGGTAAGGCGTGAGCCGGCTCTGGGATAAAGGCCTGCCGCTGGACGAGCGTGTTCTTCGCTACACAGCAGGCGAGGACCACCTGCTCGACGCGCGACTTGTCCACTACGACGTGCGCGGCTCGATTGCGCACGCAGAAATGCTGGCCGGCACCGGCCTTATCAGCGATACGGATTGTGTCGCTATTCGCGACGGCCTGTTGTCGCTGCAAGAGAGCTTCGACGCCGGCGAGTGGCACATTGGTCTCGAAGACGAGGATGTACACACGGCGCTCGAGACACGCCTGACCGCGAACATTGGGGCCGCCGGCGGGCGCCTGCATCTCGGTCGATCTCGCAACGATCAGGTGCTGACCGCTTTGCGTCTTTATCTTCGCGATGCGGCAATTGACCTCGCGACCCGTGTTGACGGGCTGAAGGCGGAGCTGTCCGAGCTCGAGACTCGCCAGGGAGCGGTTGAACTGCCCGGCTACACGCATATGCAACATGCCATGCCTTCGTCCGTGGCGCTTTGGTGTGGTGGCTTCGATGAAGGACTGCTGGATGCAATCGAGGGTTTGCAGGCAGCAGCAAGGCGCATCAATAAGAACCCGCTCGGCAGCGCGGCCGGCTACGGAACGCCGGGACTGCCTCTGGACCGAGACATGACAACGGCGGCACTCGAGTTTGCGGCCACCCAAACGCCGGTCACCTCGGTACAGTTGTCACGTGGCAAAGCGGAGAGCGCGTTGCTTTTCGAGATTACCCTGCTGATGCAGGACCTGGGCCGTATGGCCAGCGACCTGCTGCTGTTTTATACCCAGGAGTTCGCGTACGTGTCGCTCGCCGCCGAGGTTACGACAGGCTCCTCGATCATGCCGCAGAAACGCAACCCGGACGTTCTCGAATTGCTGCGTGCGTCATCGGCAACGGCGCACGCCTGCCTCGACGAATCGTTGATGATTACAGCGAAGCTTCCTTCGGGCTATCACCGCGACCTGCAACGGCTGAAGTCGCCCTTGTTTCGCTCCATCGATCTCGCCATCGACAGCGTGGATATCATGGCGTACCTGTTGCAGGGTCTGGAATTTCTGCCCGACAACATCAAACTGGGGAATGGAATTTTCGCTACCGCGGAAGCCTACTCGCTGGTGCGCGAACAAGGCATACCGTTTCGTGATGCTTATCGTGAGGTCGCGAAACGCTACGCAAAATGATGCGCTATTTCGGTTGCAGGGCTCTATAATCGCTGCATTGTCGACAACGGGGCTCTGAAATGAAACGCTTTATCCTTGCGCTAGCCGCTATCTCATTCTTGGGGCTGGTCACTGGCTGTGGCCAGAGCGGTCCATTGTATCTGCCCGGTAACCCGAGCAAACTGGAAACCATTCCGCCCGCCCCCACAGAGGGCGATGAAGAAGAAAAAGAAGACAACGAAACCAACGAAGAAGGTTAGCCGTCCCTGATGACCGATCTCGTCCTAATCGACGGATCGTCGTATCTGTATCGCGCGTATCACGCGCTGCCGCCGCTCAGCAATGCAGCGGGCGAGCCGACCGGTGCTATGCACGGCGTACTGACGATGATTCTGAAGCTCATTCGCGAAGAGCAGGCTCCGCATGTTGCCGTCGTATTCGATGCCCCCGGCAAGACGTTTCGCGATGAAATTTTCGCCGACTACAAAGCCAACCGCCCGCCCATGCCCGATGACCTGCGCCAGCAGGTTCAGCCGCTGCTGGATGCGGTCGAGGCTATGGGTTTGCCACTGCTACGAGTTGCGGATGTAGAAGCTGATGACGTCATTGGTACGCTCTGCACGCAGGCGGCGAAACGTGGCCTCGATGTGCTCGTCTCGACGGGCGACAAGGACCTCGCGCAACTCGTAAACGACCGGGTAACGCTGATCAACACGATGAACGACAGCCGTCTCGATCGCGACGGTGTTAAGGCCAAGTTCGACGTTTACCCCGAACAAATTGTCGACTACCTTGCCCTGGTCGGTGACAGTTCCGACAATATTCCGGGCGTACCCAAAGTTGGTCCAAAAACGGCGGCGAAATGGCTCAATCTTTACGATAGCGCTGATGGCATCGTCGAACACGGCGATGAAATCAAGGGAGCGGTTGGCCAGAGTCTTCGGGATAACATCGAGCAGCTGCGCCTGTCACAGTCGCTTGCTGCGATTCGCAGGGACGTCGATCTTGATCGCGATGTAGGCGACCTCGTCACCGCGAAGGAAGATACCGCGACGCTGCGCAAACTCTACAGCCGCTATGAGCTGCGATCGTTGCTGCGCCAGCTCGACGAAAATGCGGACGAGCCTGCTGTACCGGTCGCTGAGAAGCCGGGCGAGTACGAAACGATCGTCACGTGGGAGGCATTTGACCCTTGGCTCAAAAAAATTGAGGCCGCAAAGCTCACTGCGTTTGACACCGAGACAACCGGTCTCGATTACATGGAAGCGGAGATTGTCGGCTTTTCCCTGGCGGTGGACAATGGCGAGGCCTGCTACGTACCGGTGGCCCATGACTATCCCGGGGCACCCGATCAGCTGCCGCGCGACGACGTACTCGACAAGCTCAAGGATTTTCTGCAAGACGAGAACAAAAAGAAAGTTGGCCACCACCTGAAATACGATGCTCACATTCTGCGCCGGTACGACATCGTGCTTGCGGGAATGCAGTTCGACTCGATGCTCGAGTCCTATGTACTTAATAGCGTTGCCACGCGACACGACATGGACTCGGTCGCCAGGCACTATCTCGGCAAAGACACAATTCACTACGAGGATGTCGCGGGCAAAGGTGCCAAGCAGCTAAGTTTCAATCAGGTCGACCTCGAGACGGCTGCCCCGTACGCGGCCGAGGACGCCGACATCACACTGCAACTGCACGCCACCCTCTGGCGACAGCTCGGCGAGCAGCCATCGCTGCAAAAAGTCTACGAGGAAATCGAGCAACCGCTGGTCAAGGTGCTGCTGGAAATGGAAGAACTCGGCGTGCTCATCGATCGCAAGATGCTGACAACGCAAAGTGGCGAGTTGGCGAAGACCATGGCAAAACTCGAAACCAAGGCACATGAGCTTGCCGGCGGTCCGTTCAACCTTGGCTCACCGAAGCAGCTGCAGCAGATCCTGTTCGAGCGGCTCGAACTTCCCGTCATCAGGAAGACGCCCAAAGGGCAGCCATCGACGGCAGAAGATGTCCTCGTCGAACTGGCCACCGACTACGAATTGCCCGCGGTCATCATTGAGTATCGCAGCGTCAGTAAACTCAAAAGCACCTATACCGACAAGCTGCCGCTGCAGATCAACGAACGCACCGGACGAATCCACACGTCCTATCACCAGGCGGTCGCAGCGACCGGACGATTATCATCGACGGATCCCAATCTGCAGAACATACCCATCCGGACGCCCGAAGGGCGACGAATACGCCAGGCTTTCATTGCGCCCAAGGGCCAGGTTCTTCTCGCCGCCGACTACTCACAGATCGAGCTCAGGATAATGGCGCACCTCTCCGCCGACGAAGGTCTGCTGAAGGCGTTTGCCAAAGAGCTCGATGTGCACCGCGCTACGGCAGCCGAGGTCTTCGAGTTATCGCTGGAAGAAGTCACCGCCGACCAGCGTCGCTCCGCCAAGGCGATCAACTTCGGTCTGATGTATGGCATGTCGGCATTCGGTCTGGCCAAGCAACTCGGTATCGGGCGCGGCGAGGCGCAGGCCTACGTGGACCTGTACTTCGAACGCTACCCGGGCGTAAAAGCGTATATGGACAATACCCGCCAGATCGCCAGCGAGCAGGGTTATGTTGAAACCGTGTTCGGCAGACGGCTGTACCTGCCGGAAATTAATGCTCGTAACGCGCAGCGACGGCAGTACGCCGAACGCAGTGCGATCAATGCGCCCATGCAGGGCACTGCCGCCGACATTATCAAGCGGGCCATGATTTCGGTACATGCCTGGCTCGCTAGCGACAAACCGGGCGCACGCATGATCATGCAGGTACACGACGAACTTGTGTTTGAGGTGGCAAAGGACGAGGTCGATGCGGTGCGCGATCACGTGGTCGAACTGATGAGCGCTGCCGCCGATCTATCTGTGCCTTTGAAAGTCGACGCCGGCGTCGGGGCGAACTGGGACGAGGCACACTGAGAAATCCCCGAAGGGACGGCTGGCGGGCACCCGTGTCTGGACTCTTTCTAAACTAAATATCTCTATTTATCAGTATCTTGATGCGGATGGGGAACTGCAGCAGGAGTATTCGCTCTAAATTACTGAGTGCATTAGTCACTTGCCTGCTAACTCCCTTATGCAGGCCTGCAGCCGGCGACCCCAAGCTGGCCGCAACTTTTGGCCCCGGGGCGCCTCTCAATGAGGGCGCTTCGGGGCTTTCTTATATCAGGCACCGGTTGTCTGATCTGCCGGCAAACTCAGGAATTCATCAAGTTTTGCGCGAGCTTCGTCCTCACCCAGCCGGCTGAGCGCCGAGAAGTGCTGCACTGTCGCCGCGCCCGACAGGTCGCGACGCAGTTCGAGCAGCGCCTTGGCGGCCTGCCCGCGCTTCAGCTTGTCAGTCTTGGTCAGCAGGATATGCGCTGGCAGCCCGACGGCATCCGCGAAACTCAGCATCTTGCGGTCAGAATCAGTGAGCAGACGACGAATATCGACGATCAGGAACATGCCGCGCAAGCTCTGCCGCGTTTCAAAATATTCGGCCATGAGCTCGGCCCAGTGGTTGCGCATTTTGTTCGCAACTTTGGCGAAACCGTAGCCCGGCAGGTCTACCAGTCGCCGTTCTTCGCTAAGACTGAAGAAATTCACCAGGCGCGTGCGGCCCGGGGTTTTACTGGTTCTCGCGAACTGCCTGCGATTGACGATGACATTGATCGCACTGGATTTGCCGGCATTGGAGCGCCCGGCAAATGCAACCTCCGCCCCGCTGTCCGCAACGAACTGGCCGGGGGCGTCAGCGCTCTTGATGAATCGGGCTTCAGGGTAGTCTGACATGGGGGTACGCCCTCAGGATTGTGTGTATAATTCGGGCGCTGAGTGTGGATACAGGGTGCAAGTCTGACCGGTTCCGCGTCGCGCAGCAAGGTGTCCAGTGCCTTACGATGCCGCGCCGTTTGGAAATCACTCTTTTCGTCGATAGAAAACATGACATTTATGCAGGCGATCGCCGAGGCTGTCGCCGAGGAAGTAACGGTTAGTGAATATGAAGAATACGTTCGTTTCGATCTTCGCGATCGCCAGCCTTGGGCTGACAGCAATGACCGCACAGGCGGACAGCCTTGTCGAAGGCTCGATTGAAGCTGGTAAAACCAAGTCGTTGACCTGCAATGCCTGTCACGGCATGGAAGGCAACAGTGCCAATGCCGTCTGGCCCAATATCGCTGGCCAGAATGCGCCTTACATCAAGGATCAGTTGATGGCCTTCAAGAGCGGGCTGCGCAGCAATCCCCTGATGTCGAGCCAGGCAATGTTACTGAGTGACGAAGATATGGCTGATCTCGCTGTATATTTTGAAAGCCTGCCCGGCGCCGTGCAGTCAATTGCGAATGAGAAACTCCTTGTTCGTGGTGAAGCCCTTTACCGCGGCGGCAAGAAAGATAAAGGTGTTGCTGCGTGCCTGGCGTGCCACGGACCGACTGGCAAGGGCAATCCGGCCGCGAAGTATCCGATGATAAAAGGACAGCACGCCGCCTACACTGCTCTTCAACTGCGGGCCTATGCAGACGGCACTCGTGTCGGCACCGGCAAAGTGCAGATCATGCATGACATCGCATCGCGTCTCGATCAGCAAGATATCGACGCCGTCGCATCCTACGTGCAAGGCTTGAAATAGTCTTAAGCAACTCATTTTTTTCGGAAGCTCCTATGAAACACCTTAAGTGGATTGGTTCTCTGCTAGTCGTTGTTGGAACGCTGGCCCTGTACGCCTGCAGCAAAGAAGAGGCGCCCGCAGCAGCGAGCGACGACGCGACCTTAGCCGAGCAGGCATTGCCAGATCAGGCGGCTCAGGAAGCCGTCGACGAAATGGCCGAAGTCGCCGAAGAATCGACTTCGGATACGCTCGAAGTCGTCGAAGAATCTGCCTCCGAGGCAGAGCCCGAGGATGAGGCCATCGTACTCGCCTTGGCCGAGGAGCCGACCGCTGCACGTGAATGGCAGTTCAAGGAAGGCGAGCACTATGTTCGGATGGTACCCACGCAGCCGACCGTCGGTGGCGCGGACAAGATCGAGGTTGCCGAATTCTTCTGGTACGGCTGCCCGCATTGCTATGACATGGAGCCTTTCATCAACGAATGGGCTGAAGGTAAAGACCCGGGCGTGCGCTTCGTAAAAGTCCCGGCGAGCTGGAATGCGCTGGTGAGCCTGCACGCGCAGCTTTACTACACGGAAGAAGTCCTGGTCCGCAACGGCACTATCAAGGATCCCGCCGGATTTCGCGAGGCGGTGTTCCAGGAATACCACCGTCGCGGCAATCGCATGACGACAGAAGAGGCCATCGAGAAAATTTTTGCGCGCTTCGGTGTTAGCCCTGAACAATTTCGCAACACCTGGAACTCGTTCGAGGTCAATCAGAAGATGCGCGTCGCCGACGACTTGTCGCGTCGCTACAGCATCTCATCGGTCCCTGCGATCGTCGTGAACGGCAAATACCGGACCGGCGCCGGAGAGGCGGGTGGCTATCCGAAGCTGATGGAATTGATTGATGAGCTCGTCGCTCGTGAGGGACTCCGCTAGCCACCGAAAGGCCGGCGCACTGCACACAGTGGCAGTGCCCTGGCTTAGGGAATCTCTTTTTAGGGATGGCTCCCTCTGGTCCGCTTTATTCCCCAAAAAGAGATTCCCTAAGCCAGGGCCAACGTGCTGACAGAATGGCTCAAGGGACCGCTTCTTTCGACACACCGTTAGCCACTGTCTTCGGCGATAATTTTCAGCCCTCCGTCATTGCTCCGACGCCAGTACAGGCGCTTTGTGACAACGACAGTCTTTCCGGTCTCGCTGGTCGTCATTCGAAAGCGGCTCAAGTACGTCTCAACCTCAATGGTGTCCGCCAGCAGTAGCAGGTCGTCCACAACTATCGACTGAATATTCCGCGTTTGCAGTATCTCTGTTTGCAAAACCATCCATTCTGAAAGGTTCATTTGCCAGTGGCGAAAATCCTCGTCATACAGCGATAGAAACGTATGCAGATCACCGCGCTGTCGACTGTCGACCCAACGTCTGACGGCCAATTCAAGTTCGCGCCGCAATGCCTCTATCCTGCTCGGCGTGCTCCATTCAATGCTGCGTGCGATAAGCACCGATGTCACATTCGGTTGAAACTGGTCTTCGAGCCCCGCAAGTATGTCATTGGGTAGCGCGATACAGCCGTCCGTATCCAGCGGCGGCCTCTGCCCCCCGCGACGATCGACACCGTGCACCCAGATACCATCGCCGCTGCGCTGCATGCGGCGGTCCAATGCATTCGGATAGTCGAGCGGGAATGCCGTGTAGCCGTATTTCTCATGCATCCGCTCAGTATCCAGCTGCTCGGTGACGAAGTAGATGCCGAGCGGTGTCTTGCGGTCGCCGCTGCTTTGCTTGTGATCGCCGTTATCGCCTATCGACATGTAGCTATGGCCGAAATAGCCGATTCCTTTACCGGCAACGTTTTCGAAGCGATGAAAGCGTGCCGTTGAGGTCTCGGCGATAAATATTGTCTCGACCGATTCAGGCAGTCGCAGCACGTAGGCCGGTACCTTCTCGTCGGCGCGGGCGAAGGTACACAACAGAAACAGCAGCAGCAAGAAAGAGCAGGCAGATCGCATCTGCCGGATATTACAGCGTTGCCGCCGCCATGCTAGAGTTTGTGCTACACCCGCATCGTTAGAGGTAGCACCGTGAAGCGCCTTCTCATTACATCGATCTTCATGCTGATGGCATCAGCAACGATGGCCCAGACGGCTGACGAAGCCTTCGAGAATCTTGCCAACGAATACATCAGCGACCTCAGCAATTTTTCTCCGGTCTACGCGACCTTGCTGGGCGATCACTCTGCCGATGGCCAGCTGGACCAGGTGGATGGCAAGGCACGCAGCGAAGTCCGCAGCCTTCTCAACGATTATTTAAGCGCCTTGAACGGTATCGATCGCGAACAGCTGTCGCGCGCCAATCAGGTTGACGCCGAACTGCTTTTGCACGACGTTGAATCGAGCCTCTGGTCGCTCGACCAGCTGCAGGAGTGGGCGTGGGACCCGCTCGAATACGTCGGCCTGTCCGGTAGCGCGATTTACGGTCTTCTGGCTCGCGACTTTGCGCCGCTGACTACCCGGCTTGTCAGCGTAACCTCGCGCCTCGAGCAGCTACCGCGATTTTTCGCACAGGCACGAGCCTCCATACAGCCCTCACGGGTGCCCAAGGTTCACGCCGAGACGGCTATTCAGCAAAACCCTGGCCTGCTTTCAATTATCGATTCCATGGTGATCCCGGTGATGGGTGCGCTTTCTGCCGAACAGCAGCAGAGACTGAATGCTGCGATCGAGCTGGCACGGAATGCTATCGCCGAACAGCAAACCTGGCTGGAGGAGGAACTGCTACCGCAAGCAAGTGGCGATTTCAGAATTGGTGCCGAACTTTATGACGTCAAGCTGGCTTTTGCGTTGAACTCACCGATGAGCCGCCGTGAAATTACGGCACGCGCCGAGCAGGAATTTGAGGCGGTCCGAAATGCGATGTACGAAGTCGCGAAATCGGTGTACGTGGCCAAGCATCCGTACACGGCGTTTCCGGACAACCCGGACGAAGCGTACAAGCAGGTAGTAATTCGCGCAGCGCTGGAAGAAGCCTATAAGAAACTGCCGCCACCGGACGGTATCGTGGCCGTCGCCAAAGAATACCTGCAGCAAGCCATCGATTTTGTCGTCGAGCACAATATCGTGACAATGCCCGACGAGCCGGTCGAGATCATTGTTATGCCGGAGTTTCAACGCGGCGTGACCGTTGCCTACCTCGACCCGCCCGGGCCGCTCGACAAAGGACAGCCCGCTTTCTACGCTGTTGCGCCTTTGCCTGACGACTGGACCGACGAACAGGTTGAGTCCTTTCTCCGCGAATACAACTTGCTTTCGATTCAGGACCTGACGATTCACGAAGGCGTTCCGGGACACTACCTGCAACTCGCGCTGAGCAATCGCTATCCGTCTGCGCTGAGAAGCGTCTTGTGGTCGGGTCCGTTCGTCGAGGGCTGGGGCGTCTATGCCGAGCAAATGATGATTTCGGCAGGCTACATGAACGAAGACCCGCTGATGAAACTGATTAACCTGAAGTGGTATTTGCGGGCAGTGACGAATGCCATTATCGATTCCGGGATTCATGTCGACGGCATGACCCGGGACGCCGCGATGAAACTGATGGTCGAAGGCGGTTTTCAGGAAGAACGTGAAGCGGCCGGTAAGTGGGTTAGAGCGCAGCTCTCGTCGGCGCAGCTGTCTACCTATTTCGTCGGCTACCAGGAGCACCTCGCGCTGCGCGCTGCGCTCGAGAAACGCTGGGGAGATGAGTTCACGCTGCGACGCTACCATGACCAGGTGCTGTCTTACGGATCTCCGCCGGTGCGTTTTGTTCGCGCACTGATGCTCGACGAGCCGATACCACGACGCGGCGAATAATCGTCGAAGCCGTTACTTGACGCGCGCTATGCTCACGCGGCGATCCTCGCCGTCCGGCTGCATCTTGTAGCCAAAGAAGTCCTTGGTAATGGTCACTTCGAAATCGCACTGCTTGTACGACAAGCGCTTGTCACTGACCTGCTTCCACACCTGGCCATTCTCGAAAACAAAGTAGTACTTCTTGCGCGCATCCTTTTCGCAGCGAGTCACGCGCGCACGCACCAGGAGTTCCTGCTTTTCCTTTCGAGCTGCCCCGGGCAACATTTCTGAACCGAGATCGTCGAGGGATTTGGTCGCAACCGGCGCCGGCGAGGGTTCTGCAGCAGGCGCCTGTGAGACAGATGGTGAAGGCCTTGCAACGGGTACCGATGAGGCCGAAGGTGAAGGCATTGCAACGGGTGGTGCTGGTATCGTTGCCTCCACGGGTTGCGGGGCCGG
Source organism: uncultured Gammaproteobacteria bacterium (assembly GCA_963760395.1). Taxonomy (GTDB): domain Bacteria; phylum Pseudomonadota; class Gammaproteobacteria; order Steroidobacterales; family Woeseiaceae; genus UBA1847. The sequence goes on from CAVXCX010000013.1 coordinate 210,756, forward strand.
TACAGGAGTGGCTTGCAAGAGCGTCATAACAGGCCAGGCGCTCGGTCGCCGCTTCGATCGCTGCGCAGCGTTGCAGGTCGCCAGAGATTCCGTCGCTCCCATGTGAAGACGCGATCGGACACACCGCAAGAATAGCGGCGAACAGTATCGTCGGCACCGCGATTGTGCGCTGCAAATAGTCGACCATCGTAATCCTCCCGTTCAGAGCTCAACGCCCCCTTGCTCAAGTTGCTCACGCAGGGGCTGCAACTGCCGCTCGAATTTCTTCCACTTTTCGACCGAGCGCGTGTGTACTTTTTCTCGCACCTGCACCGAGCTTGCAGTCGCGACCGGTGCCGCGTTCTGGTCGAAGTTCAGGCAGGCGACCTCGAACTTCAGTCCCAGCTCGCTTAGCAAACGCCGCGTCTGGGTCTCCGGGTCGGCAACCAGGTCCTCGTAATGAACTTCGACCAGTCGTGATCCGAGTGTTTCGCGCCAGTGTCGGCTGAGCCTGTCGTAGGCCAGGTAGTACTGTGCCAGATCGTCAAGCGAATACGCAAAACGAAAAAACGACTGCTTGTAGACGGCGAAACAGGCATCCATCGGGTTCCTGCGCAGGTGGATGATCTTCGCATCCGGCCAGGCCTTGGCAATAAATCCGAGATAGAGAACGTTTTCCGGCAGCTTCTCGACGAAGAACGGCTCCTCTCCAAGACGGTGTGAGACAGCTTCAACGTACGCTCGCGCGATGGACTCAGGATCGCGTAGCGCAGCCGCTTCCAACTGCTGCTGGTTAATGCCGATCTGGTTGCCGGCGCGGGTGCCGTCACGCAGAACCATTTGCAGCAGCTGCGACTCACCGGCGCTCTGCACCTCTGAATGGCTCGACAGGATACGATCCGTTAGCGTCGTCCCGGTGCGCGGCAGGCCCACAATGAATATGGGTGTTTTCTCGGTTGTATTGGTCGCCGCACCTTCGCGCAGCCACTCGGCCGTGCAGGTCTCGATGACTTTGTCCATCAGGCTAACGTCGTCCGCGACATCGTATTGGCCGATTGATTTGACGGCGTCGCCGCCCTTCTTGTAAAAGCGAAAAGCATCGTCCCAGCGCCCCAGGTCTTCGTACTCCTTACCGAGCGCGTAATAGAGATAAATATTCTTCGCCGGCGTGTCGTCGGCTTTACTTAGAATCTTCCGCATCTGCTTGATATGGCGGTCGTCGCGTGCGCGATCGAGCTGCGAAAGTTCGTAATGCGTTTGCTGATGTTTGGGATGTCGCTTCAGCAGGCTTTTGTAGATGGTCCTGGCCGACTCGATATCGCCGAGATATACCGCGCAAGCCGCTTTGTGTGCCTGGAATACCTCGATATCCGGTTGCAGCTCACAAGCTCTCTGATACAAAGGCCATGCCTGTTCGTAGTGGCCCATCGCGAAAAACGCCTGGCCCGCCATGTCCAGGTAGAGCGGACTGTCGTGCAGCCTTTCCTGGTAACGGCCCAGCAGATCGCGAGCCTCGGCATAGCGATTGAGCAACAGCCTTTGGCTGGCCAATTCAATCGCCGCATCGTAGCGTTCCGTATTTCGCGACAAGGCTTCTTCGAACTGTTCCGACGCCGCTGCGGCGCGTCGTGCCGCCTTGTGCACCAGCCCCATCAGGAATGGCCCTTCAGCATCCGCAGGCGCCAGCCTGTTTATCTCCATCGCACAGGAGCCTACCTGCGCCCAATCCTGCGCCACCACGGCCTGGCGGGCTGCGTTACTCAGTTGTTCGGTTGCGGCGGCCAATGTCTTCCTGGTGTCCTGTCAGAGATATGCGCATGGAACACTATCCTGTCGCTATTCCCGCCGCCTCGAGCTGTCGTCGCAGGGGCTCGAGCTGTTGTTCGTATCGTTTCCAGCGCTCAACCGAGCCGGTGTGGACTTTTTGACGAACCTGGACCGAACTTGCGGTTGTTGACGGCGCGGCGTTTTTTTCGAAGCTCAAGCAGGCCTCTTCAAATTCCAGCCCAAGCCCATCCAGCAGGCGCCTTGTTTGTGCCTCCTGGTCCGAAACAAGCTCTTCGTATTGCACTTCGACCAACCGGTCGCCCAGCAATTCCCGCCAGTGCTGCAACAAGCGATCATAGGCGATGTAGTACTTCGCCAGCGTGTCCAGGTTGTAGGAATACTTGTAAGCCCAGGTAAAGACCTGTTTGTACATTGAGAAACAGGCGTCCATCGGATTTCGTTTCATCAATACGATCGACTGATCGGGCCAGGCCTTCGCGATAAAGCCGAGGTAAAGGACGTTGAACGGCAGCTTGTCGATGAAGATTGGCTCATCCTTTAATCGATAGGCGATCGCATCCAGGTAGCCGTCACGAATCACCGCGGCGTCGACATCCGCAACGGCCTCGAGAATCGCAGGGTTCATCTTCTCGACAGACTCAACCTTGCTTTCCCTGCGCAGGACCATCTGAATGAATTCTGTTTCGCCGACGCTCTGCACTTTCGAATGGCTGGCGATAATCCGTTCCGTAAGTGTCGTTCCGGTCCTGGGCAAGCCGACAATGAACAATGGCGCTTTGTCGTTGTTTGCTTTCGGTACGTCGCTCTCGAGCCAGGTTGCATTACAGCGTTCGATGACTCTGTCGATAATTGCGATATCGTCGTCGACGCTGTATTTCGAAATGCTGCAAACGGCATCGCCGCCGCGCTCATAATACTCGAACGCTTTGTCCCACTGCTGCAGATCCTCGTATTCCTTTCCCAGCGCGTAATAAAGGAAAATATTTCGATCGACCGGGAGATTCGTTTCACGCAGGACGGCTTCCATCTGCTCAATGTGGCTGGCGTCCTTCGCACGATCGAGGCGCGCCAGCAAATAGTGATTTCTTTGATGCTGCGGGTTTTGCGCCAGTAATTTCAGGTAGATCTCTCTTGCCGCCTCAATCTCGCCGACGTGCACACCGCAGGCCGCTTTGTTCGATTGAAACAGCATGATTTCAGGCTGCAGTTCGCAAGCCTTTACGTACAGCGGCCAGGCACGCTCTGGCATGCCTATCTCGGTGAACGTGGTACCAGCCATGTCGAGATACTTCGGGCTATTGCCAAGCGCGTTCTCGTAGCGACTCAGGAGAGCTTCCACTTCGACGTTGCGGCGTGCCATCGAGAACTGGCTGGCCAACTCAACCGCGGCGTCATAGCGATTCTCGTCAAGTCGCAAGACGGTCTCGAATGCTTCGATGGCGCGTTTCGGATGCTCCTTGGCTTTCTCGACCAGGCCACGCAGGAAATAGCCTTCCGGCTCGTCCGACGAACGACTTAGTATTCCATTTGCACACACGTCGACCGTGGACCAGTCCTGAATGGCCAGTGCTTTTCTACCAGCCAGGCTGAGGTTCGTGATTTCCGTATTCATCGCGGTAATCTGACACTGTTCGGCCAATGAATCAATTGGCGCTATACTGCGTCGCGACCTTAACCAATCGACGGACTTCGTATGCAAGAAAGCGACGCTTCATCCATAGGCAGTAACTGGGATGCGTTCTGGCATGGCACCGGTGATTCCGGCGCGTTCGCGAGCGGCGGCGTTAGCCATCCGGCGATCGCACATTTCTGGAGCCAGTTTTTTCGTACAGTCAGGGAAGGCTATGAGGCACCGACAATTGTCGATATTGCCACGGGCAATGGCGCACTGATCGAGCAGGCGCTGCAGGTCCTCGGCAACGAGACAAGCGCCTATACCTGTGTCGATGTATCCGCTGCGGCAATTGAGAATGTGCAGCGACGATTTCCAGGCGTAACCGGAATCGTCGCCGATGCCGTATCGCTTCCGCTCGACGACCAGAAGTTCGACATCGTGACGAGTCAGTTTGGCGTCGAATATGCGGGTAACGAAGCATATTCTGAGGCGGCGAGACTGCTTGCACCTGGCGGGCAACTCGCGCTGATGCTGCATATCGAGAACGGCCATATTCACAATGAATGCGTCGCGAGCCTCGCGGCCATCGAGCGTCTGCAGACGTCCGGCTTTGTTCCCCTGTCGATCGAGCTCTTCAGAACAGGATTTGCGGCGGTTCGTGGCGCGGACAGGGCGCCTTACGATGCCGCGGGGGCGAAACTCGCACCGGCAATCGAAGCGGCAGAGGCTATCATGGCCGAGTACGGCGAGGATGTTGCCGGCGAGACTATCGCACGCCTGTATGGCGATGTCGGCGAGATCCACAGCAAGATAGCGAATTACGATCCCGATGAAGTCTTGGCTGGCTCGGCACGATGGACGCCGAACTGGATGCCTACAAAGGCCGCATGACGTCGATGCTCAGCGCCTCTGTCTCGCACTCCGCCTTCGACGCGTTGCGTGGCGACCTCATCGCAGCCGGGCTCACGCTGACAACTGCCGCGCCGCTGATCGCAAAAGATGAGGACTTACCGCTGGCCTGGGTGCTGGTGGCAAGGCGCTAGCTCGACCGCCGCTGCAAATGCACTCAATTCCCCCTGCAATTTATTGCAGGCAAAAAAGAAGGGCCGCTAATGCGGCCCTTCCCTTTACTGCTGTCAGACCAGGTCTGACTTATTCGAACGTCTGCGTTACGCGAAGGTAGTAACCACGACCGAACAGGCGATACGTAGCAGGATCCGTGTTGGCATTGAATCCGGTATCCATGTACGGCGGCTCTTCGTCCGTGATGTTCGTGAAGCCGGCGGCAATATTGGTGCCGGTCTGCTCGAACGTGTAGTCGACGACGATGTCGTGATACAGCAGCGAGTCGATGTCCTGGATGTACGTACCATCCGACGAAGTTATTGCGACGGATCTCCATCACTGTCGCAGTTGCAGAAGGTATCTGCGTCGAGTCCACTGATGTACTCACCGAGGTAGCCCACTGACAGGTTGTTACGCGCCCACTGCAACGAGTAGTTGAACTTGTTGCGTGCGTAAGCGCCACCGTCTTCAGCCGTCGGATCGGTGTAACGACCCGCGAGACTCTCCTCGTGCATCACCAGGCTTGGCGACCTTGATACGTTCGATCAGGTAGGAATGCAGCAATGATGCCTGCCAGCTTCCCATGTCGTTATCCATCGCCCAGCGGACTTCGGTATCGACACCCTCGGCACCCTGATCCGCAACGTTGATGCTACCGTCAATAATATTATTGATCGTGTAGTTCGGGTTGCGGGTGATCAAGTGCACAGGATGCGGCGTTCTGATTCACGTAGCAATCGTTCAACGTGAAATCGACACCCAGCGAGCTGATGCCTTCCTCGATATCAACCTTCCAGTAGTCAACGATTACCGTGATGTCGTGTTCGCCAAACTCCGGACTCCAGACACCGCCGATCGTAAACGTATCGCCAGTCTCGGGAACGAGGTTCGGATTACCACCAATCTTGGAGTTGACCTGGTTGTCAAGCTGCGGAGCAACCTGAGCACAACCTGGTGAGCCCGCGAAGTTCGCAGCGTTACACGGATCCGAGAAGGTCGGGAAGCTGTCAATCTGGCCACCGAAGAGGTCGCTGATGGTCGGTGCACGGAAGATCGTGCCAGCCGTCGCACGCAGTTTCACGGATTCAATCGCCTGGAATTCAACACCGAACTGCCAGGTCGTATCACCGTCAAACGCGTTCCAGTCGTCGTAACGAACGCCGGCTTTCAGGTCGATTGACTGCGTGCCGTTGTCCATAACCGGCGCCAAAAGCTCGCCGAAGATGCTGGTGTTGTACAGAGAACCCGTGGTGCCTGCGCCTACGTTACCTGTTGCAGCGCCCGTAACCTTGGCCGAATCAGGATTGTAGGTGTACTGCTGTCCCCAGTAGCCCATGCCGACAGCCCAACCCAACTCACCGCCCGGCAGCTCCAAACGCTGAACCGGCGATACTCGCACCTGCCGTCTGCATTTGTCGTCTGGAAGGTATCGATCAGGTTAACCTGCACGTAGTCGACCATGTCCTGCGTCAATGTGTCGTGACGGTCGGCTGACTCGTTACCGGGTCAACTTCACCACCGCCGAACAGGTTCATCGGTACGCAACCGGTGATCAGCGTGGCTGCATCGACGCCGCCCGGATCAGTACCGGCATTCGCATAACACTCAGGCTGTCCGTCGCCGTCGAGGTCCGCTGAGGGCCCCAAAGCGTTGAACAGGCGTGCGCCAGAGAACTGGCCGCCATCAACGTCGGTACGGCTACGGTAACCACTGTTGTAGTGGACTTCCCAATCCATATCGTTCGGCAACGTGCCTTCGAGGCCAGCTGCTACCTGGATCTGCGTGATGTCCTGCGTGAAGTCACGTGTCGTCTCGATCATGCGACGACGCGGCTGAACGACAGGCTCGTAGACTAACGCTGCGCCGTTTGCCGCGTTGTAGGCGTCAACCGCACTGGCGCAGGTAGTAGTTGTTCTCCGAGACGCCCTGGTAAGCAACCGTCGTGCCGGAAACCGGATCCGCGTAGAAGCCGTTGTAGTACGGATCGCCACCGGTGTACGGCAGCGGCGCCAATACCTGTGCCGACTTGCGGAAGTTGCCGCGAACAGACAACGTTGAATCGCACGGTATCTGTAATGTCGAAATGCGCTTCGGAGAACAGGTTGGTGCGCTCGTATGGCGTCTGGATGTAGTTGACCGGAGCGTAGTTGTAAGTACCGGCAGCACCGCTGGTCATCAAACCCACTTCGTACGGCTGTGATGCCGCCGTGCCGATGTGGAAGAGTCCCTGGTTCAGGAACGGCAGGCGACTCTGCGGTACGCGAGACGATCCGATCGGGTAGCAACCTGTCGGGTACGGCTGTGTCAGCGTGTTTTCGCAGCCTTCCGGATAGATGTAGTAGGAGTTCTGGAAGTAGTCCCACGGCGCGTCACTCTGGAAAGCCGGTGACTGGTCAACGAACTCGGCACCAAAGACTACGTTGCCGCTGTCGAAGGTCTTGCCGGCGATAATGCCGATCGTGTTCTGGGCACCATCATCCATGTCGAAGAAGTCTGCGTTCTGCAGGTTGATCTCGAGGCCGTTGAAGTCACGACGCGTGATGATGTTCACAACGCCTGCAACAGCGTCAGCACCGTATACAGCCGAGGCGCCGTCTTTCAGGATCTCGACACGTTCGATCATGTTGGCCGGGATGGTCTGGTAGTCACCACCGTCAACCGTACGCATGCCGTTAACCAGCGTTAGCGTGCGATCGACACCCATGCCGCGCAGGTCGATTTGTACCGAACCGTTACCGCCGTTGTTCGTCGTGGTGCCGATTGGCGAACCAGACATGGACGGCATGCGCTGCAGGAGGCTACCGACGTCGGTAATACCCTGTGCGAGAAGGACGTCACGATCGATGACCGTAACCGGACTAGCACTGTCGATGTCCGCACGCTTAATGCGCGAACCCGTAGTGATAATCTCCTCAATTGCTACTTCTTGGTCTGCGCCTTGTGCCAGAGCACCCGGTGCAAAACCTACAGCGAGTGCGCCGGCGCCTATTCCCAGGCCCAGGCGAACTGCGTTCTGCAGTTTGCTATTCGAAGACATTATGATGTTCCCCTTATGCTTAAAGATAAACGTTGCAAATAAAACACAACGCCAAGGCGCATTTATACCACCTTTGTTTTGGGCAGTAAATAATTTACGCGGTAAGTCCTGAATTCTAAGGGTTTACGACGAAATCCGGCTTTTCTGGGCAAATCGGCAGTTGTTGTATCAAAAACACAACAAAATGGGATTTCGTGAGCATGTCGAGAAGCTCGGGCACGCAACAGGAACATTGTGGAGCAGCCGCATCAAGAGGTCTGACCACCGTTGCAACAATTTGATTTTCAAGAGATTGCCGAGTTTTCCTGCGCTGACGATGTCGATTATGCTCAGCCACCCGACGCTGACTGACCCCCGACCAGTCCCGTCGGCAGGCCAGACAAACACCGCTCAGGCCCCGGCAGCGCTATACGCGCTGGCCCAAGCCGGGTAAGTTATCGCCATGTCAAAATCCAACAAAATCTATGCGCTGGCCTTGCACGGCGGCGCCGGGGCCGTCGCCGGCCGTGATTACGCCGTCACCGAACAGCACCTGGGAGAGCTCGCCAGGCACTGCGACAGCAGACTCGCCCGTGGCGACAGCGCGCTCGATGTCGTCGAATATGCCGTTTTTGAGCTGGAGACCTGCGGACTGTACGTGGCAGGCCGGGGCTCCGCGCCAAATACGGCGGGTCATGTCGAGCTTGATGCATCAATTATGGACGGCAGATCGCGTGAGGCCGGCGCCGTCGCTGCGTTGCGAGACTTCGTCAGTCCGGTACAGGTGGCCCGGGGCGTTATGGAAAAAACACCGCACGTCATGCTCGCGGGACAGGGTGCGGTCGAGTTTGGCCGTCAGCATGGCTTCGAGGAAGTATCCGATCCCGGGGCCTACTATGTGCTTCCCGTCGGCGTAAACGAAGGTGACATCAAGGATATTGCGCATGGCACGGTTGGTGCCGTTGCGCTGGACAAGTCGGGAGGTCTGGCGGCGGCTACCTCGACCGGTGGCACCTTCGGCAAGCTGCACGGCCGCATTGGTGACACACCGATGATCGGCCCGGGCACCTGGGCCGACGACAACATCGCTGTTTCCTGCACCGGCACCGGCGAGCACATTATTCGCGCGGGCGGCGCCGCGGCCATCGCGTTTCGCTATCGCTCGGGCGTGCCGCTGGCTGATGCCATCGCCGAAATGCTCGACGAGGTAAAACGTCTGGGTGGTGACGCCGGCATTATTGCATTGACACGTTCAGGTGAAATCGCGATGCCCTATAACTCCGAAGGCATGAAGCGCGCCTCCGTGTCGAACGACGCCCGCGAGTCGACCTATACCGTTGCGACTTTCGCCTGAGCTTGCGGTGCTGTTTTGAATCGCAATCCCATTATTACCTGCGCCGTCACTGGCTCCGGAGATACGGCCGCCAAGCACCCGGACCTGCCGAAGTCCCCCGCCGAGATCGCGACCGCCGCCATCGATGCCGCGAAAGCCGGCGCAGCGATTGCGCATCTGCACGTCCGCGAACCCGATACCGGAAAACCATCGCGAGACGTCAATCTCTATCGTGAGGTCGTCGAACGAATCCGCGAGAGCGATACCGATGTCATTCTTAACCTGACCACCGGTATGGGTGGCGACCTGTTCCTCGGTCCCGACAACGAGCCGCTGAATTTCGCGGACGATACCGATTGCGTTGGGCAGATAGAACGCATGCAACATGTGGAAGCGCTGCTGCCCGAGATTTGCTCACTCGACTGTGGTTCCTTTAATTACATGGGGCAGAACTACGTCTACGTGTCCACGCAGACAATGCTGGAGCTCGGCGCAAAACGGTTACAGAGTATCGGCGTAAAACCAGAGCTCGAGGTATTCGATACGGGGCAGATCTGGTTCGCCAAACACATGATCGAGTCCGGCCTCATCGATAGTCCGCCACTGTTTCAGGTTTGCCTGGGCATTCCCTGGGGCGCGCCGGCAACGACAGGCGTTTTCCAGGCGATGGTCAACGAACTGCCGGACGGCTGCAATTGGTCAGGCTTCGCTATCGGCGCCATGGAAATGCCGATGGTGGCGCAGGCCGCGCTGCTTGGGGGGAACGTGAGAGTTGGCCTGGAGGATAACCTGTACCTGGAAAAAGGCGTGCTCGCATCTAATGCACAGCTTGTCGAGCGTGCCCGCGGCATCGTCGAGGCGATGGGTGCGACCGTGCAGACGCCGGCGCAGGCCCGCGTCACGCTGGGGCTAAACACGCCAGGCTGACAACGAGTAAAGAGCTATGATATCTGTCCAAAAAAGTGTTGCCCATCCCTGGCAGTGCGACATTCTCGGTCACATGACGACGCGCTTTTATATGGCGATGTTCGACGACGCTTCCTATCATTTTCTGCAGCACCTGTTCGGCTGGAATGGCGCTCGCAACGAAGCTGCCACACTGGGCTGGGCCGATGTACGCCATACGATCAATTACGCAGACGAAGTCAAGGCCGGTGACCTGCTCGAGATACGAGCCGAGCTCCTCAAGGTGGGCGGCAAGTCGATAACGGCCTCGTACGAAATGCTTAATCTTGGCAGTGGCAAGGTGGCTGCAACGCTCGAAGGCGTCATGGTATTGTTCGACCTCGAACAGCGCTGTGCCGTGACAATTCCGGACGACCTTCGCGGCGCAGCAAACAAACACGTTAAGGCAGATTTTGTATGAGCGCATCCATGGCGCCTTTGCCGGACATCATTGAACCGCGCTGGTGGAGCGGCCAACCGGCACTATCGCCGGCGTCGTTCACGATCGACTGCTCCTCTTTCAAGATGGACGACGACGACCTGAGTCCTGGCAGCCAACTGGCACAACGAATGAACCACGTTTTCGACGACGTTGGATTGGTCTACCTCGTTAACACCGGGCTGACAGACCTGCAGCGTATGCGGCACGCCGCCAAGCTCGTTATCGAAAACGAAATGCGCTACGAAGGGGGCGCCAATCCTCGTGACGACCTGGAACCTAACGTCTATGAAGTGGGCGCACCGTTGCAGGCCTGGCTGCACTACCACCATGAGATGGCGTATGTCGGCAACAGCACGAAAATGCTCGGCTTTCTCGCGCGTAGCGCTGTGCAGGACAAGGGTCAGACATTCGTATCCGACAACCTGCAGGCGACCGATGCAATTATGCAGACGGAGCTTGGCCACAAGCTGAAAGAGCTGGGTCTCTGCTATCACCGCGACCTCACCGACCGGGAGGCCTTTAAGGGTACCGAGGAAATCGGCGTCTACAATCACTGGCAGAAGTCGATGCTCACCGAGGACCCCGACGTTGCCGAACAACGCGCTCGCGAGCGCGGCCTGGAGACCGAGTGGGGGCCGGATCGAATGCTGCGAACACGTTACTACGTATCTGCGTTTGAATATTTTCCGCAACACGATCGCAACGTGCTTGTACAGCAGCATTGCCGATGACGGCATGTGGTTCGATACCTGGCCGAAAGTCATGCACCTGCCCTACGAGCAACGCCCGTTAAGGCTGACGTTCGGCGACCTCACCGAAATGACGCGCGACGAAAAGCGTCTTTTTGTCGACATCTACGACCGCTTTGGAATACCGATCGACTGGAGCGTTGGCGACGTTGCCATCGTTTGTAACTACCGTTTCGCACACGGCCGGCCCGGCATTCATCTTGCCGAAGGTGAAAAGCCGTGAACTTGGTGTTCTGATTGGCGAGTCATTTCAACGAGTCGGTGATCTCGAAGGAAAATGGTAACTCGGTGAACGTCGCAGGATCGTCGACGTAAGCGGCCGCAGTCCCCACCTATGTCAGACATTCAAATTCAACAGATACTCGATAAAGCCAACGCCGGCCAGCCCGAGGCTCAGTTTCTGCTTAGTCAGATCTGCCTGCAGAACAGGGATCTCTCGGGGATGCTCCACTGGTTACAGCAAGCGAGCACCAAAGGTTTTGCCGCTGCGCAGGATGCGCTCGGACACTGTTACGAGAAGGGCCAGGGTATATCGCAGGACTTTGACCTCGCGCTGCAGCATTACGATCGAGCGATTGGCGGCGGCTCGGAGCTCGCGGCGTTTCACAAGGCTGAACTGCTGTACAAGTCTCGAAACGCATCGGCCGACGAGGCGGTCATTCGCGATCTGCTTTTTCGCGCCGCCGCAGCCAATGTCGTGCCGGCCCTGCGAGCCGTCGGCTACCTCGCAATGCAGCAAGACTCGGGCAAGCAGCTTGCGATCGACTGTTTTCGTCGCGCCTCACTGGGAGGCGATCCGGCGTCGAGTTTCAACCTTGGCTGGTGCCTGCTGCAGGGCTGGGCCGGCAAGGATTCAGAACCCGAAGCCGCACATTGTCTGCGTCGGGCCGCCGCCGCGCAGTACCCGTTCGCGGACGAACTGCTCGACAGCCTTGGCGGCGCACAGCCGGCGGCGCTACCGCAGGCGCCCTTCGGGCCAATCCCGATCGATGCATCCTTGCCGTTATTTCCGACACGGCGACATGTTGCCCGGGAAATCATCAGCGAAGACCCCGACGTCAGCGTATTTGAAGATGTGCTGACAACGGTTGACCGTGCACATCTTATGCATTTGTCCAGGCCCGGCCTGAGGCGCGCCCACGTCATCAACCCCGAGGGAGGAAAAGCCGGCATGGCGTCCGAGGTGCGCACCAGTATGTCCACCTACCTGCCCTTTGCAGTCGTCGATCTGATCGGCCGCTACGTAGAGCTGAAAATAATTAGCGAAACCGGCGAGCAGCTGGAAACATCGGAGCCAATGTCGATACTCCGATACGCACCCGGCGAGTTTTATCGGCCACACGTCGACTATTTCGACCCAGACTTACCAACCACGCCGGAGCTACTCGAGGATGGCGGCCAGCGAACCGCCTCCGCGGTCACCTATCTCGCAGCGCCCTCAGCAGGCGGTGGCACCAGCTTTCCGAAATTGAATCTGTCTGTACCGGCCGTCGCGGGTAGCACCTTGTGGTTCAGGAACTGTCATGCGGATGGTCGTATCGATGATCGCAGCCTGCATGCCGGCGACACGGTTACCGGGGGTGAGAAGTGGGTCGTTACAAAATGGTTCCGGGAAAAGCCGACACGCTACCTCGAACATTGAAAAACTCGCTCAGACCGGCAGCGCCGTCGAGTGCTTGATGTCCGACAGCACGATGCTGGAAGTCACTTCCTGGATTCCGGGCAGCTGCGACAGCTCCTCGAAGAAAAACTGTTCATACGCCTTTATATCTTCGGCGACGATGCGTAACAGAAAGTCGACGTTGCCGAGCAACACGTAGCACTCCATGACTTCCGGGTAGCTCCGAACCGCATCCGCGAATGCCGATAGATTGCTGCGGCCATGTGAGGTCAGCTTCACGTGTGCGAAAACCATCGTCGTCAAACCGACCTTCTCACGATTCAGAATCACCGGGTGATCCTTGAATACGCCCTCCTCGCGCAGGCGCTGGATGCGCCGCCAGCACGCCGACTGCGACAGGCCGATGCGCTCGCCGATAGCGGAGGCATTGATACCCGGCTCAGTCTGCATCAGATCGAGGATTTTGCGATCTGTCGGATCGAGGGAGACAGTCTGCATGATTTATACGTATTCGTGGGACAGAACACATAGATTATGCTCTATTTCGAACTTCAACAACCTCATTTGCACGATTTATGGGGTTTTTTCGCGGTATATTAGTCTACTCATGCAGTCCTCTGAAGGGGAGAGATATGGGCGTCTTCGAACACGCCGAATTCGATAATCACGAATCTCTGCATTTCTTTCACGACGATGCGACGGGGCTGCAGGCAATCATCGCTGTGCATTCCACCGCGCTCGGCCCGGCCGCCGGCGGCTGTCGTCGCTGGATCTACGCCAGTAGCGCCGATGCGCTAACCGATGCATTGCGATTGTCGCGCGGCATGACCTACAAGAACGCCGTAGCCGGCCTCAAGTTTGGCGGCGGCAAGGCCGTGATTCTTGGCAACGAAAACGCGCCGAAGTCAGCGCCGCTGTTTGCGGCATTCGGTCGCGCCGTTAATTCACTGGGTGGACGCTACATCACGGCCGAAGACGTCGGCTGCTCCGTCGACGACATGCGCCACGTCCGCGAACAGACCGAGTTTGTATCCGGCCTGCCGCAGAGCGGCAGCAGCGCCGGCGGCGACCCGTCGCCATGGACCGCTATCGGTTGTCTGCAGGGTATCCAGGCGGCAGTGCAATCGCGGCTTGGAACCGATTCACTGAAGGGACTTCGCGTTGCTGTTCAGGGCGTTGGCCATGTAGGCCTGCACCTTTGTCGTCTGCTGCATGAGGCAGGCGCAGAGCTGCTCGTGTCGGACGTTAATCGTGACAATCTGAAAGCAGCCGGCGACGAATTACCGATCACAGAAATCGCGCCGATCGATCTTCTTTACGCAGACGTGGACGTGCTGGCACCCTGCGCGCTCGGCAACATCCTGACGTCCACAACCATCCCGAAGATACGTGCCAAGGTCATCGCGGGTGCGGCAAACAATCAGCTGGCAACAGCCGCCGACGGTGCGCGACTCGCGGAACGCGACATCCTTTACGCGCCGGATTACGTCATTAACGCCGGCGGTATTATCAGTGTCGCGCGCGAATACTATGGCAGCAGCTCCGAAGATGAAGTCCGCACCGACGTCTACCGCATACGCGAGCGCTTGCAGGCGATCTTCGATGAGGCGAAATCAAGCGGCCGACCCACCAACGAACTGGCCGACGAGCTGGCCCGCAATCTCGTTGCCGCGGCGAAACAATAAGAGGCTCTTATGATCGAAAAGTCGAGACTACAGATTCCCCGCCCCACGGCACGACCAGGCGACGAACCCGACTTCAGCTATCTGGATCTGTCGCCGGCCGGTAGCGTCGATAAACCGGCCATCGGCTCGCATACTCGCGACATTGAGTACCTGAGCTCGGGCCTCGTTCGCGTGCTGGATGAAGACCACACAGCACAGGGCCCCTGGGACCCGGGTCTCGACTCCACGCAGCTGCAGGTTGCATTACGATGGATGATGCTGACGCGCGCACTCGACGATCGCATGTGGCAGATCCAGCGACAGGGCCGTATTTCCTTCTACATGCAGTCGCGCGGCGAAGAAGCCGTTTCAATCGCACAAGGTATGGCTCTGCGTGCCGGCGACATGTGTTTCCCGTCGTACCGAAACCAGGGCTTGTACCTTTATCGTGGAATGAAACTGGTCGACATGATGTGCCAGTGCCTGTCGAACACGCGCGATATGTGCAAAGGCCGCCAGCTGCCGGTCATGTATCACAGCAAGGCCGGCAACGTGTTTTCAATTTCCGGCAACCTGGCAACGCAGTTCCCACATGCTGTCGGCTGGGCGATGGCATCTGCAATCAAGGGTGAAGACCATATCGCCGCATCCTGGCTGGGCGACGGCAGCACAGCTGAAGCTGACTTCCACCATGCACTGACGTTCGCCGCTGTTTACCAGGCACCCGTCATCCTCAACGTCGTCAACAACCAGTGGGCCATCTCGACTTTCCAGGGAACCGCCGGTGGTGGCCGTCGCGCATTTGCTGCACGCGGTCTCGGACTTGGAATTCCAGGCATTCGCGTCGATGGCAACGATTTACTCGCCGTTTATGCCGTCACGCTGTGGGCAGCGGATCGAGCGCGTCGCGGCGGCGGGCCAACCCTGATTGAGCACGTCACGTATCGTGGCGGCGCACACTCAACCAGTGATGACCCGACAAAGTATCGACCAAAAGATGAGTGGGATGCCTTCCCGTTGGGCGACCCCCTTGAACGTCTGAAACAGCATTTGATCACCGTAGGCTACTGGTCGGAGAAGAAACACGAACAGCTTGCCGAACAACTGAAAGCGGACGTACATGCGGCATGGAAAGAGGCGCAGAAATACGGAACCATGACTGAGGGACCGTTCCTCGATCCGGCGACCATGTTCGAAGATGTCTATGCAGAGATGCCGGCGCACCTGGAATCGCAGCGCCGACGCATGCTCGAAGTCTTGAGTGGAGATTAGGTCATGGCACAAATGAACATGATCGAGGCCATCCGCTCGGCACACGACGTAATGATGGAAAAAGACCCATCTGTCATCGTACTCGGCGAGGACGTCGGCTATTTCGGCGGTGTTTTCCGCTGCACCGATGGCCTGCAAAGAAAATATGGAGAACACCGTGTCATCGATGCGCCCATTGCGGAAGGCGGTATTATTGCCGCAGCGATTGGCATGGGTGTTAACGGACTGCGTCCCGTCGCAGAAATCCAGTTTGCCGACTACATCTATCCGGGCTTCGACCAGATCGTCAGCGAGCTCGCTCGACTTCGCTATCGCTCCTGCGGCGAATTCTTCTCTCCCGTCACTATCCGTACGCCATGCGGCGGCGGTATCCGCGGCGGGCAGACGCACTCACAATCGCCGGAAGGCATCTTCACGCACGTTAGCGGAATCATGACCGTGATGCCGTCGAATCCTTACGACGCGAAAGGTCTGCTGATCAGTGCAATCGAGTCCGACGATCCTGTCATCTTTTTCGAGCCCAAGCGGATCTACAACGGACCGTTTGACGGCGACCCGGAGAAGCCGGGTGTATCCTGGGCCTCACATCCAAAAGGCGAAGTACCGGAAGGCTATTACACGGTGCCGCTCGGCAGTGCAGAAATCGCGATGCCGGGTGAGGAACTGACGATCGTGACCTACGGCACACTGGTGCATGTCGCCATCGCTGCCGCCAGGGAAACCGGAGTCGATTGCGAAGTTATCGACGTTCGGACCATGGCACCGCTGGATGTCAAAACGCTGGCCGATTCTGTGAAGAAAACAGGCCGCTGCCTGATTGCACACGAAGCGACGCGTTTCGGCGGTTATGGTGCCGAACTGGCAGCGACGCTGCAAAAAGAGTGCTTTTATCATCTCGAAGCGCCGATCGGACGTGTGGCCGGCTGGGATACTCCTTACCCGCATGCGTTCGAGTGGCAATACTTCCCGGGGCTCAAGCGTCTCGCGGCCGGCATCCACAGAGTTATGGGGGCGGAATGAGCGAATATATTTTCAAACTGCCCGACCTCGGCGAAGGTACCGTCGAATCAGAAATCGGCGAGTGGTTCATCAAGGTCGGCGAAAAGATTGAAGAAGAGGCTGTTGTCGGCACGATGATGACCGACAAAGCGGCCGTTGAGCTGTCGTCTCCGGTGAGCGGTACCGTCCTGAAACTCGCTGGCGAACCCGGCGACGTGGTTGCCGTAGGTGCGCCGCTGGTCATTATCGATACTGAAGGGGGCGTTGTCGCCGAGCCCGCGCCTGCCGAGGAAAAACCGCCGGTGGCGGAAGCGGAGGCACCGCAACCGATCGCAGAAAATGCGCCTGCGCCAGCGATAGACGTGGCCGAACCGCAGGACGAGCCGATAGAACGTTCGCGCGTTATGACCTCCCCCGCCATCCGCCGTCGCGCCAAGGAGGCTGACATTGATCTGACGCTCGTGCCTGGCTCGGGACCGGGCGGACGCATTCTTCGCAAGGACTTCGATAACTTTCTCAAAGCTCGCGCGACCGGCACAAGCTTCGTCGCCAGCGCCGCACCGTCGACGAACGTCAGGGAAATCAAGATCATTGGCCTGCGCCGTATCATTGCGGAACGCATGTCGGCCGCGAAACGCGAGATTCCGCACTTCGCCTATGTCGAGGAAATCGACATCACGGAACTGGAGGCATTGCGTAAGCATCTTAATAGCAGCAGGGATGGCAACGACAGGCTTACGCTGCTGCCGTTCCTCGGCCTTGCCCTCATCAAGGCATTGAAAGAGTTCCCGCAGTGCAACGTGCGGCACGACAAGGATCGCAACCTGCTCTTACAGCACGACGCCGTACATCTCGGCGTTGCTACTCAGACGCCCGACGGTTTGAAAGTGCCGGTCGTCAGACACGCCGAAGTTCGCTCGCTCGATGACCTGGCCTCCGAGTTCAGGCGCGTGTCCCTGGCAGCACGTGACAACAGCGCGAAGAAAAGCGAACTGAGCGGCTCGACGATTACGATTACCAGTCTCGGCAAACTCGGCGGCATCGCATCGACGCCGGTAATCAATAGCCCGGAGGTCGCCATCATCGGTGTTAACCGCGCTGTCGAAAGACCGGTCGTTTTTAATGGCCAGGTAACGGTGCGGCTCATGATGAACCTGTCGTCATCGTTCGATCATCGCTTTGTCGACGGCTACGACGCAGCCGCGATGATTCAGCGCATCAAGGAAATGCTCGAGCATCCGGCGACAATTTTTTTGCCGGGTTAAACGTCGAGTACGCGACCCGGGTTAAGGATGTTATTCGGGTCGAGACTCCGCTTCAGAGTGCGCATCAGCTGAATTTCCGCTGCGCTCTTGCTGTGCGGCAGCCAGCTGATCTTTTCCAGACCGATACCGTGCTCTGCAGACACCGAGCCGCCGTACTGACGCAACGGCTCATAAACGCATGCATCGCTGGCAGCATGATGATCGCCATCTTCGCCCGGGGCGACAAAAAAGTGCAGGTTGCCATCGGCCATGTGACCCAACGCAACGCACATACCGTCAGGCCAGCGCTTCGCGACATTGTCTTCGACCGTTGCCACATACGCCGCCATGTCGCGTATCGGCAGGCTGACGTCATAGAGGTAAAAAGGCGGCCGGACCAGGGCCGGCTCAAAGTTCTCTCGAATCTCCCAGATTGCGCGCGTCTCGGTTGCCGATTTGGGAATCACGGCATCGCTGATCAGCCCCTCTTCCAGCGCCTCTCCTAACACGCGTTCGAAGCGCGCATCGTCGATATCCGGGTCGCTGCCTTCGGCCTGAAAAACAACGTAGAACCTGATAGTCGCGTGACAGTGGCGGACGGTGGCCGTTCTCGCCAGTCACAGCTCGATAGTAGGCGCCCCACATGATTTCGAATGCGCTGAGGTTGCCGGCAAGTTCACGCTGCAGTTTGCCCAAAAATCCGATGACGTTCTCGATGCTGTCCATCGCCACCAAAGCATCCTGGCGGCTCGCGGGTTTCGGAAACAGGCGCAGCACGGCACGCGTGACGACACCCAGCGTGCCCTCGCTACCGATGAAGATTTGCTTCATGTCGTAGCCAGCATTGTTCTTGAGCATACGATTCATCGACGACATGACCGTGCCATCCGCCATGACTGCCTCGAGCCCGAGCACCAGGTTGCGCATCATGCCGTAGCGCAGCACGTTCATGCCGCCTGCGTTGGTCGCGATATTTCCACCGATTGTGCAGCTGCCGCGTGCACCAAGATCCAGCGGAAAACACATGCCCTCCCTGGCTACGGCTTCCTGAACCGTTTGCAGCACCGTGCCGGCCTCAACAATTGCCGTGCCGCCGATTTTGTCGATCTCCAGGATACCGGTCATTTTTTCGGTTGAGAGCACGATGTCATTGAGGTCAGGTTCAACCGCTTGCACGCAGTTTGTAAGTCCACCCTGCGTAATCAGCGATTGGCCTGCTGCGTTGCAGTGTTTCAGGATGCCCGAAATCTCTTCGGTCGTTCCTGGCAGGACCAGCGCTTTGGCCTGCATGGGCGTGCTGTTCCAGTAACTCGTCGCGCGACTTGCGATCGAGCCAGGCTCCAGGACACGACTGTCGCCGACAATGTCACTCAAAGCGGTGCTGGAATGCGTCATGCCTGGGACCTCGAGAATACGCTGTGTATCGATGCGGGCATTATCCTAGAATCGGGTCTCGCACACCACGCCGGTCCTGAGGCCGACGTTTGGAAAGGTCCATTATGAGTCGTCGTATCTCTGTTCGCACCGAAACCTGGCCTTCGTTGATTCCTTTTCGCATCGCCAACATTACTTTCGACGACTTTCCGCTGATCGTTTGTGAGATAGAGGAAGACGGCACGATCGGTCGCGGCGAGGCACTCGGTGTCTATTTTTTCGATGAGACGCCCGGCATCCATGACGGCGGAGATCGAAGCAATCGCTCACAAGCTCGCGGACGGCGCTGGTCGCGAGGACTTATTGGAATTATTGCCGCCGGGCGGCGCGCGCTTTGCCGTCGATTCCGCGCTTTGGGATCTTGAGGCGCAGCTCAGCAACGAATCCGTCTGGGCGGCCTGCGGCGTAGACGAGTCGCCTGTCGAGACTGTGTTTACGATTGGTCTCGAATCCGAGCCCCGGGAAATGGCGGCCAGAGCTACGGCGGCCAGGGACTATACACTCCTGAAGGTAAAGCTCGATGCCGATCGGCCGGTCGAGCGCATCGCCGCTATTCGTGCGGTGCGGCCCGATGCGCGAATCATCATCGATGCGAATCAAGGCTGGTGTTTTGATCAGCTGGTAGCCGTCGCACCCAAACTACAGGGAACTCGGCGTTCTTATGATCGAGCAACCGTTGCCGCGGGGCGGCGATGCAGAACTTGAAGACTACGACGCTCCCTTACCGTTGTGCGCCGACGAATCCTGCCTGCACCTCGGAGAGCTTGCGCAGGCGATGCGTCGCTACCAGGTGATTAACATCAAGCTCGACAAGACCGGAGGCCTGACTCATGCGCTCAGGTTGGCAAAGGCCGCCAGGAATCTCGGCCTCGACCTGATGGTTGGCTGCATGGGCGGAACTTCGCTGTCGATGGCGCCATCGCATGTGCTCGCGCAACTCTGCAGCTTCGTAGACATCGACGGCCCGCTTCTTATTGGCGACGATCGGCCCGACGGCCTGCTGTATGAGCACGCCATCGTCTCGGTGCCCGCTCAGCGGGTTTGGGGGCTGCCAGCCCGCGGCCTGTCCGGCTAGCCCGGTTTGCCATCGATGCGTGCCCGCAGCAGCATCGGAACATAGCGAATCAGGAAGACACTGAAGGCGAGCAACCATAAGGCGCCCGAAATAAAAATGACCGGCACGTAGACAGAATCGGGAAGCATGCCAGCCGTAACTCGGGTAATCGCCGCCAGTTGCAGCAATAGAAAGGCTGTCATATCGACGCCGCTGGCGAGCAGCGGCCTCCCCGTGTGCCCGAGAGCGCTGCGCATCATCATCGCGAGCATTAAAGAACTGATTGCGCCGACGGTCAGAGCGTGAATCCAGGTGCCCTGAGCGACAATCGAGTATTGGGATAATGCCCTCAGGAAAAACGCGACAGGCAGCCACGAGTAAGCGACCGGCATCATCCACAGGAGTGTATTGCTCGCCGTAAGGTGCGGCTGCCAGAGCGACAGCCGGAACGTATGGGAGACGGCGGCAATTATCA
Organism: uncultured Gammaproteobacteria bacterium; assembly: GCA_963760395.1. GTDB lineage: Bacteria > Pseudomonadota > Gammaproteobacteria > Steroidobacterales > Woeseiaceae > UBA1847. The sequence continues at coordinate 231,451 of CAVXCX010000013.1, forward strand.
ACAACGTGGTCGGCGCTATCGCCGGTACAGGAAACCAGTCACCGATCAATCGCAGTGCAATAATCAAAACAAGCGATGAAAACGCGAGAAACTCCACCCACCCAACCTGTCTCGGCTGGGATTCGGCAACGGCATTCTTCGTGAATGCGGGAATAACGCGACCAGCAACGACCGCGAATATCAGCGTAATCAGGTCCAGCGCCGTCACGATAGTGGTGTAGGCCAGCCACGCCGGCAGCGGCCCCAGCGAAGCCAGGTGGTAGACGACATTGGCTAAGGACAGCAGCAGCAACAATGCGACGATCTTGTAGTTGCGTTGATTGCGGCTCTTGATGATTGGCAGACCGATAGCAACGGCCAGCACCGGGACGAATAAGATATCGACGGCTGCCGCGAGCAGCGCTGGTCCGGTCACCACCAATATGCGCCCGACGATCCAGATAACAGCCAGCGCGGCCAGACCTCGACCCGTCGGCGTTGCCAGGCCGGTCCAGTTACGCACGGCGGTGAGCAGGAACCCTGCCATCACGGCAATCGCGAAACCGAACACCATCTCATGGCTGTGCCAGAAAAGGCCACGCAGGTAGCTGCCGGCATGAAATATGCCGCCGAAGGACGTCAGCCAGTAGACCACCGAGCCGACGGCGAATAGCCCTGCCAGCAGGTAGAAGGGCCGAAATCCCAGCGCAAGAAGCACACCCCGGCTACGCATGGCGAAACCAGTTCTGCGTCAACAGGCAAAAGCGAACCAGCATCAGCATGAGCGGCACCTCGATAAGAACCCCGACGACGGTGGCCAGCGCAGCCCCCGAGGACAGCCCGTAGAGCATCGCCGCCGTCGCAATGGCCACCTCGAAATGATTCGATGCACCGATCATGGCTGTCGGCGCGGCGTTTTCGTAGGTCAGTCCGAGCAGTTTCGCGGCGACATAGCCGATGGCAAAGACAAACACGGTTTGCACGAACAGGGGGACCGCAATCCACAGTATGGTTAGCGGGTTCTGCACGATTGTCTCGCCCTTGAAAGAAAACAGCAGGATCAGCGTAACCAGCAGAGCCGTAATCGTTACCGGCGTCAGAAAGTGCAGAAACTTCTCGCGAAACCAGGTTTCGCCTTTGGCCGCGATAATCCATTTTCGTGACACGTAACCGCTGACAAGCGGCAGCGCGACATAAACGCCGATCGAGAGCAGCAGCGCCTGCCACGGAACGGGCAACTTGCCAACGCCCAGCAGGAATCCACCGAGGAAACCGAACAGCAGCAACATCGTCAGTGAGTTGATTGCGACCATGACAAGCGTGTGACTATCGTTGCCTTTAGACAGGTAGCCCCACACCAGAACCATCGCCGTGCATGGCGCAATACCGAGCAGGATGCAGCCCGCCAGGTAGCTACGCCACAACGGTACCTCGAGCATTCGAATTCCATCGACCAGCACCACTTTACCCGCGCCGTAGGTTTCGCCGACCAGCATCTCTTTGCCAAGCGGCATTTTCACCAGATCAACGGCATCGGGGCCGATAAATTTCAGGAACAAGGTGCCCAGGAAAAAACTCGCGATCGCATACATCGTGAACGGTTTGATGGCCCAGTTGATAAACAGCGTGAGCCCAACAGGACGCGCTGCCTTGCCGGCCTTGACGACCTCGTGAAAGTCGATCTTCACCATGATCGGATACATCATCAGGAACAGGCATATGGCGATCGGAATGGAGACGACAGGCGCGCCATTGACTGAAATGGCCATGCCATCCAGGGCCTGCGCGACCTCAGGCGCGAATTTCCCCAGCGCGATTCCGAAGTACGATGCACAGAAGGACCCAGACGGTCAGATAGCGCTCAAAAAAGCTCATGAGATCGATTTTGTCCTTGTTGGCAGGCTGAGGTCCGAATCTTCCTCTGTTTTGCGCGTCGTTCCTAGTCCGAGGGGCCCATGCCACTACCAAAGGCCGTGTTCAGAAATACGGCTCTTGCCGATAAATCCCTATGAAGTACCGCCCGGTATCGATCGACCGTGGCCGGTGATTATGTAAAACGATATGGATTTTTCTTCGATGGTGGCAAGAGCTCAACACATAAGCACGCACCGGGCGCTTGTCGTCGAGGACAACGAGCATGTCTGTTACATGCTCGAGTTCATTTTGCGGCGCGCAGGCTACGACGTTGTTGCTGTTCACAATGGCCGTGATGCACAGGCAGCCATAGAAAACCTCGAGCCGTTCGACATTGTATTGCTGGACCTGATGCTTCCTTATGTTTCCGGATATCAACTGATTTCCGAAATGCGAGACGACCCTCTCTGGCAGCACGTGCCGATCGTTGTCGTATCAGGAAAAGTACTTGAGCAGGATATCGTTCGAGCCCTGGATCTCGGTGCGAACGACTACGTAACAAAACCGTTCCGGCCCGAAGAGCTGCTCGCTCGTGTGCGACGCATCGTCGCAGATCATGAACGACTGGGCACAGTCACATGACGCGGCGAAATACGACATCCCGGCTACTCATTGCGGCCGTTGCCGCGTTGGCAGCGAACATGGCGGCTGCGAATGATTTCTCCGATGAGCGATCGCTGACTCCCGCGCAGCGACTCGAAGAGGTTGGCAAGCTGAGAAGAGACGGCGAGCTCGACGTCGCCTTGTCGAAACTCGACGCGCTACGCGCCGAATTTCCGCACGATGTTGATTACGTCCTGGCGCGCGCCCAGATACTCTCGCAGTCGCAGCGCGACACCGAAGCGCTTGAGGAACTCTCGATCGCAACAACGCTCGCTCCCGACTACGAGGACGTCTGGCAACTGCGCTTCAGATTGCTGGATCGCAGCGCCAGCGAATCAGCAACCACGCAGCGCGCCGTACTTGAAGCGGAGGCAGCGCGGCGATTCCCCAAAGCAACGTGGTGGCAGACGCGGCTGCCGAAGAGGCAAGTGAATGGATGTTGCTCATCGGCGCCGGGCACGAGAATCTCAGCAACGGCTTACCCGGCTGGGACTCGCAGTTTGTCGAAATACACTTCGAAGAAGATGCCTACCGCCGCTATCGCCTGAGGCTCGGGCGTGACGTTCGCTATGCAGAGGCCGACATATCAATTGGCCTGGGCGCGGAGCGTTCCTGGGAATCGGGCTGGTTCGCCGGGCTCGACGCTGCGAGTACCCGCAGCCCTGTCTACCAACCGGAATTCGGTTACAGCGGACATGTTGGAAAAACACTCTCCGATGGTTGGGTTGTCGACCTGCGTTACCGCCAGCGTGCTTACACCAGCACCCGCGTCGGCGCCGTCGTCGGAACGGTCGAAAAATACTATGGCGACTATCGGTTTGCGTATGGGCTCGGGTGGTCGCGGCTGCAGGGCACCGCAAGTTTTGCCAATCATGTCGCCACCGTGAACTGGTACTACGGCGACCGCGCCAATATCGGCCTTTCCGTGAACACCGGAAACGAGGCCGAGTCGCTCGAAAACGGACAGGTCCTGGAGACCAGCGTCCGGGGCATCACCCTGAGCGGACACCGCGAAATTAGCCGGCGAGTTGGCCTGCAATGGTGGCTGGGGCTGCACGACCAGGGTGATTACTACAGGAGGAGCTTCGTTGGACTGGCTTTTTCAATCCGACTTTGACGGCATTACGACCGTTGCACTCTGGTCGATCGCCGCAGTTCTCGCGACGACAGTCGTCCTGTTCGCCTATACGATGGGCCTGCGCGCCGCCACCATACTGGGGCAACGGCGTCGCACGAAGTTCGTCGACGTTTGGCGTAAGGTCTTCGCGAACGCGATGCTCTCTAAGGATGCTGCAGAGAATTGCGCGCTCCCGCGCGTCGATCGCAGTGACAGAACCGACCTGCTTGAAGAGTGGAATCATGCACGCAGTATTGTTGAAGGCAGCGCGGCCGATAACCTGATAATCCTCGCCCGCAGAGCGGGCGTCCCGGCGCTGGCGCTGAAACGATTGCGCAAACGGCGGGTTCGCCCGCAAATTCTTGCTGCACAAACCTTCGGACATCTCAGGGACCCGGAATTTCGTGACGACATTCGGCAGCTTCTCGATCATGACAACACGGCACTGTCCATTACGGCGGCTGTCGCGCTGGTTGAAATAGACGCCGACTTCGCGATACCCATCCTCGTGCCAATGATAGAAAAACGCCGCGATTGGCCGAAGAACCGCGTCTCCATTCTGCTCCGAATGGCCGGCAGCGAACGAATCAGCGAACCACTGTATCGTGCCATTCGCTCGGCGAACGACCGCAATAAGACCTATCTCCTGCAGTTCGCACAGCTTGTTGAAGCCGAGGTACTGGATGCCCTCGTTAACGAATTGATTCGCGACAGTAATGACCCGGGCGTGCTGAATGCCGCGCTGAAGCTTGTCAGCGGATTCAGTGGCGTACCGCGTATTGCCGCGCTGACCCAGCATGACACGTGGTTTGTGCGCATGCAGTCAGCCAACGTCCTGGGTCGGATTGGCCAGGAAGAACATTTGTCATTGCTTGAGTCGTTGCTCGACGACAAGGAATGGTGGGTCCGATATCGCGCCGCGCAGGCGATCGCAGCCTTGCCCTTTCTCGGTCCCAATCAGCTTCGGCACCTTAGAGACCAGCAAACGGATCCGTACGCCGCTGACATTTTGCAGCAGTCGATGGCAGAGGTGGGCCTCGCATGACGCTGCAGGATGTCGTCTTGTCCGGCCAGTGGGTGTTTCTAGCCTACTTTGTCGGAATTAATGTGGGCTACCTGATGCAGAACGTCGTTGCCGCCTTCGGAATCCGCCGCTATTTGCAGACAGCTGAGCAATATGAAGCAGAAAGCGTGTTTTCCTCGCTCGACATTCCAATAAGCGTAATCGTACCTGCCTTTAACGAGTCCGCATCAATCATCACCTCTGTAAAGGCGATGTTGCAGCTGGAATACCCGCAATACGAGCTGATCGTCGTCAACGACGGCTCGACGGATGACACGTTGAAGAAGTTGGTCGATGAGTTCCGTATGCAGGAGTTTCCGGAGGCCTATCGCGCACGGGTACCGTGCGCCAGTGTTCGTGGCATCTACAAGTCGACCCAACAAAATAACCTGCGAGTAGTCGATAAGGTGAATGGTGGCAGCAAGGCTGACGCATCTAACGCCGGGGTCAACATGGCCCGCTACCCGCTGGTCTGTATCGTTGACGCAGATTCAGTACTTCAGCCGGATGCATTGCGACGCGTCGTGCAACCCTTCCTCGAGGATCCGGCGACGGTCGCCGTCGGCGGCACCGTCCGAATCTCTAACGGCTGTACAGTGCGCCAGGGATTTCTGGAAAAAGTTGCATTGCCATCGAACTATCTCGCGCTGGTGCAGGTTGTCGAATACCTGCGCGCGTTCCTGTTTGGCCGCATGGGCTGGTCGCCGATCAATGGCTTGCTGATTATCTCGGGCGCTTTCGGTTTGTTTCACAAGGAAACGCTTGTCGAGGCAGGCGGATACAACCCCGATGCCGTTGGCGAGGATATGGAGTTGGTGTTGCGCCTGCATCGCCTCATGAAAGCCAAACGCAAGCCGTACCGAATCACGTTCGTTCCGGACCCCGTCTGCTGGACCGATGCACCGACGAACCTGCGCGATCTGAAAAGCCAGCGGGTTCGCTGGCAGCACGGACTTGGCCAGGCATTGGCACTGAACAAGTCACTAATCACCAACCCCAGGGGCGGCGCCGTCACCTGGGTCGCCATCCCGTTCTATGTGGTTTTCGAACTGTTCGGACCCATTGTTGAGGTCGCCGGCTACCTGTTCATCATTATCTGCGCGCTGATGGGCTGGATCGCCTGGCCACAGGCCTGCATTTTTCTGGGACTCGCTATCGGACTCGGCGTCCTGTTGTCGACGAGTGCGATCATGCTCGAAGAGCTTTCGTTTCACATGTATCCCCGAATCAGGCAACTGGGCTTGCTGTACCTGATCGCTATCGTCGAGAATTTCGGCTTCCGGCAGCTCACCGCATTCTGGCGCCTGCAGGGATTGATTCGCTGGCTGCGAGGAGGCAAGCACGAGTGGGAAACGCTCACTCGAAGTGCCAATCTCGCTGATGAAACCGAGGCTACCGGCCCGCGAACCTAATAAGGTCTGTAAGGCCGCCTGAAGTGCACGAACAAACCGGCCACCAGGATTGCCAGCGACGCCCACATGGAAATTCGCCAGTAGCTGGTCGCCGCAGCGATAATTTCGAACTTCTCGACGAACAGGGTTTCACAGGCGCCATCTCCGGTATCCATCCGCGTTGTGCTGGTACCCCGCTTGCCACCGTTCTCGTTGCTGTAGCTGGCAAGATATCCGCGGACGCGAATCTGATCGCCGACACGAATGTCTTTCACCTGGTCGCGAATGAACTCGTCGGCTGAAATCAGGTGATTGTTGGAGATTTGGTAAATGCTGAACGCGTCCCAGGCAGCCTGGTCTCGCGTCTGGAAGTTGCAGGTAAAAATGCCGTTCCAGAACTTGATCTTGTTCAGCAGTCGGCTGGTCGCCGTTTCTCCCCAGACCACACAGACATCCATCATATTGAGATGATCATTGGCGCGAAAATGCATACGGCTGTTGCCGTCGTGGTGGCGAAATGACACGACCATGCCCGCCAGGTCGTACTCGTATTGCGGCTCTACGAGGTAGTCAACACCATTGAAAGCGGCGTCGAATGGCCGGGTTCGCGTAGCTCCCTGGCTCGGCTCCGCCAGCACCTCAGGCCGGAGGTCGACGTTTTGCGGCAGATCGTTGCGATTCCAGAACGACACCAGTAGCAACACGAAACTCACAATAATGACGATATTGCTGGCTTTCATCCCGTCTCCGGCCTAAAGAAACTTACCCATTTGTCGATAATACTTGAGGATCATTGAATTGGATCAGTCCTTTGTTAAAAGCCGATCGAATTGGCCTCATCATCGTGGTTGCGTCATTGCTTGTCATAATGGCCCTTGTCTGGCTGTTGTTTGGCAACCAGCGTGACCACGAAATCGCCGATATTCGAACCCAGGGCGTTAGCCTCGCCCGGGCGATCTCTGGCGTGCCCTACGATCAACTGGTCCCGGGCGGGACGCAGCAGGGGGTCTTGCAGGCGCTGTCTACATGGTGTGGGCAACAAGAAACTTGCCTACGTCACGATCACCGACCAGCAGGGTCTCACCGTTACCGAGTCCGTTGCCGATGGCCTGATTACGCCGCCGGCGAAAATTCCCGGCGAGCCCAGCGCCTGGCTGGGAGATATCGAACAGACTGCCGGGCGAGACCACTTCATCGAATTTCACGCCCCACTGTTACAGAACGGCGATCTGCAGGGTTTTGTTCGTCTCGGCTACTTTTTCCCCAGCGCAGGACTGAGCCTCGAGCAAATTCCGTTCATCGCAATGGTCGCTCTTCCTGTCTTCCTGTTGGCACCGTTCTTTTACTTCTTGTTGAGAATGGAGATTCGACCCATTCGCACCGCAAACGCTGAAATCAGTCGCATGATTGATGGCGAAGGCATGAACGCCGTGCAAATCTCTGCGACCGGCGAGCTTGGCGAGTTCATGAATCGCTTCAATCATTTCGTAGCAATGGCGTCTTCAAAAGTTGAGGCTCTTGAACAGGACAAGGAACGCCTGTTGACCTCGAGCAAACTCCTCTCTTATCGCAAGAATCGCGTCGAAACTGTCCTGGAAACCCTGCCCGAAGCCGTGATGATCCTCGACGAGTCGGGCACCATTACGTTCGCCAATCAGAAACTGGCGGCAATGTTTAACGTGTCGCAGGAGACCATTTTAGCGCAGCCGCCCAACTCCTGGTGCGAGTACGCCGACGTTCTGAATCTGATCTCACGATTCCAGTCGCCCGGTAAGGGGCGGAACTTTGCCGAGACAATGCGCTTTAGCACCGAATCCAGTGCCGCGCGCTCTTTTGCTACCAAGACCTACCCGTTGTTCTCGACAAATAGTCCCAACGCAGCTCTCGGCACTCTTGTTGTATTTCGCGACGAAACACAGGAGGCGCTGTCACGAAGAGCCCGGACCGAATTCGTCTCGCACCTTTCGCATGAGCTGAAGTCGCCGCTCAACGTTCTGGCGCTATACAGCGAATCTCTGCTAAGCGAGGCAGGCAAATCCCGCGAACACCAGATTGAAGCCGCAAATGTCATCGCCGCGGAAGTCGATCGACTCGGCAGCCTGATCACGAGCCTGCTGAGCATGACGCAGATCGAAAGCGGCAGCTTCACGCCGGACCGCAACCTCGTGAAGCTGCAGGACCTCGTCGCAACAGCGCTTGAGGAAGCGAAGGCGATGGCCGCCGGCAAGCACTGCTCCTTCGAACTCAATATTCCTAAAGAGATGGACCCTGTTCTCGTTGATAAGGACCTGATTCGGGTTGCAGTCACCAATCTCATGAGCAATGCCGTCAAGTACAACAAGAAAGACGGGACGGTAACTGTCACTGTCGAAGATACCGAGGACGCCGTACAGATTCGTGTTGCCGATACCGGTATCGGCATTGGCGAAGAAGAGGCGTCACAGATTTTTGACAAGTTCTTCCGCTCCCGGGACGAACGGGTGCAGTCCATCGGCGGACACGGTCTGGGCCTCGCGCTCGCCAAGCAAATTGTCGAGTTGCATCACGGCACGTTACTGCTCAACAGGGACCGCGACGAAGGCGCCGAATTCATCATCAACCTCTGGAAAGAGGCGACTGCCGTCAGGCAGGCGATATAGCAAGGCACTCCTACTATGAAACGCATCCTAATTGTCGATGACCATCCGCCGGTTGTTCGCGTCTTGAAACTCGGCATAGAAGACGCCGGTTACGAAGTCGACACTGCAGCAAATGGAGCAGAGTGCCTCACGAAACTTTGCCAGGGGCTCCCGGATTTTGTTGTTACGGATATCGACATGCCGCGTATGTCGGGAAAGGAGCTCTGCATGGCCATTGAGTCGCAGTTTCCGGACCGGACGTTCCCCATCGTCGTACTAACCTCAAGAACCGAGATGGAACACCGCGACTGGACTCGCACCATTGACAATCTTACCTTCATGGAAAAACCGGTTAGCGTGCGGCGCTTGCTATCTCATATAAGTGGTTGCTTTGCAGAAAGCGAGTCACAGGCAGCTACTTCATGAGTCTCAACATTCTCAAATCGTTGTCTATGGCGAAGTATGAGCGACTCTTGCCGCGCGTCTTTCCGGGCGTTGGCAGACTCGAAATTCGCGACCGGCAAAACAACCTGATCTGGAGCTGGTCCCCGGCCAAAGTGAACTCAGACGGCGACGCGGAGCTTGACGACGATCCGGTTGTTGCATGGTCCAGTTTTGGCGCCGCGATTGAACGGCGCCAACTGCCCTCCGGCAGACTGCAGGTCCGGGCACCATTGTCATCCAGGGAGTTTGGCCCGATCGCGTGGTTGACCGCAGCCTACGACACGCAGCCGAGCGTGCCAATGGCGACCGCGCCCGAACCATTGCGTCGGGCGTTCGCGGACGCGCAGCTATTCTTGCAGGAAGATCTCGAGTTACAGAATGAATGCAACCAGCTGGCGTCTGAGCTCGGCGAGCGTTACGAAGAGTTAAACCTCGTTTATTCAACAAAGGATCAGATCGAATATTTCGAAGAAGGCCAGGAAGCGCTACTGAGACTCGTACACAATTGCGCCGACTATCTGGACGTTGGTCTCGCGTCGCTTATCTGCCGTGACCGTAGTCTGAATATCCACAACGTGAACAATCCCGAGTCACCACCAGACGTCGAAGACTTGCTGGAGCTGCTTGGCACGACCATTTACGATCGCGTCGAATCCCAGGTGCAGAGCCTCATTCTGAATGACTCCACCGACGAAGACCGCCAGCGGCTGATCGATGGCAGAAATGAAAACCTGCTTGCCTATCCGGTTCTCGACGACCACGGTACGGTGATCGGCGTACTGTCAGTTGTTGCCCGCCACGATATGCACATTTTCTCCAACGGTGACCGTAACCTGTTGGAGGTCATGGCGAAGAAGGCTTCGCGGATCATCCACACGCATCATGACTCACTCACCGGACTGATGAATCGCAACGGCTTCGAGTCCATGCTCATCGCGTCACTGGCCAGCACGCAGAGCAAGAATCTCCAGCATGTATTGATGCATATCAACATCGACCAGCTGCACGTCATCAATGACCTCATGGGATTCCAGGAAGGCGACATGCTTATCCGCCGTGTGGCCAAGACCCTCAAGGCCACCTTGCGTGATACTGACATCGTGTCGCGCCTGGGGGGTGGTGAATTCAGCGTCTTGCTGCCGAATTGTGATATGCGACAAGGCTACTCGGTAGCCCAGAAAGCGCAGCGCTCATTACGTGAACTATCCGTCGTATCCGCACAACGGACGCTGGACGTATCCGCCTGTATTGGCCTGTCCGTCGTCAATCGAGACGCAGAAGGTATTGTCGGCATTATGGCGGCGGCCGAAATAGCCTGTAAGTCGGCGAAAGATCAGGGCAAAGACCGGATCGAGGTATTCGAAGAGGACAACACGACGCTGGTTCGTCGGAGCGAGGAAATCGAGTGGGTCGGTCGCGTCCAGGATGCACTGCGCAACGACCAGTTCGTATTGTTCTGCCAGCCGGTCAAGCCGTTGCGGGACGCAAACAAAGCGCCGCACTTTGAGATTCTCATTCGTTTGCGCGATCACGATGGGGGAATCCTGGCGCCGATCGTGTTCCTGCCATCGGCAGAACGCTACCAGATGATGCCAATGGTCGATCGCTGGGTAATCCACCATTCGCTCAAGACGCTCGGCGCTTGCTGGAAATCGATCACCGCTGATAATCCTGTCTTCTGCATTAACCTGTCAGGGCAATCCTTCGCCAACCCGGGATTTCAGGCCTTTATCATGGATGAAATCCGCGAATCGGGTGTGCCGCCGAAGAACATCTGTTTCGAGGTTACCGAAACTGTCGCCATCTCTCACATCGATGACGCCGTACGCTTTATGACTGCGCTAAAGAAATTTGGCTGCAGTTTCTCCCTGGACGACTTCGGCGCCGGATTGAGTTCCTTCGGTTACCTGAAGGTGCTCCCGGTCGACTATCTGAAGATCGACGGAAGTTTCATTCGCGAAGTATCGACGGATGAAATTTCGCGCTCGATGGTCGACGCTATATGCCAGATAGGAAAAACGATGGGGCTCATGGTTGTCGGAGAATTCGTCGAGGACGAGAAGACGCAGGACATTCTGCGAACAATTGGCATCGACTACGCCCAGGGTTACGGTGTCGGCAAACCGGCACCCCTCGACGATATCTTGCGTTCTCTCGTGCAAGAGGCGAACGCTGAATCAGCATGAGCAACCCGGCGGAAAAGTCGTCGACACCCGTCTCAAGGGTGCGCATCGGCGTCGCCACACATGTAACGCCTAAATTTTCACTGCTTGGTAACGACGCGCTGCAGGATCTGGCTCTCGTTGTCGACGAATGCATCGAGACGGGCGAGTTCAAGATCATTCTCGACTTCTCCTCCGTGCAGGCAATCGACAGCCTCGCACTTTCCTGGGTCATGGACCTGCAGGACCGCCTCATAAAGACCGGCGGTTGGGTCAAGATTACCGGGCACAACAGCATCATCTCTGAGATCGCTGATGTTACCGGTATCTCCGACTACATATCGTTCCTCGACAGTGACGGTCAGCAGGAGCGCAAGAAAGCCGAGGAGATCAGCTTTGGACCGGGTTCTCGTCTCGGCGACATCCTGGTCGCGCGCCAACTCGTCAGTCAGCAGAAAATCGACGAAGCGTTGAAGCTGCAGGATCGGCTTGGCAAGCGTATGGGCCGTATTCTCATCGACAAGGGTTGGGTCGCCGAGAATGACGTGCTTCGTGCATTGAGTGAACAACTCGGCGTGCCGTTCGTGCGCGTGCGCACGGGGCTGTATGACCCGACTGTGTCCAGTGCGCTCGATACCGGCATCGCGCGTCGCCTTTGCGTGCTACCGCTGTTTCGCGTACGCAGCGCCTTGTATCTCGCGACGGCGAAACCGCAGGACATGCCAGCATTCGATGAGGTCAGCGAACGCATGCAGTGCGAAGTCCGCCCGGTGCTGGCACGAAAAGAAGACATCGAGAAAGTACTGAACGAATCGCTCAATCTGGGCGAGATGCCATTCGACATGATGGGTGATGTCGATGAAGACTTCGAAGTCGTCGAGAATATCAAGATCGAGGACTATTCGACGATCGATGAAGTGGCAGCTGGAAGCCCGGTCGTCAATCTCATCAATTCAATCATTCAGCGCGCGGTCCACGATGGCGCGTCGGATATTCACCTGGAACCGTTTCGCACACATTCGCGAATTCGCTTTCGTATTGATGGCCTGCTTTATGAATTCACGGCGCCGCGGGTAGAGTTGCATCCTGCGCTGGTTTCGCGACTGAAAGTCATGGCCAATCTCGATATCGCCGAGCGGCGCATGCCGCAAGACGGCCGTATCCAGGTACACACGCAAGGTCGATCTGTTGACCTGCGTTTCAGTTCCTTGCCGGGCCTTTACGGCGAAAAAGTCGTGTTGCGAATACTCGACAAGAACCAGGCCATTCTCGACGTCAACAAACTCAATATGTCGAGCGACAACTTACAGACCTTCAAGGGTCTATTGGACGCCAACAACGGCCTTATTCTGGTCACGGGACCGACCGGCAGCGGCAAAACCACGAGCCTGTATGCCGCTCTCAACTATCTGAAAAGTATTGAGAAAAATCTCGTCACCATTGAAGACCCCGTCGAATACCAGCTCGACATCATCAACCAAAACGAAGTCCGCGCAAATATCGGGCTGACGTTCGCGAAGATCCTCAAGCACGTATTGCGGCAGGACCCCGATATCGTCATGGTCGGTGAGATCCGCGAACGAGAGACAGCCGAGATTGCCGTTCAGGCGGCACTCACTGGTCACCTGGTGCTTTCAACCCTGCATACCAACGACGCGGTCGGCGCGGTTACGCGACTGATCGATATGGGTGTCGAGCCTTACCTGCTTTCATCCGCCCTGCTCGGCGTCGTCGGCCAGCGACTGATTCGAACGATTTGCCCGAACTGCAAGTACGAGTTTCTTGCCCCCAAGGAAATCGTCGCGCAGTACGGCTGGGACAGCGAGGTGAAACTGGCGAAAGGCAAAGGGTGCGAGCAGTGCTACGACTCCGGTCACAAGGGCCGCTCCGGCATTCACGAAATCCTGCGGACGGATGCGGAACTTCAGAAACTGATCATCTCCAGCCCGAGCCGCGATGAACTCACCGATTACCTGGCCAAACGCGATTTCCGCAATTTGTTCAAGGACGGCATGGGCCGAGTACTCGATCGGGATACAACGATCGAAGAAGTTGCGCGCGTGACGAGTATCTAGAAATGGCAATCCAGTTCGAAACAGACGAAGTTGTCGCGCCAACCAGCGAGAAAAAGCCGGTCAGCCTGAATCTGTCGTTCTCCGTTGGAACCAAGAAGGCGGGCTCGGCCGAGCGCATGTTCTTTACGGAACAACTGGCGCTTCTATTGGAAACCGGCGAAAGCCTCTACGGCGCCTTGACCACCATCGTCAAGCAGACCGAGAACCCGGAGATGCGTGAGGCAGTAGAAAAAGTCGCACAGGACGTTAGCGAAGGCCGTTCATTTGCACAGGCACTGGCGGAACACGAAACGATTTTTCCCTCGACCTACGTCAACCTGATAGCGGCCAGTGAAACCGGCGGCTTCATGTTCGAGGTGTTGCAGCAATTACTTCATATGGACGAAAAGCGCGAACAAATGCGCACGACACTCGTGTCTGCCGCAACCTACCCTTTGTTCCTGATCGCGTTTTCCCTGGCGGTTGTCGTATTCGTCCTGGTTGTGGTCTTTCCAAAGTTCGGCGACATGTTCGCGTCCATCTACGACCAACTGCCCATGACGACCAAGGCGCTAATGGGTGCAAGCGATCTGATTCGTCAGTACTGGATCATGCTGTTAGTGGGTGTCGGAGTTTTCTTCCTGGGCGTACGCCAATGGATGAATTCCGACGCCGGTACAAAACAAATCGATTACATGAAGCTGCATGTACCCGGAGCCCGCGATATCTTCACGCAGATCTACCTGGTGCAGTCGCTGCAGGTGCTGAGCCTGTCACTGAATAATGGCGTATCCGTGATGGAAAGCCTCGAGGCGTGCAGAGATGTTGTGAAGAATTCGCTTTTCCGCAACCTCATCGAAAAGGTCGAGGCGTCAGTGCAGGCCGGCGCCGGAGTAGCAGCAGGCTTCGAGGACTCGACGTTTCTACCCGATCTGGCGAAACACATGATTGCGACAGGCGAGCAGACCGGCAATCTCGGCAAGGTTGCGGGTCGCATCTGCGACTATTACGAGACGCAGCTATCCAAGAAACTCGATGCGCTGTCCAAGCTGGCCGAGCCGATCATGCTGCTCGTTATGGGTGTCGTTGTCGGGGTCCTGGTCAGCTCACTGATTCTGCCGATATTCAAGCTGTCCCGGGCCGTTTCCTGAGCCCAATTGCTCGCCAAAAAATGTGTCCCGGTCGCTAAAGAATCGGATACGGCGGCCGACAACTACTCCAGTAGCGGACAATTGATAAGCACATAGGAGATAAGTTTATGATTTCGCTAAGAAATACTCGAAACCAGGAAGGTTTCACACTGGTTGAGTTGCTGATTGTCGTCATCATATTGGCCATTCTCGCAGCGATCATCGTACCCCAGTTCTCGGCTACCACCGACGACGCCAAGCAGTCCGCTTACGATTCGAACATTGCCAATATTCGCTCAGCCATCGATCTGTACCGGCAGCAGCACGATGCCTACCCCGGTGCACTGACGTCGACGGGCACCTGCCCCGGCGGCATGACCAACCAGGCCGGTGCGCTCAATACCGAAGCGGCATTTCTTGCACAGCTGAAGTTTTACACCAACTCAGCGGGAGTGGCCTGCAATGGCACGGACGCTACTTTCAAATACGGTCCCTACATAAAAGACGATCTGCCAGCGAACCCGTTGGGCAATCCGGGTATCAGCACGGTTGACGTCGGCAATGCCGGTCTGCTCGGCTTACGCACCGGCGGCAGCGGCGGCTGGCAGTACGACACGGTGACCGGCGAGTTCATCGGCGACGAGTAAACCTCGAACGGGGACACTAATGCTAATGGGGACATTCCTGATTTAACGTACTGGAACTTTAAATCAGGAATGTCCCCATTTTCTTTGGACCGTAAATGAAGAATGTCCCCAAAACTCAGCTCGGTTACACACTGACAGAGCTGATAATCGTTGTCGCGATTCTGGGGTTTATTGCCGCCATCGCGGTCCCCGATTTCTCGTCGACATCCGACGGAAAACTTCGCCTGGCGGCGGAAGAGGTAGCCGGCGCAATCCGATACGCCCGAAGCGAAGCGCTGCGGACCGGTGAAGGACACGGGCTCACTATCAGCCAGGCCACACAGAAAGTGACCGTCGAGAAATACGACCTGACGACCGCGCCGATCAGCACGCTCGAGACGCTGATGCACCCTATCGACAAGCAGCCCTACGATTTCAACGTCAGCACCCGGTCGACCACTCAAGGCGTCACTATCAGTAACAGCCTGGACGTATTCAATTACACAGGCCTCGGCCGGCGCCGAAGCCTGATCTTCGACGCCAGCGGTACGCCCAAGTGGATAGTTGGTTCCGGCCCAACCCACCATCTGCTTGCGGACGGCACAGTTGAGCTTAGCCTGGGTAACGAACAGATCAATGTGAGTGTCGCGCCGATCACCGGCCGGGTGACGGTCCAGTGACCTGGCGCAGTCAATCGGGTTTGACGCTGGTCGAGGTGCTCGTGGCCATGGCGCTGTTGGCCGTTCTCCTGGTACCGGCAATGCACGCCCTGCAAACCGGCATCATTGGTGCTGACGTTCACGCCGATATTGCAGCCAGTCATTTTCGACTAACCTCTCGCCTTGAGGAGCTGCTGGCCGAACCGTTCGTGGATTTATCAGACGCAGCGATAGCGGCAGGAGCACCGACGACCGCGACATCTTTTTCTGATGCGGCCGGGCCGCCTGGTCGGCTGCTCGTCTACCTGTCTCTGTACGACGGTGACAACGCCGATGCTGACAGCGACCCTTTCACCGGAACTGATGCGGACCTGTTATGGATTCGCGTCGATATCGAAGACACCGTACATACGCTGGAAACGATCAGAGCAAGCGGCCACTAGCAATGACAAGATCCTGTGTAAATTCACGCGGCTTCACCCTCATCGAGTTATTGATTGCGATGGCGCTGGCCGGACTGGTTCTCGCAGCGATGAGCGGCCTCGTCAATAACGTACTGGGTACTGAAGAGGTCACCACGGAACGTAATCAGCTGCAACGGGACGTGCGTTTTGCAATGGACCGCATTGTCAAAACGGTCGGCCATTCACGAAACCTGCTTTTGCCGCTCCCTGATAACCCAAATACCAACTGGCCCGAGAATATCCGCGAGCAGACGATTCCGGCCTCTGCACCCATCGGCAGCAGTGTCTTCGCTAGCGCCGTGCTCGCTGTGACACTACCCGAATACGTCGATCTCGACGCCGACGGTTTTCCCGATGCCGATGATGACCGGGATGGCCGTATCGACGAGGATCTGCCTAACGATATTCATCATGATTTTATGCCCGGCATCATACTGATCGATGACGATGGCGATGGGTACATTGACGAAAACCCGTCGTGGTTCTGGGATGACGATGAAGGTGGATCCTATAACGAGGACCCTCTCGACGGCATCGACAACGATGGAGACGGCAGCGTCGACGAAGACCCGCCCTCTGACAATAACGGCGACGGCTGTCCCGGCCTGTGCGGCGTCGACGACGACTCGGATGGCACTGTTGACGATGGCATCAACGATGACGACGATGAAGAAGGCTCGGGGTTTGAGGACGGCTACGACCCGGTCGTCTTCTATCTCGATGGCGACAGTCTCCTGGAGAGGATGCCTGTACCCTGGAACGCAGATGGCAACAGCAGCCCGGACGGTCCGGTCGATGGCCGTGACTTTGTCGAATCTGTTATCGCCGAGAACGTCACACGATTTCGCGTTGAAAGGCCGATTGCCAGCGCGCCGGGCGAACCCCTCATCGATCTGACGCTCGAACTGACCGGTCCAACCGGTAGGGTCGTCAGCCTGAACGCGCGAGTTCGCTTAGGCGGTGCGTTGTGATGGGACCGTCCCCAAAGGGGACTGTCCCCCTGCCCCGGCGTAACCCCCGGGGACAGTCCCCTGCGGGGACAGTCCCACCACTCAATCCCCGGGGACAGTCCCCTGCGGGGACAGTCGCACCACTCAACCCCCAGGGACAGTCCCCTGCGGGGACAGTCCCACTACGTAAGACCCAGGGACTGTCCCCGCAGGGGACTGTCCCTTTGCGCATTGCCCCTTCACTCAAATCCCAACGCGGCTACCTGCTCATTACTGTCGTCGTAATGCTGTTCCTTGTCGCGTCGATTGCGATGCTGCTAAACCATGATTCTGCGATCAGTGCGAACACTGCAAGCACCGAACTCGAAGCCGCACGCGCAGACTATGTCACTAAGGCGGGCATGCAACACGCGCTGTGGCGGACACAAAACAACGCCTGCATGGGCGACGTGTCGATACCGGCTACGACGCTAGGTAGCGACAGTTATACGGCGACAATAACCGGTGCCGCTGCCGGCACGGCTTACACGTTGGCTGCCGACCAGGACGCCTGGATTCGTAACGATGACGTAACGAAGAACAACGGCGGAACTCCCGATCAGCACATCCGCTTCGAGTCCGGAAATGTCGAGCAGGCGTTGACCCGCTTCGACCTATCTTCCCTGCCCGCCGACGCGCAGATTAACTCGGCAACCGCATGGTTCTATGTCACACCCTCAGGCGCCGGCGGCGGCGCACATCCCGAAGGCCCGCTGACCATTCACCGCGTAACCGCAGACTGGACCGAGACCGGGGCCACGTGGCAAACCATGAATGGTCAATTCGAAAAATCGAAACTCGCCACCATTCCCGCGCAGCCCGTCGATTCCGTTTGGGTAAGTATCAATCTCACCGCGCAAGTCCAAGCCTGGGCAAACGGTCAACCCAATTACGGCATCCTGATGGCACCGACTGCCGAGGGCACACATGGCAAGTACTCCAGCCGCGAGGATGGTGGTAACGCGCCGCGACTCGAGATTGTTGCCGGTAGCGGCCCGGCGTCGCCGGTCGCCATTGATGTCACCGCAACGCTGGCCAATGGCAACACTCGCTCCTTGAGCCGACCCGTGACGTCAGCTTATCAACCACCGGTCACCGTGACTCTGCAGCTTGGTACAGACCCGGGGGCGGACGGGATGCCCGACAGTTTCTATCCGCGCAACTACGGCGGGGCCGACTACTTCCAGGTCAATGAAGATCCGAGTTGGTTTCAGCGGCCGCTACTCAGATTCGATCTGGGAGGCGTTCCCGCGCAAGCCGCGGTGCTGTCGGCGCAGCTCGAGCTGCGAATGCAAAGCATTAATACACCGGGCACGGCCACAATCCATCGCGTAAACCGCAGTTGGGTTGAAGGCACCAAGAGCGGTACGGGCACGGCAGACGGCGCCACCTGGGCAACTTACGATGGGATCAACAGCTGGACAACGGCGGGCGGTGACTTCAACGCAGCCGCAGTTGCGGAGACTGCCATCAACGGTGGAGAAACCTGGGTCAGTTGGGAGATCGGTCCGCTGGTCGAGCAATGGCTGGCCGGCGCCCCCAACGACGGCTTGCTGATTAAGGGCGACGCGGCGTTAAGACAGGCTAAGTTCTACTCCAAAGAAGAAACCGACCCTACGCTTCGCCCGAAGCTGACGATCACCTACAGCTGCGAATGCGGCAGCACCTGCATGGCTCCGCAGGGCTCCGGGAACATCTTGATGGTCGTCGACGAGAAGACGGCCCTAAGTCCCGGCGACCAGACCACAAAGTCGTATTTCGAAGCCTGGGGATACACGATCGAGCTCATCTCGGATAACGACAATCAAAATACATTCGATGGCGGATTTACCAGAAATGATGTTGTGTATGTCTCGGAATCCATCACCTCAGCGAGTCTAGGAACGAAGGTCAGCGCTGCGACCATCGGCGTGGTCAGTGCCGACGGTGAGCTGAACAATGAACTTGGCATGGCATCCACAAAAGGATCGCCAGTTGGCCACGCGCTCGACGTCGTCGATACCAGCCACTACATCACCCAGATTTTTCCCGCCGGGTCGCTGCAGTTCAAGACCGTCGATACAGAACTTTCGTCCACCGGCGGCACTAAATCGCCCGACGCAAAGGTACTGGCGACGGCCAAAGGCCAGGATGCGCTTGTCGCGCTTGAATCGGGTAGCATCTCGACCAAGGGAGGCACCGTCACATCTCGTCGCGTTCTCTTACCGGTCGGCGACAGCAACGTCAGTTGGGGCTACCTCACTAATAACGGCCAACTCGTCGTGCAGCGATCGCTCGTGTGGGCGATGAAAGCCGATGGTGGTTCGATGGGCAAGCTGTTGTTGGTCGTCGGCAACGCGACCACTCCGTCCACCTCAGAACTAGCCAGAAAAGCGCTGATTGAATCCTGGGGCTACACAGTTACCTTGATCGACGACGGCGACAGCCAGACTGACTTCGATACCGCCCTGGCGGACGTGGATGTCGTCTACATTGCGGGATCAGGTTCTTCGGCGGAAGTCGGTACAAAGCTGACAGCCGCGACCATCGGCGTCCTGAGCGAGGACATGGGGCTTGTCGATGAACTCGGGATTGCCGAGCCACTGTTCGTCAAGAAAAACTCACAGCACATCAATGTCATCGACAACACTCACTACGTGACGTCCGGCTTTAGTCTCGGCGCACTTCAACTGTATTCCTATGTGCCAGAGATTTGGACCGTCAACGGAACGTTGGCTCTGGCCTTCAGCTCCTCGGTGAGACGCAGGATGCCGTGAGTACTTTCCCGCCAGGACTGGCGATTCTTGAGGCCGGCGCCGATCTCTACGGTGGCGGGTCCGCCGCCGGACGACGCGTGCAGGTGCCGTGGGCGCAAGGCAGTTTCGACATCAACGCACTGGAACCTGATGGCCAAACCATCATGAAGCGCGCCATCGAGTGGGGGGCTGGCGCCGGAGCCAACGCAATGCTCCCGATCGCGCACTGGAAGCTCGACGACGGGGCAGGCACAACGGCAATTGACTCCGAGGGCGGGCACGATGGCACGCTAACCAATGACCCGGCGTGGGTGGGCGGTCGATTGGGCGATGCACTGGACTTCGATGGCGTCAATGACTATGTCAGCGCCGGTACATTCGACGTGTCCGGAAGCGGCCTGACGATGATGGCCTGGTTTAATGCAGAGACTATTCCGACATCGGATGGGCGGTTCATTTCCAAGGCGAGCGGTCCAAATGAATTTGATGCCTGGTGGCAGTTGAGTACCACCGACGTCGGCGCTGACCGATATCTTCGCATGCGAATCAAGGCGGGTGGTACTACGACGACGTTCCGCGATTCGAGCGTCAAACTGACGACGGGGCAATGGTATTTCGCTGTTGCGACCTACGATAACTCGGGTGCGATGAAACTCTATCTCGACGGGGTTGAGGTCGCTAGTGGAAATCACGCCGTTGGCGGCCCGGTGGACGCAGGTCCAACGGTGCCCGTAGCGATCGGGGCAAATGGCACCGCGGAACGATTCTTTGACGGTGTGCTCGATGACGTGCGCGTATATGGCCGCGCGCTTGGTGCCGCCGAGATCACTAAACTTCATGCCGACGGCGTTCCCGGACCTATTGCCCACTGGAAGCTCGATGATGGGACTGGAACGACGGCGGTGGATTCCGAGGGTGGCCACGACGGTACATTGACCAATGGACCCGTCTGGGTGGCAGGTCAAATCGGCGATGCACTGAATTTCCCCGGCAACGATGATTACGTCAACGTGCCACACAACGACGCGTTGTCGCTGACTGACATGACGATCAGTCTGTGGCTGAAAGCAACTGCTCTGAATAACGTTTACCAGGCACTGCTACGTAAGAAGCAGCAGGCAAACTATCAACTCGCCACTGTGGATAACGAGATCTGGTTCGAGTTCAACGATGGTTCGGGAATGGTGCAGTTTAAGGCCACTACCGCCGCTTTGACGACTAACCAGTGGTATCACGTCGCTGTTACGCTTGATGACACGACGGGTGACGTCAATATCTACGTTGACGGAGCCTTGAAATTTTCAGATACAACAACGCGCCACCCGTTGCCGAATACTGAACCTCTGACTATCGGAGGAGTCGCCGGATCTCTAGCTCCCTGGCCAGGGGTGCTCGACGATATTCGTCTGTTTGACTACGCATTGAGCGCCACGGAGATCTCCGATCTGTTCACCGCCGGTAGTGGCGGCGGAGGCGGTGGCGGAGGATCTGCCCCCGTGTTCGAATCCTTCGAGGAGTACAGAGACGCTGATAACAACAGCGCCTCCATCTCCGTGGATAAGCCCGCTGGGACCGCAGCCGGCGATCTGCTCGTCGCCGTGGTCGTAACAAATCGGAACAACGAGAACACCCTGGTCGCGGACGATCCCAGTTGGACGCTGCTGACACGCGATCGGCAGGCCAACTCATCGACGACGGGCGTGTGGTGGAAGCTGGCAGGAAGCTCCGAGCCCTCGAATTACGGCTTCTCGTGGGACGCCGCCGCCCCCGCCCGGTCTTACAGCTGGATCATGCGGTTCAGCGGTAGCGATCCGACGAATCCGATCAACGTGTGGAGCAAGTTTGGCGACGGGGGCAGCACCACCCCACCCAGTCCAGCAGTAACGACCACCGTTAACGACACGTTGATCCTGCGGATCGGTGGTTTCGATGATGATGACATCACCGTCGGTGACCCCGGCATGGCGGGACACACGCCAATCACGATGCAGGAATCGAACAGCGGCACCGGCACGGTATCGGGCGGCGCGGCGTATGTCGAAAAGGCTACGAGCGGCAACAGCGGCACGGCAAACTTCACGCTGACCGCCTCGGAACAATCCCGCACGATCACAATCGGCATCGCCCCGGCGCCATGACCAGCGGTTGCTCGATAAACCCGGAGAACTAATGGGGACATTCCTGATTGGAACAGCAAGGAATCTAGATCAATCAGGAATGTCCCCAATCAATCCAGTTTCGTTCATGGCTGAGGCTACCTCGAAACCAATGGGGACATTCCCGATTGGAACAGCAAGAAAGTAGAATGTCCCTATCACTGCAAATGGTTGAAATTTGCGAATGGTTGTAACGATCATCGTCATGCCAATCTGGATGAATGAAAGTGCGAGCGGTCCTGCGAATGTTGAAGGATGATGGCTGGACAGAGGTTGCTCGCCGCGGAAGCCACCGTCAGCTTCGGCACCCGAGCAAGTCAGGCCGCGTGACTGTGGCAGGTAAGCCTTCCCATGACTTGGCGCCCGGTACTCTCAAGAGTATCCTCAAACAGGCGGGCCTTGAGATTGAGTGAGATTCCCATGCGATACGCGATTATTATTGAAGATGCAGGTCGAAATTTTTCAGCATACGTACCTGATTTGCCGGGCTGCATTGCTACCGGATCCACTGTCCCGAGATCAATGGGGACATTCTGCTTTTGTGCGCCTTTCGCGCATATAAGCAGAATGTCCCCAATTTCACTATTTCTGCAAATGGCTGAAATTTGAAGATAGTTGTAGCGATCATCGTCATGCCACTCTGGATGAATGAAAGTGCGAGCGGTCCTGCGAATGTTGAAGGATGATGGTTGGACAGAGGTCGCTCGACGCGGAAGCCACCGGCAGTTTCGGCACCCGAGCAAGTCAGGCCGCGTGACGGTGGCAGGCAAGCCTTCCTATGACTTGGCGCCCGGTACTCTCAAGAGTATCCTCAAACAGGCGGGCCTTGAGATTGAGTGAGATTCCCATGCGATACGCGATTATTATTGAAGATGCAGGTCGAAATTTTTCGGCATACGTACCCGATTTGCCGGGTTGCATTGCAACCGGATCCACTGTTCCGGAAACGGAAAAAGCCATTCGCAAGGCCGTCAAGATGCATCTCGAAGGCCTTCGCGCGGAGAACCTGCCGATCCCTGCGGCATCCAGCCGCGTCCACTATGTTGAGGTTGCCGCCTAAGAATTAATGGGGACATTCTACTTTTTGATCTAACGGCTCAAAAAGTAGAATGTCCCCAGTTCGGGTTCGATGTCAGTCTCATCTGATGGCAAGAACGGCGCGAGCGTCGAAGGGCGGAATCTGTTATCACGTAATCAATCGCGGCAACGCGAGAGCGACCGTTTTTCACAACTCTTCCGATTACGAGTCATTCATCAAGCTTCTTGCTAAAGCGTGCGAGCGCATTCCGATGAGGATCCTCTGTTATTGCCTGATGCCGAATCACTTTCACTTGGTGATCTGGCCGCACAATGACGGAGATATGAGTCGCTGGATGCAATGGCTCCTTACCAGCCATGTCCGTCGCTATCACCGCCTTCGCGGTTCATCAGGTCGGGTATGGCAAGGGCGATTCAAGGCATTCCCCATTCAGCAAGATTTACACCTGTTGACAGTCATGCGGTACGTCGAGAGGAACCCGGTCCGTGCCAACTTGGTTGATAGCGCGATCGATTGGCGGTGGTCTAGCATCAGCCCCACAAGCAACTACACTCGCCGCGCGATCCTGAGCCCAGCGCCGATAGCCATACCTTCGAACTGGCTAGAATGGGTCGACCGAGCCATCACCTCAGCAGAACTGGACGCATTGCGGCGCTGCGGTCGACGCCAGGCACCTTATGGAAGCCGGTCGTGGAGCGAAACCACCGCAAAGTCCTTGGGGCTCCTCAAATAACGGGGACATTCTACTTTTCCGGCGCTCCGCACGAAAAAGTAGAATGTCCCCAACTCAAAAAACGACCAAATATTAAAGATTTAGCCCTTTCTGCCGCTGTATTTAGGGATAGCTATCTATTTGCTGTGGGGCGAAATCTTGGTCGATGTTACGAGTCCAGCCATTTCAGGAACTGAGCGCGAATTCGGGAATTCGACGCTCACGCCTGCGATTGCGGCTGTTACCGAGGCGCGATGGCTGTGAGCGTACTCACCCGCACAGCCGCCCTGCTTCGTCCGCGCTCCAGCGCAGTCTCGGTTGGCCCTATTGGCGTGGACATCGCACTTGAGGCCATGCACTTCGTGCAGTTGGAATCTGCCGGAAACCAGAAGCCGGTGGTGCGTGCCAAGGCCTCTCTTGAGATCAACGGTTCGCGCCGCGAACTGCTGCAACAGCCGCACCAGCTTCGCTCTTTAGTCAAGCGCGCGCTGGCCTCTGACCGGTTCCAGGGGAAGAAGGCTGTGCTGGCTTTGCCCTCCGGTATGTTCCGCACCGTTTCAGTCAACTACCGGCTGATCCGGGTCGGAGAAAAACGAGACGGCCGCGATTCTTCATGCCATGAAAGGCCGCCTCGATGGGGATCTGAGTAATTACGTTCTCGACTACATGCCCGTTCGCGGTCGTTCAAAGAGCGACGAGAAACTCGCACTGGTTGCGGTCAGCGAGCATGACAAGGTCGTCGACTTCCTCGAACTCATTCGGAAAGCGGGACTGGATGTCAGCGCGCTCGAAATCGGGCCGCTTGCGATCAGCCGGCTGACGAGCGCGATATCCGAAGACAGCGGCGAGGCGACGGTACTCGTCGTCAACTCCGGACGCCGTGCCAGCTACCTCACACTGATATCCGGCAATGACCTGCTGTTCGACCAGGAGATAGCCATCGGCGAGCAGAGCCTGGTGGAACATATTTGCGAAACGCTCGATATGCCGGAGGAAACGGCGCGACATCTGCTGGCACGCACAGGCGTTCGCCCGGACAACAGCAACGATCCACTGGCAGAAGCACTCGATGAAACCGGTCTGTTTAACACGCTCTCGGAGATACTCAAACCGCAGTTCATGAAGCTCGTTGAGGAAATCAAGCGAGCGTTCCTTTACGCCGCTTCCGAAACGCGTGGGCGTGGCGTTACTCAGGTCTATCTGCTTGGCAGCATCGCTCGCTGGCCTGGTGCCGAGGAGATGCTCAGCGCGATGAGTGGCACGACCGTATCCAAGATCCCCAATCCGTTCTCTTTGTTTCCGTCCGACGATCGCCTCAGTTCGGAAACCAGCGAACATTTCGCACCGGAAATCGCCGTAGCAACCGGCCTCGCTTTGAGGGGCATGAAAGTCCATGGCTGAACTCGATCTCATACCTCAGAACTATCGAAATCGCCTCAAGCAGCGATCCGAGCTACAGCGATTCATTGTTGCGTTTGCGCTGCTGAACGTCGTCATTCTTGCGACGAGTGTTGTATTCGGCCAATTGTCAAAACAGGCCGAACGTGCGCATCCAGGAATTGAAATCGCAAAGCGCAATAAGCGCACAGCAGCAGCTACAGCTGGAACAACTCTCTTCGGAGCAGCAGGAATTCGAGCGGCGCTGGTCACTGCTGCGCGGCCTGCGCGCCGGTGCCGCCGTGGAAGATATTTTCAAAATTATCGACCGTGCATTGGTTAACAACAAACTGTGGTTCGAAAACTGGAGCTTCCGTCGCGCCGGCGTTGTTGTTGACGGCGAAACACGTGGCGTGGAGACCGGCTACTTTGTCATCGTCTCACCGGACGGCGAGCCCAGCGAGCCCCATGAATGGCAGGTTGAAACCCACATGGTCCTGGAAGGTCGCGCCCTCGATCATCAGGCGTTGTCCACGTTCGTGCGAGCGCTATTCGAACAGCCGGACATCAAGGATGTCAGCGTGCGCGAGACGTCCCTGACGAACTACGCCAACGGCCGCATCGTGAGCTTCGACCTGACTATCGTACTTAACAGCGATGTCGAGCAGACCTGATGTTTGATGCCATCGAAAAACTTGATACGCGCGAACTTCGTCTTGCTCTGCTCGGCCTCGGCCTTGCGCTCACACGTCGGCGTAATTTCGCTGACCCTGCTGCCCGTTGCAAAAGCCTACTTTGCGAACGCGAAGGCTGTCGCCGTGCTTGAACAGGCAAGTGACACCGCCGTTGACCTGGACCGGCAGCTCATTGCGCGACAGGCCGACTATTGATGAGCTCAAATTTCGCCTCCATGGTGACATGGCCAACCTGCCACTGAAGCAGGTGGAGTCCTACGTCATTGGCAAGCTGCAGAAAATCTCCTGGCGCAATGACGTTGACCTGGTCAGCGTGAGGCCGGCGACCGGCGAACGCGTGCAAATCTTCGACGAAGTGCTGTTCAACATCGAACTGATCGGCGAGTACGACGATATCTATCGCTGGCTATGGGACGCCAAAAATGAACTCGGTTTTGTCGTCGTCAAGGAATACGCCATGCGCCGGCGCGACAACATTGACGATAACCCGCGGCTGCTGACGACCGTCAGCCTCGCGTCGTACAGGACGCAGTCATGAGGATTCTTCGCCGCCCCATTCATGATGGTCCTGTTGCTTACGGCCATACCGGAGCAAGCAGCGTCTGCCGACGGACCGCCTTCACTATCGAATAATCCCTTTGCCCGCCCGTCTTCAGAAACGATTCCTGTGCCACGCGAGATTCGCGATGGCGGCGACGAAACGCCATCGACGCTGCCCCTTCTGGCCACCATGGTCAGCCGCGTCAATCGACTCGCCAATGTCGGCGGACGAATACTCAAACCCGGTGACGACTACCGGGGCTACCGCCTGTCAGCGATCTATGAAGATCGTGCCGTGTTCGAGCGCGATGGGCAAAGCACAACCGTTTACGTGAAATCCCAAGAGACTGAGGGCCGCGATGGCGATCGGTCACGAAACCCGGAAAGAGAGCGATGAGTAAAGTAATTCACCCCACTACCGCGCACTACGTAGTCCGTATGTTCCTGGTGTTATGCCTGTTGGTTTTGTCCCCGGCGCAAACGTGGGGCGACGAGCATCGCATCAGCATGACGATGAAAGACGCCGAACTTGCAGACGTCATGGACATGATCTCCCGCGAGCAGCGCGTCAACATCTTCGTTTCGACGGATTCCAATGAAGAGGTCTCCTTCAGCCTCTATGACATGACCTTGCCGGACGCTATTCGAGCCATCGCAAACGCGGCGGGCCTCGCCGTTGAGCATCATGACGGAAACTATTTCATTATCGACCGCGATGAAGCCGGCAAATACGCACCGGATGCACTGACACAGGTGCGCAGCTTCGAGCTGCAATATGTCCTGGTGGACGAAATGCAATCATTGCTGGACCCTTATCTCTCCGAGTATGGCGAGATTACGGTTTTCAGCGAGAAGAACATTTTCCTTATCGAAGATACGCCCGAGTTTCTTCGGCGTACCGCGGAATTGGTCCGCCAGATCGACAAGCAGCCCACGCAAATACTGATCGAGGCGAAGATCCTCGAAGTAACGCTGACCGACGAGGACTCTTCCGGGCTGGACTGGACCCGGATATTCAACAGCGACGGCGGTACTGGCGAGTTCGGTGGCCAGGGGCTCAATAACCCGACAAGTGCGGGACTGTTCTTCACCTATACCAACGACAACATTGCCCTGGCACTGGATGCGCTGACGTCACAGGGTCGCGTGCGCACACTATCGTCGCCCAAATTGCTGGCCGTCGAGGACCAGGAGTCGTCTGTAATCGTTGGCGATCGACGCGGCTACAGCGTAATTACGACGATCAATCAGGTAACTACCGAAAGCATCGAGTTCCTGGAATCCGGTGTCATCCTTCGAGTAACGCCATCCGTCGACGCCAATGGCAAGGTGCTGATGGACATCCATCCCGAAGTCAGTACCGGGGTGATCGATCCTTTGACCGGCATTCCCTCCCAGTCAACGACTGAAGTAACGACGCGAATGATTGTGCCCGACGGCCAGACGATCTTCGTCGGCGGACTCATCAAACACCGTGTCGAAGAAAGCAAGCGCGGCATTCCGATCGTCAGCAGAATTCCTGGTCTTGGCCGCCTGTTCTCCAGCCGTGAAAACAACAAGACCAATACGGAGACCATCGTGCTGATCACGCCGACGATCCTCGATGACAACACCAAACTGGTAGATGAGGAAACCATTGAAATTATCCAAAAAATGGAACACCGCCAGAGCTCTGACTCCGAAGTACTGAACGACGAGATGGAGCTGTTTTTCGGACCGCAGTAACGAAACCGCCTGCGCAAATTCGATTGATGCCGCGCCCGCCGCGGCGCCAACACATTACATAAGCCGCCCTTAGTGCCCCGATATCACTAGTTCGTAAGCGCTTGTGCGCTATAATAGAGGCGCGGCGTAACAAAAAAAACACGGAAGACCGCAATAAAAACTGGGGCGACACCATCGATTGGGTTGCCCTGCGTCCCATTAAGGGGGGTCGCTACCATGACATACCACGTTGCTCTTCGAGCTTTGCGTTTCTGTACGTTGGCCGCTGCTTTTGGCCTGCTCGCCTTACAAACCACATCAGCGCAGACGTTCACTGCAGGTGATCCCGGCGCCAACGTCAATATCGTGGGGCCAACACCAGACCCTGCCGATATTCGTGATGTCGGCCTCAAGCAGCAAAACGAACCCTCCTGTGCGATTCGACCCGGCGACTCCGCCTGCATAATCTGCGGGTTTAACGATTACCGCACCGTCGATGTACCCCTTATTGAAGACGCCTGGCAAGGCGTCGCGATGAGCTGCGATGCAGGTACCACCTGGACCAGCCGCGTCGCGCCAGGACACCCCATACATCCGTCACCCATCGGCACCGAATTCGCCGCGGACCCGCGCATGATTGCACTGCCGGGCATGGCAATCTTCAACTTCATCGGTGGCGATCGCGACCAGAAC
This sequence comes from uncultured Gammaproteobacteria bacterium, assembly GCA_963760395.1. GTDB lineage: Bacteria > Pseudomonadota > Gammaproteobacteria > Steroidobacterales > Woeseiaceae > UBA1847. The sequence goes on from CAVXCX010000013.1 coordinate 260,315, forward strand.
AGCGGCGTGCTCGCGATCCAGCACTGGCTCGAGGTCAATAAAGAAGATGCAGACTTCTACGAGCCAGGCCGAGACACCGTTATTGCCGACGTCGGCAGCAGTGGACGATTCATTGACAAACCCGACGCGGTCGCGCTGCTCGACTTGCCGGGCAATCAGGGCACCATCTCGCTTTCGACCGTCATGGAGAACCCGGAGCTCGGAACCATCACACGCAGCTTTCCTACCGGCAAACTGTTCGTCGCGTTCGCCGTATTCACCGGCAATCAGGACGGTACCGGCAACCAGAGTGTCAAGGTTCTCGTCAAGGACTCCGACGACTGGGGCAAGACCTGGACTAACCAGACCCAGAAACTCTCCGAGGATCAGAACACCGTCTCGGGTATATCTCTGACCGCCATGGGCGACTCGGTGCTCGCCGTCTGGCGTCGTGCCGGAGACAACAACGACTTCGACTCCATCATGTACGCGTACACCAACAACCGCGGCAGAAGGTGGACCAAAGCCAAGGTACTTGCCGATATCTGCAGCTTCGACCAGATCAGCGCAACAACACCTACCGCCGTTACCTTCCGCACCAACGACTTCCCCTGGGCGGCAAATGACGGCAAGAACTTCTACGTCTTTTACTCGGACCGCAACTACGATGGCAACAGCGATTGCACGCTCGGCCGCCCGCGTATTGTTATGAAGCATGCGTCGTCCGGCGCCGGACTGGGCAACAGTCCTTTGACCCCCATCAACGATCCCGGCGACGGCAGCTTTCAGTTCATGCCGGCGGCGTTCGGCGCCAACGGCAAGGTGCAGGTCGCCTGGTACGACACGCGTCGTGAGGAAATCCCCGTCGCTGGCAGCCCGCCGGTCATAGCCGATTACGTCGGTGCCTCCGGCCAGGTCAACCGTCAGGTTGACGTCTACACGACACGGGTCACGTCGGACTCTGCCGGGAACAACATCAGCATCTCGGATCCGGTGCGCGTATCGCAGTTCAGAATCCGCGCTGTCCTCGAAGCGGGGACAATCGGTGAAACAGCTATCGAAGGCGAAGCCTCCTTTGCAAACGCGAAACTCTATGCGTCCGGAAGCCTCTCGTTCATTGGCGATTACATCGCGGTCGCCGGCCAGCAGTTCCGATACGACGGCGACGGTAAAGTCATCAGCAATGCAACGCCCATCGTAAGCCCAGCCGCAGACAACACAGACTTTTTCGTTGCGTGGGCCGACAACCGCGACGTACGCGGCAACATTTTCGATCCGACGTCACTCGAAAACACGGTGCCGTACTCGCCGCCGGTCAATAACCCGGCGTCGACCGACAACTCGTCGGAGCCGGCCGGCAAGCCCGATCCGGTTGAGACAGCTCCGGTGCTGCTTGCGAATCAGCCGTCAGAGGTCGCCGAGCTGGCTGGCACAACTCGCACCACCGAGGGCCTGGAGGATCCGTTCAACCCGATGCCGGATGTCTGCGTGCCAGGCGTCGCCCAGGATCGAACACGTAACGCCAATATCTACGGCGCCCGCATCCGTGATCAGGTACGCCTGACGGCGCCTACGCCAACCAAGCCATTGACCAATCTGCAGCGCGCGTTCCCAATTGCGCTCAGTAACGCCAATTCGACGGAACAGTCGTATCGTCTACGCATCACGCGCCAACCAATTGATGCGATCGCGGATACGGGCCGCGCCTCGTTCAGGCAGCTACCTGCTGTTCCGCCCTTCGACGGCGCGCCCGCTCCGGATATTGAAGAGGACATCACGGTTCCACCGAAGTCGGCGCTCGCCCGGACCGTATTCCTGGTATCCAACATACCGAGCGCTACGACAGAAATTCAGGCTTTTGAGCTGACCTGCGACGCCGAGGGCGAGTGCACCGTCGGGTCAGCCGTCGCCAGCGTCACGCTTGGCGGCGAGGGTCCGTCGGGACCCCTGCAGCAGCCCAATTACGAGAGTACCGTCTGCGACCCGACGGACACGGGGTGTAGCGAAGATGTGCTGCAGGCCGAGCTTCATAACCCGGAACTCATTAATCCGGAGCTCATTAATCCTGAACTGATCAATCCCGAACTCATTAACCCTGAATTGATCAACCCCGAATTGATCAATCCTGAACTAATCAACCCGGAGTTGATAAACCCGGAACTCATCAACCTTGGCTTCGCAAATCCGGAGCTGATCAATCCCGAACTCATTAATCCGGAACTGATTAACCCCGAGCTGATTAACCCCGAGCTGATCAATCCGGAGCTGATCAACCCGGAATTGATAAATTCGTCGTTTGTTGACGACAACAACACCGTTACGCTGGACGAGGGTCTGACCTGGACCGACTACACATACATCGTCAGGAATACGGGCAATGTCACGACGTCGTATAACGCTGACATCACCCTTTCCGGTGCTGCCGCTGACGACGTCGACTCGCAGCTGGTTGCCTGGACGCTCTACATCACGCCGACTTCGCGCGACTGCGATTACAAGCCACAGGTTGAGCGCCGAGTACTTGCGACCGTCAACAATCCGGACGACGAGATGAATGGCGAAGAGCTGGAAGTAGCCACTATCGACGCGCCCTTTGAAGGTGAGATCAGCGCCATAGCGGCTCCGGGCCAGACGCTGTTCTTCACGCGTCGCGTTTTCGGCACGCCGGACGAGCTCGAGACTCTCAGTGTGAGCGGATTCACAACGTCGTCTCAAGCTGCTAACTGCAGCCAGACGGATAAGCCCCTTGGCAATACCGACGATTACTTCTGCCAGGTTATTGAAGAAAATCGCGAGCTTATTTTGCTGGACACCCAGCCGCCGACGTTCAGCGTGCCCGACAACTCTGTTGTACCGGTCCCAGCGATCGCGGCCGATCGACCCGGTGGTGCCTGCGTAGCGATTGCCGGCGTGTATGTTACTGCCGAAGACAATGGAGAACTGGTTGACGTCACCTGCACCGATGGCACGGGGCAGCCTATCTGTACAACGGGCGAGGCCGCGGCCGGTGAGTCGTCGATACCGTTCAGTTTGCCGGGCGAACTCGGCGCGATGATTAGCTGCACCGCAGTCGACGACGCCGGCAACATCGGCCAGGTCAACCTGCTGTTCGACGTCAGGGACACGGGCGACCCGGAATTCACCGTATTCCCAACCACCATTAGTCGGGATGCAGACGCCGACGGATTTACAAGCTTCGATTTCCAGGATGGCGTCGGAATCGAGATAGCGGATCTTGACGATATCGATTCCGTTGTCAGTTTCTCCTGCGTCGCGGACACACCGGAGGAGCAGGGACCAAATGATCCGCTTCCGGTCGGCGCGACGACCATCGACTGCACGGTTTCAGACCGATCGGGCAACGAAACAACGCAAAGTTTTGTCGTGCAGGTTAATGACGTTACGCCTCCGGAGTTTATCAATATTCCGTTGCCTGACTTCGATGTCGACGCAACGGATCCGGCGGGTGCAACAGTAACGTATGTCATACCGGACGCTGCCGACGCCGGCAGCGGCGTGACCAGCATTGACTGTGCGCCACCTCCCGGCACCGTGTTCGAAATTGGCGTTACAACGGTCACCTGCACCGCAACGGATGCCTCGGGCAATTCGACCTCGGCAAGCTTCGAGGTCACTGTCGTCGACGCCGTGCCGCCGGTCGTCGCGGTACCAATCGCACGGACTCGAGGTGGAGCAACAGACTGTCGCCGGCGCTGTCGTAGACTTCAGCGCGCTGGTTTCTGCAACGGACAACATCGATCCATCGCCAACGCTTGCCTGCACACCGCAGTCGGGCAGCCTGTTCCCGGCGGGGACAACGACTGTCACCTGCACGGCAACGGACACTGTGGGAAATTCGGCGTCGGACAGCTTTGACGTGAGGGTCGAGGACACGACCGATCCTGTGATTACCTCGGCTCCCTCCGGCACCATCGAAGTGGAACGCGCGAACACGGCGGGCGCAACGTACTCGTATTCCGTGACTGCCAGCGATTCCGCCGATCCGTCGCCGAGTATCGTCTGCACGCCGCCAGGGTTCGATTTTGGCCCGGGTATGACGACGGTGACTTGCACAGCCACCGATAGTGAAGGTAATTCGGTCTCGACCAGCTTCACCGTCAACGTGACTGACACCACGGCACCGATGATCACGTCGGCGCCAAGCGGCACGATCAACGTGGAACGCGAAAATTTGGGTGGCGCGATGTTCAGCTACACCGTAACGGCAAGCGATTCCGCCGACCCGTCGCCGAGTATTATCTGCACTCCGCCAGGCTTCGAATTTGGCCCGGGCATGACGACAGTGACCTGCATAGCCACTGACAACGAGGGCAACTCGGCGTCTACCATTTTCGTCGTGAATGTCGATGATACGACTGCCCCATCGATCACAGCGCCTTCCGCAACGATCACGGCGGAACAACAAAGCCCGGCAGGTGCAACGGTCAACTACAGTGTTACGGCGACCGACACAGCCGATCCAGCGCCGATCGTCGCCTGCACACTTCCATCGGGTAGCGTGTTCCCCGCGGGGCTTACGACGGTAACCTGCACGGCGACCGATAACGAAGGTAACTCGACATCAGCAAGCTTCGATGTTTCGGTTGTCGACACGACACCGCCGATCCTCACGGTACCGAGTTCCGGCATCGACGCGGACCTACAGAACGCCGCAGGCACAAGCGTCGACTTCAGCGACCTCGTTACGGCCGTCGACTCGGCAGATTCGTCGCCCGCTATCGTTTGCACGCCCGCTTCGGGAAGCCTGTTCCCGGCAGGCGCAACGACAGTGGCCTGTACAGCGACCGACGATGGTGGTAACTCGAGCAGCGCGAGCTTTGAGGTACGAGTTGGCTACGCCGACGGCTTCGGCATTGATCCCAAGAAACTCAACGTCCGAGGTGGCAGCAGCAACCCACTGTCATGGGGATGGCTCGATTCGAATGGCGCGATACTCGACACGTCGTACGATCGAGCAGATTCTCGAGTTCAGGGAATGCGACAGCAGCATGCCGATGTTCACGCTCGCGGGTGACCCCGGCAGCAGCGGCTTCCAAGATAAAAGCGGACAATTCCTGGGAGTACAACTGGCAGTCCGACGGGGAAAATGGTGCACCGCTGGATCCTGGCTTCTACTGCGTGCGCGTCACCAGTTCAGTTGACCGGACAATTCCTCGAATCGCCGCCGATCCGCGTCCGATAGCGCCCTATCACAACCGTCCCCTGGCATCGTCCGCCAGGGGGCCGGTTGGGCGGATCCTCAAGAATGTATCGTATTTGTCTTTGGCCGCCTGCCGCATGCCGAGCGTTTCTTCTGCGCGGGCAAACCAGTACGGCAAGGTTGCCGTGTAGCGCCAGCTCGGTCGGTCGTCGAGAAACAGCGAGGTTGCTTCGCCAATGCGGTCGTAGCAAATCTGGAGCTCATCCATCGCTTCCGCCGAAAAACCTGCCTCGAGATACGCTTTGCCAAGCTGGAAACGAACCAGCCAAAGATCGGACATTTCAATCGCGGCGCGCAGCTTGTCGATTGCGGCCACCGCTTCACCACCTTTGAGCGCCAGCATACCTTCGATCATCAACGAGTAAGCGCGGCTTTGTGGCTGCAGCTTGGCCCCCAGGGCTGCCGCGAGACTCGCGGCCGTCGCTGTATCACCGATTTCTAAACTCACCAATGCAGCAGGAACGGCACGACTCGCGCCAGTGTCTTGCAGCAGGGGCTGCAACGCGGCTTTTGCTTGCTCAGTCTCGCCGGTCGCAGCATGCGCCTCCGCAAGCATGGCCTGTTTCGTCGCTGCCGAACGAGCGTTGCTGATAGATTCATCGTGCGCGATGCCGGCGGTTAGCGTTTCGATTGCGGCAGCATAGTCGCCACGCAACATTTCGAGGTCCGCGATACCGAGATTGCCGAGCGACTGACCGGTTTCCTGCCGCACTCATTTCCTCGTAGGTCGAACGTGCACCATCAAAGTCCTCGACCAATACTCTCGCCATCGCAATCGGCAACCGCGACGACGTAGCGATTTTGTCATCGAGCGCCAGCGTCTTTTCCGCTACGCGATCGCTGTATCAAAACTTACCCGCGTACATCGCAACAGCGTGTAGTTCGACTGCATGATCACGTTGTTCGGATAGATCTCCAGGGCCTGTCGCCCATGTTCACGCGTACTGTCGAAATCGAGCGTCGATAAGATACGCGACGGCCAGGTTGCTATGAGCCGAGTTGTCAGCCGGGTAGGCCTCGACAAGCGCCCGGTAATTCTCGATGGCTTTTTCGTAGTTGCCAGTAACTACCATGAAGTAAAGGCCGAGCGTCCGGTAACGTTCGCGGGCCGTCATCGTGTCCATTTTGGACAGCGCCCGTTCCCACAGCGCGTTTGCCTCGTCCGCACGGCCCATGTTGAACAGCGTCAGCGCCCAACCTGAAAGCGCACGGCCAAAATTCGGGTCTTTTTCGACGGCGCTGGCATACAACTTGATCGCCTCTTCGCGCTTGCCGGCCTGCGCGAGTTGCTGCGCCTGGGTGTAGTCGTGCATCGCCTCTATGGAGGCTGCGGTGAATGTCTCCATGACGAGACCGTCGACCTCGGTATTCGCCGAGCGACTCACGAACTTCGCTGGTTAGGAATTAACGGCTGACAGCACTTCGATCTTGCTGTCGGCACTCGCACTGGGCACTTAGCAGTTCCTCACCAGCCACGCCGTCGGTACCACGGATGACGAGCTTGTAACCGTCGCCGTCGGTCACGAATTTCGCCGCTCAGCGTCACGTCGATACCTTCGCGCACCGACACCAGTTGCGCGAGTTCCGCGTCGAGCCGGTGGCGATCGGGCTGCAGAGTCTTCGCGATACGGCCTGCAGTAAGGCGCGGGAAAGGACGTGATGAATGACGCACCCTCGAGGCCAATCTGCAGCGCCTGTTCGAGTCGAGCCGTCAAACACCGCGTCACCTGTCGTATTATCGAAGTCCGCAATCAAGACCGAGACGGGCTGTATTTCCTCAACGACGTCCGGGCCACTGGTTATGTGGAAGTAGACCGACACCATCAGCGCAACGCTGAGCACACCAATCGCGACGAAGTCCATCTTGCGGCTGCCAAGTCGGCGGTACGACTGTGTCTGTGGGATCGCCCTGGACAACGATGCCGTGCTCGGTGAAGTCGTATATCCACGCAAGAACCAGGGCCACAGGGAAGCCCACGACCATGACGATGATCATCGCGCGCAGAACCCATTCGGGCGCATCGAAAGCCGGCAGTACGACACTGGCAACCTCTACCAGTAGCCAGCCGATACCGACATAAAGGCCGGCCGTGCGAAATACTTCGCGGCGCCGTAATTCTCTGATGAACTTGTTCAGCACTGTTTGCCGCCTGCGGCTCTATTTTTGGCGCAGTCAGTCTAGCACGCGACCGATCAGGTTCCGCTAGTCGTTACCAGCTATAACGCGCGCCCATCATCAGGTTCTGGCCCGGTGCGTCAAGCCCGGATCCGTGCACTCGATAGCGTTTGTCGAGCACGTTGTCGAGCGTCACCGAGAACAGCCAGCGATCCTGGTAGGTTTTTTGCAGGCGGACACCGGCCACGGCCCAGCCCGGCGTGCCCTGCGGGTCGATTCGTGTATCGCGAACGTCTCGGGCACTGAGACGGTCCTGCCCGTCGGCAAACCGCAGCCAGCTTTCGATGCGATAGTCACCGCCGTTGTCGTATGAGAGCGCAAGCTTACCGTTGAACGGCGGGATACGATCTGCAGGTTCCGTGACATCGGCAACGCGCCTGTTGCTCGCCCCAGGTGTAGTTGAGAACAGCGCGAGCGCTTAGCGCATCGCTAATACGGAAGTCGATACCAGTTTCGACGCCGCGGATCGAAGACTCGGCTGCGTTGACGCTCTGCACGATATCTCGCCCGTCCGGCGTAACAGCGCCAGTGCCAACCGAGGTAATGCGATCGTCGTAGCGCAGCGTGTAGACCATCAGGTCGAGGCGCAACCGATCTGACCGGAAGCGCACACCGACATCGAATTGCGCAACACGCTCTGAATCCAGCGTCGTGTTGGGAATATTGAAGCGATTGCCGGGCCGGTTGCCGAGGGTACCGAGGTCAAACACGTTCGGAGCGCGAAATCCCAGCCCGAGGTTCGCCAGAAGCTGCCAGCGCTCGGTCGCATCGAAGATCCAGCCAATATCGCCGCCAACATCGGTCGTGTCGATAGCGGCGGCGCTGGAGACGGCCGTCGCCGGCAGAGTAACGTCGTCGTTGCTGACCCTGATGCCCCCACTCAGATTATGCCGCGAACTGATCTGCCGCTGCAGGTTGCCGAAGAGCGCCGCTTGTCTCACTCGAGAGCCGTCGGGAAAACGTGACGTCAACGCCTGGCGTGTGCCGCTTAAAAGGTCTTCCTCCGACCGCTGGCTGCCGACTTTGTCGTGGTAGAACTCGGCACCTACAATCCAGGATCCGGCATCCATCAGCCGGGAAGCGCTGAACGTCGCGCCATAAAGGTCACTGCTATTGGACTCTCGTCGCCGATCAGTCGCCTCGTAGTCGCGTGAGACTCGATCATCGTCGATATGCTGCCACGCCAAATCAACGTTCCAGTCCAGCCCGGCAAGCCCGTCGCTAAGCGTGTATTCGCCGTGCATGAAGATGCGCCGGTTTGGTGCAAAGAAGAACTCGGATGAAGATGGCTCGCTTTGGCCAAAACCCGGTACCAGTTCATCAATGCGAGGCGTCTCCGGCTGTTCCAGGTAATGCGCGTCGAACAACCACGAATGCGTATCATTGGGAGTGCCCGCAAGCAGTAGTCTCGCGGCTTTCGATTCGTAGCCGCTGGGCGCGATGCGATCGCCACTCCCGGTGCGCCGATTGCCGGTCTTCAGGTACTCGGCACTGAATGACGAAGCCAGGAACTGGTTGCCGACATCAACCGTCGCTCGCGCGGTCCTGGCCAGTTCGGCGGTATCAAAAGACGCGAAGGCCTCTCCCCGGACCTCAGTCTCCGCGCTCTCAAAGTCGGGCACACGCGTAACGAGCTGTACGACGCCACCGACGGCATCATTGCCGTACAGCGATGTCGGTGTTCCACGCAGCACTTCTACGCGCTCAACGGAGCTCACCGGCACAAGCGCGAAGTACTGCGTGGGCGCGCTGCGAAATATCGCGTTGTTCAGCCGCAGGCCGTCTACCAGGTGCAGGATCGAAGAGCCTTTCAGACCGCGAATTATCGGCGCACCCTGGCCTGGAGTGGTTTGCTGCAGAAACACGCCGACGTTCGAAGCCAGCGCGTCGGTCACCAGTTTCTCGGCCTGCACCTGGTCGCGCCCCAGCACTGTCAGCCCCGATGACACCTCGGCGCTGCTTACGGCACGACGCGTCGCTGTGACGACGACTTCGTCGATCTCGTTGTTTTCGGCCGCACTGGTGAGCGGGGCGACCGTGGCCGCCAATAAGAGGATGGGTCTCAGCATGGCGCAGAGGGTACATCATCTTGCGCCCTCACATAAACGAAAAAAGGGGCGCCCCGCAAAGGGCGCCCCGCTCTCCGTGCTAACCCTGCTGTTTAGCCGCGATTCTTCAGAGCATCGCGGATATCAGTCAGCAACTGCACTTCTTCCGAAGGCTTCGCTGGCTCAGCCGGCTTTTCCTCTTCCTGTTTCTTCATCTTGTTCATACCACGAATCACCATGAAAATGGCGAACGCAACGATGAGGAAATCGAGGACTGTGTTCAGGAACATGCCGTAGTTGATAGTCGGCGCCCCTGCTTCTTTTGCGGCTGCGAGCGTCGCGTAGGACACGTCGCTCAAATTGATGAACAGCTGGCTGAAGTCAACCTGGCCCATCAACAAGCCGATTGGCGGCATGATGACATCGGCGACAAAAGAGCTGATGATTTTTCCGAATGCGCCGCCAATGATGATACCGACTGCCATATCGACAACATTGCCACGCATGGCAAATTTCTTGAATTCGTCGAGCATTGTAATTCCCCTGTTGAACGTGATGTTTTTTTATAAAAACGAGTAAGTGTCAGCGGGGGAGCTTATCGATAAATCGGGGTGTAACGGCGACCTGCAACAATCGTTCACAATTTGCGACCAGCCTAGTGCGTCAATCGCTTAATTTCCGTTAGCAGATCCTGCATGGGAGCCGGCTTTCTGAAAAAGCGAGTGAAAGTGCGCTTCTGCTCCTCGGTCAGTTTTGAAGCCGTGAGCGCAACAATTGGCTTTGTATAGCCACGCTCCCGCAGCACCTTGGCGGCGACAACGCCACCAACGCCGGGCAAGTTGCAGTCCATCAGCACCAGGTCGGGGTCGTACTTGAGCGCCTTGTCGATCGCCTCGGAACTGTTAGAACTTGTGATCAGTCCGTAGCCGGAGCGGTGCAGGTAGTGCTCTACGAGGGCGATCATGTCTTCATCGTCATCACAGATGAGAATACTCAGCGGCTTCGATGCGATCGTATCGTCGCTGGGGGTCGGCAGGACGGGTACATTCGCTGATGGCCCGTCGTTGTTCGCCATCACCGGCACGTGCACGCTCACCGTACAACCCTCGCCGGGCATGGAATCGAGCGATACCTCTCCGCCCATAAGCTCAATCAACCGAAGCGTAATGGTCAGACCCAGTCCCGCACCCGTCTCAGCACTGCCCGAACCACGCTCGAATGCCTGGAATACTCGTTCCTGGTCTTCAATGCTGATGCCGGGTCCTGAGTCACTCACCGTGACGACCAGCCGGCCGTCGTTATAAGTCGTCGTTAGCTTTACGCCGCCCTCATGCGTGAATTTCACGGCGTTGCCGAGCAGGTTGATGAGGATCTGGCGTAGCCGGACTTCATCAGCATGAATCAGTTTCGGCATATCGTGGTCGACGTAAGTCGCGAACGACAGCCCTTTCTCCGCCGCCATGGGCGCCATCATGGCCGCCATGTCGTTTAGCAGGGCCACGATATCAAAATCGTGCTCGAGCAACTCCACCTGGCCGGCATCGAGACTGGCATCATCCAGTACCGCCTCGACGAGGGCTGTCAGGTGTCGTGCGGAGCGGGAAATGGTCTCAATGCTCTTCTCGATGTCGTTGCTGGTGCTCGCCGCCTCGGTGGCAAGCTCGGCGTAGTTGATGATCGATGCAAGCGGCGTCCGGAACTCGTGAGACATCATGGCAATGAAGCGGCTTTTGTTCTCGCTGATCCGCTCTGCCTCACGGCGATGATGATCCAACTCGGACTTGGTCTCGACGAGCTCGCTGATTAACTCACGCTGGCGCTCGATGAGTTTGTGCTGGCGAGCGTGCATCAGTCTCAGTTCATTAACTGACTGTTGCCGGGACTGAATCGCATCGTGGTCGGCGCTCGCATCGAGAAAAATCACGTAAGTATGACCATCATCGGGAAGCACGTGCATGTTCACGATTGCGCCAGCCGGCGTCTCGAGAAATTCCAGCCGCTGCGCCACGTCCACCGGAACGCCCACGAGAAACGGTACCGGTTCACGAATATCGGCTTCGGGCTCGATACCGGCCAGTCCGTACCACGCGCCGTCGCCCCAGCTATCGACAAGGCGAAAATTCGAGTCGATCAACAGGCAGAAGGGCTGCGTTTCGGAAATGAAGCCTTCCTGCAGATAGCTGACGACCTTGTCCGGCAGCTCCACTAGCCGCCCCGAAGGTCGTTTTCGATTATGCGTTCGGCGATCTGGATGAAAGCTTGTTCAACATCGTCCCCGGTCTTCGCGCTGGTGCGATAGGCGGCGCCGAAACCGGCGGCGATCTTTGTAAAACGCTCGTCGCTCACTTCCCAGTCAGCCGTCAGATCACGCTTATTAACCAGCAACACGCTCGGGATGGGGCCGTACTTGTCTGTAATCTGACGCTGCAAATTCTCGACGGCCTGCAGTGTCGCGGGCCTGGTGCCGTCGCAAACATAGATATAGCCACTTGCGCCGCGTAGATAAGCGAATTCGTTATCGCCGAACTTATCCGAACCCGCCACATCCCATATAACCAATTTGTGTGCCACACCGCGTGCCGGAAATTCAATTTCCTTGGTATCGATCTTGACGCCGACCGTGCTCAGGTACTTATCCGAAAAGTGGTTGGTAACGAAGCGCTCGACAACGCTGGTCTTGCCGACGGCAAAGTCGCCGACGACACATACTTTGCTGGTCATCGGAGTCATGGCAAATCTGGCTTAGTGTCCAGCCGAACACTCACTTCGACGAAGCGTTTGCCCACGTCCTGAATCGGCGGGCCCACGGCAGATGCGAGATCCGGCTCGCCGGCGATCTGCACTGCGACTCCCGAGGACGCGAGAATAGCCGAGGCTGTCCTGGCGCGGCGAGTGGCAAGTTCGGCATTGCTGAAGCTTGATCGCCAGAGGCGTCGGCGGAACCCTTGACGAAAATGGACAGTGAATAGCCAAAATCAGCAGCGTCTTGCTGTAACGCACCGAGTTCTGTTGCGTATTCTGCCCAACGACGCTTTCGTTGCCGCTCAGAAAATCCACGCCGCTCCGGAAAAAGAACTTGCGTTGGTTCATGCCTGCGACACGCTCTGCGAACTGTTGTCGGTCAAGCGCAGTCAGACCGCTTATATCAAGCGACTCAATGCCGGCCAGGTAGGGGAAGCGCGATCCCAGCTGTTGTTGCCATGCCCACGGGGCGTCGCCTTCGACGACAAGCGTTGCTCCGTTAATGCCAAGGCGCACGGACTCTGGTGGGCTGAGCATCTGCGCCGCTCGTACCAAAACGATCTCCGGTTGCAGAGACTGGAACGGTTGTGTGCTGATTTTTAGCCTGTCTGCCGGTATGTCGATATCCCCTGCGACGTTTGCAACGCTGACCGCGAGGGGGTCCTGCAACCCGCGCATGACGAATGTTTTGCCGTCACGGCTCAAATCGGTCACATGGATTCCGGGGGTCGTCTCCAGGGCGGCGTTCAGCTCCTGCAGTTGTTGTGAATACAGCCAGTTTCGAACGCCGAAAAAAGTCGCAGCAGCGGCCAGCAGCAGCAGTGCGATAATTATGATGAGAGGCGGACCTCGACGCGCCTTCTCGCTTTTCTCTCGCGCTTCGAACTGCAGACAGCGATTCAGCTCGATCTCAACGTCGGGAATCGTGGATGTGTCCCCTTTGTATTCACGAATCGCGTCACCGTAACGAAAATGGATACGCTCCAGGATAGCGGTAAGCTCGGTTCGAAGGCTCTTCGGCGGCACACCACGTATAACGCAGACGAGCAACGCGTGCGGTCCGTGCACCGCCCACAGCGTAAAGTCGCCCATGTCCGCCGATTCGAGACGACCAGTGCGGTCCGGCGAGAAAGACTCTTTGACGAAATCCTGAATCGCCGTGAACATCGCCGAAACAGCGTCACTATCTTTAATTTTTGAGCTCTGGTGATGTACGTGCTCCACCAGCAGGCCATTTTCCCGACTGATCAGGTAGGCCTGCTCGACGCGGTAACGTAGCGTCTTTTGCAGAAGGAATTCGCCGAATGGCACGCCGGCACGTGACGCCTGCCAGCGCCACTTCAGGCCCTTCGGGCTGATACTGTGTTCAACGGCTTCGTTGATTTGCTGGGTGAACGTGCGCAAGGCGTGCATGATCGACTTGCGAATAGCGGGTCCCATGATGGGGTACAGGGCATCGCCGTAGGTCTGCGGGTCGTCGCGAAAGGCTCGCTGCAGGCATTCGCCCACAGGATTCGTTAACGATTCAACCAGCTCCGAGTCCTTGCTATGGCTCTGGTGTATGGCCTCCGGCAGAATATCGGCAACGTCAGCCGCGCGTACATCGCGCCGCTCAACGCGTTCGGCGATCGAATCCAGCGCCTCCTTTTCAGCGCCGAAAAGGAGCTCCTTCAGCTGCTCGAGATCATTCATCAGGATTCCGGCTCAAACCGCCGTTCACGCGCCCGACGATTTGGAATTCTTTTTCAAGCGTGACGAAAGCTCGGTCAATATGGCGGCCAGATCCTCTCGAGCGAGTTTGCCGTCGGCCAGGCTCCGGGTTTCGGCGCTGCTCTTACTAAGCTGATCGTGCGTGTCACTAACCATTCCCGAAAGTTCCTCGCCCTGCTCCTGTAACAGGCCCCGCAACTCTTGCGTCTCGCTGCCAATCTGCTCCTCGAGTTCGGCGCACCATGACTCAAGCTGCTGCGCCAGCCCCTTGAGTTCCTTGGAGCCCTCCTTGCCCTCGTCGCGACGTGCTTTGCGCTCGTCCTTTACCTGCTCGGCAAGTTTGTCGAGTTCACGCTTCGCAAACGTATCCAGACGATCCATACGTTTTCAAAATTACTCGAGATCAGTTCGATATTCTTGGTGAGACGTGTCTCAAGATCCGCGAATCGCTGCTCGTAGTCGCGCATCTGTCCACCAAACAGAATCTCGCGAATCTTGTCTACATTGCCGTCCACGTTATCGGTTGTTAGCCCGCCCTGATTGCGGGTTTGTTTCTTTGCCATGACGTGTTACTCCGCTTTAAGTCATCGATTCGCATACGTCACTATGCATCGACTTACTATTTATTCACTCTATGTTCGTTCACTCTATATTCGTTAACTCTAGTCGCTAACTTTTTCCAGTCGATAACCGTGCTGGTATATCGCCGCAAGCACCCAGCCGTTGTCTTCATTCAGTTTGAGTTTCTTTCTCAACCTGCTCACATGAGTATCCACAGTACGCGTTGACACTGACTTGTTTTCGATGCCCCAGATCGACTCAAGCATATGGTTACGCGAGATCATCTTTCCTGCGTTTCGAAACAGGAACGACGCCAATTCGAATTCCCGGTTCGTCAGGCTGATTTTCTCATCATCCAAACTGATCGTCTTTCCGGAGACATTCAGCGAGTAAGGTGCAACATCGAGGCTTTCCTCTTCCGGCTTGCTACCTGCCGCGCGCCGCAGTACAGCTGCCACGCGTGCTACCAGCTCCGCCTGTCGAACAGGCTTTACGAGATAATCGTCGGCGCCTGCCTCGAGGCCGCGGACGATACTCTGTTCTTCATCCCGCGCCGTAACGATCACTACGGACGTGTAATCATCCATATCCTTGCGCAGCTTCTTCAGGACTTCGATACCGCTTAGATCCGGCAACATCCAGTCAAGCACGTAAAGGTCGTAGCTATCTCGGCGCACCGCACGCATGAAACTTGCCGCATCACCGAAACAGTCAACCGAATGTTCGGCATTGACCAGCCAAAGCTTTACCAGCTCGGCCTGATCCGGATCGTCTTCAAGAATCGCCACGCGCAAGTTTTTGCTCCAATCGACCTCAGGATGTTGGTAACGGGTCGGCCAGGCACTGACGTCTTTGTTATTCGTGGTTTCGCGTCAGCCGTTCATTCTATTATAACGGTATATGTGGCAAGTGCCGGAATTAATAGAAGATTATTTCAAATCCTCGTTTCAGGTCCCGGCTATATTACCTTGAGCCCACGCAGGAACGTCTCCAGCTCGCTGATCGAATTTTCGATACCTGGAATATCTTTGGCGTCTGCCGCGCGCTCAATGCTCGCACCGATCCACGAAATGTGATCGAGGCCGTAGGCAGCTCCCGAGCCATAGAGATTGTGTCCCGTAATCCGAATGGTATCGAAATCCGAATCGGACAGGGCCTGCGTCAACTTGCCGATATCGTCCTTGCGATTATCCAGGTACTTGCCGATGAGCCTGCGCGCGAACGGATCAGTGATCTCGATTGGTTTACCTTGTTCGTCTGCCACATTTGTCATCTTCTCGCCCATCGTCGATAGTTTACATTCTCACCATAAGGTATAGACGGTCTGACCGTCGTCTTAGTGCGATATTTTCGCTGGCAACTTCTTCGCCTGGGCAACCCAGTCGCTCACAACGGCACTCGACGGCGCACGACGCACCAGGTTCTTCGCCTTGTTCACTTCTGCCATTGCCGCTGCCAGATTTTCGGGATTGCGGTGCTTGAGCTCTTTCACAGTATCAACGCCGGCGCACTCAAGCAGCTCGGCATACTGGCTCGCGACACCGTTGATTCGGAACAAGTCGGCCATGTTGACGCATTTCAAAATAAGCGCTTCGCTGATCCCGGTTTTTTCAGCCAGTGCACTACGCGATTTCTTGTCGGCCGCCATCTCCAGCAAGGTTTCAACCGTTCGCACGCCTGCATTCCGCAGTGCCGCGCCGGTCTTGGGCCCGATTCCTTCTATTCTCTCAATGCTCTTTGCCATTTCGTAGTCTCTCTTAGCGATTATTTGGTTGTTGAAAACTGACCGAAAGTCTACGTCAGCACGGCCATCGGCCTGCCAACTGTGACATTTGTTAACAAACTTTCAGTTTGAGTTCACTTTGTGGGACGCCGGTCACGTTTGCCGCCGCAAACTAGCTGCTAGGCTGCAATGAAGCAGGCAAAAAGCGCGCAAAGACCGGCAGAAAAACAGGGGCAGGCCCTGAGACGTTCAGGGTCAATATCGACCATGGAGCGTGCTATGAAGAACCTGCTTTTTGTATTGTTTTTGCCTTTGGTAGCCGGGCTCGGCGCTTGCAGCGCCAGCGTCACGACGACGCAGCCCGCCACTGAATTCGCCCAGCAAGTTGACGTCACTCTGACGCCGGATACTCCTCGTGAAACCATCCTCATCGTGAGCCTTGAAGATGGCTCGGTGATCATGCAGACCATCCAGTCGAACGCTGACCTTTGTTTCAAGACAAACTGGCAGAGCACCACGACCTGCCTCACGCAAGGCGATCCTGTCGTCGATCCGGCGACCAACACCGTAATTGGCTTCGAGATGATCGAGGACCATATTGAGCTCGTCGCCAAATCTGACTGAAGGCAGGCTCACTCAATAAGACCCCCTCCTGTTCGAGCGCATTGCGCTCCAGGTATGCGCATTGTTAACGATTGTTACAGTGCGATGTAGAGCGTATTTCCGCCCCTATACTCCGCTCACTTTCACAAAAGATGAACTATCAGGAGTTAGGGAAATGAACAAGGCAACAATGAAGACTTTGGCTGTATTAGCGGGTGCCGCTATTGCCAGTGGGTGTTCAAGCATGGCTGCAGACACCGCGTCTGTAGACTCAGGCAGCAGCGCGATTACGGCTGCAGAGCTCGCGGCATCACAGCGACGCGTCAACGAGCTGGAATCAGCATTGGCGGCAAAAGAACGCGATCTGACAAGTGCTCAGGCCCGCGCAAGCAAGAACAGTAGCTCAACGGCTGCGATGTCAACGGACGCGAGTCTGTTTCCGCCTAACCCGAAAGCCGGTCAGTGCTACGCACGGGTTTTGATCCCCGCGAAGTACCAGACTGTTTCGGAGCAGGTTTTGAAAAGCGATGCTGCAGACCGTATCGAAATCATTCCGGCGCGCTATAAGTCAGGAACAGAAACAGTACTGGTCAAGGAAGCCTCGACCAAGCTGGAAGTCGTTCCCGCGGTATACGGAACGGTTGAAGAACGCATTCTTGTTAAGCCTGCCTCTACGAAGATCGTAGAAGTTCAGGCCGTTTATGAGACGGTTACCGAGCGCGTACTCGACAAGCCTGCACACACCGCCTGGAAGAAGGGTCCTGCGACGCTGCAGTCAGCTAACGTTCTGTCACAGTCGACGACCGACACTGGCGAAATCATGTGCCTGGTTGAAGTTCCTGCCGCGTACAAGAATGTCCAGAAGCGCGTTCTCGTTACACCAGCTCGTACCAGCACGATCGAGATTCCGGCTGAGTACAAGACGGTAACGAAGACAGTCGTGAAGCAACCGGCAACGACACGTGAAGTCATTATTCCGGCCAAGTACGACACGGTAGCCGTGACCAAGCTCGTCGCTCCTGCCAGCGAGAAGCGCATCAGCATCCCGGCTGAATACCAGACGGTAACGC
Organism: uncultured Gammaproteobacteria bacterium; assembly: GCA_963760395.1. Lineage (GTDB taxonomy): Bacteria > Pseudomonadota > Gammaproteobacteria > Steroidobacterales > Woeseiaceae > UBA1847. The sequence continues at coordinate 278,148 of CAVXCX010000013.1, forward strand.
GCACCAACAAGACGACCGAAGAGAATATGGAGTGGCGTCAGGTTATGTGCGAAGTCAACATGACGCGGGACAACGTCCTGGCACTGCAGAAAGCGCTTTCCGACAAGGGCTACTACAAAGCCGGTCTCGACGGCGTTATCGGCGGCCAGACACTGAGTGCCGCTCGCGCTTACGCAGTCAGCAAGAATCTTCCGGTCGGTAGCAACTATATTCCGATGGAAGTTGTAAAGAGCCTGGATCTCACCCTGTAACAACTGAGTCCAGTCAGCTCTCTATTGGCAGTCGCGCGTCAGCGCGGCTGCCTTTTTTTATGCCGCTCGCTCCAGCTCCTCGGCCATCAGCTCGCTCATCTTGAACTTCTGAATCTTGCCGGTGACTGTCATCGGGTATTCGTCAACGAAGCGGATATGCTTTGGAATCTTGAAATGCGTGATCTGGCCCTTGCAGAACGATTTCACGTCGTCCTCCGTCATGCTTTCACCGTCTTCAACCTGGATCCAGGCGCAGACCTCTTCGCCCATTTTCTGCTCAGGAACGCCGAAGACCTGTACTTCCTTGATTTTCGGATGCGTGTAGAGGAACTCCTCGACCTCTCGAGGATAGATGTTTTCTCCACCTCGAATAATCATGTCCTTGATGCGTCCAACGATTCGCAGGTAGCCCTCTTCGTCCATGATCCCGAGATCGCCTGAGTGCAACCAGCGAGCCTCGTCGATCGTGTCCGCAGTCTGCTCATCGTCGTTCCAGTAGCCGAGCATTACCGAATAACCGCGTGTACATACCTCACCTTTCTCACCGACTGGTACGACGCGGCCATCCACGTCGACGAGCTTTATCTCGATCCATGGTACGGCTCTGCCTACGGTCTCAACGCGTTTCTCGATGGGATCGTCCGGCAAGGTTAAATGATTGATCGGGCTAACCTCGGTCTGGCCATAGCCGATCAGAATATGCTTCATATTCATGTCAGAGATGACGCGCTTCATCACATCGACCGGACAGGGTGCGCCGGCCATTACGCCGGTACGCAAGGTGGAGAGATCGAATTTTTCGAAGTCAGGGAGTGCCAGCTCTGTCACAAACATCGTCGGCACACCGTGCAGAGCAGTACAGCGCTCTGACTCTACGGCCTGCAAGGTCGACAGCGGATCGAACACCTCGGATGGATATACGACCGTGGCACCATGGGAAAAGCAGGCCAGATTGCCGAGCACCATGCCGAAGCAGTGGTAGAGCGGTACCGGCATGCAGAGACGATCTTCAGGCGTCAGGCGCATTCCCGCGCCGGTCAGGTAGCCGTTATTGAGGATGTTGCAGTGTGTGAGCGTTGCACCTTTCGGGTTGCCTGTCGTGCCCGAGGTGAACTGGATGTTGATAGGGTCATCTGGCCTGAGCTCACCTTTCAATGTTTCGAGCCGCGCCCTTTCGTCGACACCACCCGCCTCGCAGATCTCGGCGAAATTGAACATGCCAGGCGACTTTCCCTCGTCCATGCGGATTACGATTTCCAGGTCCGGCAGTTTTTCGGATTTCAGCTGCCCCGGCTCGCAGTTGTTCAGCTCCGGCGCCAGTGTGTACAACATTTCAAGGTACTTGCTCGTCTTGAACTGTTCGGCGCTGACGATCGCGCGGCAGCCGGACTTATTTAAGGTGTACTCGAGTTCGTAGAGCCGATACGCCGGGTTGATGTTTACGAGAATCGCGCCAATTTTGGCGGTCGCCATTTGCGTCAGGGTCCACTCGCTGGAATTGGGTCCCCACACGCCCACGCGTTCGCCTGGCCTAATACCCAGCTTCAGGAGCCCGGCGGCCAGGGCATCTATGCGTTCTTTGAGCTCGGCATAGGTCCAGCGAACGTCCTGCTGGCATACGACCAGTGCCTCGGTTGCCGGGAATTTTGCCGCAATATCGTCGAAATAGTTGCCGATCGTCTCGTAGATGATCGGCGCATCGGATGCTCCACAACTGTAGCTTTTGGTCAGTCCTGTCATAACGTTCACTCCGACCTTCGGTCCCGGTCAGTTCACAATGATCGCTATTAGAATCGTTAGCTACCCCTACGTCTATTGTGTGAAACACCAAGTACCACAAACTATGTAGCCCTGCGGTTGCGCCGCTTGATCTTTGTCTGGCGCGACCGATCGCCGCCGCACAAGCCGTCTATCCAAGCAGACACTCCTAATACTTGGCCTGCCGGGTAGCCGCATGAAAATCAAAGTAATCAGCCTTTCTTCATCAAATCGGCGACGAGAGAGCATCAGAAAGCAACTTGACGCTCAGGGCGCCCCGTTCGAGTTTTCCGACGCTATAACCGCGGAAGATGCCCTGCACCATATTCATCATTACGATGAGCACGAGTTTCTGCTGAACTGTGGCCGCGCGGCAACAGCAACCGAGATCGCCTGCTATGCAAGCCACCTCGCGCTTTGGCAGCACTGCGGCGATGGCCGCGATCCGTACCTGATCCTGGAAGACGACGCAGAACTCGACGCCTCATTCATGGCAGGGCTGCTTGTTGTAGCCAGCCAGATTCAACGGCGTGGCTTGATTCGTGTCTCGATACCGGCGGTCGACGACTCGCTACGGATTGACGATTTCGGTCGATTCGATATCCGTTACTGTCGGCGTGCACCGCTGCTTGCGCTCGGTTACGCAGTTTCTCCTAAAGCCGCCGCCCGACTGGCTAGCGGCGGCAAGATCGTCGAAGAGCCTTTGGACAAGTACTTGCAGCGGTTCTGGCGGCACGGCCAGCCCGTTTATGCGATCTATCCACCGATCGTTCGCCACGCGCCAGTCGCTGCAGAGTCGGACATCGGCGTGCGTCATCGGCCCGACTATGGATTCTCGACATGGGTTCGACGCGCGGCACGCAAAGTCGAGAACACAATCGCGCGCAAACGCTTCAATCTCACCTACAGCTTCGACCTGTTACAGAGCGACTAGACAGGTTCTGCTCCAATTCTGTGCACTGCGCGCGTTACGCGGTTGAATATGGTCAAGCTGTAGGAGCGGCCCCTGGCCGCGACAGCAAGCGGCCGAGTTGCTGTCGCGGCCAGGGGCCGCTCCTACAGTGGCAACGCACACCGTTTTGGATCAGGTGTTCGCTAGAAGCGCCAGACTACGCCAAGCGAAGGCACGATCGGCAGCCAGTACTTTTCAGTTCCAACCAATTCTGTGCCACCGCCGCCAACCGCCTGGATTGAATACTCGGTGCAACACGGATTCTTGCGGTTGTAGAGATTGGTGACTTCCAGAAAGGCGGTTAAGGAACCACGCTTGACGTCAAAGTTGCGGCTCACGCGCGCATCCAGAGTATGAAATACCGAATAGCGGGAACTGTTCAGCTCGGTCGCTATCAGCGTCCGCGGCCATCCCGTGTGCACTTCACCGGCGGCACTGAAGTTCCAGGCGCCCCAGCGCCAGCTCACACCCAGTTTGCCCGTGTGCGTCTGATCCCAGCTGCGCTTCGTTTTTCCGCTCGCCATCGTGTCCTCAACCTCGGACCAGGAATAGCCCAGCCACCAGATCAGGTCGTCATCCCCTGCTCCGTAGGAGGCCATAATCTCTGCGCCCCTGGACTCTGCTTCCGGTGCATCGATCATCACGCGATCGAACTGCAGCTCGGGCACCAACGTTAGTGCGTTGAATACGTTCTCGAAACGGGGTCGCAAGGACCGGAATGCTTTTCGATACAGCGACACGTCGAGATCGATGCCGGACCTGAAGCTGTGTTTCAGGTTCGCGACAACGTGCTTGGCGCGCTGCGCCGGATAAAACGTGCTCACACCATCGCTTACCTGCAGCTCGTTGATCTCCTGGGCCTGGTAGAACTGGCCAAAGCCAATACGAAACTCGGTTCGATCGCTGCTGCGCCACAAGACGCTGGCTCGGGGACTGTATTGTCGATCATCGCTCGAAGTCGTGTAGGTTTGCTGGTCCCAACGAAGACCGAGGTCGACAACCAGCTTTTTGAACGGTTGCCAACGCAGCTCGGAATAAGCGGCGTATTGCGCGCCCTCCGGCGATAGTGCGAAGTCACGTGCAACGAAAGGCACATTGTCGAGAATTTGATCGAACGGAGCCTCCACCGTCTTGACAAGACTGTGCCGGTATTCCGCGTCCTGATGCCGTCCCCGAAAACCAAGGCTCACCATCCAGCTATCCGACGGTGAGTAGGTCCAGTCCTGCCTGAGCTCATACGCCATGAAATCGCGGGATTCGTCCAGTGCGCCGGAGACAATCCCTGGCATATCGAGCGAAGCAATGCGTTTGTCGCGGATGTCGTTCAGCGACAGGATGGTCTCGCTTCGCAGCACATCGCTCCAGTCTGCGAACCACTTCAACCACATGACCCGATTGTCGTACTTCGCGTTCGCCGTCTCACCGACGTCGTCGTCCGCAATACTGATCTTGTCATGCGAGGCAAGAAGATTGGCGCTCAGCCGAGCGCGCGGCCCGAAATCCCATCCGACGTGCAGCAGCAGATCCTGATAATCAGGACTGCCATAGTCCGGGTCGATAACGTCGGCAATCAGATCCAGGTTGCCGCGTCGCGCAGCCAGCAGCCAGTCGCCCTGCTGCTGCTCTCCAAAACTCCCCAGCGATAACACCGACGCATTGTAAAAACTCAAGCTCAGTTCTGTTTCCACACGCTCTGCAGGCTCGCGAAGCTGCATACTCATGACGCCGCTCATGCGATCGCCGTAGCGAACCGGGTAACCGCCGCTGTAGAAGTCGATTCCCGCTATCGCGGCGGCATTTACGATCGATGCGACGGCCTGGAAGTCTTTCAAGTGATACGGCTCGTACAGACGCAGGCCGTCTAACAGAAACAGAACCTCATTCACTTCGCCGCCGCGAATGTGATTGCGGCTGGATATTCCACCGCTTGCCGTGCCTGGCAGCCTGTTCGTCAGTCGCACCACCTCCTCGGCGGCGGCGGGGATGCGCGTCGCCAGTTCGCGTTCCAGGTACGTATGGCTACCGGATTCAACGTACTGGAGCCTGTGCAGGCTCGACGTAACGATGATTTCCGGAAGCAGTTTCGCCGCCGCAGGCGTTTCCTCGGCAGGCATCGAGGCAGCAGACGTGTCGCGAACAATCAGTAAGCTTCCGGAAGGCCCGTCTATGGCCTTCAGACCGTAAGGACGGAGTACCTCGGCCAGGCTGGCTCTCGGGTCCGTGGGATCGGGTTCCTGAAGGAGCACCTCATCGCCGCCGACCAGGTCGCTGCTGTAGATGATGCGCAGACCCTGCCGGGCAAGGGAATCCAGATATTCGGCGAGCGGCAGACCTTTTTGATTGGCCACCTCCGCCGCGTCGGCCTGGAAGCTGCAACAGGCCAATAGCACTAACAGGCATCGAGTTATCCGTTGCATTGGCGAATCTTAGAACAATCGCTGATTCGCGTCCTCCACATTCGTGTGGAATTATAGCGACATGCAAGTAAAGATCCGCATGCTCGTATGTGTAGTTGCCGCCGCGATTCTCGGGGCTGGTTGTGGAGAAGAACAGCGCTCAGTCCCCCCATCGGAATCAGGCACAGTCATTTATCGCGGCAATGGTGGCGAGCCTGGTTCTCTGGACCCGGCGTTGGCCGAGGACATTCACGCTTTCAATATACTTACGGATCTCTACGAGGGTCTGGTCTCGGAGTCTGCGAGCGGTGAACTTGTGCCCGGCGTCGCGAAATCCTGGACGATCAGCGACGACGGCCTCGTTTACACCTTTGTACTTCGCGAGGACGGCCGCTGGTCCAACGGTGAGCCGCTAACCTCGAATGATTTCGTACGCTCCTTTCGGCGTGTCGCCGACCCTGCGACGGCATCGGTTTATGGTTTCCTGCTCGAGCCTGTCGTGAATTTTTCCGAGGTCCAGAATGGGTCCCGTTTGCCAGGCGAACTGGGTGTGAAGGCAATTGATGATCTGGTGCTCGAGATTCGCTTGCACGAGCCTGCCCCGCAAATGCTCGCTGTATTGGCGATGCCGATCGCATTTCCCGTGCATGCGTCCCGGATTGCTGCAGGTTCATTCTCTGAAGCCGAACTCTTTGTTGGGAACGGCGCGTACACGCTAAACAGCCACTCGATGGGCGGGCCAACGAAATTGCGGAGCAGCGCTACTTATTGGGATGCTGCATCCGTCGCGGTTGACGAAATCGTCTATTTTCCGATCGTGAACCCCGTTACCGAGTTGAATATGTACCGTGCCGGTGAGATTGACATCACTCACAACATTCCATCGGAACAGCTCAAGTCGCTAAGGGAGGCAACACCGGGACATGTGCGCATTGCGCCGTCGCTTGCGCTTTATTACCTGGCTTTCGATCTGACCGAACCTCCGCTCGACGACGCGCGCTTGCGTAAAGCGTTGAGTATGGCGATCGACCGGGAAACTCTCGTTGCTTTGATTGGGCGCGGTGAACAGGCGGCGTACGGAATCGTTCCAGGTGGTATTTCGGGACACGTGGGCTCGAGCTTTTCGTGGCGAAGTCTCCCCGATGCCGAACGCCAGCGTCGCGCCCGTGAACTGTATCGCGAGGCCGGCTACTCCAAAGAGACACCGCTGACAATCAAGTACGTTTACGATACCGAAGACATTCACGAAAAGGTCGCATTGGCAGTCAGCAGCATGTGGCGAGATGTGCTCGGCATCGATGTGGCGTTGGAAAAAAGAGAATGGCAGTTTTTTCTCGAGACGCGAGACCGACGCTCTGACTGGGACGTCATGCGCTTCGCCTGGTTCGGCGACTACAACCATGCCTCGACGTTCACCAATCTATTTCGGTCGAACGATCCGCAGAATCTATCCCGGTATCGCAACCCGGACTACGACAGGCTCCTCGCCGCGGCCGCTAGCGGCAGCGACCCAACCCGTCGCGCCGAACTGATGACCGAAGCTGAGCTGGAGTTGCTTGACGACAGTCCCATTGCACCGCTGTACTTTTTCGTCAGCAAGCACCTGGTCCGACCCGGGATTGGCGGTTTTGAACATAACGCACTGGACCGACATCCCAGTAAGTACTTGTCTTTGGAGCGAAAACCCTAAAAATCCGCCATCAGCCTTGACATCATCCATAATTGGGGTAAACTGCCCCAATTATGGATACCGACATCAACAGCACGCTTCGCTCGTCCTGCCGCGCACTGCTGCGGCCGATCGCCTCTGTCGTCCTCAAATGCGGCATGACCTGGCGCGAATTCTCGGAGCTCTCCAAAGCCGTTTTCGTTTCTGTTGCCAGCGACGAATTCGGCATTCGCGGACGCCCGACCAACGTTTCACGCGTGTCGATTTTGACCGGAATCTCGCGCAAGGAAGTGAAGCGGCAGCGTGAGTTGCTGGCCGAGCCGGCTGTGTCGAATCCGACCAAGTCAACAGACGCTACCCGCCTTTTGTCGGGCTGGCATCAGGATCCCGCCTATATCGATGGCGATGGTAGTCCCCTGGCACTCCCGCCATCGGGCGAGACGCTAAGCTTTCAGTCACTGTTTGAAACCTACGGCGGCGACACACCCGAGCAGACCCTGCTACGCGAGCTGCTAAAAGCCGGATCAATCGAAAAGGATGCGGAGGGCCGCTACGTGGCCAAGCGCAGGTATCACATGCCGGTCGAAATGGATGCAGGCAGTGTCCGCTTTTTCGGTACCAACCTTTTTGACCATGCCAATACCCTCTGCAACAACGTGACGGGCGACAAGAGTGAACGCCGCCTGGAAGGTTTTGCGGTTGATGACCAAATCCACCCCGACGCTGTCAACGAGTTCAAAGAATTCCTCGACGCGCGGGGCCAGCAGTTTCTCGAGGAGATCGATGACTGGCTCAGCCATCATCGTGTCGATTCAAACGATTCAGGAACCACCCCTGTCCGACTAGGCCTTGGTGTCTATGCGATTGAAGGACAGTTACCCAAAGGTACATAGTCATGAAAAACATCAAACTGATCATTCTCAGCTTTATCCTTTCTTTTGCAGCAGGCTGCGGTGGCAGCGGCGGCAGTGGCACGCCCGTCGTCAATCCACCTCCACCGCCACCCGTCGGTGGCATCGGTAGAACCGGTATCGCGCAGGGCCCGATATCCACGTTCGGCAGTGTTGTCGTCAACGGTGTTCGCTATGAAACGACTTCGGCGGCCTTTACGGTAAATGGTCTTTCGGGTTCACAGGATGACCTGCGCGTCGGTCAGGTTATAACGGTCAGCGGCACGATCGACGACAATGGTGTCGATGGCAATGCCGACGAGGTCAACTTCGATGACAACGTCAAGGGCCCGATCCAGAGTATCGATCTCGCGCTAAGCCAGATTGTCGTTCTTGGACAAACCGTTCTGATCAATCCGGAAACATCCTTCGACGACAGCATTAGCCCGGCGTCGATTGACGGTCTCAGCGTTGACGACATCGTTGAGGTCAGCGGTCTTGTTGACGCGAGCGGACGTATCACCGCAACACGTATCGAGTTGAAACCTGTCGGCACCGAGTTCGAGGTGCTGGGCATCGTCAGCGCTCACGATTCGGCCAATTTCCGATTCAACGTTAACGACCTGGTCGTTGACTACAGTGGCGCGACGCTGGACAACTTTTCCGGTGGCCAGATCAATGATGGCGATTTCGTTGAGGCGAAGGGGCTGGCGTTGAACGGCAATGGCCAACTTGTCGCCACCCGGGTTGAGTTGAAGGGCGGTTTACCGGGTGTCGCGGACGGCGTTCACATTGAAATTCAGGGATTCATTACGCGCTTCGTATCGGCGCAGGACTTCGATGTCACTGGAGTGCCGGTAACAACCACTGCAAACACGGTTTACGAAGGCGGTGACGCAACGGACCTCGGCCTGAATATAAAGGTCGAAGTGGAAGGCGACGTCAATAGCGGTGGCGTGCTGGTCGCGACCAAGGTGGATATACGCAGGGCGAAGGCCGTGAGAGCCACGGCCAACGTCGACTCCGTCAACGCGGCTGCCAACTCCCTCGTTATGCTCGGTATCACGGTCAGCGTCGATGCCTTGACGCGACTCGAAGACAAGAGCGCTGCCGACGTGCGTCCGCTGACACTGGCCAACATCAATGCCGGTGACTATGTCGAGGTTCGTGGCGGGGAGTTCCCGGCGGCCAGCGGCGCAATTCTGGCAACGATCCTGGAACGCGACGATGCCGATCCCGACACGATATTGCAGGGCTTCGTTGAGACGATCAGCGATCCCTCGTTCACCATTCTTGGTGTCACCATTCAGACCGGTGGCGGAACCGTATTCCGTGATATCGACGATAGTGTCATTTCGTCGGCGGATTTCTTCAACCAGCTGGCGCCCAACTCCCTGGTTAAAGCGAAGGGCAGCGAAATATCCGATACGGTGATCTCGGCACAGGAGGTCGAGTTCGAACTCGAATTCTAGCTTAGGGTGAGGCGCGCGGGCCCTTGCCCGCGCGTCCTATCGCTCGATGACGATCGTATCGGCTTCGACGTGATATCGAAATGCGGTCGTTGGCATCACCGACTCCAGAGCCTGCAACGGCGAAAAATCCGCAATTGAGCCATGCAGGTCCGTACGCATCACAGCCATGCGCAGCTCGGCATCCTCGAAAAACAGGATGCGGCCGGACTCGCGAGCGGCCCACTTCAGGAAATCCATCAGTGACTTGCCCTCGATATCGAAGGTTGGAGCCAATTGCGTCGTCCAGTTCCAGTAGTCATCGGTCAGCGCCAGTGGCTCGACGAATACTTCGCCCTGTTCCTCGAGCCTGACCCGTTCACCCGACATCGCGACATACTTGTGCGAATCGCTGCGAATATCGACACGTCCTTCTCGCACAGCAACATCGAGCATTTGATTCTGAACCGATACTGCGAATTGCGTACCGATATCGGTAACAGCACCCATCGCGGTGTCGATTCTGAGCCCACCATCCCGGTACACGAATTCACCGGTGTCGGCGTAAACGCGACCACTCAGCAATGTGAACTGATCGCCTGCATCAATGCGTATTGTGGAGTTCTCACCAAGCCTTAGTGACTCATTGCGCGCCAGCAGAAAACTTAAGCCTTCATCCTCACCAGTCTCGATGGTCATGCCGACATAGATTGCCTCGCCCAAAGCGTAGGCACTATCGCCGGTCGCAGGGGAGACGACTTTGGCGACAGTGCCTACGGCCACGGAGGGAGGTGGTTCGGGTTGCGACATGAAGATAGCGACCAACGCCGCGGACGCAGCCAGTGCGATTGGTAGCATCCAACGCTTGGCGGTCGCACGCGCGGCGTCACGTTTCCAGGATTGGTGCACGATGTCATACACGCGCGCACCGTCCGGCGACTGGGTGCTGGCCTGCCACTCTTTCATCACGTTGGCGTACACGCGTGATTCGATATCCTGTGGGACCTCGGCACGCGCACCGGCAACGCTTAGCAGTCGCGCCATCGCTTCTTCGTCGCGTTGCAGCTCCTGGTCTTCGTTTGTTTGCTTTGTCATCGTTATTACCCTGGATGAACTTCGATTACGCAATCAATGCCTAATCAACTACAAAACCCGGCTCCAGATCCCAAAGAGACCGAAACCCTTCTTTGAATGCAGCCCGGGCACGGCTCAGTACTGACTCCGCTGCCTTTGTGCCAATATTCAGTCTTGTCGCGATCTCCGCGACGCTGCATCCCTGTACGTATTTCATTTCGAGCGCCGTCGCGTAGTTCGCCGGCAAGTAGTCCAGCGTCGTCTTTACGAAGTGCGCGATTTCATCACGTCGCTGTGCTGTCTCAGGCCGAAAGTCGGATGCCAACATCGATTCCAGTGCAGCCTGCACCGCCGGGTGATCCTCGATCGGAAGATTCTCCGTCATCTCGAGCTTCCGCTGCCTGAAGATGGCGGCTTTTTCGTTGCGGCAAATCTGGCAGAGCCAGGTAAACAGCAGCGCCTCGCCGCGATAGGTGCCCATCTTTCGAACCACGATGCACATGGTTCGCTGCACGACCTCTTCCGCAAGATCCGGATCATTGCCAACGCGCGACAGCGTGAAGCGGAATAACCGCGGAAAATACTCTTTGAAGAACATGTCGAACGCCGCCTGGTCTCCGCCTGCTACGCGCGCGGCGAGATCCCTGTCCTGTACGATTTGCGGTATTTTTTCGTTCACGATATTTGTTAGAGGGCTAGCGCTGGAAAATCCTTCGCATTAAGGCAGATTAGGCTGCCAACAGGACTGTTACAATGGTGATCGGCTTTCGCTTGGCAAAATCGCGAAACGACATAATAAGACAATCAGGACAATCAAAATGACGGCAACCTCCGTGCATGAAATAGGCCAGACAAGCTTGACGCAGCCCGACTACAGCGCAATGTTCACGGAATTGCAGGCCTCTTTCAGGAGCGGCCGCACCCGCGATCTCGCCTGGCGCGACGCCCAGCTGGCGGCGCTCGAGCGCATGATGACGGAGCAGGAGGCAGCGATTATCGAGGCGCTCAAGCAGGATCTCGGCAAACCGGCGCTCGAATCCTGGACCGCCGAGATTTCCTACGTTGCCGGCGATGCGGCCTATTGCCGGAAGAAACTCAAGAAATGGGCGAAGCCACGTAAGGTCTATACACCCTCGGTCGCACAGCCCGGCAAGAGCTGGGTGCAGGCTGAGCCGCTTGGCACCGTGCTCATTATCGGCGCCTGGAACTACCCGCTGCAGCTTGTGCTGGCCGGCTACGCCGCGGCGATCGCCGCTGGCAACTGCGCCATACTCAAGCCATCAGAACTGGCGCCCGCCACCTCCAAGCTTATGGCCAAAATTGTTCCCGAGTACATGGACACCGATTGCGTACGTGTCGTGGAAGGCGCCGTACCGGAGACCACGGCGCTGCTCGAACTGCCGTTCGACCACATTCTGTACACGGGCAACGGCAGCGTCGCGCGCATCGTTATGGCGGCCGCGGCGAAGAACCTGACGCCGGTAACGCTCGAGCTTGGCGGCAAGAGTCCCTGCGTTGTGCTTCCGGACGCCAATCTCGAAACGGCAGCGCGACGCATCGTCTGGGGCAAGTTCACCAATGCGGGCCAGACCTGTATCGCCCCGGACTACATCCTTACTGATGCCGACACCGAGGCGAAGCTGCTGCCGCTGATCGAAAACGCCATCCGCGATATGTACAGCGACAATCCGGAGACGTCTGATTCCTACGGCTGCATCGTTAACGAACGCCACTTCGATCGCCTGATGGGGCTAATGGAGAGTGGCAAGATCGCTGTTGGCGGCCAGAATAATCGCGACACCCGATTTATCTCGCCGACGGTTTTGACCGGCGTGTCCACGGACAGCGCCGTCATGCAGGAAGAGATCTTCGGTCCGATACTGCCGATCGTTCGTATCGATGACCTCGACGAAGCGATCGACTTCATCCGGGACGGCGACAAACCCCTGGCCGGCTATCTCTTTACCGGCGACGGTGCATCAGAGTCGCGCTTCATCGACGAAGTAAGCTGCGGCAGCACCTGCATCAACGACACGATGATGTTCATGATGGTCCACGAACTGCCGTTCGGCGGCGTCGGTGGCAGCGGCATCGGTGCTTACTCCGGCGAGTACGGCTTCAACACTTTCAGTCACATGAAAGCCGTCATGAAACGCGGCTGGTGGCCAGACCCTTCGCTGCGCTATGCGCCTTACACGCAAAAGAAATTCGACTGGATGCGGCGGCTGCGCTAGTCGCCGAATGAAAGGCGCGCAGGCGCGCGCATAGCAAGGAAGGAACGGGCGTTTACACGGCGAAATGAGCTGTTTTAGCGCGTTTCTGACGCCGACAGGTGCCGCATGAGCGTCCTGCAACTCGCGACTAGTCCTTGGTGCCGAACACCTTGCGATAAAGGGCGCGGCCAACCATGCGTATCTTTGTCCTGGTATCGAACCGTTCGAGATTGGTCTTCACAACGCCTGAGGTAAAGCGCGTCTTTTTCGAATAGTCGATGCGCACATTGACAATGACCGGCGTGTCGCCTGCCGCGCTTTCGAATGCGGATGCGATACCGTCGGAAATTCCCGCATCGTTGTCGATCGCGACGTACGCGCAGCCAGTGGCTTTCGCCAATGCCTCGTAATCGACGCTGCCAATAGTCGTGCAGGTCGTACGTTGATACGGAATTTCCTGCGCCTGCGCGATCTGCGCAAGCTCGCCGTCGTTGAAGACGAACCAGACAATGCCAAGCTTGTTGGCCACCGCAGTGACGGACTCCAGGCCTGTCATCAGGAAAGCGCCGTCACCGACAATACCTACGACCTGTTTGTCCGGTGCGCTGAGTTTCGCACCGATGCAGGCCGGAACGCAGTAACCCATGCAGTTGAAGTCTGTCGGCGAGAAGAATGACCCGCCGGCATGAATCGGCATCAACTCAGCGGTAAGAAAAGTGTGGTTGCCGTCATCGGCAATCAGGATGGCCTCGTCATCGAGCTTTTCCCGCAGGGCATCGAAGAATCGGCATGGATTAACCCGATCGCCGCTATTGTGCTCACGCCATTCCTTTCGGTAAACGGCTTTGTCATTCGCAATTTGCAGCAACGTTGCCGAATGATCGCGCGGCTCGCCCATCTCGCAGATCGCGTTTGCCAGCGCCGGCACCGCGTCTCGCGCGTCTGCGCCGATTGCGACTTTGGCCGGGTAGTTGGCGTTCAGCGTTTCCGGGTTTATGTCGATGTGCACAAGGTTCGCCGGTGGCACGGCGCCGTAGCTGCCGGTGCTGATTTCGGCAAACCGCGTGCCGACAGCGAGCATGGCATCGCAGTGCTTGAACGCGTTCTCCGCCGCGGGAACGGCAGCTTGCCCAAAACTCATGCCCGTGTGCAGCGGGTGGCCACCGGGAAACGACGCCAGGCCTTGCAGGGTCGTTGCTACCGGGGCGCCGAGATGCTCTGCGATCCTGGCTATGTCGTCGGCAACATGGCGTGCGCCCCAGCCAACGAAAATACCGGGATTGGTCGCCTTCGACAGTAGCTCTGCTGCCTTGCCAATCTGATCCGGGTTGACCAGTTGACGCTCGGTTGCACCGGTAAATTCCGGCATCTCTTCGACCTCGCCGGTGAGCAGCTGAAGGTTTGCCGGCAGTTCGACAAATACCGGGCCGGGCTCGCCCTCCGTCGCCATGCGGTACGCCTGATAAATCGTCGGGATGGCATCTTCGTATCGTTCGATGCGATAAGTCGCCTTGGTCAACGGTTTCAGGAGCGCGTGTTGATCAACATCGTGCAGCTGAAACTTCTGCTGCATGTCGGTGCGGATGCCGCCCGAGATGACCAGCATCGGGATTCCGTCCAGGTAGGCTTCGCCGATACCGCTCATTGCATGGGTGATACCGGCCGCCGGTACGATTGCCAGAACGCCGATGGTATCGCCAACACGACTGACGGCGTCCGCCATGAATGCGGCTCCGCCTTCATGGGTCACAAGGACCGGCGTTATCGACTCCGAGGTCTTCAGCTCATCATAGAGCTCGATGTTATGGACGCCCGGGATGCCGAAGGTAAATTTGGCCCCGATGCTCTCGAGTGCGTGGCGCACCAGTCTTGCTGCTGTATGTTTCATGGGGACGACTGTACGCGAGTGCACCGAGACAGGGCAATCGTTCCCGGCGGTAAGTACATGCTCTGATTCTAGTGGCCTCGTAGCAACGTTATAACTCGCTGCGGCTAACCCTTGAGCGAGTTAAGGACAGTGCAATGACATTCAGTATCCAACGAAGCCTGATGACAGGCGCCTTCTTCGTGCTTTCCGTTACCTGCATACCGGCCAACGCTGCCGACAGCCTTGACGATGGCGGTCGCAAAATCTATGAAACCAATTGCGCTGTGTGTCATGGGCAAAACGGCCAGCCCGACGCGAACAACCCGGTTGTCCAAGGCCTTGGCGTGATGCCGGCGGACTTTTCGGACCCGTTGTTCAACAGCCGTGAGCCTGCCTCTGACTGGGAAATGGTTATCAAGCATGGCGGCCATGCAATGGGACTCGCGGCTCAGATGCCGGCGCAAGGCAGCACCTTATCGGACACACAAATCGCCGATGTAACCGCGTACATAAAGTCCATGGTGGATACGAGCGCCTATCCGCCCGGCGAGATGAACCTGATGCTGCCGACCCGAGTCAAGAAAGCGTTTCCGGAAGACGAAGTCGTCTACAAGGGCCGCTTCACGAACCAGGACGGTGATGACGCTTACAAGAATGTCATTGAATTCGAAAAGCGCGTTGGTAAACGCGGCCAGGCGATCGTCGAGCTCGTGCACGAGTCCGAAGGCAGCGTCAGCGAACTGGCCGAAGCCGAGATTGGCTATAAACACGTTCTGTCTTCCAGTAAGCGGCATATTCTCTCCGGCGCCGCTGTCTATGCCATACCGGTGGAAGCCAGCGGTGACGGCGAATTGCAAACCTATCTCGCGTACGGCACAGAAATTTCGCCCGCGTGGACCTTCCAGAGCAGCCTGCGTCTAAAATTCCCGATCGAGAAAGCCAGCGACGGAGAAGCAGAGCTGGCCGGCATCTTTCACTATGTTCATTCGCCTTGGCCACGCCGCGTATTTCCAGCACTCGAGCTGACGGCAACGCAGCCGTTCAAATCACGCAATGGAGATATCGAATGGACCGCTTTGCCGCAGGTTCGAATTGGCCTGACGCGCGGCGGCCACGTGGCTCTGAACCTGGGCGTCGAGGTCCCATTATCCGACCAGTCCTGGGACCACAGGGTCTACGCGACGCTGCTGTGGGATTTCGCCGACGGCGGCTTTTTCGCCGGCTGGTAGCGGAGCCCGCTTGCTGTACAATCCGGGACTCAACAATTCAGTCTGCCAATAGACCAGTCACCCAATCAAATAGAGAGCGACCGTGAGCAACTTCGAAAAACAACTGGAAAAAGTTAAGACAGCACCCGGCTTTATCGCCGCCCTGGACCAAAGTGGCGGCAGTACGCCGAAAGCGCTGGGTCTCTACGGCGTCGGCGAAGACGCGTGGTCCGACGACGAAGGGATGTTCGACGTCGTGCACCAGATGCGAACACGCATTATTACAAGTCCGTCATTCGGCGGCGATCGTATCCTCGGCGCCATCCTCTTTGAGAACACGATGGACCGGGAGATTGAAGGTCAATCGACCGCCTCGTATCTCTGGAACGTCAAGAACGTCGCGCCGTTCCTGAAGGTCGACAAAGGACTGGCCGACGAGGAAAACGGTGTTCAGCTCATGAAGCCGATGCCCGATTTGGGCGCGCTGCTCGAAAAGGCCAAGGCCAACGGCATTTTTGGCACAAAGATGCGCTCGGTGATCAACCAGGCAAATGCCAAGGGCATCAAGGCAATCGTTGACCAGCAGTTCGAAGTCGGCAAGCAAATCGTCGCCGCCGGACTGGTGCCTATTATCGAGCCGGAAGTGAACATCCACTGTCCTGACAAGGCTGAAGCCGAAGATCTGCTGCTGGCCGCAATCATGGCCCAGCTCAACAGCCTCGGTGCGGATGAGCTTGTTATGCTGAAACTGACTCTGCCCGAAAAGGTCAATCTGTATGCGCCGTGCATCGCGCATGCCAATGTCGCTCGGGTGGTCGCCCTGTCGGGTGGCTATTCGCGAGATGAAGCCAACGATCGCCTGTCACGCAATCACGGCATGGTCGCGAGTTTTTCACGCGCGCTATCCGAGGGCCTGAAGGCCCAGCAAACTGAAGAAGAGTTTGACGCGATGCTGGATGCGTCGATCGGTGCGATTGCGGCTGCTTCGGCAACCTGAGCTACCGCGGTCAGTAAGAGACTGACTGCCCGGAATCGTAGGGATCCGTGCTGACGACTCGGTCGAGCTCTATTTCGAGCTCGACCGGTTCGACTTCGCTCATCCAGATCGTATCGCCCTTTTCATTCGTGAAGACACGTGGCGGCTTTCGAATGCGAATGGTGTCGCCAATGTTATTTGTGTTGATGCTTTTCATAAGTGTGTTTTCGGCAAGATCTTGTGAATCTTTAGCTTCGCTCCAGAATTCGTAATAAGACACGACGGTTGCGCTCTCTACCTTCAGCCGTTTCGTTATCAGCAATCGGGCTGCTCTCGCCATAGCCACGCCACGTCAGACGGTTCGAGTCGACGCCGCGGTCAATCAGGTAGTCACGCACCGTCTTTGCACGCCGCTCCGATAAGCCGCGGTTGTAGTTCGCGTCGCCGCGACTGTCCGTATAGCCAGCGACCTCGGTCAACAGACCTGGATTTCGCATCAGGGTATCGGCCGCATCATTCAATGTGCCTTCCGCGCCCGGGCGCAGGCGATCCGAATTGGATTCGAATCGTACATCGGGCAATTTGATCTCGGCTTGAACGACACAGCCCCGCCTGTCTACCGCTGCGCCTGCCGCCGTATTCGGGCACTCATCAGCTTCATTGAGCACGCCATCGCCATCGGTATCCGGATCCGGAACCGGCTCAGCAACGGGCATCGGTTCCGGCGCTGGCTGGCGGTGGCGGTGGCGGTGCTGCGCGAGGCGGTTCATACGGTCGGAAGACCGATTTCGGACCGAGGAACATGCCGACGGAAACCCCGGCATACCACGCGTCCCGGTCGTAAAAGTCGACATCGCCACGCACAAACCAGGGGCTTCTTCCGAGGTCAAAACGCAAACCAAGCCCAAACGCGACCTGTATAGAGGTTTGTTTCTCAAACGGTATCGGACCACCTTCGGCGCTGTTGCTAATGGCAGAAAAGCCGATCTTGGCAAACGGCTTCAGGTTCTTTTCCGTACGCCACTGATACCCCGCCATGAGTGACGGTACGCGATAGGTAATCGCGGCGTCGGGAAATGCAGCGGCTATCGCGGGATTGCGATTGGTAATGCCAGCCTCACCGAGGTCTGCATACTTCAATTCTGCAAACCAGTGCGGCGAAAACTGCTTGCCAATTAGCAGATGTGGTCCGCTGTCGTGGTTTTCGCTGGTGTCGTGGAAGAAGTTCTGCGCTTCTTTGTCAGGAGAAACATACGAGTAGCCGAGGCCAAGCGCGCCGTACCAGCAACCCTCGAACTCAGCGCCGTAGCTCTCCGGATCGTCGCCGATATAGGCAAACTGCTTGTCGCCGGGTTCCACGTATTGCCCGCACAAAGTATCGGCATGGGCATCGGCCGTCATGAGCAGGTTAAAACTCAACGCGACAACAAGAAGTGAGGCAACACGACCCGGGGTTCTGGCGCGATGCCGCAGAACAGCAACTACCGCCAGCGCGAATAACAGTAGCCAACCGACGCTGCCGGATCCGGACACAGCGGTCTCAAGCTGACCGTCGACATCGATGTAGTCCGGAACGCCGTCATTGTCATAGTCGTTAGTCCCTTCCAGCGCGTCGTCGATGCCGTCATTGTCAGAGTCGGTGTCGATGAAGTCCGGCATGCCGTCACCGTCGGTATCGACGGGATCCGTCACAACCGGCCCGACCTCGATGGAGTCCGGAATGCCATCGTTATCAGAGTCGGTGTCCAGGTAGTTCGGCAGGCCATCGCCGTCTACGTCGGCCCCGCCTTCTGTTGCGTTTGGAATACCGTCCAGATCCGCGTCAGCTGCAGTACCAAATCCGTCGAGTTGATCAACACCATCGGCTATACCGTCGCCGTCAGTGTCCGTGATGTCATTAACAACACCATCTCCATCGGTATCTTCGGCTTCGAATGTCGTACCGACAATGTCATTGATACCATCGTTGTTGCTATCGACTTCACGCCAATCGCCAATACCATCGGAGTCGCTATCCGTCGGCATAGTCAGCGTGCCCTCGTTGAGGGCAAGCACATCGATAATGCCGTCACCGTCGGCATCGATGCCACCTGCTTCAACGACGTCAAGTAGTGAGTCGTTATCGCTGTCGAGGTCGCGGTAATCAGGCACCGCGTCGAGGTCCGAGTTCGTAGGCAAGATCGCATCGTCAACACCGTCGCTATTGGCATCTGTTCCCAGCGTCAGGTCATTGTCGTAGACGTCATTGATCTGGTCACCGTCCGCATCCGCCAGAACGTCGAGATCTGCTTCGACCGTGTCGGGTATGCCGTCATTGTCCGCATCGATATCGAGATAGTCGCGCTGTCCGTCACCGTCAGTATCGCGTGGTGAAATTGCGTCGTCGACTCCATCGTTGTCGGTATCGCTGCCGAGCGTGGTGTCCACGTCATAGCCATCGTCGATATTGTCGCCATCACTGTCGACACCGATTGCAACGTCGTCTTCGACCGTGTCCGGTATGCCATCGTCGTCGCTATCGCGATCGATATAGTCTGCCGCACCGTCGCTGTCAGCGTCATCCGAGCCTTCAACCGCGTCGGGAATACCGTCGTTGTCGGCATCCGGATCCACGTAGTCTGCGGCACCGTCATTGTCGGTATCGACAGGCACAGCAGGGTTCGGGCCGGCTTCGATGGCATCAGGAATGCCATCGTTATCCGAGTCGGTGTCGAGCGCGTCAATGATGCCGTCATTGTCGGCATCCGTATCTTCGACACCGTCCGGAATGCCGTCATTGTCGGAATCGGGATCAGCCGGGTCCGTTCCGTTGGCGATCTCGTCACCGTCCGTGACGCCGTCATTGTCGGTATCACAGACAGGCGCCGTGTTGCTCGGCACACAGGGATCATTGTCTGCCGCCGGATTGGGCTCTACCGGCACAACGGTCGTCGGCGTGCCATTGTTGGCGACCCCATCGTTGTCGTCGTCCAGGCAAGTAGCACTCGGAAAGCTCGGTGAACACGGATCAAGTGGATCCGGATCGGCAAAATCGAAAGTGCCGTCACCATCCGTATCGATCCGATCATCGCCGCCATTGCCCGCGACCGGGTTGGTGAGATCGACCAAAACTTCCGTGCCATCGTCGATTCCACCGTCGTCGCTGTCAGTATCCAGCGGGTCTGTAGGACCTGAGCCACCAAGAAGGCCAATGCCGTCCTGTTCATTACCGTCGGTAAGGCCATCGCCGTCGCTGTCCGGGTTATTGGGATCTGTCTCGCCGGAACCGGTGGTACCGGTACCCCCTATCACTACGGTACCCGTCGCGCCGTCACCGTTGACGTCCTCCACGCCGTCCTGCAGACCGTCGTTGTCGGAATCCGGATCCGTTGGATCCGTCGTCGTGCCAGGATCGGCGTCGATATCAAAGTTCGGTGAGCCGGTATTCGTGCCTGCGAACGGCGTGCCGTTGCCGTCGCTGAAGCCAGAGGCCACAGGGCCGGTGACACCGGATTCGAGACCATCTGTCAGTCCGTCGCCATCCGAATCCGCGTTTAGCGGATCGGTTTCGTCGCCGGAGTTGGGCAGGCTGTCCGCGCCACTGACTTCGATACCGTCAATCAACCCGTCGTCGTCGCTGTCGGCATCAAGCGGGTCGGTATCACCGAGGTTTACGACGCCATCGTTGCCGACTTCGTCACCATCATCGATACCGTCGTTGTCCGAATCCGGGTCAAGCGGGTCCGTACCCAGCGTCGCTTCCTGGCCATTACTGAGGCCGTCGTTATCCGCGTCCGCGGCGGCATCATCAATACTATTGGCAACCGGATCTGTGCCGTCAGCCAGAACCTCCGTGCCATCCTCAGTGCCACCATCGTCCGTATCCGTATCGAGCGGGTCGGTCGCGCCAACCAGCGCCAAAGGACCGGTGCCGTTAGCTTCGTCGCCGTCACGCAATCCGTCACCGTCCGTGTCGCTATTGTTGGGGTCCGTTTCTCCGGAGCCACTCGAACCGGTTCCACCAATCGTATTGGTGACAGCGCCGTCCGCATTCGTATCTTCTGCGCCGTCGCCGAGACCGTCATTATCGGAATCAGGATCGGTTGGATCCGTTGTTGTTGCCGGATCCACGTCGGGTACGAAGTTGGCGGAGCCGGTATCCGTGCCTGCAAAGACAGTGCCGTTGCCATCACTGACACCTCCCGGTACCCCGGTCGTGACACCCACCTCGGTGCCATCGTTAACGCCATCGTTGTCGGAATCCGCACTGAGCGGATCGGTTTCGTCACCATTATTCGGCGAACCGTCGCGGCCAATGAGTTCGGCGCCGTCACTCAGCCCGTCGTCGTCGCTGTCGGCATCAAGCGGGTCAGTGTCTGTCGGACCGAAAACACCGTCGTTGCCAACTTCGGCACCATCGTCAATGCCATCATTGTCGGTATCCGGATCATCCGGATCGGTGCCGAGAATCGCTTCCTGCGCGTTGCTTAAACCATCGTTGTCGGGATCGGCCGCAGCATCATCGCCATCATTGCCGAACACCGGATTGGTACCATCGGCCAGCAACTCGGTACCGTCCTGCGTACCGCCGTCGTCGGTGTCCGCATCAAGCGGGTCCGTCGCGCCGATTCCAGCCAGCGGCCCTGTGCCGTTAACTTCGTCGCCGTCGCTAAGACCGTCGCTGTCCGTGTCTGTATTGTTCGGATCCGTTTCGCCGGTACCCGAGCTTGCGCTGTCGCCGATCGTATTGACGGTTTGCCCATCGCTGTTCAGATCCTCCGCGCCATCCGGAAGCCCGTCGCCATCAGAATCAGCGTTCGTCGGGTCCGTCGTCGTGCCAGGATCAGCATCGCCAACGAATCCGGGGTCCGTACCTGCGTAGGGAATCCCCGCGAAGTCGCTGTTGCCCGGGTTCAGGCCGTCTGTTGATACGCCCGCTTCGACACCGTCGTCGATGCCATCTCCGTCCGTGTCGTTATCCAGCGGGTCGGTTGGTCCATAAGGCTCAAGCAAGCCTGAAGCGTTGACTTCGGTGCCATCCGAGAGACCATCATTGTCGGAATCTGCATCAAGCGGATTGGTCTCGCCGGAATCCAGCACGCCATTGCTGCCGACTTCCTGGCCATCTGTCAGTCCATCGTTGTCGGTATCGGCATCGTTGGGGTCGGTGCCGAGCGTAACTTCAACGAGATCGTTGATGCCGTCACCATCGGAGTCGATGGTATCGTCGCCGCCGTTACCGGCGGTCGGGTCGGTGTTATCGACCGTGACCTCGGTGCCATCCTGTGCGCCGCCGTCATCCGTATCGGTGTCGAGCGGATCGGTCACGCCAATACCGGTTAGCGGGCCGGTGCCGTTGACCTCGTCGCCATCACTGAGACCATCGCCGTCTGTATCTGGATCATCGGGATCGGTTTCACCATTGCCGGCGGCGCCACCCGTGCCACCAATTGTGTTCAAAGTCTGGCCGTCACCGTTCGCGTCTTCTACGCCATCATTGAGGCCGTCGCCGTCGGTGTCAGCGTTCAGCGGATCGGTTGTTGTTGCCGGATCCGCGTCGCCAACAAATCCGGGACCGGTACCCTCGATAGGGCCGGCGCCGTCGGGATCGGCAACGCCAACTGTTACGCCGCTTTCCACACCGTCGTCGATACCATCGTTGTCGGTATCCGCATCGGTCGCACTGGTTTCGCTGGCCTGGGTCAGGCCGTCACGGTTGGCGTCTTCCACGCCGTCCGGCAGACCATCGTCATCACTGTCGATGTCCAGCGGATCGGTATCACCGGGATCGAAAGTGCCGTCTCCACCAACCTCGACGCTGTCAATGATGCCGTCGCCGTCGGTATCAATAGTGCAACCTGGCGCAAGAGGTGGACGGGATGCACGGATCGGTGTTGGCCGGATCGGCCTGGTCGTTGGTGCCATCGCCATCCGCGTCGCCATTGGACGGTTCCTGGTAGTCCGGCGTGCCATCACCATCGCTGTCGGTGAGCTCGCCCTCGACGCTGTCCGGCGTGCCGTCGCCGTCGGTATCGGTCGTGCAACCCGGCACCGAATGCTGACGGGATACAGGGATCGGTATTCGCCGGATCGGCCTGGTCGTTGACGCCATCGCCGTCCGTGTCGACATTGGACGGTTCCAGGTAGTCCGGCGTGCCGTCGCCATCGCTGTCGGTGAACTCACCCTCGACGCTGTCGGACGTGCCGTCACCATCCGTATCGGCCGTGCAGCCTGGCGCGAAGGTGGACGGGATGCAGGGATCGGTATTCGCGGGATCGGCCTGGTCGTTGGTGCCATCACTGTCGGTGTCGACATTGGACGGTTCCAGGTAATCCGGCG
Organism: uncultured Gammaproteobacteria bacterium; assembly: GCA_963760395.1. Classification (GTDB taxonomy): domain Bacteria; phylum Pseudomonadota; class Gammaproteobacteria; order Steroidobacterales; family Woeseiaceae; genus UBA1847. Next base: position 301,169 of record CAVXCX010000013.1, read on the forward strand.
TGCCATCGCTATCGCTGTCGGTGAACTCGCCCTCGACGCTGTCGGGTGTGCCGTCACCATCCGTATCGGTCGTGCAGCCTGGCGCAAAGGTGGACGGGATGCAGGGATCGGTATTCGCGGGATCGGCCTGGTCGTTGGTGCCGTCACTGTCGGTGTCGACATTGGACGGTTCCAGGTAATCCGGCGTGCCATCGCTATCGCTGTCGGTGAACTCGCCCTCGACGCTGTCGGGTGTGCCGTCACCATCCGTATCGGTCGTGCAACCGGTACCGAACGCTGATGGAATACAGGGGTCGAGGTTTGCCGGGTCAGCCTGGTCGTTGGTGCCATCACCGTCGGTGTCGACGTTGGACGGTTCCAGGTAATCCGGCGTGCCGTCGCTATCGCTGTCGGTGAACTCGCCCTCGACGCTGTCGGCGGTGCCGTCACTATCCGTATCGGTCGTACAACCGGTGCCGAACTGTGTCGGGATGCAAGGGTCCGCGTCGTTCGGATCATTCTCATCCGTGACACCATCGCCATCTGCGTCTGTCGTGGATGACTCCAGGTAGTCAGGCGTACCGTCGCCGTCGGCATCGTCATCGGCGAAGTTATTGTTGCTGTTTGCGTCCTCGCCCGAGGTCGCGGTGCCATCGTTATCGTCGTCCGCGTCGCGCCAGTCGCGATTGTCAGCACCATCGGTATTTTGCAACGGACTGTTGCTACCGGATGCATTGCCGACAGCCGGCCCTGCGACCGTGTCGAAGCTGTCGTTGAGGCCATCGCCATCGGCGTCGTCGCTACCGGATGGACTGACGTCGGCAACACCGTTGCCGTCGGCGTCATGACCTTCGATGAGGTCGGGAACGCCATCGTTGTCAGCATCGTCATCCAGGTAATCCGGCTGATCAATACCGTCTGTGTTTACGACGACAATCGCAGTACCACTGTTGTCTGAATCGTAAGAATTGTCGAGGCCGTCGCCATCAGTGTCGACGCCGGAGGGCGCGACGAAAGCGGCGGCGCTTTGTGCTTCTGTATTGTCAACAATGCCGTCGTTATCCGAGTCGATGTCAAGCGCGTCGATGACTCCATCACCATCCGTATCACCGCTACCCTCGACACTGTCTGTGATGCCATCGTTGTCATCATCCAGGTCGTAGAAATCGAGCACCCCGTCGCCATCGGAGTCAGGGAAAAAATCACAGTCAAAGGGCGCCGACGGTGGTAATTGATACGCCGTGTCGAACTGCACACCGACCTGCCCCGCGAAGCCATTGAAGTCGCCACCAGATGATGAGCCACCAGCCACCCCACCGAGCGCGCTGGACGTAACGCCTGTCGAGTTGGCGATAAAGATCAGACCGCCACCACCACCGCCGCCGCCGCCATCACTGGGATTCTGGGCAAAGCCGCCACTGCCGCCAATTGCCTCAAAAGTTGCCGAGGACAGGTCCGCACCGTCGCTTAAGAGCGCGACCGTGCCACCAGCACCACCGCCGCCGATGCCTTCACTGGCGCCCGATCCCGGCGAATCGCCGTTGGCAACGAAAGTGCCGCTACCGGCAAAGCGTTTAAAGCGCGCCATGATCATGCCGCCACCAGCCTGGCCGCTGGATAGCTGAATTACCGGAGTGCCGTCGTTACCGTTACTGCCACCACCGCCACCGCCCATCACGAGGCGGTTCACTGTCGGCGTGAAAACCTGATCGGCAAAACTTGCGCCACCGATACCGCGCGACGAGAGATCGGGTATACCGCGTCCACCGTTACCGCCGAAGCCACCGTTACCGCCACCACCACCACCGGCATCCTCGCTGCCGCCGCCGGCGGAACCTGCGTTACCCGGCGCACCGAGGCCCTGTTCACCGAGGTACTGCGCGCCTGGCGTCGGATAGCCAACGCTGTTGGTCTCTGCACCCCGCAGGGTGCTGTAGGTCATTGTCGGACGTCCGGCGATGCCTTCGCCCTTGAAGCCGTTCCTGTCCTTGCCAGTCAGGTTGGCGTTGCCGCCGACCGTAAACAGGAACTGACCGCCACGAAAACCATAGCCGGATACATTAATTGTGCCGTCAAGTGTCAGCGTGTTTGCAATGTCGAGCGCTACGACACCGCCGCTGGAGCCATCCCACGCCTCCGGAATAATCTCACCGCTTGCCGTAACCGTGAGGTCCTGCACCACGGGCACCCGTATGACCTGGAAGGTTGCGACGCCAGCTGTCGCCGTCGGCGTCGGTCGGTGGGTATACAAAAACTCCAGCCCGCTGCCGGGAAGCTCGCCTTCGATCGGTACGACTCCGCCGACTACGGGCCCGGTGGCAGTCACGAATTCATAGCGGCCAGCAACGAAATTCGTAGCCAGGTTTCCGGAGCGGTCGTTCGGACCTGCGCCATCACCGTAGGGCCCACCGGCCGTTTCGGCGTCGCCGGTGTCAATTTCGGCGCCCTGCATCTGCATCACAATAAGTGTGTCACCCGCCACGATTGCGGCCGCGCCGCGCGGCGTGCCGACAGAAATGCTGGTCGCCCCGACGCCAGCGCTGGCCGTGCCCGGATAGTAGGTATTAACGACCTGCTGACTGGAGATCGTCAGCGTGTCAGGCGAAATCGGGCAGAACGGAACGGCCCAGGCTGCCGGCGCTATTGCAAGCGTCATCAGTAAGGTAAGCAGATTGGCGATCTTGCCCGTAAGGTGTTGCGGCGCGCGCGGCTGATTCATGGTTTCCGATCTCTGTGTTTTGGTCAAAACATCAACAGAATCAGAAACATCGCAAAATGACTCGCAGCGTTATCCGACTCTGAAAAACGATGTCGCTTCAAATGCGATCATCAATACTCTGTCGGCGCCGAATCATTTCGGAGCGACTGTTACTATAAGGGTTGAGGTGCCTGATCTTGGGTGATCCAGGTCTCATTATGGTAAATATCCGGATTTGAGATCTATAGGAAACCTGTGAACAATTGTTACGATTTCGGGAGCAGCCAATGAGGACGTTTCGCCTGGGCTTCGGTCTCTTCACCGTATTGCTGGCCAGCCCTCTGGTTTGGTCCGCAGAGTTACGGACAGACCACACCTACGCGCTCGAAGCCGATGAGACCAGGCCTGAAGCCACGATCGAAGACGCCGAATGGCTGGTTGGCTCGTGGACCGGTTCCGCATTCGGACAACAATTCGAGGAAGTCTGGAATGCGCCCTCCGCGGGCACAATGATCGGACTGTTCAAGCTGTACGGTGACGAGGGCGTCTCGTTCTACGAACTGCTCGAGCTCAGCGTTGAGGACGGCACGCTGAGTTTAAAAGTCAAACATTTCAGTGCGGACTTCACCGCCTGGGAATCCAGGGAAGACTACGTGACTTTTCGCCTTGTAAAGAAGGACGACGACGCGCTGCACTTTGGCGGTCTTAGTTTCTACCGACGCGGCGATAATTCAATAGACGGCTACATCGTGATGCGCGATGGCGAAGAACTCACTGAGCATCCCCTCCAATACCAACGTCGCCAGTAGTGAATACGCTTCAGGCAGCACCCTCCACAATGGAGTTCGCCAACCCTGGTCCGACAAGGCTTTAGTCGGAGCGCACCAGCTCCAGGCTTTTCTCGATCAGCGACAATCTCGGTGACCGGACCGGAAAAGTTGCGTAGGCCTGGCGCAGAAAGACGGGTGCGTCGACAACGTCATGGAGCAAACCCAATTCAACGTCTCTTGCGACCATGCGGCCGGGAAGGTAGGCGCTGCCACCCATCGAGGTGATGTATTCAAGGGCCATTTTCGCATGCGATACCCTGGTCATCGATTCCGGTGCATCCGGAAACGCGCGCCTGTGATCAAGTGCGAACGAAAGGCCCCAGTCGACATAGATGTAGTCCTGCTGCAACGCGGTCTCTACGTCGAGGCCGGGATGACTTGATACCAGCATGAATTCGATCGTCGCGATCTCACGCACCTGCATGATATCGAGTTGCGCGGGCTCCAGCATGATCGCAACGTCGAGCGTACCGTCGATGAGTTTTCGTGTCAGAAGATCGGGTGACTGGGCCTCCGCAATGATCGCCAGGCTGGCATTGGCGCGACGCAGATCATGCAGCCATCTCTGCAGCAGCACGTCCCAGAGCCGCAGGCTTCCACCAATGACCAGCTGCTCGCTCGCCTCGGCTAACGACACGTCCTGACGTGCCACCCGCCAGGCCGCGATCATGCTTTCGGAATGCCGAATCAGCCGCGAGCCTTCGGGCGTCAGTCGCATTTCGCGACGGCTGCGCTCGAACAGCGTGACGCCGAGCTGGGTTTCGAGTGATTTCAGACGGCTGCTGACGGCTGCCTGGGTCAGGAACAGGGCCTCGGCCGTACGGCCAAAATGGCGTGTCCGATTCAGTTCGAGAAAGGTCCGCAAGAGCTCCAGGTCCATCAACCTTTAATAAGTTATTTTTATCGTATTAGCAAGTTTTTTTAGTTTCTCTTATCCTAATCGAAGGGCTACAGTTGCCAGCGGTTCGTTCATTGCACAGGAATCCGCCGTGGCCCAGAAACAAGCGCTTGAAGCCCGGCGCAAGACCTCGATAGCGGAGAAAGCCGCTTATTCCAGGGCGGCGCAAAAGAGGCTGTCCGAGGCAGAAATCAGGCTCATCGGCGTCAAAGCCAAGATTCGGTCTGCGACGATTGCGGGACACCTCGTCGTAACGCGGCAACTGCAAGACGCACAGCACGCCGTTGACGCAAACCTGGATGCAGTTAGGACAAGTCTCGAATGCTTGAGGAAATCCGACGAGGCAAGCGTGGAAGGAACAGGCGCGAAATGTGGACACGGCCTGGGAGCATCTATCGCAGTCGATCAACAGGCTCGTCGCCGGATACTCGGACGGCAGGAAGTAGCCGCATACTCTTATTGTCGAATCTGCCACTCTTACCTATCGGTGCCAGGCAGGCCGCAGGATGAATGCCATGAAAACAAAGCTGTTTATTGCAAGCGGGCTAATCCTGCTTGTCATGATTTTTGCGGTTCAGAACGCCGCCACTGTGGACATAAGGCTGTTGTTCTGGGACGTTGCATTTCCTCGCTCGCTGCTGATCTTCATGATGTTGTTGATCGGCATGGTTATTGGCTGGTTCTTGCGATCGGTCTTTCGGATACTGAAAAAGTAGAGTCTTAACTGTGACTACAATTCCTCTTATACGCCTTACCTTGCTCACTGGTTTGCTCTGTGCCGCCGTCGCTGGCACTTTATCCACTCCTGTGCACGCAACTGAAACTGACGAGGGCATATGGACCATATTCACGACCACGGACGCTTTCCCGACAAGCGATGGCGCCAACCGCTGGCACTACTGGTTTGACGCCCAGGCCCGCTATTTCGACGTGGGAAGTGGCATTAACCAATATCTCATTCGTCCCGGCGTCGGCTACGAGATCAGCGACAACCTTTCAGCCTGGGTGGGCTACGCGCGTCTGAGAGCGAGAAATCGGTCCGGCAACGTGATCGACGAGAATCGCTATTGGCAGCAGCTCAGCTGGACTGCGGGGCGTTGGAACAACGGCACCCTGTCGATGCGTACACGCCTGGAACAGCGCTCGTTGAGCAGCGGCTCGGACCTTGGTCTCGTGCTGCGCGTGCTTGCCAAGTACGTTCGCCCGATCGGTAACGATGGCAAACGCTATCTGTCTGTTGGTATCGAACCATTCATCGACCTCAAAGACACCGACTGGGGTGGAGATTCTGGTCTCGGGCAAAACCGAATCTCCGTTGGAGTCGGCTGGCGCGCATCCAGGAAACTGACTTTTGAAGCCGGCTACATGAATCAGTTTGTCTGGGTCGATAGCGGCGAGAACAGGATGAATCATCTCGGCATAATTAATTTCAAGATGAAGCTATAAAGAGCAAGATGATGCGATCAAAGCCACATCGATGCCTGCCGAAAAATGTCGTGGCAGGTCGGGTCAACGTCCTGGTGGCCCTTGCCATCTCCTCACTGGGCGTCGCCCACGCCGACGAGGTAACCTTGCAGGGTGGCGTAACAACAGTGCTGCAGGACTCGGACGATAGTCGAGTCGATACCGAGCTGACGGCGTCAGCAGACCTGATCATTACGTTGCCTCGCCGCAAAGGGGAATGGCTGTTGTACATAGAAGCAAGCAGCACGCCCGATTCCAACGGCGTATCGGCTCTGTACCCTACGGCCAATGCCGATGCAGGTTCCGTCTTGAATCGAGACGGCGATGGCGGTGTGCAAATTTCAGAATTCAACTACACCTTTCATATCGGGGACGACCGCCGTCTCATGGTCGGTCTTGTCAACCCTTCGGCGTGGCTTGATCGCAGTCGCATAAGCAATGACGAAAACACCCAGTTCATAAACGGCAGCTTCAAGAACAACGCGACTATCGAATTCCCGGACTATACGCTCGGTGCCGTCATGCGTTGGCTTGGCTCCACGGCCAGACCCGAAATTTCATTGGTTATCGCCAGCTCCGATGGTATAGCTGATTTGCCGGATCGCTCGTACCAGGATCTGCTGGACCTGTCCGCGGACGACCGCGGCGCCTTTGTCGGCGCCGACGCAAAGTGGCTTCGTGATCGGACGACAATCCGCCTGGGCGCCTGGTTACGCAGTGAGGACCATGAGGTTTCTGGCAGCCCCGGGGAATTTGAAACGAACTACGGGATCTACGGTGTTCTCGGCTGGCATGTCGGTGATAACGCCTTGAACTTTCGACTGGGCATGGCCAATGAAGATGTCTCGATCGCGACGCGATTCGCCGCGGCGTCCTACCAGCGATCGACGCGCATCGGGCTTCTCGGACTTGGGCTCGCAAGCACCCGCATTGCCAATAGCTTTCGCCAGGCAGACCTGGACGACGTCGCCTCGGCTGAAGCTTTTCTTCGTATTCCCATCGGCGATAGCGGCGCGCAGATTACGCCCTCAATCCAGTACGTGGAAAACCCGGGATTCGATACGTCGGGCGCAACTTTAAGTTCCTCAGCGATCGTTGCAAGCGTACGATTCCACTGGTCATTCGAGAAATGAAGGGGCAAACGGTGGAAGAGTCAGGCGAGCTACTCACATTCGGGTGGCGTGAATGGGTTAGCCTTCCCGAACTCGGCATAACGCAGAATCAAGGCGAAGGTCGACACCGGCGCACGCACCTCCGCGCTGCACGCTTTCGAAGTCAGGCCATACACGGAAAACGGACGCGAGCGCGTCGAATTTCGTATGCACCCGGCTCAGAAGGACAACGACACAGTCATTGCCTGCACGGCGGACATTCTCGACAGGCGCAAGGTGACCGATTCAGGTGGACACAGCGAAGAGCGCTTTGTCATTCGTACGGAACTCCAGGTTGGTACGCATCACTGGCCGATTGAAGCAACACTGACAGCGCGCGATGACATGCTGTTTCGGATGCTGCTGGGCCGCACCGCGCTGAAAGGGCGTGCACTGGTGAATCCGGCGCGCTCCTATGTTGTTGGAAAGAAGAAGAAGTTGAAGCAGACCGAGAGAAAACAATGACAAGCAATAAAGCCATCGAAATCGGCGGCGTAACGGTCAAACCCGGAACGCAGGTAAACATCGACCTGCCGGTTGCAGATCTGTATACCTCCACATCGCTGCATATGCCAGTGCACGTCATCTGTGGCCGCAGGGCTGGGCCCGTGTTGTTTGTCTCGGCCGCAATCCACGGCGATGAGCTAAATGGCGTCGAGATCATACGGCGCCTGCTGAAGCGCAAATCGATTCGCTCGCTCAAGGGCACTTTGATAGCAATTCCCATTGTCAACGTGCACGGCTTTCTCAACCAGTCCCGCTACCTCCCGGACAGGCGCGACCTGAACCGCTCATTTCCAGGAAGCAAGAAAGGCTCAATCGCGTCACGCCTGGCAGACCTGTTTATCAAGCAAATTGTCTCAAAAGCGGACTTCGGTATCGATCTGCATACGGGTGCGATCAACCGATCCAACCTGCCGCAGATTCGCGCCAATCTCGATGACCCCAAGACCCTGGAACTCGCCAGCGCTTTCGGCGTACCGGTCATAATCAACTCGGACATTCGCGATGGTTCGCTGCGAGCTTGCGCTTTCGACCGCGGCATGCCCGTGCTCATTTACGAGGCCGGTGAGGCGCTTCGCTTTGACGAGATCAGTATTCGCGCCGGCGTACGCGGGATATTCAATGTTATGCGACAAATCGGCATGCTACCCAAGCTGAAAGACCCGAAGCTTTTGCCGCCGGTCATTGCGCGATCCACGAGTTGGGTGCGCGCGCCAGACAGCGGCATCGTCACCGAGAAAATCAAGCTTGGTCACAGTGTCCAAAAGGGTCAGCGCCTTGCATCCATTTCTACACCTTTGGGCGATGAAGAAGACCACGTCATCGCGCCTTTCGACGGTATCGTCATCGGAAAAAGCAACCTGCCATTAGCGCACGAAGGCGATGCGCTGTTTAACCTCGGTGCGTTCAAGAGCATCCCGCGTGCCGAAAACCTCGTGGAAAACTTCACCGCAGAGCACGACAGCGATCCTACGCCAACCTGATTAATCGGAGTCGTTAGTCGGCTCTTTACAAGTCAAAGGACCAGATTATGAAAATCGGAATTCTCTCGACCAATAAAAACCTGTATTCGACCCGACGCCTCGTCGAGGCCGGCATCGAACGTGGCCACGAAATGCCCGTGATCAATCACAAGCGTTGTTATATGAACATCACGAGCCACAAGCCCAGCATCCATTTCAAAGGTGAGGCTATCACCGGCGTCGACGCAATCATTCCGCGAATCGGTGCCTCCGTGTCGTTCTTCGGCACATCAGTAGTACGGCAGTTCGAAATGATGGGCGTGTATTCAGTGAACGAGTCGGTCGCCATCACACGCTCGCGCGACAAGCTGCGCGCGACTCAGTTGTTGGCACGCAAGGGTATCGGCCTCCCGGTTACCGGCTTCGCAAACTCACCGGACGATACAGAAGACCTCCTGAAGTTCGTCGGCGGTGCGCCGGTGGTGATCAAACTGCTTGAGGGTACGCAGGGCGTCGGTGTGGTTCTGGCCGAGACAAAAAAAGCCGCCGAGAGCGTTATTGAGGCTTTCAGCGGCCTCAAGGCCAACTTCATGGTGCAGGAGTTCATCAAGGAGGCGGGCGGGGCAGATATCCGCTGCCTGGTCGTCGGGGACAAGGTCGTGGCCGCCATGAAGCGCCAGGGCAAGGAAGGAGAGTTCCGCTCAAACCTGCACCGGGGTGGTAGCGCGAAACTCATCAAGATTACGCCGGAAGAACGTTCGACAGCGGTGCGTTCGGCGAAGGTCATGGGGCTCAACGTTGCGGGCGTCGACTTGCTGCGTTCCAACCACGGCCCCGTGGTGATGGAGGTCAATTCGAGCCCTGGTCTCGAAGGTATCGAAAAAGCCACCGAAAAGGATGTTGCAGGTATGATCATCGAGTTCATCGAAAAAAACGCGAAGCAGGGCAGAACGCGAACCCGCGGCACGGGCTAGGCCAGCCCAAGTAACGGCAAGGTAGGAAGAGATGCTCCAGGATTTCAGAACCTTATGGGACACGGTACTGTTCACGGCCCCGAGCGGTCAGGTCATTACGATCGGTCAGCTCGCGCTGGTAGTAGCGCTGCTGGTTTTTGGCTACCTCGGCAGCCGATTTATCGGCTATCTGCTTGGCAAGCGGCTGGCGAATACCAAGCTGCGCCCGGACATCGTCTACGCCTTCAAGCGAATCACGTTCTTCACGATATTTATCCTGATCGTCCTCACGGCCCTCGGCTTGCTGGGCATTCCGCTGACAACGTTCCACTTTGCAACAGGCGCACTGGCCATCGGCGTCGGTTTCGGCGCGCAGAACATCATCAACAACTTCATCAGCGGCTGGATTCTGATGACCGAGCGGCCGATTCGTATCGGTGATTTTATCGAGATCGATGACTGGCAGGGCGTGGTCGAGACCATCGGCAACCGTTCCACCCGCATTCGGCGCTCGGACGGCGTGCATTTGCTCGTACCCAATAGCGCGCTGCTGGAGCGTACGGTCGTAAACTGGACCCTGGTTGATCTCGAGATTCGCACGACGGTTCGGGTGGGCGTTGCTTACGGTTCGCCCGTTACACAGGTTGCGGACCTGATCATGCAGGCAGTTCAGGCTGAAGCCCAGGTCAAGCAGGAGCCTCCACCTACCGTTGTATTCGAAGACTTCGGAGATAACGCGCTGATTTTCGACGCGTATTTCTGGTGCGACGTTGGCGGCGAGAAGGCCTTGAGGGAAATACGCAGCTCGATTCGATTCGGAATAAGCGCGGCCTTCGAGAACAACGGCATCGTTATCGCCTTCCCGCAGCGCGATGTTCACCTGGATGCCAGCAAGCCACTTGAAATACGCATGATCGGCGATCAGGCCGGCATTGAATCACGACAATAACGGAAAAATAGATAATGAGTTCTCTCGGAATTTCACTGGTCTCAGTGGTACTTTTGCTGGCGGCCAATGCCTTCTTCGTCGCGGCCGAATTCGCCCTTGTCAAAGTGCGCGGCTACCAGCTCGACCAGGCAGTCAGCGAACAACACCGCGCCGCCGCACTCACCGTGCGTCTGCACCAGAACCTGGACGCCTACCTGGCTGCCTGCCAGCTTGGTATCACCATGGCATCGCTTGGACTCGGCTGGGTTGGTGAGCCGGCGGTCGCCGCCCTGCTTGAGCCACTGCTGTCCAAGGTAGGTATCACGGGCCAGGCACTGCACACAATCTCCTTTATTATCGGTTTCCTGCTGTTCTCGTCACTGCATATTGTCGTCGGCGAACAGGTGCCAAAGACCTACGCCATTCGCAAGCCCGCGCCGGTCTCCCTCGCCCTGGCCTATCCATTGCACTGGTTCTATCGAGTCGTGTTTCCGCTGAACTGGGCGCTCGACAAGACCAATGCGGGCATACTCCGGTTGCTCGGCGTGGGCGGCGGGTCGCATCACGAAATAATCACCGAGGACGAGATCAGTTCGATCGTCGACGAGTCCGAGGCCCACGGCGAAATCGAAGGTAAGACTGCGGATATTATCCGCAAAGCGTTTCTATTCGACGATCAGACCGTACGCGAGGTCATGCTGCCGTGGATCCAGGTTGATAAACTGCAGTTGACAGCAAGCGTTGATGACAACAAGAAGACGGTTGTTGCGACACTGCACAGTCGTTTTCCGGTACTCGACAAGAAACGGAATGTTGTTGGAGTGCTCGCAACGAAAGACCTCACGACCGCGCTTGTTGCAGGTGAGGAAGGAGTCTGGGAGACGCTTGCGGATCGTCTGCGCACGCCCATGGTTGTACCGGCGACGTTACTTCTTTCTTCCTTGCTCGAGCGCATGCGTGCGACGCGCACGGGTATGGCCATCGTCGTCGATGAGCACGGCAACTACATCGGAATCGTCACAATTGAAGACATGCTTGAGGAAATTGTCGGTGAAATCGAAGATGAATGGGATGACGAAGAAGTTATCGCGCCCATTGAGGCCGAAGGCACCGGCTGGCGAGCCAGCGGTCAGCTGCCGCTGGCAACGCTCGAGAGCACAGTCGATATTGTCATCGAGCCCCATCCCGACACCACGACGCTTGCCGGATTCGTTATGAGACATCTCGAGCGACTGCCTGAGGAAGGCGATACCTTTGAAAAGTACGGTTTGAAATTCTCCGTCGCACGAATGTCGGGCCGACAGGTCCAAACCGTATTGATAACGCCAGCACGAAAAGCAGAGGCCATCGCGAACAAGACCGGTAATGAGGACGAATAGAGCAGACGTCGGCTTATCAGGGATGCCCGGAGCACACTCCTGGACGCAGAGACTTCCTGTGGCACACGCTCAATACAACCCAAACTCGGCATGAGACGATGCGCAGCCGCATTCCAACACTGTGCCTGTCCCTGCTGCTTGTCACGTCGCTGGCCAGAAGCGAGCTACTGCTGGAAGGCATCAGTGACGAGATCGCGCGTAACGTGCAGAGCTACGTGGCACTTGCCGCTGAGCCCTGCGATGCCGATAGCTGGCTGATTCGGCGGCGGTTCCGCAAGGTCGAGACCGAGGTCCGTTCGGCGCTGGAGCCTTTTGGTTACTACGATCCGGCAATCGAAAAGACGCTGACGATCGATGAGGAATGCTGGCAGGCGACGCTCAAGATCGACGTTGGTAGTCCCGTTGTCCTTCGCAATGTCGAAATTTCCATCACGACCCCCGCAAACGATTCAGCGGACTTCTCCGACCTGGATGCGCCAGCAACGCTGGTCGCGGGGACGCAACTGCGGCACGCCAATTATGAGTCATTCAAGGAATCGCTACAGGTCCGTGCCGCAGAGCGTGGCTACATCGACGCAGCCTTTTCGAATAATGTAATTGATGTCTGGCCGGAGGAACTGGCAGCGGATATTTCGCTGCAGTACGACAGCGGACCACGCTACGATTTCGGTGAAATTCGGGTCGACGAGGAGTTTCTCGAAACCAGTCTTATTCGCGCATTCCTGGAATTCGATGAAGGTATGCCGTACGACAGTCGCCTGCTCAACCAGGCGTATACCGATCTTTCCATCAGTGGCTACTTCTCGCGCATCGAGTTGCAGCCGGTCTTCGAGGAGGCTGCGGACGAGAAAATTCCTGTTCGAGTGCTGCTGGAACCCGCAGACCGTATCGAATACACGGTCGGCGCCGGCTTTTCGACGGACACCGGACCCCGATTTCGAGCCGGCTACCAGAATCGACGCCTCAACAACAAAGGACACCGGTTCAAGACCGACCTCAGTGTATCGCCGGTCATACAGGGGCTCACGGCCGAGCACCGGAGACCAATGGCAGACCCGCGCACGGAATGGCTTAGCTATACGGCGGGATTGACAAGCGAAGACAACGATACGTTTCAAAGCGACTCGGCGCGCGTTGGTTTTCGCCGCTCCAAGCGTATTAGCCGCAAATGGCTGCGAACGCTTTCGCTGGATCTTAGCTATGACCGGTTTGACGTTTCCGCCGAAACACAGCGCACCCGCATGGTATTGCCGGCAGTTGCCTATGATCACAAACGCGCGGACCGCGATATCTTCCCGACACGTGGTCGAAGACTGACCCTGGAATTGCGAGGCACCGGACAGTTCCTGGGTTCCACCACATCATTTTTGCAGACCGTGATTTCCGCGAGATTCATCCGCTCGTTGTCGGACAGTAGTCGACTCCTGGCCCGCGCAACACTCGGAGTCACGGCTAAATCAGAGTTCGGTGAGCTGCCGCCGTCCGTTCGCTTCTTCGCTGGCGGCGACGAGTCCATTCGCGGTTTCGACTACGAAGCACTCGGCCCAAAGGACAATGCAGGCAACGTAATCGGTGGTAGTAACCTGCTCGTTGCCAGCGTCGAGTACGAGCACCTGCTCCGCGGCAATTTCTATGGTGCCGCGTTCGTGGATGCCGGCAACGCGTTTGACTCACTGGATGTCGATGCTGCGATCGGCGCCGGCCTGGGATTGAAGTGGTTCTCCCCGATCGGGCCACTGCGTTTTTACCTCGCTCATCCTTTGAACAAGTCGGATCGCAGTGTGCGGCTGCATGTTCGGCTCGGAGCAGACTTGTGATCGGGCGCTTGTTTCGTTGGACGGGCGGTATTATCACCGCTGCCCTGCTGCTGGTCATCTGTAGTGCGGCCTGGCTAGTGGCGACAGAAGGCGGAGCCCGCTGGCTGCTGCGCCAGGCATCACCGCAACTTCCCGAGGCCCTGAGTATCGAAGAGGTCTATGGAACCCTGGTGAGAGGCCTCGAGTTTCGCGCAGTGCGCTGGCAAGACGCCGCGGCCTCCGTCGAGGTTCAGGAAATCGATGCCCGAATCGAATTGCCGCCGTTGCTGAGACGAGTGGTACGCATCACCAACCTCAGCATTAGAAACGTCGATGTTTCCTTGCAGGACAGCCCTCCTCGCGAGGAAGATACCGGCCCATTGAACGTCGATATTCCGCTGACGTTACTGATAGAAAACGCCTCTATCGAGAACGCACGCATCGCGCGTGCGGGTGAAGAGTTCACTGTTAATTCGGTTCGGCTCAGAGGCCGATTTTCGGGTTCGGCCCTGCGTATCGAACAATTCGATCTGCAGAGCGAGCTGGCTGATATTGGACTGTCGGGCGACGCAAAACTCAGCGGCGACTATGCGGCCAGCGCCACTGCGGCGTGGGAGGTTCGCTTGCCGGACCAGCCGACCTTGTCAGGTGTTCTCCGCGTGGACGGAGATGCATCGGGCTATGCAATACAGCACGATCTTGACGCACCCTACGCGGTTACGAGCCAGGGTACCGTTGCGCTTGCCGATGCAGAAATCTTGCTTGATCTGCAGAACAACTGGGAACAGGTTCGCATCGAACAAGGCAACGCGCGGGTTATCGAACTGGCCGGCGGTATGCTGCGTATCACCGGCACACCCGGCAATCTCGACTTCGACGTCTCAACGGCCCTGTCAACAGTAGACATACCCACGATTAGCGTGCAAACACGAGGCAAATTCAGTAATAACCGCGTTGATGTCGCGGCGCTGTCTGTCGCGAATGAATGGGGACGACTGGACGCAGATGGGAGCTTCCTGATTGCCCCGGAACCAAGCTGGTCTTTCAAGCTTTCGCTCTCGGAACTTGACCCGTCCGCGGCGGACCCACGGTTTAGCGGCAAACTCGCGCTGACCGGCACGACCTCGGGTCGGCTTGTTGACGCGCAGCCCGTACTCGACTTCGCGATCGATCAATTATCTGGAAAACTCAACAACTACCCGGTCGATGGCAGCGGTAGCTTCTCCTACGCCGCCGAGCGCCTGCAGTTTGACAATGGCGTGGTTCGCATCGGCGACAACCGCATCCACTTTGACGGTTCTTACGGCAAAGAGCTCCAGATTGATGCGAAGGCTCGATTGCCGAGTCTTGACCAGCTTGGCCTCGGGTTCAGCGGCGCCCTGAATAGCGACATTCGATTCGCCTCGAACCTGGAAGTTTTCGCGGCCTCAGGCTACGTCCACGGCGAAAATCTTGCCTGGGAGGACTCTGTTGTCGACAGCCTGCAAGCGGATTTCAAACTGCCCGCCACCGGCAGAGGCACGATATCGCTGCAGATCGACGCCGCAGAACAAGGTCGTCTTGTGGCAGAGATCGATGGTCGCTTTGTCGAGAATAGATGGTCCGGCGCACTGACGAAATTCGTTGCGAATCGCGAGCCGCTTGGAGAATTGATGTTGCGCGAATCGGCCGACTTTTCATTGTCACGATCCGCATTCAGACTGGAAAAAACCTGTCTCGGTGCGAGCTCCGCGCCCGGGGTGTTATGCGCGGCGTTGAATTTTGATTTTTCCGGTCCTCTGGAGTTTGAGGCATCTCTCAGGGAGTTACCTGTCGCGTCGCTGCCGCAAAGTTTGCCGCCGGGGGCAACGGTTCTCGGAGTCATAAATACGGACGCTAACGGTGCGTTTAAAAACGGCCGTCTGGATGCAAGCGTAAACATGCAGATCGAAGGCCTCGGCCTGTTCACCGATTTTCGAAGGTGACGAGGTATCCGCGAAATTCGAAAAGGCGGTGGTCAAGGCAGATATCGCTGACAACAAATTCATCGGCGAGTTTGAGTTGAGACTGGACAATTCCGTTGATTTCGCCTCCGGAAACATTCAGCTTGATGATGTCTTCAACCTGGAGTCGGCACTACTCGGCAAGGGCGCCCTGGAACTCAATGACCTGACCCTGTTCTCATTCTTCTTCCCCGACGCCGCGAATCCGCAAGGGAGGATTCTTGGCAGTATCGAGATCAGCGGAAACCCGGCAGCGCCCGAGATAAGTGGCGAGATTGGGCTGCGCGATGGGGCGGTCGACATCCGGCGCGCCGGTATATCCGTTACCGATATCGGATTGCTGCTCCGCCAGAACAAGGCCGGCGAACTTTCGTTGCAGGGTAGCGCGAAGTCCGGTGATGGCTATCTGCAGATTGGAGGGGAAACCTTGTTTGGCGCCGAGACGGGCATCCGTAGCGAAGTACGACTCCTGGGCGAGGACTTCCGCCTCGCTAATTTGCCCGACTGGCAGGTTACGGCATCGCCGACAATCACTGTACTTTTTGACGAACGCGAGACCCGGGTAAGCGGCAACCTCGCTATCCCTGAGGCCAGCATCACCGTCAAGACCATTCCGGAAACGACCGAGAAACCTTCACCAGACACGATCGTTCACCGAGGTGATGCAGCGACGGTCCAGCGGCGCCGCGCACTAATTGTCGATGTGAACGCCAGCCTGGGCGAGAAGGTGTCTTTTTCCGGCTTCGGCCTTTCGACCAACCTGGAAGGCGCCGTTCGCATTTCCGGCGACAATAAATCACCCTACAAAGGCCAGGGGCGGGTCGTACTGAGCGAGGGGCGCTACAAGGCCTATGGGCAGAATCTCGAGATTGAGCGTGGCGAACTGATATTCAACGGGCCGCTGAACAACCCGGCGCTGAACGTCCGCGCCAGCCGCACCGCCAGCGACAAGACCGTCGCCGGAATCCACCTTACCGGCACACCGGCGCAGCTGACATCGCAGGTCTATAGTGAACCGCCGTTGAGTGATGCCGAGGCGCTTTCCTACCTTCTGACCGGCAGGCCGCTCAACAATGCGAATTCCGCGGAAGGTGACATGCTGAATCAGGCCGCCTTCGCACTCGGCCTTACCACGGCCGGCAGCGTCGCTTCGAGGATACGCAATGAGCTCGGGCTCGAAACGCTCGGCTTCCAGGGCGGCGCCGAGAATCGACAATTCGTCGCCGGCACCCGTATTGGCGATCGGCTGTTTGTCGAGTACGCCTATGGCGTCGTCGACAATCTCGGAACCCTGCTACTGCGCTATCAGCTCAGCCAACGCCTGATGGTCGAATCGCGCTCCGGTTCAGTCCGCAACATGGATGTCGTCTATAGCGTCAAAAAGCCCTGACGCGCGTGTAGTTCAGTGGCCGTCGTTGGCCAGTTTTACTTTCCTCAACAGCGCTGCGAGCCGCCGCTTCTCTGTCGAACTGAGGGTCTGCAGGCTTTCGTCTGCCGCGTCCAGACGAAGCTTGATCGCATTGTCGATTGTCTTGCGACCCAAGCCAGTCAGCGAAACGATGACCCCACGACGATCATCCGGGTCGGGTCGACGCCTGACCAGCGCGCGTTCCTCGAGCCTGTCAACACGGTTTGTCATTGCCCCGCTGCTCAGTCCCGTAGCTTTAGCCAGCTGAGTGGCCGTCAACGAGTATGGTTTACCCTGGCGCCGCAGCGCCGACATCACGTCGTACTCGAACAATTCGAGCTCCAGGGGCCCCAGCGCTTCTCCGGCCTGGCGAACAAACGCACGGTGCAACGATAGCACCCGAATTACGACTCCCAGGCTCGCGGTATCCAGCTCCGGGCGCTCCTCCGACCACTGCTCGAGAATATCGTCTATCGCGTCTTGTGCCATCATCCTGCCTGTTTTGTTATTTTGATATCAAATTACTTGACATGGAAATAAAATATTAGATACTTCGGCAAAGGTCCACTGTTTAAACACCGGCAGACACACATGGCAACACCCGTGAATCAGCTTCCCCGTTTTCAGCTGCCCGCCAGAATTCGGCTCTGCAATATGGCCCCGGAAGGTCTTCAGGCGGGGCGGATACTGGCCGACCGAATTGCGAAGTTGCCCGGTGTCGAGGCTGTCGAATACGGCGAGGATACCCTACCACGCCGAATGGTCGCCTATCTTCACGAGAACGCGGCGCGGCGCACGATAGGCAACCCACGAGCTTTGCTGCTCTGCCGGCTGGACACAGATGGCATCACCGTTCACGGACTCGACAACTGGGCCAGGCACCAGGTACTGATGCGGGGATGGGGAAAACTTTTTCTGGACGGAGTGCTGCTGTTTCAGCCACGCAATGACGATGAACTCGATACCTGCTGGAACATAGTCCGGCAGGCGTATGACGCTCTTTCTGACCCTTTGGCATCGAAACCCAGGTCTGGCAACGGATTCGTCTGGGACATGCCGAAGTTCTCACGCACGACCCTACAATAGAGGAGAATTTCAAATGCGTCCGTTCAATTACAATTTCGATGACCTGGACGATAGTCGATTTCGATCGCTTTGCGGCATCCCGCCACCTGCACAGAGACAGGCAACACCACCACAAGTCTGCAGGTCCGAAACGTCACAAGGCAGTCCACAAGGAACGCTGGGAAAGCGAGCACCTGAGTGATCTGAATTTCGACGATGTTTACGATAGCGAATTCGAGAATTACTACGACGACGAATACGACCACTAGTTGAGTTTGCCTGGCGCCATCAGGCGCAGGACAGTTCAACTATAAGGACATCGGTCCTGGCGGGGTGCTGCAATGGCACCCCGCTTTTTATGCGGCCGCATTTTTCGGCCACCCGGCAACATCAAACCAGTGCAGGCAGGACCAGGCTCGCAAGGCTGAGTAGCAAAAAGAACCCGCACATGTCCGTCACGGTCGTCAGCAATGGACCCGAGGCTACAGCCGGATCCAGTTTGAGGCGGCGTAGAATCAGCGGCACGGTGCCACCAATAGACACCGCAATAACCGTGTTTAAGGCAAGCGCGCCGCCGACGACCAGCCCGAGTATTACATTGCCTTTCCAGGCCCAGGCTGCTGCACCCAGCAACACACCGAGGGCAAGCCCGTTGATCAGCCCGACCGACGCCTCTTTACGCCAAACTCGCCATACGTCTGCTGGCGTGGCGGCACCGAGCGTCAACTCACGCATACTTACGGCGACGGCCTGGTTGCCCGAGCAGCCGCTCATGTCCGATACGATCGGCAAAAATACTGCCAGTGCAATAACCGCGGTCAGCGTGTCTTCGTAGATCGCAATAATGCTGGCCGCCATGATGTTGAGAATTATGTTGATGCTAAGCCAGGCCAATCGCCGTCTGGATCGGAGCAGCACAGGCATGCTGCGCAGCTCGTCGCCGCCGATGATACCCGCTGCCTTAAGGCTGTCAGCCTCTGCTCTCTCAGCCAGCGCCTCGAGCACCGAACGTCTGCGCACGATTCCGAGCAACAGTCCCCGATCGTCTACGACCGGGACGGCAGCAATGTCATGTTCGTCGAAGAACTCCTCGAGCGCTTGCAGGCTCGTATCTGGCGAGACACATATCGCCGGCCTGACGATGTCACCGATTTTCTTCGATGGATCGGCAAAGACCAGGTCGCGGAGTCGAATAACACCCTTGAGTTTCTGCTTTTTCACGACGACGTAGATGTAGTGCACGGTCAGGAACTGATAGTCCACCGTGTCCGCCGTGAGGTCTTCGACGACCTCCCGGACGCTGCGGTTCATCGGGTATGACGCAAATTCCGTCATCATCAGGCCGCCAGCCTGATCCGGTGCGAATGAACTCAGTTCGCGGATTTCCAGCGCGTCTTCCTCATCGAGCTCCGCGATAATCGCGTCCGCGTCTTTGCTGTCCAGTTCGGCAAGAACGTCCACGCGATGGTCGCTCGCCAGCTCCTCGACAATCGGTGCCGACTCAGTGACAGCCATGTCCTCAATGAGGGTCGCGGCGTGAGAATCCGGCAGCTCCTCAACCAGGGATGCGGCGCGGTGCGGTGTCAGAGCGGCTAACAGTGCGCGCTGCGTGTTCTCATCGAGCCCGAACATTGTGTGCAGCAATACGGCGGGCTCCACTCGGTCAAGAAGCGCCTCGATTTCCGACGACGACGCGCCTGCCTGTAGCAATTCGCCGACTTCGTTACGTACCTCTTTTTCGCGGTCCTGCATTTCTAATCCTCGCTGACATGCCAAGAGCCTTCGCTTCACCACGAATCGTGCCTGGCAAAGTGGCGGTCGCCTGCGCGACAAGTGCGTATTCCCTGCTTTTTTTGCAGCCGCGTCAACATAAATGATCAAGGCCAAATCGCCGCTTGCTGCGCGGCAATCAGGCACCTCGATATTGCTTGTTGGTCAGGGATTGCGGGACACACTTCTGCCCGTTTGCGGATCGCTCGAAATATTGACTACTGTATCGATTGGCGGCGTGGGCGCTGCACGGACGACAT
The DNA here is from genome assembly GCA_963760395.1 of uncultured Gammaproteobacteria bacterium. Taxonomy (GTDB): domain Bacteria; phylum Pseudomonadota; class Gammaproteobacteria; order Steroidobacterales; family Woeseiaceae; genus UBA1847. The sequence continues at coordinate 321,196 of CAVXCX010000013.1, forward strand.
CGCAGGTTTCTGAAAAGGTGCTGCCGCGGCCAGCCGCAGCGCGTCAGTGGTTTCAGTCCGCCTACAGGCTGCTGTAAAGAACACCGAGAATCGCCAGCGGTGCAACGACACGTATCATCCACAGCCAGACGTTGAACAGTATCGGGCTGCCGAACGACAGATCCTCGGCAAGCACTTTCGGCTTGACAAGCCAGCCTACGAAGACTGCCATCAGGATGCCGCCCAGTGGCATCATCAGGTTGGCGGTAAAGTAGTCAATTAGCGCGAACAGGTTCATACCCGCGAATGGACCCAGCGCGCCCAATGGTGCGAAGTCAGCCAGAATATTGAACGAGAAGACGCTGGCAAGCCCGATTGCCCAGGCAAGAAAACCGAACACCACGCAACCAACTCGCCGGCGCATACCCCATTTGCCTTCCGCATACGCGACGATTGGCTCGATGATCGCAATGATCGATGTGACCGCAGCAAACGCCAGTAACAGAAAAAACAGCGAGCCGAATATCGCGCCGCCGCTCATGCCGGCAAATGCGGTCGGCAAGGTCCGGAAAATAAGGCCCGGTCCGGAACCCGGATCCAGATCGTTGGCAAAAACGAGCGGGAAGATCATCAGCCCGGCCAACAGGGCAACCAGCGTATCCGCCCCCGCGATGATCAACGCCGATTTGGTCAGCGACACGCTTTTCGGGACGTACGAGCCATAGGTCATGATCAAACCCATTGCAACGCTGATGGAAAAGAACGCCTGCCCAACGGCGCTTAGTACGATCGTGCCGTCGATCTTGCTGAAGTCCGTGCTGAACAGGAAATCGATGGCTGCCGGGAAGTCGCCTTCCACCGCCGCGTAGCCAATCATCACGATCAGCATCACGAACAGCGCCGGCATCAGGATTGTCACGGCACGCTCGATACCGTTCCGCAGGCCCTGAGCAACGATGAATAAAGCGATCGTGATGAATACCGTATGCCAGAGCGTCATGCTCAGCGGGTCTGCCAGCAGACTATCGAACTGGGCCGACACCGTGAGGGGATCTGCGCCACCGAATCCGCTACCCGCCTTGAAAATATAGGCGAGCGTCCAGCCCGCGATGACGCTGTAGTAGCTCGCAATCAGGTAGCCGACGAGCATGCCCATCCAGCCGACAACAATCCAGAGGCGAGAGCGACCGGCTTTCTCCGCGACGACACGCATCGCTACGGGCGGACTGTGGCCGCCGCGACGGCCTATCCAGAGTTCAGCAATCAGTATCGGGACGGCCACGAAGATCACGCAGGCGAGATAGACGAGTACAAAGGCTCCACCGCCGCTGACCCCGACGACGTACGGGAACTTCCAGATATTTCCCAGCCCGACTGCCGCCCCAACGGCCGCGAGGATGAAAGTGAACCCGGATGACCAGGTTTTTCCGGGTTCGGTCGATGTATTCAGCGCCATTGTCTCGATTCTCCGCCAATCACCGGAAGTACCGGCCACATACGCCGCAAAGGCGCATGAACTATAGCTTTTTCTGAGTTTGGTGGCTAAAGATCGGCGGCGACCGACCGATACAACTAACTCTAGTTTTGTAAAACGGCGTCAGGTGCCGGGCTATGTTGCGACATTTTACAGGGGCTTTGGCCAAGAATACGCGGGCAGGCGTTGCGCTCGATGGCGCACGTACTGGCCTGGCGCGTGTGCGGCGGCAGGATGGCGGCCCGCCGAGCCTTGCACTGCGTTTGCTGGAAAGCGACGACGACTGGCTCGATAGCGCAGCGCAGCAGGCCGAAGAGCTGGACCTGCAGCGCACGCCTACATCGAGCGTCCTGTCGTCCGACGCATACCAGCTGCAGCTGCTGGAAATACCAAATGTACCGAAAGACGAAATTCTCTCCGCAATACGGTGGCGTCTCAAAGACCTGCTCAGCTTCCCATTGGAAGAAGCTGTCGTCGAACTTCTGGAAATGCCGCCGCACTCCAATCCCGGCGCACCACATACCGCTTATGCCGTGGTGACGAGACGATCAGAAGTCATGCAGCAAATCGAGCGCATGAAGCTTGCCGACCTGAACATGGATGTCATCGATATTCCGGAGCTTTGTGTTCGCAATATTGCGGTGATGTTGCCGCAGGATAAGGATGGCGTGGCGTTTCTGCACTTCACCGACAGTTGTGGTTACCTGACAATCACACGCCAGGGTGTATTGCACCTGACACGCCACCTCGACACCGGCCGACGCGCGCTCGCAGCGGCGTCCTCGGATGAATTCACGATGCGCGAGCTGATCAGCGGCATAGCGCTTGAACTGCAGCGCTCGCTCGACTACTACGAAAGCCACTACGATTGCCGTCCTGTTACGCAGGTCGTACTGGGCCCAGGTGCCGATCTCGATGCGTTACCGCGTGGACTCGCAGAAGACCTGGGGGTGAGCGTCGAGTCAATCGATTTCCAGGACTTGTTCAGTCTGGAAACCGAAGTATCTCCTGCTGTGCAAGGCAGTTGCCTGCTTGCCGTCGGCGCTGCGCTGCGCGCTGATGCAACATCGCAGAGCGTGGCGCTGTCATGAATCAGCAAATCAACTTTTACCAGGCTGAATTTCGTCCGCAGACGCACCTGTTCCCTGCCTGGTTCATGCTGCAGGCAACGGCGATCGTCATCGTGGGGATGGCGCTCATGTATGTCTTCGCGCAGCAACGCATCGACAGCGTTCAGCACGAACTCTCGATCGTCGCACGACAGGAGTCGGTCGTCCTCGAACGTCTGCAAAACATCGGGCCGCTTATTAACGCCGTTACCGGCGAAAAGAACTGGTCAGAACAGCTCGATGACAGCTTGCGAATGCTGGCAGAGCGTCAGGCAGTTCTCAATCTCATCCAGGGTTCAACGCTCGGTGACACAAAAGGCTTCTCGCGCCATCTGCGGTCGCTGTCCCGACAGGATATCGATGGACTCTGGCTAACCCACATCGCGCTGTCCGCGATGGGCGACAAAACTCGCCTGGAAGGTCGGGCGATTCGCGCGGAACTGATCCCCCTTTACGTACAGGGACTGGCATCCGAGCTGCCGTTTGCCGAGCAGCGTTTCCACCACTTCCAGATCGACAGCCCGGCTGACGAGGGTGAGACGGCCCTGTCTTTCTCGATGGATAGCGACCTTCTTCTGACAGCCGATGCGAGGACGCGCCGTTGAAGACCATCGCCGACATCAAAACCTACATCGCGCCGGCACTTCAAAAAGTCGATGCCTTTTCCGTACGCGAACGCATACTGGTACTACTCACCGCTCTCGTCCTGATCGTCGCGCTGTGGCACACGCTCCTGATGCAGCCGCTGCAGCTACAAGCGACTCAGACGCGCGCTGAGCTAACGGAACTCGAGCAGCGCATCACGGCCGCAAACCAGAACCTCGAGGAGCAGATTCTGCAATTGGCGGGTGGCGGCAATGAGCAACGTACGCGTATTGACTCTCTGCGTCGGCGCATCGACGAGATTAATGCCACGCTGGGTAATCACGCCGCCGAATTGATTGATCCGTCGGAGATGGCTCAGGTACTCGAAGGCGTTCTGAAAGAACAGTCGCGCCTTACGCTCGTGCGCATCCGTAACACGACACCCGACTCCCTGGCCGCGGACGAGAATCCGGATGCCGTCACCTTCTATCGGCATGGCCTCGAAATCGAGGTTGAAGGCAGCTACGCGGCCTGCGTCGAGTATCTGAACGCCATAGAAGCCCTGCCCTGGCGTCTGTACTGGCAGGTCCTTGAGCTCGATGTCATTGACTACCCCCGCAACCGTATTCGTATCGAGGTGGGCACGCTGAGTCTCGACGAGGAGTGGATCGGTGCCTAGAAAACCCCTCATAGCGCTTGCGCTGATACTCGTATTTGCCCACGGCCCGGTCCTGTCCGACGAACTGCTGCGCGATCCGACCCGCCCCTACACAGCAACAGAACGAAGTCGCACGTCGACGCCGCGATTTGTTGTCAACGCGATCATCATCTCGCCAGAAAGGCGAGTGGCGATCGTAAATGGGCGACGCGTCGCAGTTGGCGGTTCACTGGGCGGGGCAACGGTCGTTGCCATTGATAAAGACCAGGTAATCCTGGAAATAGGCGGCAAGCGCATAACGGCTGGGTTGAACGAAGGAGCGATGCGCCGATGAAGATCACCGGAGAGAACAACTCATGTTAAAAGTTATTGCCACAGTTAGCAGCGCGCTACTCGTACTGAGTGGCTGCGATGCCATGATGCCCGCGCGTAGCTCGTCGTCCGGCTGGGGCGACGAAACTCGTGCTGGCATCGAATCGACATTGAACGAGGCAACTCAGGTGCCGCCGGCGCGAGCCGCCGTGCAGCCGCCCGCCGCCGTCGCGCCGTTAGCGAAGCCGGCCGTCGATGCCTCGCGGTTCAATCTGAATAGCGAAGACACACCTGCGCAGGCGTTCTTCATGGCGCTTGTCGATCAGACTGAGCACAACATCGTCGTGCATCCGGAAGTCAGCGGCAATATCTCGCTGATGCTGCAGAATGTGACCGTCGAGGAAGTGCTGGATGTGGTCAGTGAAGTCTACGGCTACAACTATCGCCGCGGTCCCGCCGGCTACATCGTATTCCCCGCCACGCTGCAAAGCCGGATTTTCCAGATCAATTACCTGAACCTGCAACGCTCGGGCGTTTCTCGCACGCGCGTCAGTTCAGGCCAGGTCAGTGAGACCAGGCAAAGCGGGCAGAGAAACAACAGCTCCGGCAACGGCATCACGAACCCGCAGGCAAGCAACGGCAACCAGGATTCGCAGCAGATCAGCGGTTCGGGTATCGAAACGAATTACGTCGCCGATTTCTGGGCAGAACTGCAAAGCACGCTCGAACAGATGATCGGTAACGCTGAAGGACACCAGGTGGTTGTGAACTCGCAGACCGGTGTGATTGTCGTTCGAGCCATGCCGGAAAAGCTGCGTAACATCAGCGACTATCTCGATGCCACCCAGGACATCGCGCAGCGACAGGTTGTTCTGGAAGCGAAGATTGTCGAAGTTCAGCTCAGCGATGGATTCCGCTCGGGCATCAACTGGGTCGCGGTATCCCAGAACAGCAGCGGCGATACCCTGACGTTTGGGCAGCAGGCACCGCCGCCAGGCTTTAGCGGCGACCCCAACGATCTTGGCGGCGCGCCGGTTACCGTGCAGCCCGGCAACCCGATCACCGGATTTGCTACGTCGACACTCGGTGGCGCCTTCACGATGGCCTTCGATATCGGCGACTTCAACGCTTTCCTCGAGCTGCTGGAAACGCAGGGTGATACGCGAGTCCTGTCGAGCCCGCGCGTATCGACGCTCAACAATCAGAAAGCCGTCATTAAAGCCGGCACCGACGAATTCTTCGTCACCGACGTGTCCAGCAACACGGTCACTGGGACTTCATCAACCACCTCGAGAGACGTCGAGCTTACGCCGTTCTTTTCCGGTATCGCACTTGATGTAACGCCGCAGATCAGCGCAGACGGTGAAGTGACCCTGCACATTCACCCAACCGTTAGCGAAGTCCGCGATCAGCAGAAAATCCTGACCGTATCGGGCGAGACCGATACGTTGCCGCTCGCTTTCAGCGAGATTCGCGAATCGGACAGCATCGTGAAAGCCCGCAGCGGGCAGATCATTGTCATCGGCGGCCTGATGCGAAACTCGATGATCGATGAGAGTTTCGGCACACCGGGACTCAGCCGAATCCCGGGCATCGGCAACCTGTTCAAGAGCCGTCGGGCAGTGGAGCGAAAGACTGAGCTCGTTATTCTGCTCAAGCCTGTTGTTATCGACAATGACGATACCTGGACACGTATGGCCGACGAGTCGTTGCAGCGCATCAAACAGGGTTCAGGCTACTAGGCCGGCTGGTTCGACGACGATGAGCACAACAAGCGCAAGCGTATCCAAACTGGTCCGCCGTAAGAAAATGCGGTTGGGCGAGCTGCTGATTGATGCCAACGCAATCACTCAGGAGCAGCTCGACCAGGCGCTTAAGCTGCAAAAAACTACCGGCCACAAGCTGGGCCGGGCCCTGACCGAAGTCGGCGCCATCGACGAAGCGGATCTGTACAAGTTTCTGGCCAAGCGGCTTGAAATCGAATACCTGGATATTGGCAGCATCAAACTCGAGCCGGAGACGGTAAAGATTCTGCCCGAAGTTCAGGCCCGACGTCTTCGAGCGCTGGTCTTGAAGCAAGATCAAGGCGGCATTTTAGTCGGCATGGCCGATCCGACAGATATTTTCGCCCATGACGAGCTCGCCCGCCTGCTTGGCAAAACCGTAAAGATAGCGTTGGTCAATGAGACGGAGCTGCTGCGCACGATCGATATTACTTATCGACGGACCGATGAGATCAACGCGCTCGCGGCGGAAGTAAAGGAAGAACTCGGCGATTCGCGGATCGATATCGACCAGCTTACGGCAGAAGAGGATTCTGCAGAAGCGCCGATCATCAAATTATTGCAGTCGATGTTTCGCGACGCGGTGCAAGTCAGCGCCTCGGATATTCACATCGAGCCGGACGAATTCGTACTGCGCATTCGCCAGCGCGTTGACGGTATTTTGCAGGAACACGTGATCGATGGACGCGGCGTCGCCGGTGCGCTGGTTACGCGGCTGAAGCTGATGAGCGGCCTCGATATTTCCGAGAAACGACTGCCGCAGGACGGCCGGTTTTCGGTTCGCGTCAACGAAACGACACTCGATATTCGCGTCTCTACGTTACCGGTACAGTTCGGCGAAGCCGTGGTCCTTCGACTACTGGACCACTCTGCCAATCTTCTCAGCCTTGAAAAGCTCGGCATGCCTGCAAAGCTGCTGGAGCGTTTCTACAGGATGATCGAGCGGCCTTCTGGCATGGTGCTCGTTACCGGGCCTACCGGTAGCGGCAAGACCACGACGCTGTATTCAGCCCTCAACTACGTCAACAAACCGTCGACCAAGATCATCACGGTCGAGGATCCCGTCGAGTATCGGCTGGCACGCATTAACCAGGTGCAGATTCACACGCGCATCGGCCTCGATTTTGGCCGTGTTCTGCGTACCGCCTTGCGCCAGGACCCCGACATCATCCTGGTCGGCGAGATGCGCGATCGTGAGACGGTGGATATTGGACTGCGAGCCGCAATGACCGGTCACCTCGTATTCTCGACGCTGCATACGGTGAGTGCGGTTGCTACCGCAAACCGGCTGCTGGACATGGGCGCCGCCGGCTACCTTATCGGCGCCGCCTTGCAGGGCATCGTTGCGCAGAGGCTGGTGCGACGAGTCTGCGAAAGCTGCGCCGAACCCGCCGAACTTTCCGTGGGCCAAAGCGCATGGCTGAAGACGATGCTCGGTAGCAAACAACTTGGCGACGCCAAATTCGTACATGGTCGTGGCTGCAACTACTGCCAGCTGACAGGCTATCGAGGCCGAATTGGTGTTTACGAACTGCTGGAAATGGACGCCGGTCTGACGGACGCCTTGCGGCGCGAAGATCTCAGCGGCTTCGTAGCGCTGGCGGCGAAAAAGAAAAGCTATGTACCGCTGGTGAATTGTGCGCTGGACTACGCGCTGTCAGGAATAACCTCACTCGACGAAGTCCTGCGTGTCGCCGGCGGCCTGGATGCGGAAGACAGCGTCGTAGCAGACAACGCGGAGTCAGCCGACGAGACTGCTGATGGCTGATTTCATCTACAAGGGCCGCTCCGCGAATGGTGCGCTTGTAACGGGTACGCTTGCCGGACAATCCGCCGATGCTGTCGCGAGTCGACTTATCAGTCTCGGCGTGACGCCTGTTGAGATTCGTGACCACGCGAGCAGCAAGGGAATTACGTTCGCAGACCTCAACAAGCGCCTCGGTGGTGGACAGCCAACCACCAAGGACCTGGTGTTGTTTTGCCGCCAGATGCACACAATCACGCGTACCGGTCTGCCACTCTTGAAAGGGCTGAGCGGCCTGATGGAGACCACGCACAACGAAGTTCTCAAAGAAGCGTTAGTGGACGTGATCGATAACCTGGAGTCCGGGCGCGAACTCGCTGCATCAATGAAAGGGCACCCGAAGATCTTCTCTGCGCTGTTCATTAACCTGGTCGAAATTGGCGAGGCGACGGGAACGCTGGACGTCGCATTCCAGCGCCTCTATGAGTACCTGAGCATGGATCAGGAAGTACGCGATCGCGTCAAAGCGGCGGTACGTTATCCGATTGTTGTGCTGATCGCCGTCGCGATAGCGCTAACCATCATCACGGTTTTCGTCATTCCAAATTTCGCACCGATTTTTCGCGCACTGGGCGACAACATACCGCTGCCTACGCGCATCATTATGGGCGTCTCCAACTTTACGATTAACTATTGGGGATACATTCTCGGCGGGATAGCGCTTGGCACCGTTGCGACTTCGAAGTACATAAATACCGAGTCGGGTCGGCTGCGCTGGGACAAGCTGAAGCTGCGCCTGCCTGTCATCGGCATTATTGTGAATAACGCCGCCATGTCGCGCATCACCCGTTCCCTTGCGATATCGATCAGCGCCGGCCTGCCAATCAACCAGACACTGCGTACCGTTTCCGCGTCCATTGGCAACACCTGGCTGGGCGAGAAGATGGCAGCACTTAGCTCGGATATCGAACGCGGTGAATCGCTGTCGAGAACGGCGGCACACAGCGGCCTTTTTACACCGCTCATATTGCAGATGATCGCGCTTGGCGAAGAGACCGGGGCGCTGCCGGAGTTGCTCGATGAATCTTCCGACTACTACAAGCGCGAAGTCGATTACGACCTCGAGAATCTCAGCGCGGCACTCGAACCCATTCTGATCGTGACGGTCGGTGCAATCGTGCTGGTTCTGGCACTAGGCGTGTTCCTGCCCATGTGGGACATGGTCGCAAGGGCCAAGGCGGGATAGTGGTGAGAACGAAACCTCCACTGTCGGCTGCCAGACCCTATTCGACGCAGGGCTTTTCGCTGCTGGAAATGATCGTGGTCATCGCCCTGATCAGCACACTGATCGCCGTCGCCGCCAATCGCTTGTTGCCCTACATCGACGAGGCAGAGCGCGTTGCGGTGCTGCGGGTGGAGGGCCAGCTGCGCAGCAGCCTCATGATGGAGGCAGCACAGCGCATCGTACGAGGCCAATCGGCCAGCATTTCGGCCCTTGATGGTGTAAATCCGGTCAAGTTTTTGCTGGAACCGCCGAAAAACTATATAGGCGAGCGATTGCAGCGAGAAATCGAGCAGTTGCCGACGCGGCGCTGGTATTACGAACAGGACGGGCAGCGACTGGTTTACCGGCTGGGAGAGCCATATGGACTTCCGGCCCACGATGACTCAGTGGACGACCCGGCATTTCAGGTACGAGTCGCTTTTGCCGACAGCAACGGCAACGGCGTTTTTGAGGCGCAGCGCGAGGAGCTTTATGGCGTGCGCCTGCAACGAGTCGCCGGTGCGAAATGGCTTTCCGGAACAACCGGGGAGGCACATTGACACCGCGTTTAGGAATTCTGGCAGTTACGCCAGTTTGTTTGTGAAAAATGGAAACTTGAGGATCGACCAATGAAAACTGAAGCACAAAAGGGCTTTACCCTGATCGAGCTGGTAGTGGTTATCGCGCTGCTCGGCATTCTCGCCGCGTTCGCAATTCCCCGTTTCGCCTCGCTCGAAACAGAAGCGCGTTCTGCCGTCACGCAGGGCTTGTCGGGCAGTGTCCGCAGTGCCGCGGCCATGGCGCACGGCCTGCACCTCGCCAGAGGAACGGCTAGCGTCGACATGGAAGGCAATACGATCGACATCGTAAATGGCTATCCGGACGCTGAGACGATCATCCTGACACTCGCTGACGTCAGTGGTTTCGACGCTCCGGTAATCACCGGTGGCACCACGGCTACGATTGCGAAGTCAGGCGCACCCGGCGTTTGCCAGGTTGTTTATGTCGAAGCTGGCGTAGGCACCCCGCCGTCAGTCACGCCCACCGTTACGGGCTGCTGATGAACGCCGCTCAGGCCGGGTAGCGGGGATTCTGAATCCTCCTGCCCGGTGAGCGGCGGCTTGTTAGTCGCATCGGACGGAACCGACCGTAGCGCTCGATGCCTGGACAGCAGGAAGAACGATATGTGTGGAATGAGAAAACGAACTCAGGGCTGGCTTTACGCTGATTGAACTCGTTGTGGTCATCGCCTTGCTGGCAATTCTGGCCGCGTTCGCGATTCCGCGTTACGCCGGGCTCGAAAGAGAAGCTCGCAATGCGGCGGTACTCGGCGTCTCCGGTAGTGTCAGGAGCGGCGCAGCCCTTGTTCATGGCCTGTGGTTATCGCAGGGCATAAACCCGGTAGTCATGGAAGGAAACAGCATCAATCTGACTGAGGGCTACCCTGACGCAACAGACGCTGCCCTGACGCTCGCTGACCTGACCGGATTCACGGTCACCGTCAATGGCGGCGGCAATCAAGCGGTGTTCTCGAAGACGGGATTGAGCAACTGCGAAGTCATCTACAACGACGCACTCGCAAATAGTCCACCGCTGATCAGTGTAGACACCAGCGGCTGCTGAAACATGCGCCGGCGATCAGCGCATGCGCCATGGCTCCGGCAAGGTCCCCGCGACCTTGGTCCGCAGTGTGGTTACACGATCGTCGAGCTCGTCCTCGTGATGGTCATAATTGCCATTCTTGGCGCCGTAGCTGGCCCGCGCTTTTTTGACAACGCGGCCTTTGACGAGCGCGCCTATCTCGATGAGCTCGCCAGCTCCCTTCGCTATGCACAAAAGATCGCCGTCGCAAGCGGCTGCCGCGTGCGTGCCGATATCGCCGCCGGCGGTTACGCATTGACGCAGCAAGCCCCTCAGGCAGGTCACTGTGATCCCGCCGACGCCAGCTTTCCATTACCCGTGCTGCTATCGACCGGACAGACGATGAGCGGCACTGCGCCGTCCGGCGTCGTAACCTCGCCGTCGATATCGATCGTCTACGACGCCCTCGGTCGAACCAACCTGGCGGCCAATCAAGCCCTGACCGTCGGGCCACGAACCATTCTGGTCCAGGCGAACAGCGGCCTGGTCACGACACCATGACTTTTCGCCGGCACAAGCAGCTCGGAGTCACGCTTGTCGAGCTACTGGTATCGATCGTTATCGTCTCGATAGCTGCCAGCGGCGTGCTCGGTGTGCTTTCGATGACCACGGCGGCAAGCGCCGATCCGATGATTCGCCACCAGGCTGCCGCGATTGCGGAGGCCTACCTCGAAGAGATCATGCTCAAGCCGGTCATCGATCCTGACGGCGCCGACGGCGAAGCGGCTCGCGCCGATTTCGACGACCTCGATGACTATGATGGAATGGTGGATGTCGGCGCGCGAGACCAGTTTGGGACACCGATCGCCGGTCTTGGTAATTACGGCGTCGGCGTATCTGTCTCGCCCAGCAGTGCACTTCCGTCCGTTCCCGCTGCCGACGCGCTGCGTGTCGATGTTGTCGTTAGCCACGGCACCGATATCAACTTCGTGCTCAGCGGCTATCGGACGAGGCTGTAGGATGATTTACAGCAACCGCATCCGTGGATTTACGCTGGTTGAGCTGGTCGTAACGATCGCGCTCAGCACGATAGTCGTCGGCTTTATGGCCATCTTTATCTCCGGCCCGGTGGCCTCCTACAACGATCAGACGCGGCGCGCCGCACTGGTCGACCTGGCAGAGAATTCGCTGCGCCGTATCGCACGTGATATCCGCCGCGCCTTGCCGAACAGCGTGCGCCTGAACGTTTCCGGCAGCGTCACCGCGCTGGAGTTATTGAACACCGTTGATGGCGGCCGCTATCGAGACAGGCCGCCGCCCGGTAATCCGTCGAAACGCCTTCGATTCTCGGCAGCGGATGACGCCTTTAACAGCATCGGTGGCTTTCGCAATATCTCGCTGCCGTTTTCGTCGAACAATCACTATCTTTCGATATACAACGTCGGCGTACCCGGTGCCGACGCCTATGAGCTTGCGAACGTAATCACACCACCCGGAACGCAGATTGATATCGACGCGGATGCGACACCGGGCGAGGACAACGTTCGCATCTCTCCGGCGTTCAAGTTTGCATTCGCTTCACCTGGTCAGCGTGTCTTTATCGTCGACGGACCCGTCACCTACCTTTGCGATCAGGCAGCGGGAACACTGTTTCGCTACGCCAACTATGCCATCACCTCTGATCAGGCAGATCGCAATAGCGATGCGGAGCTTCTGGCCGCCGGCGCAGATGCGACGTTGATCGCGAACCGCATCAGTAGCTGCAACATGAACTATGCTCCTGGCACCGCGCAACGCGCCGGCCTCGTTTCGATCGCGCTGGCAGTGACCGATACAGCCGAGACGGTATCTCTGCTGCACCAGGTACATGTGGACAACGTCCCATGAGCCGTCGAAGCAGACAAGCCGGCTTCTCGCTCGTACCCGCCCTATTCCTGCTGGTTGTGCTCGCCGCACTCGGCCTTGTCGCCGTACGACTCGCCGCTGTACAGCAGCAGACCGTCGTGCTGGCAATGCAAAGCGGTCGCGCTTACGCAGCCGCTCGCACCGGTATTCAGTGGTCCGCATACCAGGCACTCAATAACGCCAGCTGCGCAGCCGCGTCGATCAACCTGACCGAGGGTGGGCTTGCCGGCTTTACCGTCGAAACAGACTGCAGTAGTACCTCACATGCCGAGGGCCCGAACACCGTAAATGTTTACGTGATCGACGCCTTTGCCTGGTCCGGGAGTTACGGCAACCCGGATTATGTTTCGCGCCGTATGCGGAGCACGGTGACCGATGCGACGTGACCTGGGAATCTTCGCGTTTTTCCGGGCAGCCCTGCTGCTGTCGCTAGCCGTTGCGCCGGTAAACGCCGCGCAAGTATGCACGACGCAAACGGTCGGCGACGAGGAGTTTCGTGGTATCTCCGGCAGCTCCGACAGTAACGTTATCGGTGTTGGCAAGAAAGGTGAGATTCACCGCTTCGACGGCTCCAACTGGAACCAGATGGCAAGCCCCAGTGGTGAAGATCTCAACGATGTCGAGGTCGTAGATGCAAATACCGCGTTTGCCGTAGGCAAGAAGGGCGAGGTGCTGCAGCTGTCCGGCGGCGCCTGGTCTTCGATAGGCGGTATGACCAACGAGGACCTGTTCGGCGTCTGGGCTGCCTCTGCAACCGAGGTCTATGCGGTTGGCAAGAAAGGTGACCTCTGGCGCTACGACGGAAGCAACTGGTACGACGAGTCGGCAGCAGCAGCAACGAGTAACAAGGACCTCGAGGATGCCTGGGGCGATTCCAGCAATTTCTATGCGTTAAACGAAGACGGCGTGCTTTACCGGCGCGACCGATCGAGTGGCAGCTGGGCGGCGCCCGACACAGCGTGCACGATAGGGGATAAGTTCGAAGACCTGTGGGGCGACGGCAATGGCAATATTTACCTTGTCGGCAAGAAGAATATTCATCGCTACAACGGCAGCACCTGCCCGGTGGTCGCCGTCGTCAGCGAAGAGCTTCGCGGTATCTACGGGTCTACCGCGACGGGACAGATCTTCGCCGGCGGCAAGAAGGGGGTCGTCGCAGAGTTCGACGGCATCGTCTGGCAGGAATCGACCCCGGCGGACGAAGAGATTAAGGATGTCTGGGTATCAGAGGCGGGCAACGCCTACTACGCTGGCAAGAAAGCGGAAATCACGACTTGCGAAGTCATCGTCCCAAACCTGGTGGCAGACTGGCAGCTCGATGACTGCACGCTGGGCTTTAACGGCAGCACGGTACTCGATTCCAGCCCGAACGGCCTTGATGGAACGACAGTAGGCGGGTTGGAAGTCGAGAACGATGGCCAGCTCTGTAGCGCCGGCCGCTTTGACGGCAGCTCCTCATACGTCGCCGTACCGGATTCAGGCGCGCTCGACTTGAGAGACGGCTTCAGCATTGCGGTCTGGATACGCCACGACGGTGCTGCTTTGAAAGACTGGGAAGCGATTCTTGCAAAAGGCGACAGCGCTTATCGTTTGCACCTGAACGGCGGCTGCGGCATCGCGGATACGCTACCAGGCAATACGCGACACGGCATAACGCTCGGGCTGAATGGCGGATGTGCCGGCGCCGATCTCAATAGCAATGTTGTCCCAATTGCCGACACCTGGTACCACGTCGCAGCCAGCTATGACCGCTCGATCATGCGTCTGTTTATCAATGGCAATCTGGTAACGTCGGCATCCTATAGGCGCCGCAATCAACCCGCAACAACTTCGATCTGTTCATCGGCGAGAACTCGCAACAGCGGAATCGATACTGGTCAGGTGATATCGATGAGTTGAGCATCTGGGACAACGCGATCACTCCGCAACAGGTTATCGCCCACCGCGATCGGACGCGCCCCTGCACCAATTGCGGCGGCGTCGAGTTTGTCATTAATCATGACAACAACGGTATCAACTGCCTTGCCGAAACAATCCGCATTGACGTCGTTGACAGTATCGCCGGAACGCCTCGTACCGATTACACCGCCGGAATCACGCTGGATACGCAAACCGGTAATGGCACCTGGACGCTGCTTAGCGGCAGCGGCACGCTGGTCGACTCTGTTGCTGACGATGGTCTCGCCACCTATGACTGGCCTGCCGGAGAGAGTACCGCCGAGTTTGCACTGAGTTATACGAATGGAATCTCGACTGTTGACGTAGACGCCTACCAGACCGATGACACGGCCACACGCGACGATGACTCTGAAGGAAGCATCGAATTCTCTCCCAGCGGTTTCACCTTGACCGCCAATCCGCTTGGCAATCCGCCGCCAGGCGTCATCACTCCTTTTTCAGCGACACAGGTCGCTGGTACCGACTTCGCGCTGCATATCGCTGCTTTCGGCCAGACGCCGAATGATCCCGTGTGCGGCATTATCGAATCCTACACCGGACCCAGGAACCTCAAGCTGTGGTCCGATTTCCTGAACCCCGGCAGTGGCAGCGTCGCCGTCACGATCGATGGCAGCGCGATCCCGGCTGCCGAGGCAGCGGCCGTCGATCAGCTGGTCACATTCGCGAATGGCCAGGCGGCGGTTACGGGCAAGTACAAGGATGTCGGTCGAATTCAGATAAACGTCAAGGACGATAGCCAGCCGCACCCGGACTTACCCAATGGTATTGGTGGCGCGACCGCAGGATTTGTCGTCAGGCCTTTCGAGTTCGTTCTTTCCGCAATCGAAGACAGCGCCGGCAACCCCAACCCGGCCGCCGTCGACTCAAATGGTGCGGCGTTCGTTGCGGCCGGAGAGACCTTTTCCGTAACAGTGTCCTCGCTGGATGCCGAGGGGGATATAACGCCAAACTATGGTCAGGAATCGATTGCCGAAACGGTGTTGTTGACGTCAGCACTTGTCGCGCCTTTGGCTGGCGACAATCCGCCGATTGGCGCGTCAACGGGCTTTGGATCATTCATCTCTGGACAGGCAACCGGCACCAATTTCAGCTGGCCTGAGGTCGGTATCATCACCCTGATACCGTCTGTCGGTGACGGCGACTATCTCGGCACGGGCGACGTCACCAGTGCGTCGTCCGGCAACGTCGGTCGCTTCTATGCACATCACCTGACGACGACCTTGAACACGCCGACATTGGCGACCAGCTGTGCCGCCGGGTCCTTCACTTACATCGGCGAAACCTTCGGATACTCAAATGAACCCGTAATCACCCTGACCGCAAGAGCGCTTGCCGGTGAGGTTACCGAGAACTACGTCGGCGGCTTCTTCAAGACAGACGATGCCAGCCTTCCCGATCCTGTTTATGCGTCGACGCCCGCCTCGCTCGACACCTCGGGCTTACCTGCAGGCGAGCCGCTCATTGCCGAAACTGGCGCGGGCACCGGTACGCTGACGTTCGGTAGTGGCAGCGGCCTGTTCTACACGCGTGCTGCCGAGCAAGCGCCTTTCGATGCCGACATCCGTCTCAGCATCGACGTACTCGACAGCGATGGCGCGGCGGCGAGCAATCCAGTAGTTTTCGGCACCGCCGGCGGCATCCTTGTTCGATTCCGGAGCGGAGATGCGCTACGGCCGCGGCCAGTTACAAAACGCCTACGGCTCTGAGCTGGTTAACCTGGCCGTGCCCTTCCGGACAGATTACTTTGTTGATGCATCGACGGGCTTCGTGCAGAACATCGACGACAGCTGCACATCGCCGGTTGCCGCGACCTTCGGCGCCTTCACCGAAAACCTTGTCGCCGCTGACATCTGCATACTGGATACCGGCGCGCCGGGCAGCTCGGGCGCCGGCTGTGCCGCAGCGGGACCCCTGGCACTGCGCTTCCGCGCGCCGCCGCTAGCCGGTGATTTCAACCTTCATTTGCGGGCCCCGGGCGCAGACAACGACGGCAGCACGACAATCACTATCGACGTGCCCGACTGGCTGGAGTACGACTGGGATACTGGCTCACCTGGCCTCGAGGATCCTACCGGTACCGCCGTATTCGGCATCTTCCGCGGCGCCGACCGACGCATCTATATCCGCGAGCTTTACTGACAGGTCGGGCAGACAAACAGGTTGCGACTACCCATCGTCCTGCGCTCGACTGTCGTACCGCATTCGTAACAATCCAGGCCTTCACGGCCAAATACCTGAAAGCGGTATTGCCCGTAGCTCATGCCCAGGGCTTTGCGCTCTGCCGCCTGTTTCGGTGGCGCGGTTACGCCGCGGGTTCGATACGAACGTCGACTGATTGCAAGTGTGTGTCTTGCTACTGCGCGCAGCGCTGCGGCCTCGAGCTGCGCTGGCCTCAATTGAGGATCGACACGCGCGGCCCAGAGAATTTCGGATCGCAGGTAGTTGCCGATGCCGGCAAGAAACGCCTGGTCCAGATACAGTCCGCCGAGCGCACGGTTTCGAAAGGTCGACGAGCCGAGGCGCTCCACGATCTCGTCGGTCGTGAGCTGCGGATCGAGGATGTCAGGGCCGACACGCTTCAGGAACGGGTGTCGTGCAAGACCTCGTTCCGACAAGCACTTCGATATCCGACGCGCTGTAAAGCAGCGCGCTGTGCGTTTCGGTGTGCAGGCCAACGCGCAGCTGACGCGCGGTGTCAGGCACACGCGGCCGGCGCGTCGTATACCATTTGCCGTAGAGCTGGTTGTGGCTGTACAGCGTCAATCCATTGTCGAAGCGGGTCAGCATGGCTTTGCCGCGCGTGTCGACCGCGGTAACGGACGCACCAATCAGGCGTTTCTCGAAGCGCCTCAGCGGCTGAAGCCCGAGTTCTGCCTGGACAATTTCTCGATCGACGAGTACCCGCGCGACCTTATCCGCAGCCAGGCGGATTTCAGGCCCTTCTGGCATCAGCGCCGTTCCCCATGCGGCAGCGCTGCGAACAGTATTTGACGCGCTCCCAGTCCTTCTTCCACTTGCGCCGCCAGGTGAATGGTAGCGAACACTTCGCACAGACCTTCTGTGGCAGATGCGGCTTCGCGTGCATACTCGTCAGGGTCCGCCTTGCGGCGTTCTAGCTTCCGAGCGCGGCTTCGATCCCTGCAACCACGTCCTTGCTGTCGGGTTTGGTGCGCGGGCTGAACTGGCTGACCAGCTTGCCGTCGCGACCGATCAGGAACTTGTGGAAGTTCCAGGTCGGATAGGTACCGGAGGCCGCGGCCAGCTGATCGAAGAATGGATGCGCCTTGCCTTCCTTAACCGTGACTTTCTCAAACATGGGAAACTTCACCTTGTAAGTCAGGCGGCAAAACTCCTGGATCTCTTCTTCCGTTCCGGGTTCCTGGCCCATGAAGTCGTTCGACGGGAATCCCAGCACGACGAAACCGTCATCACCGTAGTTCTCGTAGAGCTCCTCCAGCGCATCGTACTGCGGCGTATTGCCGCACTTGGATGCCGTGTTGACGACCAGTATCACCTTGCCAGCGTAGGCCTCGCTGAGATTGACGACCTCCTCCGACGCAAGCAGGCGGAAATCCTGATCGAGCAGCGCATCATCGGCTGCCATAGACAGGCAAGTGGTCATTAAGAGTAAAGCTCCTGCAAGGTAACGCATGTTTGAATCTCCATGAATTTGGGCGCACAGCTTCGCTGTGCTTTCTGATACCGCTATCCTGCGCCTTAGGCGGCCCGGGCGCCAGCCAGAACCTGTAACAAGTCGTATCCGTGATGGACGATCAAGGTTCGGCGGCCGTAAAGTAGGTGAATGATTCAGGAAACAAAAACCTACACCGCCCTGGCGCTGGCCGGCACCATCCCCTTCATCGCCTGCGCACTGCTGCCGTTGCTCGGCTACGATTCTATCCGCTATCTTGGTTCGCTGGACAAAGTCGTGGCGTCGTACGGGCTCGCAATCGTCTGCTTCCTCGCTGGCGCCCATTGGGGCACCTACCTGTCCGGCCGTTCTGCCGACTCGCTGAACTTGTTCATTACAAGTAACGTCATCTTTCTCGCCGTCTGGTTTGCTTACGTCGGTGCCGACATGAAATGGGCGATCGGGACCCAGGTGCTCGCGTTTCTCACGCTCCTGTTTATCGATCTGCGCCTGAAACGCAGCGACGTCATTTCCAACGCGTACTTTCGCGTTCGCAGCGTCGCGACACTCATTGCCACCATCTCGCTGCTCGTTGTCCTGACCCAGTGACACGCATTGCCGTTATTGGCGCCGGATTGGCCGGACTTGTTGCTGCCCGTGAGCTGCGCGAATGCGCCGACGTCACGGTGTTCGAGAAATCACGAGGCTTCGGCGGCCGTATGGCGACACGCTATGAAGGCGGCTTCGAATTCGATCACGGCGCCCAGTTTTTCACCGCTCGATCGGCGGAGTTCCAGGAATACCTGCGGCCTCTGATCGAGCGTGGCATCGTTGCCTGCTGGCATGCGCGGTTTGCCGAGCTCGACAAAGATCGGCTTGCAGCGACACGCGACTGGGACGATGCGTATCCGCATTATGTCGGTGCGCCACGCATGAACAGTATCGGCAAGTATCTTGCTAACGGCCTCGATATTCGTCGCAGCACGACGGTCTCCCGGATTGATCGCGAGACCTCAATATGGCGCGTAGCCGACAGCGAGGGCAATGAGCTGGGTCGGTTCGACTGGGTAATTTGTTCGATGCCGGCGGCGCAGACCGCTGCGCTCGCACCGGCCGACTCCCTGCTTCGGCGCGTTGCTGATAACGCCCGGATACGGAGCTGCTTTGCGCTGATGCTGGGTTTCGATCGGCCCCTGTCTTTACCGTGGCAGGCCGCCCTGGTGCGTGGCGCCGACATCAGCTGGGTGTCCGTCAACAGCAGCAAGCCCGGCAGACCGGAGCATTTCACATTGGTTGTGCACTCGACTAACGCTTACGCGGACGCCCATATCGAGGATGATCTGGAAAAGGTGCGAGAGCATCTGCTTAACGAGACCTCCGCGGTTATTGGAAAAGACTGCAGCTCGGCTGTTTTCGACCAGCTGCAGCGCTGGCGCTACGCGAATGCCGAAACACATGAGGGCGCATCGTTCCTGGTAGATCCTGAGATGCGGCTTGCAGGCTGCGGTGACTGGTTTCGGCGAGGGCGAGTCGAAGCCGCGTTTACCAGCGGCTACGCGATGGCGGCCAAGCTGCGCGGGCTGTTGCGATAGGCAAGAACGTTATTTGTTGTTCAGACGGCTTCGCTTCGCTGTGTAATCAGTTCTTCGTGTACCTCGATTCCAAGCGTCTGCAGGAGTTCGGGTATTTTCGCTTTGAGCCTGAAGAAGCCTCGCTGCGCATGCGGCCAGGTAACGCTGTCGTAAGGCCGTCGAATCTGCACAAGGTCGATGCCCTTGGCTTGCAGATGGCGTTTCGACGTAGCCAGCATCTCTGCAACTGGGCCTACGGGGGCGTAGCCAGTAACGATAGTTTTGAAATTGTGGTGCGTAGCCCAGTCGATAAGCGCGTTATTCCAATCAGCGGTCTCTGCGAACTGGCCGTCGACGGCGTAATGCTGCGTCGACCGCCGCAACGCATCAACTATGGCACCGGTCGCAAATTGCTGCGCAGCTTTGCCGATCGGTAGTGGAGATCGCTGCGACGTCGCAGCGACGCCGAGAATGGATCGGGGTTTCTCCCTGATTGCCAGGGTCTCCGGCGATGCGTCCTCTTCGGTAATGAGAAGCCCGTAGTTGTGCCATGAAGGCTGCAGCTCTTCTGGCGGCAGGTCACGAAGCGGAAAAACCCGCGACTCCGTCTGCGGCGGCGCCTTGGGAGCGAGCTGGCCGCTCGGATCGAAGCGGTTATCAGTGTATCGCGCAATGTTGGCGCTAAGTGCAAGATAGGTTTTGCCTTTCGTATGCAGGCCAGCTACCCAGCGCCAGCTGAGCGTATTTGCCGCAGGGTCGCCGTCGATAAGATGTCGAAGGAAGAAGTCGGCACCGAGCTGCCAAGGGAGGCCCAATGTAAAGATCCAGATGCTCGCAAACCACATGCGCGCATGATTGTGCAGGTAGCCGGTCTGTTTCAGCTCGGCAGCCCAGGTATCAAAGCACTCGATGCCCGTGGCTTCACTTACAGCGTAAGTATAACGGCACAACAGGTCTGGATCGGATTCGAGTGTCTTGATTTGCTTAGCAACGTTAGCCCTGTAGTCGAACCAGACATCCGGGTGATGCTCCAGCCACCCTTTGAAATAGGCGCGCCAGAAAACTTCCTGTACGAACTTATCCGCGACGGTCGGCGAGTGACGCTGGAGCGTTGCTTCCAGCAGCTCTTGCTCCAGAACCAGGCGGTGTCGCACGTACGGAGAGAGCATTGAGACATTGCTCCGACGATCAGGCCCGAAGTCATAGTTTCGAGATTTTGAGTAATGACCCAGCGACTGGGCGATGAACCCAGCCAACTTGCTGAGACCGGCAGGCCGACTGGCTTCGGGCAGAGTGCGCATTTTAGCGATCCGAACGGAGCTTAGCGGCGTTGTTGTCCGCTAGCTCGAGTGCTTTCCTGCCGCGCCCTGGTGAGTCTTTGCATCGCGCTGCGCTGCTGTTGAATCACTGCAACGGTAAGGATTCCAAAAAGGACTAAAGCGATCATTTCCATGGGGGTTATCCTTGTAGTTCTAGAGGGATCAGGAGTTTTGCTTCGGCGCCCATACGCTGCACCAGCCCTGGTTGGCGACGGCCTTGCCGGGGAAGATGCTGCAGCCCGCCCACTCGTCGTCAGAGTCGCCAGCAAATAATGCACAGTTATTGCAGAAGCGATCGGAGAATCGCTTGGCGGCATCGACCGTCTTGGCGTCATGAACGTAGTTAAGCGCCTTGGCCGTCGGATTGTTCTCTTCCAGCCGTACGAGCGCATCCTCGGCTTCAGCAAACTGCAATCCGCTCGTTACGACAGCAGCGGCAGCGCCGGCTGATGCAAAGAAACGACGCCGCGTTATTCTCGACATCCACTGCCCGGATTTTGCTGTTTTCTTCATCGGTATTCCCTCACTCACTTCTGTTTCAAAAAAAACTGGCCGACGCAACTCGTCGGCCAGACAGGAGAGCAGAGGACGCTAGTCGGGGGGAACTGTGAGGGCCCTCTGCGATGTGACGCCAGGAGATCGGAATGAAGTCACATGGCTAGATTAGCGCGTGGAGAAGTTTTGTCAATGTTTTGTCTAACTTATTTATAGACAATTTTGTAACGAAGTGTATCCGCCGGCCAGGTAGCTAGTAGCTGAGACCCTCGGCGTCGGCCACCTTTTCCAGGGCCACCTCGATCAGCGCTCTTGCCCGCGCCGTTGTCTGATGCAGGTAGCTATGCAGGGCGGCATCATCGTCATTTCGATTCGCGCAGTTCGCGCTGTAGATCTCAAACGCGCTGAGATCACCAACCAACTGCGCGAGGTGCTGCGGACATTCGCAGTCGATCGCGCTTGATGTGTTCGCCAGGTTTGCTAGCTGCTGCTGGTTGAAGAGGCGCGGCGCGGCCGTTGTCGAGAAGCCCCATTCCGATTCATCCTCGCGATGGGGCTCTTGTGGACGCGCTTTAGTGACCAACGGCTGCGTGAACGAGCGCACGACAGCAGCATGAACCTGGTCCACGTCAACAGGCCCCCGAATGACCACGACGTTCGTCTGGCGTGCTATCTCGACGTCCCTTGCACGCCCAAAGCTATAGATGATGATCCCCCTCGCAGCCCCACAAATACGCATATATTCAATGAGTTGTTCGGATACCTGCGAATCGAGAATGGGGCTCTCGAGGATCACTACATCGGCGTTCTGGCAGCGCAGATCAGCAGCAAAGCGGTCCCTGTTGCTGTCTGCTATTCGGACCTGCAGCGGCGACAAATCGCGATCATGCGCAAGCAGCTGGGCGGGCAGGTAATCTCCAAGCACCGCGATGCCAACCTGCTCGGGAACAGCGACCAAGGACATGTCGCTGACGCTTTGAAGCTTGTCGCGAAGCTCTTTGATGCTGGCGGACGCTATCTGTCCGATCGAGAAGCCCTGGTCCGTCAGGCGCTTCAAATAGCCGAGCTTTTCGACGTCGGACGTGCTGTAAACACGGCGACCATTCGAGGCACGCTCGGTCACAACTGCATCGTAACGTCGCTCCCAAACCCGAATTGTATGGTCGGTTAATCCGGTCATTTTTGCCACGGCACCAATGCCGTAGCGGTGTGTTTCCGAGCCTGAGGCGTCAGCCATTATTTCGTCTCCGGGGTCCAGTGCGTCGTAGACAGCGCTTTTTTGTTCATATATTGTGCGCTCTATTAGTAGACATTATATAGACATCTTTTAGACATGGAAGCATTTGCGGTACTACTGTTCCTGATCGCCCTCTCTACCTGGGTCGGGACCATCGTTTTTCAGTCGGCAATCGTAGCTCCGGCGGTATTCGTCGCGCTTGAAGCCGACAGCGCACGCCAATTTCTGCGTACTTTGTTCCCGCGCTTCTATCGCCTGGGCATTGTGTGTGGAGCGGTAATGATCGCAGGAATCATCGCGTTGGGATTAGTCGCAGGCTGGTCCGGACAACTGCCGGCAATCGCTACCCTCAGCGCAATCATGCTGATCCTGCAAACTGTCTCCTTAAAGATGGTGCCTTTGATCAACGCGGCCCGCGATGCGGGAGAAACGGGGGCGGCGCGGTTTCATAGGCTGCATCGCCTCAGCGTCGGCTTGACCGTCGTTGTCCTGTTGCTCGGCATAATCGCACTCGTCATTGTTGGCAAGAGTGCGGCAACCGGTCTGGTGTCCTGACCCATGCCTCGCGCCGCCAAATTCAGCGACTGGCTCGCACTTCTCGCGCTGACCGCGATGTGGGGCTCTGCGTTCATGTTCAACGAATTTGCTTTGGCGGCATTCCCGCCGGCGGTGCTCGTCGCAGGGCGCTTGCTGATTGCAGCGGCGCTGCTGGTCACCTTCATGCGCGCGAACGGCGTCAAGTTACCCGCCTTCGGTCGCGCCTGGATTCCGATTGCCGTGATGGCGCTGCTCGGTAACGTACTCCCGTTCCAGCTGATCGCCTGGGGCCAGCAATACATTGACTCATCGCTGGCCGGAATCCTGATGGCGGTTATGCCGCTGTTCGTTTTGACGCTCGCACACTTCTTCCTGCCCGGATCAACGTTGACGCCTTACCGGGTCGCCGGCTTTGTCATCGGATTTTCAGGTGTCGTTGCTATTATAGGACCGGAAGCGCTTGGCGGACTCAGCGACAACACGGCACTTTGGGGCGCCATTGCCGCGCTTGGCGCCGCCCTGAGCTACTCGATCAACAGTATTTATGCCCGGCGCCTCGGTGCCGCCGACCCGATACAGCTCTCGGCCGGGACCCTGGTAGCAGCCTCCTTGATGACGTTACCGGTCGCCGCCGTCGACCTGTCGTCAGTCCTTACACCCGGCCCGGCCGCTATCTCGGCAATGCTGGTACTCGGCCTGCTGTCGACAGGCCTTGCAACCTTGATCTATTTTCGGCTGGTCCAGGGGCCCGGGCCGGCATTTATTTCCACGGTTAACTACCTGGTACCCGTTTGGGCGGTCGGCGCAGGGGCCCTGTTCCTCGGGGAGTCAATCTCACCACAGATGTATGGCGGGATGCTCCTGATCCTGTCAGGCATTGCATTGGGTGAGCTGGGGCCGCGCATGTCAAAACTGTTTAACGGATGGCGCTGCGCTTTAATCAGGAGCCGAATTGCCCGGGGGAAAGTATGAGCCAGGATGCGACCGTTGATCTGCGCGAGGTCGAGTTTTATACGCGCATGGCAGAGACCTGGTGGGACCAGACCGGGCCCTTTTGGCCACTTCACAAGCTCAATACATTGCGGACGGCGTATATCCGGGACAAGCTCTGCCAGCACTTCTCCCGCGACCCCAACGCCGAACAACCGCTGCACGGTCTGCGCGTTCTGGACGTCGGCTGCGGCGGCGGCATCCTCTCGGAGTCGATGGCACAACTTGGCGCGGACGTAACCGGCATCGACGTCGTCGAGAAAAACATCGCTATCGCCAAGCTGCACGCCCGGCAAAACGAGCTGACGATCGACTATCGTCTTTGCACCGCCTCGTCTCTTGCCGAGAGTGGCGCCCACTTCGATGTCGTGCTGAACATGGAGGTGGTCGAGCATGTCGCCGACGTTCCGGCATTCATGGCGGACTGCTCACGCCTGACCTCTGAGAACGGCGTCATGTTCGTGGCGACCATCAACCGCACGGCGAAGGCCTGGCTTTTTGCCATCGTTGGCGCAGAGTACATCCTGCGATGGTTGCCACGCGGTACACATCGCTGGCGGCTGTTCCGGAAACCGGCCGAGATAACACGACTGCTTGCCGACGGTGGCCTGTCAGTGCTGGACACCGTCGGGGTGGCGGCAAACCCCTTCAGACGCAGCCTGAACATCACGCGATCTGCTGCGGTCAATTACATGCTGTTTTGCGCGCGCACGAATCGCTGAGGCCGGCCGTCATGCTTGTAATTCTCGGTAACCAGCTATTCCCCCTCGAATACCTGCCGCCGGCTGATAAGACCGCCGTGTTCATGGCCGAAGACGTTGGCCTGTGTACCTACGTAAAACACCACCAGCAGAAGATCGTCCTGTTCCTCGCTGCGATGCGCTCGTACGCCGATGAGCTCGAACAAGCTGGCTACCGGGTTACCTATCAGCGACTCGATTCCTCCGACTCCCGTTGCTATGAAGACAAGCTCGAAGCGGCGCTGAAAGTGCAGGGTGCGAACAGCATTCAACACTTCGAGATCGAAGACAAACCCATGGAAAAAAGGTTTATCGAGTTCGCGGCAAGGCACGACATCGACAGGCATGAGCTTCCCTCGCCGATGTTCGTCTGCACGCGCGAGGCTTTCGCGTCATTCGCACGCGACAAGTCGCGTTTGTTGATGGGTGATTTCTACAAGCGGCAGCGACGCGAACTCGCTGTGCTGCTGGATGACGATGCACAGCCGCTCGGCGGGCGCTGGAGTTTCGATGCCGATAATCGCAAGAAACTTCCCCGCAACGTCTCGCCGCCGGCGGTCACCTGGGCGAGCCGGGGCGCGCACGTTGACGACGTTATCGAGTTGGTGTGCCAACGATTCGCCGATCACCCGGGCGACGCAACCGAGTTCTGCTGGCCAACGACGCGACGACAGGCGCAGGAATGGCTTGATGACTTCGTGACCAACCGGCTCGATCAGTTCGGCCCCTATGAAGATGCCATTAGCTCGCGCTCGGCCACCGTGTTTCACAGCGTGCTGAGCCCGTGCCTCAACCTCGGCTTGCTTACGCCTCGCGAGGTAATCGACAAGGCGCTGGCTCGCGCCGACGAGCTGCCGCTGCAGAGTATCGAAGGCTTCATTCGCCAGGTCATCGGCTGGCGCGAGTTCGTGCGCGGGGTTTACCAACAATTCAGCGAGCAACAGGACGCCGCCAACTTCTGGTCGCACGAACGCGAGATGACAGCAGCCTGGAGGGAGGGAACTACGGGTATCCCGCCGCTTGACGACGCCATTCGAACCGCGCAAAAACTCGGCTGGACGCATCACATACCGCGCCTGATGGTGCTGGGCAATCTAATGACGCTGTCCGAAATACGTCCGTCGAGCGCGCATCACTGGTTTATGGAGATGTTCGTTGATTCCTCGGAGTGGGTGATGGGTCCAAATGTCTATGGCATGGGACTTTTCAGTGATGGCGGCGTTTTCGCCACGAAGCCGTATATCTGCGGCTCAAATTACCTGTTGAAGATGAGCGACTATAAGAAGGGGGCCTGGTGCGATGTTGTCGATGGCCTCTACTGGCGCTTCATCGAAAAACACCGCGCGTTCTTCAGCGGCAACCCCCGTCTTGCGTTGATGCCAAGGGCGCTGGACAGACTCGACGGCGCGCGGAAATCCCGCATCTTCGCAGCCGCCGGAGAATTCCTGGAACAACACACCGTTACCGCACAGGACTCGGAAGCCCGTCTGACCAATCGTACCTAGGTACTCTCCAGCATGGCGGCAACGCAAGCGGCTCGCCGACAATGGGATGCTGGGTTTGCCTTTGGGGGACGTGCTATGACGTGGTCTCGGATAAGCCTGATCGCTCTACTTTCCCTCGCCTGTTGTGGCGCTTGGGCGGACGGTTCCTCGCCCGGCCCCCGTATCACGGCGCAGGGTTTTTCGATTGACGCGGCGTTACGTGCCGAAGCCGGCCAGTTCAGCTCCGTTCGCGTGCGCATCGAGGCTCCGTCGCGCATTGCCAAACTGTTGATCACGGACGGCGATGTTGAGACGGACCTGGCGAACACTACCGATCGCTCCTTGTTCGCTATGTACGGTCTTGAGCGACGACCGATGAACGCCTTCGACGTCACGCTCGACCTGGCCCCCTATATCAATAGTCAGCTGACTGCAGCGGCGACTTATCGCATTGCTATAACGGTCATTGACCGAAGCGGCGGTGTCGCGCAATCCGCTTTGACCATAACGATTATCGATACCGACAACGCCGCGGTCGAGACCACCGTTGACAATGCAGTATCGCAACGACTTGAGGAGTCGACGATGGTCCTGCGAAGAGAGGGTCTCGGGCGAGTCGAGCCTGCGGCAGGTTCACTCATCACCTGGCTAACCCATGAGTCCGTCAATGTCACCTTGCGGCTACGCGCCGCCGAAACCGGTTCCGAGCTGCGACGTGCTGACGCATCCGTCTGGGGCAACACCTTCACTCGTGATGCTCTGGCACGCCACCTGAAAGACACGCCCGCGGCCCCCTACATCGACGTTGCAGCCGCCCGAAACGGCGCCGCGGGGACCGTCGTTGCCGTCAGTGGCAACGACGGTGGAGCCTTGATTCGATTCACCGCCAGCTCAACCAGCGTTTCGGCGCTGGGGACCACCGTCACACTGGTCGCCGAAGTCCGCTACTGAGCTAGGCGGCCTGCTCTTTCGGGCCAAGTTCATTCAAAGTTTCGCGCAGATCGAGTTGCCGTCTTGCAGCCGGGTCCAGCAGCTTTTCGGTCTGCAGACTCAGGCTGTCAACGAACAGCGATTCGACCTCTTTCGGCATGCCTTTAACCGACAAGCTGGCACGCTCGCGAATGCCTTCGAAAATACGAATCTTCTCGTCGAGAAATGCGGTCGCGTCGAAACCGAGACCGGCGATGTAGTCGCCGTAGCGTTGCAGTTGGCTCTGCAGCAAGTGAATGTACTCGCCGAGCAGGAACTCTGTCGCAACCACAAAGGGCTTCGGTGGTTTGGTTGCCAGCGTGTTCAGCGCGTTGATGATATCGAACAGGCTGTCCGAGAATCCAATCAGCAACTCGCGATACTCGCGGTCGATGCGCTCAGCGTCCCGCAGGCGGTTGTCGAAACGGGACGTGGAATGCCACCAAACCGACAGGATGAAACCCAGGCTGACGGCGAAGAAACTCGACATCGTGATCTTCAATGCATACAGCGGGTCGCCCACCACTACCGGCAGGTTCTCAAACAGGTAAATGGACCCACCAAAAAGGAAGGCGAATATCAGAACGAGCGCAAACAGGGGGCTCGTGAAACGTTTCGATTTCAGATCTGCCTGGGCCTTCTTGATCCAGTCGCCGTGCCTGAGCTCGACCGCGGTGCGATGACGCTCGGGACGCAGCGCAGCATCTGCTCGAGACTCGGTGGCCGTGCCTTTATCGATACTTTTCTTGACATAATTTGTCACGGCAATCTCCCAATTGACTAACGGCATCCCTGCCTTACAAGAACTCCTTGATTAGGCTGACATAAACCGGACGTGAGTCAATCGTGGCTTGTATGTACTGTGTGGCGGACATTTCTATTCTGGTGCCCACATGCGTATGCTGCGGATTCTGAATGGCGCTAAAGATCTGGCAAAAAGAGCAGCGATGAACAAGAACGTCAAACCCTTCGTCGAGAACATCGCCGAGGCGACTACGGCCTGCCTCATCACGATGGTCCAGGGCAATGTGCTCGCGTTGGGCCTGAGTCACTGGCTGATAGCGTCGCAAACGGGCGTTGCCGCCGGCTCCATAACCGCCGCAACGATCCTGCTATCGAAAACCGACAAGCGCTGGATGATCTCCCTTTTGCTTGGCGTGATTACAGCCACCGTCGATTATTTTATGCACCCGGGGATGTTCGGCACGGTGGCGACGGAGGCGATCGTCACCGGCGTGGGCGCGGCAATTCTGTCCTACGCGGTTAGCACGATCATCACCCGTTACCGTGGCAGGACATCGGCGATAGATTAACGGACGCGACGGGCGCGTCAGCGTTCACCCTAGTCTTTCCAGAAGCGCCGGACAAACATGTCGAGGTCACCGCGACTGAAACGGACCGGCAGCAGCTCCGTTGGCATGGGCTTCCAGTGCGGATTGCCGTACTTCGCAACGACATGACTGAATACGTACTGTGGTTCGGCGCCCATACGCAGATCCGTCAGCACCAATCGCTGCTCGCGAACCTCGGTCTTCAGAAAATCCTGCGCGAACCAGCGCAGTCGTGAGACGGCCCAGATATTGCTCGCCGCTCGCAGAGATTCGTTGTCGGTCGAATACGACTCGAAGCGTATTGGTTCCTTGTTGACCAGCAGCGAGTCGTAACCCTCCAGGTAACCGCCCTCTGTCAGGACGACGACTCGCCACAGCAGGGTGTTGAACGGCGTCGGCCCGGAAAACAATGGCGCATCAATAATTCCGAGCCTCGAGAGTTCTGCCCTCGCATGTCGTTCGACCTGCAGCTTACCGACCCACGACCAGCCGAGGTACGCCGTGCTCAGCGCAAGCCCGGCAACCAGCGCAACGCCGGCGCGCCTTGCTGCCGGGGAAATCGCGGCGACGATAACGCCAATCAGCAGCGGTAGCGTATAGATCGGATCGATTATGAACAGTGTCGACCACATGACCGGGGGCGACGGCAACGGCCAAAAGAGCTGCGTCCCGTATGCCGTGTGGGCGTCCAGCAGCGGGTGGGTCAGGAGCGCCAACACGATGGCAGCCAGCCAGGGCAGCGGCGCACTTCTTACCGGTTGCCACCAGCGCCGCAATACCGCCCAAAGCGCGACAGAGAACGGTGCCAGCACGAACAGGGAATGGCTGAAGCCGCGGTGAAATGTGAAATTCTTGACCGCGTCACCGTAGCGGATAGCGACGTCCAGGTCTGGCAGGGTGCCGAGCGCCGCGCCGGCCAGCAGCGCCTTACGACGGTGTCCGCGCGGCGCGCACGCACCTGCGATTGTCGCACCGAGAACCGCCTGGGTTAGTGAGTCCATACCTTGAAAGCCTGCGGGCCGTACTTTGCAGCTACGAAGACACAGGCTATCGTTAACGCCGCTTGCACTTCAGCGTTAGCGATGGGAAATCCTGAATATACGCGGGGGCTTCCGAGGCCCGGCGCCCCTCGTTCGCTTTGGCGTTCTGCGTTTCAGAACTGTACCGCATCCACTCGCCGAACTTGATGCCGTCTGCCACCCGGTAGGATGGCCGCACTGACCACCGCAGAGTCTTGCACGGCAGTTCCTCTGCAACGGTATGGCTGGACTGCGATACCTGTTTGGCCGAATAGACCAGCCGCTGCATGTCATAGATCTCAACGTCGTAGGCGATGTCAGTGGGCTTGATGTTGCTCACCCATTCGCCGTAATCATCACCGCCCAGCAGTTTCAACTCCCAGGCCAGTGTGGGCGTGGACGATTTGCTCAGGCCCTGCCAGTCGTTTTTCTTTACGCGCTTGACGCTGGCCGTTTCCTTGGGACGCAGCTCATGATTGAGCTCGACACGATCAAATACTTCGGCAGAAATTTCACGCCCGATGTAGTGACGCGCGTAGTTTGCATAGTCATGCCACAAGGCATTGTCATTCCTGGTCCAGTTGCTCAACGTATCCCGATCCTCGTATCGCAACTGTTCTTCATACAGGTGCTCGCCATCGCTCAATCGCCGCAACGTTGCACTCGCTATTGTTGAAATGACGGCGTCCTTGCCCTGGACATCGATAGTCATTCTCTCGAGGCCGACATAAAGAATGGCGTCGGTCTCCTCCGGAATCGGCGTGGTTAACGCGAAGACTTTGGAATCGAGGTTGGGTAAGCGGCGCAGGCCCCACCAGACATCAGATGCCAGTGCGTCGTTCGTGAGCGGCGGGCTCGCCTCGTCCGCAAGATCGTCAGTGAGACGATCCCGAAACTCCTGAATGTCTCGCTCCGTCTTGCCGGCGGCGCCACCAATCAACATGCCAGGGATGGCCAGTATGGGAATTGAAAGGCGCGTGCGCACAGGTCCGATTTCGACGCCAACACCGCTGCCTGCGCTCGAGCCCTTTGCGGCACCACCGTAAAGGCCCTGCGTCTTCTTCCTGTAACTTCCGGTAGTCGCGTCTCCGACCGGGCCCTGGGTTGGCAGGACAACAACTTTCTTTACGGTGGCCCTGACGGCCTCCGTCAGGTGCGTGCGCTCGGGCTCTGCAACGGCCTGCTCGACGGTCACCTCTTCATCGGCGGTCGCCTCGATGGCGTGAGCCTGGGTCCCGACTATCATCACCAGGACGGCAACCGGAACGAACGCGCGGGGCTTGCGCGATGCCGGAATTCGGTCGATTGCTGATCGAGTTTTCATAGAGACGTTGCTCCTTGCTTACTCGCTTCCGAGCTGATCCCACAGGTAACTGTATATCAGCGCTTCGTTGCGTGCTGCCTGGGTGTTATCGGACGCACCGGCGTGTCCGCCAACCGTATTCTCAAAGTATAAGAGATCGTGGCCCATCTCGTTCATACGCGCGACCATCTTGCGTGCGTGCGCCGGATGCACACGATCATCGCGCGTCGAAGTCGTGAAGAACGGTTTCGGGTAATCGACGTCATCGCGAACATTGTGATAGGGCGAATATTCGCGGATGAACTCCCAGTCACTCGTATCGGGGTCGCCGTATTCACCCATCCACGAAGCGCCGGCCAGCAATTTATTAAATCGTTTCATGTCCAGCAGCGGAACCTGTACGACGACGGCGTTCCAGAGGTCCGGACGTTGCGTGAGCATGACCCCCGTCAGCAAACCACCGTTTGACCCTCCGCGAATTCCGAGGTGCTTCGCGCTGGTAATGTTGCGCTTTATGAGATCCTCCCCGACCGCGATAAAGTCGTCGTAGGCGCGCTGACGATTGCCTTTCAATGCGGCCTGGTGCCAGGCCGGGCCATACTCGCCGCCACCACGAATGTTGGCCACAACGAAAACGCCGCCTCTTGCCATCCAGCTGTGACCGACGGTCGCGCTGTATGACGGCGTTCGACTTATCTCAAAGCCGCCATAGCCATACATAAGCGTGGGTGCCTTCCCATTCGCTTCGAAACCGTCCGGCAGCAACACAAAATAAGGTATCCGGGTACCGTCTTTGCTGGTCGCAAAGTGTTGCTCAACAGTCATTCCCTTTGTATCAAAAAAGTCCGGTAGCGACTTCAGCGGTTCGATCGAGGCGCCGCCGTCATTGGCCACATACAGAGTATCCGGCCGCAGGAATCCCTCGTAGCTAAAGAAAAATACGTTCGAGTCCTCGGCGGCCGTTACCAGGCTGATGCTCCCCAACGGCTCGGCATCGATCGCTTCACCCTGCCATTCACCGTCGACGTAGGAAAACCGCATCATGCGGCTGACGACGTTGTCGAGCAGGTTCAGGATGACGTAGTCGCGAGTAGACATTACGCCACCGCGCTTAACTGCGATTGTGCCGGTGGGCTCAAATATGATTTCAAAGGCACGCTCGCCTTTCAGGAATCGGGCGAAGTCGATGGAGATGATCGCGCCCTGTTTGTATTCGACCGCAGCAGGTTTCCAGTCGGACTTGAGCTCGACAATCATCTGGCCATTCATAACACCGTGGAAATCGGCATCTTCAGGAATATCGATACGCGTAAATTCGCCGTCATCTGTACGCAGATAATTTTCCGTGCTGTAGAACGACGGTGCTCTGTACGCTATGTCATACGGCGTATCCTGGTCCCAGGTTCGGAAGACGCCTGCCGAGACATCCGCTTGCTTGCCAGCGAATACCTCCGTGGCTTCCGTAATCGGCACACCACGCTCCCAGACTCTTGAGGTGCGCGCATAGCCCGAATCGGTGACGCTGCCGTCGCCGAAATCGGTGCCAACGTAAACCGAATCCTCATCAATCCAGCTCAATTGTGTCTTGGCCTCGGCGAGGTAGAAACCATCCTCGACGAAAGCCCGTTTCTCAACGTCAAATTCACGAACGACAACAGCGTCGGCACCACCACGGGACAACCGAAGCAAGCAGTGTCGATACTGCGGACGAAGGCAGCTGGAACCCTTCCAGACCCAGTCTTCGTCATCCTCGGCGGCCAGCTTGTCGAGGTCCAGGATAATGTCCCACTTCGATTTGCCGGCGGCATAGTCATCCAGCGTCGCTCGTCGCCAGAGGCCGCGCTTGTTATTCGCGTCCCGCCAGTAGTTGTACACGTACTTACCGCGTAACGCCGGGAACGCAATGCGTTCGTCCGAATCATAAATTTCGAGATTTCGGCTTCGAAAAGGCTCAAAGGTTGGCAACGACTCGAGATACGTCAGAGACAGCTTGTTCTGCTCATCGACCCAGGCAAGTGCCTCCTTCCCCTCGACTTCCTCCAGCCAGAGATAAGGGTCCTCGTCCGCGTAAGCGGCCATGAAACAGAGCAGCAGCGCTACAAACAACAGTCTTGACACTATCCTTCCTCCCGGTATTTAAATAACTGCTTGTCACCACGGGCCTGGTCCGGTTCAGCGGCTATCATTCTTATGATATTTGGCTACAGATCTACTTTGAGTAACGAACGCGGCCAAAGTTCGGGAAAATCAGGCGGCAAAAAAGACTCGCATCGTCGCGTAGCTGAAATACAGCAACAACAGGAAGACGCCCTCTTTTCTGCCGAGCCGGGCATCTCCAAAAAGAAAGATCGGTACGAGAATCGCCGTGAGGAACAGCGACAACAACAGATCGCCAATGCCACCTTGAGGTACCGGGACCTGAGCAATAATGCTGCTTGCCGGCAGCACGATCAGGGAATTAAAGATATTGGAGCCAACAATATTGCCGAGCGCGAGGTCAGATTCACCACGCGTGGCGGCAACAATGGAGGTAACAAGCTCTGGCATACTCGTGCCAACAGCAATTAAAAACAGGCCGATGATGGCCGGCGAAACGCCCAGGCTGTCAGCGATTGACACGCCATTCCGCACGGTCAGTTCACCGCCGATAGACAGTAGCGCGATGCCA